>NZ_JBHFQE010000001.1:0-1732866 GCF_041949915.1 Shouchella sp. JSM 1781072
GGCAAGCAGAGAGACACCTGAATAGGTGTCTTTTTTTGTATAGAGAGGCGCAAAAGAGCTGCGCTTCGAAGAAGCGAAATGAAGAAGCAAGCACTCAGATTGAACAAAGCACGAATCCAAATCCATCGTGTTCCCCTGTGAGACGAAAGGGTCGTTTTCGTAGAACGTCGTGAAGGACCCATCGTAAAAAGAACGTGTGAAGCATCCCCGTAGGAAACGACCCTGAAGCACGGAGTTATGAATTTCGTAAGACGACATGGAATGCATCCTTGAAACCGCTTCGTGCGAAACGTCCCCGTAGGAAATCATGACGGAGCCAAAGGACGTTGCCAGGCAAGCAGAAAGACACCTGAAAAGGTGTCTTTTTTTTGTATAGAGAGGCGCAAAAGAGCTGCGCTTCGAAGAAGCGAAATGAAGAAGCGGCTACTAATGCTTCCGTCTATGAGATTGGATGATCCTCCTTTTGAGGCTGCTTCTTGTTAGTATGCAAGATATGCTTGTAAACAAGGTATGAAATGAGAGCACTTAGCAAGATAAACGATAATACAGCCATGTAGCGCATTTTATGTGCATAGATGTCCTCCTGAATCAAGAGCCACTGACCTCCTAGACCATAGCCAATATAGATGAAAAGGATTGTCCACAGTCCACTCCCGATTCCTGTAATAAGGACATACGTCTTGTAATGAAAACGAGTGATACCAGACACATATCCAATTAAATGTCTGATGCCAGGAATAAAAAAGCCAATTAACAGCAGCCATTTCCCATGCTGAATAAATAAGTTATGAACATAAAGCTGTTTTTTAGTTGAAAAATAAAAACGAGGACCATACTTTTCTAAGAAAGGAGCGCCTAATGTAGTGCCTAAAACATACGAGACAGACATCCCGCTCAGTGATCCAATAAAACAAATAAATAGGATAGTACTTAAGTGAAAGTATTCAATGTACGATAAATACCCAAGCGTAATAAGTAATATTTCGTCAGGTATAGGAAAGCCAGCAATCCCTGCTACTAATGAAAAAAAGACGCCAACATAGCCATATTGGGTAATAAATTCCTTTAAAATATCCATCGTTTCATTCCTAATAAAAGACTTTACTTACAGGATATACAACGGTCTAAAAAGATTCTATCCATTTATAAACTATTTTTGTTCAATTGCGACAGTTTGTACGTGATCAATCTTTTTCACAATATCATACAGTTGTGTCATGTACATAGTGCGTGGAATGGATAAGAGAATGTCTAGTTGT
Organism: Shouchella sp. JSM 1781072; assembly: GCF_041949915.1. NCBI lineage: Bacteria > Bacillati > Bacillota > Bacilli > Caryophanales > Bacillaceae > Shouchella > Shouchella sp. JSM 1781072. Next base: position 1,260 of record NZ_JBHFQE010000001.1, read on the forward strand.
TGTTTATTGTCGTCAATGTCTCTAATTTTTACATCATGGATAATAATGTTTTTTTCTTTTCGCTTCTTCCAACCTTTTTCTTTTCGCTGGATGCTTTTAATTAAGTGGGTAGAAGTGGCTTCTTCAGCCATTACTACTTTTAGTGAAACATCAATTTGACTGAGAGAAGTAGGGCCAATGATTTTTAATAATGCAGGAATAACGTTAACGGCAATCAATATTAGTAAGACTGACAAGAATGCCTCTATATAAAAACCGGCTCCGATGGCAATGCCAATTCCTGAAGCTGCCCAGATCATGGCGGCAGTAGTTAATCCAGATATGACGTCGTTGCTTCGTCTTAAAATTACGCCTGCACCGAGAAAACCAACGCCACTAACAATTTGTGCTGCTAATCGCATAGGATCCATAGCAAGTCGTGCATTCTCTGTGCTTGAGAAATAGAGGTACGCTTCAACTGAAACAATCGTAATTAAGCAGCTAGCTATACAGATGACCATACTTGTTTTTAAACCTAGTGGTTTATGTTTAATTTGACGATCAATACCAATTAAAAAGCCAGAGAATAAGGCAATACTTAATTTTAGTAACACAATTCCCAATGAAATCACACCTTTCTTTATAGTCTATTTTTCTAGATAAACAAGAATGCTTAAGATCTTGTGGAAAGCGACTGCTTATAGTAAAATCAGTTTAACATTTCTAGGGGGTGAATCATGCGTCCCTTTTATACATGGTTTGCCGTTACGGCTGGTGGGGCGTTAGGTGGTCTAACCCGATTTGGCCTTACATATATCTTTCCAGGCCATGAGTGGGTCGGAATTTTCATTGCAAATCTTACTGGTAGCTTTATGATGGGGCTAGCTGTTCAAGCATTTAATGAGCGAATAAACGTATCACAAACTGTGAAAAAAGGCATCACAGTCGGATTTATCGGCGGATTCACTACAATGTCAACGTTTATAGCTGATTTCTTCTCGTTACTTACTGAAAATTCTCTATTAGCTAGTGTATACCTTCTTTTATCCGTGTGTGGTGGTATTTTATTAGCCTGGTTCGGGATGCGTATAATGAGTAAGAGGGCGATGTAATGATGTTCACACTCCTTCTTATATCGGTTGGTGGAGGCACAGGAGCGTTTCTTCGCTATACAATCGGTGAGATTTTAGCAAAGCGATTTAACTGGCCAAGTTTTTTTACGGTTATAACATTCGTGAACATCGTTGGAAGTGCGTGTTTAGGTATTGCTGTTGGATTCTCGTTTAACGAAATATTGGAATCTTTCATCATTTATTTTCTCGGCGGGTTTACAACGTTTTCGACATTTAGTATAGAGGCGGTACAATGTTTTAAAGATGGACACGCATGGAGAGGACTTTTGTACATTGCGTTAACGATTGTCGGGTCTGGTGTTGGCTTTTGGTTAGGGATCAATTTTATGCTATAAGAGAGAAAGGGTTTTGCATTGTGGAGAGAAAAAGGCATTTTATACGAATTCAGTACATTTTTACGGGAATGAACATATGAAAAACAAAAGTAAGGCAAAACCTATTTATCAAACATCTGCATTTGTGTTTGAGAGTCTTGATGGTATGGCATCGTATTTTTCCGGGGAAAAGGAATATTTATACTCACGCTATGGAAATCCAAATACCGATGATCTCGGCAAAGGTGTAGCGCTGCTAGAATAAGCAGATGACGGCATTGCAACCTCTTCAGGAATGTCGGCCATATTATGTGCAGTATTGCCCGTTTGTCGATCAGGCGATCATATGGCGGGACATATTCGTTATTTGAACAAGAGCTAAAAAATATGGGAATTGAAGTGAGCTTTGTTGAACCTCATACAGATTGGCAAAAAGCGGTGAAAGAGAATACAAGAGCGCTTTTCTGTGAGTCCGTTACAAATCCACATGTTCGCGTCGAAAGCATTGAAACTATGGTGCAATTTGCGCAAGAAAATCATCTGCATGTGATCGTTGATAATACGTTTGCAACCCCTTATTTCGCAAAACCATTGACGCTTGGAGCTGACCTGGTTGTTCATAGTGCAACGAAATATTTAGGAGGGCATAGTGATGTTACAGCAGGAGTCGTTGTTGGGTGTGAGCCACTTATTTCAAGAGTAAAACAACTTGTGATTACGATGGGAACGACGTTAAGCCCTTTTGAAGCTTGGTTAACATGCAGAGGCTTAAAAACATTAGGTGTGAGAATGGAAAGACAGTCTAGCAATGCGGCAATGCTTGCTGATTATCTGAAAAAACAACCGAAAGTTCAGCACGTTAACTATTCAGAGTCCTTATCTTCATTCGGGAATGGTGCAATTGTAACCATTCGTTTAAAGCAAGAGGTTGATATTCACGCATTTTTCTCTGGCTTTTCTTTTGTGAAGATTGCACCGACTTTGGCAGGGGTTGAGACATCAATCTCTTATCCAGTTGGAACATCCCATCGTTCCGTTCCTATTGAGAAAAGAGAAGCACTTGGGATTATTTCGCAAGATGTTCGCATATCTGTAGGAATCGAGGATCATCGAGATATTATAAATGATTTTGTAGATGCGTTAAAGAAAGCATAAAAAAACACCACCAAGTAGTGTGTGTATGACTTGGTGGTGTCAATAATAAGCTATTAAGATTTTTGGTTTCCTATAATAATAGACTCAATAAATTGAGAAAATAAAGCTACGTCTGTCACGAGGAATGCAGGTAATAGTAGCATGCCTAGAAGTAACCCCACTGGCGCAAGAACCATTAATCGAAATGCTTTTTTCATACGAACATCTCCTCAAAGATAACTAGTCTGTGTTTATTTTTCATATCATACTCCTCTTTCACAAGATTGACAAGAAGTTTTTTTGAGAAAAAAACTTGTATCATTTAAAAATATATGGTATATTTATTTTTGTTGTTAGGAAAACTACTTAAAACAACGCATTGATCTTATTTTAAAAAATAGATCGTGGTAATTTTATAACGACGCGGGGTGGAGCAGTCTGGTAGCTCGTCGGGCTCATAACCCGAAGGTCGGTGGTTCAAATCCGCCCCCCGCAATACCAATGAACCGAGATGCCCTCTCGGTTTTTTTATTTATCTAGAGGGAAGTGTACAGACCATGAGAGATGAATTTTCCTTTATTACGAGCATTACACCGAATCATTATTTTCAGAAGCAGTTATCAATTGGAATTGGTGATGACGCAGCGGTGTACAAAACGTCAAATGAAACGGAACAAGTCGTGTGTGTCGATGCAATGGTGGAAGGGATTCATTTCCGTAAAGATACACTAAGTTCCTTTCAAATTGGCAGAAAAGCCTTAGCAATTAACATAAGTGATCTTGCTGCAATGGGCGCAACTCCAGCATATTATCTTGTTACACTTGCGATTCCTCGGACGTGGACAGATGAAGAGTTACAAGAAATTTATAGAGGAATGAATCAAATTGCCGCTAGCTATCAAATGGATTTAATTGGTGGCGACACGGTTTCGAGTGATTCACAATTAATGTTATCTGTCACGGCGATTGGGACAGTTAAAAAAGGTCAAGCGTTAAAGCGAAGCACAGCGAAACCAAATGACGTTGTATTCGTAACAGGCCCTCTTGGTCGTTCCGCAGCTGGATTGCATCTATTACAACAAAAAAATAATAAACCATTTACGAATGAAGAATTAGTGTGTATTCAAGTCCATCAGGAACCCGAACCTCAGGTGGATAGTGGCATGCTTTTTTCGCAAGTGAACAAACGGATCGCATTAAATGATATTAGTGATGGATTATCAAGTGAAGCGATGGAGTTAGCGGAGGCGAGTAAACAGCAAATTGTTATTGAACACTCAAAGCTGACGCCGGTTTTGCCGAGTATTGAGACAGCAAGTTTGGAGCGTAAGCTTGATTGGCTGTTTAACGGTGGAGAAGATTTTCAGCTAATCGGTGCTACGTCTCGAGAAACCTTTCAGCAGCTACAAAAAAGTGCTCAAAACGACTTGTTTGAGATAGGGTATGTCCGGTCCGGTTCCCCGAGTGTGTTTATGCGAAATGGCGAAACCGAGTCTTTAATTTCTAAAAGTGGCTATAATCATTTTAATTAGTGGAGTGTTCGTTATGCAATCGTATCAATTAAGATCATATTCAGTAGAAGAGACGTTACGATGGGCGTCTTCATTTTCAACTGTTTTATTACCGAGTGACTGCTTGTTACTTGATGGCGATTTGGGTGCTGGTAAGACACATTTTGTCAAAGGCTTAGGCAGTGGATTACATGTGAAGCAAATGATTACAAGTCCAACTTTTACGATTATTAAAGAGTATGAAGGAACGTTGCCTCTCTACCATATGGATGTTTATCGTGTTGGAGAAACAGCAGAAGAATTAGGACTAGAAGAGTATATAGAGGGGGAGGGTGTCACGGTTATCGAGTGGGCTCATTTGATTGCAGACATGCTTCCAACTACTTATTTTTCATTGAAGATAGAAAAAGTGAGTGAGACAGAGCGTGTGTTAACGTTTAAAGCAAAAGGAGCTTCACATGTAAAGCGTTTAGAGGAGTGGTTAAATGACAACGATATTGGGAATTGATACGTCCTCTTACCGTCTAGGCGTATCGGTTTGTAAAGATGGACAAGTAATTGCGGAATATTCAACGTGGTTAAAGAAAAACCATGCTTTGCGATTAATGCCAGCAGTTGAACATGTTTTACAAGATGTGGACCTAAAGCCAGCTGATTTGGATGCGATTGCTGTTGCAAAGGGGCCAGGTTCCTACACTGGTGTAAGAATGGCTGTGACCACTGCAAAGTCGTTGGCTTGGGCGTTGAAAATTCCGTTAATCCCGCTATCGACATTAGCCGTCATGGCAGAAGCTGGTCGATACTTTAATGGAATGATTGTTCCTCTTATTGATGCAAGAAGAGGGACTGTTTTTGCTGCGTGTTATCAAGCAACAGAAGACGGGACGATTTCTGCAAAAGAAGCTGAAAAACATCAATCGCTTGCAGATCTTTTAGAACAGCTGAAAACGATGAATCAACGTATTTTGTTTGTTGGTGAAGATGTGTCTCTACATCAAGAGGCAATTCAAGCTGAATTAGGAGACCAAGCGATGTTTACCCCTGGTGCTTTACCGAGTGCGCGTGCAGGTGCATTATGCCTTCTTGCTTTACGTCAAGAACCTGTGGAGAATGTTCATGCATTTACGCCAGATTATCACCGACTGCCTGAAGCGGAGGTGAACTGGCAGCATGAACAACAGCGAAATGAAACCGAACGTTCAAGTAAGGAGAATGGAGTTCGCAGATATTGACGACGTTCTTGTACTCGAACGCGAAGCTTTTACAACTCCGTGGACAAGAGAAGCGTTTGAAGCCGAATTAACAAGAAACAATTATGCTTATTATTTTGTACTTCAAGAAAATGAAGCGATTATTGGCTACTGCGGCTTGTGGAAAGTATTAGATGAAGCGCAAATTACAAACGTTGCCATTCTCGAAGCACGACGAGGACATTCTTATGGTGAATACTTATTACGCTCGATAATGGAGTGGTTAAAAATGGTTGAGGCAAAAACGCTCTCACTTGAGGTAAGAGCATCCAATGAAATTGCACAAGGACTTTACGAAAAACTGGGATTTTCAAAAGCTGGGATTCGAAAAAATTATTATGCAGATAATCAAGAAGATGCATGGGTAATGTGGGTGATGTTAAATGACAATCATATTAGCAATTGAAACAAGCTGTGATGAAACCGCTGCGGCAGTCATTCAAAACGGAGACACGGTTTTAGCAAATGTTGTCGCAACGCAAATGGAAAGTCACGCAAGATTCGGAGGCGTTGTTCCGGAGGTAGCTTCCAGGCATCATGTTGAATCGGTGACAGCCGTTGTGGAAGAAGCGATGGAGCAGGCGGATGTAGGATTTGCTGATTTAACAGCTGTAGCAGTGACGGAGGGGCCTGGACTTGTTGGTGCGTTACTCGTTGGAATTCATACCGCTAAAGCGATTGCGTTTGCGCATCAACTCCCGTTAATTGGCGTCCATCATATTGCAGGTCATATCTATGCAAATCAATTAGTACAGCCAATGGAATTTCCGCTTCTAGCACTGGTTGCCTCTGGCGGGCATACGGAACTCATTTTGATGGAAAAAGATGGTCAGTTTGAACAAATTGGTCAAACGCGGGATGATGCAGTAGGGGAAGCCTACGATAAAGCTGCACGTGCCATGAAACTTCCGTATCCTGGCGGGCCGAACGTAGAAAAACTTTCATTAGAAGCCACTGAAGAAATTGAGCTGCCAAGATCTTGGCTTGAAAAAGGTAGCTACGATTTTAGCTTTAGTGGGTTAAAATCAGCTGTCTTAAATCGAATTCATAACGATCAGCAAAAAGGGATCGAAACGAATGTAGCAGCGTTAGCAAAAGGGTTCCAGGAAAGCGTCGTTGATGTATTAGTAACACGTACGGTGGCGGCTTATGAGCAATATGAGCCTAAGCAAGTGTTAGTTGCAGGAGGAGTAGCTGCAAATAAAGGGTTACGTAAAGGGTTGGAAGAACGCTTGGCACAGCGCGTAGACCTTGTGATTCCACCACTGCATTTGTGTACAGATAATGCAGCGATGATTGGGGCGTGTGCTCACCAAATGTGGATAAACGGTGCAAAAGGCCAACTTAATATGAATGGACGACCAGGAATGCCGTTAACGTCATTTTCGCAGTCATTATAGAAAAAAGAGAGTAGCGGCTACTCTCTTTTTTTACTGCAACGATTCCCATTCTTCCATTAAAGCGTCCATCTTTTGTCCATTTGATGCAAGTTGGTCTTGGATCTCTTTTGCTTTAACGTGATCTGAATAGACGTCAGGTTCGAGCATCTGTGTCTCAAGTTCTTGATTTTCAAGCTCTAGAGATTCGATCTGCTCTTCAATTGCAAGGAGGCGCCTTTCCTTTTGACGCTCCAAACGTTTCAGTTCTTTATCTTGTTGATAATTGGTCTTATCTGTTTGTTCAGCATGTGTTGCTTCAATCGTTTTCGTCGTTTCGTCGTTAAGTGCAGCTCGTTCAGCCATTTCTTTTTTCTTGTCTGAGTAGTAGGTATAGTCACCGAGGTAGCTTGTTGTTACCCCATTTTCTAACTCGACAACACGTGACGCGATTCGGTTAATAAAATAACGATCGTGCGAAACGAACAAAATGGTACCTGGATAATCGATTAGTGCGGCTTCCAACACTTCTTTTGAATCAAGATCTAAATGGTTGGTCGGTTCATCAAGGATAAGAAGGTTCGCTTTTACCATCATTAACTTCGCTAAAGCCACTCTTGCTTTTTCACCACCACTTAAGGAAGAGACAATCTTCAAAACATCATCGCCACTAAATAAAAACAGCCCGAGTAAACTGCGAATCTCTTTTTCCACGGTCCCGGGAAACTCATCCCAAACTTCTTGGAGCACCGTTTTATTGCTTTGAAGTTTTGCATGCTCCTGATCGTAGTAGCCAACGGAAACATTGCTACCAAACAAAATTTGCCCACTAGTATAATCGATTTGTTCTGTAACAGCTTTTAAAAGGGTCGTTTTCCCTGTACCATTATCGCCTAATAAACAGACCGATTCGCCTCGTGTGAGCGCAAGATCCATATTCGAGAAAACGGTATGATCGTCGTACTTCACTTCCAGTTCACGTATCGTAAGCACGTCGTTCCCAGATTGACGAACAATATCGAACCCAAACGAAGCTGATTTTTCATTTCCTTGAGGGCGTTCAAGGCGATCCATCTTCTCCAATTGCTTTCTCCGACTCTGCGCTCGTTTTGTTGTGGAAGCCCGGACAAGGTTTTTTGCAACGAAGGTTTCAAGTTTTTCAATTTCTGCTTGTTGCTTTTCAAATTGCTTTAGCTCTTGTTCATAACGCTTTGCTTTTTCCTCAAGATAAAAGCTATAGTTGCCGTGAAATGTTGTTGTTTGATGGCGCGAAAGCTCAACGACTTTTGTCGTTAGACGATCAAGAAAATAGCGATCATGGGAAACGACTAAAAGTGAACCTGGGTAATTGTTCAAATAATTTTCTAACCATGTAAGTGTCACCATGTCTAAATGGTTTGTGGGCTCATCAAGAACAAGAAGAGCGGGTTTTGATAAAAGAAGTTTTCCTAGAGCAAGCCTTGTTTTTTGCCCGCCGGATAACGAAGAAATCGGTGTTTCATAATCAAATTGTTGAAAATGAAGACCAGAAAGAACCCCTCGAATATCGGCTTCATATTGATAGCCGCCTTGTTCTTTAAAATCATTTTGCATTTGATCATATTCTTGCAAAAGCTTTGTGTACGCATGATCAGGCAGTGGATCTGCCATTTGTTGTTCTAGAGACCGCAACTGTTTTTCCATTTTAATAAGTGGTTCAAAAACAGTTACCATCTCATCCCAAATGGTTTTCGTTGATTTTAAGTCCGTATGCTGTGAAAGGTAACCCAGTTCAACGTTTTTTGGAATGACAATGTCGCCTGAATCAATACCCATGTCTCCAACGATCATCTTTAATAACGTTGATTTACCAGCACCATTTCGTCCGACTAATGCAACTCGCTCATTGGACTGAACTTCTAGTTTAACGTTTTCTAAAATTGGCTCGGCGCCAAACGACTTTGAGACGTTCACACATTGTAATACAATCATTTTTAGTCAACCTTTACAAACAAATTTCTATACTGTCATCAGTTTACATCAAATGACAAACAAACAACAACAAATCATTCTATGGGAGCTCTTTCATTTTACGAAAAATGGTGTACAATAGAGGGGAAGCAAGTTGCGAATGTAGCTTGATGCTCGGAAAGGGGCGGACATGAAATCAGACCAACTAAAGATTCCTCAAGCAACAGCAAAACGCTTGCCGCTTTATTATCGGTTTCTAGAGAATCTTCACACATCAGGCAAGCAACGGGTTTCCTCAACAGAGTTGAGTCAAGCGCTTAAAGTAGACTCAGCAACGATTCGCAGAGATTTCTCATATTTTGGAGCGTTAGGAAAGAAGGGATATGGGTACAATGTACAATATCTTCTCTCTTTTTTTCGAGATACACTCGATCAAGATGAGAGAACGAATGTTATTCTTGTCGGCGTCGGAAATTTGGGAACAGCCTTACTACAGTATAATTTCTCTAAAAACAATAGTACAGTCATGACCCATGCTTTTGATGTAGATGAAAAGAAGATTGGCACATCGATTGGCGATGTACCTATTTATGACTGGAATAAGATTGATGAGATTGGAATGAACGATACAGCGATCGCTGTGTTAACCGTACCAGCATCACAAGCGCAAAATAGTGCGGACAAGCTCGTTGAAGCAGGCATTAGCGGCATACTTAATTTTACACCGGTACGACTCTCAGTACCTGAACATATTCGCGTTCACCATATTGATCTTGCAATTGAATTGCAAGCGCTTGTATATTTCTTGAAACACTATCCACTTTAAAAAGGGAGGCATACACACATGCCATTATCAGGAGGAAGTTTAATTATCATTGCGATTGTAGCATTGATTATTTTTGGTCCAAAGAAATTACCTGAGTTTGGAAAAGCTGCAGGTAGTACGTTGAAAGAATTCAAAAATGCAACAAAAGGTTTAGCCGATGATGACGAGGATAACAAGCCAGCAAATGTTCAAAAAGAAAAAGCATAAAAAGAATATTCCTCTATCAGATATGTCGATTATGGATCACGCAGTGGAATTAAGACGCAGGGTTCTCGTAATCCTCGTCTTTTTTGTAGTTGCGCTGATTGGCGGCTTTATGCTAGCCGTCCCGGTTATTTCTTACTTGCAAACTGCCCCTCAAGCAGTCGATATGCCGTTTCACGCTTTTCGATTAACGGATCCTTTAAGAATTTACGTTAATTTTGCGATGATTGTTGCGTTTGTGCTCGTTATACCTGTAATTCTTTATCAACTTTGGGCATTCGTTGCACCTGGTTTAAAAGAAGAAGAGCAAAAAGCGACGCTTGCATATATTCCGATCTCATTTTTTCTTTTACTTGCAGGGTTTGCATTCGCTTATTTTATATTAATCCCGTACGTTATGTCGTTTATGAGTACGATGGCAGATCGTTTGGACATTAACGAAATGTACGGCATTAACGAATATTTTTCGTTTTTGTTTCAATTAACGGTACCATTTGGTATTTTGTTTCAACTACCAGTTGTCGTGATGTTTTTTACACGAATTGGTCTCGTAACACCACAATTGTTAACGAAAATTAGAAAGTATGCGTACTTTGTCTTACTTATTATTGCAGGCTTAATTACACCTCCAGAACTGATGTCACATTTACTGGTTACATTACCGATGCTCATTTTGTATGAGATTAGTATCGCCATTTCACGTGCAACTTACCGTAAATATACGAGACCTTCACCAGAATCACATAGTGAAGCACAGTAATGAAGCTTGGACAAAAGACGGTTAATTCTACTAAGGATTAATCGTCTTTTTTCTGTGTTTGTTATAATCAACTGTTTTTTTGGGGGAGGTAAGAAAAGAATCGAGATTTGAAAAATTTTGTCTCTTTTTGTTTCATTTGCTTTATAATAGGGTACTGATAGTTTACATGAAAAGGAGGGGGCTCACCTGAGAGAATTTATTGAATTTGTGCAAATTAATTCGACAAGTATGTTTAACTCAACAATGGAACACATCATGCTTGTTGGCCTTGCCATCATGATCGCCATTGCCATTGGTGTGAGTGTTGGGATTTATTTAACAGTAAACGAAACATTAGCCGAAACGGTTTTAGCAGCAGCCTCAATTTTACTAACGATTCCAAGCCTTGCTCTATTTGGCATTATGATTCCGTTCTTTTCCATTATTGGACAAGGAATTGGATTCGTCCCCGCATTAACGGCTTTAGTACTATACTCGCTCCTACCTATTATCCGTAATACGTATACAGGAATTAAAAACGTTGACCCAAATATTATTGATGCAGCAAATGGTCTAGGGATGAAAAAAATGCAGCGATTGATAAGGGTTGAATTGCCTAATGGACTACCTGTTATTATGGCTGGCATACGTACAGCCGTTGTTCTTAATATTGGTATCGGCGTGATTGCGGCGTTTATTGGAGCAGGAGGATTAGGGTCATTTATTGTACAGGGAATTTCTCGTGGCGACATGTATTCCATTGTTGCTGGTGCTGTGCTCGTTTCGCTTTTAGCCATTATTGCAGATACGTTATTGCTGTTTATACAAAAGTGGCTGACACCTAAAGGAATAACAGAATAAGAAGGGGGATGAAATGAGATGATTTCATTTAAACACGTAACAAAATCTTATGATGGAAATAAAAAAGCGGTCAATGATGTTTCATTTGAAGTTGAAAGTGGTGAAATTGTTATATTCTTAGGCCCTTCTGGCTGTGGGAAAACAACACTTTTGCGGATGGTAAATAAATTGGTCCATTTAAGTTCAGGGGAGATTTATGTTGATGGGCAGTCTATATCTGAATTAGACAATATTGAATTACGCCGAAAGATTGGCTATGTTATTCAAAGTAATGGATTATTTCCTAATATGAATATTGAAGATAATGTAATGGTAGTGCCTGACTTATTAAAGTGGGGAAATAAAAAGAAAAAAGCTCGTTATGAAGAATTAATGAATTTAGTTGGACTCGATCCTAAGGAATTTCGAAAGCGTTATCCAGGAGAATTATCTGGAGGGCAACAACAGCGAGTTGGTGTCGCTCGGGCACTAGCGGCAGATCCACCACTTATGTTAATGGATGAACCATTTGGTGCACTAGATCCATTAATTCGTGAACATATTCAAGATGAATTTTTAGAAATACAAAGAAAAGTAAAAAAGACAATTTTGTTTGTTAGTCACGACATTGATGAAGCCATTCGAATGGCTGATAAGATCGTTTTAATGCGTGATGGTGAAATCATGCAGTACGGAACGCCTTCAGAGATTCTAATGAAGCCAAATAGTGAGTATGTGTCTGACTTTATCGGTAAAGACCGTGCCATTAAAATGCTGAGTCTTCATACGATTCAAGAGTTAAATGACGCTATTGGCTTATTAGCATGTAAAGAAGATATTGCCGATTCCAAGCAAATCCATTTACATGCAGACCTCAAAAATACGTTATCCATGTTATTAAATCAAGAAGCGGAACAAGTTTGTGTATACGATGATGAAAACAAAATACGTGGAGCCATTACGATCGATCTCGTGCAACAGTTTCTACACGTTAAACTAGGGAAGCAAAGAAATGCCGTTCATGAGGCGGTGGTTACAGGTTGAATAGCAAAGTGATCATCACGTATGTCGTTCGAATTTTTTTGTTTGCCATTGTTGCGGCTTTTATCTATTGGACCGCTTCACAAGGTTTATACGTCCATATTTTTGAATCAACGAATGAATTTCTTACCTTGTTAGGAGAACATGTAGCGCTCGTTCTAGTGTCCTCTTTATTAGCAGTCATTGTCGCGTTGCCACTTGCGGTTTTTGTAACAAGGCCGAAGTTTCGCAAAGCAGAGTGGATCACATCGAATATTGCTAATTTAGCGCAAACCATTCCGAGTTTAGCTGTTGTGGCGCTAATGATTGGGATTTTGGGGATTGGATTTGTTCCTGCCGTATTTGCGCTATTCATTTATTCGGTTCTACCGATCTTTCGTAATGCAGTAGCCGGATTTAGTTCTGTTAACCCAGATTTGATTAATGCAGGGAAAGGGATGGGAATGAAGCCAGTTGAAGTCTTTTTTAAAGTTGAAGTTCCTAACGCTGCATATGCCATCATTGGGGGATTACGAACAGCGATTGTCTTAAATGTAGGTACTGCGGCTTTTGCCTATTTTATCGGAGGCGGAGGTCTAGGATTATGGATCTTTACTGGGATTGAACTTTTTGATAATGCCTATTTAATTTCTGGTGCAGTGCCAGTGACATTACTCGCAATCTTCTTTGATTATGCACTTCGAGGGGTAGAGTATTGGCTAACACCGAAGGGCATGCGCTCATCAAAAAAACAAGTAAATACAAAAACAGCGGCTACTGCTACTGCATAAGGGAGGGAAAACCATGAAGACAATACGTCATTATGCGTTAGGTTCTGTAGCGGTTACTGGATTGGCACTAAGTGGATGTGGCTACCTAGGCTTTGGAGATAGTATTACCATCGGTGCAAAGTCTTTTACCGAGCAGTATATTTTATCAGAGATGACTTACTTCATCCTCGAAGATGCGGGTTATCAAGTTCGGCAAGTGGAAAACCTCGGAAGCAATGTATTACGATCAGCATTAGAAAATGGTCAAGTCGATATTACGTGGGAATATACTGGGACAGCGATAGCGACCTATTTAAATATGGAACCAATAACGGACCCAGAAGAAGCCTATGCAACCTTGCAAGAAGTGGATGTTGAAAACGGACTGCACTGGATGAATATTTCAGAAGTGAACAATACGTATGCACTCATTATGAATCGAACACAAGCTGAAGACCTTGGGATTGAATCGTTATCGGATTTAGCGGATTATGTGAATGAAAATCCCGGAGAAATTAGCATGGGAACCGATGCAGCTTTTGCGAATCGAGCTGATGGATTACCTGGTTTAGAAGAGGCATACGGATTTGAATTTGGTAGCGGTAATATTGAATACATGGATGCGGGATTATTATATGAAGCGCTGTATAATGAAGAATTGGAAGTGGCAATGGGTTATGAAACCGATGCGCGAATTGATGATTATGATCAAGTCATTTTAGAAGATGACGAGGTGTTTTTTGCCCCATATAACGCCGCTGTTCATATGCGATTAGATGTATTTGAGGAAAATCCAGAGATCGAAGAATTGTTAAGGCCACTAGCGGAGACGTTAGATAGTGAGATTATGCGTGGGTTGAATTATCAAGTTGATATCGAAAGGCAAAGTGTCGCCCTCGTTGCTCATGATTTTCTTGTTGAGGAAGGGTTCATCGAAGGAGACAAATAAAAAGAAGAACCACCTCTAGCAAATGCAGAGGTGGTTGTCTTTTTATTTTTGAGGTGGGTTTGGTGGTCGCCTTAATGCTTGCCAGCCTAAATAAAAATCAAGCGCCGCAATAAAAACAAGCACGATAGGGAAAAAGCCCCAGCCGTTTGTTTCAACTTGGATATACGTTAAGTAAACGAATAAAAGACCAAGTAAAATGTAAAAGAAGCCAAACATTCTCATTAAATCATCATTCCTAACATGTTATAAATAAAGCTTGCTACATCCATCATCTCATTAATGTCGTCAATAAGGAGAACCTGAACAATTACGACAAATGAATTCAACGCAATATGGGCGATAATAGGCACGATAATTCGTTTTGTTTTTACATACAGAAAGGCAAATGCAAAGCCCATAGCACCGTAAATTAAAATATGTTGAAAATCAAAATGAATCACAGCAAAGATAACTGAACTAATCAAGCCGGCGATCCAGAAATTTGTCCGAACATAGAGCCAACCGAATATCGCTTTACGAAAAACAAGCTCTTCAATTATCGGTCCAATCACAGCAATCACTATAATAAACGGCAGGAATTCTTGCGCAATGGCGACTAAGTCCGCCGTATTCTCCGATCCTTGATCAATTCCAAAAATAAGGGTTTGGATTAAACCGGCAACGATTTGAGTACCAAAGACAAGAAAAACACCAATAATTGACCATGATACGGTTTCAAGTGGCGTTATTTTTGTTCCTCGTAACCCACCACCGAGCTGCTCATCCCGACGCAAAATGAGTAAGATGGCAACAAGTCCAACAGAAAAAGATAAAATGGACGATACCCCTATAAGTAATGCCTCGTCCGTAACGCCAAAAAAAGATTGTAACACTGTTGAAGCTACGAGCGCTAAACCAGTTTGCATGACAATATAAGCAAAGACGACAAGCGCGTATCTCATTGTTAACGTATTGCGTATTAACATTCGTGCTGTTACGAGCGCAATACCAATTGTTAATACTACGGAAAGAATCATGGAAAGTCCGCTATTCATATTCAGGAAACCTTGTAATACAACAACAAGCGTAAATGCCACGGCGATTTGCATGATCACAAAAAACAAAATCCCAACGCCATTATAAATAATTTTCACAAGCGAACTCCTTTACACATGTAGTCAGTCTAAATTCCCACCCATCATATCATATTATTCGTCTCGTTTCAGTTTCAGACCCCTTAAGAAAAAAACTGTCCAAAAAAGTCAGGCTAACCTCTTGCAAAACAGGTGCAGAATGATTATCATAGGAATTGTGTTAGCACTCATCATAACCGAGTGCTAATAATAAACACTACATACGTCTTCAAAGGAGGGTGTTTTCCTTGTTAAAACCATTAGGAGATCGCATCATTATTGAGCAAATCCAATCAGAGGAAAAAACAGCGAGTGGGATTGTACTTCCTGACTCTGCACAAGAAAAGCCGCAAGAAGGCAAGGTCGTAGCTGTCGGTACAGGTCGTGTGACAGATAACGGCGAAAAAGTAGCGCTTGAAGTAAAAGAAGGCGATTCAATCATCTTCTCAAAATATGCTGGTACAGAAGTTAAGTATGAAGGTACGGACTATCTTATTCTTCGCGAAAGCGATGTTCTAGCAATTATTGGCTAATGAAGAACAAATAAATACGAACCAACATACAGGAGGCAGATACAAT
The DNA here is from genome assembly GCF_041949915.1 of Shouchella sp. JSM 1781072. Classification (NCBI taxonomy): domain Bacteria; kingdom Bacillati; phylum Bacillota; class Bacilli; order Caryophanales; family Bacillaceae; genus Shouchella; species Shouchella sp. JSM 1781072. Next base: position 16,946 of record NZ_JBHFQE010000001.1, read on the forward strand.
GGCTAAAGATATTAAGTTTAGTGAAGAAGCACGTCGCTCCATGCTTAAAGGTGTAGATACACTAGCAAACGCTGTAAAAGTAACGCTTGGACCAAAAGGTCGTAACGTTGTATTAGAAAAGAAATTCGGTTCACCTTTAATTACGAATGACGGTGTAACAATTGCAAAAGAAATTGAACTTGAAGATGCATTTGAAAACATGGGTGCTAAGCTTGTTGCTGAAGTTGCAAGCAAAACAAACGATATTGCTGGAGACGGTACAACAACAGCAACTGTACTTGCTCAAGCGATGATTCGTGAAGGGTTGAAAAACGTTACTTCTGGTGCGAATCCTATGGGCATCCGTAAAGGGATTGAAAAAGCGACAGCAGCTGCTGTATCAGAGCTAGCAAGCATTTCTAAGCCTATCGAGAGCAAAGAATCCATTGCGCAAGTAGCAGCGATTTCTTCTGCTGACGAAGAAGTTGGCCAAATCATTGCAGAAGCAATGGAGCGCGTTGGCAACGACGGTGTTATTACGATTGAAGAATCAAAAGGGTTCTCTACAGAGCTTGAAGTTGTGGAAGGAATGCAGTTTGATCGTGGATATGCATCACCCTATATGGTTTCTGATTCTGATAAGATGGAAGCGGTTCTTGATAACCCATATATCCTAATTACAGATAAGAAAATCTCAAACATTCAAGAAGTTCTTCCTGTTCTGGAGCAAGTGGTTCAGCAAAGTCGTCCAATCTTGATCATCGCTGAAGATGTTGAAGGGGAAGCTCTAGCAACACTTGTTGTAAACAAATTACGTGGAACATTTAATGCTGTTGCAGTAAAAGCACCTGGTTTCGGTGATCGTCGTAAAGCAATGCTTGAAGATATCGCGATCCTAACAGGTGGAGAAGTGATTACAGAAGATCTAGGTTTAGATCTTAAAGCAGCAACAATTGACTCTCTTGGTCGCGCAAACAAAGTGGTTGTGACGAAAGAAAACACAACAATTGTTGAAGGTTCTGGTAATCCTGAACAAATCTCAGCTCGTGTTGGCCAATTAAAAGGTCAAGTGGAAGAAACAACATCTGAGTTTGACAGAGAAAAACTACAAGAACGTCTTGCGAAACTTGCAGGCGGCGTAGCTGTTCTTAAAGTTGGAGCTGCAACTGAGACAGAAATGAAAGAAAAGAAACTTCGCATTGAAGATGCTCTAAACTCTACACGTGCAGCAGTTGAAGAAGGAATTGTTGCCGGTGGTGGTACAGCGCTTATCAATGTTATTCAAGCAGTTCGAGCAGTCGAAGCTTCAGGTGATGAAGCAACAGGTGTAAACATTGTTCTTCGCGCACTTGAAGAGCCAGTTCGCCAGATTGCACATAACGCTGGTCTTGAGGGATCAATCATTGTAGAAAAATTGAAGACTGAAGAAGTTGGAATTGGCTACAATGCTGCTACAGGCGAGTATGTAAATATGGTCGACACTGGTATTCTTGATCCAGTTAAAGTAACACGTTCTGCACTTCAAAATGCGGCAAGTGTATCAGCAATGTTCTTAACAACAGAAGCTGTAATCGCTGATAAGCCTGAGGAAAACGAAGGCGGCGGCATGCCTGATATGGGCGGAATGGGCGGAATGGGTGGTATGGGCGGCATGATGTAAATCATGCTTTCATGTGAAAGGTGTTAAAAGCTTTTCACACCCATTTCGAACAAATAACCTACTTTCTCAAGAGGAAGTAGGTTATTTTTGTTTGTTCACCAATTTAGAAGCGAAATTCATTTCAGTCCCTTTTTTTGCTTATTTCTTGTATACTTTTAGAGAGGATTAATATGTGGAAGGAGGACTTATCATGGATGATGAATTGCTACAAAAGTTTTGCGAGGAGCATATGTCTTCTTTACAAAAACGATTAAGAGAGATTTATACGATTGAGACACCCGAAGTAATAAAAGAGGAAGACACCGGCGAAACGATTAATGTAAACGATAAGTTATCGGAATATCGCTTTATTGAAGCGGTCTATGCCAATATTGAACAAAGTAATCAAACGGAGGGGGAAGTGTACCAGCACTATCAATCAGCTCTTGATAATTTACGAGCAAAGAAACATTTTTTAATGGAATTAAAAGAAGAAATCGAAGAAAAAAATGAAGCAGATATTACGAATACCAAAATTATGATTAATGCGTTTCATAAAGAAATGTAAATACCATAAAAAATCTGTAGGCGTGATACACGTATCACGCCTACAGGTTTTTATTATGTTCTATCGTTCGTTAAGTGGAAGTGAAGCCTTTAATCTTGTAATGGTTTTATACTGCGTGCCCAATAAATGAAGGGCATAGCTAATAGCGAGACGATAAATTTCATGATATACGTCGTTAATGCAATTTCAAACCATACGCCCATGGAATAGACTCCTAAAAAGGCGATTGCACAAAAGATGAGTGTATCTAGCGCTTGTCCAAAAATACTTGAGACGATATTCCGCAACCAAAGCATGTTTGGAAAAAGCTTTTTAAAGAAAGCGAAGATGTAAATATTAATATGATTACTAATAAGAAATGCTGTTAAGCTTCCTAGTGCCACTCGAAGTGCAAAATCAAAGATAAATGCAAGATGGTCATGTGCTAAGTCCTCGCCATGAGGTGGGAATAGCAAGACAAATTGCATGATGATCGTCGAGACAAGAAGCGTTGAAAAACCAAGCCAAACCGCTTTTTTAGCGATTGCTTTGCCGTATTTTTCATTAAGAAGGTCAGTAGCAAGGAAGGTTGTGGCGTACATCACGTTCCCCATGGTAACAATCAGACCAAAAAGCTCAATGGTCTTCAACACTTGTAAATTAGCTAAAATGGCGGCAAAGCCAATCCAGGTAATAATGCCTGTCTTGCCAAATAATTTATAAAATAATACAAGGAATGAAAAATTTGCGATCGCAAAAAGTAAACCAAGAATTTCTGTCGGCATAAAAAAAACTCCTCTAGTTTTGATAGCGCAGGAAGGTCACGAACTGCGTGTCAGGAATGTACCGAAAAACTTTACCACAAGCGAGAAGGTTTGTACAGTCTTACATAAAAGAAAACCCTAGAAAACAAGCGTACTTATTTTCTAGGATTCGTCTATTCGTTCTTATAATTTTACCGGTTCAGAAATAAACTGGATGAGCGTTTCATTAAACTTCTCTTGCTCATCATGAAAGAGGCTGTGACCACTTTCTTCGAACGGAATAATAGTGGCATCTTCAATGCCTTTTTCCATTTGCTCTGCTAGATCAAACGGACATATGCCATCGTTTCGTCCATGTAGAATAGCTGTTGGGACTGAAATGGCTGCTAAATCATCGCGCAAATCAGCATCCCGGAGAGTGCGAGCAGAAGCAATGGTGGCATGAGGTCCTGCTTGCATTCCTAGTGAATGGAACCAGCTATTGTAATGCGTGCTCGGTTCTTTTCCAAAGAATAGTCCGCCAAAGTCTTTTAGCATATCTGCTCGATCTGTATAGGCTCCATCAATAAGGCCATCTACATTTTCTTTTGGTAATCCATACTCAAAATCATCTCTTTGCGTAAACACCGGAGCAGCAGCTCCTAATAGTGCTAAGCGTGCAATTCCTTTTTCTCCATGTTTCGCCATGTAGCGAATGGCAATTGCTCCTCCCATGGAGAAACCGCAAAGCACAGCATCCTTTAAACCTAATGTGTCAATGACAACACGTAAATCATCTGCCATACGATCATAATCATAGCCGTGAGCTGGTTTATCCGATTGTCCATATCCTCTTAAATCTACACCAATAAAGCGAAATCCTTGTTCAGGTAGTGTAGCCATCTGGTGTTCAAACATCTTATGGTTGACAGGCCAGCCGTGTAAAAAGATAACAGGTTGTCCACTGCCAATATCTTCAACAAATAATGTCGTTCCATGTTCGACTTCAATTCGATGTGCCATTTTAAATCGCGCTCCTTTTATCTAGTAAATGTTCTTGTCTCTTGTGTACCCAAATGATTTCTTTTAAAACGATGAGAATTATTTTCTGACACACATTCTTAGGCAAATGTGCATAAGGTATAGCGAGAAATGAAGGAGTGTGAAAAATGACAATTGCGACTGGTGCTGAATTTTTAAAGCGGATGGAGCGTTTGAAGAGTGATGTATGGATGGACGGAGCGCGCATCGAGCATCCTTACACTGAGGTTGAACCTTTCCGTTCGGTCTTACGTGCCAAGAGCGCTCTGTATGACATGGTTCACGATGAACGGTATTCGACTATTTTACAAGCGAAGGATAAACAATCAAATTTCTCTTTTGAAATCCCACGTACAAAAGAAGATTTAATCAAACGAAGAAAAGCAACGCAGTTATGGGCAAATCAAACGTTAGGTGTTCTTGGCCGCTCTCCAGATTATGTGAATACGATGATTACCATTATGGCGGGAGCAAAAGACTTTTTTTCTGAGAATGATCCAGCATTTGGAGAGCATATTGACCGTATCTATAGACGAGCAAAAGAGCACGATTTAACTTTTACACATACTTTCGTAAACCCCTCCATTAGCAGAAAGCCTTTTTATCCTGATGGTGAGGGGAAAGAGCAAGCGATTGCAACAAAAATTGTGGAAGAGACGGAAGAAGGCATCATCATTGACGGGGCTCGGTTATTAGCCACTCAAGGTGGGATTACTGATGAATTGCTTGTTGTCCCTTCAGCTGCGTTTATTGATAGTGACTATTTATTTGGTTGTACGGTTCCATCCGATGCAAAAGGACTCACGTTTATTAATCGACCTGCTTACAAAAAGGAAAGTGTGTTCGATTCGCCTTTGAGCGCTCAGTATGAAGAAGGAGATGCGATTGTCGTATTTGACCACGTGTTTATTCCATGGGAGCGTGTTTTCTTATATCGAGATGAGTGGCTAATGAATGAGTTATTTATGAAAACAGGGGTTGAATCATTTTTATTATATCAAGCTGTTAATCGCCAAGTTGTCAAAACGGAGTGGGTGCTAGGGATTGCTCAAGCGTTAGTAGCAACATTTGATATCGAACGGCATCAGCATATTCAAGGAAAACTTTCAGAGATCATCATTGCATTAGAAGCAATGATGGGTTTTGTCTATTCCTCCGAGGCTCAGGCGGAGTTAAACGACTATGGCATCATGGTTCCTAAATTGGAAACGTTAAAAGCGTGTGCGTCTTATTATCAGTCAACCTACCCACGATTAATTGAAATTATTCAGCTTTTAGGAGCAAGTCATTTTATTGCCGCTCCAAGTGAAAAAGATTTCAACTCAGAAATTGCGCCTCAACTTGAACGATTTGTAAAAGGTGAATACGTAAGTGCTTACGATAAATTTCAGCTTATTCAACTTGCTAGAGATCTTTCGATTACTGAGTTTGGTAGTCGCCAACTGCTTTATGAACGATACTTTTACGGAGATCCGATTCGTGTACTCTCTTCTTTAAACGGGCTGTATCGCCCGAAAAAAGAAGCACTACAAGAAAGAGTTCATAGGTTTTTAAAGAGAGAGAAGTGATTATTCGCTTCTCTCTTTTTCTAGAAGTGGATGATAAAAATCACCGTTTTTGCCTCCGGTTTTTTCAACGAGCAGTGTCTCTTCAATGATCATACTTTTATCGACCGCTTTGCACATATCGTAGAATGTTAAAGCGGCAGCGCTGACGGCGGTAAGAGCCTCCATTTCGACACCAGTATTGCTTTTCACAGTAACTGTGGCATGAATGATGAGTACATAATCATTGGATTCTTCACGTTGGGAGAAAGAAAATGTTAAATCTGTTCCTTGAATCGTAATGGGGTGGCACATAGGAATCCAATCTGCTGTTTTTTTTGCTGCCATGATTCCGGCAACTTGGGCAACGGAAAGGGGATCGCCTTTTTTTAATCCTTCCTCGTGAATCGCCTGATACAAAGCAGGTGATAAGCGGACTTTTGTACGTGCTGTAGCTGTGCGAGCTGTTTCGTCTTTATCGGCGACGTTCACCATTTTTGCCCGGCCTTCATTATTAAAATGTGAAAAAGAAGTCATATTAGTCTCTCCAATCCGTTATACGGTTAATATTCTTAAAATAAGGTACGTCATCTGCAAAGTTGATTCGCTTTGTGTCAACAGTTGAGTAAAGGGCGCGCATACTTGAAAAGTCGGGTAGTAACCTTTCAATTGTTGAAAGACAGTTGACGCTATACAACCCGTGTAAAGGTTGGTCGAGTCCTCCATGAACTGGAAGGAGAACGTCAGAATCAGGATAGCGATTTAGTTGTTGTTGCATAAACACCGTAAATGATTCATCTATATAGGGTAAATCACCTGCTAATACTTGAACATGGGTAAAGTGATGCTGTTGAACATAGTGCAAGCCTGTGTATAGTGCTGAGAGTGGTCCCTCATGGGGCGTTTGTTCAATAATAAAAGGATTTTTTTTGTTAAAATAGGCTGCAAGCTGTTCGTTTGTTACAATGTAATAAGAAAGGGGTGCTTGTTGAAGCGCACGAACACTTTTCAAAACAAGTGGGGCCCCTTCGTAATCAGCAAATAATTTTTGCGTACCATACCGACTGGATTTTCCACCTGCTAGGACTAGACCGGCAATGTTCATTTTCTAAGTTCTCCTAATAGATGAGGAATCATCGGGATAATAAATTCCTCCATGCCGAGTTTAACTGCATTTGAAGAACCAGGTAAGGCGAATATCGCAGTGTTGTTTACCACCCCGGCAATGGCGTTGCTGAAAAGTCCTCTTACGCCAATTTGTTCAAAACTTCTTTGCCTAAATTGTTCACCAAAGCCATGTAATTCCTTATCAATGAAGCTTTTTATGGTAGCATGAGTGTTATCACGTTTGCTTATCCCGGTTCCGCCATTACAAATAATGACATCAATAGCGTGATTTTCTTCTAAGGAACGCAGATTTGACGTTAAAAGTTGCGGGTCATCGGGTATAAGAATATATGATGCAATTTTATGGTGATCTTCTAGCAATTGTTGAATAAGTTGACCACTTTTATCTTCTGTTTTTGAACGAGAGTCAGATAACGTTAAAATGGCAACAGTGGCGTGATTGACGTCATGTAAATGGTGCATAGCCTTCTATCCCTCTACTTTCTATATACATAATGAATAAATAACGAACGATCTAACTAATTTCTCTCACTCTATAGTAAGTGAGTAGAAAGGAGCAGTAAAGTATGAACATGAATGTTGAAGATCAATTAAGTAGACCGCTACGAGATTTACGTATTTCGATCATGGATAAATGTAATTTCCGGTGTACGTATTGTATGCCTAAAGAAATATTCGGTAAAGACTATGTTTTTATGAAAGAAGAAGAACTGCTAACGTTTGCGGAAATCGTTCAGACAGCAAAGCAATTCGCCGCTTTAGGTGTAAATAAGCTCCGAATAACAGGTGGAGAACCACTTCTTAGAAAAAATGTCGATGAACTTATACAAGAACTAAATCAAATTGAAGGCATTGACGACATTGCTTTAACGACGAACGGCGTGATGCTGCCTAAGTTAGCGAAGTCGTTAAAAGAAGCAGGGCTTAAGAGAGTGAATGTAAGTTTAGATGCTTTGGATACGACTGTTTTTCAAGAAATGAGCGGGCGTGCAACAAAAGCCGATGTGGTCCTTCGAGGCATTGATGCCGCACTTGAAGCAGGCCTTGGCGTGAAAGTAAACATGGTGGTTAAACGTGGGTTAAACGAGCAAGAAGTCGTGCCGATGGCGAGTTATTGTAAAGACAAAGGCATCATGCTGAGGTTCATTGAATTTATGGATGTGGGACAAACAAACGGCTGGGATTATTCAAAAGTAGTCTCGAAGAAAGAACTTCATACGCTCGTATCGGAGATTGCTCCACTAGAGCCTGTTGACGAATATTACTTTGGCGAAGTGGCTAGTCGTTATCAGTATGAAGGGTCTGACGTTCAAGTCGGATTTATTTCATCCGTAACAGAGACATTTTGTGGAACTTGTACGAGAGCGCGCCTTTCTGCTGATGGAAAAGTGTTTACTTGTTTGTTCTCTGAATCAGGAACCGATTTAAAAGAGGACCTACGAGCTGGTCAAACGGACTCGTTCATCAAAGAAAAAATAAAGAGAATTTGGGAAAATCGATCTGATCGATATTCAGAATTAAGAACCGCAGAATCATCTAAAAATAGGAAAAAAATTGAGATGTCTTATATAGGTGGATAGGAATGGAGGTGCCAGAATGGTAGAAAGAAGACAACCAATTCAAATTGATGAAGCCGTTGAGCATGTAATGGCCTATCCATTAGAAGTACGAACGGAAAAGGTGTCAATTGTTCAGAGTTACGGGAGAATGATAGCGGAAGACTTACGAGCAAGTCATCCTGTTCCTTCTTTTAATCGCTCGCCTTATGATGGCTTTGCTATTCGTTCTGCTGACACCGTTTCAGCCTCGCGGGAGACACCAGTCAGATTTCGTGTAATTGGAGAGATTGGTGCTGGTCAAGTGTTTCAATCAGAAATTGGCGACTATGAAGCTGTTCGAATTATGACTGGAGCCATGATTCCTGCCGGTTGCGATGCAGTCATTATGCTCGAGCTTGTTCAGGAAAAAAGCAGCAGCGAGATTGAAATTAAACGGCAAGTCAAGCATCATGACAATATTTCCTTTATAGGAGAAGACACTCAAGAAGGGGAAATGATTACAAAGGCAGGCAGTTTGATTCATCCGGGAATTATTGCTCAACTTGCTACCTTTGGAGTGGCTGACGTTTCAGTTGCAGCACAACCTGTTGTAGGCATTCTCGCAACTGGAAGTGAATTAGTAGACGTAAATGAACCGTTAGAACCAGGGAAAATTCGAAACAGTAATGCGTATATGGTTGCGGCACAAGTATTACGTGCTGGTGGTATTCCAGTCATGCTTGGACACGTTGAAGATAAAATAGAACCGTGTATGAAGATTATTCGTGAACAATTCCATAAAGTGGATCTCATGATTACAACAGGTGGCGCTTCTGTAGGGGATTTTGATTTAGTTCCTGAAATTGTGAAAGAATTAGAAGCGGAGACATTGTTTAATAAAGTAGCGATGCGGCCTGGTAGCGTCACAACCGTTGCTGCTACAAAAAGTGGGAAACTCTTGTTTGGTCTATCTGGGAATCCAGGGGCATGTTTTGTTGGCTTTGAACTATTTGCTCGCCCAGTCATTCGTCGTTCGCAACGAGCAAAAGCGCACCTTCCCTTAAGTAAAGGAACTCTAGGCGTTGATTTTCCTAAACCGAATCCGTTTACTAGACTCATTCGAGGTAAGTTGGAAGAAGGTACAGGAAACCATATTGTATACCCCTCTGGACTCGATAAATCCGGATCCGTCGTTTCGCTTGCAGAAGCTGACGTGCTCATTTTATTACCCGGTGGGACAAGAGGGTATAAAAGAGGGGACAAAGTCGACGTGTTGATTTTAGATAGCAATGAAGGAAGTGATTCCTCCTGGGAAACATTCTTCAAGTCGTAGGGTATAAGAATGCTGGCAAAACCACTTTTATTGAAAAGCTACTTATCGCTTTCCAACAGACACATTTAACTGTGGCGACGATTAAACATCATGGCCACGGCGGCGAACCTGATGGTATGACAGACAGTGCTCGCTTCATGCAAAAGGGTTCCGCCTCCTCCCTTGTTGAAGGCGATGGCGTGGTGCACCTTTCGACAAATGCCATCAATCCTTCCCTGGCCCATTTGATCGATGTTCAAACTTACTTATGTTGTCCAGATATAATTTTTATTGAAGGATGGAAGCAAGAAGCGTATCCAAAGGTGGTCTGTTTACGAGACGAGAGCGATTTGTCGTTACTTTCTTTAAGCAATATTTGCTGTGTTCTTTATCACACGTTAGACAACATAAAAAACGTACCATATCCAGTCTTTCAACGGGATGATCCAGCTGCCTTAACATACATAAAAGAGTATATAGAGAGAAATGAGGGAGAGTACCATGTATGAATTAACAAAGAATCCGATCCAAGTTCAAGACGTCATCGATAAAGTAATGGATCGAAATTGCGGTGCTGTTGCCACTTTTCTTGGAACTGTGCGTGAATTAACCCATGGAAAAAAAACAATTAGGCTTGAATACCATGCGTATGAAACGATGGCTACAAAAATGTTGCAAAAAATTGGGGAAGAAGTACAAAGCAAATGGCCTGGAACAAAAGTGGCTATTACCCATCGATTAGGAGTTTTGGAGATTAGCGAGATCGCCATTGTCATTGCTGTTAGCTCTCCTCATCGAAAAGCAGCATACGAAGGAAACGAGTATGCAATGGAGCGGATAAAAGAAATGGTGCCTATCTGGAAAAAAGAATACTGGGAAGATGGTTCAAAATGGATTGGCGATCAATTGGAGCAACAGTCTTATCAAACAGGAGGACCATTATGATTCAGCTGCTTTTATTTGCAGGTTTAGAAGAAAAAATAGGGCATAAAACGTTAGAGATCTCGTTTACAGGCAAAACGGTTGCTCAACTAAAAACGTATATAGAAGAGACGTACCAATTAGACCGAGGTTCTTTAAAAACGATGATGGTTGCAATTAATGAGGAATTCGCTACGAATGAAGAAACGTTAAAGTCAGCAGATACGGTGGCATTCATACCGCCAGTAAGCGGTGGCTAAAAGACGTTGTCGTAAAAGGAGGCTTGATGAGTGAAGGCGTAAGTCGCACTCATCAAGTTTTTTTCGCTCATTTACTGTAAATTCTCATATAAAGAAAAAGCATCCCTATAGTTATCTATAAAGGGACTATGTAGTAGAAGGAGCTACTTAGTCCTATTAACTACTTTTCTTTTCGAAATCTTCTTCTTGATATTCCTTCTTCGTATAGCTAATGGCAAAGTAGGTTCCAGCAACAAAGACAGCTCCACCAATAATATTACCAAGTGTTACAGGAATGAGGTTGTGAAAAAAGCCGTTTATCGTAACTGCCTCCGATCCACCGTGCATAAGAGCCATACCGAGTATAGACATATTCGCAACACTATGTTCAAAGCTAGCGGCAACGAAGGCGAAAATTAATACGAAAATTAAAAAGAGCTTTGCGATATCGCCTTCAGCTCGCAAGGATGTCCAAATGGCAAGACAGACAATCCAGTTACACAAAATCCCTCTAAAGAATAATTCAAGCATTGGTGCATTCATTTTGTTTGCGGCTAGAGTCATCATATAATCATCTGGGCCTACAGCAGCAAAAATTCCTGATAAGAAAACAAGGGCTGAAATGGCAAGTGCACCAATCAGATTTCCGAAGTAGCTCCACCCCCAAATAATAAGGGTTTGACGCCAATTCGTTACTTTAGAGAGCGAAGATGCCATAAAAATCATATTGTTACCTGTAAATAATTCCGATCCTGCCCAAAGAACAAGGGCTAAAGCAACACCGAAAGTTGCTCCTGTCATAATGCTAACAAATGGTGAATTGGCTTCATATAAAGGGTTTCCAACAGCAAAAAGCACAAGGGATCCAATTCCTACGTAAGCGCCTGCAAGAATCGAAGCAAGTAAATAACGAAATGGTGATTTTTGTAGCAAGCCATATTTATTTTTAGCTTGTTTGTTTAACGTATGTAATGTGTCTTTATACATAAACATCCTCCTTTACTATGTTACCGAATATACCCAAATATTCCTTAATTCAAACAGTTTTTTAGACCTAATCCTTCGATGTTTATTGATGGTAAGTTTAGGGAAAGGTAAAATTAACTAATCCATATGTTCTATGGGTAGTTTTATTTTCAAAAGGGAGGGAAAATAATTGGCTGAATTTTACGAGGTTACGTTAAATGGAAAAAAGAAAACGGTTCAAAAAGATTCTGTATTAAATACGATGAATGGCGAATCTGTTGATATTCCAAGTCTTTGTTATCATCCAAGCCTAGGGCCAATTGAAACCTGCGATACGTGTATTGTTAAGGTGAACGGCGAGTATGTGCGCTCATGTTCGACTGAAATTAAACCAGGTGATGTAGTAGAAACGAGAACCGACGATGTCCATGAAGCCCAGTTAATTGCAATGGACCGCATTTTAGGCAATCATGAATTATATTGTACCGTGTGTGATTTTAATAACGGCAACTGTGAGATACATAACGCTGTGAAAGAAATGAAGGTTACCCATCAAGAAACGGAGCATAGCTCCAAGGAAGCAGACGTGCAGCGAAACGAATTTTATCGATATGATCCAGACCAATGTATTTTATGCGGTAGATGTGTGGAAGCATGTCAAGATGTACAAGTTACAGAAACATTATCCATTGATTGGAACTTAGAAAGACCGAGAGTTATATGGGATAAAAATTCTCCTATAGATGAATCTTCTTGTGTAAACTGTGGCCACTGTTCCACTGTTTGTCCTTGCAACGCAATGATGGAAGTAGGAATGGAAGGCGAAGCAGGTTTTCTTACAGGCATACAAGATGATTCTATGAGACCGATGATCAATATTACAAAAAATGTAGAGACGGGTTATCAATCACTCATGACGATTTCTGATCTAGAGGCACAGTTACGTGAGTCTAGAATTGAAAAAACAAAAACGGTCTGTACGTATTGTGGTGTAGGGTGTTCCTTTGATGTTTGGACAAAAGATCGACAAATTTTAAAGGTTGAACCAAATGCTGAAGCACCTGCAAACGGCATTTCTACTTGCGTAAAAGGGAAATTCGGATGGGATTACGTAAATAGTGAAGAACGTATTACGAAACCACTTATCCGTGACGGAAACGAATTCCGTGAAGCTGAATGGGAAGAAGCGTTAGATTTAATTGCTTCTAAATTTAAAGAAGTACGAGAAGATAAAGGCGCGGATGCCCTTGCGTTTATTTCGTCTTCAAAATGTACAAACGAAGAATCGTATGTCATGCAAAAATTAGCCCGTGGCGTGATCGGAACGAATAATATCGACAACTGTTCTCGTTATTGTCAGTCACCAGCAACGATGGGACTTTGGCGTACAGTAGGATACGGTGGAGACTCAGGTAGCATTGAAGATATTGCGAATGCGGAGTTAATCATTTCAATTGGATCAAACACGGTTGAATCACACCCTGTTTTAGCGACGCGCGTAAAGCGTTCACAGAAATTAAATGGTCAAAAGGTTATCGTAGCAGATATTCGTAAGCATGAGCTAGCAGAGCGCGCTGATCTATTTGTACAACCTGCACCAGGAAGCGACCTTGTGTGGCTGTCAGCTGTAACAAAATACATCGTTGACCAAGGTTGGCATGACGTAGAATTTTTAGCGAATCATGTAAATGATGTGGACGAGTATTTAGCCAGTTTAGATGCGTATACGCTAGATTATGCAGCGGAAGTGACGGATTTAACGAAAGAGGAGCTTATTGCATTAGCAACATCTATTCATGAAGCAAAAACAACGTCTGTCCTTTGGGCAATGGGCGTTACGCAACATGGCGGTGGTTCAGATACGAGCACGGCTATTTCTAATCTACTTCTTGTTACTGGTAACTATATGAAACCAGGTGCAGGATCTTATCCTTTACGTGGACACAATAACGTACAAGGCGCAAGTGATTTTGGAAGTATGCCAGACCGTTTTCCAGGCTACCAGTATGTAACGGATGATGAGGTTCGTGAACGTTTCGAAAAAAATTGGGGCGTGAACTTGTCAGCAGAGCCAGGATTAAACAACCATGAAATGGTAGATGCGATGCATGATGGAAACCTAGATGTTCTTTACCTTAAAGGTGAAGACATGGGAATTGTTGATTCAAATATAAATTACGTGCAAGAAGGATTTGAAAAACTTAAGTTCTTCGTTGTTCAAGATCTTTTCTTTACGAAAACAGCTCAATATGCAGATGTGATCCTTCCAGCAAGCCCAAGTTTAGAAAAAGAAGGAACATTTACAAATACGGAGCGTCGTTTCCAACGTTTGTATCAAGTTCTTGAGCCACTAGGTGATTCAAAGCCTGACTGGGTGATTATTCAAGAGATTGCTAAGCGCATGGGTGCAAATTGGTCTTATACGCATCCGAGTGAGATTATGGATGAAGCGGCTTCGTTAACACCACTTTTTGCTGGTGTAAGCTACGATCGTTTAGAAGGCTACAATAGCTTGCAGTGGCCGGTTAAAGCAGATGGAACAGATACGCCGCTCTTGTTTACAGATGGATTTGCATTACCTGAAGGGAAAGCTCGATTATGGCCTGTTGAGTGGACAAAACCTCTTGAGTTTGAGGAAGAATACGACATTCATGTTAATAACGGTCGACTATTGGAGCATTTCCATGAAGGAAATATGACGTATAAGTCAAAAGCAATTAGTCGTAAAACGCCAAATGAATTTCTTGAAGTGTCACCGGAACTCGCGAAAGACCGGGGAATTGAAGATGGTACGAAAGTAAAACTAACTTCTCCATATGGACATATCTTTGTTCGTTGTATTGTGACGGATCGAGTGAAAGGGAAAGAAGTGTACCTACCGATGAATACGAGTGGTGAAGGAGCAATTAACTACTTAACAAGCTCCCACTCCGACAAAGATACGGATACCCCGGCCTACAAAGAGATTTCTGCGAAAATGGAAATTCTAGAGCCTAAAGGTGAAAGTCCATTACCGAGAATTAATCATCGGAACGGAAATCCACAGCCACAAATCGGCGTAAATGTGGAAGCGAAATGGGCGAGACGTGATTATATTTTCCCTGGTGACTTAGTTGAAGCGAGGAGGAAGGCAAAAAATGGCTAAAGCGGTAACTTCCATAAAACGAATGCCTGTTGATCCAGAAACGCAACGACAAAACGACTTGCAGGAATTGGAAAATGCTTTACTAGAGAACAAGGACGCCATTACGGACGTCCTTGGTCTTCTAAATAAATTTCATGATACAGAAGCGTTTAATATTGCACATTCTTTAATGGATCAAAAAAACCCATTGTTAAATCAACTTGTCAAAACGTTGGATGATCCGCATATTACGCAAGCATTAAAAAACTTGCTCGTTCTTGTTCAATCACTTGGTTCCATCAAGCTAGCAGATTTAGAACCGATGCTATTTAAAATAAACTCGGCTTTGCATCAAGTGGCTGATTATGAACATAACACGAATCAATCAAGCGCTGGTTACTTATTTAAATCAATGAAGGATCCAAAAACATTGGAAGGCGTGAATACACTTATTGCGTTGTTAAAAGGGATGGGTGAGGATCAAACCCAGTTTGAACATCATCAGCCGCAGTTCGAATTAACAACAATTGCAGATAAAACGTATCAAGAAAGCAGCCAAGAACGACATGACCAGCCCCAAGCGAGTGGAATAAATTGGCTTGCGATTGCTGCTGGTGCAGCTGCTTTTGCCATTCCATTTATGCTGAGAAAAAAGTAAGATGACATATTCTGTACAAACAGCAAGAGAGATTTTACGTTTTCGTAATGGTGTCGAGGAAACAATGATGGATACGGTTGCGACAGAGATTCCGATCACGGTGAAAATGAACGGTGAAGAAGTAGTTACGATGATTTCTTCACCAGATTATATTGAAGATATGGTCGTTGGTTATTTGATTTCTGAAGGTCTTGTTTCTTCTGTAAATAACATTGAACAAATTCGCTACGAAGCACCGAGAGGATTTGTCCATTTAACGGTTAATCAATCCATTAATCCTCTTCACCAACAGCTACAAACAAAACGATACTTAACTTCATGTTGCGGTATGAGTCGTCAAAGTTTTATTTTTGCTTCCGATGCGAAAACAACGAAAACGATGCATACCCGTTCTGTAACGATTACGCCAGAACAATGTCTTATGCTCATGCAAGAACTACAAGAAACAGCGAATACTTTCAAAGAAACAGGTGGCGTGCATAATGCGGCGCTTGCAACACAAGAAGGTATCGTGTTGATGAGGATGGACATTGGGAGGCATAATGCGCTCGATAAAATTTATGGTTACTGTTTGCGAAATCAAATCTCGTTAGATGATAAAGTGCTGCTTTTTAGCGGAAGGTTGTCTTCGGAGATTGTTTTAAAAGTGGCTAAGATCGGTTGTGAGATGATTCTATCTAAATCAGCTCCGACGAATCGAGCATTAGAAATAGCAGAAGAACTTCAAATTACGACGGTTGGATTTATTCGACAGCAATCTATGAATGTCTATACCATGCAAGAAAGAATAAAGAGAAGCTAGGCAATCCAAACCTAGCTTCTGTTTTTTATGTCATCTTTAGAAAAAACGGTTAGATAAGAGAGGAACCATAGTGCATGGCGCTGATGGTCTCTAGCAATAGAGGAATAGATATTACGTATTTGCGGATTTTCAGTATAACGTGTGGCTTCTTCAAGCAAGTGAGACTGAAATTGAGATTGTTCAAATGCCTTCTTTAGAGCGGGGGTATAGGCATTTCGGTTTAAAGACGCTTCACGAATCTCAGGGTCTTTATTTGCTTGTGAACGATAAATATGCAAAAGAGTTTGATAGTGTTTTTTGTGATCGTCAATAATATCACGTAGCGTTGATGCGGTTTGCTCAGTTGGAACTTTTTCAATCAAATATTCATAGTCGGTCACGGATTGATAGGAATGCTGAAGAAATTGTTGTAGTTGAAGTAGTTGATCTTCAGAAATAGGCGTTGGTTGCTTGGTCGGAGCTGGTTTGGCTATCCCTTGAGTTGGATTTTGTGGTGGCTGTCGATAAGGAGCTTGAGTTGGTTGGGGCGGCTCAAAGGACGGTGCTTTCTTTTTTTTGAATAGCAAAAGAACACCTCCAAGTGTCATCGTTACGTAGTCTTAATGAATAGTCTATGCTGTTAAAAAGAGAATATGAAAAGAACCGACTCAATGCTGAGCCGGTTATTCTTCACGATTTTTTCTAGGTTTCTTACTATAGAAACTAATCATTGTTCCAACGATAATTCCAACAACGATTCCAATTGGAATACTGTCAAAAACAATACTTGCGCCAACTGCGATTAGTAAGCCAAATATCATTCCGAATGCTTCATTAGGTGGCTTTTCGTTTGATTGATTGGACATGTTCGACCTCCGCCATAATATCTACTAAGAGTATTGTAGCGAACGAAATGACTTAGGTCAAAAAAGTTGAAGTAACTGGCTCGGGAAAGACGTTAATTATGCGCTTTACGAGGGCTAAACAATAATGAGAGGACCGATCCAAGGATAAGCAGGCTAAATACGATTGTTGGTGCGATGCTATCTAAAACACCAAAACCGATTAACACAATACCGAGCGCCAGAAGCAATGTTACATAGCTGATATACAAGAGTTTCATTCACAATCACCTCCGATTTTATTAATTTTTTAAATCCTATGAAAAATTAGAAATTCATCCGTTTCAATAGGTTTAAACTCCATAATAGCATGCATTGAGTGTAGGTGCAAGAAGAAATTATTTTCTTCTTGCATACACCCATATGAACGTTAGCAATAATCCGATGATTGATAATGCGAGGGTTGGTTTAAAGAAAGGTGGCAGATACGAAAATTGAATCGTATTTTGGCCTTCTTCAAGCTCCACACCGAGAAACGCATAGTTTACTTGTTCAACATCGACGGATTGCCCATTTCGTGTTACTTCCCAACCTTTTTCATAAGGAACTGGTAACATAAGCATCTGATCGTTGTCGGGATTGTCTAGTTCAATATCGACATGTCGTCCATCGACATCAACATCGATTGTTTCATCTTGTTGCTGTTGATTCTCCAGAAGGTCATAGTCCTCTGTGTA
Organism: Shouchella sp. JSM 1781072; assembly: GCF_041949915.1. Lineage (NCBI taxonomy): Bacteria > Bacillati > Bacillota > Bacilli > Caryophanales > Bacillaceae > Shouchella > Shouchella sp. JSM 1781072. The sequence continues at coordinate 34,685 of NZ_JBHFQE010000001.1, forward strand.
GAGGGCGAGGTGGTCTAATGTGTATTCACCTTCTGGCACTCTTAAGGAAATTGTTTCGTTTGCTTCTACACGTACCGTTAATTGATTGATGTCGGTTTTGTATATTGATTGAAGCGATTTTCGGTCTGTTTCAAATTCATTAATCGTTAAAGGAAACAGAGGGGCCGTTTTTGAATTGTTTAAAAGATAGAAGGAGAAGTAATCATCGACTTCATCTACACCACGTTCTCCAATTTCAATATCAATACCACCTGTGTCTTCTTCAACTGTAAGAATCCCGTTATCATACGATCCTCCAACTGCAGTAATGGTTGTGTCGTTGATTCGATCGTTTCGTTCCGCTTCAAAAGAAGTAGTCGCGTGCTCGTCTTCAACAATGACGCCATTTAGCATAGCGTGTTCTCTGTCCATGATGCTCAGCGATGCCATGTCTTCCTTGCTGTAAAGATTTGACGTTGTTCGTGCATAAGGCAGGATCAGTTCATTTCTGTACAAACGATAGTCTTCGTTCTCTTCGATTTCATAAAATCCATATGGAATAGGATCGGGATCTTCTTTTGAAACTAGTTTGTGTGAGACTTGATAAAGGCTATGCAAATTTGCACGATCGCCAAAGCCAGAATACCTGCTCACGCTTTCTCGATTCATATCAATTTGCAGGTCAGTGTAGTAAAAGAAAAGCAATTCACGATTTAACACGCTTGAGTATGCACTGACGCCGTTAAAGTCTTGAACCATAGGTGTATTGTTTCTAAAGTTCGTCACCCATTCAATTCGCGATAAAGGGTCCTGAACGTCGGCAGCTTCAATTAACTCTTTTTGTTTGGTGTGATTGTACGCATGACTTTGTAGAAATTCTTCTGAGGTTGCGCTTAAATCTCCTCGTTCGAACAACCATTCTTTTTGATAGGCATTCGTCACGCCAAGGTGGAGAACAATGGTCGTTACGACGAGCCCAAGCATGGTTGCTTTATAGTTGCCTTTTATGTGGAAGAATCCAAACAAGACTGTTACGATCGCCATAATCAACAGAATGATTGCTTGAAATGAAAGAAACGCATCTGAATCTGTCAATAAGCCAATCGTAAAAAGAACGCTGTAGACGAAAGTCGTCAGCATGAGCGCTTGACGCTTTTCTTTTTTAGGGATTTGGTGAAACTTGCTTAAGCCGATAGCGACAGCTGCCGCAAATGCAAATGCCCCCATGTATTGAAAACGATATTGCGGTGCCGAGAAACCGTTAAACATACTCCCGATCATTGGACTATAATGAAAGACGATAAAGACGAGAGAAAGAATTGTGAATAGAAGAAACGGTTTATAGCGATATAAACTTCTGCAACAAATCAACAAGATAAACAAAGCAGGAATTAAAAGATACCGGCTTGTAAAAAAGATTTCATCGTGAAAATGAAACCACTCAATCGATTGTTCAAAAGGAGGTCGTTGATTGTTTAAAAATCCATATACTGCTGGTACAAATGAAAAGGAACCAATAAAAAAGCCAAGAATGGTGGCTGGCAAGTATGTAAAAAATTGCTGTTTCATTGAAACTTCGTCACGCGAAAATTTTATAAGACTACGCAAAATCGCGTAAATGGCGATAAATAGAAAGTTCATGTAGGCGAAGTAAAAATTGTTAATAATGGAGATCGCGACTGCAAAGATAAACCACCAAGGCTTCTTCTCTCTGACGATTTTCTCTACCCCTAAAACAAGTAAAGGTAACCATAAGTAAGCATCGGCGAAAAACTCCCAAAACGATGCATGGCGAAAATACATGACACTTGCACCATACAAAACAGCGCCTAAAAACGCATAAAGGAAACGTATGTGAAAATAACGAAATACAAACGTGGTGATTACAATAACGACTGTTAGGCGGAAAATGTTAACGAATACTGCTGCATTTGCCCAAAAAAGAACGTCTCCAGGGTTTTGGAAAATGTGTAACCATTCTCCTAAGAAGACTAAGAGAAACGTAACAAAAAACACTGTGCTTGTTGAAAAGTAATAAGCAAGCTGACTAAAAATGCCGCCGCCAAGACCAAATTGATGAGAATAAAAGACCATTCCGTCGCTAAACGAGTTATATAGAAACTGTTTAAAAGGGAGCATCTGTGCAGTACCATCGTTTGGTCCGACCATGAATTGTCCATTTGTTAATTGATATAGAAAAAAACCATGGGCAAGAAAGGCAACAGCAATACTTGCACCAATTAGAAGTAGGGCTTTTTTAAGACTCATGTGTAACTCCATCTCGTTTTAAAATTTTTGCAGTAACAATATACGTAATAGGAACTGTAAGGAAAACTGCAAGTATTGGCGCAATAACTGGAGATAAACCAATTAATTCTACGAAAATAAACACGAGGGTTGTGGATACGGTAAAATTAACAACTTGAGTTAGTGGAAATTGCAAAAATGTCTTTAAAGATGGTCTCACGCCAAATGTGAAAAATACGTTTAAAAAGTAAGAAACAATCATTGATAAAACAAAGGCGGTAATATGGGCCACTAAATAAAAGAGTGCAAATACTTGGTGAAAAAGGAGGAAGAGGGAATAAAAGACAAGTGTATTTATCCCTCCTACAAAGGCGAAACGCATAAATTGATTTCGGTAGATTTTCTGACAAAAACTACTGAATGCGTTCATAACGTTTTCCTTTCGTTGCGTTTGCTTCTTTAATTAAATAGTGGGGGCGCTTCTTTGTTTCATTGTAAATTCGTCCAATGTACTCGCCAATAATGCCAAGAGAGACGAGTTGAATACCACCGAGAAAAAGAACGGCTGAAATAATGGTGAAGTAACCTGGAACATCAATGCCTGTCCGAATGATTTGGGTGAGCATAATGAAAATGTAAACAAGTGCAGCAAGTAAAATTGTACCACCCATATAAAAACAAATGCGAAGAGGTTTTAAATTAAACGAAATAATTCCATCAATCCCGTAATTAATTAACTTCGGTAAAGACCATTTCGAATCTCCGTTTTGGCGACTCACGTTTTCATAATGAACCACTTTTTGATCAAAACCAATCCATGAAAATAGCCCTTTTGAAAAGCGGTTTCCTTCACTTAAAATAAGGAGTGCGTCAACAGCTCGACGACTTAACAAACGAAAGTCACCAGCTCCATCTTCCAAACGGACATCCACTACTTTATTAATCATTTTGTAATACAATTTTGAGAGGGCTGTCTTAACAACATTGTCCCCTTTTCGGTTACGGCAAGCTATGACTTGATCGTATCCTTCTTCGTACCCGTCTAATAATTCATGAATCAATTCTACAGGGTGTTGTAAGTCAGCATCTATGACAATGACGCAGTTCCCTTTTGCGTGTTGAAAACCTGCTAATATTGCTGCTTCTTTCCCAAAATTTCGTGTGAACGAAATGTAGTTCACTTGCGGATGCCAAGTAGAAAGCCGTTGAAGCAGAGGGAGTGTAGAATCTGAACTACCGTCATCAATATAGATCACTTCATACCGATAATGGCTTTGATCAAGCACTTTTTTTAATGCAAAATAAAAAGGCTCAACGTTTTGTTCTTCATTAAACGAAGGAACAATAATAGATAGAAGTGGTTTGTTCATAAAAAATCCTCCATAAGCCAGTAATATTCCTATTATACCCCTTGTTGACAGACTTGAATCTTACGGTTGTTTTAAAGAAATATTGTAAATTATGGTTGATTCTCAAAAACATCTTAGCTGAAAGCTGAAATGACGGAAAGTATAAAAAAGTAGTGGAATGTGGTCAAGTCTTGCCAATCTCCTGCGTCTGTATGTTAGGGTGGCTTAGAAGTCAAAGTATAGAGGTGGAACCCATGAAAAAAACATCGTTTGTTCTTTTTTCTGGAATAGCCGCAATGGCTCTTGCAGGATGTCAAAGTGCAGAAGAGTCAAGTGAAAATATAGAAACAGTTCTTCAAGATTCACACGATACAATGTCTGAAACAACAAGCTATCAAATGGATACAAAAGCAGGGTCAGCTCAAAATGACCAGGGTTTAGAAACAACTACGAAGCTTGTTCGTGAACCGTTTACGTATTCTTCTGTGCAAACGATGAGTAACCCTGAAACAGATGAAACGCAGGAGACAATGATGTTCATCCAAGATGGTCAATATTACGAGCAAGATCCTATGCTCGAAGAATGGATAACTGTGCCAACTGAAGAGGCTGGTATGGATGATCCCGCTGCAATTCAGCCTGCGGAAGATCAATTAGAAGTGTTAGCGAATCATGCAGATAGTTTGAGCATGGAAGAAACCGATGAACATTATCAAATAACAGCCTCAGGAACAAGTGAAGAAGCGACGGAACTAGTGTTAGCGTTCATGAATCAAAACCCTGAAGAGCTTGATATTGAATTGAATGAGTTTAGTTACGAGATGCTAATTGAGAAAGATTCGATGTTGCAAGAGAGTAGCCAACTAAGTATTGACGGTGAATTAGTGGAGCAAGGACAACCGTTTTCTGAAGAAGTTGCATATGAATTTAGTCAGTTTAATGCACTAGAAGAAGCTGATGTAGATGAATCTGCAATGGAAGAGGCGATTTCCTTGGAAGAAGCTCAAGAACAAATGGCCGATATGCAAGCTGAAATGGAACAAGAAATGGAACAACAAGATTAAACCGATGTAAGAGTAAGGGGATGATCCCCTTACTCTTTTTTATAACTAAGTTTTCATGGAGAAAAGTCCTAGTAGCAAGGTTACAGGTGCAGGAATAATGGAAAAAAACCAAAAGCAAACGTTATTTTCCGAAAAATCGCTTATTTTTGAGCTATTTAGGCTTAATTTAATGAGAGAGTGGGTAAAGGGATATTAAGCCAAAAGGAGGGGATATTTGCGAAAAAAGTGATTTTTGTCAATCTTTTAAGTGTGCTATGATGATACTCATATTATACTTGGTCGCCAAAAAAGAGGTTGTTGGGAAACTTAGCGCTTTTATAACAGCTTGTTTTTTGTGTGACGATTCTAGAGGAGGAACATTTGAATTGAGAAAAATAGGAATATTCGGCGTGTTTTTCGTATCAACATTGGCACTTGCGGCATGTGGAGATGGTGATGATAACGGTGATGCAGGTGGAGACAATGGTGGAGACGGTGGCGGAATTGTAAGCGTTGGTGTTGCGAATGAAGAGCCATATGGTTACATTGACGTTGAAAACAACGAAGTGACAGGGGCCGCTCCTGAAATTGCTCGTGCTGTGTTGCAGAGCATCGGCTATGAAGATATAGAAGGAACGGTTAATGATTTCGGTGCACTCATTGAAGGTGTAAACAGTGGTTCTTTTGAAATGGCTACAGCAGCGATGGATGTTCAACCTCAGCGCTGTGATGCAGGGAATTTTGGTGATATTGAAATCCAGTATGGAGAAGGCATTGTCGTACAATCAGGCAATCCGCTCAATTTAAATAGCTATGAAGATATTGTTGATAACCCGGATGTGACTGTTGCCGTTATGTCAGGTGCTAATCAAATTGGCATGCTTGAAGATTTAGGCATTGATTCTGGACAGTTTATGCAAGGGTCAAGTATTGCGGATAACATTGCAGCGGTTGAGAACGGATCAGCAGATGTCATGGTGGCTACAGATGCAACAGCAAACTCGGCTGCCCAAAACAATGAATCTGGTCAAGTAGAATTCGTTGAGGACTTCGAACAGCCAATTATTGACGGAGAGCCTGTAACCGCATATGGAGCAGCTGTATTTGCAGATGACGAGTTAAGAGAAGCATACAATGAAGGACTTCAAGAATTAATTGAATCTGGCGAGCTTTTAACCATTATTGAAGAGTTCGGATTTACAGAAGCAAATTTACCACCAGATGATATTACAACAGAAGATCGATGTAATATGGATAGCTAATAAGAAATAGATGAGCGAAGCATGGTGCTGCATAGCCGTTAACCATGCTTTTTCTCGTAGAAAGAGAGGTGTATAAAATGTTTTCTAATTTTGGTACGTTTGTACCGTTTATTTTGCAAGGGTTAACGACGACGGTAATGGTCTTTCTTTATGGTGCTTTAATTGCTTATTCGATCGCCATCGTTGCTGGATTAATGCGAACGTCTCAGTACGGCGTTGTTAGAAGTATTGCCGCAGTCTTTGTTGAATTGTTTAGAGGCACATCGTTACTTGTACAAATGTTCTTTCTTTATTATGCCCTCCCTCAATTAATTGATGGGTTAAATATGAGCCTTATGCTTGCAGGTTCATTAGCGGTTGGCTTAAATTATGGAGCGTATGCATCAGAGGTGGTACGAAGTGCAATTAATTCGATTCATGTCGGGCAAACCGAAGCAGCTATTTCGTTAAATATGACAAGATTTCAGCGGTTGAGGCTCGTTATTTTACCACAAGCTTTCCGCTTGATGCTACCAGGGTTTGGGAATAACGCAATCGAATTATTGAAAGGGACATCATTAGTCTATTTTATCGGATTGGCCGATTTAACGTTTAACGCAAACGTACTTCGAGGCAGCAATACGGCGATTAGTAGCCAAGTGGAAATTTATACATACTTATTGTTTGCCTATTTCTTGCTGGCGTTACCACTTATTTTCTTAGCACGCTATTTAGAAAAGCGTGTTTCTAAAGGGGTGAGCACCTCATGAATGACGTTTGGGATTGGGAATTTGCGTTTGAGATCTTTCCAGAAATCTTGTCAGCTATTACCGTAACCATTTCTGTTACCGTGATTGCTTACTTAATCTCGTTAACAGTTGGCTTACTTTTTGCATTATTAAGGCGTTCAAAGATTAAACCTCTGTCATTACTTATTGGTGGCATTGTAGAGTTCATACGGGCTACGCCGCCGCTCGTACAATTGTTTTTTGTGTTTTATACAACACCATTAACTGGATTTCAAACAGGGGTTGTCGTTCTTGGTATTCATTATGCAACCTATGTTTCAGAAATTTATCGCTCCGGGATTGAAGCTGTTCCGAAGAGCCAATGGGAAGCTGGCCAGGCGTTAAACTTTTCTAAAGCACAAATGTGGAGAAAAATTATCTTGCCGCAAGCCGTGCCTCCAGTCATTCCGATGCTTGGAAATTACTTAATTGTCTTATTTAAAGAGACACCGCTACTACTTGGTGTATTTGTAATGGAAATGATGTCAACAGCTCGAGCAATTGGTTCGCAAACGTATAGTTTTGTAGAGCCAATTACAATCGTAGGACTCCTTTTCCTTCTATTAAGTTACCCATCTGCGTTGCTGATTCGTTACTTAGAGAGGAAAGTAGGAAACTTACACGGGAACAAAGTTGAGACACGGGGGGTCAAAACATGAGTGAAATGGTGAAAGACGAAGTGGAACAACGAGATGAGCATGGGAACAAGGATGAAATCATTGTTCGGTATCGTGATGTAAAAAAAGCATTTGGCGATACAATTGTACTAAATGAACTAAATATCGACGTCAAAAAAGGTGAAAAAATAGCGTTAATAGGTCCGTCTGGATCAGGGAAAACGACGATTATTCGAATGCTTATGACGTTAGAACAACCGACAGAAGGAACGATTGAAGTGGACGGCGAAATGCTTTGGCATAAAGAGGTTGATGGAAAACTTGTCCCAGCTGATGAAAAGCATTTACGAAAAGTTAGAGGCAATATAGGGATGGTATTTCAACAGTACAATTTGTTTCCGCATATGACGATTATGAAAAATTGCACGGAAGCCCCGATTCATGTATTAGGACTTAGCAAGCAAGAGGCACAGGATCGAGCAAAAAAAATGCTCGCAAAGGTTGGATTGGAAGACAAAATGAATATGTACCCATCGCAATTATCAGGTGGTCAACAGCAAAGAGTTGCCATTGCTCGCTCTTTAGTGATGCAGCCAAAGGTCATGTTGTTTGATGAGGTTACAGCGGCGCTTGATCCAGAGCTTGTTGGTGAAGTATTAGAAGTCATTCGTGATATTGCAGCAGAGGGAGAAACGACGATGATGCTCATTACTCATGAAATGGATTTTGCTGTGGATGTGGCAGATCGAGTTTTCTTTTTAGATGCGGGAAAAATTGCGGAACAAGGAACGCCTGATGAAGTGATAAAAAATCCAAAGACGGATCGATTAAAATCGTTCTTAGGTCGTTTTCATTCTTGATGAAAAGCAAACTGTTGTTCATACGGAGCGACAGTTTCTCTTCTAAACCGTAAGGAAATACAAGGTTAAAGAACGTTACGCCTCTGCGAGATGCAAAGAAAATGGAGGGAGCAACACTTTCTAATAACGGCTAATTGAAAATGAGAATCATTCCTTGCTTTCATAACATGCATTCGCTAAACTAAATGTAATGTTAGCTAAAAGGATGATGGATATGACGAATCAAGCACATATAATTGACACAATCATAAAAGAAAGACGATCAATAAAAAAATTTAAGTCAGATGCTTTATCAACGGACGAGATCATTGAGCTTCTAGAGGTTGCTAAGTGGGCACCTAATCATAAATTAACGGAGCCTTGGCGATTTTTACTTTTTGCGGAAGAAGGGAAAGAGACGTTCATTCAAGCTTATACGAAATCGCAAATGGGAGCAGACCAAACTGTACCTGAAAAAGCGCAAAAGAAGGCAGCGTACTTCAGGCAAATACCAATTCATCTTGTGGTCGTAATGCCTGAACATCCTCGTCAAAAAACGTGGGATGAAGACTATGGTGCGGTTAGTGCCATGATTCAAAACTTCCAGCTTGCAGCTTGGGCGAGGGGGATTGGAATGATCTGGCGGACGAATGACTGGATTTATGATCCGATTTTTAGAGAGGCGATTGGTGTGAAAGATGGCGAAAAAATTATTGGAACGTTGATGATTGGGTATGCGGACTTTATCCCAGAAGCAAAAGAACGGACAAGTATAAAAGAAAAATTAACGATCATCAACGAGTAGAGAATTAGACGAGAATACGACTGATCCGGTTTAAGGGTCGGTCGTATTTTTCGTTTATGAAATTCGAATAGACGCCACGGTTTGTGCTGGAAGTAATAGTGAACATTTTATCAATCTAATGCCTCCTCTTTTCGTGAAAGGAAAACGGTTCATTCCCCTTCATGAGTGTGATAAAGTGAATGTAAAGAAAATGAAATCTAGTTGTAAAAGGGGATTGGATGGATTGAAGAAACCTAGCGTGTTTATTACTTTTTCAATTGTTGGCTTATTTTTAGCGGCATGTTCAACCGCAACGCCAGAAGACTCAATTGAAGCATATATTGAAAATTGGGAAGATCGTAATTACGAAGCCATGTATCAGATGTTAACGAACGATGCTCAGGAAGCGATAACAGAAGAGGCGTTTGTAGAACGCTATGAAAATATTTATGATGGGCTGGTCAATGATTTTTCAGTCGAGGCTTCCTATCCTGAAGAATTCTCAGGTGAAAATGAAGAGTCCATTTCTATAAATGTTGCGATGAATACACTTGTGGGTCCATACGAGTTTGAAGCTTCTCTTCCGCTTGTATTAAATCAAGAAGAGGAGGAGGTATGGGAAGTTCACTGGGACCATCATTTGATTTTTCCTCAATTAAGTGAAGATGACACGGTCGATTATCGATCGTATGCACAACAACGGGGAGAAATTTTTGATCAAGAGGGTCAAGGGTTAGCACTTAATGGACAAGTTGTGGATTTGGCTATCGTTCCAAACCGGTTTGAAAACGAGGAAGAAGAAATAGCGGAATTAGCTGAACGATTGAACCGGTCTGAAGATTCGATTCGACAAATCCTCGAACAAGGTTGGGTCCAAGAAGATAGCCTTGTCATTATTGGTCAACTACCAGAGTCGGAATTAGAGATGGTGACAGACATTCACGAAGATGTACCTGGCTTTACGTATCAAATGGGCGAGGGGCGTGTGTACCCGTTTGGAGAAGCGGCGGCTCATTTAATTGGCTACATTCGCCCAATTTCAGCTGAACAACTAGAGGAGTTGGCAGAGGAAGGCTATAATCAGCAATCTCTAATCGGTCAGACTGGTTTAGAGCGCATAAAAGAAGAACAGTTAAGAGGTACGCCTGGAGGAAAAATCTTTATCGTTGGACCTGATGGAGAGGAAAAAGATACGCTTGTGGAACAAGAGGCAGTTGATGGGGAAAACGTACATTTAACCATTAATATGGACATTCAAGAAGCATTAATGAGCGAGCTAGATGGGGAACCCGGTACGGCTGTGGCGCTTCATCCGCAAACAGGAGAAACACTAGCTCTAGTAAGTTCACCAAGCTATGATCCAAATCTTATGACAGTAGGCCTATCTAGTTTTCAACGCGAAGAGTTAGAAGAGGATGAAGCTGAACCTTTATTAAATCGGTTTTATAACCGTTTTTCTCCTGGTTCTACAATGAAAGCAGTAACAGCGGCTATTGGTCTTGAAAATGATACGTTAAACCCTGAAGATACTGTGGATGTTTCTGGACATGAATGGCAGCCAGATGACTCGGATTGGGGAAGCTATCATGTCCGTCGTGTCACCGATCCAAATGGTGCTGTAGATTTATTTGATGCGATGGCTTATTCTGACAATATTTATTTTGCTCAAGCAGCATTAGCACTAGGAGAAGAGCAGATTCAAGCTGGAGCGGAATTATTTGGATTTGGGGAAACGTTTGAGTATGAGTATCCTCTGCAAACCTCGTTGCTGACGGGAGAGAACGGATTTCAATCAGAAATACAGTTAGCGGATACAGGATATGGGCAAGGGGAAATTTTAGTGAATCCGGTTCATTTAGCTTCGATGTTTACGACATTCGTTAATGAAGGCACAATGATAAAACCAGTATTAGATCAAGACGAGGAAACGGATCAAGTTGCTCTAGAGCCAGTTTCAACGGAAACAGCCAATCTCGTAGATGAAACATTAGAAAACGTCGTATCAAGTGAAAATGGAACGGCAGGTTCGTTGCAAAGAGATGGGCATTCGATTGCTGCAAAGACTGGAACTGCTGAGGTTGGAGAAGATACATTAGGTTGGGTCGTTAGTTATGATCGAGACGATCCGAGCTTGTTGCTTGCGGTTATGCAAGATGGGGTTGGCAGTGGAGATGTCTTACCAATAATTGATCACATCTATGATCAATTTCTCGATTAATTTATTGCATTCGCTCCGCACATGCCTGTTTACCGACGCATAGTATACCTCATAACAAGCTAGGAGGTTTGAAACATGCAACCACCCTATAGGTATGTAAGAAACATGCCGCACGACTACCGTAGACCATATGGATATGGCTATGGAAGAAGACCAAGACCTTTTTACGGAGGCGGAAATGCATTATTAGGTGGCTTTGTTGGGGGTTTAGGCGGTGCTTTAGTGGCGCCATACCTTTTTGGCGGACCTGGGTACGGATATGGGTACGGTGGTGGTTACCCGCCATATGGGTACCCACCTTATGGTGGCGGATACTACTATTAAAAGAAAAAAAAAGACAACAGCAAAAGCTGTTGTCTTTTCGTTTAACAAGGTTTACCGCCGCCCGGGCCGTAACCTCCAGCACCAAAGCCGCCACCGTAGCCGCCGCCATAGAAACCCGCACCACCAATGATGATGATTAGAATAAATAGCACAACGACGATACCGATCGCCCAGCCACCACCGTAGCCGCCACCGCCATAGCCTCCTGGACCGTAACCGCCTGGACCAGGACCATAGCCATAACCTCCACAATGTGGCGGAGGACAACACGGATTGCCGTAACCAGCTTGATAATAGCTCATATTAAGCACCACCTTTCTTGGTTAGTACACAATATGGCTGTACACGAAGAAAGGTGAAGCGCGAACGCAAAATGGGCTAAAGTTAGAACGTTAATGGAAAATGAAAACTCATTGGGATCTTTTGAAATTCTTCATCTTCCAGTAAATGCTCATTTGTATATGGAGAATACGTCCGAATTTCTACTGAGGACGTATTTGGGTGAAAGGTTAAAATACGCATAAAACCATTTCCTCCCTTTTCATAACTTTGATAGTCAGATAATAATTGCACAACGATCCGTTCATTAATTCCATCTCCGTCTTGATCTAACCGATCAAATCGTTGGGCATGACCATGATAGTGTCCGCTTAAAACGAGTTGAACATTTTCATGTGGAACGACAAGTTTTTCAAACAAAAGATTTCCGTCCTTTGAGCGTTGGCCGTCCACTTGTAAATAACGGTGGGTTGCTAAAATAACAGTATGGTCAGGGTGGTCGCTCAACACGTCTTCTGCCCAATTTAAGGTTTCTTGGTTCCAACCAAAGCCTAAATATAAGATAAGCAATTTATGTCGATTTACGACAATCGTATCATAGTGTGCTTCGTTATCTTTGTAAGAGTCTTTAAATGCTTTCGAGTTTTTGAACCGTTCATCCCCAAAATACGATTTAAACATTTTATAGTTTCGATCATTATGCCCGATGTCATGATTTCCTGCTAGCACACCATAAGGAATGTTTGCTTCATCTAATTTTTTCATTGCGACATCGGCTTGAACCCATTCAAATTCATTATTCATTCTGTCTACAATGTCACCTGTATGTATGACATATTTGATCGATTCATCCTTCGCATGTTCTGCAATCCATGATGTCATATGATCGTAAATATAAGGATATTTTTGTGAATAGTATTGGGTGTCTGACATCCAGACAAAAGAGAATGATTTGTCATTTTTTGCATCAACTGGATGAGAAGACTGAAAGAAAATCAAAACGGCGAACATTGTAATAAATAAAGACCATGTTTTCTTTTTTAAATTGTACTTCATTTAATCACTCCCTCATTCTGATAGTGTGTCATTTGAAGGGAATTTTATGTAGTTGATTTGGAAAAGTGTCGTAAGCTAATTTGCGGAGTTGGATCCACACATTATGGTAAACTATAAGGAATGATGGTGTTAAAAAAGGAGACAACAGATATGCATTTAAAAAAATGGTTTGATAAAGGGATGACCACGCAAGAATATATAGAATCTATGCAGGTAAACCAAGAATCACTGCTTTCAATTTTTCATGGTTATCAACTTAGTCAAGAAGCAAAACAAGTGACACAGGCTTCAGTAGGTAAAGGGATAAAAGCAGTTGTACTCACAGCAGATTGGTGTGGCGATGCGATGGTGAATATTCCTGTATTCCTGAAATTGACACAAAATAGCTTAATGGAATGCCGATTTCTTATTAGAGATGAGAATTTAGAGCTTATGGATCAGTATTTAACAAATGGACGAGCTCGTTCAATTCCAATCATTCTTTTTATGGACGAAAATGGAGAGGAACTTGCAAAATGGGGACCGAGGGCACAAGAAATTGAGGAAGTCGTTTCAAGTTATAAAACGTCTTTACCTGAAAAAGATGCACCGACGTATGAAAAAGAATTTAAAGAAACATTCCTCCCAAAAATGCATCAATTATTCAAAGAAAAATCAACGTGGACAGCTGTTGAAAAAGATCTATTAACGGTGTTCAAAACGTTTCCTTCGCTTTAGCAGAGGAAGGGCATTGGAATATTAGACTGTTAGTATACTGAAGAGCCTTTGTACGTTTTGAGTCAAAGGCTTTTTTTATAAAAAATACGCTGAAGGAAGTTGGCTTTTTTATTTATAAAGCGACTGTTAATAAGTAAGATAGAGATGTTACAATATGGAAAAGTACAGATTTAGGGGGATTTAAGCGTTGGAGACCACTTTACATTCGCATATGTTAACGATAGATAAAATAATCGAAAATGTAGAAACTGTCATGATAGGGAAACGAAAAGAGATAAAACTTTCACTCGTTGCGTTGTTAGCGGGTGGTCATGTTTTGCTAGAAGATGTTCCTGGAGTAGGGAAAACCGTCTTCGTTCGAGCCATGGCTAAAACCATCGGAGGTTCGTTCAAACGCATACAATTTACGCCCGATTTGCTTCCTTCAGACGTAACAGGTGTTGCGATTTATAATCAAAAAACTCAATTATTTGAATTTAAAGCAGGCCCAATAATCGCAAATGTCGTACTAGCCGATGAGATCAATCGTACCTCGCCTAAAACACAGTCAGCGTTACTCGAAGCTTTAGAAGAGGGGAATGTTACAGTTGATGGCGAAACGATGCAGATTCATGCGCCATTTTTTGTGCTAGCAACACAGAACCCGATCGAATATGCAGGGACGTTTCCATTACCAGAGGCTCAGCTTGATCGATTTCTAATCAAAATCAACTTAGGGTATCCGTCAGTGAAAGAAGAACTTGAGTTATTAAATCGAGTGGAGAAAGAACACCCGATTCACTCAATTTCGAATGTGATTGAGTTAGAAGAAGTGATTACACTACAAAAAGTTGCGAGAAACATCTATATTAATGAAGCTGTTAAAACGTATATCGTCAATTTGATTCATGCGACAAGAATGAGTAAAGCGATTGAATTAGGTGCAAGTCCAAGGGCGACGATTGCCCTCATGCGAGCAAGTCAAGCAAATGCGTTAATAAATGGAAAAGACTTCGTGACCCCTGATGATGTGAAAGAAATTGCGTCTTCTGTGTTAAGTCATCGGATACGACTGACAAATGAATCTTTACTAAAAGAAAAGAAAGTGGAAGAAGTGATCGAGAGCATTCTTGCACATATTCGCGTACCAGTAATGGATAAGAAGGACAATTTTAAATGAATACATCCACGATAAAGCAGGCGAGTCGATTTGTTTTAAGGTGGCTCATAGTCATAATAATCTTCTCACTTTCTTTTATGTTTGCCATGTTTCAAGGTGGATTTGTTAGTTGGTTTCTTTTCTACGGGCTGGTGTTTGTCTTTCTTTTTTCCTGTATGATTCCGTTTCTATCCGTCATTGGCTTAAAGATAGATCGAACGTTGCGAAACAATAGCATTGAAGTAGGGGAAGTTGTAACCGTAGAAGTAACATTGTCCAAGCCTGCTTACATTCCGTTTTTCTATTACCAACTTATAGACCGCACGCCAGAAACATTTATATCCGAAAAAAATGAGCAACTTTTTTCATTTTCGTTTGATAATCGATTTACGCTTTCTTATGATGCAAAGGGGTTGCAAAGAGGGGTGTATCAGTTCAATCAAGCAAGTGTGTATGCCAATGATTTATTCGGTTTAATCTGGGTGAAGCGGTCACTGCAAGTGAATACCGAAGTCGTTGTTTCGCCACCTTTCTATAAAATTGCCAACAAACATGAATTATTTGCTTATTCTAGTCAAGCGAAGCATGTTCGAAAAGGGTTAAATGAAGATTTGATTTCAAGTATTAGACATTATGCTGCAGGTGACCGATTAAGTAAAATTGACTGGAAACGTTCAGCAGGTGTAAGTGGTCTGTTGACGAAAGAATTTGAAACGGAAGAAGATAAAGGCGTGACTGTTGTGCATTTTGCAACAAGCGATGATGCATTTGCCGACCCTCTACAATACGAGGAGAGTATTAAAGATGCGGCGTCGATAACGTCTACGCTCATTCAAGACCGTATACATACAACCTTGTTTGTTTATAACGATGAGTGGGTCCGCAAAGAGCTCACACAAAAAAATTGGAAGCATGCGTTACGGCTATTTGCCATGATTAATCCGGTTCCACAAACGAAGGCAGAATGGGCATTTCCTGAAAAAGATGGGCTTTGTTTCTTCATCACGCCGCGTTTGTCTAAGTCGATTCTTCATATGATTCGCACTACGGCTATGAATCGCATAAACGTTTATCTTGTAGCAACCGAAGCATTAACACAAGAACAGTTCCTCGAAGTTCGTAAAGCTGGAGGACATGTGTTTATCCCCCATCAACATCATGATCGTTTAAGGGGTGAAAAAAGTGAGTCATAACAATTATGCGTTACGTGATTATTTTTTATATGGGCTAGGATTTATTTTATTACTCGAATGGCTTTATCCAGTTCCTTACATTACGAGTGGTGGAAGCGTCTCGGCATTTATTGTTATTGCGGCGCTGTTTTTTATTATTACGCTTTTAAAACTACCGATTATTCTCTCTTTTCTACTAAGAGTCGTTGTTACCATTGGTGCGTTATTTTGGCTCTTTCCTTCTAGCCAAGAGGTTCAAGAGTCTTGGTTTTCCCTAGTGGTACAGGATTTTTTTGATAATTTGATTTACATTCTCGCAGGTAATGTTTTAGAGCTCTCAGAATTATTTCGTACGTTTCTATTTATTGTTTTATTGTCTATCTTAAGTTACTTGCTTCATTATTGGATCGTTCATGTTAGAAGGATCTTGCTGTTTTTAATTGTAAGCGTCGTATATGTAGGGGCGATTGATTCATTCACAGATTATAGTGGGGAAGCATCCATTGTTCGTTTATTTATCATTGGAATGATCCTTGTAGTGACGCTTCGTTTATTAAAAAATGGAGAAAAAAATGGAAGCTTTTCTTTTTTGAAAATAGGAAAAGTCATGGCTTTTATCAGCGTATTTATTCTAACGGCTGCTTCTTTAAGTTTTGCGATGCCAAAACCTGAGCCACAATGGTCAGACCCTGTTCCTTTTCTTGAAACTGTATTTGGTTTTTCAAGTGGAGGTACACCGATTCAACGCATTGGCTATAGTGAAGATGACAGTATGCTAGGTGGTGGGTTTGTTCAAGACGATACTCCTGTTTTTGAAGCAACCATAGAGCAGGGAGAGTACTGGAAAGGCGAAACGAAAAATTATTACACTGGGTCTGGTTGGGATTTATCAATCGATGAAACAAATGAGAGACATGTATCTCCACCTATACAGTCTGACGAACTTGAAGCAGTAGAGCGAGAAGAAAAAGTAGCACAGCTGCAGTTTTATGGAGAAGGAGAGCAACGTTTTAATCATTTCTTTTATCCAGGTGAGTTACTCTCAGACGAAATTGAAAATGTCCATACGGAACAAGTCGAACCGGTAGTTATTCACCCGGTATCAAATCAAGCGACTTTTTTAAATGGACAAGTCCCGCCTAATCAGTATGAGTTAGCCTACTTTGAGCAAACGTTCCAAATAGCTGGATTGAAAGAAGATGGGGAAGGGTTTTCGGACCTTGAAATGGATGCGTATACTCAGCTCCCTGAAGCGTTGCCTGATCGCGTACAAGAGCTTGCCGAGGAACTAACGACAACAAGTGAGACGGTCTATGATCAGGTGAGGGCGATTGAACGTTATTTGCGTGGTCCTGAGTTTCAATATGAAACAGAAGATGTTCCGGTGCCCGGTGCTAACCAAGACTATGTGGACCAATTTTTATTTGAGACGCAAAGAGGCTATTGTGATAATTTTTCAACGGCGATGGCAGTGATGCTCCGAACCCTTGATATTCCAACAAGGTGGGTAAAAGGGTTTACGGAAGGTGAGCTTCTCGAAACAAATGAAGACAATCAATCGTTTTTAATTTCAAACAAAAACGCGCATTCATGGGTGGAAGTTTATTTTCCGAGTGCTGGATGGGTATCGTTTGAACCAACGCCTAGTTTTTCTGGCTTTAATTATGAACAAGAACAATTGGATCTTGAAAATAATGATTTAGAGGAAATTCCGACACCAGAAGAGCAAGAGGACCTTGAGCTTCCTGAAGAAGAAGCGCAGGTTGAAGAAACAGAAGAAGGAACAAATGACGAGGCAGCTTCAAATGAGCAGCAATCATATGGCTGGCTTATTGGAACAAGTATTGGTTTATTGATTATTCTCAGTACGCTGGTGTTTGTCTTCCGAAAAAGATTAAGCACAACCTATGTCAATCGGAAACAACGATCTGCTCAGTCAGTAGAAGATTACGCACGATCCTTTGAGCATTTGCTTTGGTTGTTACGATTGTATGGTGTGAAACGAAAAGAAAACCAAACGATACGTGAGTACGCTCGATACGTAGAAAAAGAATTAGCGCTTCAAGACAGTCCGATGGTGGAGTTGGCAGAAACGTACGAGCAATTTCTATATAGCGACAACAAACACCAGTTAAATAAGCAGAAATTTGATGAAAATTGGAAAAAGATGCTGAAACAAATCACTTCTTGACCTGCGGAATACTTGCTTGTTATGATTAAACTTGAATGAATACTATTTAATTATGCACATACTAAAAAGAGTTTGAAAGCTAGCGCGAAAGTAGGGCTACAATTCAATGGAATGTTCATTGTTTTTGTAGCCGTTTTGTTTGCTTGAGATGCTTCATAACTTTTTAAATAAAGGAAGAAAACAGGATAAAGGGTGAATAAGATGCAAGTGACGAATCATGAAACAATTGTTGTTCTTGATTTCGGAGGGCAGTATAATCAATTGATTACACGTCGTATCCGCGACTTAGGCGTGTATAGTGAGCTACACTCTCACAAAACTACGGCCGAAGAAATTAAAGCATTAAATCCAATTGGGATTATTTTCTCTGGTGGACCAAACAGTGCATACGTAGAAGGAGCACCTTCTTGTGATCCAGCTATCTATGATTTAGGTATTCCGATCTTAGGAATATGTTATGGTGTTCAGCTGATGACCCACCATTTTGGCGGGAAAGTTGAAAAAGCATCCCACCGTGAGTATGGGAAAGCTGTGTTACATGTAGAAAATCAATCTGACTTATTTAAAGGTTTGCCGATTGAGCAAACGGTTTGGATGAGTCATGGTGATAAAATTATTGCGCCACCAGAAGGTTTTACGGTTGACGGTTCAAACCCATCTTGCCCAGTAGCTGCAATGAGCGATGAGTCAAGAAAATTCTATGGTGTTCAGTTCCACCCAGAAGTACGTCATTCTGAATTCGGAAATGAATTGCTAAAGAACTTTGCATTCACAATTTGTGGATCTAAAGGCGATTGGTCAATGGAGAATTTCATTGAAGAAGAAATCAAAAAAATTCGTGAGCAAGTTGGCGATCGTCACGTTTTATGCGCGTTAAGCGGTGGCGTTGATTCTTCTGTCGTGGCTGTTTTAATTCATAAAGCAATTGGTGACCAACTAACGTGTATGTTTATTGATCATGGATTACTACGTAAAGATGAAGCTGAGAGTGTCATGGAGACATTCAGTGAAGGCTTCAATATGAATGTCGTCAAAATTGATGCAGCTGATCGCTTCTTAGGAAAACTTAAAGGTGTAACAGACCCTGAGCAAAAGCGTAAAATCATCGGGAATGAATTTATTTACGTGTTTGACGAGGAAGCAGCGAAATTAAAAGATAAGAAAATGGACTTCCTTGCTCAAGGAACTCTTTATACAGATATTATTGAGTCTGGTACAGATACAGCCCAAACGATTAAATCGCATCACAATGTTGGCGGTTTACCGGAAGATATGAGCTTTGAATTAATCGAGCCATTAAATGCTTTATTTAAAGATGAAGTACGTGCGCTTGGTTCTGAGCTTGGTATAGCAGACGAAATTGTTTGGCGTCAACCTTTCCCTGGACCAGGTTTAGGCATTCGTGTACTAGGTGAAATTACTGATGAAAAGCTAACCATCGTTCGCGAAAGTGATGCAATTTTACGTGAAGAAATTAAGAAAGCTGGACTTGAGCGTGAAATTTGGCAGTACTTTACTGCGCTTCCAAACATGCGAAGTGTAGGCGTAATGGGCGATGCTCGTACGTATGATTATACTGTAGGTATTCGCGCTGTAACATCGATTGACGGTATGACGTCTGATTGGGCACGTATCCCTTGGGATGTGTTAGAGATTATCTCTACTCGTATTGTTAACGAAGTTGCGCACGTCAACCGCATCGTGTACGATGTGACGAGCAAGCCACCATCCACAATCGAGTGGGAGTAAGACGTTTCTGAGAATTGACTGAAACGCTGGGTACAAGCGGAAACCAACGTTTGAAATTATTAAGCTCTCTACAAAGATTGTCGGAAACAATTGAAGCCATCTTCTCTTTTCAATCGAGAAGGTGGCTTTTTTGTTATTGAAGTTATTTATAGGATTGTCTCCACCTTGATCTTCTCTAAAATACGTAACCGGAGGGAGCTTTTAACATAATATACATGTCTGCAAGTAACGTGTCCTGCTTAAAGGGCAAAAAAATAAGTAGGCCATGCCTACTTATATCACTTCAATTCCCCAAACATCATTGTCTAAGAGAATGAGATCTAAATTTAATTTTTTACTTCTAGTTCCGCAGAAGCTAAATCATTAAACGATTTTATGTTGCGATTGATGGTTTTAGCGTTTTCTGCTCTACCATTAACGTACCGAACTACTTTGTAAATAAGGCACTCTCCTTAATTAGCCTAGCTTTAGGCTTACGAACAAGTGTCTCATAGATAACGGCAAATAGATAGGGGGTGTAACATATTTACATACCCTCACACCTTTCAAGCTAAACAATAATTTTAAGCTGACGTTTACATTCTAGCTTTAAAGTTGAGCCCTAGGGACCATCAGTTGGTTTTAGGGCTCTTTTTCATACGGCGTAACGTATAAGGTTAAATAAATGGTCAATGAGGAAAGACCAATGAGTGTAAGAACATGCTTGGAGGGGGAGAGCACATACAACACTTATATAAACGGGGTTAAGGCCTTAGTTAAGAGAGACTATGGCGCGAGGATTGTGCGGTTAATTAGGCACTCACCTCCTTTCAATGATTTACAAAAGACGATAAAGGGACGTTTGACCAGGGGGGTGGGGACAGAGTAATAGAAGGGTGTTTTGTCTAATGAAGTAGAGCCATGTAGGAATTTTGTAGTAATTAATTTTGCAATTAGATAATTCTTCATAACTTTTTGAATTCCTTCTATAAAAAGGAAAAAAATTAAATAATTTTAATTAGGTCATAGGGACTGTTTTCGGCCGTTTTATTTTTATGGCGATTTTAAATGGTGATGAGGTACGTAACGATCATTTATGCAAATAGCTAGTTGATTGTTTTATAAACGATTTATCTCGTTTAAGCGGGTGTGTGATTTGAATTTAAGGGTATACGTTTTGTATAGACGTTTGAAAGGAGAGGTTTGAATGGCTTCAGATCAGACAGAAACAATTGGGGACTATTTATATGAAGCATTGCGAAAGGAAGGGATAAAAGACGTATTCGGCGTTCCTGGTGATTATAATTTTGCATTACTCGATACATTAGAACGAACAGACGGGTTACGCTTTATTCATAATCGAAATGAATTAAATGCAGGTTATGCCGCGGACGGATATGCCCGTCTGCATGGAATTTCCGCACTTGTTACGGCGTTCGGTGTTGGGGAACTTAGCGCGGCAAACGCAATTGCAGGGGCGAATTGCGAAAATATCCCGATTATTCATATTGTTGGTGCGCCGGATCGCGATAAACAAGCAAAAGGTTTACAAGTTCACCATACATTAATGAATGGAGACTTTGGCATATTTAAACGCATGTTCGCAGAAATTTCAGCATACTCGACCGTTGTCACGCCGAGTAATGCAAGAACGGAAATAACAAAAGCGATTCAACTAGCAAAAGATTATCAGAAACCGGTTTATTTGATGATTGCGGATGATCTGACAAATGAATCAATACTAGAAGAAGAGACGAACTCGATTGAGGCTTTTGAAACCGATCAACAAACCCTTGCTCAAGCAATTCGTCACCTTGATGTAAAGTTGAAAGAGAGCAAAAACCCAGTCTTGCTTGTTGATACGAAAGTAAAGAGTTTTGAATTAGAAAAGATGATTCAAACCGTTACGAAAACGTTCCATATTCCAGTAGCCAGTATGATGTATGGAAAAGGATCGGTAGACGAAAGTTTAGAAGAATACATCGGATTGTACGCAGGAGATTTTGGCAGCCATGAAGTGAGAGACATAGTCGAGCAATCTGATTGCGTCATTGGTGTCGGTCTCGTATGGGCAGATACGAACACCGCAAATTTCACTGCATCCATACAAAAAGAACAGCTTATAGACATTCAGCCTCACTACGTAAGAGTCGAGCATGCGACTTATGAACAGGTAAAAGCGTATGATGTACTGAAACAAATCGGCCAGCTTGATTTATCAAAAAATGAATCGTATCAAAGGACGATTTCTTTCCCATATGGAAGCGGTGAGGAGGTGGAGGACGGACCACTACGTGCAAAACAGTATTACCCGATGTTGCAAGACTTTATTAAAGAAGAGGATGTCGTTGTAGTCGAAACGGGTACGTTTTTTTATGGAATGTCTCAAGCCCGCATGAAAAAAGGGGTTAGCTACTTAAAGCAAGGCGGCTGGCAATCGATTGGGTTTGCAACGGCGGCAGCATTCGGAGCGAGTATTGCAGCACCAAGCCGTCGAACTCTTCTTTTTACAGGAGATGGTTCGCTACAGCTAACTGCTCAAGAAATCAGTTCAATGCTTTATTACGATTGTAAGCCAATTATTTTTATCTTAAATAATCAGGGCTACACAATTGAAAAATATTTAAATACGGAAACGAAAGAGCAAGACTACAATGAGATTCCACAGTGGAATTATGAAGCGCTTCTTGAAGGCTTTGGCGGAGGCGCAAGCAGCTTCACAGCGAAAACAACGACGGAACTAAAAGAAGTTCTTCAAAAAGTAAACGAAGTTGATCAACTTTGCGTGGTAGAATTAGTTGTTGATGATCCAATGGATGCACCAGACTATGTAAAACAAATTCGAGCATTTAAAAAAGAAGAGTAGCGCTAACGTGAGCGTTACTCTTCTTTATCGAATTATGCGCTTTGTTTCCAGTCAGATACATCGTCTTCTAAAGGATGATTGCTTGCTCGACGTTTGCTAGCAGCCCTGAAGAAGAGTACGGTTAACAACACGGTAAAGAGAATACTAATAATGACAGAGACTTGCATTGGTAAATTAAAGCCAATCGGTGCGTTCATAATATAAGCGGTAGCCGTTACACTCATAAACCAAGCTGGAATAATCGCGATCCAGTAGTTTCGGCGAGCGATATATAAGAACATTGCCCCGATCCAAAGTGCAATAACAGCTGTAGATTGGTTTGCCCAGTTAAAATACTGCCATAACATGGTGAAGTCAACAGTTGTTAAGAAAATGGACACAATGAACAATGGTGCCGCGATCCAAATCCGGTTCATTATTTTTGCTTGTGGTACTTTAATATAGTCAGCAATAATCATTCGAGCACTACGGAAAGCCGTATCTCCAGACGTAATTGGAAGAATGATTACACCGAGAATCGCTAGTGTACCAACAACTGGTCCAAGCATAGCTGTAGAGATTTCTGATACAATTCCACCAGTACCAATGGTGTTGATCAATTCATTCAAACTAACAGGGCCGTCAAATAAACTCATTGCCGCAGCTGCCCAAATCATTGCGATCATACCTTCAGCAATCATCATGCCATAAAAAATTCGACGGCCTTGGCTTTCGTTTTGTGTAGTTCTTGAAATAATTGGCGATTGCGTTGCATGGAATCCGGATAATGCGCCACATGAGATTGTTAAAAATAATAGTGGGAAAATCGCTGCTCCAGCAGGGTGCGTATTTTCAAGCGATAATTCTGGAATGGGTGCTTGATGCCAAACAAGAGCAACACCAATACCGACAGTACTAAACAATAATAAAGCGCCGATATAAGGATAAATATTTCCGATAATCTTGTTAATCGGTAGAACCGTTGCTAATAAGAAATAAATAAAGATAAGTACAACAAAAATGATAACAGGAACTGAACCATTGACTAAGTCATAAAGTAAGTCTGCTGGTGATGCAACGAATACAGTACCAACAAGAAGTAAAAGTAAGATTGAGAAAGCATTTACAACGTGTTTCATTGCTTTTCCTAAAAATCGCCCTGCAAGTTCTGGTAAATGGGCGCCACCGTTTCGAATCGAAATCATACCTGTTAAATAGTCATGTACAGCTCCTGCAAATATACAGCCTAGTACAATCCAGATAAAGGCAACTGGGCCATAAAGCGCACCCATAATCGGACCGAAAATGGGACCGACACCTGCAATACTAATAAGTTGAATTAAGGCATTTTTATTTTTACCCATCGGCAAGTAGTCAACGCCATCAGCTTGTGTATAGGCTGGTGTAGGACGGTCTGCTTTTGGTTGAAAGACTTTTTCTACAAATTTGCCGTACGTAAAATAACCAACAAATAGTAAGACTAAAGCAATTAAAAAAGTAATCATATACGTTCTCCCCTCGCATGATGTGTATGCGGTTTCATGAAGAAAGTATATACAATTTCATGATCGAAATGACGTTTTTTGTCGTGAGATGTCAAAAAATGAAGATAAGACGTAGAAAAGTAGAGCCAAGTGGTTGGCTCTACAATTCAATCATTTTTCGCAATGATTTAACATAATTACGACTCACTGGTATTTGTTCTTGCATGCCATTTAACGAGAGTTGGTAAGCGCCATTAAACCAAGCGTTCATTTCTGTTATATAAGCAGTATTAACTAAGTAACTTTTATGGACGCGGAAGAAGGAATACGGTGTTAAACGGTATTCTAATTCTTTTAACGTCAATTTTGTTTCAAACACATTTTGGTTCGTTACCATTTTTGTGTTCTTCTCATCCCGATAAGCGTAAAGAATCGCTTCAGGATCAAGAAAGTGAATCGTGTCATCCTTTTCAACGGCCAGCTTGCCTATGGGACTTGTCTTCTCTTGTAAGGATTTAGCCTGTAGTGCTTCTTCAACTTGAGTAATGGTTTCAGCTAGCTGGACTTCGTTAATAGGTTTAACGAGATACCCTTTAGCTTGTAGCTGAAACGCATCAACGGCAAATTGTGGATACGCCGTTGCAAAAACGAGATATGGAGGGTTTTTCATTTGTTTCATAATCGTAGCGACTTCTTTTCCATTCATTTCCGGCATTTCAATATCTAGAAAAAGTAAATCAGGTTGGAGCTCCATGACTTTTGCGATGGCTTCCTGTCCTGATTGTGCTTCTCCCACAACGACGATAGCTGGGAATAGCCGAAGTAAGTAAATCAATTCTTCTCGTCCATATTTTTCGTCGTCCACAATAAGCGTACGTATTTCTGTATTTGGCATTAGGAAAGATTCTCCTTTCTAGTTGTTTTGGGAATATAAAATTCGACGGTTGTTCCACTGCCAGGCTTCGTAAAAAATTGGAGAGAAGAGCGTTCACCGAACATCATTTGCAAACGTTTATTGCTGTTGTAGATTCCAATTCCTGTACTTGATTCAGTTTGTTGACCGTGCTCGTGAATATTAACGTCATCAAGCTGAAAACCAGCACCATTATCTCGAACACGTAAACCGACGTCTCGACCATGGTCAAATACTTCAATAGAAAGCTGGCAGTTCGTTCCTTTATGACGAAATCCATGCTTCACTGCATTTTCAACTAAGGGTTGTAACGTTAACGGTGGAATCTCTGTTGATAAAAACGGTTGATCAATCGAATAGGTGACGGTCAAACGGTCTTCAAATCGTACTTCTTCAATCGATAAATAAGCTTGAATATGATGCAGCTCTTCTTTTAAAGTATGTGATTTAATAGTAGTAGCGGACACATTCTGTCGTAAGAATTGCGACAATGAATGAAGCATGGTTCGTGCTTTAGCTGGATCCAAACGTATAAGGGAAATAACCGTATTTAACGTATTAAACAAAAAATGTGGGCTAATTTGAGCTTGCAACGCATTCACTTCAGCATCTTTAGCGAGCTGATAAGCACGATCCGCTTCCGCTAATTCAAGCTGACTACTTAATAAGTTTGTAAGTCCAGACAACATCTCCGTTTCAAGTGCGGTAATCTCTTTTTTAGAATGAAAGTAAAATTTTAATGTACCAACGACCTCATCTCGTATAATGAGAGGTGCGATAACCGCAGCCCCTAAAGGACAGTTGTCTTCTTTGCAATGGATCTCGTCATCTCCTGCAATACTCATTCGCTTCTGTTGAATAACATCTGATGTTAAACGCGTTTGAATATGGCTATTTGCTTTATGGTGGTCCGCTCCGACACCTATATGAGCTAAAATTAGGTTCTTGTCGGTGATGGCAATCGCACATGCATTCAGCTCTTTATAAAGGATCTTACACACTTTATACGCAGACTCGTGGCTCAAACCGTGCTTCAAATAAACGAGAGTTTGTTCAGCAATTCTTAAGCTTTTCTGTGCTTGTAACGCACCTGCTTTTTGTTCCTCTTTTGCGACGCTTTGAATAATGAGAAAGAATAGTGCACAGCCGATGCCATTGGCAATAATCATTGGGAATCCAATCAACTGTACAAGTTCTAATGCTTGAGATGTCGGCGTCGCTAGTAAAGCGATCAACCCCATTTGCATGGTTTCAGCTAGTGCGCCAAGAATCATGATTTGTACAGGCTGATGAATAGCACGAGGATTTTTTTTGCGATAAAAAGCTGCGAAAACACCAGCAAGAATGGAGGCAATTCCACAGGCATACGCCGTGAATCCACCTAAAAGCATTCGATGAATCCCAGAAATAAGGCCAGCGCCTAAGCCAACTTTATAGCCGCCAAAAAGGCCAGCTAGCATGACCCCGATCACACGAAAGTTCGCAATCGCTTCGTCATCGGAAATGGAAAACGTGATACGTTGAAGCGCAAGCGTTTCAGGTTGAAACGTCACGCCTGAATAGGTGCCAATAATCCCAAAAAGACCAAAAAAGAGAATGGCTGTTGTTTGTTGTTTTGTAGTTAATTTACGGGAAGAGGCCATCTTCCGAAAAAAACGGAACCGTGTTGCGATAAACGCTAACATGACAATAAGACCTAATCGTTCTAACATGAGAAGCAGTAACTCGAACATATGTATTCTCCTATATCTCTTTCAATCGACTCCATTAGTATTTCCTTAACACAAAAATTTAGCCGATTATCTGTAAGCCCTTTCGCTTACACCCGTTAAAAAACGCCACAACGTGTGACGTTAAGAAAAGTTGCTATATCAAAGCTCATATAAAGCGAGTTCTAATTCAATACGGTGTTTTATTTTAGCGACACACTCTTCTGCTGTTTTTCCGTAAATTCGTGTACCGTTCACCATTGCGTACGGTCGAACTGCACAAAGTCCGCAGAACGAAAGGCATTCATTCTCCATCACAGCCACTTCAGGATATTCTGCTTCAAGCATTTCCTCTAAATCGACGCGACTCATTAGGTTTCCATCACAGACTTCGACAACAATTATGCCCATGTTTTCCACCCTTTCTGATGATATTTATAACGTATAAAGAAGTCAATAGTTCATTATATCGGAACAACGATGGAAATTCTAGTAGGAGAGTAGAGGGAGTTTTTGAGAATGAGGGAAGTCGTTGTGGCTTGACAGCTTTTGTAGAATAGAATTAGGACTGAATAAGGGAGTTGAATATGTTGGAAGATTTTAATTGGGGTATTCTTGGCCTCGGTACCATTGCCCATGATTTCGCAGAAGCACTAAACCAGCATCATGGAAACGTATATGCAGTGGGTTCTCGCTCTCAGGAGAAAGCTGAAGCATTCGCAAAGCCTTACGCTGGAGCTAAAGCTTACGGAAACTATGAGCAATTGTTGCAAGATAAGCGAGTTGATATTATCTATGTAGCGACACCGCACGTCAATCACTACGAATATATAAAACAAGCGTTGAGCAATGGAAAGCACGTACTTTGCGAAAAAGCCATTACAGTAAATGCTACTGAACTAAATGAGTTAGTCGCACTAGCGAAAGAGAAACAGCTTATTTTAATGGAGGCAATGACGATTTTTCACATGCCGTTGTACCATAAATTAAAAGGGATGATGACGGTCGATCAGCTAGGAGCTGTGAAAACAATCAACGTGACGTTTGGTAGCTACAAACCTTACGATGTAAAGAATCGCTTTTTTAATCCTGAATTAGCTGGTGGAGCATTATTAGATATTGGTACGTATGCCCTTTCGTTTGCACGTTATTTTATGTCTGAGCAACCAAATCAAGTGCTCACAACGATGAAAGGATCAAGTTCATCGGTAGATGAGCAATCGGCGATTTTACTCAGAACGAGTCAGGATGAAATGGCGACAATCTCACTCGCGTTCCGAGCAAAAATGCCGAAAAGAGGAATGGTTGCATGTGAAAATGGGTTTGTGACGGTAGATGATTTTCCTAGAGCTCAAGAAGCGACCATTCATTGGTTAGATGGGCGAACAGAAGTGATAAAAATGAACGATTCAAATGCCCTTATTAATGAAATCATTGCTATGGAAGAAACCATATCGGGTAATGACCGTGCTTACTTGAATGTAACAGAAGACGTTATGAAAGTAATGGACGAGGTTCGGTCCCAGTGGGAAAAAGAGCGTAGCACTAAATAAAGGTTTGAAGAGTTGGTAAAACGTCTATATACATAGTACAGAAACAAAAGGAGGCGTTTTACATGAGTAGTAACGGAGCTGGAGATAAAGCAAAAGGTGCAGGTAACAAAGCAAAAGGTGCAGTTAAAGATGCAGTAGGAAATGTAACAAATAATAAAAAAATGCAAGCTGATGGTAAGAAAGATAAAGTAAAAGGCGAAACACAAGACGCTAAAGGCGATGTGAAAAACAAAGCGAACGACTAAAGTGTGTCTTAAAAGGTGAATGTAAAAAAATCTTCATGAACGCTTGTTCATGAAGATTTTTTATGTGTGTGATAGATGGGTGCCATCATCAAACTTTTATTGTGCAGAGTCTGTATAATGCTTGACGATTTCATGAAGTTTTAGAGCATGACGAACGTCTCCATCTACTTTTAATTGTCCTGTCATGTAAGCAACGGTCGGATTCCATGTACCTTCTAATAATTTGTGCAAGTTGCTTTCGCTCATTTTTAAAACACAGGCTTCCTCATTATAAGGAGGTTCTTTATCCACTTGTACAGTTCCGTCGGCAAATTGGACACCGTATCGAGCCTGTGGCTTTAACTCAAATTGATAGTGTCGGTTTAAGTCAGTAATTTTGTCTGGGTTTTCGTTCATTTTATGTGCGAGTTGGAGTAATTTTTCTTCAGTCGAAATGTTATTCGCCCCTTTATGAATGAGTACTCATTCAATTATAGCCTATTTTCATTTTGCTGGAAAGAATAAGTGTGGAATTTTTTAGATTGCCTTATAGCCGTGTAGAAGCAATCGAGTAAAGTTTTGATAGACCATAAAAAATTTGTAGGTGCTTGCGCTTACTATCTTAATGCATCATAATGAAAGCGCTATTAACTTGCGACTTAGACACTAAGACATGGGAGAGGGTAATTTGGAGACTGTAAGAGCTGGAATTATTGGCTGTGGAAACATTAGTGATATTTATTTTCAATTAAATCAGCGCTTTGATGGAATAAACGTGATTGCTTGTACAGATGTCAATATGGCTCAAGCTACGAAGAAAGCGGATCAATACAAAGATGTTGAAGCTTTATCAATGGATGATTTTTTTAAAGATGATCGAATTGAAGTAGTCATTAACTTAACCGTTCCAACCGCTCATTATGTTGTACATAAGCGTGCATTAGAATCGGGGAAACACTCTTACGGGGAAAAACCGCTAGCGTTAACGTTAGAAGAAGCACAGGAACTCCGTCAACTCGCCAAGAAGAAAAAGCTCTATTTAGGGGCAGCACCAGATACATTTTTAGGAGGGGGATTACAAACTGCGAAAAAGCTTATTGAGGATGGTTGGATTGGAAAGCCGGTGTCAGCGAACGGATTTATGATGAGCCATGGACCAGAAGATTGGCATCCAAATCCGGAGTTTTTTTATAAAGAAGGTGCGGGACCGTTATTTGACATGGGTCCTTACTATTTAACAGCCTTAATTTCTCTTTTGGGTCCAATGAAGCGACTCACGTCTTCGGCTGGAAAAGCTTACGATCAGCGTCAGATTACCTCAGCAGCTAAGTACGGAGAGTTGATCGACGTTGATGTAGCAACTCATATAGCTGGTGTTATTGATCTTGAAAATGGCGCAATTGCTACTTTACTTACAAGTTTTGATGTGTGGGGTTCTAATGCGCCGAATCTAGAAATTCACGGCACACTAGGCTCACTTCTTTTACCTGATCCGAATACATTTGGAGGTCCGCTTTTATATAAGAGGCAAGGTGAGTTAGCTTTCAAAGAAGTGACGCTTACATATGGGTTTCAAGAAAATAGTAGAGGGCTCGGAGTGCTAGATATGGTTATGGCCATCAAAGAGAAGCGCCTACATCGCGCAAATGATGCACTAGCTTATCATGTGCTAGAAGCGATGTATGGAATGCTCGAGGCGTCGGAAAGCGGGCGTCATTATCAAATGGCAAGCACCTGTGAACAGCCTTCTATCCTTCCATTAACGATGACGGCACGAGGATTTTAATGTGTGAAAGTGTTCTTCTCTTTGAAATTGGGAGGAGCACTTTTTTTATTCGGGGACAACACTTTGTATAAACGGCAAAAGTAAGCTACAATAAAAGCAATTT
Source organism: Shouchella sp. JSM 1781072 (assembly GCF_041949915.1). Lineage (NCBI taxonomy): Bacteria > Bacillati > Bacillota > Bacilli > Caryophanales > Bacillaceae > Shouchella > Shouchella sp. JSM 1781072. The sequence continues at coordinate 65,012 of NZ_JBHFQE010000001.1, forward strand.
GATTAAAGCGAGGAGGCGTTGACGTGAGTTACGAATTAGACGAGAAGTTTAAACTTTTTACCCTGCACTCAAACCCTTTGTTAACAAAAGAAGTTGCGGATCGACTTGGGTGTTCAATCGGCCAATGTACAGTCAATCGATTTAGTGATGGAGAAGTTAAAATACATATTCAAGAAAGTGTTCGTGGGGCAAAAGTATTTGTCGTGCAGTCAACCGCTCAGCCTGGAAATGAACATGTTGTAGAACTATTAATCATGATTGATGCGTTAAAACGAGCGTCAGCACGTGAGATTAATGTTGTCATTCCTTACTATGGGTATGCAAGACAAGATCGAAAAGCCCGCTCAAGAGAACCGATTGCGGCCAAACTCATTGCAAACCTACTTGAAGCTGCTGGCGCTGACCGAATGGTAACGGTAGACCTTCATGCACCGCAAATACAAGGATTTTTTAATCTTCCTGTTGACCCACTGCAGGGATTGCCGCTTCTTGCGCAACATTATGTGAACAAAAATTTGGAAAATCCTGTAGTCGTTGCACCGAATACATCTGGGTTGGGAAGAGCGAGAAAGCTAGCTGAATACATTGATGCACCAATCGCATTTGTCGACAAGCGCCACCCGGAACCTGGTTTTCCACAAGCGATTGAAATTGTTGGGGATGTAAAAGGAATGAATGCGATTATTATTGATGATCTTATTGATACAGCAGCAACCGTTACATTAGCAGCAACTGCACTTGTGGAACATGGTGCACAGGACGTATATACATGCTGCACGCATCCTGTGTTAACAGGACCAGCAATTGAACGGTTACGGATTGCACCAATTAAAGAAATTGTTGTAACGAATACCATTGAAATGCCTGACGATAAGAAGCTTGATAACATGACAATTTTATCGATGGCCGATTTGCTTGCCGATGCAATTTATCGAATCTATAAAGAACAATCGGTTAGTAAATTGTTTAAATAACTGTCGAATGTGTGGGTTTTAAAGGAGTGGAAGAAAGAAATGTATAAATTAATAGCCATAGATATGGATGGAACATTATTAAATGATCAGCATCATGTAACACCGGGAGTGAAAGAAGCTCTTCAACAAGCAAAGGCGGAAGGAGCGACGGTCGTTCTTTGTACAGGCAGACCGTTAGGCGGTGTGACCCGGTATTTACTTGAGCTTGAATTAACGACGGAAGATGATTACGTCATTGCTTATAATGGTGCCCTTGTTCAAAATACGCACACGAATGAGAATGTGGTTTCGTTAACGCTTGGCTATCAAGACTTACTCGACTTATCGAATGTTGCCGCTGATTTACAAACGCCGATGCATTTTTTTGATCAACAAAAACTGTATACCTTCGATAAAGATGTCTCTCCTTATACGGTCTATGAATCATACGTGACGCAAGTTCCGTTAAGTTTTCGAACGAAAGATGAGTTCGATGAAGACATCGTCTTGCCGAAAATTATGTTTATTGACGATCCGGAAAAGCTTGAAAAAACAAAAGCTTCCATTCCGAATCATATAAAAGAACGTTATGAAATGGTCCAAAGCGCCCCGTTCTTTTTAGAAATTCTTCATAAAAAAGCAAGCAAAGGAAATGCCGTGAAACATTTAGCCGAAAAGCTCGGGATTGCTCAAGAAGAAGTCATGTGTATTGGAGATAACGGCAATGACTTATCAATGATTCAATACGCTGGGTGTGGAGTGGCGATGGAAAATGCTATTCCAGCATTAAAGGAAGCTGCTGACTTTATTACAAAATCAAATAATGAAGATGGTGTGGCTTACGCAATTCAAACGAAAATACGAAAGTCATAGCAACAGGAAAAACATTGCAGTAGTCGCAATGTTTTTTCTTGTTTAAAGGGAAAAGCCATAGGGAAGAAGAGGAGTAGCATAAAAATAAGGGAGAGATCAACATGAGTACAAAACATTTATTAATGGTTGTAACAAACGGTGAAAGAATGAATAATCAAGGGTTCGCTGGTATTTGGTTATCAGAGTTTACAGAGCCATATGAAGAATTTACAAAAGCAGGCTATCAAGTAACGGTTGCTAGTCCAAAAGGTGGAGAGTCTCCAATCGACGATGCAAGCTTAGATAACGGTGAAATCCCAGAGAAATGGCACGAATTAGCAGAGCTCTTAAAACGGACAATCCCCTTATCTGAAATAGAATCAGCTAGTTACGACGGTGTGTTCATGCCTGGTGGTCACGGAGCAATGTTTGATTTAGCAGATAATGAAGAGTTACAGCAAATCTTGCGTGATTTCCATGCGGCAGATAAAGGCATTGGTGCCGTTTGTCACGGTCCTGCTGCATTAACAGGTGTACTGTTAGAAAACGGAGAATTTCTTGTTGCGAATCGCAAAGTTGCCGCATTCACGAATACGGAAGAAGAAGGCGTTGAATTAGTGAATCAAATGCCGTTCCTACTTGAAACACGCTTACGTAAAGAAGGCGCAATCTTTGTTGGAAAAGGCGACTGGGAAGAAAACGTCTATGCGGATGGAAAACTTGTTACGGGTCAAAATCCACAGTCATCCATTGAAACAGCAAAACAATTTATTCAAGCACTATAATCGGAAAGCACACGCCCGCGGCGTGTGCTTTTATAGTTTCATTAGGCTGGTGGAGGAATGAGATCAATTCGAATGACTTCAGGTCGATTAAATACACGTAGTGGGAAAAGGCTATTGCCAAGCCCTCTGCTAACGATCATTTTTGTATCCTGCTCCTCATACATGCCTTCACTGTAATCTGGAAAAAGGCCTTGTCCTGGAGCAAGAATGCCTCCAATAAGTGGAAGGCGAATTTGGCCGCCATGGGCATGACCGGACAAGACAAGGTCAAGATTCGCTTCTTGATAAGTAGAAAACATTTCAGGTCGGTGAGCAAGTAAAACGGTATACAATTCTTGAGAAGCTGAAACATTTGCTTCTTGTAATGAAGATGCGGTTACATCTATTGGATCCGCATTAGGCGAGCGGTCAGGGTCATCAATTCCGACCAGTTGAAAGGTGAAATCATCTACTACCACATTTACAGCTTCGTTACGAAGGACGTGGACCCCCAAGTTCGTCAAGGTTTCGCTTAATTCATCTACGAGATCTAAACGCCATTCATGATTACCTGTTACATAATAGGTCGGTGCAATCTCGACAAGATCTTCCATTAACTGAACTCCTTCCCCTTGATTCGACGTATAAGAGTCAATTAAATCACCAGTCATAAAAATCATATCAGGAGACTGGGCATTCACCATGTTTAACAAGCGTTCATTGCGATCGCCGAATTCGGCTGAATGGAGGTCAGATAAATGAACCATTGTGATACCATCATGCTCCAATGGTAAGTGTTCGACTTCAATGGTATGGTTGTTCTCAACGAGCTGGTGATTCTGTGCATAGAAAAAATAAATCGCTGCGATGAATGCAACAATTAAAACGAGAACGGTTTTTCGACTAAACAACAGAACGACTCCTTTTCTTTACGACTCATTCTTTAACTTTTGAATATCTGTTTGTCCAAAAGCATCGTTCCAGTCGACAAGCTGAATCGTATCTCGACTTAATGTTGAAAGAATGGCTTCTTTTAACGTGACATTCTGTAACGATTGATAATAAGCTTCTTGGGCATCAGAAAAGATTGCCTCGAGTTGTTGTGAACCGACTCGAGCGGCATCCGTTTCTGGAAAAACCCGTTCAATCAGCCCTTCTGTTTTCAAAAAAGAACCGCCACCTTCAATAGCTCGGACAATGTCGAGCATATGAATGGATTCAGCCGGTCGAGCGAGCGAGAAGCCACCACTATTTCCTGGTGTACTCGTAATAAGTTCATGGACCACTAATTTTCGCATCACCTTTTTTAAGTAAGACGGGGACACATCTAAACGTGTTGAAATTGTATCGCTTTTCACATATTGTTGATTTGACTGTGTGGCGAGCATAACAAGTATGCAAACGGCCTGCTCGACACCACTTTTTACTTTCATCGTTCAATCGCACCCTTTTAATAAATTGCTGTTTGTTTTACTATAAAGTCAACGAGACAGCAACGCAAATGGTTTTTTACAAACAAGAAGGGAGAACCTCTAATGACAAATGAACCAATCATACATAGTCCACTTACTTTTATCGGATGTGGCAGTGCTTTTCATACGGAGCTAGGTAACAATGGAGGTTTTTTTTATCACGAACAAGAATTATGTATGTTCGACTGTGGAAGTGCAACGTTTGAGCGCTTAATGCGTTTTCGAGTACTAGAAGGAGTTGAGCGAATGACGGTTGTCTTAACACATACGCACCCTGATCACATTGGCTCATTAGGTGATTTTATTTTCTATTCGTATATAAAAGTGCAGCCTGCCTTTACAGCGAAGCTACGACTAAAAGCACCCCGATCGCTACTAGATCATGCTAAACAGATTCTAACCGGGATGGGTGTGGAAGAAGGACAAGTAATATGGGAAGCTGTAGAGGAAAATGCAACATTTGGTCCTTATCAGTTAAAGCCGATAAAAGCCGAGCATGCCACACATCTAGAATGTTACGCGTATGAATGTGTGCATGAAGCAAAAAACGAGCATTTTTATTATAGTGGGGACGGCAAAAGCATTCCTACATTCGTATTAGAAAAAATAAGTCAACAGTTTTACCATACAGTGTATCAAGACACCTCTTATTTAGACTATCCAGGAAATGTTCATTTATCGCTAAAGAAATTAGAGGAGATCATTTCTGAAGATCAACGCGTGTTTGTTTGCTGCATGCATTTGGATGAGACGTTTCCGATACAGGCAGTAAAGGAAAAGGGCTTTCGTGTGGCGACTGACTACGTCGTACAATAAGAGCACTCCTTCCACGTAGTAGCTTTTTAAAGAACGGATCTTCATGAATGATTCATTTTCACTCATGAAGGTCGTTTTGTCGGCTGCTGTTTCACATCACGTACACATCACGCATGACATCTTCAATTGATTTACCTTCTTCGAAACGCGCATCTTCCGTATAAAATTCTTTTATGGTTGTTCCATCTTTTAATAGAATGGCTTTGTCAATTAAATGTTCGATGTCACGAATTTCATGGGTGGTTATTAAAATGCCCTTATCTTCAAGAAAGCCGCTTGCAAATAACGACGCGATTTCCTCACGGCTAAACAGATCAATTCCTGAAAATGGTTCATCCATAATGACATAACTCGCATCAACCGATAAGCCTAATAGTAGATTAACTTTCGCTAAACTTCCTTTTGATAATTGACTTATTTTTTGTTTCGAATCAATCTTAAAGAAAGTAAGCAGCTCTTCGCATCGGTGGTCGTTCCAATTTGTATAGAAATCTTTCATAAACAAAATTCCTTCGTGAATCGTGAAACTAGGGGACATTGGCAAAAGATCAGGGATGAATATAACCTCTTTTTGCTTAGATGCATTCATCGTCGTGCCGTCAATAGTAATGTGTCCAGATTTAATGGGGAGTAGGTTTGCGATCGCTTTTAACATGGTTGTTTTGCCAACCCCATTAATGCCAATTAAGCATGTGATCTCACCTTTTTTTGCAGTGAATGTGACATTCTTACAAATCGACTTACGCCCAAACGAAAGGGATACGTTTTCAACGCTTATCATAAGAGTCGGCTCCTTTCTCATACCTTGTTCGTATCATGGCAAGTAACTCTTCAAGGGGAACATTGATTGTTTTCATTGAATCGAGAAAAAAATCAACAGACTCTTGAATGAGTTCGGCACGTACTTGATTGACGATTGTTGGGTCTTGCGTAATTCGACTTGGTTTATTCCGTTCCGTTTCAATCAATTGTTGTTCCTCCATTTCTTTGTAGGCACGCTGGGCTGTGTTTGGATTAATATTTAGTAAGGCCCCAAGCTCACGACGGGACGGAATTTCTTGTCCTGCTTGTAAATGACCTAACGCAATTTGTTCTTTAAAATAACGAATGACTTGTATATAGACGGGTTCTCTGGTGTTAAAGTGAATAGTCATGATTCCCTCCTTTTATTCATTCGCTTGCATGGATGTAATTCGAAACAAGCCATGTTCCTCTTTTACTAGTAATGACGCTGAAAGAAGCTGGTATTGTTCAGGAACATGATACATATCAAGTTGATAGCCGGTATCATCTCGATGAAGCAACGTTAATTGATCGCTCGCATAAGAAAACTGGACTGTATCTCGTAAAGAGGGCAATTCTACTTTAATCACTTCATCATTTATCACACCAGTCTCGTCCATGTGAATCGTGTGTAAATTTGCTTTTCCAGTTGTTTTAGAAAGATCCAAAAGGTGAAACCCATCAGAAAATGTGGAAACGAGTGTGTGTTGATAGTCTGGAGATTGCTCAACTGTTTGATTTTCTTGTGTATCAAAATGATAGATGCTGTAGCCAGCAGTTCGGTCAGAGGATTCGTATGTATAAAGAGCAATCGGTTTCTCTGGATGAAAGGTAATGGTGTTAGGGTTATACATCGAATCACTTAGCATATCATCTCCGTTTCTACCTGTAGCAGTAGTTGGCGCAGTAAGCTTTGTTTCATGTACAACTTCATTTGTTGTTAAATCGATTTCGTAGGTTGTAAGATAACCTGGAAACTCTTCATTGCTATAATAATCGCCACTGAATAGAAGCAAGCGATTTTCATGGATCGTGCCATTAAGAATCGATAGATACTCGTCTGCAGATTCTAGATGGAGTCGCTTTGATTCGTCCCCGTCTTTTGCCTTACTGTGAATAAGTAAATCATACTGATAGATTCCATTCTGATAAACCTCTTCAACCCCAACTGCAGCAAGGAATTGGTCGTTCTCTAGTACCAATCGACGCTCTAACGGCTTCCTACGGAAAAAGGAACGATCCTCATACATCATTTGATTCTTTTTCGCCGAGTCCATAGAGGGTTCAAGCAGGGGGCGAGTGTGGCTATGTTCTATGGAAGAGCCGTTAGCCTGAAATGTATAAAAGCTAGTTGTCTCTACACTTTCTGCGTGTCCCTCAAACGAAACTTGGTTAAAGAAATGTTGATCTCCTTCCGTTACTTCCCACTTAAACGGATGTTTAATGAGTCGGTGTTCGTATGCTTGCACGCTATAGACAGTGGTAATGGTAGCAACGATGAACACTAGGAACAAACCGAAAAAGACATAGCGCTTTTTATTCATTTACACCAGCACCTTCCGTTTTAATAAAAATAGACTGAGTAAAGTCGAGATAATTGTTGTTAAGACGAGCGTAAGTGCCAAAATAAACAAAACTTCTCGCTCAAATAAATGAAGTTGAACGGAAAGGTACGTACCGAAACCGTTTAAGGCAATGGACCAACTTGCGAAAATAACGCCTAAAAAGACGCCTTTAACACGGAAGGATCGCTCCAATAGAATCATTACAAATAAAACGGTTAAAAAAGTGAAGCCAGCTCCGTAGATGAGCAAGAAATTCGTGAATGTCGATGGTAAAAGGACTGAAAAAAAACGTTCATAAGCTATAATCGCTTGAATAGAAAAGTCATCAGTCTGTAGAAATTCACTTGGAACCGTTAGGTAGACAAGTCCTATGCCTGCTAGAAGAATAAAAAATTGTAACACAATGAGTCCTAATACAAGAGAGAAAATCGTAAATAACTTTGAAAAGTAAAGGGAAGAACGGTTAATGGGAAGTGTAAATAAGCGCTGTGCCATGGCATATTTCCCAACCCAGTCTCGGTACCAGATTAAACAACTATAAAGAAGTAAAGCTGCTATGGAAATCATAATGGACGCGATAACTGGAAAGCCATGAAAAGGTTGAAAAAAGGAGACGCCATATTCTTGTGCAATCTGCAGGTAACTTCTGCCGCTAATACGTGCATTTTCCATATAGATTGAAGCGATTTGATAGGAGCCGTACCAAATAGAAAGAAGTTGCACGACCAAAATGCCAATAGCAAGAGCAAGGTAAAGCTTCCAAATTCTTCTGTACTCAAAAAGCATTAACTTTACAATAGACATAAAATTCCCCCTGTATGTATTAAGTAGTTCATACACTTTATGAGTGTATTATATGCATCATACACTTCGGGTGTCAATTGATATTTTCATACAAATAAGAATATTTTCCTGTTTTTTTGGAAAAGAGCGGGTTTATTTGCCCAATGTAAAATATCGAAATTCATATATGCAAGGTTTAAATTTTATCGTACACTTAGGTTATTCTAAAATAGAAATCGAGCATATTCGTGACAAGCCATGTGCCTCATGGAAATGAATAGGAGGAAGACCACTTTTTGAGGGCAACGTACGATCGTTAAAAGGTGGTTAGTAGAATGAGTAGAGCACAGAGAGACAGCGCGTTTAAAACAGGGGACCATGATAACATTGCCATCTTTGTTGATTATGACAACGTGTATTGGACATTGATGAATCGGTACAATCATAATCCTAATCATGAGAGTGAAGAAAAGAATCTATTCTATTCGTTATGGAACCGGTATGGACAGGATCAAGTTCGAACATTTCGTGCTTATGCAGATTTCCAGCGAATTCGTTCAAGCTTAACGGATTTACAAAAGCAACGTGTTCAAATTCGACATGTGTATTCAAATGATAAAGAAGGAGATTCACGAAAGAACTCTTCTGATATTGAACTATGTATCGATGCAATTGAAATGACGTATAAAGATGAAAATATTTCCTGCTATGTCTTTGTTACCGCAGATAGCGATATGGTTCCAATTATGAGCCGTTTAATGTATAAAGGAAAACGTGTTGAACTTTATTATTTATCAGAAGCGGCGCCTAAGCATACTGATATTACAAATTACTCTCATTACAGTGAGGATTTAAGAGAATTTTTACATTTAGAAGTGAAAGAATATCATTTAGAATCGTATAAAATGGATGCATTACGCTTTATTGATGATTGGGAAGATCGGTTTGGAACGGAAAATGAATTGTATTTAGGGGCTCCGTGGCTTAGAAATCAGTTTTCAGTGAAGTTTGGAATTCCAGCAAATTCAGCAAGTGAGCTGATTGATTTATTAAAAGTGGAGAAATTAATTGGGTCAGAGAATAAAGAGTTAAAAAACGGAGATGTCAAACCGAGTATTGCGTTAACAGAAGAAGGACGCAATTGGTTAGCGCCCTTATCTAAAACGTAAGGTATAAATGATAGGTTTGTCGAATCTTAAGGGTTGACTTGTAGATAAGTCTCTCATATGATAGGGATAGACAAATGATTCGTTACAATTCGATAAAACATTTATGCGTTAGACAAATTCGTTAAAAGAGGCGGGGATATACCTTGTCTCTTTTTGTATATTTATCGAACGTCCGAATGTATTCATACTTTTCCCCGTTTGTATAAGAACCAAACCTTCTTTTTATTAATTTTTTTATAATATTGAATGAACCCGATTGGTTCAACCTTTTAAATGTATACATACACTATAGAAAAAGACCGTTGATTGCATGAACGGTCCTTTTTTCGTCAAAGCTAGAAGAAAACAAATCCAAATGAGGGATTCTGTTATGTATAGTACACGTTTTTTGGTGGGTTTGTGTTGGGGTGTTTTATTAAGTATTCCAATGTGGTTAGGGTTAATTGTCTTAGTCATGCTCATTATACGCTAGTAGACGAGGCAACACATCTAGATGTGTTGCTTTTTCGCTATAAAAGGGTTTGTCCAGCATCAATAACAATCTCCGTACCGCTTATATGTTTTGCTTCATTGGTTGAAAGGAAGTAGACGGTTTGAGCAATTTCAATTGGATCGGCAGCAGAAGTAGGGAACGAGTCTACTTTTTTATGAAAGGAAAGGCTCTCGAGCTCAGTGTCCTCTCGATAAGTGCGCTCGTCAATGTTTGTCTTTATAGCTCCTGGTAGAATTGTATTAACGCGTATGTGGTAATGAGACAGCTCTAGTGCGGCCATCTTCCCAAAGGCGACGATTCCGGCCTTTGACGCGCTATAGGCAGACATGCCAATATTTGAAAACGTTCTAGTGCCGTTTACGGAACTTGTCAACACAATACTTCCACCATGTTTCTTCATAAAGGGAATGGCATATTTAACTGTTAAAAATGTACCTCGCAAATTTGTATGGATGGTTTTATCCCAATCGTCTGGATCAAAAGCTTCAATTGACGTGACTTTTCCATTTATGCCGGCATTGGCAAACAGGGTCGAGATTGTAGATACAGAGGATGAAAGGTCTGTGAAAATACGCTTCATTTCCTCTTTATTCGCAACGTTACCTTGAAAAATCTGAATCGTGTGTTCGGGGTATTGCTGTTTCAGCTTTTCTAGCGCTTCTCCATCCATATCAATTAATGCCACTGGGATATGATGCTTAATGAACAAGTGAGCTGTTGCTAAGCCGATTCCAGAAGCAGCTCCAGTAATGACAGCAGTGTCTTTCATTCAAATCACCTACTTCATATTTTATTCTTTTTGGATTCCCGATTTAAGCGAAATGAAACGAAAAAGCTCCCCTTTTTATTGTAAGGGGAGTTAAGCACGCTTCCGAATGGTAAATTGGTCATTCAACAAAAGCCAGTTCTGTGGAAACGCTAAGCCGAGTTTCCAATAACTAATCCCCCTTAATTGATAAGTTCGGATGAGGGAAAACTTTGCGTTAATGGATCGGGCATCTTCAAACCAGACTTCATGGGTTGCGCCTGACTCATCAATATAAAAAAAGAAGGGTGCTTGCGCTTCTTCATCATATTGAATAGCGGCATTATTTTCTCTAGCTAGCGTAATGGCTTGTTGAGGGCTAACCGCTCTTGCATAGTCGCCGCCAGGTTCAAATGGAAGTGTCCAATCATAGCCATAGAGATTTTGACCGAGCATAATCTTCTCTGAAGGCATCTCAGATAACGCATATTCGACGACATCGGTAACGGGTCCAATCGGTGAAACGGCTAAGGGAGGTCCTCCAGAATAGCCCCACTCGTACGTCATCAGCACAACAAAATCGACAATCTCGCCATGTGCGCGATAATCATGCGCTTCGTACCATTGACCAGACTGCTCGGCACTCGTTTTAGGAGCAAGCGCTGTTGAAACTAGAAGTCCTTGTGGATGGAGTTGTTCCACAGCTTTTCGTAAAAATTGATTGTACGGCTCGCGCATGGTTGGCGGCAAAAATTCAAAATCAAAATGAACATCGGAAAACCGACCGACACGATTTGCTTCAGCAATGATGGAACGAAGTAGCTCATTTTGAAGTGCTTCATCTTCAAGAACAGCTTGACCGAGCTCTCCACTAAAAGCCCCTTCTTCTAAATTGGTTATGACCATCATTAGCGATGCCCCGTCTGCTGCTGCAATATCGGGTAACGGACCAAGCGTAAGCTCACCGAGTGTTCCATCACGATTAATTTGATAGCTAAAAGGGGCTAAATAAGTCAGGGAAGAGGAATGCTTCCGAGCTTCTTCGATAAGGGCGTCGGTCAAATTATTGTTGATTGGCTCGATATAAGCGTTACTTTCAATCTCGACTTTTGGTACGGGCGGAAAGTAAAGCCTTTGACCGGGCAAAAGGGGTTGATTGGGATTGAGTTGGTTAATTTGGATGATTTGCTCAACCGATACGCCGTAGCGTGCAGCAAGAATCGATAAGGTATCACCAGATTGAACAAAGTAATATCTACCTTCAATGGGGATAACCAACGTTTGTCCAATGACTAACGCGTTTGGTGCATCTAACTCATTAGCGTTAATAATTTCCTCTGGCGCAAGATTGTAAGCTTGTGCAATACCGTAAAGGGATTCACCTTGTTGAATAACGTGAATTTGCATAGGAACCTCCTATCGTTAATCGTTGATACTATTAAAGGTATGCATAAAGGGGCGAGTGCATGAAAAAAAGCAAAGAGTTTTCACTCTTTGCTCCTTAGGATCTTAATTATAGTTGAATTTACTTTTCTGTTAGTGCTTCGCGAAGTTGACCTCGCACGTTAGCAATTTCGGCTTCGAGGGAATCAAGTTGCTCCATTGCCTTGGCCACATTTCCGCCTGTCGATTCAATTTTTTCTACATCGCCCTGTAGACGAACAAAATCGCTTTTTAACTCAGCTAGCTCCTGTTCCAATTCTTTCACAGTTTTCATGTGTATGCCCCCTTAGTTTGTTTGAATGTACCAAATCCATTTACCCATGACAAGGAATCCGTCTTTTGTACGGTTAGTATCTATAGAAAAAGACTTCATGATTGTACAATCATGAAGCTTTTTTTAAAATATCAATAACGAATTGCGACCATGTTTCTAAGCGTTCAAACGTTTCTGTTTCACTCAATTGGTCAACAGACAACCACATTCCAGAAAGTTGGTTTGTTTCTTTTACCGTTACCGTCGCTTCCTCAGCTAAATCTAGAACGGATAAGATGCCAATATGAACACGACCGACATCGTTTTCATCGTCGTTAATGAGGCCGATTGTTTTCGTGCCTTTAATAAAGGAAGGGTCGAAGTTTAATTCTTCATGAAGTTCTCGCTCCGTATTGGTTTCGAGCATCTCTTTAAAATCAGAAGAGGAGGTTGCGTTCATATGTCCGCCAAAACCAATTGATAGCTTCTGATGTAATCTAGATTCGCCGCCACCCTTTAATCGTTCATATGCGTAAATGTCATTCCCTTTACGGATTACCACGTAAGGAATGGGTTGTTTATAGGTCTCATCTTCTTCTGCATTGCCTCGTCTCATCTCACTAAAATGGCGATTAATACGATTCATGATCGTTGCAACGCGCTCGTGATTGCTTACAACACCTTGAAAGGTGAGTGATTCATCATGAAAAACGTGTTTTCTTGGTGCTACAACAATCATTTCATCCATTTTGCCCATGTTTCGTACCTCCTTGTTCAAAACGCTTAACCTCTCTATTATCGTATAGGGTTTGTACAGACGCAAGCAAAAAAGAGGTGTAGCTATAGGGTATAGCAGTAAAAAAGTGCGAACGAGGGGGGCTTTTACAAGTACCACCTGTCGCACTTCTTTCTTGAGTATTCGTTCGCTACTTTTATTTTTCTGCAAAAAAGAAATCATCATCTCTTAAAGGTTCAACGGTCGCTTTTTTATAGCCGTTTCCTTTCATAGAGAAGAAATCATGTGATTTTGTTTTTGTATTTAATCCATTTAATACAATAGGATTAATCTCTTCATCTTCAAAATACGGATCAAACCCAAGATTCATGAGTGCTTTATTGGCATTATAACGAATAAATTTCTTCACATCATGGGATAAACCAACCGGATCATATAATTCTTCTGTATAGGTAAGCTCATTTTTATAGAGATCTTTAAGCAGATCTAGTGAAAATTCTCTTAGCTCAGCTTGTTTTTCGGTTGTTTGTTTGTTGTAAATTTCTTGAGCAAGTAAGCCGACATATACACCGTGAATGGCTTCATCACGTAGAATCAAATTAATGATTTCTCCGCTCTGCATAAGCTTCCCTTGTCCATAAAAATAAAGAGGGTAGTAGAAGCCACTGTAAAATAAGAAGCTTTCTAAATAAACAGACGCGACCATCGCTTTAAATAATGAAATGTCGTCTCCTTTTTGAATGCCTTTGTAAAGGGATACAACCATATCAGCTTTTTTCTGAAGGCGCGGATTTTCTTTTACCCATTCAAAAACATCGTTGATCTGCTCGCTCGTTGCAAGTGTAATAAAGATGTTGGAGTAAGATTTTGCGTGCACAGCATTTTCCATCATCGCCATGAAATTTAAAACCGCTTTTCGCTGGTGTCCTTCAACGTGCTCTGCGACGATCGGCATGCCGGTGTTTCCTTGTTCTGTATCTAAAAGGGTTAGTCCAGCTAATACTTTCATATACGTATCTTTTTCATTAGCAGACAAGTACTTCCACGTAAGAAGATCGCCATTTAAGGCGACTTCTTCAGGAAGCCAAAATTGTTTTACGTTTTGGTTGTAGAACATTTGTGTAAAATCATCTTCGTGTTTCGACCAGTTGGCTGCGTCATAAACGTGTGTCATTAAAAACTCTCCTTTTATCTTGTTGCACGATTAAACTTAGACAACGCAAGAGAGACAGTCATCTTGGCCCGTGTCTTTTGTACGCGCATAATAGATCGTTTTGACGCCTTTATGGTGAGCGTATAGATCAATGCGGTTTAAATCTCTTGTTGTCATTGTGTCTTTTAAGAATAGCGTAAAACTAATTCCTTGGTCGATATGTTGCTGAATCGTTCCAATCATATCCACAACGTTGAACATATCCATGTCGTATGCTTCTTTAAAGAAGAACCAGTTGTTTGCCGTTAAACCAGGCATTGGATAATACGTTTTTGAATTTCCGTACGTACGCTCTTCAATTCGTTCCATAATCGGCATGACGCTAGCCGTTGCTGACTGAACGTACGAGATAGAACCAGTTGGAGCAATGGCCAAGCGATAGCTATGATAAAGACCGTGCTCACTTACGAATGCTTGTAGTTCTTTCCAATCTTCCATTGTTGGAAGGTGCATACCTTCAAATAATGCCGCAACTTTATCAAATTCAGGTGTGAAATCAGTCGTCACATACTGGGTGAAATATTCACCAGTTGCATACGTACTCTCATCGTAGCGGTAATACGTTTCACCACGATCGCGGGCAATTTCTGCTGAACGTTTTATAGAATAATAGTTCATTGCCATGAAGAAGCTATTGGCAAAATCACGTGCTTCAGGGCTTTCGTACGCAATATGTTGTTCTGCAAGAAAACCATGTAGATTCATCGCACCAAGGCCGATTGATTTCATTTTTTCATTTGCATTGCGAACAGCAGGTGCGTTTGTAATGTTCGTTGACTCGGATACTCGTGTTAAAGCATCGGTAGCGAGGGCAACAGTCTGTTCGAGCGATTTATTTTTCATGACGTTCATAATATTAATGGAGCCAAGGTTACAAGAAATATCGAGCCCGATTTCATCATCTTGATTGTAATCGTTGTAGGTAGATACTTGAGAAGCCTGTAAAATCTCAGAGCAAAGGTTCGAGAATTTCACGTTGCTAATGTGATTGTTCGCATGAGCTTTGTTCACATTATCTGCGAACATGATATAAGGATAACCAGATTCTGAACGAAGGATTGCTAGCTTTTGGAACAAACGACGCGGGTTGATTTTCTCTTTTCGAACACGCGGATCATCCACTAACGTTTCGTACATCTCTTCCATATTCATTTCATCAAGATGCATCCCGTACGCTTTGTAAACAGTATGCGGGTAGAAAAGATAAGCATCTTTGTCTTCACGCATAAGCTCGATAAATTTGTCTGGGATGACGACACCAATCGAGAGTGTTTTCACACGAACGTCTTCATCCGCAGAGATTTTTCTCGTATCAAGAAAATCGTTAATATCCGCATGGAAAATGTTGAGGTACGCTGCACCTGAACCTTGACGCTGTCCCATTTGATCCGCATAACGGAAGGCATTATCTAAAAGCTTCATCACGCCAACAACACCTTTTGTCGCGTTGGCTACATCTTTAATCGCTTCGCCTTTTGCACGCAGTTTAGAAAGGTTTAGCGCAACACCACCGCCAAGCTTTGATAGCTGCATGGAAATATCAACAGCACGGCTAATGTCATTTAGTGAGTCATTTACTTCTAATAAGAAACAAGAAACAAGCTCTCCACGACGTTTACGCCCTGCGTTTAAAAATGTTGGCGTGGCAGGTTGGAACTCTTGAGAAATCATCGCTTGAACAAGGGCTTTGGCTTTCGTGACATCGCCTTTACCAAAAAAGAGAGCAACGATGGCAACGCGGTCTTCATAACGTTCCAAGATTTTGCTTTTATCGTTCGTTTTTAATGCATAGTCATTATAAAATTTAAAGGCAGACATAAAAGAAGGAAAGCGGAATTTTTTATTATACGCAACGTTCATCACTTCTTTAATTTCTTCCATCGTATATAGCTCGAGAAGCTCTTCCTCGTAGTAATCATTTTCAACGAGGTACTCCATTTTTTCTTCTAAATCATGAAAGAACACGGTATTTTGATTAACATGGTCAACAAAATAACTATGTACGGCTTCTTTATCTTTATCAAACTGATAAGAGCCGTCTTTTGCAATCATGAGCTCGTTGTTAAGCTGAACCCACTTGGGTACTGTGTTTTGCGTTAGTGTTGTCAATGGAATGAGCCTCCTGTGTAAAGTGTGCAACATCGGTGGATGTTCCACTTAGTTCAAATTTATGAAGAATCGGTACGTGGTACGTGCTAGCAATTGTGTCGGCGCTTCTCGCAAATCGATCTCCCCAGATACGATTTCCACTCGCGGCTACACCTACTAGCCATCTATGGTTTGTTTCTAAGAAATGACGAGTCTTAGGAGACAAATCACCAAACCCTGTCGTGTACGTAATAAGGATGAATGGCTCGTCCACGACTAACGACTCTGTAATCTGTTCACAGTCAAACGATAATTTTTGAGTGAAACGCTTGACATTTCCAGTTCTAGAATCAAAATATATTTTCATTAGTGAGCATCTCCAATAGATTGTTCTATATCTCTAATACCACATATGGTAGACGATAAACGTAAATAAATCAATATATTGATTTTATCCCCAGCCTGTGGGAAAGTGGGAAAAACACGCTTGTTTCAACTCTTTCTTTGTGGATAATCGATTTTCAACGTTTTTTCGACAAACAAAAAGCGTTCTACGTTTTGTAGAACGCTGTCCATTATAACGGAAATTTACATGATTAACAGATAAAATTTTGAACACATAAGCTTATGAATCGATAAAAAATTCTAGAAATGCATCGGCCCAAATTTGCTGCCCCTCATCATTTGGTCGAAGGTTTTGAATAACCGTCTCTAATTCGGCTCCCGTCGGCCACTCTTGCCAATGATCAACGTATTCTCCTGGCAATGAATCCGCTTGTTCATCAAGAACTTGTTTTCGTTCTAGATAATGTAAGGCATTAGGAAAAGGATTAGAAGGAACGACAATGATTTCAATATCTGGTAGTTCATTTTCCATATGTGTCAAAAAGGTAGCTAAATTTTCAACAGATTCTTCTTCGGTGAACGGAAGGTAGTATTGATTATCATTCAATGAGAACGATTCAACAATTAGCAGGGTTGGTTCAGCTGCGATAATGGCCGAAGCCGCATCATCGATTAAAGAAGACGTTATCGTTTCTTCACTAAATGTTAAAACGTCATAGCCCATTTCGGTGGGGGCAATGGCCTCAAGAGTTTCATCCATGACAATAGATGGCCAAGTAAGGTCACTTTCCGTGCTTTCAAACGCGTTAGATCCAACAAATACAAGATGTTGATCTGAGGGAGGCTCTGAATCAAAATAGGCTCCTAACCAGCCAGAAGAATAGACATCTTCAAGGTCCGACTCATTTATGACTTCTTCTTCAGTGGTTATTTCCGATTGATGAGTGGTACTAGTTGTTGTTGCATCTTCAGCAATAGAAGAAATTTGCTGCTGGTAATACAAATAGCTTACGATAATTCCTGTTACACTAAAAACAATAACAAGAGGGAAAATTGCTTTTTTCAACATCATTCCGTCCTTTCTTGACAATTATCTACAATCTATTATAGTCATGGTTGGTACACATAGAAAGAATTTTTTAATCAAATCGTGAATATAACCAATTGCCTTGCTAGGCTTAGAACAAGGAGAACCCTATGTTAAATAATGAAACGTTACACATAAGCGTGTTGCTCGTCATTCGAAATGAAGAGCGCTATATCGCCTCATTAATTGAAAATCTCCTCAAGCAAAAAAGGGAAGGGTATACGTTTGAACTAATCATTGTCGACGGAGAATCTACAGACAAGACATTAGATCGTGTAAATGAGTACGTGGCTAGCGGACACGCAATTAAAGTAGTAACCAATCCAAAGAAAACATTACCTACAGGTTGGAATATTGGAATTAAGGAAGCGAGCGGTGCCTACATTTTGCGTGTAGATGGGCATACTTCCGTCCCTAACGACTTTCTTCAACAGTATGTAGACTGCATTAAACAGCAGCCGAATGCAGACGTTGTCGGCGGGATTATTCAATCACGAGGTGTTGGAAAACAAGGGAAAGTAAATGAGTATGTCTATTCCCATCCATTTGGTGTCGGCAATTCAAAATTTCGCACATTGGAGGGGAAAGATTGGAAAGGGTACGTTGATACGGTACCATACGGCGCCTATAAACGCTCTGTTTTTACGGATGTGGGATTGTTTGACGAGCGATTAAAGCGAAATGAAGATATTGAATTTCATAAACGAATGCGTGATTTGGGGAAGACCTTTTATTTGTCGACAACGATACAATCAACGTATTATGTGCGCCCAACATTGAAGGGCTTGATTGATAAATCATTAGGCGATGGGAAATGGAATATGATTGCCAACGCCGCTACACCAGGTGCGCTAGGGTTAAGGCATCGAATTCCGCTGCTTGCTTTTATAACAGGCCTTCTCTTATTGATTGCCTCCTTTTTTAGTACGACCATGCTCCTTTTGTTTAGCGGCATCGTTTTGATTTATGTTGTTTTAAACGCCACCGTCTCTTATCAATGTGCAAAAGAAAATGGAATTTCACTTTGGCTTCCGTGTATCGGCACGTTTTTTATCTTACATTTCGTACGCGGGTTCGCTTCCTTTCAAGCATATTTCTCGCGCCCTTATTGGCATATTAAGCGAACAAATCAATAAATCGACTATGAAAAAATATGTGAAGAATGCGGCCTCTATGGTATTTTATAAAACCTTCTTTTGACAAAAGACATTCGATCGTTCTTATGCTAAAATGAAGCTTAGTTTAAAATTCTATGAATCTAGGAGTTAAGACGATGCCAAATATGATACCAAACCGCGCGACACGAGCGCTTACAATGGTCGTCGATTTACTTTTAATTGTATTATCATACGGACTTGCTTTTCTTCTTTTTAATGACCAAATGACTCCTAAAAACTACGATGCTTTCTTAGGGATTTTACCTTGGATTATTGTAATAAGCATTTTATTTCTAGGCATATATGAACTTGATCGATTGGTACAATACGACGTGTGGGATATCGTACGAAAGCTTGCAATTGCCGTCACATTCATCTTATTAATAACAATGACTGTGTCTTTCTTCTTCCGAGAATTTGCGATGCCAAGGTCGGTCCTTCTTTCTGCACACGGATTTGCATTTCTTTCTTTATTTATTTGGAAGTCAGCCTACACGAAATATAGCCAGCTGTCGCGAAAAGGGAAAGTCATGTTTATTGGGACGGAAAAAGAATTCGAAGAGATGGAAGACAGTTTAGCTTCCTTCCTTTCAAAAAGTAGCTACGTAAGATGGTACGACAAAAAAGAATCGCTTGCGCAATTAAGAACGCAAATTAATCAATTCAACGTTGTCTTCATCGGCTCCGAGCTAGATGAAGAAAAAAAAGATCGCCTAATGTTTCACGCAATGAAAAACAAAAAGCTGGTCTACGTCGTTCCTAAAGTGAACGACATGTTGCTAATGAATACGTCGGTTACCACCATGGACGATACGATGGTGATGCAAGTAAAACCATTTACACTTTCATTAACACAACTACTTGTTAAACGTGGCGTAGACATCGCCGCTGCTGTTGTGATGATTGTTGCAACGTTACCAGTCATGCTCGTAACCGCTCTTGCCATTAAGCTTGAAGATCGCGGTCCAATTTTCTTTAAACAAGAACGTGTAGGGAAAAATCATAAACCATTTAACATCTTAAAATTTCGTTCCATGGTTATTGACGCAGAGTCGAAAACCGGACCAATCCTCGCGAAATCTAATGATGACCGCATCACGAAGATGGGGAAATTTATTCGTAAAACGAGAATTGATGAATTGCCACAGTTGATTAACGTTGTAAAAGGCGATATGTCGCTTGTTGGTCCAAGACCAGAGCGAGAGTTTTTCACAAAGCAGTTCCAACGTGAGAACAAATGGTTCAACTACCGACACGCAGTAAAGCCAGGCATAACTGGCTATGCACAAGTCATGGGGAAATATACGACAGATGCGGATAAAAAACTTAAATTTGATTTACACTATATTCGAAATTACTCCTTCTGGTTGGATTTAACGATTCTGATGCAAACAATTTTGGTTGTGATTAATAAAGCAAAATCAGAAGGCGAAACGAATACAAGCAAAAATAAAAAAGCGGACAAGAAAGTTTCTTACTACACAAAGAAGCAACAGAGCCACTAAAGAAATGTGAATTCCCCACATCACAAATGGTATGTGGGGAATCTGTTTTATGAAGGGATAAATGAACAAAATGGTGAAAAAACTCAAGAAAATGAATCTTGTAAAATGGGTTTCAAGGTCACTACTTTCGCTCTTGGCAATGTTACCAGTTCGGAAAAAACTTGTTTTATTTGAAAGTTTTTCGGGTAAACAATATAGTTGTAATCCGAGAGCGATTTATGAACACATGGTGGCAGAAAATCCTGATTTTGACTTGATTTGGAGCGTTAATAAGAGAAATGTTAAGCATTTTGAAGAAAATGATGTTCCTTACGTGAAACGATTAAGCTTTAAATGGTTTTTAATTATGGCTAGAGCGAAATATTGGGTTTCAAATAGTAGAATGCCTAATTGGGTGAAAAAGCCAAACCATACCATTTACCTTCAAACCTGGCACGGAACACCGTTAAAAAAGCTAGTTGCTGATATGGAAGAAGTTAAAATGCCTGGTGTAAATAAAGATGAATACATAAGAAACTTTCATAAAGAAGTGGCTCAATGGGATTATTTAATTTCTCCAAACCACTATTCAACAGAAATTTTCAAAAGAGCGTTTGATTTTAAAAATAAATTACTTGAAACGGGTTATCCAAGGAATGATGCGTTAGTAAATCATAATCATGCTGCGGCAATAAAAAAAATAAAAGAGAAGTTTTCGATACCTGAGAGTAAAAAAGTCATTTTATATGCACCAACTTGGAGAGATCATCATAACAGTGGTCCTGGTGACTATCATTTTGATTTACAGTTAGACCTTAAACAATTACAGGCATCACTTGGTCAAGAGTATATGGTCTTGTTAAGACTCCACTCTTTTATTTCAAAGAAATTAGTGTTAGACGTTGATAAGAGTTTTGCTATAGATGTCTCAAATTATTATGATATTAACGAGCTGTATTTAATATCGGATCTATTAATAACCGATTATTCTTCAGTATTTTTTGATTATGCCATTCTGAAAAGACCGATTTTATTTTTCACTTATGATTTAGAGGAGTATCGTGATGATATTAGAGGCTTTTATTTTTCACTTGAAACAGAAGCGCCTGGACCGTTAGTAAAAACAACTTCTGATCTTATTAAAGAAATACAGTCTCTTAAAAATCCAATTAATTCTTATGAAGCATTTAGGAAGAAATTTCTCTCCTTAGAGGATGGATATGCGAGTAAGCGGGTAGTAAATGAAGTATTTAACATGAAGGGTGAATAATGCATGGAAGAAGCAAGGATCGCTAGCACTTGGTTCGATTCTAAAAGAATTAAGGAGTTACGAATTCAGTCGCAAGCGTATAGTTCTAAGGAAGATCTATGGTCTTGGTACGTATTAAGAAGAATTTCTATCTTCGTTACGTTATTTTGTTTGAAAGTGAAGGCGACACCCAACGCAATAAGTTGGTTAAGTGCCTTTTTCGTTATGTTGTCGGGTTTTTTTGTTATACAAGCTACTCCCTTAGGATTTATTTTTGCCTTTTTAAGTTATAATCTTGGTTATTTACTTGATTGCGTGGATGGTGAAGTAGCAAGGTTAACGAAAAATACTTCAAGCAAAGGGTATTTCATTGATCTTCTTATTCAAGGAGCAACGCTGCCGGTTTATCTTTCAATTTTATTCGCCTTATTAAATATGTTTGGACTCATTCAGCTTACATTTTGGACTAGTATCATTATCTATTTTATGATTTGTATTATTATAAGTGCATTGTTTGTACCAATTGCATATCAACTAACTGATTTAAATTCACGAGTAGGTGATCGTGTAAGAGATCCAGTAAATAAAATACGAACGAAATCAATTGTGTTTGAAGTGATGGGATTTATTCTTGGTTTACCAGGTTTCTTCTTTATCATCTTATTGTTAACAGGTTTAGAAATTCTTTTTAATGTATCAGTGATAAATACCTTTATCATTTTATATTTGGCCATAATGGTTCTTAAAGTCCTTGCCAGGTTTGTTATTACGGTAAAAAGCTTTGAAGATCGACAGTCAGAGGTGCATGAATAACTTATGAGAGAGAATATTGAAGAACATCGTCTTGAACAAAAAGAATTAAAGCAAAACTATCCTGCTTATTTCTCTTTAAAACGTTTCAACAAAAAAAAGAATAAGGTTACGATAAAGGTAGTAGGAGGTTTGAATTCAAGAGACCCCCTCGATGTTCAATCAATTCGTCTAGTACATAGACAAGAACCGACTACATTTTACGACTTTCCAACGAGGGTAAAAAGTCGGAGTAACCAAGTATTTGCCATATCCAGTGTTGTTGATCTCGACGATATTGCTTTAAAGCCGTTTTATTGGGATTTTTATATCGTTTTCGCGCTTCCGGATAATACTATAAGAGAAGAGCGAGTTGTATCAGATAACTATGTGATTTCAAAAAAACTGAAGCATGGTGTGTTTTCTCAAACAGAAGTGGATCATGAGGGTTATATGTGTTATCCCTACGCTACTGTAAATGGTGGGATCAGTCTAACTTACCGAAAGATAGGAGAATATGAAAAAGCAAGCTATAAATTTAAAGAATATGCTGCTTTTTTTTATTACCACTGTTTTTATAAGTTCTTCAAAAAACGAGTTTGGATCATCCATGAAAAATATGCTGAAACTGCACAAGATAACTCTTTTTATTTCTTTAAATACTGCTATGAAAATCATAAAAACAAGCGAGTCTATTATGTGATAAAAGAAGATAGCCCGGATAATAAAAACTTGGTAAATTTTGAAGATAGAACACTTACGTTCATGTCTTTCAAACATTTATTATTATTATTATCAGCAGAAGTAATCATTTCTTCTGAGGCAAAAGGCCATGGTTATGCGTGGAGAGTATCTCAAGGACCAGTTCGTTCAGTCCTTAATAACAAAAAATATATTTTTCTGCAACACGGAGTTCTTGGACTGAAAAAAGTAGATAACACCTTTAATTATAACACTGGTAATTCAGCAGAACTTTTTGTTGTATCTTCTGAATACGAGAAGAAGATCGTTGAAGAATATTTTGGCTACCCAGAGGACCATATAATCGTAACCGGGTTGGCGCGTTGGGACGAGTTGAATGATCGCTCATCTGAAGTTCGTGATAAAGAAATTTTGCTCATGCCAACTTGGCGTAATTGGTTAGAAGAAGTGGAAGAAGATGAATTCGTTCTTTCTGACTATTATAAGGCTTACTCTGAATTGCTTCAATCACACGAGCTTATCGTATTTTTGGAAGCAAATAACTGTATTCTAAACTTTTATGTGCACCCAAAATTTATGACATATGTACAAAATTTTGTTAGCTCAAATAAAAGGATTAATGTTTTTCAATTTGGTGAAGAAAATTTAAATACGCTAATCATGCGATCAAGTCTTATGATTACTGATTATTCTAGTGTTGCTTGGGAAAGTTATAGGCAAGGGAAACCGGTTCTCTTCTATCAATTTGATCGACAAAAGTATGAACAATACCAAGGCTCGTATATGGATTTGGAAACCGAATTATTTGGGGATGTATCAAAAAATACAAACGAGCTTTTAGCGGGTCTGCAATTCTATATAGAAAATGGCTTTAAGGAAAAGCCGATTTTTAAACAAAAGCGTGAGCAATACTTTGCTTATCTTGATAATTGTAATAGCCACCGCATTTATAGTCATATAGAGGAAAAAGAACAAGAAATAATTAAAAACCGTAATTGGAAAAGAACATTAAAAAATAGTGATTTATTAACGATTGGATGGAGAAGGTTTAAACGCTATCCGTTTATATCAAAAATAGGTGAACGACTACTTAAAAATAAAAATGATTAGTAAGACTTCTAGGAGGGTTAACGTGAAAAGGGTAATTACTTATGGAACGTACGATTTACTTCACTGGGGACATATACAACTTCTTAGAAGAGCAAAAGAGCTAGGAGACTATCTCATTGTCGCCATATCGACTGATGAATTTAATGAGCTAAAAAAGAAGCAAGCGTACCATAGCTTTGAAAATCGAAAAGTGATTCTCGAATCTATTCGTTTTGTGGACTTAGTCATTCCTGAGGAAAATTGGGAACAAAAAAAGAAAGACATATTGAAATATGAAGTTGATATTTTTGTAATGGGTGATGATTGGAAGGGAGAATTTGATGACTTGAAAGAATATTGCGACGTTATTTACCTTCCGAGAACTGAAGGAATCTCCACCTCTGAAATTAAAGAAGATCTTTCAACTGGACGATGAACACACTCATAAACTAGCTAGATGTCCAACAATACAATAAACAAAAGAGGAGAATGTTTATGAATGCAGCGCCGTCGAATGAACTATACTTTATCATTAACAAATTTGTTGAAAACATTGCAGGACTTAACCAAGCCATGTTGCAAAGAACAAGATTGCTAAAAAAACATTATGATAAAGATAGTAACATTATTACGTTAGACTATCAGCCAGCTTTTAATAATAATGTTGAGGGTTGGTTATTACGAACGAATAAAATTGAACAAGGGACAAAAATTATTAATCTGTATGAGTATCTGCGAGAAGCAAATTATGACTCGTTAGAGGAGAAGAATCATCCAGTTTCAGAAGAAGGTCTAAATGTTAGTAAGAGAGGGAACAGCTATCGCTTTTTTGATAATGGGTTATACATTAAATATAAGAAATATAGCGATGAGAACAAGGATAAATTAGAAAAAATTGATTATTTTAATGAAAATCGCTATTGCACACGTTCGGATGAATTTGATCATTACGGCTATTTAGCAAGAACCAGTTACTACAATTACTTTACTAGAGAACCCAATCAAGAATTATACTACCGAACAGATGGAACCTGTTATTTATCAAAATGGTACGAGTTACGAGACGGGGAAAACAAAGTGATTCGCATGCAGATGTTTGATCGTGCTGGTGAGGTAACGGAAGTTTTTCATTCTGAAAAAGATTTAAAAAATTATTTTCTAAAAAATCTATTTGCACCTCTTGATGAGCAACCCATTGTCGTTGCAGAAGCAAGATCTGCAGATAAAGTAATTAGGAAATTTAATGAAGTAGAGATTATAAAAGCAAATATTATTCATACGAACCACCTAAAGGAACCATATCAATTTGACTCGGACATTAATGATGGACACACTAGTATTTTTGACCACTGGGATAAAGTTAATAACCTTGTTGTCTTAACAGATGCTCAGAAAAAAGATATCGAAAAAAGAGTAAACACAGCTGGTAAAAACATAACCGTTATCCCGCATGCAATTGACCGTGAGCCAGTTCAAGATCAAGAAATCTTAAGAAAGAAAAATAATAAGAAAATCGTCATGATTGCAAGACTTGCATATCAAAAACATGTTAGTGAAGCCGTACAAGCTATGAATCTTGTTGTGAAAGAGCATCCTGACGCCATTCTCGAAATTTATGGGCACGGAAAGCATGAAGAGTCATTACAAAATCTCATAACTAAATTGGATTTAAATAAGCATGTTACAATAAAAGGCTATACAAAAGTAGCGCATGAAAAATTCCAAGAGGCTGGTATGTCTTTATTAACAAGTCGGTACGAGGGATTCGGTTTAGTTTTACTTGAAAGTCTAATTAATTATTGTCCAGTTGTAAGTTACGATATTAAGTATGGTCCAAGTGATATTATCCAAGATGGGTATAATGGCTTGTTGGTAAAGGAAAGAAAACATGAGCAGTTAGCAAAATCAATTATCCATCTAATGAATAATGATGATTTATTACGGAACATGCAAGAACATGCTGTAAGTCAAAAAAGCTTAGGCAAATTTTCTACAAAAACGTTTGCTGATAACTGGATGACATTCTTTAATGAAATTTCGGGCAAACAGATAACGGAGAAAAAACGAGGCATAATGAGCTTTTTAAGCCGAAATTAATAGAAATTTAAATAGAAAAAAGCACCTCCAATTTCGTACAGGAAGTACATACGAATAGAGGTGCTTCTTTTTATTAGATCCATGTTATCGAAAGAAGGATTAAGTAAACTTCTTTTTTAAGCGCATTAATCTTTTACCTGTTGCATACGTGAAGCGATTGCTTTTTAATTTTCCTTTCAGCACAGCTTTGAAAGTCTTCTTTTTCTTTTTATGTCGTTTGACAAGTTCATCTTCGTTTTGAATAAGTTCCTGATAGATACGTTCGCTATTATTATTATCAATGTAAGCAAAATAATCATCTCTTTGCTTTGCGTACTCTTCTTTTTCTTTGAAGCCATTATGAACATAATGAGAGATCGTTGATATTAAAGTATCTGGATCGAAAACTCGATCACCAAACAGTCCTTCATTCATATCAATATAACTACCTGTTAACCTCTCGTAGTCATGAATATCAAATTGATAAAAAATAACAGGCTTCCCTAAGTAGTAAAATTCCCAAGCGACACTTGAGTAATCTGTAAGCAGTAAGGATGAACGCATCAATAATTCATTAACAGGTTCTTCTCCGAAAGAAATAATGCGCACCCGTTCATTTAAAGCTGTAAAGCGATGGATGTATTCTTTAAACTTAGGGTGAATAAAGAAATTTAAAGTTAGATCAAATTCATCTAACATTTTAGCTAGTTCTGGTGAGTTTAACAAAGCCATGTAATTTTTATAATATGGCGTTTCGATAAATTCATCCTCAGGCACTTCATCTAGCCAGCCTCTCCAAGTAGGCATGAGGAAGATTGCCTTAGACTCCGGTAGATGAGACTTATCGTTTAGATGATCCCAACGAGGGAAACCAGTAACCATGATGTCTTGCTCTTTATAGCCTAATCCATCCATAATGACTTTCTTTTCAAAATCAGACGTAGTCACATACATTGTGGCACCGCCTGGCGATTCTTTCCGCAAAATACTATCGTTTAATTTTAAAGCTGTTACGCCATGCTGCAAGAAAACGAAAGGTTTATTATTTAGAATCTCTTTCACTTTACCTTTTTGGTGCCTCCACGTATAAAGATGTCCTCTAGTTTCTGATGCGACGAGTAGCTTCGCCCCGCACATGTAGAGTAGATGTTTAATGCTCATGAATGGAATCACTCGATCACTCATGGCTTTAACATTGGCATAGTCTGGTGAATCTTTCTTAATCACATAATAAATGTTCTTATCATAGTGGTTTTCGTAGCAATACTTAAAGAAATAATAAGAGTTGTCTTGAGCAGACTCTGAATTTTTTTCATACACTAACCAGTAACGTTTGTTCTTCAGAATTGGTTTTAATAAAACATACAATGGATAAGCGACTAATTCATTTAATCGATCTTGCTTCTTTTCATCTGCGGACATTTGACGAAATGCTAAAAATAACACGTTTGATGGTGTGATATAAGGATAAATGACTGCGTGTTGGTCATTATCAAAATAGTTGTAGCTGATCACACTATTGTTTATTTTTTTCTTGAGTTTAGACGAGCCAGTCTCTAGTCTTTTATAAACAGTATCGTTCCCAATTTTTAAAGTCACAAAAAATTCGTAGTAGAAAGGTTTAAGTCTGAAATCTTCAAAGTTTAGATTGAATGCCACATTAACCCAGCCATCTTCATGTTTTGAAGACTCTACTGCATAAGCGATAGAGTGTTCTTGGTGTTCAACTTTTGAACGTAGTTTTATTGTCAACGATTGAACTGTGAAGGCCTCCACATTTGGAACTTTAATACTGAAATGACCTGACATCCGTTCATTTTTCATTTTTAAGTTCTTTAGTTTGGTTTTTGGCTTGTACTTTTCGTTTCCGAAAAAACGCTCATCTCTGCTGACTGCCGATATAGCATTGTTGGCATTCAAGTAGCTAGATACAACATAGTGGTTTACTGCTTCACCTAACTCAATGGGCTGAACATTTGCTTGAGAGAAATACCTTTTAAAGCTAGGGTTCACTCTTTCAGTATAAAGACCAACCTGACCAATCAACGGCGTGTTTGAGTAATAAACGGCTGCATATAAATCCCATCTAGATTTCTGATCATGGAGTTTAGTCATAAATTCCTGGACATTTAATGAAATACGACCGTCTTCGGAAATAGCACTTCTAATCATATACTTTTCTTTAGTCGAACGCTCTTCAAAATAAAAACGGTGATCGACTTGATTCGTAAACCATTCATTTAAGAAGTAGAAAGAAAAGGTATTTTCATGATAGCTTAAATCCTTGATATCATGAAGCTCGGTATGAATAAAGGATGGTGCTTCAACGTAGTTTGCGTTTTGGTTCATAATGAAGATTATTTCTTTATTCTTTGAAAAGAACACTTTTGCCTTACTGTAATAGCCAATCTCTCTTTGATTTGAGAGTTCGTCTTTAGGGTATAAAGAAAAACGATGAATAGCTGGCACATCTTCTTCTGAAGTAAAAGAAAGATTATCTTCCTGAGAGGAAGTTAGTACAAGGTGCCACTTACTCCATCCCTGTTTTTGAGCTAAAAATCCGGCTAAATTGATGCTTAACATACCAAAGCCTTCTTCTTTTATGAACTCATTTATATCCGCATATTCTTTTGTATTTTCGTTCTGTAAATAGTAATTATAACGATCCATCTTAATTGTTTTATCCAGAAATTGTATAAAGAGTTTTTGATCATGCACATAGACATTTTCTAGTAGGATCGAATCATTTAAATGTAGTTGCTCATGTAATTCAGCAAAAGCCCCCGGCTCTTGGAAAAGTTGGATAAGCAACGCGCATGTGTTTGATACTGAGAGTTTGACGAAGCGCGTTTCATTCAGTTTATGTTCAATAGACTCTAATTGATTCACTATCAGAAGTTCTTGTTTATAATATGTCCGCCCAATAACCGTTATAAATAATAAACGATATGTACTGTTAACATTAAGGTCAGATAGATCAGCAGAACAAGTTGTTGTCGCGCCATTTTTCTCAATTTGATGAGGAATAACGGTTTGTTCACTTGTTAACATATCCTCACAAACAAGGTACCTATAGCCATTTTCTTTTAAAGTAAGGCTTGATACGTCAAATAAAAGGTTATTCCCTTGAAAATGTTGCTTCTTTGTTACGATGCTTTCAGGCTGCACTGTAAATAAATTCTCGATACATTGAGGTGCAGAGCCAGTTAGAATAGATAATTCGTTGTCTCTTGTAATATAAGGGAGAGAAACATTTTGATCATCTAAAGGATAAAGATTAATACTATGTTTCGCTGCTTTCTTTTTAACTGGTGGGTTTTCCATCTTTAAGCGCAAGAAATTTTTTGAAGGCGCTTTTATACACACATCATGTATTTCTTTATTCATTTCTCCAATATTGAATGGAATCGAAGAAAATGACAACTTCACTTCAGTTATGTCTCCAAAAGATCGACTGACTTCTGTTGATGTAACAGTACATGAAAGTAGTTCTTTCGAATGACGATTAATTAAGCATAGTTCCCAATTTGAAGGGAGGGATTCTGTAGGAATTGAAAGTGATAAATTTCCTTTGTTAAATGTATATTTGAGGAGCTGAATGGTTTGCATAGGTATTTCCTTTCTATGTGCAACTTCTAAGACACTTCATCATTTTATCATGTCTAATTTTAGTATAAAAGTTTTTTATGTGGAGTCTTTTTAAGAAAGCCTATTAGGGACAGCAAATAAAAAATCTTTAAAAATTATGCTTGATAGTAGTATAGACAAAAAGTAAAAAACAACTACTTAAAAAGCTTGTCAACACTGTTGACAAGCTTAAAACTAAATTTGATTAAAAAGTAATGGATTTGCTTTCGATCCAACCTTCTTGATTGTTAACTTTAACTTTAATAAATCCAGATTTCTTTTCAAGAATTTCAACCTCTTGTCCCTCTGATAACTGAAGCACAGCATTACTTTCGACATCAGCATCTAAAAATAGGGTAGTTTGGCTAACAATTTTTTTACGTTTAGATTCAGGTTCAATCAATGTCTCCTCAGAAGCGCTAGTCTCAGCAACAGAAGAATCAGTGCTACCCTCATCCTCAGCAACCTCATCAGAAGAATCTTCTTGTTCGTCAGAAGGAGAGGACTCAATAGTAGAATCGGTATTTCTCTTGTCCTCAACAACTTCATCGGAAGAGTCTAGGTCGTCAGAAGGAGAAGCCTCAACAGGAGAATCGGAGCTCACTTCATCCTCAGCAACTACATCAGAAGAATCTTCTTGGTCGTCAGAAGGAGAAGCCTCAACAGGAGAATTGGAGCTCACTTCATCCTCAACAACTACATCGGAAGAATCTTCTTGGTCGTCAGAAGGAGAAGCCTCAACAGGAGAATCGGAGCTCACTTCATCCTCAGCAACTACATCAGAAGAATCTTCTTGATCGTCAGAAGGAGAAGCCTCAACAGGAGAATCGGAGCTCACTTCATCCTCAGCAACTACATCAGAAGAATCTTCTTGATCGTCAGAAGGAGAGGACTCAACAGGAGAATCGGTGATCACTTCATCCTCAGTAACTTCATCAGAAGAATCTTCTTGGTCGTCAGAAGGAGAAGCCTCAACAGGAGAATCGGTATTTCCCTCATCCTCAACAACTTCATCAGAAGAATCTTCTTGATCGTCAGAAGGAGAGGACTCAACAAGAGAATCGGTATTTCCCTCATCCTCAACAACTTCATCGGAAGAAACATCTTGGTCGTCAGTGATAGGTTGTTCTTGAATAAACATTGGTCCCATTAGTGAGCGAGACATTGCTTGTATGCTAGGTGCTGCTTTTCTTTCCGTAACATATTGTGCAGAAACCCAACCTGTTTGTGAACCGACTTTAACTTGATGCCAGCCACTCACTGTCTTCAAAATTTCAACCGCTTGTCCTTTGTTTAACGTCGTTAGAACGCGATGAGACGTGCCTGCGCCAGAACGAAGGTTTACGCGAGCCGTTGTTTCACCAGCTTTGGATACAGTAGTCTCTTGAGACGGAGACGCTTTATCCATTGAGAGAAAATCAGAAGAAACCCAACCCGTTTGATTGCCAGCCTTGACTTGATACCAGTTGCCTTGTTTCTGAAGAAGCTCAAGTTTTTGTCCAACAGGTAGCGTCGTTAAAACACGATGGGATGTGCCCGCACC
This sequence comes from Shouchella sp. JSM 1781072, assembly GCF_041949915.1. Lineage (NCBI taxonomy): Bacteria > Bacillati > Bacillota > Bacilli > Caryophanales > Bacillaceae > Shouchella > Shouchella sp. JSM 1781072. The sequence goes on from NZ_JBHFQE010000001.1 coordinate 96,288, forward strand.
AGAACGAAGATTTAAGCGAGCTGTCGTTGTAGCGGACCCAAGAGAAGGGTTGCTGTTATCGACGTTTTCACCTGAAGTCGAAACGAATTCAGAAGAAACCCAACCTGTTTGATTGCCAGCCTTGACTTGATACCAGTTGCCTTGTTTCTGAAGAAGCTCAAGTTTCTGTCCAACAGGTAACGTTGTTAAAACACGATGAGACGTGCCCGCACCAGAGCGAAGATTTAAGCGAGCCGTCGTCGTTGCAGAACCAAGAGAAGGGTTGCTGTTATCGACATTGTTTCCGCTGCTAGTTTGAACAAATTCAGAAGAGACCCAGCCTGTTTGGTTGCCAGCTTTGACCTGATACCAATTGCCTTGTTTCTGAAGAAGCTCAAGTTTCTGTCCAACAGGTAACGTTGTTAAAACACGATGAGACGTGCCTGCGCCAGAGCGAAGATTTAAGCGAGCCGTCGTCGTTGCAGAACCAAGAGAAGGGTTGCTGTTATCGACGTTTTCACCTGAAGTTGAAACGAATTCAGAAGAGACCCAGCCTGTTTGGTTGCCAGCTTTGACTTGGTACCAGTTGCCTTGTTTCTGAAGAAGCTCAAGTTTCTGTCCAACAGGTAGCGTCGTTAAAACACGATGCGATGTGCCCGCACCAGAGCGAAGATTTAAGCGAGCTGTTGTTGTAGCGGACCCAAGAGAAGGGTTACTATTATCGACATTGTTTCCGCCGCTCGTTTGAACAAACTCAGAAGAGACCCAGCCCGTTTGGTTGCCAGCTTTCACTTGATACCAGTTGCCTTGTTTCTGAAGAAGCTCGAGTTTCTGTCCAACAGGTAGCGTTGTTAAAACACGATGCGATGTGCCCGCACCAGAACGAAGATTTAAGCGAGCTGTTGTTGTAGCGGACCCAAGAGAAGGGTTACTATTATCGACATTGTTTCCGCCGCTCGTTTGAACAAACTCAGAAGAGACCCAGCCCGTTTGGTTGCCAGCTTTCACTTGATACCAGTTGCCTTGTTTCTGAAGAAGCTCGAGTTTCTGTCCAACAGGTAGCGTTGTTAAAACACGATGCGATGTGCCCGCACCAGAACGAAGATTTAAGCGAGCTGTCGTAGTAGCGGACCCAAGAGAAGGGTTGCTGTCCCCAACGTTTTCGTTTGAAGTCGAAACGAACTCAGAAGAAACCCAGCCCGTTTGATTGCCAGCCTTCACTTGATACCAGTTGCCTTGTTTCTGAAGAAGCTCAAGCTTCTGTCCAACAGGTAGCGTCGTTAGCACACGATGAGACGTGCCTGCGCCAGAACGAAGGTTTAAGCGAGCTGTCGTAGTAGCGGACCCAAGAGAAGGGTTGCCGTCCCCAACGTTTTCACCTGAAGTTGAAACAAACTCAGAAGAAACCCAACCCGTTTGATTGCCAGCCTTGACTTGATACCAGTTGCCTTGTTTCTGGAGAAGCTCGAGTTTCTGCCCAACAGGTAGCGTCGTTAAAACACGATGAGACGTGCCCGCACCAGAGCGAAGATTTAAGCGAGCTGTCGTTGTAGCGGACCCAAGAGAAGGGTTGCTGTCCCCAACGTTTTCATTTGAAGTTGAAACGAACTCGGAAGAAACCCACCCTGTTTGAAAGCCAACACGCACAAAGTACCAGTTTCCTTCTTGTTTAACAATTTGTAGGGTTTGTCCTTTTGACAAGGTTGTTCGAATCGAACTAGATGTATTTGGCTGGCTACGAAGATTCAAGCGAGCAGTTGTTTTTCCTTCTGCGATAACGTCTTCATCAATTTCGTCAATTTGGTCTTCGCTGTCTTTTCCGATTGATAAAAATTGTTCGGATACATAGCCTTCCACATTGCCAGCTTTAATTTTGTACCATTGACCAGACTTTGCGATAAGATCAATTTTTTGGTCTTTATTTAACGTTGTAACAATGGAATGACTTGTTCCAGGACCTGTTCGTACATTTAAACGAGCGGTTGTCGTTCCGTATGTATTTGGTGGTAATGGTTCTAATTCATTGTCGCTTGGTTGGTTGCCACCGGGTTGGTTATTATAGACAGGTAATGAAAACTGTAAATTATAATTGTCAACCATCCCATATAGATTCGCCATTTGATGGGTTTGTTTAACCGCCCAGCCTACATCGGTAGCGTACTGGTGCGTCCCTGGAGTAGAGGGGTTCCAACGCATTTTGTATAATGTGGTTTGACCGCGACCGAAATAATTATTAGATACAAAGCGAGAACCACCAATAATGGCATCTTCAGGCGTAAACCAACCTTGGTTATAAGCATAACGAGCGCCAGCTTGAACAGCATTGCCATCAAAGGCACCGATTCCGTACATATTGTAAACGGTTCTTCCGTTGTACTGGACGCCCCGTGCTAATTGCGAGCCGCCATTTCCTGTTTCCAATAGGGCATGGGAGATCAGGTAAATTTCATTCACGCCATGCAACTTACTCGCATTTATAAAAGTTTGCCCATGGCCAGACAAGATACCTTTATTGGACAAAAGTTGTGAATTGATTGCTTGTGCACTTAAACCAGCACTAGAGGTCAAATCAAGGAATTGTAGATAAGAGGATGTTCCTTGACTGAAATTGCTTGGATTCATGTAGTACGCAACATCATTTCTAGATGCATTTTGCCAGCGCCCATTTTTGTCCGTTTGAGGGGGAGCAGAAAGCCCCATTTGCCGATCGACCGCGTCACTGAATGAAATAGGGTAATGATTCTCGACAACGTTGTAAGAGTTGGCCAACGTTGTTTGAAGAGGCAGAGCCGTTGCGATGAGCGTTAGTGCGGAGGCTGAGCCACTTGTGATCAAAATCTTCTTCTTTATGATAAACACCTCCAAAAATTTGTACCTCAACTATATTATCGAATGAAAAGTTTCATATATTAATAGAGTCGAAGTATTTTTTGCAATATCTCGTCGAATACAGAGATATCCTGAAACTATACCTCTTATTATAAAGAATAAAACCTAGTTACGAAGTCCTGTTTTTGAAATTTCGACAAAAAAAAGACTAGACGAAGGTCTAGTCTAACGAATCGCTTGTTGATGTCTCTAATGTTGAATCATTTTCTACCGGGAGTTCTAAATGTTCTCTTAATGTATGCTGTAATTCTAGTAACTCTTCTTCTACTGCGTCCTCATACCAAATATTATTTCCATAAATATCTTGGCGCATATGACCATCAGTTTGAAGCTGCAATGTTTCGATAGAATCAATTGATGAAGCATAGCCGTGTAACGAGACGATATTACCGAACGTTAAGTCCATCTGTAGATTGTTGCCAATCGCATCAAAGAAATCATTAAAACGTGTGATGCTAGAAAGTGAAGCTGTACGGTCGATGATCGATTCAATTACTTGTTGCTGGCGAATTCCTCGACCTTTATCGCCACCACCTTCAGCAGATTTTCGTTCTCTCGCATAAGCTAAAGCCATTTCTCCATCCATATGAGTAGGACCCTTTGTGAAATCAAAATCAACATCTCGGCTTTTTTCATTAAAGTTAAACTCGTAAGTGACATCCACTTCAATGCCATCAAGTGCATCAATGATGTCAACGAGGCCGTCAAAACGAGCTAAGCCGTAGTGATCGATTGGAATATCTAGTAAATTCTCGACCGTATCAATGGCCATGTCAATCCCACCAAAAGCATGAGCATGATTGATCTTATCGTAAAAAGGTCCCTCAGTGTACCCAATAATTTCTGTATACGTATCGCGAGGTATACTTGTTAATTTAATTGAACGATCTCCTTTGTTAAATGTTGCAACAATCATAGTATCCGTTCGTTCACCACCACTGTCGCCATCTCGGAAATCACTTCCTAGAATGAGCATAGAAAAGTTATCTTTCCCAACATCAACAGGTTGAACGCGCAACTCTGATTTATCACCACGATTTAATCCTTGATAAGCACTTGCTGCGGTATCATTCAATTGATTAACAATATACCAAGCCCCTGTACCAACTGCGAGTAAGCCAACAAGGGCTGTAAACAGAGCAGTTTTTAGTACAAGTCTCTTCTTCTTTTGTTTTCGGCGACGTTTACGTGTTTCCTCCATTACGCCAATCCCTCTTTTCAGTTCGTTTATATAAAATGAATTTCTCTTATCCCAAATTAAAATTATATCATAAACGTTACGCAAAAATGTTACTCAATTAAAGAAAAAAACCGTCAGATTTTCTAACAAGTTCTACCAAGGATGTTGCAGAATTTGTCAGTATAATAAATGGGGAAACCAATAGCTAGTAGTATTAAAGAAAAAAGCGGAAAAATAAGAATATACATTATTCTAGAATATGGTATACTGATTGGACGAAAATATCGAAAATTAAGTAAAACTTTAAATGAAAGTCACATTTATCTAAAATTTTTATTGCTTTACCTGAATCAGTCTTATATACTAACAATAACTTTTACGAAAAAATGAATAAATCAGAACTTTCAATAATGAATTCGTAGAATGAAGTTTACATTCATGTTGGGAAATAAGAGAGTGATACCAAATGGAGAAACTTGACGCATTAGATTTTAAAATATTGGATTTATACCAAAAAGACGGAAAATTCACTTACAGTCAAATCGCTAGGCAACTCAACGTTAGTGAAGGTACGGTAAGGCAACGATCAAAAAGAATGGTACATAACGGTGTGTTTGATTTTATTATTAAAATTGATCCAAGCAAACTAGGCTTATCGGTAAAGGCAATTATCGGTGTAAGTGTTGCAGTAGGCAAACAAGACGAGGTTGGGAAATGGCTCGCATCGTTTCCAGAAATTTTATGTGTAGATTCTGTTTCCGGCTATCATCATTTCATTGTACAAGCATATTTTAATAGCAACGAGCATCTCATTGATTTTATTAACGGAACATTAACAAAATCACCTGCTATCTTAACGATGGACGTAAGTATTCAATTAAAAGGATACAAAGACTCGATAGATTACTTGTTAACGAGTAAAGACGGGAAATCAATTATCTAAACGAAACAACAAATGACCGAGTAGGGTGGGCATAATGGAAAATAACAGATTATTAGAAATTAAGGGATTAAAAACATCATTCCGTATAAAAGATGACTATTACGCAGCGGTAGACAACGTATCTCTTGATGTAAATAAAAATGAAGTCCTTGGAATCGTCGGTGAGTCAGGATCAGGTAAGAGTGCACTCGCTTTTTCAATCATGGGTTTACATCCAAAGATGAATTCAAAAATAGAAGGCGAAATGAATTTTCATGGTGAAAACTTAGCGAATTTACCCGAGAGAAAAATGCAAAAATTACGCGGAAATGCAATGGGGATGATTTTTCAGGATCCAATGTCCGCACTAAATCCTTTGTTAACAATTGGCGACCAAATTAGCGAAAGTCTATATCTACATACAAATTTGTTAAAAAATAAACGTAAAGAAAAAACGATTGAACTCTTAAATAAAGTAGGTATCCCCAGAGCGGAGTCGATTTATGATCAATTTCCACACGAATTGTCAGGAGGTATGCGGCAACGTGTTGTCATTGCCATTGCCATTTCTTGTGATCCAGAATTTTTAATAGCCGATGAACCTACAACAGCACTTGATGTAACGATTCAGCTACAAATTTTAAACTTAATTCGAGATTTAAAGAACGATTTAAATACAGGCGTGATTTTAATCACGCATGATTTGGGTGTTGTGGCTGAAATGGCTGATCGTGTAGCTGTTATGTATGCTGGCCAAATTGTTGAGATTGCGCCAGTTATTGAGTTATTTAAAAACCCTAAGCATCCATACACACGATCACTTTTACAATCAAATCCAACACAAAATCAAGCAAAGTCAAAACTACATGTTATTCAAGGTGTTGTTCCTTCACTCGTCAACCTACCACGGGAAGGATGTCGTTTTAAAGAAAGAATTCCATGGATAAGTGAGGCAGCTCATGAAGAAAATCCAGAATTACATGAAATAGCTCCCGGACATTTTGTTCGCTGCTCATGCTACAAAGAATTTCATTTTCCAACTAAAGAAGAGGAGGCAGTGGGCGATGGCGTTTCTTGAAATAGAGGATCTGAAAGTTCATTTTCCAATAAAAGGTGGAATCTTAAGAAGAACAATCGGTCAAGTAAAGGCAGTTGACGGTGTAAGTTTAAAATTAGAACAAGGTTTAACTTACGGACTTGTAGGTGAATCAGGTTCAGGGAAAACAACAACTGGTCGAGCTGTCATTGGCCTTAATGATATTTCTGAAGGAAAAGTCATGTTTGATGGTGTCGATATTACGAAAAAGAAGAAAGAGAATTATAAGTTGAGACAAAATATTCAAATGGTTTTTCAAGATCCATACTCTTCATTAAATGGAAAGAAGCGAATTCTTGATATTATTGCTGAGCCATTTCGAAATCATCGGAACATGACGAAAGCAGAAGAGATGGTCGCTGTAGAAGAGCTTTTAGAGCAAGTGGGTATTAGTAAAGACAGTATTTTTAAATATCCGCATGAATTTTCAGGTGGACAGCGTCAAAGACTCGGAATAGCACGAGCCATTGCTTTAAAACCAAAGCTCATTATCGCTGATGAACCTGTGTCAGCATTAGATGTATCCGTTCAGGCACAAGTGTTGAATTTTATGCAAGAGATCCAAAAAGAATTAAATTTAACGTATTTATTTATTAGTCATGATTTAGGTATCATCCGCCACATCTGTGACCGAATTGGAATTATGTACAAAGGTCGCTTTGTTGAAGAAGGTACACCGGAGGATATCTTTAATAACCCACAACATATCTATACAAAGCGTTTAGTATCGGCAATCCCAGATATTGATCCAACTAACCGAGAAAGCAAAGTTAACTTACGTGACAAAATTGATCGTGAGTTTGGAGTGAGTCAAGAAAACTATTTCGATCGAGATGGCCTTGCTTTTCAATTAAAGTCGATTTCGAGCACACATTCCGTGGCTTTGCCTGAGAGAGGTTAGAAATATGATTAAATTTATTATACGTCGCTTAATCATTGCTATACCACAGTTATTCGTTTTATCACTATTTATCTACTTTTTAACGAGTTTAATGCCAGGGGATGCTTTTTCAGGGATGATTGATCCTGATGTGGATCCCGCGCAACTTGAACGTTTACGAGATATGTACGGCTTAAATGATCCTTGGTATCAACAATATTGGCGCTGGATTACGAGCTTTATCCAAGGTGATTTAGGTTTCTCTATTCGATATTCTCAACCTGTAGCTGATGTCATTGGAGATCGCTTGGCTAATACGCTGTTATTAGGCGTATTCACACTATTAATCTCCTATTTACTAGCCATTCCTTTTGGAATTATTAGTGGCCGATTTAATGATAGTTGGGCAGATAAAGCAATCACTGGTTTTACATATGTAGGGTTTGCTGCTCCAACGTTTATTTTTGGTCTTATTATGTTGTTCGTTTTTGGCTTTAATTTAGGATGGTTCCCTACGCAGGGAAGTGCTGCTGCTGGTACAGTTCCAGGAACGTTAGATTATTACATAAGTAAAGTCTATCACTTGCTTCTTCCATCCATCTCACTCGCTTTATTAACGATTGCTGGTACAGTTCAATATTTGCGAAGTGAAGTGATTGATACAAAGCATAAAGAATTTGTGCAAACAGCAAGGGCAAAAGGTGCAAATGAGAACAGGATGTACAACAAGCATATTTTACGTAACTCCTTACTGCCTATCGCTGCTTTTTTCGGCTACGAAATTATCGGTGTTATAACGGGTGCTGTCTTTATTGAACGAGTCTTTGCTTTTCCGGGAATGGGAAACTTGTTAATTACGTCGATTACGAACCGAGATTTTAGTATTGTATCATCACTTCTGCTAATTTTCGGATTAGCAACAATTATTGGAACAGTGTTATCAGATATTATTTTAGGAATTGTAGATCCTAGGATACGAATCAAATAATAGAAAAGCGGGGAAAACGTTTTGGAACAACCTAACTTACAAAAACAAACCGCTAATATTCAAAAAAGTCCATCTGCTATTAGTGTGATCTTTCGAGAGTTAATGCGGGATAAACTTGCAATGACTTCATTAATAATTCTTTTTTTATTAACAGTTCCAGTGATTATTTATTCGTTAATCTTGGATCAATCAGAGGTAGTAAGAGTTGATTTATTTAACTTATTTAATGAGCCGTCGGCTGAGTACTGGCTTGGTACGGATCATGGCGGTCGAGACGTATTTGGGCAACTAATGATCGGCGCAAGAAATTCTATCTTCATCGGTGTAGCCATAACGGTTGTCTCGACAATTATTGGTGTAGGTATTGGATTAATTTCTGGTTTTTATGGCGGGAACGTTGATAATTTCATTATGAGAATTGTTGATATGTTCTTTATCTTACCAACAACACTAATCATTATTGCTGTCGTGGCAATTCGCCCTGGCTATACAATGGTTGAATTTTGCTTAATTTTCATAGTCTTTTCGTGGATGGGGACATGCCGACTTGTTCGGTCAAAGGCACTCCAAGAAGCTTCACTAGAATATGTACACGCAGCGAAGACGTTAGGAACGCCGAATATAAAAATTATATTTAGTCATGTCTTACCTAATGTTATCTCAATCATTATTGTGAATTTTACGCTTTCACTAGCGGCGAATATTGGAATTGAATCTGGATTATCGTTTTTAGGGTTTGGGTTTCCTGAAACGACACCTAGTTTAGGGACACTTGTTAGTTATTCAACAAACCCACAAATTTTTGAGCTTCGCCCATGGATTTGGTTACCTGCAGCAGTACTTATTTTTGTATTGATGCTGTGTATAAATAATGTCGGTCAAGCGCTTAAGCGTGCAGCTGACGCAAAACAAAGAAGAGGATAAAAAGGGAGGATTTAATTATGAAGAAATTTTTAAAGCCAAAATACTATTTGGCTCCAACGCTAGTTGCGGCACTTGCACTTGCTGCTTGTAGTGATAATGGAGATGGTGGCTCTTCAGAAGGAACAGGTGGCGGAGATAGTGGCAATGGGGGAGAAACAGATGACCTCATTTATAATGAAGATGGTATTTACTCAATTGATGATTTTGAGCCAACGAAAGGCGAAGAAGGCGAAGCAATCGATGGTGGGACACTTAGCGTGGCCTCTGTAAGTAGTGCTGAATTTGAAGGAACGCTAAACCCTGTGTTTTATATGTCGGGTTTTGATGCGGATGTAATTGAAATCTTTCATAATTATATATTTACATGGGATGAAGCTTTTAACTATACGGACGATGGAATTGGGCAGATTGAATGGTCAGATGATTATTTATCGGCAACGGTGACCATTCGTGACGACGTGACGTGGCATGACGGAGAACCATTAACCATTGATGATTGGACATATGCTTATGAAATCATAGCGCACCCTGATTACACTGGACAACGTTATGGGTCAAATATTGCCGTTATTGAAGGAGTTACCGAGTATCAAGCAGGCGAGGCAGACGAAATTAGTGGTTTTAATATTGTCGATGACCACACGGTGGAAGTGACATTTGCAACGGCTTCTCCAGCAACACTGGCTGGTGGACTATGGTCTTACCCGTATCCAAGACATGTGTGGGAAGATATTCCGGTTGATGAACAAGCAGAACATGAAAATACCCGTGTAAATCCTATTGGGATTGGACCTTTTAAAGTTGAAAGCATTGTACCAGGAGAGTCAGTCACGTATTCAGCATATGAAGATTATTGGCAAGGAGCGCCACAACTTGATGGCATTGATTTCCAGGTTTACAACCCAGATGTTATCGGACAAGCGATGCAGAGTGGAGCGGTTGATTTAGTGTTGAATTATCCACAGACACAATTTGCCGACCATGCTCATATGACAAATCTCGATTGGGTTGGCCGTATTGATCGATCATTTAGCTACATTGGCTTTAAGTTAGGAACATGGGAAGACGGGGAAAATGTACCAGATCCAGATGCAAAAATGGCAGATCCAGATTTACGCCGTGCAATGGCAATGGCCATTGATAACGATACGTTAGGGATTGAAATGTACAACGGCCTTCGTTATGCGGCAAATACGATTATTCCACCATATCACGCGCTTTATCATGATGAAACAAATGAAGGCATTCCGTTTGACGTTGATGCCGCAAACCAATTGTTAGATGATGCTGGCTACGAGTATATTGGTGACTTTCGTGGAACGCCTGATGGTGATGATTTAACGATTTCATTTGCTGCAATGTCAGGTGATGCAACGGCAGAAGCGGTGACGCAGTTCCAAATTCAAAGCTGGGAAGAAATCGGTTTAAATGTTGAAATGCTTGAAGGGCAAACCCATGAATTTAACTCGTTCTATGATCGTGTAGAAGAAGATGATCCTGAGATCGATGTATATACTGCCGCTTGGGGTGTTGGTTCAAATGTAGATCCAGATGGACTTTGGGGACCGACTTCACCAAGCAACTACACAAGATACACAGATGAAACAGCTCAAGACATTATTGAAAGAGGGCAGTCCGTTGAAGCGTTTGATGTTGATTATCGCCAAGACGTTTACAACGAATGGCAAGAATATTTCAATGAAGTTGCTCCTGCGGTAGCGCAACAATACCGAATTGCTCCAACGCCAATGAACCAGCGAGTAAATGGTTATAGCATTGAAGTTGGAAACAATGACTATGGCTACCATACAATTTATCTGTCTGAGGAAACGCCTGCTGTTCATGGTGAATAAGAACAGGATTGAAGCCCTAATCTCTAACGAGAGTAGGGCTTTTCTTTATATCCGCTTATCCACCTGAGGCAAGCGCCATTTATAATGAACCGTAAGCATACGCATAACAATAATCATTACGAATAATACATATTGCATAATCGGATGGTCGAAGCCGAGTCCGATAATAATACCGCCCATTAGGGCCCAGCCTGCGTAAATGTCACTGTGAAGCACCATTGGCTTTCTTCCAGCCAGGACATCACGGAGGATACCGCCTCCTACTCCTGTTAGTACGGCAGCGAGCATCATCGCAAAAATGGATTCGTTTGCGGTTTTGGCGAAAAGGGCGCCTTGTATCGCAAAAGCGGATAGGCCGACTGCGTCAAAGAAGACGCCCCAGCGATCCCAAAGTTTAAATAAAAAAGCGGGTAGGAAGAATAGTGTGGTAATAAGCAAAAACGTAATAATAAATAAAGACGTCTGACTCCAAAAAGCTGAAACGGGTATGCCGACGACGATGTTTCGAATCATCCCACCACCAAAGGCAGTGATAAAGGCGAGTGTATAAACGCCGAATAAATCATATTTTTCTTCAAACGCGACAATTGCGCCAGATAAGGCAAATGCAATTGTGCCAATAATCGTAAAGATTTCCCAAGTATCCAATGAACGTCCCTCATTCTTATGTTGTCATATGATATGATAGTGACATTAATCAGGAAAGTAAAGGGGTTTTTAGGATGAAACCAATCATTTTAACGGGATTTGAGCCTTTCCTTGACCATGAAGCAAATCCAAGTCAGTGGGTAGTAGGGGAGTTAGATGGAAAGGTGATTAATGGCGTGACCATAAAGGGAGAAGTTCTGCCTGTTTCATTTAACCGAGCCAGTGAAACATTGGCACGCATCGTTGAGGAAACGGATCCTGCGGCTGTTGTCATGCTAGGGTTGGCAGGGAATCGGACAGCGATCTCTCTTGAACGAGTTGCGATTAATATTATGGATGATCCGGGAGATAATGATGGGGTTCAAAGGAGAGATTGCTTTATAAAAGAAGAAGGAGCGGCTGCGTATTTTTCAACGTTGCCTTTACGAGAAATGGAAGCGGCGATTCTTCCGTATGATGCGAGTGTGTATGTATCGAATACAGCTGGTACCTATGTGTGTAATGCGTTGATGTACGGAACGCTTCACGAGATGAATCGAAAGAATGAAACAGTCCCTGCTGGTTTTATCCATATTCCGTTTACGAATGAAATCAAACAAGGTATGCCCCTATCCAATGATCAGCTTCTGAAAGCGATAGAGGCATCGATTCATGCATTAGTTTCTCACGTATCAGCGTCTGTTTCTAAATAGACGCTTTTTCCTTGTTTGGTTTCGCTTTGCCCGTTTGTTAATTCCGTCATCCATTCGAGATAGGCGTCAACATTGTTTGCTTCAACATATACATGGATGGTAACAAGGTCTGCGTATGTGATCTCTTTTAATTGGTAAAGAGACTGTCGAATTTCATTTTCAATTTTTCCGAGCCATGTATAATCAATGGTTGTTTCCATTATATAGCAAAGGGTGCGATTCACAACGCCAACGTGATTTAAGCCTTCACTTACGGAACTACCATATGCACGAATGAGTCCACCTGCTCCTAATTTAATCCCGCCAAAGTAACGAGTCACGACGACAGCCGTGTCTTTAAGTTTTCTTTTCTTTAAGACTTCTAGCATAGGTACACCGGCTGTTCCACTAGGCTCTCCGTCATCGTTTGCTTTTTGGATAAGATCTTGTTCACCAATTAGATAAGCAGAGCAATTATGCGTGGCATTCCAGTGCTCTTTTTTGATTTCTTGAATAAAGTCAAGCGCTTCTTGTTCTGTTTTTGTCCGTTTAAAATGAGCAATAAATCGCGATTTTTGAATGACGATTTCGTGATTGCCACGCTCTTTAACCGTTTTATAGTTCTCTAGCAATGGGTTCCCTCCATTATAATTTTTATATTTTTACATATTGGCGAAACCGTGATGTAATACTGGTCTGATAGTATAGGCGATATTCTCTACTACAGAGAAAAAGATCCCGTTCTTTTACGATATTCGTCTTTCTTTCTCCATCGGATAGTGTAAGATAAGAATAACGGAAAGTGGCTTAATTTAAAAGCGGAAGGCTTGAGCTAACCTACACCATTGTTTTAATAAAAAAGTGGGGATTTGAAATGGAAGAAGTAAAAGTTCTGAATCAGATTATTTCTCAGACTATAGATACAGTTTCAACAAGTAGAGAAAAGATTTTTGAGATTGGCGAACGATCTAGAAATGAACATGCCTATTTAAGCAAAGAGCTTGAGCAGACAAAGCAGAAAGTTGTCGAAGTCATTGACAAAGTGGACAAGTCCTCTTTACATGCAAGGCATGCAAGAAATCGCTTAGCAAAAGTAAGCAAAGAATTTCAAAGCTACACGAACGAAGAAGTGAGGGTAGCGTATGAGCAAGCTAGTGAATTTCAAGTCGAAATGGCCGTTCTGCAACAAGAAGAAAAGCTATTGCGAACAAGAAGAGATGACATTGAACGTCGCTTAAAGAATTTACAAGATACGATAAGTCGTGCGGAACAGCTATCTGTCCAGATGTCGGTTGTGTTTGATTTTCTGTCGAGCGATTTAAAAAAAGTTGGAGAAATTATTGAAGATGCAAAGGAAAAGCAATCATTTGGGTTGAAGATTATAGAAGCTCAGGAGGAAGAAAGAGGTCGATTATCCCGTGAAATTCATGACGGACCGGCGCAAATGATGGCGAACGTTATGCTACATTCAGAATTAATCGAACGAATCTACCAAGAAAAGGGCATTCATGAAGCATTAAAAGAAATTCGCGGTTTACGAAAAATGGTCCGATCTTCATTAGCTGAAGTAAGAAGAATTATTTATGACTTACGTCCGATGGCGCTTGAGGATTTAGGCTTAATCCCGACGCTTAGAAAATATTTAGAGAATATTGAAGAGCGACATGGATTAACGGTTCATTTTAAACATTTAGGCATTGAAACTCGACTTGAACAACACTTTGAGATAGCTGTTTTTCGACTTATTCAAGAAGCCGTTCAAAACGCGATTAAACATGCAAACCCAACTGAGGTACTAGTGAAAATTGAAATGAAACGAAACAACGTAATGGTGGTCATAAAAGATGATGGCGTTGGGTTTAACCCTTCGACTAAAAAAGACTCTTCGTTTGGCATTATTGGCATGAAAGAAAGAGTGAATATGTTAAATGGCGCCATTACGATTCAATCGGAAATAGAACAGGGAACAAATATTTTAATTCAACTACCTGTAACAACAGTCTAATAACGTAGTAGTTTACGAGAGGTGAATCCAATGATAGTACAAGAAACGGATGAAATAAGAATCGTGATTATAGATGATCACCCATTGTTTAGAGAAGGAGTAAAACGAATCTTATCAATGGAACAAAATTTTAATGTTGTAGCGGATGGAGAAGATGGATCACAGGTCATTGATCTTGTTCGTAACCATCGACCAGATGTGATTTTAATGGATATTAATATGCCCAAACTTAACGGTGTGGAAGCAACGAAAGAGCTTGTGAAAGTGTTTCCGAAAGTAAAGGTACTGATCTTATCGATTCATGACGATGAGTCTTACGTGTCGCACGTATTGCGCACCGGTGCATCCGGCTATCTGTTAAAAGAAATGGATGCAGAGTCACTTGTAGAAGCTGTCAAAGTTGTGGCGACAGGTGGTGCTTACATTCACCCGAAAGTAACGTCAAATTTAATTAAAGAATACCGTCGTTTGGCCAAACAGGATGAGAAGCACCAAGATTCAGTAGGCTATAGGGAAGTCGAATATCGTAAGCCATTGCACATTTTGACAAGACGTGAATGTGAAGTGCTTCAACTCATGACAGACGGTCAAAATAACCGTGCTATTGGCGAATCCTTGTATATAAGTGAAAAAACGGTAAAAAACCATGTAAGTAATATTTTGCAGAAGATGAATGTAAATGACCGAACACAAGCGGTTGTTGAAGCAATTAAAAAAGGATACGTCATTGTTCGCTAAGAAACGATATTATTTCTCGGGAAATTCTTCGGTTATTTCTTGAATATCAGATCTATTTCCGCTAAATTTAAGTGGAGTGACTGACTGTAGAAAAGCGAGGAACAAATATGATAAAGACCGCAGTAATTACGGACACGACGGCCTATTTACAAAAAGAGACGATTGAAGCGCTTCAAATTCATACCGTTCCATTAAGCGTAAATTTTTCAGATGGCTCATTTCGAGAAGGAATTGACCTTACTACTGAAGAATTTTATCAAAAGCTGGGAGAAGAAGAGGCATTGCCAACAACGTCACAACCGGCAATAGGAGAATTTGTCGAGCTCTTTGATCGTCTTGAGCAAGAAGGGTACACAGATGTCGTTTGCATACATCTTTCTGCCAAGATAAGTGGTACTTTGCAAACGGCATTATCTGCTGGTGAAATGAAAGAAAACCTAACCGTCTATGGCTTTGACTCCAAAATCAGTTGTTCTCCACAAGGTTTCTACGTACGTTCAGCTGCGAAATTAGCGCTAGAAGGTAGCAGCGGCTCTGATATTATTCAGTATTTAACTACGCAGCAAGAGCAAGTACGTGCCTACTTCATGGTACATGATTTAAATCATTTACGAAGAGGCGGACGATTGAGTGGAGCTCAAGCTGTATTTGGAAGTTTATTACAGATCAAACCAATTTTGCATTTTGAAGATGGGCAAATTATGCCTTTTGAAAAAGTCCGTACGGAAAAAAAGGCTTTAAACCGCATTTTAGATTTGCTTTTTGCAGATTTACAAAAAGGCAACGTAAGCGAGATCGCTGTAATCCATGCGAATCGGCCTGAAGGTGCAGACATGTTAAAAGAAAAAATTCTCTCAGCTTACCCTCATGCTGATATTGAAATAAGCTATTTTGGACCAGTAATTGGTACGCATCTTGGACCAAGTAGTTTAGGTATCGGCTGGTGTTAATCCATGTCGAGGAGGTAGAGTGTTGACAAGCGATGACGTTCAAAAGATTAGACTGTTTTTGTACGATCGATGTATGTTATCGAGCGAATGGCCATTTTCGAATGAATTACTCATTCAAGCAATTGAAAAAGAAGTCATTCAGTCAGAACCAACATTAGTGCAAGAAAATGGTCAATGGACATGTAAACGGTGCGGAAATGAGAAACAAACGCTTTTTTACGCGCACTATTGTTATCATTGCCAGTCGCTTTGTACCTATTGTCGACATTGTATTGAGATGGGAAAAGCTTCTTCCTGTACACAGCTTCTTACTTGTAGCGCTACACAGTTACGTTACAAGCCGCAAGAAAATAGCTGTCGTTGGGAAGGAGTACTTTCTTTTCACCAAGAACAAGCAAGCATTCAGCTTATAAAAGCTGTTGAACAGCAAAATCAAACCCATTTAGTTTGGGCTGTATGTGGCGCTGGAAAAACGGAAATTCTATTCCCAATGATTGAAAAAAGCCTGCAACTCGGGATGCGCATTGGAATCGCGACACCGCGAACCGATGTGGTGAAAGAATTAAGCCCACGCTTAAAGGAAGCGTTTCCATCGATTAAGCAATCCAGCCTCTATGCAGGAAGTCGTCAAAAGAACCCCCTTGCTCAACTCGTTATCGCAACCACCCACCAATTGCTTCGCTATCATCACGCTTTTGATGTGCTTATTATTGATGAAGTGGATGCATTCCCCTATACGTATGACCGCTCCCTACATTATGCAAGTTCTCGTGCTAAAAAACCTCATGCAACCACAATCTTCTTAAGTGCTACACCGTCAAAACGAATGTTAAATACTCCTTCTATAACAGTGACAAAGATTCCCGTTCGATTTCATGGGAAACCAATTCCTCAACCGCGTTTTCAATGGATTGGCAATTGGCAGCGTCGATTCAATAAAGGTAGTCTTCCTCCTATTGTCCATCAATGGCTTATGAAGCATGACGATAAACCTTTATTACTATTTTTCCCATCAATTGAGATGTTAAAGAAATGCTCTTCCATTCTCCATAGTCTTCGTATTAAACATGAGTTTGTTTATGCAGGAGCCACTGAACGTCATAAGCATGTTCAAGCATTTCGCGAAGGAAAGACAAACTTGCTTTTAACGACAACCATTTTAGAGAGAGGTGTGACAGTGGAAAATTTACAAGTAGCTGTTATCGGTGCGGAACAACCGATTTTTGATGAAGCGTGTCTCGTTCAAATTGCAGGGAGAGTGGGTAGAAAACAAGCTTTTCCCGATGGCGATGTGGTTTATTGGCACTATGGCGTGACGCATTCAATGATGAAAGCGAAGCGCCACATTCGGCAAATGAACAATGAGGGGAAGAAATGAGTACCTGTTTATCCTGTCATTCACCTTTTTTTCAAGAAGTATCGATTCAATCACTATTTTCTTTAAAACAGTCACCGCTTTGCATGAAGTGTTCAAGCCAATTAATGCTTTGCCAGGACGGGTGTATCAGGTGTGGGAAGCCAACGCGCTTTGGTTCATTTATAGAGGAGGAGTGTCGTGATTGTATTTGGTGGAGGAAACTTCTCGGACAAGATGTTCTTCAACGCAATCAATCCCTTTATGAGTACAATGATTTTTTGAAAACATTGCTTTCGACATATAAATTTAGAGGTGACGTAGCAATTGGGCATATTTTCACAGAGTCATTGCTGAAGATTATTAGCGAACACGATCAACAATTCGTTGTTACGACGGTTCCTCTTTCGCCTTTAAGAATGAAAGAGAGGGGATTTAACCAAGCAGATGAACTTTTAAAAAGAGGACAAATACACCACTGTTTAATGAGGATTTCAACAGACGATAACAGAAAACAGAGTAAAAAGACCCGGTATGAGAGAATCAATTTATACCAACACAATCCTTTTTCACCTATTCCAGAAGAAAAGTCGTATATTAAAGGTAAAAAATATTTAATTATAGACGATATATATACTACAGGAGTAACTGTACGGATGGCGGCAAAAGCCCTGCTCGAATCAGGTGCTGAGTCCGTTTCCTCCTTAACAGTTGCTAGAGCGATTTAAGGTAGGGGATTAGTGTGAGCGAACTAGCAAATTGTATGAATTGTGGAGCACTCTTTGTTAAAGTTAATCAAACAATTTGTGTAGAGTGTCAGTCGGAAGAAGAGCAGTGGTTACAAGTCATTAGTGATTATTTGAGGCAGCACGAGGATCAACGATTTACGCAACACCTGCTCATGGAGAAAACAAAGATTCCATTTAAATTTTTGCAATCGCTGATTCGCTCCGGCAGATTAAAATTATCAAGATTTCCTAATTTAGAGCATTACTGCGAACGTTGTAACGAACTAACGCAAGAAGAGCGCTTTTGTCATACATGTTTAAGTGAATTAAAAAAGGAATTAAGTGAATACGAACAACAAAAGCATAGTCAACAACAGCTTAGTGGTGAACGTATACGTAATAAACCGTTAAACCATACTTTACAAAATAACTGTTAATGGAGGTCGCTTATGAAAATCCATTCTTCGCAATATATTGGTGCAAGTGAACCATATAAAAATCAAATGAAGGCAACCAATAAAGCAGAACCTAAAAACGATAAGGTTGAAATTTCAAAAGAAGCATTGGAATTAAGTGCTCAATCGAATAAAGCGAAAGAAACTCGTTTACAAGAGTTAAAAGAAAAAATTCAAAATGGAACATATGAAATGCAGCCAGAAAAAACGGCTCAAGCCATTTTAACTGCGTGGAAAGGTGCGGAAAATCCTAAATGAGTGAAGCCCTAGTTAATCAAATGATTGATGTACAAGATACGCTAGTTGAACTGGCTATTCAAAAGGAACAAGCTTTAATTAATAACGAACTTGAGTCGTTACAAATGATCGTTAGAAAAGAATCGACTCTTGTAACAAAAGCAAATGCATTAGAAGAAAAAATGCGGTCAGAAGTTGATTTGACTGATTACACGCTTAAGCCGCAAAAAGAACGATTGGTTACAGTGTTGCTGGATTTAAAAAAGCAAAACGAACGAAATACGTTGCTATTGAATGACTCGCTTGCATTTGTAAGGGGTTCACTGCAATTGTTCCAGAATGATCGATCGGTTTATACAAAGGAAGCAAAATCAAAGGCTGAAACCTTATCAATCTTTGATTCAAGAGCGTAAGGGGGTGTCTACTTGTCGACTTTTTTAGGAATGGAAACGATGAGAAGAGCGGTTGCGGCAAATCAAACAGCGTTACAGACGGTGGGGAACAATATAGCGAATGCTGGTACACCAGGATATTCGCGGCAAAGAGTGAACATGCATGCTACACCAGGGTATCCTGGATCGGGACCATTTGGGCAACCGATTATGGAAGGGCGTGTAGGTACTGGCGTTGGAATTGATCGAATTCAACGAGTGCGCGATCAATTTTTAGATCAACAGTTTCGATTAGAAGCCCATGTTTCAGGATATACAGGCGTTCAAAGCAGAACGTTCAGTAGACTTGAAGATTTATTTAATGAGGCGCCTCATAATGAAGGGGATTTAGGAGGACTTTCGAGTCAACTCAATGGTTTTTTTAACGGCTGGAGAGAGATTGCTGCTGGACAAGATAGTCAGGCAGTGTTGATTGAACAATCTGAAGCCGTAATGGACACGTTTGATTCTTTAGAGAAAGCGTTTCAATCTGAAATCCGTTTACTCGAGCAAGAGCAAGACATCACCGAAACGAAGATAAACGATTTACTCGCACAAGTCGCAGATAATAATGCTGCGATCAAGAAAATAGAAGAGAATGGACAAGCTGCAAACGAACTTTATGATCAGCAAGATCTGTTAATCGACGAGTTGGCAACTTTGATCCCGATTGAAGTAAGCCGATCAAGTTCGCAAAAAGGGCACGAAGGTAGTTATGATATTAAACTATTAAACAGTGACGTTGTGTTAGTAGATGGACAAGCATCTGCAGATTCATTTTCTCCTTTTACCTTTTCTGTAGAAAATCAAAACGGTGAACCTGCGTTGATAGTCAATGGTGAACCGTATAGTGACGTGATTAGCGGGAAATTTCTTGGAATTGATGCTTCTATAGCTAACGTTGAAAAAGCAATTGAAACGATGCAAGATCTTAGAGGTCAGCTTATTGAAGATGTGAATGGCATCTTGCCTAATTTTTTTGATGAAGCAAGCCGGCGTGTCTCAACTGATTTTATTGAAAATCCCAATCTTTTAAATGTGAATAAAGAGACGGCACAGCGTATCGCAAATCTTAGTCAAGAAAATGATTCTGTGACGAAACAATACCAGCAGTTTATGAGTGAATTAGGCGTGGAGACACAAAGCGTACAGAGGAAGGCCGAGGCAGCTCAGGCTCGATTACGCAACATTGATGGAAACCGCATGTCGATAAGCGGCGTTTCGTTAGATGAAGAACTGACAATGTTGGTTCAGTTCCAGCATTCCTATAATGCGGCTGCTCGGGTAATGACGGCAATGGACGAAATGCTTAACACCGTTATTAATGGAATGGGCGTAGTTGGACGTTAAAGGGAAGGAAATGATGAAATGAGAGTTACACAGTCTATGTTAACGGCAAATACGTTGCACTATTCACAAGCAAGCTATCAAAGACTTTCTACTTTACAAGAACAATTAAGTACACAGAAAAAAATCACACGGTTTTCGCAAGATCCTGTTACAGCTGCTAAATCAATGCAATTTCGCGAATCAGCTGACCAAATTCAACAGTATAAGCGTAATATGAGTGAAGCACACAATCGATTGGATCAAAGTGATACATCCCTACGAGAAACGAATAGTATTTTAACGAGAATTCGTGAATTGGCGATAAAAGCATCAACGGATACATATGGTGAAGACGAACGAAAAAGCATTGCTCAAGAAGTTGAGCAATTGACAGACCATCTGCTCACAGTAGCAAATACAAATATTGCAGGAAACTATATTTTTAATGGTGAACAACGGGATCGTGCGCCAATAGAAAAACTTGACCCATCCACGGTTACAAGCGATCAATTTAATAACAATACAATGATTTATTTTAATGGCTCGACATATGCCTATCAAGAAAACGGTACGTTTGAAAATGAAGAAGGTGCGCAAGTTCAATTTCAAGACGGGCAATGGTTTTCTGGTGAAAATTCTATTCAACCGGAAGAAATGCGAATGATGAATCATCAATTTGCTTCTGCAGCATTTGAATTAGAACTTCAGCAAGGCGTAAAGATCACGGTTGGAGCTGATGCTCATCGTTTGTTTACAACCGATATGTTTAATGAATTGTATCAATTTCAACAAGCGCTTGCTGATCCAAATATTGAAGCAGAAGAGTTAAGTGCTTTTGTTGGTAAGGTAGACGGTCACTTAAGAACAGCGGCAGATATAAATGGGCAACTTGGAGCACGAATGAACCGGGTTGATTTAATTGAAGATCGGCTAAATACGCAAGCATTCTTACTAGAGAAAGTTAAATCTGAAAACGAAGACGTTGATTTCGAAGAGACGGTTATGAAATTATTAGTCGCAGAAACCGTTCATTCTGCTGCACTAGCAGCAAGTGCACGAGTCTTGCAACCTTCATTATTAGATTTCTTAAGATAGGTGGTTTCCATGCAAGTTGAGACAAATTATTTAGGCACAATTGAAATCGAACAAGCGGACGTGCTCCATTTTCCAAATGGGCTCCCCGGTTTTCCTTTAGAAAATGAATTTGTATTAATTCCGTTTCCACAAAGTGACTTCTTTCTCTTACAATCAACCAAAGGAAAACACGTTGCTTTTGTCTGTTTAAATCCATTTTCAATCTGGCAGGATTATCGGATTGAGCTCGATCAAAATACAATTGACCAGTTAAAGATTGAAAAGGAAACCGATGTCGCTGTATTTGTGCTGATTACGGTTAAAGACCCCTTTTCTACGTCAACGGCGAACCTTAATGCACCACTTGTCATGAATACGGTTAGCCATTTAGGTAAGCAGCTGATCTATGAAGCGCAGTTGTATCCATCAAAAGCGTTACTCGCAGGTAAGGGAGGCGAATAAATGCTTGTTCTCTCACGAAAAATCAATGAATCTATTTGCATTGGCGATCATATTGAACTGACTGTTTTAGAAGTAAGTGGTGATCAGGTCAAGATTGGCATCCAAGCACCAAAATCGGTCGATATTTTTCGAAAAGAAATCATTGAAGTGGTCGAAAAAGAAAATAAGCAAGCTGTCGAATCCTTATCTATTGATTCACTTAAAGCGTTAATAGAACAAAAGAATCAATCGTAAGTTTAGCTAGTATGATTTTTCAAAAGGTGGCGATATAAGGTCCATGGAAATTCATTCAGCAGGAAACCATTCATTTTTAAGCGATCCTCTTTACCGTGTTTTGGATAGGAACCAAAACCGAACAGAAACAGAGAACACCCTTGCGACTGATGAGCAAAAGGTAAAGAAACGTGCCTTATCTTTCCACATTCATTCTGATCTTGGTCGGGTGTATGTGAAAGTTGTGGATTCGGACACCGAGGAAGTTGTTCGTGAAGTTCCACCTGAACAATTACTGAATCTTGTTGCATCAATGATGAAGTCAGCAGGATTAATAATCGATCGTCAAGTATAAAAAGAGGTGAAGAAACGATGCGACTATCAGGCTTATCATCGGGGCTAGATATCGATCAAATGATGAAAGACCTCATGCAGGCAGAGCGGATGCCTGTAAATAAATTAGAAAAACAAAAAACAGAGCTTGGTTGGAAAATGGACAACTACCGAGATATCAATTTAAAGCTACGCGCTCTCCATACATCAATGTTTGACTCCGTTATGCGTGCATCCTCCATGCAAAGGCGCTCGGTTTTGTCATCGAATCAAGCGGTTGTTTCAGCTACGGCTTCTTCTAATGTTGGAAATACGAGTTTTACAATTAATGAAGTAAAGCAATTAGCTACTTCCACTACTTCAATTGGTCGACCGATTTCAAAACAGAACTCGAGTGAACCTGTCTCCAATCAAACGTCGATTAAGGAATTAGCTGGGGATGAAATGGAATGGGTTTCTGGAAGAAAAGCACGAGCATCTGTTCAAGTTAGCGAGGATAAGACGATTTCATTAACGCAGCCCTTAGCGGATGGTGCAACACATATTTTGGTTCAAGGCAAAGCATATGAAGTTGTAGCCGACCAAGGTGCTCCTTTACAACAAAATCAAGTTCGTTTAGACGATTCCGGGACCGTTACGTTTCATGATGACGTATCGTTGTCGTCACAAGTACAAGTAGAATACATTGCAAAAGCTGAAAATGAAGAGCAAGCACAGCGCTATACGTTTTCATCCCTTTCTGTCATGGCAAATGAAAAAGGGGAGTTCCACACAACATCCTTTTTCTTTAATGAAGCTGATACGATTCAAAGTGTCGTGACAACGGTCAATCAATCAAAAGCAAATGTATCGGCTTTTTTTGATGACCATAATAAAAAGCTTGTGTTGACGAATAAAGATACCGGGACATTTAATACGTCAGAAAATGAATTTGCCTTTAGCGGTGGGTTGTTTACGTCTGCCTTTGGTCTAGATGAAGTGACAAACGGTCAAAATGCAATTTTTACTATTAATGGTCTTGATACGGAAAGACGGAGCAATACATTCGCCATAAGTGGCATGACGATAACGCTTAAAGATGTGTCAACCCAACCCATTACGCTCACTGCGTCTACAGATGTTGACTCGATTTATGAAACGATCACATCCTTTGTAAAAGAGTATAACGAGTTAGTTGACTTTATGAACGGCAAAGTCAATGAACGCTACTATCGTGATTATGATCCTTTAACAGATGAGGAAAGAGATGCATTATCTGAAACGGAAGCAAAAAGATGGGATGAACGAGCGCAAAGTGGCTTGTTACGAAATGATTCACTTTTGCAAACGAACATGAACCAAATGAGGAATAATGTGTATAAAGTAATCCCTACTGGTGGTTCGTTTACACATCTATCGCAAATTGGCATTACGACGACGAGAG
The DNA here is from genome assembly GCF_041949915.1 of Shouchella sp. JSM 1781072. Lineage (NCBI taxonomy): Bacteria > Bacillati > Bacillota > Bacilli > Caryophanales > Bacillaceae > Shouchella > Shouchella sp. JSM 1781072. The sequence goes on from NZ_JBHFQE010000001.1 coordinate 120,050, forward strand.
ACTATGCGGATGGTGGAAAGTTAGAAATCAATGAGGATAAGTTAAGACAAGCGATTGAGAATGATCCTGAGGGTATCTTCACGCTATTTAATGGAAATCAAGAAACTGAAGGAATCGCTCAGTCCATGAGGCGAGACTTACAACAATCTATGTCTGCAATTGCAAGAAGAGCTGGAGGTTCAGAAGGATTCCATGAATTGCACCAGTTTACGATTGGGCAACAAACTCGAACGATTGATCAGCAATTAGAAAATTTCGAACGTCGGTTAGAGCAAAAAGAATCAAGATACTGGCGTCAGTTCACGGCCATGGAGAGAGCGATGCAAATGGCAAATCAACAAAGTGAATCGTTATTTAACTTGCTTTACAACAATTAAGGGAGGCACTGTATGCTAAAACAAGCGACGTACAAACAACAATCCGTCCAAACAGCCTCTCCGGGAGAATTAACGCTTATGCTTTACAATGGCTGTCTGAAACAACTGAGAATAGCAGAAGAAGCCATTGAAGCAAAACAGTTTCAACAAAAAAACGAAGCGTTAACAAAAGCAGAGGCGATTGTAAAGGAGCTCATGATTACTCTAAAAACTGACAGTGAAGTTGGCCAAAATATGATGCGAATGTATGAGTATATTCACCATCATTTAGTTGAGGCGAATATAAAAAGCGATGTATCTTCTTTACATGAAGCAAAACAATATATGCTGGAATTTCGAGATACGTGGAAAGAAGTTATTCGGTTGGAGCGCCAGCAACGTTATGGAGGAGCTGACGTAAATTGACAACGGTAGAAAAGAACTTGGCGGCGCATACCACGAACCTTGTTACCCACCTTTCTAATGGCTTACCTAATGAGGATCTTGATCGAGATGGTTACATTGAAGAGCTGATGCGTTTACTAGAAAATCGACAAAACGTCATTAATGAGTTAATCAAGCAAGACGCACATGAGCCGTTGAATTTAACAGAAGAAAAGCGGATCAAAGAGCTTCTTTCAACTCAGCTTGAAGCAATAAAAAAAGAGATGAGTCGATTTACCAAGCAAAAAGAAGGGCGTCAAAGATACCAGCAGGCATATGGAAGAAGCCAATCCGGCGTATTTTTAGATAAAAAAACGATATAAATGAAATGTGAACATGCGCTAGTTTGTAAACTGGGGTGTGTTTTTTCTGATAAAAAAAGAATCCCTGTGCATGGTGCAAGGGATTCTTCGTAATTATTGTGCAACAGATGGGTATTGGATGCCTTCTGGACTGTTCACACTCGAGCGTGTCACGGTTAAGTCTTTTCGTACCGCATATTCTTCAGCTGGAGCATCAATAATAAATTCAAATACAGTATTTGATTTTTCAAGGAGATACGTTTCTTTATCAATAAATAGCATAAAATCAAGCTGTGAAACCTGATAGGAGCTATTTCGCAAGTCAATCTCTTCAAGTCCAAATAAGGACTGATCAAACAAATCCATATGTAATGCCATATCATCGAGCTCCTCATTGGTTGCTTCTATGGTTAATACATACAGATCGTCATATTCCCGTACAGAAACAAATTCTGTGATCCCCTGTAAAAGAGATAGTTGGTTTTGAGGTGAATAGTCAGAGGACAAAATAGACCCTACCTCCGCTGTTTCATTAATCTCTTCCCATCCATCATTATTATGGTTTGAAATAAGCATATCATCAATTTTTAATAAACCGAGTGCTTCCTCGACTTGATCAATCTTGCCAGCATCCGTCATGGCATATCGAGCAAAATTTGAATAGATAACCTCTGGTTCTTTTTGATAAGAAAGGGTTCCATCGGTTACTTTTTGAATTTGTTCGTCTCTGAATGAAATAAAATCTGTCATTTTTATATTTGCACTGTAATTTTCAAGTGTTGATTCAGCAGCAATGGCGTTTTCAATGAGAGCATGACTTTGGTCATCTGAAGGTTGATGATTCATCTTCTCTGTCTCATCTGGTAATTGTCTCGGTTCATCCGTTTCGATATCGGATAATGAACATGCCCCGAGAAGGATTGATAAAGTCACACTTGAATATAGCCAATTTTTGTGTAACATGGTCATCTACTCCTGCTAATTTGAGTGAGCGCCCTTTAATAATATTACATTTGTGTTACAAGCGCTTGTGACATTGTAACAAAAGTCGTATAAGTTGCAAATAGGAAATTAGAACCAAGGCTACTTTTTCAAAAGAAAAGCGTTCTATATTATGGAAGAAACAGAAGCAGGACTCATGTCGAAAAAAATTCTAGGAAAAACTTTCGACAAATTTCATATTTTCCATCATTTTTACGTTTGACTTAAAACTTGTATTCTATTAACTCTTAATAGAAAGCGTTAACAATTTAAGAGAATTTGATCGACATAATCAGACAAAATGCCGACTCGTAATTTGAAGAAAGAGTTTGACTTATATGAATCGTGCTGGTATATTGAATCTGTGGTATAACACCATATAATGAAATTTTATGTAACGAAGGGAATGTGAAACATGCAAGGAAAAGTAAAATGGTTCAATGCAGAAAAAGGTTTTGGTTTTATCGAGCGTGAGGATGGAGACGACGTATTCGTACACTTCTCAGCAATCAACTCTGAAGGATTCAAAACTCTTGACGAAGGTCAAGATGTAGAATTCGAAATCGTTGAAGGCGCTCGTGGACCACAAGCTGCAAACGTAGTTAAGCTTTAATTCACATTCCTGTAAGGATATGAATAATAGCTAATGCTCAACCCACTCCATTCTTAATGGGGTGGGTTTTTTGTATTGATTTTGTCAAATCTTCAATGTTTAAGAAGGATTTTAGAGGGAAATGTAGAAGTAAGCAAGGGAAAAGGAGGAGTTCAACGATGCATTATAATATTCGTGGTGAAAACATTGAGGTAACGCCAGCAATTAGGGAGTATGTGGAAAAGAAGGTCGGAAAGCTTGAACGATACTTTGATACCACTCCAATTGCGGATGTAAATGTAAAGCTACAGATCATTAATAGTAGCGAATCAAGTATAGAGGTTACTATTCCAATGCCAAGGCTCTTATTAAGAGGCGAGGAAACAAATGCGGATATGTATGCAGCAATCGACGTAGTCGTCGAAAAGTTAGAACGCCAAATTAGAAAGCATAAAACGAAAGTCAATCGTAAATTTAGACAAGAGGGTAGCCTCAAGCATATGTTTAAAAACGACTTGGAACCTTTAAGAGAAGAAATCATTGAAGAAGAAGACGAAAATGATTTAGAAGTGGTTCGAACGAAGCGATTCAATTTAAAACCAATGGATGCAGAAGAAGCAATTTTGCAAATGGATTTACTAGGTCACAATTTCTTTGTCTTCTCTGATGCTGATAGTGGAAGCACAAACGTTGTGTATCGTCGAAGAGATGGGAAATACGGGTTAATTGAGTCAGAAGCATAAAATGAAAGTGTCAGCCATGCGCTGACACTTTTTAATGTTGACAGGTGGGCAAGCAGTCTTGTAAGCCACTGTTTAAACTGCTAATATAAGGTATGATCATGTAAAAAGAATCGTTTCGTGTATTGCCGTTAAGAGAGGAAGATGAAGATGCTCGGATTACTTCGAAAAGTAGTAGGCGATCCTGCTCAAAAGCAATTAAAGAAAAATGAAAAAGTGATTGATCAAGTTGAGGCTTTAGCTGATGAAATGACAAAGCTCTCGGATGACCAATTAAGAAATAAAACACAAGAATTTAAGCAACAAATTGAAGAAGGTACGTCAATTGATGACATTGTTGTTCCTGCCCTAGCCACTGTAAGAGAGGCGTCGAAACGAGTGCTCAATGAGTACCCTTACCGTGTGCAGTTACTTGGAGCGCTTGCCTTGCACCAAGGAAATATTTCCGAAATGAAAACAGGTGAAGGGAAAACGCTTGTTGGTACCTCAGCTTGTTATGTACAGGCGTTACTTGGGAAAGGTGTTCATATTGTTACTGTTAATAATTATTTAGCTAGCCGTGACTTAGGGAATTATGGTCGCGTATTTCAATTTTTAGGGTTAACAGTTGGATTAAACGAAAACGGTTTAACCCGAGAAGAGAAACAAAAAGCTTATGCTGCAGATATTACGTACAGCACGAACAACGAGCTTGGCTTTGATTATTTACGTGACAACATGGTTCTTTATAAAGATCAAATGGTTCAACGTCCTCTTCATTTTGCGTTAATTGATGAAGTTGACTCCATTTTAATTGATGAGGCTCGTACCCCATTAATTATTTCAGGTTCGGTTGAGCGAAAAACAAAGCTTTATGGGCAAGCCAATACATTTGTGCGTGTACTCAAAGTAGATGAGGATTATACGTATGATGAAAAGACAAAAGCGGTTCAATTAACCGATGAAGGGGTTAATAAAGCCGAGCGTGCCTTTAATATTGATAATTTGTATGACCAAAAGCATGTCTCGCTTAATCACCATATTAACCAATCATTAAAAGCACATGTAGCTATGCAACGTGATGCCGATTATGTAGTAGAAGACGGCGAGGTAGTGATTGTTGACCAATTTACAGGCCGACTTATGAAAGGCCGAAGATACAGTGACGGTTTACACCAAGCGTTAGAAGCGAAAGAAAATTTGCAAGTGCAAAAAGAAAGCATTACGCTCGCTTCCATTACATTCCAAAACTATTTTAGAATGTATCAAAAGCTTGCAGGTATGACCGGTACTGCCAAAACGGAAGAAGAAGAGTTCCGAAATATTTACGGTATGGATGTTATGGTTATTCCAACAAATAAAGACATCGCTAGAGATGACCGCTCTGATTTAATTTATAAATCGATGCAAGCGAAATTCAATGCGGTTGTGAACGAAATCGCGGAGCTACATAAAGCTGGACAACCGGTTCTTGTAGGTACAGTGAATGTAGATACGTCCGAGATTGTTTCGAAAATGTTAACGAAAAAACGTATCCCGCACCATGTGCTAAACGCGAAAAACCATGAGCGTGAAGCGGAAATTATTGAAAATGCTGGTCATAAAGGCGCTGTGACCATTGCCACAAATATGGCTGGGCGTGGAACGGATATTAAGTTAGGACCTGGTGTGAAAGAAGTAGGTGGCCTTCACGTACTAGGAACAGAGCGACATGAATCTCGTCGTATTGATAACCAGTTACGAGGACGTTCTGGTCGTCAAGGAGATGTCGGTTCCTCGCAGTTCTACTTGTCTATGGAAGATGAACTCATGAGACGCTTTGGTTCAGATAATATGCGTAACATGATGGAGCGCCTTGGTATGGAAGAAGACCAGCCAATTGAATCTAAGCTCGTATCTAGAGCCGTGGAAACAGCGCAGAAGCGTGTGGAAGGAAATAACTATGATGCCCGTAAACAAATCTTGCAGTTTGATGATGTCATGCGCGAGCAACGTGAAATTATTTACAAGCAGCGGATGGAAGTGCTTGAGTCAGACAATTTACGGTCTATTGTAGAAAATATGCTAACAGCAACGGTTGCCCATGTTGTCCAAACGCATACGCCAGATTCCCTTGTGCAGGAAGAATGGGACTATCAAGCGATTGTCACGTATATTAATGGACAGTTGTTATCTGAAGGGGCATTAACTGAAAAAGAGATTAATGGTCTGGAACAAGAGGAAATTGTGGAGCTTGTAACGGAAAAAGTTCGCACGGCTTATCATCAGAAAGAATCCGAAGTGTCTCCTGAGCAAATGCGTGAATTTGAAAAAGTAATCATGCTTCGTACAGTCGATCGTAAATGGATGAATCACATTGATCAGATGGATCAGTTGCGACAAGGGATTCATTTACGTGCATATGGGCAGAACGATCCGCTTCGTGAATATCGTTTCGAAGGCTTCAATATGTTTGAAGCGATGATTGTTGAGATTGAAGAAGAAGTGTCGATGTACGTCATGAAAGCTGAAGTTCAGCAAAACTTACAGCGACAAGAAGTGGCGCAAGGAAAAGCTGTTCAACCGTCAGCGAATAATGATGAACAAAAACAAGCGAAGAAAAAGCCTGTCCGCAAAGGAGAAGACATTGGTCGAAATGATCCGTGTATCTGTGGAAGTGGCAAGAAATATAAAAACTGTTGCGGTGCAAACGGCTAAGTTTGATAAATGAAGAGGTGGAAGCGTTGGATTTAGTAGAAATTAAGCAAGAGCTAACGGCTTTAGAGAAACGATTAACGGACTTTAGGGGGTCTCTTTGACGTCGCAGATAAAGAAGAGCGAATTGCTGAGCTAGAGGAGAAAATGACTGATCCTGGTTTCTGGAATAACCAAGAAGAAGCTCAAAAAGTGATTGCGGAAACGAACGGCCTTAAAGATCAAGTGCATACGTTTAAAGATATGGCTGAGGCTTACGAAGATTTAGAAGTGAATCTTGAGTTAGTTCGGGAGGAAGGCGATCCTGAGCTAGCGGCTGAATTAGAAAACGGGGTAAAAGCGCTTATAGAGAAAATGAACCAATTTGAACTGCAGCTTTTACTAAGCGAGCCTTATGATAAAAACAATGCCATTCTAGAACTTCATCCTGGTGCTGGTGGAACAGAATCCCAAGACTGGGCTTCGATGCTTCTAAGAATGTATACGCGTTGGGCTGATAAGCGAGGCTACTCGGTTGAAACCCTTGATTATTTACCTGGTGAAGAAGCTGGGGTGAAAAGTGTAACATTGCTCATTAAAGGACATAATGCCTATGGGTATTTAAAAGCGGAGAAAGGCGTCCATCGTTTGGTGAGAATTTCGCCATTTGATTCTTCTGGAAGAAGGCACACATCGTTTGTTTCCTGTGAAATCATGCCCGAGTTAGACGATACCGTCGATATTGAATTAAATACGGAAGATCTAAAAATTGATACGTATCGCGCCAGTGGTGCAGGTGGTCAGCATATTAATACGACTGATTCCGCTGTTCGTATTACCCACCTTCCAACGAATACGGTTGTTACGTGTCAAAGTGAACGCTCTCAAATTAAAAACCGCGAACAAGCGATGAAAATGATGAAAGCAAAGCTCTATCAATTAAAAATTGAAGAACAAGAGCAACAACTTGCCGAAATTCGTGGCGAACAAAAAGAAATTGGTTGGGGAAGTCAAATTCGTTCATATGTCTTCCACCCGTATTCGATGGTGAAAGACCATCGCACAAATCATGAAAATGGAAATTCGAATGCCGTGATGGATGGGGATTTAGACCCGTTTATTGATGCGTATTTACGTCAAACTATTAACATTGACTAGAAAATAAAACCGGCTTAGTAGCCGGTTTTTTGCTTGAATGTTGCTAATGAGGAGGGACGTTATTGAAGCCGTATGTACCCGTAAGTATAGTGACGTTTCTTCTCTTATTAAGTGGATGTGGTTCTAAAGGTGATGATTCCACCCAAGTACAGGATAGTGAGGAACGAACGTTTAGTGGTGATGAATATGAACTTTATCAAGAAAACAGCTGTATTACGTGCCACGGAGATCAGCTGCAAGGAGCAACAGGGCCGACGTTAATTGGCTTAGATTATTCGGCTGAAGAAATTGAGGCAATTATAAAAGATGGTATCGGCTATATGGCACCTCAAAAAGTCGAAGAAGAAGATCGAGAAGCATTGGCAAAGTGGCTAAATGAACTGTAACCATACAGTTCATTTTTTTGTGTTCGCCATGTTTACCCGCTAATATCTGACAGTAAACCTCAATTGAAATAGAAATGTAATATTTTTAGCGCTTATCTAATGATATAATAACCGCGAAGCGTGACTAAATGTCTGCAAAACATGACAAATAACAACAATTGACCTTGGGATTATTGATTAAAGGTTGTGATGAAATGAGTTTAATACAGCTTACGGATGTCTGGAAAGTCTATCCTAACAGCGTGAAAGCAATAAATGGTATGTCTGTTCAGTTTAATAAAGGCGAGTTTGTTTATATCGTTGGTCCAAGTGGCGCCGGTAAATCTACATTTATTCGCTTATTATATCGAGAAGAACAAGTATCTAAAGGTGAAATTTACATTGATAACGTGAATTTATCTCAACTGAAACACAAAGAAGTGCCTAGCTTAAGAAGAAGAGTTGGCGTAGTCTTTCAAGATTTTAAGCTGCTTCAATCGCTTACAGTATATGAGAATATTGCCTTTGCACTAGAGGTTATTGAAGAACACCCTTCAAAAATCAAGCAAAAAGTAATGGAAGTATTAGAGCTTGTTAAGATAAAAAGTAAGGCGAAATTTTATCCAAGTGAACTGTCAGGTGGTGAACAACAGCGTGTAGCGATTGCGCGAGCTGTTGTCAATCGACCGGATATTTTAATTGCGGACGAGCCTACAGGAAACCTCGATCCTGATACAGCTTGGAGCATCATGGACATTTTAGAAAACGTTAATGCTCTTGGTACAACAGTTATCATGGCTACGCACAATAAAGAAATTGTGAACACGCTAAAGCGCCGAGTGATTGCGATCGAAGCTGGACGCATTGTACGTGATGAAGCTAGGGGGAACTACGGTTATGAAGTTTAATGCAGCCAAGCGTCATATCCGTGAAGGGTTTAAAAATATTGGACGTAGCGGTTGGATGACATTTGCATCAATAAGTGCTGTAACCGTTATGCTCGTCATTGTTGGTTTCTTTATGATCGTTTTCTTAAACGGGAATCATATCGCTTCAACAATTGAAGATAATGTCGAAATTCGAGCTTTTATTGAAAGAGGGACAGACGAAGCTGAAATCAATGACTTAATTGAAGAAGTGAATGAAGAGTATGATGTTGCACAAGTAGAGTTTATTGATAAAGAAGAGGGGCTTGAAAACTTAATTGCCTCAACAGACGGAGAGGATTATTGGGGGAGCTTACGAGAAGACAATCCATTAAGAGATGCACTACGGATTATTGCGTCAACACCTCAGTTAACGGAAGAAATTGCTCAGTCAGTAGATGAACATCCATATATAGGAAGAGTTTCTTATGGAGAGGAAATTATTTCTGATCTGTTTACGATTACGAACACAGGAAGAGTAGCAGGAGCTGTTGTTGTAGCTGCACTATTATTCACGGCGATGTTCTTAATCTCAAATACAATTAAATTAACAATTTTAGCGAGAAAAAATGAAATTCAAATTATGAAATTAGTAGGTGCGAAAAATAGTTTTGTTCGTTGGCCGTTTTTAATTGAAGGGATGTTATTAGGGATTTTAGGAAGTATCGTTCCTATTTTACTAATAAGCTTCGGCTACACTTATTTATACAATCAATCGGCGAGCTTTTTACAGAGCGTACCGTATGATTTACTTGCACCTAACCTATTAATCTTACAATTATCAATCTTATTAGTGGTTGTTGGACTTGGCGTTGGTATATGGGGAAGCGTCATGTCTGTGAGGAAATTTTTAAAAGTGTAAAAGGTATATTCATTATCAAGGGGGAAAAAGGGTTGAAAAAACGTACGATAAGAGCGACTGTTGCAGTAACTGCAGCAGCGGCTCTCCTATTTACTGGGGTCCAACCAGCAATGGCAAATACAGAAATCAATTCAAAATTAGATCAGGTGCGTGAACAGCAAGCATCAAACCAAGAATCCGCTAACGAAACACGTTCTGAAATTACAGAGCTAGAAAGCGAGCTTGATGAACTTTCAAGTGAAATTCAAACATTGACGGTAAAACAAGATGAAAACGAGCAAAAGCTAAATGACACAGAAGCTGAACTTGTTCAGCTTGAAGAGGAAATCAAAGCGCTTGAAGAAGAAATCAAGATTATTGAAGAGCGCATTGAAGAGCGTACAGAAATTTTGCAAGAGCGTGCCGTTGCAGCATATGAAACAGACGGAGAAGTAAGTTATATTGAAGTCTTGCTTGGTGCGCAAAGTTTCGGGGATTTTATTGAGCGTTTTAGTGCAATTACAACCATTGCTGAAAGCGACCAAGAGTTACTAGACGAGCATGTTGCAGATGAAGAACGTCTACATATTGCAAAAGAAGAAGTTCAAGAGAAAAAAGCAAAAGTAGAAGAAAATAAAGCAGCTTTAAAAACCGTTCAAGAAGAATTGGATAGCCAACAAGGTGAATTAGAGCATTTGCAAAATGATTTAAATGACAAAGAAGCACAACTTCAAGACGAATTAAATGCGATTATTTCTGATGAAGAATTGCTAGAAGGGCAAGAAGCCGCTCTTGAAGCTGAGCTTGTTGCGTGGGAAGAAGAGCAAGAAAGAAAACGTGAAGAAGAAGAGCGTCGCAAACAAGAAGAGAAAGAAAGACAAGAGCGTAAAGCTGCAGAAGCGGAAAGAGCTGCAGAAGAAGCAGCAGAATCTGCTAAAGCAGAATCTTCTTCTAAAGCAGAAACAACGGAGCGTGCATCAAAATCAGCAACACCGTCGTCTAGTGGAAACAATGCTCCGGTCCAAACGACTGCAGCAGCTCCATCAGCAAACAACTCATCTTCCTTTATTCGACCTGCAACAGGAACCGTTACTTCTCAATTTGGTCCACGTTGGGGAAGACAACATTGGGGCATTGATATTGGGAAAAATGGCAGAAGTGGCGATGTACCAATCGTATCTGTATTAGACGGAACCGTTGTTGAAGCAGGATACCACGATGGTGGTTTTGGTAATTGGGTACTTGTTACGCACCAAATGGATGGTCAACAATATACAACTGTATATGCACACTTAGATCGAATTGATGTTCGTGCGGGTCAACGTGTTGGTCAAGGCCACCAACTAGGCACAATGGGGAATACTGGGGATTCACAAGGCGCACACCTACACTTTGAAGTACATAGAGGTGCCTTTAACTGGGCTCGTACAAATGCTGTTGATCCAATGAATTATATATAAAACGAAAATAGCGTCCACCTACAGGGGCGCTATTTTTAAATTTTTTGACAAAAATAGGACAAACGAGTTTTGACATTAGGCTGAGAACGACTTAGAATAAATATAATGCTTGAATTGTATGTCTAACTCATTGGGAGTGGTGAAGCGTTTTGAAATTAAAGCAGTTGATTTTTACTTTATCGGTGATGGTCATTATTGCTGTAGCTGCTGTCTTTTTTATAAATGATGGAATTCAGTTTGGGGCTTCAAATGAAACACCGCCTTCTTCAAGTGGTGAAGATGTTGATGTTCCAGAAGTGCTATTAGATGATGATGAGTTGATGGAGAAATTCGAAACAGCATTAACAACGATTGAAAATAATTACGTTTCTGAAGTAGAGCGAACAAAGCTGGTTGAAGGGGCTATCAGTGGGATGGTTGAGACATTAGAAGATCCCTTCTCAGATTATATGGATGTCGAATCAGCAGCAAATTTCCAGGAATCATTGAGCTCTCATTTTGAAGGAATTGGTGCAGAAGTTGGTATGGTGGATGGCTATGTGTCTATTATTAGTCCGATGAGAGAATCTCCAGCGGAACGGGCGGGTCTCTTACCAAATGATGCAATCGTAGAAATTGATGGAGAGTCGATCGAAGGCTATTCCGTAAATGAAGCGGTTCAGCTAATTCGTGGCGAAGGTGGTACGGATGTCACGCTGACGATTCAAAGAGGCGAACAAGGTGAACCTTTTGATGTCACAATTGAACGAGATCGAATTCAAGTGGATGCAGTCCGTGCAGATACATTTGAAGCGGATGGTCAATTAATTGGCCGTTTAGAAATTACATCGTTCTCTGAAGATGTGGGGAGTCAGTTTGAAGAGTTGTTACAGGAATTAGAAGATGAAGGCATTGATGGTTTGATTGTGGATGTTCGGAATAATCCAGGTGGCTATTTAGATGGCGCACAAAATATCGGAAACCTAATAATCCCTGAAAATAACCCGATTGTTCAAATTGAGCATAGCAATGGAAGTATTGAAAGCTATGAATCCGATTTAGATGATCGTAAACCGTATCCAATTGTTGGTTTAATAAATGAAAGTAGCGCTTCAGCTTCCGAAATTCTCGCTGCAGCACTAAAAGAATCAGGAGGCTATGATCTTGTTGGAAACACGACTTTCGGTAAAGGTACCGTCCAAAAATCAATTCGAATGACCGATGGAAGTGCCTTGAAGATTACGACCGATCGATGGCTAACTGCAGGCGGAAATACCATTGATCAAGATGGTGTTGAACCGACTGTTGAAGTTGATCAGCCAGATTATTTTTACTCAGTTGCCCTTTCCATTGAAGAGGCTTTTGAACAAGACCAAGTATCCGATCAAATCGGCCGTGCACAAAGCATGCTCGAAGGATTGGGATATGAAGTAGGACGAACAGATGGCTATTTTGATGACCAGACCGAAAGTGCGATAACTGAGTTTCAAGAAACGCATGATTTAGACGTTAATGGTCAACTCGATGAAGATACTGCGCAAATGATTCAAGAAGAAATACGCGCTCATATTCGAGATGTGGAAAATGATGCACAATTAAATCGAGCGATTGAACTTGCTGCTGAGCAAGCATCATAAGTATAATAAGAAGTATTACATGCATGAAAAAGAGATATCTGTATGAACTAGCACAGATATCTCTTTTTAAGTAAGTGCTGGAGGACAAGTTATGGTAGATACAATCGTAATTGCACTAGCGAGCTTTTTTTTAAATCCTGTTGTTTATATTGGTTTACTCGTACTCTTTTTTATTGCAAATCAACGTGTAAAGCTAGAACGAGAATCATTTCATACGCGGGTATATGCACGACGGGCCGATTTTTTATTTAGTATCATTCCTTCTTTTGTGGCGGGTGTACTAATTAGTATCGCCACAGTTGCAGTTGGGGCGTTATTGCCGATTGATGTTGTGATTGCAATAGGAGTGGCAACGCTGCTGTTACTAGTAACTGGACAAATGCAGCTCGTGACACCGACTTATTTATTTTTACTTGTTGGACTTTATCTTGTACTCGTACCACAAGTAATTGCAGTTCCTAACATAGATGATTCAATGAGAGCCTCTTTCATTTTTCCGACAATTTTATTTATAATGACCGTCTGCTTACTAGCGCAAGCGGTGCTAATTCGAAAAAACGGTTCGAAGTTAGTGTCTCCACAGTTAGAACAAGGGAAAAGAGGACGGTATGTCGGCATTCACAAGATAAATCGGTTGTGGATTATACCAGTTGTATTCTTTATTCCTGAAGGCATCGTTTCCCTTCCTTGGTCATGGCCGTTGTTTACAGTAGGAAATTTGGCTCTTCAGCCTGTTCTGTTTCCGATTTTTCTAGGATTCAAATTGCAAACGCGTAATCAGATGCGTCGACGTACGGATCAACATACACGTATATATCTTTTATTAGCAATCATAGCTGCGGTATCTACAATTATCGTAACCTTTTATCCGAATGCATGGCTGTTTGCAAGTATACTAGGATTGATGGGGCTTCTTCATCTCACATTGCAATTGTCTATTTGGCAAAAAGCAAAAAAAGATCCTGCTTTTTTTACGGAGGAAGAAGAGAGCTGTCGTGTGGTAGGGGTACTCCCTCACAGTCCTGCTGGAAAAATGAACATTTTAATTGGCGAGGAATTAACAAAGGTAAATGGAATGATTGTATTTGACGAGACGACGCTTTATCAAGCGCTTCAGAAAAATGCTGTTTATTGTAAAATTGAAGTGAAAGATAAAGATGGCGAGAAGCGCTTCGTGCAAGGGCCTCTCTATAATGGCGAGCACTATCAACTAGGTGTCTTGCTTGTGCGAAAACAAGAGAAACTGAGTAACTCCATTATTTGAATCAAATAAAATAACCTCATAAAAAGACGACTAATCCTGTATTGGAATAGTCGTCCTTTTTTATCGTAATGCGTGCAAGGTAGCGCTTATTTAAGGTGTATCTTCAGATGTTCGTAACGCTGCTTTTTGCCTCTTCTTTAAAGGCGGGAGCTGGGAAATGGTATCTTGTTGCTTAGAAATGCGATATAAAACAAACCAGATAAGAGCAAAGCCGATTAATTGAGCAATCGTGACTGTTTCTTCAAGTGTAATCCATGATACAAGCAAACCTGTCATTGGAAAACTCAATTCCGCAATCGTTGCCACAGAAGCTTTCACCGACTGGAGACCTCGGTAATATAGAAGCATTGATACAAGACCTGGCAATAAAGCAGACGCGAGAATGTTAAGCCCGATAAAGGTTAAAGCCACAGCTGATTCAGGTGTTGTCCACATTTCAGGTGATACTGTAATCAATACACCAAGCAATGGTAAAGCAAGCAAGAAGCGTAAAGCAGTCACCGTTTCGTGACGACATTTTTGTAGAAGAATACGACCCATCACGGTTGAACCTCCCCACAGCGCGGCTGCACCAATCGCATACAAGCTGCCTAGCTGAAGGATCTCGCTTGGATTATTAATCGGAAAATAAAAACCGAACGTTAGTAAATAGGTACCAACTAGTGCGATCGGTACGTATAAACCAAAACGTTGGGGTAGCTTCTCTTTTAACAGAAAATGTGCCAGCGTAATCGCAAAAAGGGGTTGCAACTTTTGTAATAAGAGGACAGAATTAATTTCGCCACCTGATGAAGCAATTGTTAAACCTTGAGTAAACAAAAGCGTTGCAATGGCAGAGCCACCCCACGAAATAAATAAGAGTGCGCCTAAATCTTTAAAGCGCAGTTTTTTAATATCGCTTCGGAATTTATACAAAATGGGTATAGCGATTAAAGCTAAAATAATATGTTCGATAAAGACGATTTGTAGAGAAGTCATTGTATCGAGTAATAAAATTCGAAACAATGGATTGATCCCCCAAAAGGCGGCACCAATGACAATAAACCAAAATGTTTTATTCGTTCGTTGTTCGTTCACAGCTGTGAGCTCCTTTTCAGTGAAAAGGTCTTCTGTAAAAATCAAAAAAAGCCCTGGACAAAAAAATGTTCAGGGCTGACGAAATAAACGTAGCAAAGGCTACATTCTTTCAATTTGATCTTCTCCCATCCGGACTTTACCGTCGGCTTTGGAATTTCACCAAATCAGTCCACATCATGATGTGGAGTCGCGGGCTTTACCGCCGGTCAGGAATTTCACCTGCCCCGAAGACACCTATTCAAATGTAATAATCATTATTGTTATCATACTGGATTATCAGCTATTCGTCCATAAATATGTTCATTAACAATATATGGGTACGCACGTGCGTTCGTAAAAGTTGGTATATGGAGTGAAAACTGTGATATAATTAAGCGAACGTGTGTTTAGAGAAGGATGAACATGTATTGTTTTAATGGACGGAAAATGGGAATAACAGTAGGATAATGTTCTTTTGCGAAGGAGGGGTGAGTGGATTAACTGACGAACATCCAGTTAATCGCTCTATTAAAGATGGATCAAACGTTCCAATTAGTATCAGACTATTCGCCTCAAGGCGACCAACCAAATGCAATTGAAAAAATTGTACGTGCGATTGAAAACGGTGATCGGCATCAAACGTTACTTGGCGCAACGGGGACCGGTAAGACGTTTACAATGTCAAATGTGATTCAAGCAGTCAATAAGCCGACATTAATTATGGCACACAATAAAACCCTTGCTGGACAGCTGTACAGTGAGTTTAAACAATTTTTTCCGAATAATGCAGTTGAATATTTTGTTAGCTATTATGATTATTATCAACCAGAGGCGTATGTGCCGTCGTCTGATACCTTTATTGAAAAAGATGCAAGCATTAACGATGAAATTGATAAATTACGTCATTCGGCTACAAGCGCCTTATTCGAAAGACGAGATGTGATTATCGTAGCTAGTGTGTCGTGTATATATGGTTTAGGTAATCCAGAAGAGTACCGAGACCTTGTTTTATCTATACGTACAGGAATGGAAATGGATCGAAATGAGTTATTACGCAGGCTTGTAGACATCCAGTATGATCGAAATGATTTAAATTTCATCCGCGGAACATTTCGTGTAAGAGGCGATGTTGTGGAAATTTTCCCAGCTTCTCGTGACGAGCAATGTATCCGGGTTGAGTTTTTTGGTGATGAAATTGACCGGATGACAGAAGTAGACGCATTAACAGGTGAAATTAAAGGCGAACGCAACCACGTGTCTATTTTTCCGGCATCTCACTTCGTTACCCGAGAAGAAAAAATGAAAAAAGCGATTGCGAACATTGAAACGGAGTTAGAAGAACAGTTAAAAACGATGCATGAAGAGGGGAAATTGCTAGAAGCGCAGCGTTTAGAACAGCGTACGCGCTATGACCTTGAGATGATGGCTGAAATGGGCTTTTGCTCAGGGATTGAAAATTATTCCCGTCATTTAACACTAAGAGAGTCTGGGGCTACACCGTATACGTTAATTGATTTCTTTCCAGAAGACTTTCTACTTATTATGGATGAGTCTCACGTTACATTGCCTCAAGTACGAGGTATGTATAATGGTGACCGAGCTCGAAAAGAAATTCTTGTGAACCACGGGTTCCGTTTGCCTTCAGCATTGGATAACCGACCATTGAAATTTGCTGAGTTTGAAGGGAAAGTGAGCCAAGCGGTTTATGTTTCGGCAACACCTGGACCTTACGAGCTAGAGCATACTCCAGAAATGGTTGAACAAATTATTCGACCAACTGGTTTATTAGATCCGCCAATTGAGGTTCGCCCAATTGAAGGACAAATTGATGATTTAATTGGCGAAATCCATGAGCAGATTGAACGGGACGAGCGTGTACTCGTTACCACATTAACGAAGAAAATGTCTGAAGACTTAACGGATTACTTAAAAGAGTTAGGGATAAAAGTCCGCTATTTGCATTCTGAAGTAAAGACATTGGATCGACTTGAGATCATTCGCCAGTTAAGAATGGGGACGTTTGATGTTCTCATTGGGATAAATTTATTACGAGAAGGACTAGATATTCCAGAAGTTTCTCTCGTTGCCATATTGGATGCAGATAAAGAAGGATTTCTACGAGCGGAGCGTTCTCTTATTCAAACGATTGGTCGAGCTGCCCGAAATGAACACGGTCGAGTCATCATGTATGCGGATAAAATGACAGGTTCAATGGAAGTGGCGATAAGCGAAACGAAGCGCCGTCGAGAGATTCAGGAAGCATATAATATAAAGCACGGCATCACGCCTCAAACGATTCAAAAGAAAATCCCTGATGTAGTCCAAGCGACGTATGCAGCGGAAGAAGATGGCGAATACGATGTTACGCAAAAACCGCAACAAAAAATGACGAAAAAAGAACGTGAAAAGACCATTGAACAAGTAGAAGTAGAAATGAAGCAAGCTGCGAAAGATTTAAACTTTGAACGAGCAGCTGAACTTCGAGATATGCTGTTAGAGCTTAAAGCGGAAGGATGACGGTATGGCACACGAAGAGATTGTCGTTAAAGGGGCACGATCAAATAATTTAAAAAATATGGATGTCTCAATTCCTAGAGGAAAGCTTGTTGTGTTAACGGGCTTATCCGGTTCTGGGAAATCATCTTTGGCATTTGACACCATTTATGCAGAGGGACAAAGGCGGTATGTAGAATCGTTATCCGCCTATGCGCGTCAATTTTTAGGGCAAATGGACAAACCTGATGTTGATTCAATTGAAGGGTTATCTCCAGCTATTTCGATTGATCAAAAAACAACGAGTCGAAACCCGCGTTCAACCGTTGGAACGGTAACAGAGATCCACGATTATTTAAGGCTTTTATACGCTAGAATCGGTAAGCCTATTTGTCCAAAACATGGCATTGAGATTACATCGCAGACGATTCAGCAAATGGTTGACCAATTGCTAGAGTTCCCTGAACGTACCAAAATGCAGATTCTTGCGCCTATGGTTTCTGGACGAAAAGGAACCCACGCTAAAGTATTTGATCAAATTAAAAAAGATGGCTACGTTCGTGTCCGTGTTAATGGAGAAATGCGAGAAGCAACGGAAGAAATAGAGCTTGATAAAAATAAGAAACATAACGTGGAAGTGGTCATCGATCGGATTGTTGTGAAAGACGGAATTCAAACGAGAATGGCTGATTCACTAGAGACGGCTTTAAATCTTGCTGATGGACGTGTGTTGATCGATGTCATTGACGGCGAAGAACTTCTGTTTAGTCAACATCACGCTTGTCCGGAATGTGGATTTTCCATTCCTGAATTAGAGCCACGCTTTTTCTCATTTAACAGTCCGTACGGCGCGTGTACCGCTTGTGATGGCCTCGGTGTGAAGCAAGAAGTAGATGCGGAGCTCGTGATACCTGATTCAGACAGAACGTTAAGGGATCATGCCATCGCACCGTGGGAGCCAACCAGCTCATCGTATTATCCACAGCTACTTGAAGCGGTATGCGAGCATTTTTCCATTGATATGGATACGCCTTTTAATCAACTGTCGGAAAAACAACAATCCATCATTTTGAATGGGAGTGGAAAAGAAAAGATCTTTTTCCATTATGAAAATGATTTTGGGCGCGTTCGTGAGCATATGATTGTGTTTGAAGGAGTTTTAACGAACGTTAGCCGCAGGTATAGAGAGACAAGTTCAGATTATATTCGCGAGCAGATGGGGACTTATATGTCCCAGAAAAATTGTCCAACTTGTAAAGGCTATCGATTAAAAAAAGAAGCGCTTGCTGTTTATGTTGGGGATAAACATCTCGGAGAAGTGAGTCAATTTTCTTGTACCGATGCGCTTCAGTTTATGCAAACGTTGGAGCTATCAGATAAAGATCGTTCGATTTCAAGACTTATTCTGAAAGAAATTGAAGACCGAATTGGCTTCCTTATCAATGTGGGATTGGATTATCTTACACTATCTCGAGCGGCTGGCACGTTATCGGGTGGGGAAGCGCAGCGTATTCGACTTGCGACACAAATTGGCTCATCGCTTATGGGTGTGCTCTATATTTTAGATGAACCTTCCATTGGGCTGCATCAACGAGATAATGACCGCTTAATTGAAACGTTAAAACGGATGCGCGATTTAGGAAATACGCTCATTGTTGTTGAACATGACGAAGATACGATGTTAGCAGCGGATCACATTATCGATATCGGACCAGGGGCAGGTGTGCACGGTGGTTATGTGACAGCACAAGGCTCTCCACAAGAATTGATTGCTGATCCCAACTCCTTGACAGGTCAGTATTTAGCTGGTGAAAGATTCATTAAGGTTCCAACCGAGCGTCGCTCCCTTACTGGTAGAAAGTTTATTGTGAAAAGCGCTACGGAAAACAATTTAAAAAATATAAACGTCACATTCCCGCTCGGTGTCTTTACTGCTATAACAGGTGTTTCTGGTTCTGGAAAGAGTACCCTTGTAAACGAAATTGTCCACAAGTCTCTTGCGCAAAAAATTCATCGTGCCAAAGATAAGCCTGGAAAGCACAAAGAAATTGTCGGTATTGAGGAAATGGATAAAGTCATTGACATTGACCAATCACCAATTGGCCGTACGCCACGATCCAACCCTGCAACCTATACAAGTGTATTTGACGATATTCGTGATGTGTTTGCATTAACGAATGAAGCAAAAGTAAGAGGGTACAAAAAAGGGCGCTTTAGTTTTAATGTGAAAGGCGGTAGATGTGAGGCATGTAAAGGAGACGGCATTATCAAGATTGAAATGCACTTTTTGCCTGATGTTTACGTCCCGTGTGAAGTTTGTCACGGGAAGCGCTATAATCGCGAGACGTTAGAAGTAACGTACAAAAGCAAAACGATTGCAGATGTATTAGAAATGACGGTCGAAGAGGGCGTTGAGTTTTTTGGAAGCATTCCAAAGATTAAACGTAAAATCCAAACGTTAATTGATGTTGGTTTGGGATATGTCCGGTTAGGGCAGCCGGCAACGACGTTATCTGGTGGAGAAGCACAGCGTGTGAAACTCGCTTCACAGCTTCATAAACGACCAACAGGGAAAACCCTGTATATTTTAGATGAACCGACGACAGGTTTGCATGTGGATGACATTGATCGCTTGTTAGGCGTCATTCAGCGTCTTGTCGATAATGGCGATACCGTTCTTGTAATTGAGCACAATCTCGATGTGATTAAGACGGTTGATCACATTATTGATTTAGGCCCTGAAGGCGGTACTGGTGGGGGTCAGCTCGTTGCGCAAGGAACTCCTGAAGAAGTGGCAGAAGTGGAAGGATCATATACCGGACGCTACTTAAAACCGATATTAGAAAGAGATAAAGCACGCTACGCAGAAAAATTCGAGTTTTCATCATAAAAAATAGGGAAAAAATGAAACATGTGACCTTGCTTCTTCGTAATAAGATCATAGAAGATAATATTGAAAAGGAGCGATCGTGATGGAAGAACGTAAAATGATTTTAAAGATGATAGAAGATGGGAAAGTCTCTGCTGAAGAAGGCTTAAAGTTACTTGAAGCTGTTGGGAAAGAGGAGGACGTATCCTCTAACTCAACTGCTAGTAATACCGGCTCATCTAGTAAAGAACGCCAAGATCCTGAAGAGTCACCTTTTACGAAGTTTACCAGTTTTTTTGAATCCGCTTTTCAAAAAGTGAGAGATGGTGATTTTGACTTTAACTTTGGAAACGGAATGGACATTCAACATACGTTTGAAGAAGAACAAGCTGAGTTTAATAAAGTAAAGGTTTCTTTAGAAAATGGTTCGTTTGCCGTTGTACCGTGGGAAAAACAAGGTGTACGATTAGAACTTGATGCAAAAGTATACCGAACAAATAACGACGAGCAGGCACATGAATTTTTAATGAAAGAATCGTCTTTTTCAATATCTGACGGGGAATTAGTGTTTGAAACGAAGTCAAAAACAATGAAAGTGAATGGAACGCTATATGTTCCAAAATCTTCCTATGATAGCATTAAACTTTATACGTTTAATGGGTCTTTAACTGGGGAATCGATACAAACGAAAGAGCTTGAAGCGAACACAACAAATGGCTCAATTAAAGTTACGCATGTGGAAGCAATAAAAGCAAGCTTGGAAACAATGAATGGATCGATTACGATTGAGGAAAATACGATTGGCTCGTTATTTGCAAAAACGTTTAATGGAACGATTAAAGCAGATGGAAAAATTGAAGATGCTGATGTGGAAACAGTGAACGGGTCCATTACGTATTATTTAAATAAAAACGACGATACGGCTGGTTATTTAGATGTTAAAACGACTACAGGTAGCGTCAAACTCTTTATTGCAGAAGATGTTCGATTTGAAGGGAAGCTTCGTTCAAATGTCGGCTCCATTCACAATCATCTTGAATCGTCAATTGTTCATGACGAGAAAAAAGAACTTGCGCAACGTTATATGCACGTAACCGCTAATGATGACATTTCAGGCAAGGTGAAAGTTCGTGCTGTTGCTAATACTGGTAGTATCACATTAAGAAATCAATAGAAGAAGTATATGTCGTTGAAAGGAAGTAATGTTAGATGAAGCAACTAAAACGATCATCGAATAAGCGTATGATAACAGGCGTATGTGGCGGAATTGCTGAATACTTTTCAATCGATCCAACAATTATTCGTCTTATCGCTGTTATCTTAGCGTTAATCTCAACGGTATGGCCCGTTCTTATTGCCTATATCATTGCTACATTTTTAATGCCAACTGAGTAAGGAGGGGTTCATATGAGATGGCTTATTGGTCTTGTGCTTAATGCACTTGTGCTTTTACTTTTATCAGCGTTATTCTCTGGTTTTACCTTAAGTGGATTTGGCGCTGCCTTGATTGCTGCGCTTATCTTATCAGTCTTAAACTGGACTGTAAAACCGTTACTGACGATATTAACGTTGCCAATAACCATTTTAACGCTAGGATTATTCCTATTTGTCATTAGTGCGTTAACATTAATGTTGACCGCTTGGTTTATGGGAAGTTACTTTGTGATTGATGGTTTTGGTATTGCTTTACTTGCAGCTGTGATTATTGCGCTGTTCCAAGCGATTTTAATAAACCCTGTCAAACGAAGCTAATTTTATAAGAAATCTTTGAGACGTAGGGCGCTGACTCTGCGTCTTTTTTGTTCACTTTTTTAAGGTTTATGACTCTGGTAAAAATCGTGCTACAATATGGCTAGTGGAAAGCTAAGTAAAAGAGGTGTGTGCATGTCAAAAGTGACAGCGAATGATATATTAGAGAAATTCCAATTTGAACTATTAGCAGGGGAAGAAGGGATTTATCGTCCAATTACGACGAGTGATATTTCTCGTCCAGGAATTGAAATGGCTGGTTTTTTTACGTATTATCCTGCTCGTCGTCTGCAGTTAATTGGACGAACCGAGCTATCTTTTATAAAATCGTTATCGGATGAAGAAAAAGAAGAGCGGATGACAAAGCTATGTACCTATGATACACCTGGTATTATTTTATCTCGAGGATTAGAAGCTCCGTCTCAACTTATTGCGGCAGCAAATCATAAAAATGTACCTGTTCTTCGATCAACATTAACAACGACACAGCTTAGTAGCCGTGTAACCAACTATCTAGAAAGTGAATTAGCGCCTGTCACGGCTGTACACGGGGTTCTTGTTGATATTTATGGGATTGGTGTGTTAATTACTGGTGGCAGTGGTGTCGGTAAAAGTGAAACTGCGCTTGATCTTGTGCGTCGAGGCCATCGCTTAGTAGCCGATGATTCAGTTGAAATTCGTCAGCAAAATGAAGATACGTTAGTTGGGCACCCTCCGCCGTTATTGCAACATCTACTCGAAATTCGAGGGTTAGGAATTATTAATGTGATGACCTTGTTTGGTGCTGGAGCGGTTCGGCCGTTTAAACGTATAAGCTTATGTATGAACCTCGAGACATGGGATCAGAAAAAAGCGTATGACCGTTTAGGTCTTGAAGAAGATAAAATGAAAATTTTTGATACAGAAATAACAAAGATGACGGTGCCTGTTCGTCCAGGACGAAACTTGGCCGTTATAATTGAAGTGGCTGCAATGAATTTTCGCTTAAAGCGGCTTGGTTTTAATGCTGCTCAAGAATTTTCAGAGCGTCTGACGCAAGTAATTGAACAAGGGGATAATGAAGAATTTTAATGATAGAGAGTAGAGAGGTGAGACAGATTGAATACACAAATTGAACCGATGGATCGGGTTTTTATATCGCTTGGGCCAATCGATATTTATTGGTACGCGGTGTTGATTCTTTTAGGTGTGTTTGTTGGTTATTTATGGACACGTTATGAAGGGGATAAGCGAGGTCTTCCCAAAGAAACGTTTGCTGATTTACTCGTATGGGCGTTGCCGATTTCTATTATTTGTGCGCGACTTTACTATGTCATTTTTAGATGGGATCAATTTGCAGATAGTCCGTTAAGCGTATTTAACATTCGAGAAGGCGGAATAGCGATTCACGGGGCGTTAATTGGTGCGGTTGTAACGGCGATTGTCTTTGCTCGCGTGAAGAAGTTATCTTTTTGGAAAATTGCCGACGTTGCTGCACCAGCGATTCTTATTGGTCAAGCGATTGGTCGATGGGGAAACTTTGTCAACCAAGAAGTGTATGGTGGGGAAGTGTCAAGAGAATTTCTCGAAGGGCTATTCTTGCCTGACTGGATCATTAATCAAATGTACATAAATGGCACGTATTATCATCCTACCTTTTTGTATGAATCGTTATGGAGTGTGGTAGGTGTCATCGTCTTAATTTTGTTAAGAAAAGCGAACTTAAGACAAGGGGAACTTTTCTTCAGTTACGTCATTTGGTATTCTGTCGGCCGATTCTTTATTGAAGGCATCCGTTTGGATTATTTGTTAATCGGGGAAACGCTACGAACTGCGCAATTTATTTCAATCGTTCTAGTTGGATTAGCAATTATTCTATGGATTTATCGACGTATGGTCGTCCAGCCCCCACGTTATTTAGATACGGATGGTGCTACGACTTCAGCAAACACAAAGAATAATAAACAGAAAAAGAAAAAATAGAAAGAAGGGATTCCATGGGAGTGGTGAAACGAGGGCTCTTGTCTGGATTGCAAACGACCTGGACATTAGGGAAAATTATTTTTCCGATTACACTGTTTGTTACGCTTTTAGGTTATACGCCTGTCTTAGGCTGGATTGCTTCAGGAATTGCACCAGTGATGAATCTTATTGGTTTACCTGGAGAAGCTGCAATTCCTCTAGTGATTGGAAATGTGCTTAATTTGTTTGCAGGGATTGGCGCTATTCTATCCCTTGAATTAACCGTAAAAGAAGTATTCATTCTTGCGATCATGTTATCCTTCTCGCACAATTTAATTGTGGAATCAGCAGTGGCGACAAAAGTCGGAATTAAAGTTTTCCCTATTGTCGCCGTCCGGATTTTCTTAGCGCTTTTTTCTGCATTTGTGATTAACCTCATTTGGGATGGCGGCAGCGAGCAAGCCGTTTATGGGCTTGCTTCAGCTACGCAAGCAGCAGAACCGACAACGATTTTAGGAATGGTGTTTGTCGGGCTGCAAACAGCTTTTTGGGGCGTAGCCCAATTAGCGATGGTCGTCATTCCTTTAATGCTCGTTGTGCAAATTATGAGAGAAAGAGGTTGGCTAAAGGTCATCTCAAAATGGTTGTCCCCACTCACTCGCCTTATTGGAGTGGATCGCAATACATCCGTAACGCTTGCTTCTGGATTAACCATCGGTCTTGCTTATGGAGCAGGAGTGATGATTGACGCTGTAAAAGAAGATAAAGTAAAGAAAAAAGATTTGTACATCGTCTTTATTTTTCTCGTCGCATGTCATGCAGTTGTAGAGGATACGCTCGTCTTTGTTGTGCTAGGGATTCCAGTTTGGCCACTGCTAGTGATAAGAGTGATAACAGCTCTATTGCTAACCATCGTTATTTCAAGAGTATGGACACGATTAGAAAAAAGAAAAGAGTCTGCATATGGAAAGGGTGCCCTATATGACCATTAATACAGTTTTGTTTGATTTAGACGGTACGTTAATTGATACGAATGAGTTAATTATCCAATCGTTTCTTCATACGCTTCAGGCGGATTATCCAGGCCAATATACGAGAGAAACGGTTCTTCCGTTTATAGGCCCGTCTTTGATGGATACCTTTTCTTCTATAAATCAAGAGAAAGCGGAAGCGTATATTGCAAAGTATCGCGCACACAATCATTTACATCACGATGCGCTCGTGACGATTTATCCAGGAGTTAAAGAAGGCATTGAGCAGCTTCATCAACAAGGATATAAACTTGCGATTGTCACGACTAAAATAAAAGAGACGGCTCGAATGGGTTTGAAGTTAACAGGCTTAGAGCCTTATTTTGATGTAGTGATTGGGCTTGATGATGTAACAAACGAGAAGCCGAATCCAGAACCTATTTTGAAAGCATTAGAACGTTTAGGCTCTTCCCCTGAAGAGGCCATTATGGTTGGAGATAATTCTCATGATGTATTAGCTGGTCAACGTGCTGGGACCATAAGTGTTGGGGTAGGTTGGGCTCTTAAAGGAGAGGCTTATTTACAATCCTTTAACCCAGATTTTATTATCCATTCGATGGACGACCTCCTTCAGATCGCGAAAGAGAGATGAGTAGAAAGACAGAGCGTTACCCCGTTTCAGGAACGAATTCTCTTTGGCAGCTATACAAGACGGTCTCGTTTTGGAAAGTTGTGAAAATCTTTCTCGTCAGTCAAGTAGCAAGAATTACCCCTTCTATGAGGATGAAAAATTGGCTGTATCGAACGTTTTTAAACATGAAGATTGGCCAGTATACAGCGTTTGCGCTAATGGTGATGGTTGATGCCATGTTTCCTGAACGTATTAAAGTCGGAACAAATTCAATTATCGGCTACAACACGACAATCTTGGCTCATGAATACCTCATTAAGGAATATCGCTTAGGCGATGTTATAATAGGAAATGATGTGATGATTGGTGCGAATTGCACGATATTACCTGGGGTTACGATAGGTGATCGTGCTGTCGTAGGCGCTGGCACAGTTGTTCATAAAGACGTAGCTGCGGATACGTTTGTCGCTGGAAATCCGATGTGTTTTATTAAGAAACTTTCAAGCGAATAAAGGAATTCTCGGTTTTTGTCGAGAAAAGACTTAGACGATGGTCTAAGTCTTTTTTTTGTAACCAAAAACGAGAAGGGCTGTTGTTGACTTTCCTACCAAACAAATGTAAACTATTAAAAAACTTTAATTCGTTAGCGATTTAATAAACTAAAGCATTTGAGGTGTTTAGCGTGTCCCAATTATTTTTATTTGAAAAGCCTTTAGGCATGAGAGATAAATTGCCACATCAATATCGCATGCAGAGCACCATTGCTGCACAGTTGTTACAAGTAATCGCAGGATGGGGGTATGAAAAAGTACAAACACCTGCGTTAGAGTATTTTGAAACTGTCGGGAAATTGTCGGCGATTCCCGATCAACAACTGTTTAAGTGTATTGATTTGTCGGGGAATACCCTTGTCTTAAGACCGGATATGACCGCTCCAATTGCTCGCCTCGTTTCTTCAACAATGAAAAATCGTTCATTTCCGTTACGGTTATCGTATCACTCAAACTTGTACCGTGCGCAACAACTCGAAGGCGGGCGTCCAGCAGAATTTGAACAAGTTGGAGTCGAGTTAATTGGAGATGCAACAGCGAGTGGAGACAGTGAAATTGTTGTGCTCTTTCAACAAGCGATTGAGGAAATTCGGCTTGAACGCTACCAGCTGGTACTTGGACATATTGGGTTTTTACAAGCGATGCTCAAGGAATATATACCCGCAACGCAAGATGCTGAGAACATTCAAAGGCAGTTATTTGAGAAAAATGATGTCGGTTTTCGAGAATCTGTATCTGCATGCAACTTGCCTCCGCACATTGAAGAGCGGCTACTTCAACTCATAGACTTACGTGGCAATGAACTTGTGTTGGATCAAGCAGATGAGCTCGTTACGTCTGAAGAAGGAAAACTAGCCATTCAAGAACTTCGTCATATTTGGAAGGTTATTAAGGAAGAAGGATTTGAAGACGTTGTCCAATTTGATTTAAGTACGGTTTTGCATATGAGTTACTATACAGGATTTGTTTTTGAAGCGTATCATGAAGATGGTGCTCAACCTATCGGTGGCGGCGGTCGTTATGATGAATTATTAGCGCAATTTGGTCGGAGTGCCCCTGCAACAGGATTCGGTGTAAGAGTCGATCTTTTGAGTGAGGTGTGTGGGGAGTTTACGCAAAACGAAGAGAGTTGGTGTTTCGTATACCACCAGTCTCGTAGAAAAGAAGCATTTGAAAAAGCGTACCAATTACGTCAAGAGGGGTATAGCGTTATTTTACAAGATGAAGCTGGACTAACGGATAATTGGAAAAAAGACCAGTCCGAAATGGCGTATCTTTATTTTGAAGAGGAGGAGGGGAAATGAATCAACTTACCATTGCGATGCCAAAAGGAAGAATTTTTCATGAAGCTGTAGCGTTGTTAAGAACAGCCGGCTATCGACTTCCTGAAACCTTTGAAGAGTCAAGAAAATTAATTATTGATGTACCAGAAGAGCATTTGCGCTTTGTCCTTGCTAAACCGATGGATGTGCCGACTTACGTTGAACAAGGGGTAGCTGATGTAGGGGTAGCAGGAAAAGACGTGATGCTGGAAGAGAAGCGGGATGTGCATGAGATGCTTGATTTGAAAATTAGTGCCTGTCATCTAGCCGTTGCGAGTTTACCAGACTATCAAAAAGGTGAACTGCATCCTAAAGTGGCGTCAAAATATCCGAATTTAGCCATTCAATATTTTAAAGAACAAGGGGAGCAAGTAGAAGTGATCAAACTAAATGGCTCCATTGAACTTGCGCCAATTATGGGACTTGCCAACCGAATTGTTGATATTGTATCGACTGGACAAACGTTGGAGGAAAATGGCTTGATTGAATTGGAAAAGATTCAAGAAATCACGTCCAGGTTTATCGTAAATCCAGCGAGTTATCGAGTGAAACGTGCAGAAATACAACGTATGATTAAACAATTGCAAGCTGTCGTGTAGGAGGGGTAGCGTGATTATTACGAACATTCAACAAGACGAAACCATTAAACTACAAAAACGACGATTACAGGACGATCAAACCGTCATGGATCGGGTAACGTCGATTATCGAAAACGTGAAGCAAGACGGAGACCGTGCTTTATATGAACTAACAAAAAAGTTTGATGGTGCGAACCTGACCTCACTTCTTGTATCAAAAGAAGAGGTAAATGCAGCGTACTTAGCCATTCAAGAGAATGAACTGGTAGCCATTCGCAAAGCGATAAAAAATGTTCGAGCGTATCATGAGGAACAACATAAAAGTTCCTGGATGAAGACGAGAGAAGACGGAACGATGCTAGGACAAAAAGTGACGCCACTTGATACGGTAGGCTTATACGTTCCTGGGGGAAAAGCAGCCTACCCCTCATCCGTCATCATGAACGCTATACCTGCGCTGGTAGCTGGAGTAGGACAGATTGCCTTGGCTTCTCCACCAGATGAAGATGGACAACTTCCAGCAGGGGTGTTAGTTGCTGCGAATGAATTAGGACTTACGTCAATGTATAAAATGGGCGGTGCTCAAGCGATTGCTGCTTTTGCTTACGGAACAGAAACGGTCAAAAAAGTAGATAAGGTAACAGGACCTGGCAATCAATATGTGGCGCTCGCCAAGCGGTCTGTATTTGGAGAAGTTGACATTGATATGATTGCGGGCCCTAGTGAAATTTGCGTGTTAGCAGACGAAGGGGCAAATGCTCGTTTTATTGCGGCGGACCTACTTTCGCAAGCTGAACATGATGAACTGGCTTCAGCCATATTGGTTACCACCTCTTCTCTCTTAGCAGAACGTGTTCAGGTGGAAGTTGCGCAACAGCTGGACGAATTGTCGCGTCCTCAGGTTGCAAAGCAAGCGATTGCAGATTATGGTCATATTTATGTGTGTGAATCTTTCGATCAAGCGGTGAAAGTTGTAAATGAATTAGCGTGTGAACACGTGGAAATTATGACCGAAGAGCCAATGGAGATGTTAGGGAAAATTAAGCATGCCGGTGCTATTTTTATTGGTCCGTATAGCGCTGAAGTAGTAGGTGACTATATCGCGGGGCCAAGTCATGTTCTCCCTACGAACGGGACAGCGAAATTCTCAAGCCCATTGTCGGTCGATGATTTTATAAAGAAAACGAGTATTATTTCATATAGCAAACAAGCGTTTCAAGCAGATGCACAAGCGGTTATGTCGCTCGCACAAATGGAAGGGTTAGAAGCCCATGCAAAAGCAATTGAAGTTCGATTACAGGAGGATTAATCATGAGTCGTCAAGGAACCGTTAAGCGAAAAACAGGCGAAACAGATATTGAATTAACGATAAATGTTGATGGGGAAGGTACGATTGATTTACATACAGGCGTACCCTTTTTAGAACACATGCTTCACTTGTTTGCAAAGCATGGACAGTTTGACTTAAACGTACAGGCAAAAGGGGATATCGAAGTAGATGCTCATCATACAACAGAAGATATCGCGATTTGTTTAGGGGAAGCTTTTAAAAGCGGATTAGGCGATAAAGAAGGAATTCGTCGTTATGGCTCAGCGATTGTGCCAATGGACGATGCACTTGCACAAGTGGTTGTTGATTTAAGCAATCGACCCCATTTAGAATATCGCGTTGATTTGCCAAGTGGGCAGGTAGGAACGTTTGATACTGAACTTGTACGAGAATTTTTTTGGAAACTAGCGATAGAAGCAAGAATGAATCTCCACATCATTGTTCACTATGGCCACAACACACACCACATTATTGAAGCGATCTTTAAAGCTTGTGCACGTGCGTTAAATGAAGCGAGCAGCATTGACTCAAATCAGAAAGGCGTATTGTCCACAAAGGGGTTGCTTTAATGATTGGCATTATCGACTATGGAATGGGCAATCTTCATTCCGTTTCAAAAGCGCTTGAGCGTCTGGAGATCCCGTATCTGATTAGCGGGATTCCGCAAGAACTGAAAACGTGTGATGGCTTTATTTTACCTGGTGTAGGCGCATTCCCTGATGCCATGAAGAATCTAGAAAGCACTGGGTTACGAACATTTTTAGACGAACAAGTTTACCAGCAAAAGCCCCTACTTGGCATCTGTTTAGGGATGCAGTTGTTATTTGAAAAAAGTACTGAGTACGGGGAAACGGCGGGACTTTCTTATTTAAACGGACATGTTGTTCATTTCTCTGAAAAAATTCATCCAAACGAAACAAGCTTAAAAATTCCCCATATGGGTTGGAATGAACTGTCATTTATAAACGATAAAGCGAGTACGGAGGGAATGGAAGAAGGCTATGTGTACTTTGTCCATTCGTACGTCGTAGAAGCAGCGAAAGCAATTATAGCGGCAAAAGCCGATTATGGGACAGATGTTCCGGCAATCGTCGAGCAAGATCTCGTATTCGGTATGCAGTTTCATCCAGAAAAAAGTGGTCAACTAGGGACAGCTTTATTAAAACGCTTTGGAGATTTAGTGAGAAGAGGAGTGTAGAAGATGAGTGTAACAATCTTTCCTGCAATTGATATTTTAAATGGCCAATGTGTTCGATTGGAACAAGGCGATTATGCTAAAAATACGGTTTATCATGACTCACCGCTACAGACAGCTCAATCGTTTGAAGCTGCTGGCGCGAAATGGGTTCACCTTGTTGATTTAGACGGGGCCAAGCAAAAGAAACCGGTGAACCATGAACAAATTGGAGAAATTGCTAAGCAGTTAACCATACCTGTTCAAGTTGGTGGAGGTATTCGGACAGAAGACGATATTGCGTATTACTTAAACCTAGGGGTAAAGCGGGTCATTCTAGGAAGTGTTGCTGTTAACCATCTTGATTTTACGAAAGAGATGGTGCAGAAATATGGCGATGCAATTGTGATCGGTTTAGATGCTCGTAATGGATATGTTGCAACGGAAGGTTGGGTAGAAACGTCAAGCATTCAAGCAGAAGATTTGGCGAAAATGTTGTTAGATGCTGGTGTGAAAACATTTATTTATACAGACATTGCTAAAGACGGAATGCTTGAAGGACCAAACATTGATGCATGTGAACGGCTAGCACAGATGGCTGGAAACCATGCAGAAATTATTGCCTCAGGAGGGGTAAGCCAGCTTGACGATGTGGAAACATTACGAGAAACGGCCATAGCGGGAGTTGTGATCGGAAAAGCGTTATATGACGCGCGCTTTGACTTAGCTGAAGCGATAAAGGCAGGCGAGAATTCGAATGCTCACTAAACGAATTGTTCCTTGTTTAGATGTGAAAGAAGGGCGAGTTGTGAAGGGCACTCAGTTTCTCTCATTGCGAGATGCTGGTGATCCTGTTGAACTTGCGCAATATTATGATGAACAAGGAGCAGATGAACTTGTATTCTTAGATATTTCCGCTTCTCATGAAGGGCGTAGAACGATGTTGGATGTGGTTGAGCAAGTGGCTGCTTCCATCTCTATTCCATTTACAGTTGGTGGAGGCATCAATGATAACGAAGCCATTCGCCGCATTTTACAGGCAGGAGCCGATAAAGTTTCTTTAAATACAGCGGCCTTAATGAATCCAGCTTTTATTGAAACCGCAGCACGTTTCTTTGGCTCGCAATGTATTGTCGTTGCCATTGATGCAAAATTTCATCCAGAATTAAAAACGTGGAAAGTCTATACCCACGGCGGGCGGAAAGAAACAGATTGGACAGCCGCAGCGTGGGCGCAGCGAGCGGTACAATTAGGTGCAGGAGAGTTATTAGTCACAAGCATGAATAAAGATGGGGAAAAATCAGGATTTGATTTACCGTTGCTGCAAGCAATTAATGAGCATGTTGAGGTCCCGATTATCGCTTCTGGAGGTGCTGGAACAGCGGAACATTTTGTAGAAGTGTTTCAAAAAGGACGAGCAGATGCGGCTTTGGCTGCTTCAATTTTTCATTATAAAGAAACAACTGTTCAAGAAGTGAAAGATGTCGCGAAATCAAAAGGGGTGCACGTAAGATGAATCACGTAACATTTAACAAGGATGGTCTAGTGCCAGCTATTGTTCAGGATGCGTCTACTAAAGAGGTATTAACGCTTGCTTACATGAATGAAGAAGCGCTTAACTTAACAATCGAAACCAAAGAATCGTGGTTTTATAGTCGCTCTAGAGAGGCATTATGGCATAAAGGCGCAACGTCTGGAAATAAACAAACGGTTGTTGATATTCGCTATGATTGCGATCAAGACGCGGTCTTATTGCTCGTTGAACCGCTAGGTCCTGCTTGTCACACTGGCTCCTATAGCTGTTTTACAAGCGAACAAGGTAAAGATGTTTCCGATCCGTTGACGATCTTAAAAACCCTTGAAAAAACCATTGCTAGTCGGAAAAAAGACATGCCTGAAGGGGCGTATACCACGTATTTATTTAATGAAGGATTAGATAAAATTCTTAAAAAAGTTGGAGAAGAGGCTAGTGAAGTCATTATTGCCGCAAAGAACAACGACCATACAGAAATGCATTGGGAAGTAGCCGACTTACTTTATCACGTTCTCGTCTTACTTGAAGAAAAAGAAATCCCTCTAACAACGATTATGCAGACCCTTGAAAAACGCCATAATAATTAAACAATTAGGAAAAAGTCAAAGAATGTTTGACTTTTTCTTTTTTTTTCTAGAAAATGTAGTCGGAACAACGAATAGATTAAGCTATAATGAATACTTGAGCATAGATTAGATTTGGTTGGAGGTACAACCGACAATGAGTAAAAAACAAGCGAGCGAACATGCCGGTTCAACGGTCGTCCCATTTTATCGAAGTGGCGATTATTTTTTTCATAAAGGTTTGGCAGCTTTTCAAAATAAACATCTTACTCGGGCAGCGAAATTATTTGAACGTGCAGTAAAGTTAACGGAAACGGAACCTGTGTTTAAAATTCAGCTTGCTGCCGTTCTTACGGAGCTATCAGAATACGAACGCTCGAATAAAATATTGTATGGTGTTCTTGAGTCATCGAATGATGAACATCCTGCTTGTCATTTTTTTATCGCCAATAATGAAGTGTATCTCGGGCATTTCTTTCAAGCAGAAAAGCATGTAAACCTCTATTTGACTCTCGATCCTGAAGGGCCATTTGTTGAGGATGCAAGAGAGTTAGCAGAGTTGTTTGAAGAAGATCCGTTGGATGAAGAAGAAAAAGAAGAAGAGTCGTTAAATAATCATGAAAAAGCCTGGGTGTTTTTAACGGAAGGCAAAGCGAATGACGCAATTCCTCTTTTAAAAAAAGTATTGGATATTCATCCAAAAAATTGGGCTGCACAAAATCATTTAGCAGAAGCGTTGTTTCGGACAGGAGAGGTTGAGTCTGCATTTGAAACGTGTGACGCCGTTCTTGCTGAAGATCCTGGTAACTTATTAGCGCTATGTAATGTAACCGTCTTTTATTATAAACTTGGCTATCAAAATGAAACCGCTCATTATGTGCAAATGCTAAAGAAAATTAAGCCTATTCAACATGACTATAAAATTCGGCTTCTTCATGTCTTATGCCATCTGGAAGAATATGAAGAGGTTGCCTATCGTAAAAAGGATTATACGCTCGTTAAGGAATCAATGTTGTTGCGTTGTTTTGCGGTAGCGGAATATCATAATGGAAATCGAGATTTTGCCATTCAATTTCTGAAAGAAGCAATAACAGCAGGTGATTCAAATGCTCCATACGTTCTGGAGCAGGTAGAAAAAGATGCGGAACATCGTATTTTCTTTCCTTTAATGGAGCAGGATGTTGATATGAGCATGTTAGTAGACAATCAGCCAAATACTCCGCTAGGATAAGAATGAAGCGAAAAAGGAATAGCTAATAGAGAGTGTAAGTTCGTTGCATAACGATGTTTATGTGTACGTTAAATCAGTTAGAAAAACAAAGGAACGATGTAAGGGGTGTACAGAATGTCAGAAGAAATGATTTATGATGTTATTATTGCAGGAGCAGGTCCAGCTGGAATGACAGCTGCTGTTTATACGTCTAGAGCAAATTTAAAAACCATTATGTTAGAGCGAGGAATGCCAGGTGGTCAAATGGCAAATACCGAAGAGGTTGAAAACTATCCTGGTTTCGATCATATTTTAGGACCTGACTTGTCTAATAAAATGTTTGAACATGCCAAGAAATTTGGAGCGGAATATGGTTATGGGGACATCAAGGAAATTATCGACGAAGGTGAAACCAAAAAAGTGATTGCAGGTTCAAAAGAGTACCGAGCGAGAGCTGTTATTGTGTCTACTGGAGCGGAATACAAAAAGTTGGGAATTCCAGGTGAGCAAGAATTAGGCGGTCGAGGTGTTTCTTATTGTGCAGTATGTGACGGGGCTTTCTTTAAAGAGCGTGAATTGATTGTCGTTGGTGGCGGAGATTCTGCTGTTGAAGAAGCGGTTTACCTCACACGCTTTGCTTCTAAAGTGACGATTGTTCATCGGAGAGATCAATTACGAGCGCAAAAAATTCTCCAGGATCGTGCATTTGCAAACGATAAAGTCGATTTCGTTTGGAATAAAGTAGTCACAGAAATCAATGAAAAAGATGGCAAAGTAGGCGGCGTTACGCTTGAAGATACAGAAACAGGAGAAACGTCAACAATGTCTGCAGATGGTGTATTTGTCTATATCGGGATGCTTCCGTTAAACGAAAGTGTAAAAAACCTGTCTATTACGAACGAAGAAGGCTACATTGAAACAAATGAAGAAATGGAAACGAAAGTTCCAGGAGTATTCGCAGCTGGAGATGTACGTGAAAAATCGCTTCGTCAAATCGTTACAGCAACTGGGGATGGCTCCATTGCGGCTCAAAATGTTCAACATTATCTTGAGCACTTAGAAGATCAAAAAAAAGCTGTTACTGAATAGAAAGATATTTTTTCTTAAAGTATCTGTAACCTATTTGAAACAGAGAGATGCTAAACTAAGAATTGTAATTGACCCCCTTTTTTATTATAGAGTTTTCTTTGGAGCACGGATTCTATCCGTGCTCATTTTTTTGCGCATTTTTGACAGAGGATGAATCATTGTCGCTTTTATCATTTAAATGTATACTATAGAATTAGGAACGTGGGGTGATTAATTTGCAACGGATAACCAATTGTTTGTTAACTACTGAGAATCAATGTCTTATGTTGCAAAAGCCAAGTAAAGGTTGGTGGGTCGCTCCCGGTGGGAAAATGGAACAAACGGAGACGATACAAGAAGCAGCAATAAGAGAATTAAAAGAAGAAACCGGGCTGACTGTAGTGAAGCCTGAGCTTCAAGCTGTCACGACGATGGTCATACTTGATCAGAACGGTGGCATCCAAGATGAATGGATGATGTTTACGTTTAAAGCCGTTCGATCAACAGGTGAGTTATTTGAACATTCGCCTGAAGGTAAATTACAGTGGCAGCCAATCGATGCGTACAAAACACTCCCGATGGCTGATGGAGATCGATTCATATTTGATCATGTCTTTTATGGTGAAGGCATTTTATATAGCACGTTTTATTATAATACGGAACACCAACTATTAAAGAGTAGACGTAGCGCAGCTTGCGAGTAAGGAGGGCTTAATCTTGAAAAATGTAGAAGTTGTCGTAATAACAGGTATGTCTGGTGCTGGGAAAACGGTAGCGGTCCAGAGTTTTGAAGATTTAGGTTACTACTGTGTCGATAACCTACCTCCAGCATTGCTCCCAAAATTTATAGAGCTGATTGATGGTGGTGTTGACAAAGTAACAAAAGTTGCTTTAGTCATGGATTTAAGGGGCCAGTCGTTTTTCGATGAATTTTTTCAAGCGATTGACTTGCTAAGAGAAGACCCAGCAGACCGTCTTCATATTCAAATTTTGTATTTAGACGCAAAGGATGCCAAGCTTGTTCAACGATATAAGGAAACGAGACGAACCCATCCGCTAGCAAAAAGCGGCCTTCCTTTAGAAGGAATTAAAAAAGAACGTGAGCTTCTTGAAGAAATGAAGGGGAGAGCACAACAATTCATTGATACAACAGAGCTTAAGCCTGTACAACTTCGTTCGAAAATTATGGAACGTTTTGCATCAAATGTGAGTGATTCCTTTACCGTTCATTTTGTATCGTTTGGATTTAAATACGGAATTCCGATTGATGCAGATGTTGTATTTGACGTCCGTTTCTTGCCTAATCCCCATTATCTTGATGAATTACGTCCGAAAACAGGGCTGCAAACGGAAGTTTCTTCTTATGTTTTAAAATGGAAAGAAACCAAACAATTTCTTGAGAAATTAACCGATCTCTTTGACTTTACGCTTCCACACTATAAGCGGGAAGGAAAAAGTCAGGTGATCATTGGAATTGGGTGTACTGGGGGGCAACATCGATCTGTGACACTAGCTGAATATTTAGCAGATGCGTATAAGGATCAATATCATGTGTATGCGTCACACCGAGATATTGATAAAAGAAAGGCAGCGCAACGATGAGAAAGAAAGTCGTTGTCATCGGTGGGGGAACTGGTTTATCGGTTATCTTAAAAGGATTAAAAACATATCCAGTCGATATTACAGCCATTGTAACGGTTGCAGATGATGGAGGAAGCTCGGGCATCTTGCGCAAAGAACTCGATATTCCTCCACCTGGAGATGTTCGGAATGTGTTGGTGGCGCTTGCGGAAGTAGAGCCACTCGTTGAAGAATTGTTTCAACATCGTTTTGCAAGTGGCGATGGATTAAACGGTCATTCATTAGGCAATCTCCTTCTTGCTGGAATGACATCGATTACAGGTGACTTTCAAAAAGGGATTGCCACATTAAGTCGTGTATTAAATGTGCGCGGAAATGTGTTGCCAGCTGCGAATAAAAGTATTATTTTGCATGCTGAAATGGAAGATGGCACCCATGTGAGTGGGGAATCAAAAATCCCATTGGCTGGAAAGAAAATCAAACGAGTGTATCTAACACCTGATGAGATTTCGCCATTACCAGAGACACTTGATGCACTTCAGTCAGCTGACTTAATTGTGTTAGGTCCAGGATCTTTATACACTAGTATTCTTCCAAATCTTCTCGTTCCAGGAATTGTCGAAGCGATCGAGTCTTCTAAAGCAAAGAAAGCGTATATTTGTAACGTTATGACGCAAGCAGGAGAGACCGATCAATATTCCGTTTCCGATCATGTTCAAGCGCTATTCGCTCATTGCAAAGGTGAAATCGTGCAAAGCGTTTTGGTTAACCATCAAGAAATGACTGAAAAGGCGCTTGCACGCTATAAGCTTGAAAAAGCAGAGCAAGTAGTGTTTGATGAAGAAATTTTGAAAGAATTAGGTGTTTCGGTCATTAAAGATCAGTTTGTGGTAGAATCAAATTATAAGATACGGCATGATGCGATTCGAGTGTCGGAAGCGTTGTTGAGTTTGTTGGAAGCAGAGGATGAAAGCATGAACGTGCGTTAATCCTCTGTTCTGTTAGAAAGGGTGATCAGGCGTGTCATTTGCAGCGAGCGCCAAAAAAGAATTAACGCAGCTTGAAGTGGATGCATGTTGTGCGAAAGCAGAACTGTCAGCATTGATTCGTATGAATGGCGCATTGTCTCTAGCGAATCAGCAAGTTAGTCTCGATGTTACAACAGAAAATGCGGCAATTGCTAGACGGATGTATACATTAATAAAGCGCTTGTATCCACATATACACATTGAACTGCTTGTTAGAAAGAAAATGCGTCTCAAGAAAAACAATGTTTATCTCGTGCGCATAACAAAAGAAGCGCGTGAGCTTCTTACGGACTTAAGTATCTTAAAAGAACCGTTTGAGTTTATTCGCACGATTGAGCCGACAATTGTTCATAAGAGTTGCTGCAAACGGGCTTATTTACGAGGTGCCTTTTTAGCAGGAGGATCGATTAACCATCCTGAAACGTCTTCTTATCATCTTGAGATCTTTTCTTTGTATGAAGAGCATAATCAAGCGGTATGTGAATTAATGAACGAGTTTTCCTTGTCAGCAAAAACGCTCGAGCGGAAAAAAGGATTTATTACGTATTTAAAAGAGAGCGAGAAAATCACGGAATTTCTAAATATTATTGGCGCTCACCAAGCACTTCTTTATTTTGAAGATGTTCGAATCCTTAAAGATATGCGAAATTCTGTGAATCGTCTTGTGAACTGTGAGACAGCGAACCTTAATAAAACCGTTGGTGCTGCATTACGCCAAGTGGAAAACATTCGTTTTATTGAAAAGACAATCGGATTAGACCAACTTCCTCCAAAACTTCAGGAGATTGCAACGTTACGTGTGACCCATCAAGATGTTACGCTAAAAGAACTCGGTGAAATGGTTGAAGGGGCAAAAGTAAGTAAATCAGGTGTGAATCACCGTCTAAGAAAAATTGATGATTTTGCAGACAAGCTAAGAAACGGTACGTATAATCAAAAATAAAGAAAATAATCGGTTGAAGGAGTATGACTATGGCGCAAAAAGAAGTGACAATACAATTGAAAACTGGTTTACAAGCAAGACCGGCAGCTTTATTTGTCCAAGAAGCAACTCGTTTCGCTTCGGATGTTTTTATTA
The DNA here is from genome assembly GCF_041949915.1 of Shouchella sp. JSM 1781072. NCBI lineage: Bacteria > Bacillati > Bacillota > Bacilli > Caryophanales > Bacillaceae > Shouchella > Shouchella sp. JSM 1781072. The sequence goes on from NZ_JBHFQE010000001.1 coordinate 158,474, forward strand.
TTAAAGAGCATTCTAAAGTAAATGCCAAAAGTATTATGGGGTTAATGAGTTTAGCTCTTGGTAAAGGTACTGTCATCACGATTGTTACAGAAGGTCATGATGAAGATGAAGCTCTTGACGCGCTTGTTACGTACGTACAAAACGAGGAGTAAGGCTTTAAACGGATATAATAGGATGGAAAGCGATCGATCGAACAGTAGGGGTCATCGCTTTTTATTATCCGCTGGAAGTGGAAAATTCTTTGAAACATTTTTAAGTAACGAATCGTATAGGATGGAAAGGAGATGGGACTATGCGAGATGATGATATTATTGATTATAGAGAAGAAAAAGAGCCAGAAGGAAAAGGAATTGCCGCGCTGATTTATGCACTAAGTTTATTTGCACCAATTTTGGCACCGTTGTTAATCTGGTTAATTGCACGACCTGATTCAGATTTTATTGATTTTCACGGTAAACAATATTTTAATTTCTTTATCTCTTATACGATTTATTCAGCTGTAGCAGGTATACTAGTCATTGTTCTTATTGGGTTAGTCATTTTACCTATTCTTGGACTGCTCGCGTTTGTTTTCACGATTGTCGCGGCAGTTAAAGCGTATCAAGGGGCGTACTATGTGATTCCTTTGACGATTCCTTTTTTTCGAGCGAATTCATAAAAAACACGGAAACGATGTGAATCATCGCTTCCGTGTTTTTGTTTGACCGTTTATTTTTTGTTCGTTTCGAATACTTTATCAATCAAACCGTATTCTTTTGCTTGATCAGCCGTCATAAAGTTATCACGATCTGTATCTTTTGCAATTTGCTCGTACGGTTGACCAGTGCGCTCAGCCATGATTTCATTAAGCTTCTGGCGCATTTCAATAATACGTCTAGCATGAATTTCCATATCAGACGCTTGACCTTGCATACCGCCTAATGGTTGGTGAATCATTACTTCACTATTTGGAAGAGCCATTCGCTTCCCTTTTGCGCCTGCCGTTAGAAGGAACGCACCCATAGATGCAGCCATTCCTGTACAAATCGTAGATACGTCAGGTTTAATAAACTGCATTGTATCGTAGATTGCCATTCCAGCAGTAATGGATCCACCTGGAGAGTTAATATAAATGGAAATATCTTTTTCAGGGTCTTCTGCTTGTAAGAAAAGTAATTGCGCCACAATTGAATTCGCTACATTGTCATCAATCGCGCTACCAAGCATAATAATTCTGTCTTTCAAAAGGCGGGAATAAATATCGTATGCTCGTTCACCGCGGTTCGTTTGCTCAATTACAGTAGGAATTAAATTCACAAGTGATTCCTCCTCGTTTTCGTCATAGTATAGTAGTACTTTATTACTCTGGTTCCATTTTAACCTAATGGTCAATTAAGGTCAAATTTATTGTTTGATTTATGTAGAATGAACCAGGTGCATACCTTCTTTCATGATAGCCGAATTTTGTTTGATGTAAACCTTTAAAAAAATACGAAAAAAAGAAAGCGTTTTCATTAAAAGAGATGCTGTTTTATGATATGATAGATAAAGGAGGAGATCGATATGGAGCTAGGTCTTTTTCAAAAACAAACCATTAATTTAGTCATGACTCATGAATTGCGTCAAGCCATTCATTTATTACAGTATTCAACTGTAGATGTCCGGTCTTATTTAGAAGAGTTAGCGTTGGAAAACCCATTATTGGAAATTAAAAAAGCATTTCTTCAAGAAAACCAAAAGCAATTTTCGGGTGTAACAAGCGATGAAAAACATCGTGCGCTAGAAAATACGCCTGAGATGAACGGGACATTAAAAGAGTTTTTAGCCGATCAACTAGTTGATTTAGGGCTAACAAGCGTTGAAAAAAATCAAATGAAACGCTTGATAGAGAGTTTAGACGACGACGGTTATTTAGTCGAAACGCAAGCCGAATATTGTAAATGGTTATGTTGTACAGAAGATGAGTTTGATCTTTTAGTAAAGAAATTGCAATCTTTAGAACCTGCTGGTGTCGGGGCATATTCGTTAGCTGAATGTTTGTTTTTACAAATTGAGAGATTAAATCTTGCCCATCCTAAAACCGAAGCGATTGTCCTTTATGAGCTCGATAAACTGGCAGAAAGAAAATGGAAACAGCTTGCGAAAATCTACAATATCACCATGTTAGATGTTCAAGAGATTTATGATTTAGTACGTTCACTGCATCCTCGACCAGGCGCTTCTTTTTATTCAGCGCCGACCATGTACGTTGAGCCTGACGTTTATTTAACGATTCACCAAGATGAATTGGTCGTGACAGCAAATTCACATATGCTACCTAACATTGAAATGAATCAAGAATATAAGCAATTGCTTCAGGTTGACCAAGAATCGAGACGATATTGTCATGAAAAAGAACAGCAAATTGACTGGCTCTTAACGAGTTTAAAACAACGTGAAAAAACAATTTTGCAAGTAGCAGAAGTGATTAGCAACATCCAAGCGTCTTATTTCTTATCAAAACAAGGGCAGTTACAACCAATGACGTTACAAATGATTGCGACAGAACTTGATATTCATGAGTCTACGGTTAGTCGTGCTACAGCTAATAAATATGCACAAACACCGAGAGGATTAATTGAATTAAAATCGTTGTTTTCGGCTCGGGCATCTACGCAAAGTGAAGATGTATCAAATTCTTCCGTAAAGCTCATGCTGAAAAAGCTCGTGGAAAAAGAAAATAAAGAAAAACCTTTATCGGACCAGCAAATTGTTGAAATCCTTATGGAACATGAAAACATTTCGCTATCGCGGAGAGTGATTGCGAAATACCGTGATGAGCTGGGCATTTTATCATCTGTTAAGCGCAAGCGTTATCAAGATCATGAAAGGATTGTTTTATGAATTTAGTGTTTTATACAAAAGACCACTGCCCTTTGTGCGAAAAAGGCTTTGAAGAAGTGCAACAAGTTGCTGAAGAATATCAACTAGTCATCGAAAAAATCGATATCTATTCCGATGATGCGTTATTAGAAAAATATCAACTTATGATTCCAGTTGTCTACTACGGAGAATATGAACTCGGGTACGGTCAACTTGACGCAAATAAACTTGATGCTCAATTAAAGCGGATACAAAAAGAAATTCAAGTACTTTAGCTTGTTTAATTATCACTTCCTTGTTAAAATACAAGCGTAAGTGATCTTTTTTTACCCTTGTCGGGACACAATATGTCACAGGTGGACAATTTACGTCCCGGTTGTTGGAGGTGATGTCATTCGTTCGTTATTGAAATTGCAACAGCATTTAGTGCCTGACCTGATGCAAACGATGTTAAAACGATATCGGTTTTTACAATCGATTCGCTTAATGCAACCGATTGGTCGGCGTGGATTAGCAACGAATATGCAGCTATCTGAACGAATTGTTAGAGGTGAAGTCACACTTCTGAAAGATCAAGGGTTGATTGACCTTAGTACAGCAGGTATGACGCTTACGGCACATGGCGAAGCTGTTTTTACAGAGCTTGAAGAAGTTGTCGCTGAATTGTTAGGTCTCACTCATTTAGAAGAACGCTTAGCTACACACTTAGGTTTGACACGTGTTATTGTCGTTGCTGGCAACAGTGATGATGACGAATGGGTCAAGCAAGAGCTAGGAAGAGCCTGTATGAAAGAGATTCAAGCAATTGCTGAAGAAAATGATGTTCTTGCTGTAATGGGTGGAACAACATTGGCAGCTGTAGCGAATATGGCTGAGCGAAATGAAACGCTCGCTTCTACAACATTTGTCCCTGCAAGAGGCGGACTTGGCGAAAAAGTGGAGATTCAGGCAAACACAATTAGTGCTGAATTTGCTAGACGAACAGGTGCCGCTTACCGCTTATTACATGTTCCAGATCAGTTAAGTGAAGATGCCTATCGATCGCTTGTATTAGAACCAACCGTAAAGGATATTCTAGAAGTGATTAAATCTTCTGCCGTAGTCATACATGGAATTGGCGACGCGCAGCGAATGGCAACAAGACGTCATTCAAAAGATCTGTTTATGGAAACGCTAGAGCGGGAACAAGCTGTAGCAGAAGCATTCGGTTACTACTTTGATGCTTCAGGAAAAATCATCTATAAACAACGGACGATTGGTCTTCAGCTCAACGAGTTAGAAGGGAAGCATGTTATCTCTGTAGCGGGTGGGAAATCAAAGGCAAATGCAATTCTTGCGTTTATGAAACATCGCCCAAGTGATGTACTCGTGACAGACGAAGCTGCAGCTAAGGAACTTTTGCAACACAAAGCTTGAAAAAAAGGGAATTCCCTTTTTCATAAATGATTGACTAGGAGGAAATAAAGAATGGCAACTAAAATTGGAATTAATGGTTTCGGACGTATTGGACGTAACGTATTTCGCGCTTCTTTAAATAACCCAAATGTAGAGGTAGTCGCGATTAATGATTTAACAGATGCAAACATGCTTGCACACCTACTTAAATATGATACGGTGCATGGTGTTCTAGATATGCAAGTAGAAGCAAAAGACAACACGCTTGTTGTTGATGGAAAAGAAATTTATGTATCTGCTGAGCGCAACCCTGCTGACATCGGTTGGGGCGAGCGTGGCGTAGACGTAGTTGTTGAATCAACTGGATTCTTCACAAAGCGTGCGGATGCAGCGAAACACATCGAAGCAGGAGCGAAGAAAGTAATCATTTCTGCACCAGCTTCAGATGAAGACATCACCGTTGTAATGGGTGTTAACGAAGATAAATATGATGCGGACAACCATCACGTTATCTCAAATGCTTCTTGTACAACAAACTGCTTGTCTCCATTTGCTAAAGTATTAAACGACAAGTTTGGAATCCGTCGTGGTTTGATGAACACGGTTCACTCTTACACAAACGATCAGCAAATCCTTGACTTGCCTCATAAAGACTACCGTCGTGCGCGTGCAGCAGCAGAGAACATCATCCCAACTTCTACTGGTGCAGCGAAAGCAGTAGCGCTTGTACTTCCAGAGCTTAAAGGAAAATTAAATGGTGCGGCAATGCGAGTTCCAACTCCAAACGTATCACTTGTTGACCTTGTAGCAGAGCTTGATAAAGAAGTTACAGCTGAAGAAGTAAACGCAGCGCTTAAAGAAGCGGCTGAAGGCGATCTTAAAGGAATCCTTGGTTATTCTGAAGATCCACTTGTTTCTCAAGACTATAACGGTAACCCACATTCTTCTACAATTGACGCATTATCTACAATGGTCATGGAAGGAAACATGGTTAAAGTAATTTCTTGGTATGATAACGAGTCTGGTTATTCAAACCGTGTTGTTGACTTAGTAGACTACGTTGCCAGCAAAGGACTTTAAGTTTAAAATAGACAAGTGATAGGAGGAAGGCTCGTTGCCTCCCTCCTTTGCGCTGTCTGCAAGACTTACTAGGAGGTAACTCATGAATAAAAAAACCCTTCATGATTATGAATTACAAGGAAAAATTGTTTTCTGTCGCGTTGACTTCAACGTACCGATGAAAGATGGCGCAATTACAGACGAAACGAGAATCAAAGCGGCAATCCCGACGATTCAATACTTAAAAGAGCAAGGCGCAAAAGTGTTGCTTGCTAGCCACCTTGGTCGTCCAAAAGGTGAAGTAGTTGAAGAGTTGCGCTTAGCCCCAGTAGCCAAGCGTTTAGGTGAACTTTTAGGGCAAGAGGTTCAAGCTGTAAAAGAAGCACATGGTTCAGAAGTAGAGAAAGCAGTATCATCCATGAACAATGGTGACATTGCGGTTCTTGAAAATGTACGTTTCTACCCTGGTGAAGAAAAAAATGATGCGGAACTTGCAAAAGCATTTGCAAACGTAGCAGACCTTTATGTAAACGATGCGTTTGGTGCGGCTCACCGTGCTCACGCGTCAACTGAAGGCATTGCGCAATACTTACCATCAGCTGCAGGATTTTTAATGGAAAAAGAACTTGATGTGTTAGGAAAAGCATTAGAAACACCTGAGCGTCCTTTCACTGCGGTGATCGGTGGAGCAAAAGTCAAAGACAAAATCGGTGTGATCGACCACTTACTAGATAAAGTGGACAACCTCATTATTGGCGGTGGTTTAGCGTACACGTTCGTTAAAGCTCAAGGCCATGAAGTAGGCAAATCCCTTTTAGAAGAAGATAAAATCGATTTAGCCAAGCAGTTTATGCAAAAAGCGAAAGACAAAGGCGTAAACTTCTATATGCCAGAAGATGTCATTGTTGCAGATGATTTCTCTGATGATGCGAACAAGAAAGAAGTTGCCATTACAGAGATTCCAGCTGACTGGGAAGCGCTAGACATTGGACCAAAAACGGCAAAAACATATGCAAATGTATTAAAAGAATCAAAGCTTGTCATCTGGAATGGACCAATGGGTGTATTCGAGCTTGAGTCATTCGCAAAAGGAACAAAAGCAATTGCAGATGCACTAGCAGAAGCAGAAGGAACGTATTCTGTTATCGGTGGCGGCGATTCTGCTGCGGCCGTTGAGAAATTCGGCTTAGCAGAAAAAATGAGCCATATTTCAACAGGAGGCGGAGCAAGCCTTGAGTTTATGGAAGGAAAAGACCTTCCAGGCGTTGTCGCACTATCTGATAAGTAATCTTAAGAAGAGGTGAATGAACCTATGCGTAAGCCTATTATTGCAGGAAACTGGAAAATGAATAAAACGCTAAGCGAAGCTATCTCTTTCGCGGAAGCAGTTAAGAAGGACATCCCGAGCCAGTCTGGTGTCGATACGGTTGTATGTGCACCTGCACTTTTCTTAGAGCGTCTAGTTGATGCTGCTAAAGGAACAGATTTAAAAATTGGTGCTCAGAACATGCACTTTGAAGAGAACGGTGCATTCACAGGTGAAGTAAGTCCTGTTGCGCTGAACGACTTAAATGTATCCTATGTGATTATTGGTCACTCTGAGCGTCGTGACATGTTTGCAGAAACAGATGAATCTGTTAATAAAAAAGTCCATGCAGCGTTTACCCATAATCTTGTGCCAATCATGTGCTGTGGTGAAACAGACGAAGAGCGTGAATCAGGCAAAATGGAATCTGTCGTAAAAGAACAAGTTGAAAAAGGTCTTGCTGGATTAACAGAAGATCAAGTGAAACAAACCGTTATTGCGTACGAGCCAATTTGGGCAATTGGAACAGGTAAATCTGCGACTGAAAAAGACGCTAATACAGCCTGTGCGTTCGTTCGTAAAGTCGTTTCAGAAGCTTTTTCACAAGAAGCAGCTGACGCAGTTCGCATTCAGTATGGCGGTAGTGTAAAACCGGCAAACATTAAAGAATATATGGCACAAAGCGATATTGATGGTGCCCTTGTTGGTGGAGCAAGCTTAGAAGCAGATTCGTTTAAAGAATTAGCTGGTGCTGCAAAATGAGTAAAAAGCCCGTTGCGCTAATTATTCTCGATGGCTTTGGTCTACGAGATGAGGCAAAAGGCAATGCCATCGCGCATGCAAATAAACCAAACTTTGATCGCTACTGGAATGAGTATCCTCATGCTACCCTTCGTGCAGACGGAGAGTATGTAGGACTACCTGAAGGTCAAATGGGAAATTCAGAAGTTGGTCATCTTAACATTGGGGCAGGCCGCGTCGTGTATCAAAGCTTAACCCGTGTGAATTTATCCATTCGTACTGGAGAATTCTTTGAAAACGATACGTTCCAACAAGCAATGGATCACGTCAATGAAAAAGATTCTGCATTACACATTTATGGGCTACTCTCTGATGGCGGAATCCACAGTCACATCGAGCACATTTATGCTGTACTTGACTTAGCGAAGCAAAAAGGTGTCAAACGTGTTTATGTACATGGATTCTTAGATGGACGCGATGTAGGTCCAACTTCAGCAGAGGTATATTTGCAAGGTCTTCAATCCAAACTTGATGAGCTCGGAACAGGCAAACTAGCGTCAGTGCACGGTCGCTATTATGCGATGGACCGAGACAAGCGTTGGGAACGAGTCGAAAAATCGTACCGCGCCATGGTCTATGGAGAAGGGCCAAGCTACTCTTCTGGCATTGAAGTAGTAGAAGATAGCTATAAAAATGATATCCTTGATGAATTTGTGATTCCTTCTGTTATTACAAACGAAGACGGTTCACCTGTTGCAACGGTGAAGGATGAGGATGCGGTGATTTTCTGTAACTTCCGTCCAGACCGAGCCATTCAACTTTCACAAGTATTTACAAATAAAGAATTTAGCGGTTTTGATCGTGGACAAGCGCACCCTGAACACTTACATTTTGTTTGCTTAACAAAATTTAGTGAGACGGTTGACGGCTATGTCGCGTTTAAACCGACCAATCTTGATAATACTCTCGGTGAAGTATTGTCGAAGCAAAACTATAAGCAATTGCGTATTGCAGAAACAGAGAAATACCCTCACGTTACGTTTTTCTTTAGTGGTGGTAGAGAAGAGCCGTTTGAAGGAGAAGAGCGAATTCTCATTGATTCTCCAAAAGTAGCGACTTATGATTTACAACCAGAAATGAGTGCGTATGAGGTAACTGATGCATTGGTCAAAGATATTGAAGCGGATAAACATGACGCGATTATCTTAAACTTTGCAAACCCAGATATGGTAGGGCACTCAGGGAAACTTGAGCCTACTGTTAAATCAATTGAAGTCGTTGACGAATGCCTTGGACGAGTAGTAGACGCGCTTCATCAACAAGGCGGACATGCCATCATTACCGCTGATCACGGGAATGCAGATGAAGTCATTACACTGGAAGGCAATCCGATGACGGCTCATACGACAAATAAAGTACCTGTTATCGTAACGGATACGCATGCAACGTTGCGTGAAGATGGGATTTTAGCAGATTTAGCACCAACGGTTCTTGACCTTTTAGGTGCAGAACAACCAAAAGAAATGACTGGAAAAACGTTAAGAAAATAATATTTTTAGGAGTGACGTAAATCATGACAATTATCTCTGATGTTTATGCACGCGAAGTACTCGATTCTCGTGGCAATCCAACAGTTGAAGTAGAAGTTCATCTTGAATCAGGAATTATGGGCCGTGCCCTTGTACCAAGTGGTGCATCAACTGGTGAATACGAAGCAGTTGAACTACGTGACGGCGGCGACCGTTACATGGGTAAAGGTGTAGAAAAAGCGGTTGATAACGTAAACGAAACCATTGCACCTGAACTTATTGGTGAAAATGTTCTTGATCAAATCGGCATTGACCGTTTAATGATTGAGCTTGACGGAACAGAAAATAAAGGAAACCTTGGTGCTAATGCAATCCTTGGGGTATCAATGGCTTGTGCACATGCTGCAGCAGAAGCACTTGATCTTCCTTTATACGTTTATCTTGGCGGATTTAATGCAAAGCAACTTCCAGTACCAATGATGAACATCATTAATGGTGGGGAGCATGCGGATAACAACGTAGACATTCAAGAATTTATGGTTATGCCAGTAGGTGCTGAAAGCTTTAAAGAAGCACTTCGTATGGGCGCAGAAATTTTCCATAACTTAAAATCAGTGCTTAAATCAAAAGGATACAACACAGCTGTAGGAGACGAAGGCGGATTTGCTCCGAACCTTTCTTCAAACGAAGAAGCCCTTTCTACAATCATTGAAGCAATTGAAAAAGCAGGTTACAAGCCTGGTGAGCAAATTCAACTTGCAATGGATGTTGCGTCTTCTGAACTATTTAATAAAGAAGATGGCAAATACCACTTATCTGGTGAAGGCAAAGTTCTTTCTTCAGCAGAAATGGTTGATTTCTACGCTGAGCTTTGTGAAAAATATCCAATCATCTCAATTGAAGATGGCTTAGACGAAAACGACTGGGATGGCCACAAATTATTAACAGAGCGTCTTGGTGATAAAGTTCAATTAGTAGGAGATGACTTATTCGTAACAAACACGAAGAAGCTATCTGAAGGAATTGAAAAAGGAATTAGTAACTCAATCCTTATCAAAGTAAACCAAATCGGTACACTTACAGAAACATTTGATGCGATTGAAATGGCGAAGCGCGCTGGCTACACAGCCGTTATCTCTCACCGTTCTGGTGAAACAGAAGATGCGACAATCGCAGACATCGCTGTTGCAACAAACGCTGGTCAAATCAAAACAGGTGCACCTTCACGTACAGACCGTGTTGCGAAGTACAATCAACTTCTTCGCATCGAAGACGAGCTTGCTGATTTAGCACAGTACAATGGTCTTAAGTCTTTCTATAACTTAAGCAAGTAAGTTGAAATGAATAAAAGCATCAGATGTCGACTCTTTTTAGAGCGTCCGTCTGATGCTTTTTTTGTACCTTTTTCAAAAAAAGGCATATATAATAGGCACTCGGCCTATTCTCTTATTCCATTAAAGATCCTGGTTCTTGAGAATCAGTGATGTCCGTAATGATTTGTGAGATATCTGTATTGTCGAGAACACCGTTAAACCGCTCGGCTCCGGGACCTTTGGCAAACACAGGAATCATATTCCCACTATGTCCACCAGTTGCGCTGGCCTCACGAATGTCGCGATTCATTACGCCTACTTGGTAATGATTTGCGATAAAACTTCCAATCTCCCAAGCTTGCTCATGAAGGGGTTTTAACTCGTTGTTCTCGTCATAAATGTACCCATTAAATGCGTCAAGCTCATCATTTGTTAACGTTATACCAGCATATTCTTCCACTGTAGCTCGCACGCTGTCTGTATCATACATACCTTCGTCTTCTTGAAATGTAAACTGCTGTACCATATATTCTGGGGAAGCGGAGACACTTCGAAGTCCTTCTTTATCCATCACTTCAGATACGGCCATACCCATTGTTTCGTGATCTGCTAAAACGACGAGTAAGGTATCATCGCGCCCATCAACCCAATCCATTACGTCTTTTACCGTATTGTCAAACTCAATCGTTTCTTGCCATACGCCGGATACATCTGCAGCATGAGCAGCATGATCAATTCGCGCACCTTCAATCATAAGAAAAAAGCCTTCTTCATCATTTTCAAGTAGATCTAAAGCTGACGCGGACATTTCATTTAAACTTGGCTCGTTTGAGTCGTTAAGGTCTAAATCTGCTTTATAGTTCATGTAAGAATCGTGAAACAATCCGAGCAAGCGATCTGCTGAGTCTACTTCATGTAACGCATCGCGATCGGTCACTACTGTATAATCGTTTTCCTCAAATTCTGCGACAAGATCTCGTCCATCTTGCCGTTCTGGAGAGAAGTATTCTGCTCCTCCACCGAGTAAAAGGTCGTATTCGTTTTCAAACATTTGCCTGGCAATGTCAGCTTGTCCATCACGACTTTCCACACTTGCGGTAAAGGCCGCTGGCGTTGCATCAGTTACTGTATTATTTGAAATGACACCTACTTTTTTACCTTCGTCTTGGAAAAGACGCAAGATGCTCTCAACTGGCTGCATATCTGGATCAACACCAATCATACCGTTATCCGTTTTCGTCGACGTCGCAATGCCCGTTCCCGCAGCAGCAGAATCGGTCACCCATTGATTAGCTGAATATGTACGCATTAGCGCTGTGTGATCAAGGGATTCCATATGTAACTCGCCTTCTTTGCCATATTCAAGCAAACGAGCGATTTCAATCTGGCCAAACCCTAATCCATCTCCAATCATCATAATGACATTTTGAGGTCGATCGTTTTCAGCGTCTGTGTCACTTTCTTGAGCTGTTTCTTGATCTGAACATCCAACCACCATTAAAGCGGTTACAGCGAACGCAGTAAAATAACCCGCATGTTTCTTCAAAAATCATTCCCCCTAAATTTGGATAAACGTCCTTATATTTCTATATTAGCATAATGTTAAAAGGAATTTAATTGCTTTGAAAAAGTTAGGAATTTTCAGATGTTAAGAAGTAGTACGGATGACTTTTGTTAATGCTCAAGTCCAAGCTATAATAGAGGAAAGACGGTCGTGTATAGGAGAGTTATTATGAAGTTGATTATTGGCGTAACAGGTGCTACAGGTGCACCCATTGCGATAAAACTTTTAAAAACGTTAAAAGAATTAAAGATTGAAACGCATCTTATCTTGTCGAAATGGTCAGTCGTTACGATTGCACAAGAAACGTCCTATAGCGTAAAGGATGTAAAGGCGCTTGCAGACTATACGTATGGGAGCGAAGATCAAGCTGCATCGATTTCAAGTGGATCAAAACGTGTAGATGGAATGATCATCGTGCCGTGTTCGATGAAAACGTTGGCAGCCATTCGTACAGGTTTAGCGGATAACTTAATTGCTAGGGCAGCTGATGTCATGTTAAAAGAACGAAAACAGTTACTGTTAATGACGAGAGAGACGCCTCTTAATACCATTCATCTTGAAAATATGACTGAGTTGTCAAGGATGGGTGTGACAATTTTCCCGCCTATGCCTGCTTTTTACAATCAACCTCAAACGATTGATGATCTCATTGAACACATAGTTTATCGAGCGCTTGATCAGTTTGGCATTGAACACCAGTCTGCGAAACGTTGGGAGGGGTTGAAAGATGAATCATGATTTACCTGTTGAGGTTGAACACTTTCTAAACGGAAAAAATCTTAAAGAGAAAACCGAGATAGCCATTTATTTCGTAACGGTTAATGATAAAGGCTTTCCTTATAAAGCGTTGCTAAGTGTAGGAGAGTTATTGAAAATGGATGAACGTACGATTCGGATTGCTTTATGGGAACGTTCAAGTTCTGTTTCATACGCGCAAAAAACGAAAAAGGCAACGCTTCTCCTTGTTCTGCCACCTAAAGCATTTGATATTCTACTGGAGCTAAGATATGTTCGAACAGAAGAGGGGCAAGCTATATTTGAAGGCAAAGTCAGGCAGGTCAAAGAAGACCAAGCGCCTTATGCAACCATTGTCTCGCCTGTGCAGTTTCAGTTAAAGAACGAAAAGCATACCTTGGATTACTGGGTAACGAAGCAAGCATTACTGAAAAAATAACCCCTTGTCTTGATCTATTCACTATGTTAAGATAATCCTATTGAATGTGTTTACGGAGGTGTAGGGATGCAACTGTTTTTAATGATTGCGTTAATTATCGTATCTGTTTTACTTGTTACTGTTGTTTTACTTCAGCCAGGTCGTAGTTCTGGTTTAGCTGGAGCGATTTCTGGTGGAGCAGAGCAGTTACTTGGAAAGCAGAAAGCGCGAGGTCTTGAGGCGGTTTTGCATCGAGCGACTATTGTGCTAGCTGTATTATTTTTTGTATTAACAGCAGCAAATGCGTATTTCCTATAAGAAGAACCGAACGTCTGGACATTCATCCAGACGTTTTTTGTGTTTGAAAATGGTCAAAAAGAGGAAAACTTCGCATGAAGAGGTGAATGTTGCGTGCGTTTGAGTATTTTAGATCAAGTCCCTACGTCAATAGGGAAAACAGTGGAAGAAACAGCACAACAAACAGTTGATCTTGTCATTCGAGCGGAGCAACTAGGATACGAACGCTATTGGTTTGCTGAGCATCATGGAACGAAGGGGCTAGTCTCAAGTTCTCCAGAGCTTTGGATGGCAACAGCTGCTGCAAAAACGTCTCGAATTCGTGTCGGCTCAGGTGGCGTTTTGCTGCCGCAGTATAGTGCTTATAAAGTAGCGAGCATGTTCAATCAATTAGAAGTGATGTACCCAAATCGAATAGATGGCGGGTTAGGCCGTTCGCCAGGTGGAAATGAGCGAATACGGAGAGCACTTGCGAACGGAAAAGACAGCGAGATGGATCGCTTCTGGGATAAAGTGGACGAAGTCGTGCAGTGGACAACGAATCGAAGTCACGCTGGCATGACCGCTTCACCATTGCCGATTACGAATCCATCTTTATATATACTTGGTTTAGGAGAGCGGAGCGCAACAGTGTCTGCAGAGAAAGGACTAGGTTTTGTTCATGGCTTTTTTATTCAACCGGACCGATTAAAAGAAGCGCACGAAGCGTATCGTTTAGCGGTAAGCGATCATAAAGATGCATTAACAGCTGTATTTGTTATTTGTGGAGAAGATGATGCGCATGCGGAATCTCTAGCTAAGCAGCAAGATTTGTGGCTTTTGCAAACGGAAAAAGGACTTGATAGTCGAATTCCTTATGAAATGAACCGTCAATTAACAGTTCGTGAAGAGGAAATAATTGTTAAAAACCGAAAACGGATGATTATTGGGTCAGTTGACACTGTAAAGCTAAAGCTAGAACGACTCGCTGAACAAGCACAATCGGATCAGTTTTTACTCTTAACGAATGTGTTCGACTACAAAGAAAAAAGAAAATCCTTTGAGCGCTTATCCACATTACTGTCATCTTAAGAAAAGAGGCGATGGGTTTGATTGGGTGTTTATGCATTCACGGCTTTACTGGTGATCCATGGGAAGTTGAGCCGATTGTCAAAGAGCTACAAAAGCAAGAAGGCTGGGTCGTGTACAGCCCGGTCTTGCCTGGCCATGGGAAAGAGTTAAATGAGTTAAAAACAGCTACGTACGAAGAATGGGTGTATACAGTTGAAGTGGCATTTGAAGAGCTACAGAAGCGATGTACGGAAGTATTTGTCATCGGCTTCTCAATGGGAGGCATGCTCGCAAGCTATATCGCGGCGAGGTATCCTGTTGGTAAGTTAGTCTTGTTAAATGCAGCAGCATTTTATTTCAACCCGAAGCAATTTTTTAAAGATATGATTGCCGCCATTCGGTTTCACATCACTGGCAATCAAGAGGAAGATCAGCTGATTGAGCTCTATGAGAAGAAGTTTAAAGAAACGCCTTTTGCAGCGTTGTCCCAATTCTTGCAGCTCGTGCAAAAGACAAAGCCGTATGCAAGCAGAATTCGCGTACCCACATTAATCATTCAAAGTGAGCAAGATGGTTTGGTGCCAATGAAATCAGCTTATCATCTTTATGATATTATTGAATCGGATGAAAAAGAGTTAATTGCGATGAAACGATCGCGACATATGATTTTTCATGGGTTTGAAAGCGAAGAAGTAATCAATCAAATTAAAGCGTTCTTAATAGAAAGTAATGAAGAGAGGAAGAAAACAACATGAAGATTGTTGCACCTAAGCCATTTACATTTACAGGAGGAAAGCGAGCTGTTTTACTCCTTCACGGCTTTACCGGAACAACAGCAGATGTGCGTATGCTTGGACGGTTTTTACAAAATGAAGGGTACACGTGCCATGCGCCGCTTTATCGCGGGCATGGTGTTCCGCCAGAGGAGCTTGTTACGTATAGTCCTGACGATTGGTGGGAGGATGTGGAAGCAGCCTATGACCACCTTAAACATGAAGGGTACGATGAAATTGCGGTGTGCGGGTTATCGCTAGGCGGGGTGTTCACGCTTAAATTAGGTCTTTCTAAACCAGTAAAGGGCATCGTATCAATGTGTGCACCTGTTCGACCGAGAACAGAAGAAGCGATAAAAAAAGGCTTTTTGAAGTATGCAAAAGAATACAAGCAACTGGAGAAGAAGAACGAAGACGACATTGAGAAAGAAGTCAATGCGTTAAAAGAAACATCAATGGATACGCTCTATAAATTACGCCAGCTAATGGACGATGTGAGAAGTGAATTAGACTTAATTTATTCACCTGCCTTTATTGTACAAGCTAGGCATGATGAAATGATTGATACAGAGAGTGCCACCATTATTTACAATGAAATTGAAACAGACGACAAAGAAATCAAATGGTACGAAGACTCAACTCACGTTATTACATTAGGCGATGAAAAAGAGCAGCTTCACCAAGACATTCTGTCGTTTTTAAATGAACTAGACTGGTCAAACTAAAAATAGAAGAAAAAGGAGTGAAACAATGTCTGACCAAATAAAGATCGAAGAAATTCTACAGTATTTTAAAGAAGAAGCAACAAAACCCGTTTCTGTTGAAGAATTAGAGGAACGGTTCAATGTAACTTCAAGCGACATGTTTAAAGAGCTCATTACAACGTTAAACGAGCTTGAAGGAAAAGGAGAAATTATTCGGACACGAACCAACCGTTACGGAATTCCAGAAAAACTAAACTTGATTCGTGGCCGTGTACAAGGGCATGCAAAAGGGTTTGCCTTTGTCATACCTGATGAAGGAGACGAGGATGTGTATGTCCCGCAGGGATCATTATCAGGTGCAATGAACGGAGATATCGTGTTTGTTCGTATTGACGAGCGAGGAAGTGGCTCAAGAGCAGAAGGAAAAGTCATCCGTATTATTGAACGTAAAGTAACGGAAATTGTAGGAGAATACAAAGAGTTCAAATCATACGCATTAGTTGTTGCCGACGACAAGCGCATCAGCGCCGATTTCCTTGTGATGAAAGGAAAAGAAAAAGGGGCTGTTGATGGTCATAAAGTCATTGCAACGATTACGCAATATCCAGAAGGGCGTTTTGGTGGCGAAGTAGAAATAAAAGAAGTGTTAGGTCATAAAAATGATCCGGGAATGGACATCTTATCGATTATTTATAAATATAGCATTCCGCAAAGCTTTGCTGATGAGACCCTTGAACAAGCAGAAAACGTACCTGATGCCATTGATCCAAGTGATCTGAATAATCGTCGTGATTTACGAAACGAACAAATTGTGACCATTGATGGAGCAGATGCAAAAGATTTAGATGATGCGGTACAAGTGAAAAAGCTAGACAATGGTAACTATGTTCTAGGCGTTCACATTGCGGACGTATCTCATTATGTGAAAGAAGGAAGTCCTATCGATAAAGAAGCGTCGGAACGGGCAACAAGTGTCTATTTAGTTGATCGGGTTATTCCAATGATTCCCCATCGGTTATCAAACGGGATTTGTAGTTTAAATCCGCAAGTTGACCGCTTAACACTTTCTTGTGAGATGGAAATCGATCAAAATGGCGGCGTAGTAAAACATGAAATTTTTCAAAGTGTCATTAAAACGACTGAGCGAATGACGTACAGTGATGTGCGAGACATTCTTGTCGATAAAGATGAAGCGTTGCGTGAAAAATATCAAGCGCTCGTTCCAATGTTTGAAGACATGGAAAAACTGGCACAAATTTTACGAGATAAGCGTTTTGGTCGTGGCGCCATTGATTTCGATTTTAAAGAAGCAAAAGTATTAGTGGATAGCGAAGGTGCACCTGAAGATGTGGTCTTGCGCCAACGTTCAGTTGCCGAGAAGCTTATTGAAGAATTTATGCTTGTCGCAAACGAAACGGTAGCCGAGCATTTCCACTGGATGAAGCTTCCGTTTGTGTATCGAATTCATGAAGACCCTGATGCAGAAAAATTAAATTCGTTTCTAGAATTTATCACTGGTTTTGGCTACGTCGTTCGCGGAACGGCTAATACGATTCATCCACGAGCATTACAATCGCTTTTAAAAGAAGTCCGAGGAGAACCTGAAGAAACGATTATTAGCCGAATAATGCTTCGTTCGATGAAACAAGCAAAATATGATGTCAATTCAGTTGGACACTTTGGATTATCTGCCGAGTTCTATACGCATTTTACATCGCCCATCCGTCGTTATCCAGATTTACTCGTTCACCGTTTAATTCGAACGTATTTAATCCAAGGCAAGACCGATGCCAAAACGACAGGTCATTGGCAGGAGAAACTTCCTGGCTTAACGGCGCATGCATCTGACATGGAGCGACGTGCAGTTGATGCGGAACGAGACACCGACAATGTGAAAAAAGCTCAATATATGGAAGATAAAATCGGTGAAGTATATACGGGCATGATTAGTGGTGTGACGAATTTTGGTTTATTTGTGGAATTAGAAAATACGGTGGAAGGTCTTGTCCATGTTAGCTATTTAACCGACGATTATTATCGGTATGACCAAAAGCATTACGCGATGATCGGAGAGCGAACGGGAAATGTCTTTCGTATTGGAGATGAGCTTGAAATACGAGTCGTTTCGGTGAATACTGAAGAAGCTTCTGTTGACTTTGAAATAGTAGGGATGAAGAAACAAAAACCAAAAAGAGGCAAAGATCGTCCGAAAGTCATTGATGGAGGAAAGCGTAATCCAAAACGCAACAAATCAGATCGTCCTCAATTAACAGGAGATCCGAAAAAAGACGGATCACAAAAAAGCGGTAAACGTAAAAAGAAAGCATTTTATGAAAATGCTCCTAGTGTAAAGCGAAAAAAAGCTCGTAGAAAAAAGCGCTCTTAATAAGAAAAAATAGCCCTTTTGTCTGAAGACGTCTGTCGGTTTCATAAAGGTGCCTGCTTGAGTCTTGTCTCGTTCCTCTTTACACTAGGTGAGTGGAAGGAGGAACGGATTATGAAAACAGAAGTAAGTTTAACATTGGTACGAATAGTCGTAGGGATCATTTTTATCGCCCACGGATTAGATAAATTTAATGGGGGCATTGAAGGAACGGCTGAATTTTTTCAAAGCGTCAACATACCATCACCAGATGTTATGGCTGTTGTGGTTGCGCTAGTTGAAATCGTTGCTGGTCTTGCCCTCGTACTTGGTTTATTAACTCGAGTAATGAGCGGTATCCTTATGGTTGTAATGGCTGGTGCTATTTATATGGTAAAATTCGATCAAGGATTTATCGGAGGCTTTGAATTTGATTTATTGCTTTTCTTTGTGCTCTTATTATTTGTTATGAATGGCAGTCAATTTTTAGCAACAGATGCTTTATTAACAAAAAAGAAAAAGCGTCAACGCTTCGGTAGAAGGTAATAACCGTTATAAATTGATGGGGAAGTAGGTGTGTCAGTGGCTGAAACAGAAGGAAAATTAATGGCGCAAAATAAAAAAGCGCGCCACGATTATTTTATTGAAGAAACGTATGAAGCTGGGATTGTCTTAACTGGAACAGAAATTAAAGCTATCCGTGCGGGAAGAATGAACTTAAAAGATTCGTTTGCTCGTATTCGAAATGGCGAAGCGTACTTGCACAATGCTCACATCAGTGAGTATGAACAAGGTAATCGTTACAATCATGAACCAACACGAGCGCGGAAATTGCTCTTACACAAAAAGCAGATTGACAAACTGATTGGTGAAACCCAGCAACAAGGCTATTCAGTCGTTCCGTTAAAAGTGTATATTAAAAATGGGTTTGCGAAAGTGTTAATTGGTCTTGCAAAAGGGAAAAAGAATTACGATAAGCGTGAGACTCTTAAGCGAAAAGATGCGAAACGTGAAATGGATCGGGCGATTAAAGAGCGAATGAAAGGGTAAGGCGTTGTACTTGATTTTTTGTATGGATTTAGTATAATAGGAAATCTAGGCGTAAAGCCTTGTATATTTTTCTGGGGACGTTCTGGATTCGACAGGGATAGGTCGAGCTTACGTTGCGAGTCGAGGTGCGGCCTCGTTAAAACGCATTAGCCTATAACTGGCAAAGAAAACAATAACTTCGCTTTAGCTGCATAAGCTAAGCGGTCTCTCCTCTCCATCGCCCATGTGGAGTGGTAGAGACTCAACTTAAGTGGGATACGCCTTACTCCCTCCGCCTGAGGGAGTTGGAAGAGATTAATCAGGCTAGCTGCACAGAAGCCTGTCTTTGGGCTGACGTGTTAGCGAAATGCTAATACAAAGACTACGCTCGTAGAAGCGTAAGTGCCGTTATCTCTGGACGTGGGTTCAATTCCCACCGTCTCCATATAAAAACCCTGAAGTTACGTAATGTGCTTCAGGGTTTTTTTGTATAATAAAAGCACCACTTAACGTTAGGAGCGTTCCATATGCATACAATCTATCTTGTTCGACATGCTCACTCTCCTTATACTCCAGACGAACGGGGTCGCCCACTATCGGAAAAAGGGCTGAACGATGCGTTAGAAATTGCCAATTACTTTCAGTCTATTCATGTGGATCGCTTTATTTCGAGTCCTTATCAGAGAGCGGTTCAAACCATTGAACCTACAGCTGTATTGAAAAATAAATCCATTATCTTTGAAGAAGGATTTAAAGAGCGCCAGCTTGCTAAAGAGTCGGTAGTCGATTTTGAGGCTGCAATACATGCCGTTTGGAAAGACGAAACATTTACACATGATGGTGGCGAATCAAACGAGACTGCAAGAACAAGAGGCATCAACAGTCTTTGGCGTTCGCTGGATCAAGACAAGCAAGACGAAACCATTGTGATTTCGACGCACGGGAATTTATTAGCGCTTTTACTAAATCATTTTCATAAACGTTATAATTATGCATTTTGGCAACAGCTAGATATGCCGGATATTTATCAACTAACGTTAGAAAAACAACAAATGATTGATTGTAAAAAGGTTTGGAGGAAGAATATGTAAGAAAAAAAGTGCTAGGCAACTTGTCTCCTTTTATGTATAATTATAAATAAATTAGATTTAATATGCATTTAAGGAGAACGTTATGGAACAGTTAAAACAACAGCAACCTGATTCAAATCATAAAAAGAATCACGAGCAATCGACTCGTTCAATTCTTACTTTTTTATTGCCATCCTTACTTGGTGCTTTTTTATTTCTAGTGCCGTTTAAAATTAACGACAATTGGACCGTTTTAATCGGTTATGCAGCTGGCCGGATCGAAGGTTCTCTAGAAGCGATACTGCCGATGTTTTTATTAACTATCATTTTAACATCTGGCGTTGTTTCCTTGTTATCATGGGCTGTAAAGCCAGCGCTTATAATGGAAAACACCGCTTTAAAAGCTCTTTTTTATACTAGTTTACCATGGACGATTATTCGCGTTGTTGGTGCCCTTTTTGCGCTAATGGTCATGACTGAAACAGGATCAGAGGTTGTCTATAGCGCTGCAACTGGAGGAACGATCTTCACGGATTTATTGCCAGTATTGGCTGTTTGGTCCGTTGTTATGGGATTGTTAATGCCCCTTTTGCTTGAGTATGGTTTAATGGAATGGTTAGGAACGCTCGCTAAAAAAGTAATGAGACCATTATTTAATCTTCCAGGCAGAGCTTCTGTTGATTCATTGGCATCATGGATGGGAAACAACATGATGAGTATTTTAATTACGATTAATCAATATGAAAATGGCTACTACACGAAACGTGAATCCGCCGTGATTGTCACGAACTTTACGATTACGTCGATTGGCTTCAGTTTAATTATCGCTGAGATCTTAAGTTTAAGTGAACGTTTTGTGCCATTTTATTTAACGGTACTAGCTGGTGTATTTGTAGCAGCATTTATTTGCCCAAGAATTCCGCCGTTATCAAAAATGAGTCATACGTATGCAGGCGAACAGCCTGGTATGATTAATGAAACAGTCGCCAGCGGTTCATTATGGAGCCAAGCATTTAAACGTGGCGTAACAAAAGCTGCGCATGCGCCAAAAACAACACAAGTGTTTAAGAAAGGCGCATTTAACGCGTTGGACATTTGGTTCGGCATGCTTCCTCTTGTCATGGCGATTGGAACGATTGCGCTTATTATTGCCGAATTCACACCAGTTTTCACGTATCTTTCATATCCACTTGTACCGGTCTTAGAGTGGATGAATATTCCGGAAGCTGCAGAGGCAGCACCAGCTTTACTTGTTGGTTTTGCTGACATGTTTTTACCAGCTATTTTAGGTGCAGGAATAGAGAGTGAATTAACTCGATTTGTCATCGGTGCAGTTTCCCTTATTCAACTCGTATACATGTCTGAAATTGGGGTCATGTTAATGCGTTCAAGTATTCCGATTTCATTTTGGCAGTTGTTGATTATCTTTATTCAACGTACGATTATTGCAATCCCTGTTGTTGTCTTGATTGCGCACGTTATTATTTTTTAAAAGGAGTCATCTAGAATGTCACAACGTTGGAACGAGCTACAAGAAACTATTCCTTACCGTCTTGCCCCGAGTATGGCAAAAGACCATCCGAATTTACCTGTTATTAAAGAAGAAGGCTGTTATTACTATGGGGTGGATGGAAAACAATATTTAGATTTTACGTCAGGCATTGCGGTTACCAATGTCGGGCATCGTCATCCGAAAATTGTTGAAGCCATTAAAACAGAAGCGGATTCATTTACGCATGGGCCGATTGGTGTGATTCAATATGAATCGATCTTATCATTAGCAAATGAACTTGCAGATGTGATGCCAGGAGACTTAGATTGTTTTTTCTTTGGAAATAGTGGAACAGAAGCGATCGAAGGGGCGTTAAAACTTGCACGACATGTAACAAAACGACCAAACGTGGTTTCCTTTACAGGATGTTTCCACGGTCGTACGTTAGGGTCAATGAGTGTTAGTACGTCAAAAGCAAAATATAAAGCGTACCAGCCTGCTCAAAACAATGTATTACAGCTTCCTTATTACCAATCTGGTGATAGCGAGGAGCTAGCCATTCAAAAGCTTGATGAAGCATCTCAAACCATGTTTGCTCATCAAACGCTCCCAGAAGAAGTAGCATGCTTTATCATTGAGCCTGTGCTCGGAGAGGGGGGCTATATTGTCCCGCCTGCTGCGTGGTTAAAGCGTATAAGAGAGATTTGTGATGAACATGGAATCCTGCTCATTTTTGATGAAGTACAAACAGGCTTTGGTCGAACAGGAGAATGGTTTGCGGCACAAGCATTTGATGTCACACCTGATATTATGGCAGTTGCAAAGGGAATTGCTTCTGGCTTGCCGCTTAGTGCAACCGTAGCGAATCATAAGCTGATGCAGCAATGGCCACTCGGGAGTCATGCGACAACATTTGGTGGAAATCCTATTGCGTGTGCAGCTGCAAGGGCAACGCTTCAAATCATTAAAGAAGAAAAACTCCTTGATAATGTAAAAGAAGTGGGGACGTATGCAGCGAATAAGGTACGCTCACTTCAAGCAGAGTTCGCATGTATTGGATCAGTCCGTCATGTAGGCATGATGATTGGGATTGAGATTGTTGATCCAGAGACAGGGAAAAAAGATGGAGAACGAGCAGCAAAGATTTTAGATTTAGCACTTGAAGAAGGCGTCCTTTTTTACTTTTGTGGCAACGAAGGGGAAGTATTGCGTATGATTCCGCCTTTGACTGTGACAAAAGAGCAAATTGATGAAGGACTAACAAAATTGCGCCAAGCTCTTACTAGATTGAATCGCTAATACGACGAAAATCTTCATACACGACTGCGCCCACTCTTGAATATACTGCTTCTGATAGGAGAGGATAGAAGGGTGGCGTTGTCTGATGAACAAAAAAGAGATTTGTTTTATAACGTGCGTCAACGATGAGACCTTGTACGAACGAGCAGCTAGTCATATAGATATGCTGTATTTACCGCGAGATTATACGGTCACAAAAATCGCGATACGTGATGCGTTAAGCATGACAAGTGGCTATAATACGGCTTTAAAGCAGTCGAATGCAAAGTATAAAGTGTATCTGCACCAAGATACAATGATTATTAATCGGATGTTTCTTCATGATTTACTGTTCTTATTTGAGAATCACCCAAGCTTAGGGATGTTTGGTGTGATCGGCGCGAAAGATTTACCTGAGAATAGCGTTTGGTGGGATAGTAAGCTGAAAGCTGGAAAAATATTAGAGAAGCGCGACACATACGGGTATTTATCATTTATTGAAGCGGACTATGCTTTTCAAACTGCGGCCGTTATTGATGGCGTACTAATGGCAACCCAGTATGACATTCCGTGGGAGGAACAATTTGATGGCTGGCATTTTTATGATGTGAGCCAAAGCTTTCTATTCCAAAACAAAGGGTATGAGGTAGGCATTGCGCATCAACCTCATCCGTGGGTGATGCATGAATGTGGCGAAGAATTTGATCAACTCGCCTATGGCCGTTACCTTCACCAATTTCACAAATGGCAACGCACACTTTCACAGTAAATAGGAAGTGTGTGTTTTTGTTGACGATAATTATTAGTGGACAAACATAGATTGGAGCACCTTTGAATAAAATGGGCATTGGAGGTGTATGGAAATGGAACGGAAGCCGAAAAAACCAAATCGAAAAGCGGAACAAGTTGAACAATACTCACGAAATAACTACAATAAACCTTTAACAACCAATCAAGGCATTAAAATTTCAAATGATGAAAATACTTTAAAAGCTGGTGAGCGTGGACCGAGTTTGCTTGAAGATTTTGTGATGCGAGAAAAGCTTTCTCACTTTGATCGAGAACGAATCCCAGAAAGAGTCGTACATGCAAGAGGATATGGCGCATATGGAACGTTTCGAGTGTACGAATCTCAAGCAGCGTTAACAAAAGCTCATTTTTTGCAAGATCCTAGCATTGAAACGCCTGTGTTTCTCCGATTTTCAGAAGTAGCAGGTTCCAAAGGAGCCGCTGAGACAGTGCGTGATGTTCGTGGTTTTGCGGTGAAATTTTATACGGAAGAAGGGAATTTTGATTTAGTTGGCAATAATATTCCCGTATTTTTTATTCAAGATGGCATTAAATTTCCCGATCTTATTCATGCGGTGAAACCAGAGCCAAATAATGAAATTCCACAAGCGCAAACAGCTCACGATAATTTTTGGGACTTCATGGCAAATAATAAAGAATCTGCTCATATGATGATGTGGATCATGAGTGATCGAACGATTCCTAGAAGTTTTCGGACAATGGAAGGGTTTGGAGTACATACATTCCGCCTTGTAAATGAAGCTGGAAAAGCCCATTTTGTGAAATTTCATTGGAAGCCAAAGCTAGGTGTTCACTCGCTTGTCTGGAATGAGTCGCAGAAACTTGGAGGAATTGATCCAGATTTTCATCGGAGAGACTTATGGGATGTGATTGAAGCTGGTGGTGAAGCGGTTTGGGAGCTAGGTATTCAAGTCCTTGATGAGAAAGATGAATTTAAGTTTGATTTTGATATCCTTGATTCGACTAAAATATGGCCAGAGGAAGATGTACCTGTGCGTCGAATTGGGGAAATGCGGCTAAATCGAAACGTAGAAAATGTTTTTGCAGAGACAGAGCAAATTGCGCTCCATCCAGGAAACATTGTTTCGGGTATTGATTTTACAGATGATCCACTACTCCAAACACGATTATTCTCGTATACAGACACGCAAATGTATCGAGTCGGCACCAATCATCAAGAATTACCGATTAACCAGCCATTATGTCCATTTCATAATAATCAACGTGACGGTGCGATGCGCCATACGGTTGATAAGGGCCAAGTACACTATCATAAAAATTCACTTTGGAACAACACCCCCTTTGAAGTCGACCCTAGTAAAGGTGGATTTGTTACTTACCCAGAAAAAGTCAACGGGGTGAAAATTCGAAAAACAGCTAAAAGCTTTCTTGATCATTACTCGCAAGCGAGGTTATTTTGGAATAGTATGAGCAGCTGGGAGCGCGACCATATCGCCAATGCGTTTAGTTTTGAATTAGGGAAAGTGAAGAGCAAATCGGTTCGTCAGCAAATGATTAATCATATTGGTGGCGTAAGTACAGAATTAGCCACAGTTGTGTCAAAACAAATCGGCGTTCAGCCTCCTTCCGTAGCAGAATCGAAAGTCAGGAAAGCATCGAAAGCGTTAAGTATGGCGAATCAAAACCAATCTGTGAAATGGCTTAAAGTGGGTGTATTACTGTCTGAAGGCTTTGATGGACCAGCAACCAAACGTGTAGTGGAGCGCTTGAAACAGGATGGGGTAAGGGTTGAAATTTTAAGTGAGAAGCAAGCGGAAGTTAGAGGAACAGACAATGTCACGTATACACCTGACGCAAGTTTTTTAACGGGCTCGCCGCTACTATATGATTCCATTTATGTGGCAAGTGGTAGAAGACCGGATAGCTATTCAACTGGCCAGATGGCTCACTTTATTCGCGAACAATTTATGCACTATAAACCAATAGGGGTCTCTCCTAAGGTAAAACCGTTGCTGCAAGAATTAGGAATCGAGGGAAAAGAAGCTGTCTTAATCAATGATCATGATTCTTTCCTTGATGAGTATATGAGTGCGCTCGCTAAACAGCGCTTTTTTCAACGGGTATAAAAAACATGCTAGGCGACAAGTTTGCAACGTTGCCTAGCATGCAATAATTACTGGTATGGAAGTTGAGATTTGTCTTGTGTATGCTGTTGATAGCTTTGTTGAATAGATGATTCTTGAGTTGGCGTCAAGCTATACAATCCTTTGCGAAACATCGTTTCATACAAGGTTCGCTGCATTTGTGAGGCTTCATTATTTGCTTGGTGAATCGTTTGATAATAAGCTTCATGACTCGCCTCATGTTCAGCAACTGAATACGATACGGTGATATATTTTTCAGTTGTAAGCATGTCCGTAATATAATCTTGGTCATTCATAGACGTTGTTGTAGGGATTTGAATCTTTGGGTTTTGAACTTTTTGCTGATTCATCATAAAGCCTCCTTATTGGTAAGTCGGTGGTTGATTTTGATTCGTAAGCAGTTGTAAAAACTGCTCGTAATGACGTTGATGCATTTGACCAGCTTGATCAATGGCTTGTTTGATCTCAGGATCTTGGCAGCTTTGTGCAAAAGAATGAGCTTTCTTTGCAGCTGTTAAATTCCATGCCATCATATCGTTAATATAATTTAAATCTTTTCCTGTTATAACGGCTGGAGCTTCTTGCATCATTGATTGATTTTGCTGTTGTTGAACGTTTTGCTGTTGTGGATTCATGATGTCCCTCCTTAAAATAACGATCTTCATTAGTATTTTTAATCAGGGATTTTTTATTCAAGTCAACTTTATGAACAACTGAAATGCGTTTGATAAAGCGACAATGGTTTTGCCGCGCAAATAAAAAAGCGGGAGATGCAGAGATAAAAAGAAAAAAAGGAGAATT
Source organism: Shouchella sp. JSM 1781072 (assembly GCF_041949915.1). NCBI lineage: Bacteria > Bacillati > Bacillota > Bacilli > Caryophanales > Bacillaceae > Shouchella > Shouchella sp. JSM 1781072. The sequence goes on from NZ_JBHFQE010000001.1 coordinate 185,146, forward strand.
TGCAGAAAATTGCTATTGCAAACGCTATCATAATTCGTTATAGTTAAAGAAAGCTTATGACATGAGCGTTTTTTTTGGCTCAAAAAATGAATGAGTATTCATTCGTTTTTAATATGAGAGGAGGGTGACACGAATCATGTCACGTCATATAAAGAAAACTGCGGTCATTGGATCGGGTGTAATGGGGGCAAGCATTGCTGCTCATTTGGCCAATGCAGGAACGCCTGTTTTATTACTCGACATCGTACCAAAAGAGAAAGAAACGCAAACACAGTCTAGTGTTGCTACTGCTGAAAAAAAGCATACGCGCAATCAATTAGCGGATACAGCAGTTAAAAAACTCCTAAAACAAAAACCGGCACCACTGTCTTCAAAGAAAAATATTGAATTGATTGAAACTGGAAATTTAGAAGATGATTTAAGTCGTTTAAGTGAAGCTGATTGGATCATTGAAGTCATTATTGAAAATTTGGATGCAAAAAAAGAATTGTTTGCGAAAATTGATGAGGTAAGAAAAGAAGGTTCAATCGTTTCCTCCAACACATCAGGGATCTCGATTGAAGCGATGTCAGAAGGTAGAAGTGCTGATTTTAAAGCACATTTTCTAGGCACACACTTTTTTAATCCACCTCGTTATTTAAAGCTGCTTGAAGTGATTCCGGTGAAGGAAACAAATCAAGAAGTAATCGATTTTGTCCGTTCTTTTGCAGAAGAATCCCTTGGTAAAGGAGTTGTTGAAGCAAAGGATACACCAAACTTTATTGCAAATCGAATTGGAACGTATGGCTTACTCGTAACCGTTCATGAGATGCTGCGCGGTGGATATTCAGTGGGAGAAGTGGATTCGGTTACAGGAACATTAATCGGTCGCCCTAAAAGCGCTACATTCCGTACTCTCGATGTGGTCGGCTTGGACACCTTTTTACATGTTGCCAAAAACGTGTACGACGTGACGAGTGGAGACGAGCAAGCGATGTTTGACCCACCTGGATTTATGCGTGAGATGGCAGAAAAAGGCTGGATAGGAGCCAAAGCAGGCCAAGGCTTCTTCTTAAAAAAAGATGGCGTCATCTATGAACTTAATCCTGAAACGATGGAGTATGAAGACCGAAAAAAATTAAAAGCACCGTCTATTGAAAAAACGAAAGCCTTAAAGTCTAAGAAGCAAAAAATTCAAACCGTTGTGTTTGCCGATGATCGTGCGGGACAACTTTTATGGAATATCATTAGTCCAGTCCTTCTTTACACGGCAGAAAAAACGTATGAGATTGCGAACGATGTGCTAGCTGTAGATGAAGCGATGCGTTGGGGATTCGGCTGGAGCATGGGACCATTCGAATTATGGGATGCACTTGGTTTCAGACAGACCGTAGAGAAGATGAAAGCGGACGGACGATCGCTTCCTACTTGGGTTGAAGAGATGTTTGAATCAGGGAAAGAAGGGTTTTATACAGACGGTCAATTTATTCATGCAAAAGAATATGTGCCGATTCGCCAACATGAAAAGTATCTATCATTAAATCATTTAATCAAGACAAATACGGTGATGAAAAATACTGGTGCTGCCATGATTGATATTGGCGATGATGTAGCGTTACTAAAATTCACATCACCAAACAATTCCATAGGTCTTGATGTCATTCAAATGATAAATAAATCAATTGCAGAAGCAGAAAAGAATTTTAAAGGATTAGTCATTGGAAATGAAAGCAAGAACTTCTGCGTTGGAGCAAATCTGATGATGATGCTCATGGAAGCACAAGATGACAATTTCTTTGAGCTTGATATGGTCGTGAAGCAGTTCCAGCAAGCAACATCTACAATTCGCTATTCAAATGTTCCGATCGTAACAGCGCCGTTCCAAATGACACTTGGTGGCGGAGCGGAAATCAGTTTACCAGCTGCAAGTATCCAAGCGAGTCACGAAACGTATATGGGTCTTGTTGAAGTTGGCGTCGGTCTTATTCCAGGTGGAGGAGGAAATAAAGAATTATACCTTCGTAACTTAGAGCGCTACGGCAACTCACCAGCACAACTGCAGCAAGTAGCACGGGAAACGTTTGAAACGATTGCAACCGCGAAAGTTTCAACTTCTGCCGCTGAAGCAAAAGATAACGGCTTTATGAATCATCGCGATGGAATCGTCATGAACGATTCATTCGTTAACCATGCCGCAAAACAAAAAGTCATCTCTCTGTTTAATGCAGGCTATCAAGCACCAGCGAGAAAGAAAATTCCTGTTACAGGGGAAGCTGGATACGCGACATTGATGTTAGGTGCAGAAATGATGAAGTGGGGTGGATACGCATCCGAACACGATTTAAAAATTGCGAAGAAGTTAGCGTTTGTGATTTCTGGGGGTCGCTTAAAAGAAGGCACGCTTGTTGATGAGCAATACTTACTCGACCTTGAGCGTGAAGCGTTCTTAAGTCTGATCGCCGAACCAAAATCACAACAACGGATGCAGCATATGCTTACAAAAGGAAAACCATTACGTAACTAGGAGGGGTCACACGTGAAGGAAGCTGTCATTGTATCAGGTGCTCGGACGCCTGTTGGAAAGGCAAAACGAGGTGCCTTCGCACACGTACGTTCAGATGATTTAGGCGCTACGGCTGTTAAAGAGACAATACGTCGAGCTGGAAATGTTGAATTAAATGAAATTGAAGATGTGATTATTGGTTGTGCGATGCCAGAAGCAGAACAAGGCATGAACATGGCCCGTAACTTAAGTGTTCTAGCGGGGATTCCGCAATCTGTACCAGCTGTCACGATCAATCGTTATTGTGCTTCAGGACTTCAAACGATCGCCTACGGAGCAGAACGTATTATGCTCGGGCAAAGCAAAATTATCGTTGCAGGTGGCGCAGAATCTATGAGCATGATTCCAATTGGCGGCCACGTGATTAAGCCAAATCCTAAACTCATTGATGAAGCACCCGAATATTATATGTCAATGGGCTACACAGCGGAAGAAGTCGCACGTCAATATGGCATTAGTCGTGAAGATCAAGATACATTTGCGACAGAAAGTCATAAACGAGCTGCCGCAGCTATTCAAAATGGGTATTTTGAAGATGAGATTGTACCAGTCCATGTTCAAGAGCAGGTGTTAGGTGAAGATGGAAAAGTAAGTGTGCAAGAAAGAATGGTTTCTGTGGACGAAGGTGTGCGAGCAGATACGACATTTGAGACGTTGTCAAAACTAAAACCAGCATTTCAATTAAAGGGGACGGTTACAGCAGGGAACTCATCACAAATGAGTGACGGCGCTGCTTCCGTATTATTAATGGAAAAAGAAGAGGCGACTGAGCGCGGACTCTCACCAATCCTGAAATTTCGAAGTTTTGCAGTTGCTGGCGTGGCACCGGAAGTAATGGGGATCGGTCCAATTGAAGCGATTCCGAAAGCGGTACGTCAAGCGGGCTTGCAATTAGAAGATATCGGCTTGTTTGAACTAAATGAAGCATTTGCATCGCAAGCATTAGCAATTATCCGCACGTTAGGACTTGATCACGACAAAGTGAACGTAAACGGTGGCGCGATTGCACTCGGTCACCCACTAGGCTGTACAGGTTCGAAGTTAACCTTATCCCTAGCGCACGAAATGAAGCGACGCGGTCAGCAGTTCGGCGTTGTGACGATGTGTATTGGCGGCGGCATGGGTGCTGCAGGAGTATTTGAACTCGTTTAACTAATAAGGAGGAAATAACAATGAGTGAAGCAACAGACAATTTATTAAAAGGTGGCGGCTTTTTACTAGAAGATATTGACGCATCACAGTACTTTGCGCCAGAAGATTTTACTGATGAGCAATTGATGATTGCGCGTACGACTGAAGATTTCATTGAAAAAGATGTGAAACCTTATGTTGATGCGATTGAAAACCATGAGTTCCAACACACGACTCGATTATTGAAAAAAGCTGGAGAGTTAGGCTTATTAGGAGCAGATGTGCCAGAAGAGTATGGTGGAATTGGTTTAGATAAGATAAGTTCTTCTCTCATCTCAGAACGCTTTAGTCGTGTAGGGGCATTTGGTTTAAGTCACGGCGCTCACGTTGGGATCGGTTCTTTGCCAATTGTTTTCTTCGGCTCACATGAGCAAAAAGAAAAATACTTACCGGCCCTTGCAACAGGTGAAAAATTTGCTGCGTACGCGCTAACAGAGCCAAGTTCTGGTTCGGATGCATTAGGAGCTAAAACAACAGCTGTTTTAAATGAAGAAGGCACACACTATGTTCTTAACGGTGAAAAACAATGGATTACAAACTCTGCTTTCGCTGATGTCTTTGTGGTTTACGCTAAAATTGACGGTGAAAAGTTTACGGCGTTTATCGTTGAAAAAGAGTTTGATGGTGTATCAACTGGACCAGAAGAAAAGAAAATGGGTATTAAAGGTTCATCCACACGTACACTAGTATTAGAAGATGCAAAAGTCCCTGTGGAAAATGTACTAGGTGAAATCGGACGCGGTCACATCATTGCGTTTAACATTTTAAACATTGGTCGTTACAAGCTTGGTGTTGGGTGTATTGGTGGAGCGAAAGTCGCGCTTGAGCTAGCAGCAAACTACGCAAACGAGCGCAAGCAGTTTAAAACACCAATTGCATCATTTACATTAATACAAGAAAAATTGGCTTCGATGGCGACAGAAATTTTCGCATCAGAAAGTGCGATTTATCGTACGGGCGGCTTAATTGAAGATCGATTTGCAAGTCTTTCAGAAGAAGAACAAAAAGATGGCCGTGCAGTAGCATCAGCGATTGCTGAGTATGCAATTGAGTGTTCCCTTAATAAATTTGATGGTTCCGAAACGCTTGATTTTGTTGCGGACGAAGCGGTACAAATTCATGGTGGTTACGGGTTCATGGCTGAATATCAAGTCGAGCGTATTTATCGAGATTCTCGAATTAACCGGATTTTTGAAGGAACGAATGAAATTAACCGGATGCTTGTTCCTGGTACGTTAATGCGTAAAGCGATGAAAGGCGAGCTGCCATTCCTAGAGAAGGCGACTGCTCTTCAAGAAGAATTAATGATGCTCATGCCACAAGAAGTAGGCGATGAGCCGTTAGAGCAAGAGAAGTACTTGCTTTCTATGGCAAAGAAAATCTTCTTAATGATTGCAGGTACAGGAGCGCAAAAATATGGTCCTGAACTAGATAAAGAGCAAGAAGTGTTAGCGGTAGTCGCAGATATCGTGAATGATATTTATTCGCTTGAGTCTGTTGTTTTACGGACAGAAAAAGCAATTGCGAAATCGTCAGTTGAAGCACAGAACCAAAAATTGTTAATGACGCAAGTGTTTGCGCAAGAAGCAATGAATCGTATTGAAGCGAATGCGAAAAAAGCGCTTGTGCATGTGGAGGAAGGCGATACGCTTCGCACGATGCTTTCAATGTTGAAAAAATTAACGAGACATACGCCAATTAATGTTGTCGGAAAGAAGAGAGAAATTGCGAAAGCGGTTATTGCTGAAAAGAGATTTGTTGTTTAACGATTGGTTACACTTTTGAGGGCTATCCCTCAAAAAAAATATAAATGCTCCTCTCGCAAGGAGCGTTCTCCTCAGAAAGGAAGCAGCGACTCGCTGTTTCCTTTTAAATTATGTTAAAATGCTTGTAGATGAGATGGTTTGAGGAGGAAAATTAATGAACGTAACAATTTATGAATACCCAAAATGTGGAACGTGCCGAAATGCGAAAAAATGGCTAGACGAACACAACGTCAAATATGAAGCGATTCATATTGTTGACGAGCCACCGCATGCTGAAACGTTAAAAAAGCTTCATCAAAAAAGTGGTCTAGAGCTAAAAGCGTTTTTTAATACAAGTGGAAAAAAATATCGTGAGCTTGATTTGAAAAACAAACGTAAAGCAATGAGCGAGCAGGAGCAATACGAACTTCTTGCCTCTGACGGTATGCTAATAAAGCGCCCCATTGTGACTGACGGAAAGACGGTTACACTAGGTTTTAAAGAAGATCAGTTTCAAGCAAACTGGGCATAATCCGTTGTTGTCAAACAAGTTATTCTTTTCGAAACAGTGATTTTCATGTATGATTATGACGAAAACGTTACAATGGAGGGGAAAACATGAGTAAACTACCACAGGAATTAAAGTATTCCGAAGAACACGAATGGGTAAAAACTGAAGAAGGAAATGTGCGAATTGGGATTACAGATTTCGCCCAGTCTGAACTAGGTGATATTGTATTTGTTGAATTACCAGAAGTAGGCGATGAAATTGAAGCGAATGAGCCTTTCGGCAGCGTTGAATCAGTAAAAACTGTATCAGAGCTTTATGCACCGATAAGCGGAAAAGTTGTCGAAGTGAACGAGGATTTAGATGACTCGCCTGAATTTGTAAACGAATCCCCATACGAAAAAGCATGGATGATCGTTGTGGAGCCAACGGATGCGAATGAATTGGACAAGCTCATGTCTCCTAGTGAGTACAGCAGCATGATAAACGAAGAAGATTGAAAATAAACGCTCATAGAGATCTTTCTCTATGGGCGTTTTAAATTTCCTGGCTTATCTTCCCTCGGATAGTGAGGCTTCTCCATACATACGATAATTGTAGGCGGAGAGGCCGAAGGAGGAGTTTATGGAAAACGTAAATATCACTCAAAAAGTTGTCGCAAAATATGATGGAGGTCGGCTAAAGCTCTACGTCGACGGAGCAATGATTGGGGAAGTCATTGAGACGAGTCAAGGCCTTCAACATAATATGAGTAATGGCTTTATCTTTGATAAGGAACAAATCTTTCAAGCGCAAAATGAAAACTGGCATGAAGTAACGTCATTTATTGAGGATAGTTGGCATTAAAGGCTACCCATATGAGCGGGTATTTCGTATACTTACTTAGAGAGACGAAATAACCGCTAAATGGGGTACATACATGATAAGGGGAAAAAATCTGTTATCAACGTTCCAACCTTATAGTCAGACTGTTCGATATTTTTTTGTTTCATCGATTTGTTTCAATATTGCAATGGGTATTTTTATGGTTATGTATCCGTTCTATGTGCGAGAATTAGGTTACGATGATACACTTAATGGTACAATCATCGCTTTTCAAGCTGCGGCGACGGCCATTGCCTTATTACCCGCAGGCTTATTAGGCGACCGTTATGGAAGAAAAAAGATGCTCTTAATTGGTGCAAGTATGCTCGCACTTAGCTTTATTATTCGTTCATTTGGAACGTCAGAATGGCTTTTGCTTTTTGGTGCAAGCTTAACAGGGTTTTTCTTTGCGTTTTTACAAGTGTCGGCAATTCCTTTGTTAGCAGAACATTCTAAAGAAAAGCAACGTGTGAAATTATTTGCCCTTCATGCAGCACTAATGATGGCTGCAAATGTGATCGGCCATTTATTTAGTGGCACGTTGGCAGATAGTTTGTTTGCCTTTACCGCTTTGACGATGCAGCAAGCCATTCAGATCACGTTGTTTCTTGCTTGCACATTAGCGCTCGTTTCCTTTTTTCCACTTTGGAAAGTAAAAGAATCCGTGAAAATTGAAAAGGTACAAAAAGTAGCTATGGGACTCTCTCGTTTCCCTAAAAGCAAAGAGTGGAAACTAATTAGCTTATTTGCCGTATCGAGCTTATTAATTGGTTTTGGATCCGGTCTCGTTATTCCATATTTAAATTTATATTTTAATGATCGTTTTGATTTAAATTATTCCATGATCGGATTTATTCTCGCTCTAGGTCAGGCAATGACGGTTTTTGCAATGCTAATTGGGCCAAAGGTTGTGAATCGTGTTGGAGAAGTCAGGGCGGTTTTCATCTTACAAATGGGGTCGATACCGTTTTTACTGCTAACGGCTTTTACAAATATGATTTGGCTCGCCGTTATTGGATTTTTATTCAGGCAAGCGTTAATGAACGCTGGAAACCCGATTCAAGCTGCCCTTGTCATGAAGCTCGTTCACCCGAAAATGAGGGGAACAGCAAATTCCGTTACACAAATGGTATTCCAGTTAGGCTGGGCGCTTATGGGACCAATCTCAATGGGCATCGTTGCATCGTATGGTGCTTATACAGGCTATGCTATTGTATTTTGCATAACAGCATGCTTGTATGTATTAGGATCAGTCTTCTTTTTATTTGTCTTTCAAAAAAAGGTAGCAGAACATGATAAACTGAATAAACTAGAGATGGAAAAGCACGTAGGTTCATAAAAGGATTGACGGCTGTGGCTTCGCATGCTATGATGCTCATATTATCTTAATAAAATATTTCTTATCCAGAGTGGTGGAGGGACTGGCCCGTTGAAACCCGGCAACCGCAAACATTATGTTTGAAGGTGCTAAATCCTGCAAAGCAGTTATGCTTTGAGAGATGAGATGACCATAGGTAAACCTTCCTGTCATCTTACAGGAAGGTTTTTTTAATTATTGGGGGGAACAACTTGATTTCGTTAGAAGGAATCAGCAAAACATATACGACGAAAACATCAACTGTAAAAGCAGTGGATCATGTCGATTTGCAGATTGGTAAAGGAAATGTGTTTGGCATTATCGGCTATAGTGGGGCTGGAAAAAGTACCCTAGTCAGATTGTTGAATTTATTAGAACGTCCATCAACAGGCAAAATTACGTTAGATGGTGTGGAACTAGCTTCTCTTGGAAAAAAAGCGTTGCGAGAAGAGCGTCAGAAAATAGGGATGATTTTTCAACACTTTAATTTACTTTGGTCAAGAACGGTAAAAGAAAATATTTCATTTCCACTTGAAGTCGCGAAGGTTCCTACGGAAGAACGTAAAAAACGGATTGAAGAGTTAATTGATTTAGTCGGTCTACGCGGAAGAGAAGATAATTACCCATCGCAACTAAGCGGTGGCCAAAAGCAACGGGTTGGCATTGCTCGTGCCCTTGCAAACAACCCAAAGGTGCTCTTGTGTGATGAAGCGACTTCTGCTCTTGATCCGAAAACGACCGATTCGATCCTTGATCTTTTAACGGATATTAATAAAAAACTACATTTAACGATTGTTCTTATTACGCATGAAATGCATGTTATTCAAAAGATCTGTCATGAAGTGGCCGTAATGAGTGATGGCAAAATTGTTGAACAAGGTCCGGTTATTGATGTATTTAGACGACCAAAAGAAGAGATGACGAAAGAATTTGTGAAGCAAGTAGCGCAAGTTCAAGCGGATGATTTTATCGCAGAAGATATCACGCTTCAACGTGGTGAGCAAGTCATTGCGTTAACGTTTATTGGCAACCCGGCAGAAGAACAGCTTGTCACTGATTTAATTCGGTCATTTCCGATTAACGTCTCGATCCTTCAAGGAAACATTTCGAAGCTTCAGCAAGGGTCGTATGGAAAGCTGTATCTCCGTGTAGCTGGCGAGCAAGATTCGCTAGCAGAGGCGGTTCAATTTATTCGTCAACAAGAAGTGGAAGTCGAGGTGATTAAACATGCTTAATCAACTCTTTCCAAATGTAGTGTGGGAGAATTTATGGCTCGCCACTTATGAAACGGTGTATATGACCGTTATTGCGGCAGCTATTACATTTATATTAGGGATTATATTAGGCTTGTTTTTGTATTTAACCGCAAAGGGAAATCCTTGGGAGAATCGATTTTTCTATACGCTTGTCGGTGCCTTTGTAAATATTTTTCGATCCATACCGTTTATTATTTTAATCATTTTGCTTATTCCCTTTACGAGAGCCATTGTTGGTTCGATGTTTGGGCCAAGTGCAGCGTTGCCTGCGCTAATTATCGGTGCAGCACCGTTTTATGCACGAATGGTGGAGATTGCCCTTCGAGAAGTAGATAAAGGTGTAGTCGAAGCCTCACAAGCAATGGGGTCATCCAATCTTCATATTATTTTCAAAGTATTGCTACCAGAATCAATGCCTGCTTTAATTTCAGGCATTACCGTAACGACTGTGGCATTAATTGGCTACACAGCCATGGCTGGAACGATCGGTGCCGGGGGACTTGGTACATTAGCGTATCAGGAAGGGTTTCAGCGGACGAACACAGACGTCATGATTATGGCAACAGTGGCTATACTAGCGATCGTATTTCTATTTCAATTGATTGGCGATTTCTTAGTCAATCGATCAGATAAAAGATAAAAGAGGAAAAGGAGAGAGTTCATATGAATAAATTTTTAAAAGCAGTAGGAATTGCAGGTGTATCCGTGGCACTCGTTGCTTGTGGATCAAGTGAAGATGAAAACAATGAATTGGCTGAGAATGAAGATGGGGGAACAACCATCCGTATTAGTGCATCAAACATCCCTCATGCGGAAATTTTAGAAGAAGCAGCTCCAATTCTTGAGGAACAAGAGATTGAACTTGATATTCGCATTGCACAAGACTATATTTTACCAAACCGTGCCTTAGCGGATGGCGAAGTCGATGCGAACTACTTTCAACATCGTCCATACCTAGAGAGTCAACTAGCCGAAAATGAAAACTATGACTTTGCTGAAGCAGGTGCCATTCATGTCGAGCCAATCGGCTTATATTCGCAAGACTATGAGGATTTAAATGATCTTCCAGACGGTGCGACGGTAATGATGAGTAATTCGGTTGCGGACCAAGGAAGAATTCTTTCCTTGTTGCAAGAAAATGGTGTTATTACGCTTGAAGATGGCGTTTCAGTAGAAGCAACAGAAGCAGATATTGTGGATAATCCGAAAAACTTATCGTTTAACATGAGCCCTGACGCAGAACTTCTTCCGCAAGCTTATCAAAACAATGAAGCAGAAGTCGTTGCGATTAACTCGAACTATGCTTTAGGCGCTGATATCTCTCCGACTGAAGAAGCGATTGCCATTGAAGGCGAAGATAACCCATATGTGAACTTAATTGTTGTTCAAAGTGGGAATGAGAATGACGAAGCGATTCAAGCACTTGTAGATGTATTGAAATCGGATGAGATTCAGTCATTTATAGAAGAAACGTACGACGGTGCTGTGATTCCAGCTGAATAAATTCGTTTCATAAGCGCTTCAGACAAAAGCGCTCTCCGGATAGTCCGTCAGTTTTTTGTGATGAGAATGGACGTCTCTGACCGGAGAGAGTGATCTGAGGCGTTTTTTCTTCTGTCATAAAGCGCCTTACTAATTCCCGGGTAAATAGTTGCACGATGACGTAATTCCTGTGTAAGGTTAATACTGGAAAAAGGAGGGGATATGTTGAGTTCAAAAAAGGATATGCGGTTCTTATGTTACCCATATATGAGGGAAAATGGATCACTTGTTGATTTTGAAATTCGTACAGATTCGCTCGCCGTTCGGATCGGACAAGCGGCTGGATTGGTTGAAGGGTTACCGGAAATGAGGGAGCTGTTATTGCAGCTGACAGCTCAAGCGTACCACTTGAACGGCTCTGTCCGCGGAAATCAAGCGATTAAGCAAGAAGAGCTTGATTGGTTGAGTGAAATCTATGATACCTATGAAGAGCAAGTAAGAGATCAGATTCAACAATTTTTATTGCCTCAAGGGTCGCCTGCTGCTAGTGCGCTTCACGTTGCTCGAAGTGAAGCAAAGAAATCTGTTCGAGCGTTACATAAAGTTAGTTTAGAGAAAGACGTTCCGAAGTTGCTGTTTGACTACACGCATTTACTTGCAAACGTTTTGTTCCTACTTGCAGTTTGTGTAAATAAACAAGCAGGTGTGGAGGAAATTCCCTTTTCGAGTCAATCTTATCCAAAAAGAAGGAGAGAATCAGAATGAAAAAACTCATGTTTTCTGCAGTTGCGCTTAGCTTTGTGCTAGCAGCTTGTGGGGATTCGTCAGAAGAGCAAAACGAACAAGAGCAAAATCAAGATCAAGAACAAACAGGGTACACCGTAGAAGATGCACGGGGTATGGAGTTTACGTTTGAAGAACCACCTGAAACCATTGTTTCCATCTTACCGAGCAATACTGAGATCATTTTTGCTCTTGGTCAAGGAGACAAAGTGGTTGGCGTGTCTGATACAGACGTATATCCAGAAGAAGTAGAAGACATTGAAGTTGTTGCTGAATTTGAAAATCCATATGCAGAGCGGATGCTTGAACTTGACCCTGATATTATTATCGGTTACGAATATGGAAATAATGAAATGGAACAGCTGAATGACCTTGATTTACCTGCCTTTGCAATCGATTCTGCTGCAACAATGGACGATATCTTTGAAGATATTCAATTGATTGCAGATGCGTTAGGTGTACCAGAAGAAGGCGAGCAGTTAATCAATGACATGAATGCGGAGTTCGATGAAATTGCTGAAGCGGTAGAAGGTGTAGAGGAACGCTCTGTCTATTTTGAAATTAGCCCTTCTCCAGATATTTGGACGTTAGGAACAGGCACATTCCAACATGAAATGATTGAAATTGCTGGCTTACAAAATGTGTTTGATGATGTACAAGGCTGGACGAGCATTAGTGATGAACAGGTTATTGAGCGTGATCCGGAGTTCATTTATACAACAGTTCATTACACAGAAGCCCCGCTTGAAGAGATTCGTCAACGTGATGGTTGGGATACAATTGATGCAGTTGAAAACGACAACCTTGAGCAAATGCCGCCAGATATTATGGATCGTCCAGGACCGAGAATTACTGAAGCAACGCGCATTCTAGCGGAAACGGCTTATCCAGAAGCATTTGAATAATTTTTTGTATGCCTAGATCTAAATCGCTCATACTATCGGTATCACGTTAAAAGGAGCGATTTTTTTGAATCGAGAAGGACATACATCAACAGAACATCATATGATGCAATATAAAAAAGGCGTAGGTACATTTGAAGAGAAAATGCCGATTTTTGCTGAGAAATATAATGAATTTACGGAACAATGTTTTAAAGATGGCGCCATTTCTAAAAAACATAAACAGCTGATCGCTCTTGGTATGAGTATTCATGCACAAGATGAGTATTGCATGATTTATCATACAAAAGGGTGCTTAGATAATGGTTGTACAGAAGAAGAGCTCCTCGAAGCCATTTCCGTTGCAACAGCGTTTGGAAGTGGAGCAGCGCTTAGCCAAGGGGCAACCCTCGTGCAAGAAGCATTCCGTGAATTTGGCAATTCCCTTCAATAGTAGCGGAAACAGAAGAAACATTGCGGAGAAGACGTTTAAATTGAATAGAGTCGGGAATAGAGGTTCAGAGTAGCGGATATGCTACTCTGTTTCTTTTGAAGTGAAAAAAGAAAACCTGTAAAATAAGTGATGTTGGGGAAAAGAGAGAGATCCCCCTTAAAACAAGAGAGGATGAGAGACAATTACGAACACGCGACTTTCCTACACAAGTGAAATGGAAAAAGGATTACAGCAGAGACATGGAGTAAGCTATGCCGAATATGAAAGCAGCCTTGACAAACGACTGCAAATTGAGCGAGAGCGAACAAAAGAACATGATGCTTGTAACCGGCTTGTTCGATCGATTCAATCCCATACGAGCTAATACCCTTACAAGTGTTTGCATAGCTGGCGCACAGCTAAAAAAACACTTTATCAAAGCGACATTTATATGAAGCATATTGTTTAATAGCACGCATAACGTTGACTTTAATGGAATGAACAGCGACGATAGAACCAAGAGTATTTGGCTCAAGCGCTGTCCGTGAGAAGCAGCAGTTGTCCGTGCTTTTTATGTGCATATTTTTATAAGAATGGATTTTTTTCAAAAGGGCTGATAAAGTCATGTTCACAAATGAGTGGATGCCCCGTTTGGAGAATGAGGGACGACTCTAGCAGGAATAGGTCGAGGTGGAAACGGATGATATGTTTATGCCAAAAGTATCCACCATTCTATTCTGTATACGACTTAGTTGAACCAATTTTGAGTGGAGACATTCATTTAAATTGAGACAGATTTAGATTAGGCGGATATTTCTAATTCCGTCTTCTTGAAGTCTATGAGTATTTGTTATAAAATTAGAATGAGAATAGATTGATAATCATTAAAAAAAGCATGCAAGTCTGCTCAAGCTAGCAGACTTGCTTAATTCATGGAGGGAATACACATGTCTGTACCTAACTTAAAGATTGAGAATCTACACGTCTCTATTGACGATAAGGAAATCTTAAAGGATTTTAATTTAGAAATAAATGGTGGAGAAATTCACGCAATCATGGGACCAAACGGAACAGGGAAATCAACACTTGCTTCTGCGATTATGGGTCACCCAAAATACGAGATCACATCTGGTTCAGTCACAATGGATGGCGAAGATGTTCTTGAAATGGAAGTGGACGAGCGCGCCCGTGCTGGTATGTTCCTAGCAATGCAGTACCCAAGTGAAATTAGTGGGATTACAAATGCAGATTTCATGCGTTCAGCGATCAATGCAAACCGTGAAGAAGGCGATGAGCTATCTTTAATGAAATTTATTCGTAAAATGGACGAGAAGATGGATGTTCTTGATATGGATCAATCGTTTGCACAGCGTTACTTAAACGAAGGTTTCTCTGGTGGTGAGAAGAAGCGTAACGAAATTCTTCAACTATTAATGCTTGATCCGCGTATCGCCATTCTAGATGAGATTGACTCTGGTCTTGATATCGATGCATTAAAAGTCGTTGCGGAAGGTGTAAACCAAATGCGCGGAGAGAACTTTGGTTGCCTAATTATCACGCACTACCAACGTTTGCTTGACTACATTACGCCAGACAAAGTACACGTAATGATGCAAGGTCGTATTGTTAAATCTGGTGGAGCTGAACTTGCTGAGCGTCTTGAGGCAGAAGGTTATGACTGGATTAAAGAAGAGCTTGGAATTGAAGACGAGCGAATCGACGCTGGTCAAGAAGCGTAATTCAGATAACAAAATTGCTTTTAACGATAAAACAGCAAAGGATGGTATTGTATGTCAGTTGAGACAAATCCAATGATTGGAGCGGAAGAAATACAAAAGCGCTCTGAATTAAATAATGAACCAAAATGGCTGAGCGACCTTCGTTTAGCAGCTCTTGAAAAAGTAGAGTCTTTGGAACTCCCTAAACCAGATAAAACAAAAATCCATAACTGGGATTTTGTAAACTTCACGCAAGATTTAGGTCAATCGAAAGTTGTCACAGCAGTGGACGAGCTTTCGGCAGATATTCGCGAATACTTGGACGAAGATGCGACAGGGAACAGCTTAATTGTTCAAGATAATGCATCAACGGTCTATCAAACGAATGCGCCTGAATTAGTAGATAAAGGCGTTATCTTCAAAGACCTTGCCACAGCTGTTGTGGAAAACGGCGATCTAGTGAAGAAATACCTTTTCTCTGAAGCCGTTGGTCAAGACGAAAATAAATTGACAGCGATGAATGCCGCGCTTATGACTGGCGGAGTTTTCATCTATGTACCTAAAAATGTACATGTGGAAGTGCCATTACAAGCGCTTTATGCATCTTCAAAAGAAAACGGAGGACTATTTAATCACGTTCTTCTCGTTGCAGAAGATAATAGCTCCGTAACGTACGTTGAAAACTACGCAGCTTATGGTGACGGCGTGAAAGTAGCAAACGTTGTAGCTGAAGTTTATGTTGGATCAGGTGCTCGCGTTTCATTCGGCGGCGTTGATACGCTTTCAGAAGGAACAACAACATACATTGTGCGCCGTGGACATGTTGAGCGTGATGGCCGCATTGAGTGGGCACTTGGTCAAATGAACGACGGGGACACAGTTGCAGATAATACGACGTATTTAATTGGCGACGGTTCGTTTGCAGATGCGAAACTTGTTACAATTGGAACAGGTCAGCAAAAGCAGAATTTCACGACGCTCATTAAGCATTACGGGAAGCACTCTGAAGGGTACATCTTAAAGCATGGTGTTATGACTGGACGAGCGTTAGGTATCTTTAACGGAATCTCGAAAATCGAAAAAGCAGCAACAAAGTCTCACGGTGAGCAAACAGAGCGCGTGCTTATGCTAGGTGAGCGTGCTCGTGGAGATGCAAACCCAATTCTTCTAATTGATGAAGATGATGTTACAGCAGGCCACGCAGCATCTGTTGGACGGATTGATCCGCTACAAATGTTTTACTTAATGAGCCGCGGTATTTCTCGTACTGAAGCAGAACGTCTTGTCATTCATGGCTTCCTTGAGCCAGTTGTTGCGCAGCTCCCAGTTGAGTCTGTTCGTAAACAAATGCGTTCGGTTATTGAGAGAAAGGCGCAGCGATGAACGCTAAGGAGATAAAAAAGCTTTTTCCAATCCTTGATCAACATGTGAATGGAAATCCGCTCGTCTATCTCGATAGTGCGGCTACTTCACAAAAGCCGATTCAAGTGATTGAAAAGCTTGATGATTATTACCGTCGCTATAACTCAAACGTTCACCGAGGTGTCCACACACTAGGGACAATTGCTACAGATGAATATGAGGGTGCTCGAGACAAAGTCCGAGCATTCCTCAATGCGAATGATACAGCAGAAATTATTTTTACAAGAGGAACAACGACAGCGTTAAATCTCGTTGCCCAAAGCTATGGGAATGAACATGTTCAAGAAGGGGATGAAATCGTCATCACCCCAATGGAACACCATTCCAACATCATTCCTTGGCAACAGCTGGCGAAACGTAAAAACGCCACGCTTAAGTATATTCCACTACAAGCAGATGGTACGGTTTCTATACATGATGTGGAAAATACGATCACAGAGAAAACTAAGATTGTTTCCGTCATGCACGTATCAAATGTACTTGGAACTGTAAATCCTATTAAAGAGATTGCGGCAATTGCTCATCGAAATGGTGCAGTAATGGCGGTAGATGGCGCACAAAGCGCTCCGCATATTCAAGTCGATGTGCAGGACCTAGATTGTGATTTCTTTGCATTTTCTGGTCATAAAATGGGTGGACCAACTGGAATTGGTGCTCTTTATGGAAAGAGAGCATTGCTTGAAAACATGGAGCCGGTTGAATTTGGCGGTGAAATGATTGATTTTGTCGGTTTGTATGATTCAACGTGGAAAGAACTGCCTTGGAAATTTGAAGGAGGAACACCAATTATCGCTGGTGCGATTGGTATGGGTGCTGCGATTGATTTTATAACCGATTTAGGGTTTAATGAAATAGAACAGCACGAAAAAGAATTGGTTGACTATTCGTTTGAGCGCTTAGCGGATCTTAGTGATCTAACGATTTTTGGCCCTCGTCAACGTGCTGGTGTTGTGACATTCCAGCTTGGTGATGTTCACCCGCATGATGTTGCGACCGTATTAGACGCAGAAGGCATTGCCGTTCGCGCAGGTCACCATTGTGCACAACCATTAATGAAATGGTTGAACGTCGTGGCAACGGCTCGAGCTAGCTACTATGTTTACAATACAAAAGAAGATGTTGACGCTCTGGCAAACGGATTAGTCAAGGCAAAGGAGTATTTCAGCGATGTCTTCTCGTGATTTAGATACACTCTATCGTCAAGTGATCATGGATCATTACAAGAATCCACGAAATCGCGGCGAGCTAGAGGGAGATGCACTTACCGTAAACTTGAATAACCCAACATGTGGGGATCGTGTTCAAGTTCAAATGAAAGTAAAAGATGGCGAAGTAACGGAAGCGGTTTTTACTGGTGAAGGTTGTTCCATAAGCCTTGCGTCTGCATCGATGATGACGCAAGCGGTAAAAGGACGATCGGTAGAAGACGCACTAAAGCTTTCAGATATTTTTTCAGATATGATGCAAGGAAAAGACTATGATGAGAAGACGTTCGATTTAGAGGATATTGAAGCACTTTCGGGTGTGACAAAATTCCCAGCGCGGATTAAATGCGCGACGCTTGCATGGAAAGCACTTGAACAAGGTTTAGACGTAAAACCATCATCATAATTATTAGGAGGGATTCCGAATGGCAAAAAAAATGCCTGATATCGGTGAATACAAATACGGGTTTTCGGATCGTGACGTGTCTATCTTCCGTTCTGGACGTGGACTGACAAAAGAGATCGTTGAAGAAATTTCACGTATGAAAGATGAACCTCAGTGGATGCTTGACTTCCGCTTAAAATCTCTTGAGCAATTCTATAAAATGCCAATGCCTCAGTGGGGCGGCGATCTTTCAGAGCTTAACTTTGACGACATTACGTACTATGTTAAAGCGTCTGATAAAACAGAGCGTTCTTGGGATGAAGTACCAGAAGAAATTAAAAATACGTTTGATAAGCTTGGGATTCCTGAAGCAGAGCAAAAGTATTTAGCTGGTGTATCTGCTCAGTATGAATCTGAAGTGGTTTACCACAATATGCAAGAAGATCTTGAAAAGCTTGGTGTTGTCTTTAAAGATACAGACTCAGCTTTAAAAGAAAACGAAGACATTTTTAGAGAACATTTTGCATCTGTTATTCCAGCTGCAGATAATAAATTCTCTGCTTTAAATTCAGCTGTATGGTCTGGTGGTTCATTCATCTACGTTCCTAAAGGGGTAAAAGTAGATACGCCACTTCAAGCGTACTTCCGTATTAACTCTGAAAACATGGGTCAGTTCGAGCGTACATTAATCATTGCAGATGAAGATAGCTCGGTCCACTATGTTGAAGGGTGTACAGCACCTGTTTACACAACAAACTCTCTTCATAGTGCTGTAGTTGAAATCATTGTAAAAGATAACGCATATTGCCGTTATACAACGATTCAAAACTGGGCGCCAAACGTATTTAACCTTGTAACGAAGCGTGCAGTAGCTGATCGTGGCGCAACAATGGAATGGGTTGATGGAAACATCGGTTCAAAACTTACGATGAAATACCCGGCTGTTATCATGCGTGGAGAAGGTGCAAAAGGAACGGTTCTTTCCATCGCGATTGCTGGTAAAGGACAGCACCAAGATGCTGGTGCAAAAGTTTCTCACTTAGCGCCAAACTGTTCTTCAACGATTGTGTCAAAATCAATTTCAAAACAAGGTGGTAAAGTAACGTACCGCGGTATTTGTCACTTTGGTCGTAAATCAGATGGTTCGAAATCTAAAATTGAGTGTGACACACTGATTATGGATAACGAGTCGACTTCTGATACGATTCCTTACAATGAGATTTTGAATAACAACATTACCCTTGAGCACGAAGCAACCGTTTCAAAAGTGTCTGAAGATCAGTTGTTCTATCTTATGAGTCGTGGCCTTGGTGAAGAAGAAGCGACAGAAATGATTGTTATGGGCTTCATTGAGCCATTTACGAAAGAACTCCCAATGGAATATGCCGTTGAAATGAATCGTCTTATCAAGTTCGAGATGGAAGGTTCAATCGGTTAATACCATTTTTAAGAAGAAGGGCGACCGTCGCTCTTCTTTTTTTTGTCATGAATTCTCTTCTCTTTCGTATGCTGAGAGTACATACAAAGAAGAGGTGAGACTATGAATATGCAGTCCTTATGTGATCAGTGTTCAAACGTACTACATGGACAGGGCTCGGTACATAACGGGGTTTGTTCCATCACCATCCCTAGGCACATTGCTGCTACGATACAAGGAAGGTGGGCAAAAGGAGCGATCCACGCTGGGGTGACATTCGAGTCATTCGATGAACAAGGGTTTGCGTTAAATTTAGGTGAGTTTGTCATTCTAGAAGAAGAACTTCACTCGTTTACGCAAGCTCTTCTTCAACAGGGGATCGTTATTGGTGCTATTCATAACCATTGGATCTTCACAAGTCCGACATTACTCTATGTTCACTTCCAGTCAATTGACCTACCGATTCAATTTGCTCAAAAAACAGCAAATGCAATGCAAACATTACGATCTTTGTAAAAGAAGGTTGTAGAGAATCGCATTTCCTACTTGTTTACGTTAAAATAGAAAAAAACAGCTCTGGGGGAACGGAATGTGATTTACATTGGTTTAACTGGTTGGGGGGACCATCATTCTTTATACGAAGGCATTAAACCTCATCAAAAGTTAGAGACCTATGCTGGCTACTTTCCTATAGTTGAGCTAGATTCGAGTTTCTATGCTGTGCAATCACAAGCTTCAATGGAAAAGTGGATCAAAGAAACACCGGATTCTTTTCAATTTATTGTAAAAGCCTATCAAGATATAACAGGACACACGCGAAATGAATCGCCTTTCTCATCACGAGAAGAGATGTATCAAGCATTTACGGCTTCATTGGAGCCATTAATAAAAGCAAACAAGCTTGCCATGGTACTTTGTCAATTCCCTCCATGGTTTGATGTCCAGTCAAAACACGTACAGGTTCTTCGGTATGTGCGAGAAAAGCTAAGAGACTATCCAACGGCATTGGAGTTTCGGCATCAGTCTTGGTTCTCGTCCCAATATAAAGAAAAAACACTGCAATATATGTGCAACGATAACTGGATTCACAGTATTTGCGATGAGCCTCAAGCAGGAGAGGGATCTGTTCCGACCATACTTGAGCCAACCGTAAAAGAAAAAACACTCGTTCGTCTTCACGGTCGCAATCGCCACGGATGGAACGGTCCAAGAAATGGTGAGAATTGGAGAGAGGTTCGCTATTTATATGATTACAATAAGCAAGAGCTTAGGGAATGGGAAGCCAATCTAGTGCAGCTAGCTCAAGAAGTAGAGAATATTTATGTTGTGTTTAACAACAACTCGGGTGGACATGCGGCAGGGAATGCACGAACGCTTATTCAAGATATGAACATCGTGTATGAGGATTTAGCCTCTCGACAATTAGATTTATTTTAATGGCTAGGGGAATGCGCTTTGATGATTCTATTGTTTTTACTTGTTGGTTTTATAGCAGGAGCGTTCGGGAGCTTGCTTGGATTAGGTGGAGGCGTTATTGTTGTTCCAGCACTACTGCTGATGCCTTTGATCGTTACGGATTTAAATACTATTTCTGCTCAAGCTGCTGCAGGAACATCATTAGCCACAATGATTATAACAGGTTTATCTTCTGTGTTAGCCTATCATAAACAACGTGTCATTGACGTAAAAAGCGCGTTTATCTTTTTAATCGGCATTGTACCAGGGGCTGTGCTCGGGGCTTTTGTAAGTCGAGCCTTACCTACAGAAGCGTTTTTAGTTTACTTTGGCTTCTTCATGTTAGTAATCGCGTTAAGTCTCTTTTTTCGACCTAAGCATCACATTGAAAAAAGAACGCAAAAATCGTATTGGCGCACAGGTGTAGACGAAAGTGGCAAGCCATTTGCCTATGGTTTCTCTTATCCAACGGCTATTCTCATTAGCATCGTGGTCGGTTTTTTATCGAGTCTATTCGGTGTGGGTGGTGGAGCGATTATGGTTCCAGTTATGATGCTAGTGTTCGGCTACCCAATCAAAATAGCTACAGCAACAGCGATGTTAATTGTGCTGTTTTCGGCGATTGTAGGAACTGGCGCACATGCAATAGGTGGACATATTGAATGGATGCTTGTACTGGCTCTTATCCCAGGTGCTTGGCTTGGGGCGACGTTTGGTGCTTGGCTCAATCGACGCCTGCAATCGAATATGCTTTTAATCGTTATGAGAGTCGTTTTTATTGCGCTAGCTATCCAGCTTATCGTCCAAGGGTTTATGTAAGGGTAGTTGATCAAGGAGGGATCGTCATTAAGACAACTGTAACAATTTTTCATACGAACGATATCCATAGTGGTTTTCAAAACTGGTCAAATATCGTTGGATACATAAAGCAACATCGTTCTCAACACACACGTTATGTGGATTTAGGTGATCACGCGGATCGAGCAAACCCAATGACGGAAGCTACGGCCGGGGTTGGCAATATTCAATTGTTAAATGAAGCGAACGTTGATTTTGCAACAATTGGTAATAATGAAGGGGTTACCTTTTCTCAAGAAATGTTAGATGATATGTATAGCGAAGCGCAATTTCAAATCATTTTAGCAAATCTTCGAGACCGAAAAACGGGACAGCGACCACATTGGGCTGTTCCCTCCCTCATTGATGAAATGGACGGCATACGGATTGGTTATATTGGCTATACCTCAGCTATGACGCATTTTTATGAACAGTTAGGGTGGGATGTTTCTTATACAATTGACGACATTCAAGCCGATGTTAATCGATTAAAACCGGACGTTGATGCTGTTATTTTATTATCTCATCTAGGTTTACCAAAAGATGAAATGATTGCAAAAAACGTCCAAGGAATTGCAGCAATTATAGGTGCACACACGCACCATAGTTTACACGGTGGGTTGAAAATCAATGAAACATGGATTACCCAAGCTGGAAAACACGGTAATTATTTTGGTGAATTGACGCTAACATTTGAGCAAAATCAGTTGATCCATACAGAGCCAAAGTTAATTGATCCAACACAATGTCAGGAAGACGAAAGTAGTAAGCAGCTTTTAGAGACGTTAAATCAACAAGCAACTACTGCCCTTTCCGAACCAATGATTGCACTGACAAAACCATTTGATGTGAAATGGTTTGAACCAACACATGCGACACAGGGATTATGCGATGCACTAACCGAATGGTGTGGCGAAGAGATTGGTATGTTGAATGCAGGAGTGCTAATGGAAAGTTTACCAAAAGGCAATGTGACGTATGGGGATATTCACCGAATCTGTCCACACCCCATTAATCCATGTATTGTGGAATTGACAGGGAAGCAATTAATCGATACAATTCGCAGAGCTCAGACCGATGATATCGTTAAGCTAGAGCTAAAAGGCTTCGGTTTCCGAGGAAAAGTGCTCGGGTTGATGTTGTTTACTGGTATCGACATTACGTCCGAAGGGATCTTTGTAAAAGGTGAGCACGTAGTTGAGGATGCGATGTATCGACTGGCAACCCTTGATATGTATACATTTGGTTTTTTATTTCCGCATATTGCGAATGCAGCTTATAAACAATATTTACTGCCTGAATTTTTACGTGATATAGTTGCGAAGTTATTGCAGACAGGAACAAACACGTTTTCTTTTTCATAAGGTGTGAAGAGACCAGTTGAAAAAGGAGCGGATTTGTCCAATGATAAACGTTGATCCTATTGTAATTGATGGCGAAACATTTTTAGCGATTACGGTGAAATTACCAAAGACTAATTTTATGGCTGTTACATGTGATGCAGGTTATATTATGTGTGGCGCTTTAGATGTAGGGCTCTTAAATGATAAGCTTAAAGAGAGAGGCATTATCGCTGCACGTGCAGTTGGGGTACGAACGATTGAACAGTTACTAGAGGCCCCACTAGAATCTGTCACGTTAAAATGTGAAGAATTAGGTATAACAAAAGGAACCATTGGCAAAGACGCTTTATTAAAAATGAAACAAGTAGAAGAGTAATTGATTGAAGGGATGAAGCTAACAATGCAGCAATATTTACAGCTATGCGAGCATGTGCTAACACAAGGCTCGCAAAAATCAGATCGGACAGGCACTGGAACGATTAGTACATTTGGGTATCAAATGAGATTTGATTTACAACAAGGATTTCCAGTTGTCACGACAAAAAAAGTCCATCTTCGTTCTATTATCCATGAGCTTCTATGGTTTTTACAAGGTGATACGAATATTAATTATTTAAAAGAAAATGGCGTGCGTATTTGGAACGAATGGGCAGATGAGTCAGGCGATTTAGGACCTGTATATGGGAAACAGTGGCGCTCTTGGGAAGGAGCTAATGGAAAAACTGTTGATCAGATTAAAGAAGTCGTTGAACAAATTAAGACGAATCCAGATTCTCGTCGTCTTGTTGTGAATGCGTGGAATGTGGCAGAGATTGATGATATGGCTCTCGCCCCTTGTCACTGCTTGTTTCAATTCTATGTTCAAGATGGAAAATTATCTTGTCAGCTGTATCAACGAAGTGCAGATGTGTTTTTAGGGGTTCCGTTCAACATTGCATCTTACGCATTATTAACGATGATGATTGCACAAGTTTGTGATTTAGAGCCTGGAGAATTTGTTCATACTTTTGGTGATGCCCATCTTTATTCCAATCATATTGAACAAGCCAAATTGCAGCTAACAAGAGATCCTCATCCACTGCCAACGATGAAAATAAATCCAAATGTGAAGAATATCTTTGATTTTACAATTGAGGATTTTGAATTAGTTGGCTATGAAGCACATCCGCACATTAAGGCGGAGGTATCAGTATGATTATTTTTGTGTATGCAAGAGACAAGCAGTATGGAATCGGAAAAGATAACGATATGCCTTGGCACTTGCCAGCTGATTTAAAGCATTTTAAAAACACGACTACGGGTCAAACGATCGTGATGGGGAGAAAAACATTTGAATCGATGAATGGCCCACTTCCAAATCGTCGTAATGTCGTTCTAACAAGAAATGAAACGTTTTCTGCTCCTAATACAGAAGTCGTTTATTCCATTGATGAAATCGTGCAGGAAAGCAAAGAGCAAGATATTTATGTTATTGGTGGCACAGAAATTTTTAAGTTATTCTGGGAAGAGTGTGATAAGCAAATTGTAACGGTCATTGATCATGTTTTTGATGCGGATACATTTATCCCTGCACTTGATAAAGAAACGTGGGATTTGGTTGAAGCGATTCAAGGTACGATGGATGAGAAAAACCGCTACCCTCATGAGTATCGAACGTATGTGAGAAAGAAATAACATTTTTTAGTTCAAAGCCTAGTCCCCCTTGCATAGAAATAGACAAGAGGGGGTGGGCTTGTTTTGCGTAAACGTCATCGATTTCAACCGATAAAAGCTGCTAAACAATCTGGAGCTCCTTTGCCTTTTCGATATGTCTTGCTATTCTCGTCTATCTTATTTGCGATCTTGTCAATTCAAGGATTGTGGTTCGTTGATTCTCAACTTCGACCCATTATTTCGCAAATTGCACATCGTGAAATGGAGCGGGTCGCAACGTACACGATTGAGCAGGCAATGACAGAAGAGCTTTCCAATATGGATATGAGTGAAATCTTTATAAAAGAAACCAATAACGATGGAATTGTCGTTTTTCTTGATGTTAATACGCAAAAGTATAATGAATTAATGGGACGGGTTCAGCATCGGGTTCATGAAGTCATGAATCAAATTCAGCGTGGAGAGATAAACAGCTACGGTGATCAAAATCATGTTGTTGCAACGATTCCTCTAGGTCGTGCATTCAATAATGCGCTATTAACCGATGTAGGACCTGGCATTCCTGTTCGATTTGCATTAATGGGTGATGCAAAAGTACAAATGAGGGATGAAGCAGAGGCACTCGGCATTAACAATACACGGTTATCTTTTTATGTGAACATTGATGTCAATATGGATGTCATCCTCCCGTTTTCTGAAACATCGGATACGATATCCGTTGAATTGCCAGCAGGATTTGCTTATGTTGCTGGACCTGTCCCACAGTTTTACGGAGGGCAAGGTGGCTTTGGGTATCCAGTCATTGGTGAAGAAGACATGAACCAAGAAGAGATGAATGAACAAGACGTGAATCAAGAACAAGAAGAATAGAGAAGCGAACGTGTACATCATTCTGTTTAAAAATGTCGTCAAATCTGAACGGTTTCACTTAATGAGATACATGATTACATTTGAACGAAACAAAATAGTAAAATTGTCGTATTTTGTCATTGTTTGTGAAACAAACGTATGGTAAGATAAATGATGAATTGAATAGAACACCTCATCTGCTTGATGGGGTAGAGGCGCAAAAAAAATCAGTACATGCTTGGAGCTTGAACAGCAATGATTAGAGTGGAAAGGTTTTTTTGCCGAAGCGAAAAGAAACGTTCATTTCTTTTTAGCTGGGTCGTCATTTAACAAGTGGCGGACTGTCACAGGAAACTGTGGAGGACTACTATGGATGGGACTGTTAATTGTTTTAGACAATAATGGGTTTATACCATGATTGTCTTTTTTTTGGTTACAGTCTTTAAAGGAGAGGTTATTATGGATCACGTAGGTTGGTTATCACTTGTTCCGCCGATTGTGGCGTTAACATTAGTGATTTTAACAAGAAAGGTTTTTATTTCTTTAGGAATTGCCATTTTAATTGGGGCATTTATCGCATTCGAAGGCATCATGCAGGCTTTTGCTGGGATTTTTCAAACCTTTATCTCGTTTTTTATTTCGTTTGAAACATTGGAAGAGCCAAGCTTTGCAGGAGTTGTGCAATCAATGGTTGAGAATGGGGTTTCCATAAATGATTGGGAACTAAATATTATGTTGTTTCTAGTCTTTCTAGGAATTGTTGCGAGTCTGATTACGTTCTCTGGTGGTGGACAAGCTTTTAGTCGCTGGGCAGAAAAACGAATTACGACGAGAAAAAAATCATTGTTTTTACCGTTTGTATTAGGAATTATTATCTTTATAGATGATTACTTTAATGCTTTAACAGTAGGAAATACGAGTCGACCTCTAACCGATCGTTATCGTGTTTCACGGGCAAAATTGTCTTATATTGTCGATTCAACATCAGCGCCAATCTGTGTGATTACGCCTATGTCAAGTTGGGGTGCATATATCATTGGGATTTTTGCATCCGTGTTTGCTGCGAACCAAATCATTGAATATAGTCCGCTTCAAGCATTTATTTACACGATACCCATTAACTTTTATGCGTTAATCGCACTTATTTTCATTGTATTAGTCATTGTTTTTAACATTGATATCGGGTTAATGAAACAGCATGAAAAACGAGCAAAAGAAGACAACCAGTTAACAGATCCAGCTAAAGGAGAAGTGCCAGGAAGTTTATCTGCTGATTTACAGATGGATAACGGGCGTGTCTCGCAATTGTTTGTGCCGATTCTTGTTCTTGTAATTGCAACCGTCACAATGATGTTGGTGACAGGTGCTCAAGGCGCGAGTGGGGATGGCGTAGACGTTACAGTCTTAACGATGATGGAGTACACTGACATTGGGTTATCGCTTTTAGTCGGTAGTTTTATCGGTCTTTTAACGACGATTGCGATGACCTTTATGACAAAACCAAAAGCGTCTGATTTTGGTAAAGCCGTGATTGCTGGTGTCAAATCAATGCTACCTGCAATTGGAATTTTGTTATTAGCATGGACGACGATTGAAATGATTGGCTTACTAGGTACAGGAAACTATTTGGCTTCATTAATTGATCAATCCATTCACCCTGGATTTTTACCAGTGCTTATTTTCTTAGTAGCCGCGTTTTCTGGATTAGCAACTGGTACGTCTTGGGGGACGTTTGGTATGCTCTTACCGATTGCGGCGCAAATTGCTGTTGTTGTTGAACCAACAATGCTTATTCCAATGCTTGCGGCTGTTCTCGCTGGTTCTATTTTCGGTGATCACATTTCACCCATTTCGGATACAACAATATTGTCAGCAGCAGGTTCTGGCGCCCACCATATGGATCATGTCATTACCCAGTTACCGTACGCGATTATGACAGCCGTTATTTCAACAATTGCCTTTTTCATTCTTGGATTCTTCGGTGCAGTTGTTGCTTGGATTGCCGTAGCAGTTATCCTTGTTATAGCTGTAGTGATTCTGCAACGAATGAACAAAAAAGATGCTGTAGCATCATAAGTAATAGAGCAAAGCATCTGCTTTGCTCTATTTTTTTGCTTGTTTTGCCGCCCGCTCCCATTGTTTTAAGGAAGGGAACGGGTCAAAGGACCATTCTGTTACACCATTATCACGATACATGCCGTAATGTAAATGGGGTGGAAATTTCCCTTGCGTCCCTGGTTTTCCATAGCCAGATGAACCGCAATAGCCAATAACTTGACCAGCTTCCACAATGGTGCCTTCTTCTATCCCTTTTTCAAAACCACTTAAATGAGCGTAATAATGATAAATGTTATCTAAATCACGAATACCCACACGCCAACCACCATAAGGATTCCAACCTTTTGTTTCAACAATTCCATAAGAAGACGATTGAATCGGAACGTTATAATTTGCAAAAAGGTCGGTTCCTTCATGAATGCGTCGACCACCCCAACCACGTCTGTCGCCCCACGTGCTACGATAGCTATAATTATGGTGTAGTGGCATAACGAAGGCATGTTTATGAAGGTCAAGCGTTTGAAACTGTTGATACACTTTTGCATGGCCAGCGACAATATTTACGCTTTGTTCGCGTTGATAAATATGCCATAACGCAATGCGAAAGTCTTCTTCTGTTAGACCGTACGACTCTAAATAACGGGCAAGTGTATAAAGGACATCTTCGTCATCGTTTAGTAAAGCTTTTCCATCCCCATTTCCATCTAAGCCAATTCCTTCGAACAATTGAATCGTATTGGGATTATCATCGTCTTGATTTGGGTTTAACGGACCAATCCATTCTTCTTTTGCATAGTAAATTGAAATAAAGCCTTCTGAATCTGGTCGATCGCGTAATGCTTTTCGAAGACCGCGCTCATACGAATCAACCGCAGCTAAGTAATACCAGGGAACGCTCGTAATGGTTTCCATTTTATGATATAAGGCATTTCGTTCAATATAAGGATTAGGCGTTTCCTCTGCTTGTGCTTGAGGAATAATAGGGCTAAGGCAAAACAAGAAAATCAATATCGAACTAATGACGGAACGATACGTGAACATTTGCATTCTCCTTTCTCAAGCTTTTGCTTAGTTTCTTCCTGTTAGGCAAAAAACATTACAACAAAAACTTGCCATTTTTTGTAGAATTTTTGTGAAACGTCATTGGTCAAGTGGCTTAAATCATGTTACGATTAATTTGATAAAAAGAATTTTCCCAAAGAAGGGATGTTTTTGAATGACTGAAAAAAAAGACATGCATCTACGTAAGCCAGATTGGTTGAAAATTAAACTAAATACAAATGAATCGTATACAGGCTTAAAAAAAATGATGCGAGAAAAGAAGCTACATACAGTGTGTGAAGAAGCTAGATGCCCGAACATCCATGAGTGTTGGGCCGTGCGAAAAACAGCAACGTTTATGATTCTCGGAGATACTTGTACAAGAGGCTGTCGCTTTTGCGCAGTTAAAACAGGGCTCCCAACAGAATTGGATTTAGAAGAGCCAGAGCGTGTTGCGGACTCTGTCGAAACAATGGGATTAAAGCATGTCGTCATTACAGCAGTCGCAAGAGATGATTTGAAAGATGGCGGCGCTTTTGTGTTTGCTGAAACTGTAAAAGCTGTTCGTCGTAAAAGTCCTTTTTGCACAATTGAAGTGCTACCGTCGGATATGCTCGGAAATGAACAAAGCCTACAAACGTTAATGGACGCTAGACCAAATATCATGAACCATAACATTGAAACGGTTCGCCGTTTAACGCCAAAAGTACGTGCGAGAGCGAAATATGATCGTACATTAGAATTTTTGCGTCGAGCAAAAGAAATGCATGCAGACATCCCAACAAAATCAAGTATTATGATTGGACTAGGTGAAACAAAAGAAGAAATTGTGGAAACGATGGACGATTTACGCGCTAATGATGTAGACATTCTTACCATCGGCCAATATTTGCAACCAACGAAAAAACATTTAAAGGTTATTAAATATTATCATCCAGATGAATTCGCTGAACTAAAAGAAATTGCATTAAGTAAAGGGTTTAGTCATTGTGAAGCAGGTCCACTTGTTCGCTCTTCTTATCATGCAGATGAGCAAGTGAATCAAGCTCAGGTGAATATGGAAGCAAAAAAAGTGCAGAGCGAAACACATGTCTCTTCATAAGTAAGAATTTAAAAAAGCTCATCGACAATGTCGACAAGCTGAAGACCGTTGGCATTAACGGTCTTTTTTATTTGCCTTCTCGTAGTGCTTTTTGTTTATCGCGCATAATGTCCATATCTTCATCTGTTCCTAATTCCACATTACCTTGAGGGTCTTTCTTTAATTCCTCAATTGTATCTTCAATTAAAGATGCATTTTCTACACTTCCTGAAGTGGAGTTTTGGTAGCGTTCAATATCTTTCATATGCATTGGGTCATTTGAAACATACACATCATAAAAGCTAGGCACAACAGATAAGGCTGTACGTTTTACTTGATCGGCTACAAGATTTTCTGGCTGGTCGTCTCGTTGTTCATAAACGGCAAGAACGTACTTGTCGGTTACAAGTACAGCTGCTTCTTCGATTGATGGGTTATCAACAATCATACGTGAAATGCCTTCAGCTAACATATCGCGATTGACAACTAACGCGCCAGCTTCATCATTATTGTGCTGCATTTCTTCATACGTATGCTGAGAAAATCCATAACCACGGGCCATTAAATTTGAGTCGTATTCTGTGCCTCTAGCGGTTTGATGTGCTTCGTTTGTTTCATAAATTCCTTGTTGAGATTGTTGGTTACAAGCTGTGAGAACACTAACAGCAGCAAGTATAGTAAGTGCAATCCTCATTTGAATCCCCCATTCAAAATTTATCGTGCACATTTACTATTCCACGCAAAAGGATTGCTTAGTGGTAACAAATAATGGATGAAGAAAACGGAAAGACTACAGAGAATTGTGAGCAAATATGATAAACTAAGGCTAGTACGTCTGAAGAAGTGAATTGAGGTGGTTTTTCATGATAACCATTTGTGGTCAACATTACGAAGTCGTTCAAGACGAGAAAGCCGGTTGGGACGAAGAAGCTTTTAAAGCGCGTTATAGTGACGTGCTCAATAAATACGATTATATTGTTGGTGATTGGGGTTACAACCAATTGCGTTTGCGTGGATTTTTTGAAGATAAAAATAAAAAATCAACGTTTGATAAAAAAATTAGTACACTACCTGATTATTTATATGAATACTGTAATTTTGGTTGTGCTTATTTTGTCGTCAAACGTGTGAGCGAAAAAGCGGCAACGAATAAAAGCTAATGGCGGAATCTCCAAGGGAGCATTCGCCATTAGCTCGTTTGTTTAACCGTTATTCATCATGAGTAGGGTGATGACTTGGGTATTTTCGCGGTTGATGGGCATGTTGTTCTTTATCATTGTAGTTAAACGCACTGTATTCACGTTGGTCATCTTCCCATGGTGTTGATTTATTTTCAACAGGAGTATCTTTATGAATCGGTGACCCATAAGGCCCTTCAGGTGTCGCTTCAGGCACAATATATTGGTGAGAGGCTTCAACATTTTTAAAATCATGGTAGGTGTCTTTTTCTGCCATGTGATCTCCTCCTTTAAGAGCATTATGCCCAGTTAGAATAAAAAAAATGAACACATCAGGAGGAAAGGCATATGTATTTTGTTGACAGAAAAAGAATAGACGACGTGTTGTCCAATATGGAAGAACTAACACATTTTTTAATGAATGAGAAGGCACCAGAAGACATGAGAGGAAAACTCTCTCTTGAACGAGCTGTAACCGTCCTAATTGAATCCATCATCGATGTAGGCAATCAGCTCATAGATGGGTTTATTATGCGGGACCCAGGTGGCTATGAAGATATCATTGACATCTTAGAAGATGAAAAAGTCATTACGTCAAGTGATGGAGAATCGTTAAAGGTCGTCATTCGTTTACGTAAACCGCTTGCTTATGAATACACAACGATTGACCATCAAGCGCTGTACGAAGATGTAAATAATCAATTAGAAAGCTTAAAACAATTTCCCCAACACATACAGGTCTATTTAAAAAATGAACTAGGTGTGATTACAGCGTTTATTCCTGAGGAGAAATAAAGATGAAACATCAATTTAAACGTTATTTATTTGATTTAGATGGTACCGTTTACAATGGAGACACACCGATTGACAGTGCGGTTGCATTTATTCACAAACTAAATCAACAAGCGATTCCATATGGGTTTATTACAAATAACTCTACAAAAACGACGGAACAAGTGGCGGACAAGCTTAGGAAATTTCATATACTTGTTGAACCAAAACAAATTGTAACGTCTGCGTCAGCGACGGCTCTTTATGTAAAAAAACAAGCAGCGAATTCCTCTGTCTATGTAATTGGCGAAACAGGATTGCAAAACGCATTCGCTGATTTTCAAAAAGATGACGAACAACCAGATGCCGTGATTGTAGGACTAGACCGACAAATCACGTATGAAAAATTAAGCAAAGCCGCACGGTTGATTCGCGAAGGCGCGCAGTTTATTGCGACAAATCCTGATCGAATGCTTCCGTCAGCTGATGGACTTGTGTGTGGCAACGGAGCTCTTGTGGCGGCTATTGCATATGCCGCTCAAAAAGAGCCTATTACAATCGGAAAGCCGAATGAAGAAATCGTTTCTATGGCTTTAGAGCAGCTACAGTTTTCAAAAGATGAAACGATTGTAGTTGGGGATAATTACGAGACTGATATTATGACCGGAATTCAAGCTGGTTTAGCTACTTTGCACGTACAGACCGGGATTACCGTTGATTGTAGCATTTATGAGAAGCAGCCAACTTTTTCAATTGCTTCTTTAAATGATTGGGTGATTTAAGAGAAGAAAATAAGCAAAAATGGATGATTCCTTTGATAGGAGATCATCCTTTTTTTTACTCTGTATGCTCTCTACGGTGAGCGAGACGGCTTGAAGCGGCAGCAGCAATTGCACCAACAATATCATCTAAAAATGTATGACAATAAGAGGAAGACTTATCGTTTAGTTTTTTGATTATGCCTGGTTTTACTTTATCAACGTATCCATAGTTCGTAAATCCGATTGATCCATAGACGTTGACAATAGATAGCGCAATAATTTCATCAATGCCGTATAGTCCTTCATCACGTGCTAAAATGGATTGCAATGGTTCATCGAGCATCTTTTTCTCTGTTAATTTATCAAGCTGGATGCCAGTTATGATAGCATTCTGCACTTCTCTTTTCGAAAGCACTCGATCGATATTGTCGATACACGCTTGAATGGTCAAAGCAGAGTGATAGTTGCTTTGTAGTTCGTATACAAGCTCCGCAATTTCCTCAATCGTGACGCCTCGTTCAAGCAAAAGATCTCTAGCCGTTCTTTCAACAGCATCCATATCATCCCTCCACATTCGCACAGTCATTCTTTCCATATAGTTTACGTTCCGACACACATTTTATGCGACTAGGTCATAGACTAGAAAAGGATACATATGGAGAGGAGGAATGTTCGTGCTTGAACGGAACTTGTATGATCATTATAAATTGTATTGCACGGAACGGTTTTCAATTGGTGAGTTCGAAGGATTTCAAGCGAATCAAGAATCGTATTTAATTATCCCGAAAGAGGAATTGCAAATGGAGGAGGCGCAAATGCTTGCTTTTTCCGATTATATGAGAACTGCTGGTGATCATTCCGTACTTGAACTTGTACAAAATCGATCAAATCAAACTTCTACTCTCATTGATGGTACAGAAGTTTACGTCTTTCGCATCCCTTCTGTTGAGGGGGAGCGCAGCACGAGAATTCGCTCCACTCATGATTTAGGTGGGCAGTTAAAAGGGTGGCATGCTAGAGGGCAACAAGGTGCAGGAAACTGGACGACATTGCAAGCGAGTCGCTGGCCTTCTATCTGGGAGCAACGGCTTGAGCAGCTTGAAAATTGGTACGCGCAAAAAAGAGCCACAGGACCCTCTACAATAACGGATGAATTGTTTTTGTATACGTATCCTTATTTTATGGGGATGACAGAGAATGCAATTCAATACGCAGTAGATACAGAGCTGGATATCCCAATGGAGCCAAGAGATAGCGGGACCATTTGTCATAACCGATTTAAAGAGACGTCATGGCTAAAGATCTCTGAGAGTGGGCAAATCATAAAATTACCAACAACCTTTTTATTTGATCATCCAGCACGGGATCTTGCCGAGTGGATTCGAGATCGACGTGTTCAGCAAGAGCAAAGACAAACGCAGCAAGATATCGCTTCGTTTATGAGCGGTTATGAAGAAACGCAAGTATTGTCACGGTTTACATGGCAATTAATGTATTCAAGATTGCTTTTTCCACTGCATTATTTCGAGTTAATTGAACACTATTATCGTGCACAAATACCAGGAGAGCAGTTGGGCTACTCAGAACAACTTCGTTCGTTTCTCGATAAAGAAAAACAAAATGGCGCTTTTCTAAATGAATTAGCAGAAGATGCGAAACTTCATCGTTATCAGTCGATTCCTGAATTGGATTGGATCATTGGGCAAAAAATTTAAGAATTTTCCTTGCAAAGAAAACAAACTCCCGCTATAATGTCCATTATATAAAGACATTAGTTCTTCTGAAAAAGACTTCGAGCGACTATCGAACGTTTTTTATGGATGGATAAGGAGTGGGGCAGTTGTTGATGTGGAAAGGATTACTGCAAGAATATAAAACGTATTTACCGGTAAATAATCAAACCCCGAGCCTTTCGCTAGGTGAAGGCAATACGCCACTTGTGCAGTTTGAGCGGTTATCTGAACAATGGGGAATTGAGCTTTATGGAAAGTATGAAGGATTAAACCCGACAGGTTCTTTTAAAGATAGAGGTATGGTCATGGCTGTTGCAAAAGCCGTAGAAAAAGGAAAAACGGCGATTATGTGTGCGTCAACAGGCAATACGTCAGCATCGGCAGCTGCTTATGGGGCCAAAGCTGGAATTCGTGTATTCGTCGTTATTCCAAAAGGGAAAATTGCGCAAGGCAAGTTAGCGCAAGCCGTAATGTTAGGTGCAGAAGTGATCGAAGTGGACGGTAATTTCGATCAAGCCTTAAAAACAGTTCGTGAACTTACGGAAGATTCTTCTATTGAACTTGTAAACTCAGTCAACCCTTACCGACTGGAAGGCCAAAAAACAGCAGCGTTTGAAATTTGTGATCAGCTCGGTTCAGCTCCAGATGTATTAGCGATCCCTGTGGGCAATGCGGGGAATATTTCTGCTTATTGGTTAGGATTTCAAGAATACCATCAAGCCTTTCAAACAGGGCTTCCACAAATGCATGGCTTTCAAGCTGAGGGTGCAGCTCCAATTGTTCGAAATCAAGTTGTTGAGAATCCGGAGACAATTGCGACTGCGATAAGAATCGGGAATCCTGCAAGTTGGAAGAAAGCAACGGAAGCAGCAAAAGGTTCAAATGGCGCGATTGATATGGTTTCGGACGAAGAAATCATAGAAGCTTATAAAGTGCTGGCCAAAAACGAAGGCATTTTTGCAGAGCCAGGATCTTGTGCATCGATTGCAGGCATAAAAAAAGCTGTTGCGAATGGTCAAATCGCCAAAGGATCGAAAGTCGTTGCCGTTTTAACAGGAAATGGATTGAAAGATCCTGTAACGGCAATGGATGTATCACCATCGGAGCGAGTTGTACTTCCGCATTCTACTGAAGCAATTAAAAATTATTTGCTCGGTAAAGAAATGGTGGTGTGACGATGCTTTCGATAAAAATTCCTGCTAGTACTGCAAATTTAGGGCCTGGGTTTGATTCAATTGGCATGGCGCTTAATCGGTATCTCTACTTAGAAGTGGAACGAGCTGAACAATGGTCGTTTCATTGTGATTCTCCAGGCTTAACGAATTTGAAGCCAAATAATTTAATGGTTAAAGCCGCCGAATTTGCTGCGAAGCATTTACAAATCGACTTATTACCGTGTCGTGTTTCCATGAATAACGATATCCCGCTCGCAAAAGGATTTGGATCAAGTGCGGCGGCGATTGTAGCTGGCATTGAAATCGCCTGCTATTGCGCAGAGAAAACGATTACTCAAGTAGAAAAAGTGCGCATTGCATCGTTGTATGAAGAACATCCCGATAATGTGGCACCGTCAATATATGGAGGGCTCATTATTGGGGCACACCGTGAACACCGAACAGACGTTATTAAAGTTGAACAGCCACAAGTTGATTTGGTCGCGCTTGTTCCACCAGAGATATTGGAAACGAAGAAAGCAAGAGGCATTCTGCCAAAACAGCTCGATTATAAGCAAGCCGTTCAAACAAGTGCATTAGCAAATGTGATGACTGCCGCAATGATGGCAAATAATTGGGTTTTAGTAGGCGAACTCATGATGGAAGATGAATTTCACCATCCTTACCGCAAACATCTCATCCCATATTGGGAAGAGGTGATGGCATATGTAAAGGATCATCCCTATGCATATGGTGCCGCTTTAAGTGGGGCCGGTCCTACCGTTCTTTGTTTTGTTGAACAAGGGAGCAGCGACATGTTTGCAAAAGAAGTGAAACGACGGTTTCCTTATTTTGAGTCACTCGCCTTACAGCCTGAAACGGTTGGAACAGCGGTTTCAGTTGCGCAAGCATAGCTTGAAGAAGAATTGGCATACTACTCAAAAAAGGAGGCGTATGCATGTTACACGTTAGTGAGTTACAAGATGGCCAATCAGTCTTTGTTATTTATAGCAATCCCCACACCCCTACAGTTGCCACAATTCAGGAAGGCTACATTTCGGTCGATTCACTTGGTACATCTGTTGTTGTCTATGATTACTATCACACATTAGAAGAAGATGACGCTGTATTTGCCTCTTATGAAGATGCAGAACAAGTATACAATCAGTATATGATGTAAAAAGAAGCAAACCTAGAGGGTTCTAGGTTTGCTTTCTCTGTAGAGAGACTTAGGATTAGCCCTCTTCCTCCTGCTTTTCCTCTTCAAGGGCATCAATACTGATTTCGCGATTCCGCTTTTTTTCGATAAGCGCACGCTTTTCATCTGGGTGAAGCTCTGCGGCATGCTCTGTTTTATATGTTTCGGCTTCATGCATGCGTTGTTTCGTGTCATCAATTATCGATTGAATTTTTTTTGCGTTGTCACTGCGATCGTCGTGGGTTTCCATAAAAATGTGAGCCTCCTTTAGTAGAAGTATTCTACAAAAAGTGGCGAATATGTACGTAAAAAAGCAGTAAAGCATTCGCTTTACTGCTGAATAAACTGGTGATTAAAATACTTGCTCGATTTCGGTAACCCCTGGTACTTCTTCTAAAAGGGCACGCTCAATCCCAGCTTTTAACGTAATTGTAGAGCTTGGGCAAGAACCGCAAGCACCAAGAAGGCGTACTTTTACGATTCCGTCTTCCACATCAACAAGTTCAACGTCTCCGCCATCACGTAGCAAAAACGGACGAAGCTTATCCAATACCTCTTGTACTTGCTCCATCATATCTGTGCTTGTTTCCATTTGGAATCACTCCTTTCATCTTACTCTCATTATAATCGTCTAGAAAAAAAAAATCCATGCATCTGCACAATTATTTTTTGTGGATTCCCTTCTGCTTCTCATGTAAGCTTATCATAAAGGCGAGAGAGAGGGTGGAAGGCATGCCAAAAATTGAATTTACTGTGTATGGTGCAGAACAGAAATGTGCATCTTGCGTACATTTGCCGAGTGCATTAGAGACAAAAGAATGGCTCGAGGCAGCTTTAGCACGGAAATTTCCTGATGAAGCGATGACTTTTCATTATGTTGATATTCAAGCACCACAGACGGAACAAGAGCGAGAATGGTCTGAAAGCATTTTGAATGAAAAGTTTTTTTATCCACTTGTTCTGCTAAATGGAGAAGTGATTGCAGAAGGAAACCCTCAGTTAAAAAAAGTAACGCAACAAGTGGAAGCGGCCCTTGTTCCGCAGGAAAAGCGCTAAGGAATAAACATTCCTTAGCGCTTGTTTGATCATCCACTGTGATATTTGTACATCCATAGAACACCACTTTTTAAGATACGAGCAACGCGACCGGTTAACGGACGTTCCCCCATCATACCGAAACCGTGTTTCTTACCTAATGAACCAAGCACACCTTTTAATTTAATTCGTGGCATCTCTTCAGGTAATGTCTCACCTTTCCACTGGTGCTTTAAAATCGTAACAATTTGTTCTGCTTGACCTTCTGCTAGTTGCGCACTCGGTGCATGAGGCAAGCTTGCACAATCACCAACTACGAAAAGATCGGGATGGTCTGGAATAAAATGCTGAGGTGTCAATACGACGCGACCTGAGCGATCTTTTTCCACATCAAGTTCACGTACGACGTTAACTGGTTGTACCCCGGCTGTCCAAATTACGACATCACTTTCAATTCGTTCATCATGATTGTAAAGAGCTCCTGGCTCCACTTTTGTGATATTGGAATTATTGCTCACGTCGACTCCGTGTTCAATGAACCAATTTTGAACATAGGAGCTTAATTTTTTGGGAAATTGACTCATAACCGATTCGCCACGATCAAAAAGTTTAATAGAAAGATCCGGACGGCTTTCTCGTAGTTCACTTGCTAACTCTACGCCGCTTAACCCAGCTCCAACGATGGAAACAACCCCTTCAGGTCGAACATTATTTAAGGCTTCATATGTGCGACGCGTTGCGCTCATTGTTTGGATGCTGTACGTATAAGTATCTGCACCAGGAACGCCGTGGTACTTATCTGTGCATCCTAAACCAATGACTAATTTATCAAACGGAATGGTTTCGCCGTTGCTTAATTCAATTAAATGATCGTTGGCGTGAATGGTGGAAACCGTCGCGTATTTAAGTGTTAGCCGTTCATCTTCTGGAAGAGATACCCTTAAATGGTGGTCGGAAGCCGTTCCTGCAGCGAGTGCATAGTATTCGGTCTTTAAGCAGTGATAAGGCATTTCATCAACAAGAATAATTTCCCAGTCTTTTGGCAAGTCATTAGGCAATAGTCTTTGCAGGACGCGCATGCCGCCATAACCAGCTCCAAGTACAACGAGTTTCTTCATAAGTAGAGATCTCCTTTTAAGCGAAATTGCTTTAAAACTAGTTTCAATCAGGGACATCGCTTGATGGACAAGTCCCATTCTCGTTCCTTCTTGACGAAAGGCACTCATCGTGTAACCGATGTGGCTATTGATGATATGGGCGTAATGCTCTGCCTCTTCGCCTGTAAGCGTTAAGTCTGTCTCCTCTAACAATTCAACCCAATATGCATGCAAACGCTCTTCGTTTTCGATGACGTGTTTCCAGGTTTGAATTGTTAAACTTGGATGGATATCATAATCTTTCAATAAATACAGTAAACTTGATCGAATTTGTGTTAACACATTAGATAAAGGGAGGATGCTTGTACGTTGCTCCATTAGCTGGAGTAACTGCTTCTCGAATAAGGCGTGTAAAATCGATTCTTTTGTTGGAAAGTGATTAAAGAACGTCCCTTTTGCAACTTGTGCGCCTTTTGTAATTTCTGCAACAGTCGTGTGTTCGAAACCCTTTTCATAAAAAAGAATAACGGCAGACTCTAAGATAGTTGAACGCGTTCGAGATTTTTTTGTTTTGTTCATGTATAGCTAACCGTTCGGAATTTACGGCTATCCTTCACCTCGGTACATGTTTAGTACGAATTAAAAATGACTCTGGTCAGTTTTGATTATACCGATTGCGCTTTCTTTCGACAACCCATAAATGCGAGTTTCTCTTTTTATTTCTGAATCGTTGCAGATTGACTTTATATGACCGACAAAGTAGCATAAAAAAAGAGGTGAAGCAAGTGAATGTACGGATTGAATGCTGTATGACCAATTTAGATGATGGAACGGCTGAAGTGATTGAGCAGCTACAATCAGTTCCTTATACAGAAATCATTGATTACGGGTGTTTATCTCATTGTGGATCATGCAGACATGAACATTTTTTACTTGTAAACGATACGTACATTGCTGGAACGACCGTAGATGAGCTTGTAAAGCATGTCATGAACTATGTGTCATCCCTTAACAAATAAACCAAAAGATATAATGAACAAGAGGAGGCAGTCATCTTGCAGCACATACCATTTAGTCATACTTGGCCATATGAAGTTCAAGGAAAAGACATTTATGTTGAAGAATGTCCATATTGTCAGCAACAGCATGTGTTAACAACGATGAAGCAAAAAGACTTGCGGCTTGCTAAAGAACAATTTAAAGTGCGTTTAAATATGCCGTGCTGTCATAGCGTGATGATCGTTTTAGAAGCAGATGAAGACTATTTTTGGGCAAATGAACCATTAAGAAGGTGAAGACGATGAAATTTACAAAAATGCACGGTCTAGGAAATAGTTATATTTATGTGAATATGTTTAATGAGAAAATACCCGAAAGTCAGTTGAGTGAAACCGCTGTGCGCGTGGCAGATAAGAATAAAGGGATAGGAAGTGACGGGATGATTTTAATCTATCCGTCACAAAAAGCAGCTGTGAAGATGCGTGTGTTTAACAACGATGGATCTGAAGCAAAAAACTGTGGAAATGGCTTACGTTGCGTTGCGAAATATAGCTATGAACATGGATTGGTTTCAGAAAGCGATTTTTCAATAGAAACAGCAGGTGGAATGGTGGAAGCAACGGTTTTTCCAGATAAAGCTGGAACCATATCGTCGGTCACGATTAATATGGGAAAACCGAGATTGCTTGCGGAAGAGATTCCAATGAAGGCAGAAGACCTGAAGCAAGAAGTAATAGCCAAACCGGTCGAGTTAGCAGGGAAAGTCGTTAAACTAACCGCTGTTTCTATGGGCAACCCTCACGCCGTTCAATTTGTTGACAACATTCATGAAGCCCCCGTGGAAGAATTAGGGCCTGAACTTGAGAAGCATGCGCTCTTTCCAGAGTGGGTGAATGTAGAATGGGTTGAAGTCGTAAATAAATCAGAAATTCATTTTCGCGTTTGGGAAAGAGGTTCTGGTATTACGCAAGCGTGTGGAACGGGAGCTTGTGCTGCGGTTGTAGCGAGCATCTTAAATGGTCATTTAGAAAAAGAGACAGATGTCTTGGTGCATTTATTAGGCGGAGATTTACAAATTCGATGGAACGAAAATGGAGACGTTTTGATGAATGGGCCAGCCGAATATATTTGCAGTGGAGAATGGTATTTATAAGGTAAAAAGGGCTTGCAACGAATACGCTGCAAGCTTCTTTTTTAATATTCTTTAATGATGTTATAAAATGTGTCTCGTTCAACAGGGTTTTTGCCTGCGCTTTTAATCATATGAATGAGCTCTTTTCTTGTAATTCCAGCAGAGGTAAGGGCTCCAACGGAATGAGAAATTCGCTCTTCAATTAATGTACCATGAATGTCGCTTGAGCCGAATGTTAATGCCATTTGTGTTAATTGCACGCCAATATTGATCCAATACGCTTTAATATGCTGGAAATTATCAAGCATTAAGCGACTAACCGCGATTGTTCTCATGTCATCGTAAGCAGACGTACGTCTGTTTAACCCTGCTTTTACATTTCTAGGCTGCATCGCTAATGGAATAAACACCATAAATCCATTCGTACGATCTTGTAGTTCACGCACGCGCTGCATATGGATTAATCGTTCTTCATGAGATTCAACCGAACCGTAAAGCATTGTTGAATGCGTGCGAAGTCCCAAATTATGAGCAGTTTCGTGTGCTTCGAGCCACTGGTCTGTTGAAGCTTTTTCAGGACTCATGATCGCACGGTAACGCTCTGTTAAAATTTCAGCGCCGCCACCAGTAAGTGTAGATAAGCCAGCGTCCATTAAGGTTTGGATGACTTCTTTCATTGAAATTCCAGCAAGACGAGAGAAAAATTCAATCTCTGCTCCTGTATAAGCTTTAACCGTTACGTGCGGATAGTGCTTTTTCAACGTTTTCACGATATTCACATAGTAGTCAAAGCCAACTTCATTGTTGTGCCCGCCGACAATATGGAATTCGCGAATGTTGTCATTCCAGCGATCAGATACGTATTTTAATAACGCTTCTTCATCCATTGTATAAGCGCCTTCTTCACCAGGCTTACGCTTAAATCCGCAGAAGCCACAATTCGCTTCACATACATTCGTTGGATTAATGTAGAGGTTCTCAATAAAATAAACGTTCTGACCATTTTTTCTTTCATTTACAAGGTTCGCTAATTGCGCAACACCAAGTAAATCTGGTGTTTCATATAATGT
This sequence comes from Shouchella sp. JSM 1781072, assembly GCF_041949915.1. Lineage (NCBI taxonomy): Bacteria > Bacillati > Bacillota > Bacilli > Caryophanales > Bacillaceae > Shouchella > Shouchella sp. JSM 1781072. The sequence continues at coordinate 226,780 of NZ_JBHFQE010000001.1, forward strand.
TAGGCCGTCTTCTATGGATAAGCGTTCACCGTTCAAAACTTTTTCTTTTACGTCTTGAAGTTTTTTGTCTGTCAAAAGCACACTCATCTTCGGATTCCTCCTTTAACAACATCGCTTGATGCATCGAACGAAGTCTATTAGTTGATCACGTATTCTATTATACTACTACATATTTAAGAATGAAAGGAACGACAAACGATCATAAAGAGAAAATAAGCAGAATGACATATTGAAACATGATGCTTGACCGAGGTAATATACAGGGTGGTGAATACTTATAATCTTGGAGGTAAGTAAAATTGAAAACACGGCATGATCGATGTTTGGATAAGTTAGAATTGTTACGCCAAGAGATGTTACTAGCAGCTAAGCGACATGGATTAAACCATCCTCTTGTCCTCACATATAGTGAACAAATTGATGATATACATAATGATTTAATGCGCAAAGGCCAATGTCCAATTAAGTAGTATGACTTGAGTATCAAAATGAAAAGGTCTATACTATAGGAAAGATAATAAGGGAGGCACGAACATGATTACTCTAACAGATGCAGCGGCAGCGCAAATTCTTTCAATGAAGAAAGACGAAGGCGACGATTCATTAATGTTACGAATCGGTGTACAAGGCGGAGGCTGTTCTGGTCTTTCCTATGGCATGGGTTTTGACGATGAAAAAGCAGAGAGCGACATACAATTCCAAGTCAATGGACTCGATATTTTAGTGGATCAGGAAAGTGAACCGATCATTAAAGGATTAGTGATTGATTATAAACAAAATATGATGGGCGGCGGATTTACTATTGATAATCCAAACGCCATTGCCAACTGTGGATGTGGCTCTTCTTTCAGAACCGCTACCAACGCAGGTACACCGGAAAATTGTTAAAGAAAGAACCGAAGACGCTTGTCTTCGGTTCTTATTTTTTTTCTGGCTCTAAATAATGGTTATAACGTTTTTCTAGATACCGCTGTAACCAAGCAAGCAGCGAACAGACGCCCCAGTAAATGAGTGCTGCGACGACAATAACGGTTAAATAGTTAAATTCCCGACCGCCAATGATTCGAGCTTGATACATTAATTCAGGTAAGGCAATCGTAGACGCAATCGACGTTGATTTAATTAATGTTAAAAAGACGTTGCTCAATGGTGGCAAGGCAATCCGAATCGCTTGTGGCAAAATAATGTAGCGCATGGCTTGCCATTTTCTTAATCCTAAAGCAGCAGCAGCTTCTTGCTGGCCATAAGAAACCGATGAAAGTGCTGAGCGATTCACTTCTGCAATATATGCAGACGTATTTAAACTAAACGCAACAATTGCAGCGGCAACAGCACTTAAACTTAAGCCAAGCTCCGGCAAAGCAGCATAAAGTAAAAAGAGAAGCACAAGTATCGGCACACCACGATTAAACGATATAAAAAGCATGCTCGGCCATCGAACATATCTACGGGGAGACATACGGCCGAATGCTAAAAATAACCCTAATACCATGGCAATGAGCATACTGACAACAGCGACGAGCATTGTATACTGCAAACCTTTTAAAATGAACGGGAATGATTCAATTGCTAGCGTAAGGTCAAATGAACTCATAGATGAACATTCCTTTTTTTATTCAAAATCGATATCTGGAAGTTCCGTTACATCGTAGCCTTCAAAAAATTCTTCTGAAAGGGCTGTAGCTGTACCATCATCCAATAATTGTGATAACGCATCATTCACGGCTTCTAGTAAAAGAGGCTCGTTCTTTGCCATCATTATCCCTTGTTCGCTTGGATCATAGAATAAGGTCGGATGAATTTGAACATTTATATCGGAAAGATGATTCACGGTAATGGATTGAAGATAATAATCGTTCAAAACCACATCGCCTTGTCCATTTTCAACAGCGCGCAAATAAACATCGTTTGTCACATTATCAAAATAGGTAGGTGTGGCTCCGTATTCTTCCGCTTTTTGCATATAAGTCGTGTTCATTGCGCCAAGCGCAATTTTCCCATCTAAATCTTCAAGAGATTCAATTCCTGATAAATCATCTTCTCGAACAATCGCACTTCCAAATGAGTATTTATACGGTGTGGAAAAATCAAAGTTTTCTTCTCGCTCCTCGGTAATGGCTAAGCTGTTAGCAGCAAGGTGAACGCGACCACTGTTTAACGCTTGTGTCATCGTATCTACGCCAATTTCCTCGAACTCAACTTCAACATCAAGAAGAGCAGCAATTTCTCTTACAAGTTCAACTTCGTACCCCGTTAATACATCATCTTCAGAATGATACGACGTTGGAAACAACGTTCCCGCTGTGGCAACCGTCATCGTTCCAGACTCTTGAATCGCATTCCAAGCTTCATTTCCGCTTGTCTCTTCTGTTTCATCAGATCCGCAAGCGACGAGAATAGTTGTTGCAAGTAAAGAAGGAAAAATAAGTTTTTTCATTGATGTAAATCCCCCTAATTCAATATCCTTAGTAAGTATGCACCGATTAAGCAAAACAATCAAGATGTAAACAGTTTCTTCCATTATAAAAGAATATCCTTAAAATCAATATTGTCGCAAGCGCTGCGACGAAATTGTATTTTCCTTTTATTGAAGGGCACGCTATAGGTGGATAAGATTGAACTAAAGTATATATACGAATAGGAGGAAATACGATGGCCGAGAAAAAAAGCATTCGGTCCCGCGTACAAAAGTTTGGGAGTAATTTAAGTAGTATGATCATGCCAAACATTGGCGCGTTTATTGCCTTTGGTACGATAACCGCAATTAATGCTTTCTTCATGATAGAAATCTTGGACAACATGGTCCAACCGATGATTTATTTCTTACTACCGCTATTAATTGCATATACAGGTGGTAAGCTTGTTCACGACATGCGTGGAGGTGTCGTCGGTGCAACAGCACTTATGGGTGTAATTGCAGCCGTACCAGACGCACCAATGTTTATTGGAGCAATGGTGATGGGACCACTTGGTGGGTATGTCATCAAAAAATTTGATCAGCTCATTGAAGGGAAAATTAGACAAGGGTTTGAAATGCTTGTCAATAACTTCTCTGCTGGTTTAATTGGTGCCGCTTTAGCTGTCATTGGTTCTTTAGTTGTAGCGCCACTTGTTCAAGGCTTAACGGAAATTTTAGGACGTGGAGCAGATTTTCTAATTTCAACAGGCCTTCTTCCGCTTGTAAGTATTATTATTGAGCCTGCAAAAATTCTCTTTTTAAATAACGCCATCAATCATGGTGTACTTGTTCCTTTAGCAGCTACTCAAGCAGATGAGTTAGGGAAATCAATTTTTTACTTACTAGAAGCCAACCCAGGGCCTGGTTTAGGAATTTTACTAGCGTTCATGATTTTTGGTAGAGGTGCTGCTCGTGGTTCTGCATACGGTGCAGGGATTATTCACTTCTTTGGGGGAATTCACGAAATCTACTTCCCTTATGTGTTAATGAAGCCATTAATGTTTATTGCTGTTATCTTTGGTGGGGCATCTGGTGTATTCGTTTTTAATTTATTTAATGTAGGTTTAGTAGCTCCAGCGTCACCAGGTAGTATTATTCCGATATTAGGTTTAACAGCACAAGGGGATTATCTAGGCGTCATCTTAGGTGTGCTTGTTGCAACAGCTGTTTCCTTTGTGATTGCTTCTCTTGTACTTCGTTTCGATAAAAAAGGCGAAGATGACAACATTGAAGACGCGCAAGCAAAAATGCAAGACATGAAAGGAAAGAAATCATCTGTCATTGCTGATGCAGGTGAGTCACAAGCAACTGGTTACGCGAATGTTTCATCAATTATCTTTGCATGTGATGCTGGAATGGGTTCAAGTGCGATGGGCGCATCGATCATGAAAGATCGCGTGAAGAAAGCAGGAATTGATGGGGTATCGGTTGCAAATACATCGATTAGCAATATTCCTGATAGCGCAGACCTTGTCATTACCCATAAGGACTTAACGGAACGTGCGAAGCAAAAAAATCCGTCTGCCATTCATGTATCAGTAGACAACTTTATGAATAGCCCGCGCTACAATGAAATCATTGAAGATTTAAAAGGTGGCACCTCGGCAGATGAGACAGTGAAAGCCGAAGCGGTCCAAGCAGATGTCGATAAAATTATTTTTGCATGTGACGCTGGAATGGGCTCTAGTGCGATGGGTGCTTCTTTACTAAAAAATAAGTTTAAGAAAGCAAATATCGAGGGTATTCATGTATCGAATACAGCGATTAATTCCATCCCATCGGATGCTGATATTGTCATTACCCATAGAGATTTAACGGAGCGTGCGAAGCAAAAGTTACCTGATGCTGAACATATCTCTGTAGAAAACTTCATGAACAGTCCGAAGTATGATGAGTTAATTGAACGCTTGAAATAAAAATTGGCATCCCTAACTCTAGGGATGCTTCCTGCTTTAGATGGAGGTTTTTTATGTGTTCTTAACGGCGAGAGAGCGTTTGCTATTAAGGGTGTTAATCGATCATGAATTTGGAATCGACATGAAGCAACTAGCGGATGCGGCATCAGTTAGTTTGCGTACGGTCCAACGTGATCTTAAACAACTGGAAAAGACACTTGCGAACCAACACCTACAGTTGCAAAGGAAGCCACACTTAAAGATTGTTGGAAACGAAGAACAAAAGCAGCAGCTGCTTGAAAGATTATCCGAAGGAGTTCAAAACGACTTCACCGCTCAAGAACGAATAAGCTTACTGATTGCCAGCTTGCTCGATGCAAAAGAACCAATAAAGCTTTATACATTAGCAAAAGATTTAAATGTTGCGGTTGCAACGGTTAGTTCTGATCTCTATAAAGCGAGCGAATGGTTAGAGCGATTTGGAATTGAGCTTATTCGGAAAAGAGGTTTCGGAATTGAGGCTGTTGGGAATGAAACGTCTATCCGCCGCGCAATGTCAGCTGTTTTATCTGAACATTTAACGGAAGAAACGTTTTATCAGGCTGTTTTTTCCAAAGACTTACAGCAAGAAGTTGCCAATCGGCTGCTACATTTTGTGGATTTGCAAACAATTCGAAGTGTCCAACTAACGTTGTCTAAATTACAAGCAGAGTCATTAGAACGATTAACAGATCAATCCTATGTTGCGCTCGTGGTTCATATCACATTAGCGGTTGAACGAATTCGTCAAGGTGAGAAGATTCAAATGGATGCTGGACAACTCGAAGTGCTGGAGCGAGAGAAAGAAGTGGTGCCATTGGCACAAAAGCTTGCTCGTGCACTTGAGCGAACATTTTCCGTTCATATTCCAAAAGAAGAGATTGGTTATTTGATCATGCATCTTCGAGGGACACGAACGTCGCAGCCTTTTGAAGAAACATTAGTGAAGGGGAATCCAGAGCTTTCCTATCGTGTAAAAGCATTTATTCGCGAAATGGAAGTAGCGTTACAGATGACCTTTAGTGATCCATCGTTTTTTCAAGGGTTGATGGCGCATTTACGCCCGACGATTTACCGGGTTGAGCAACAAATGAAAATTCACAACCCGCTGTTAGAGCAAATTAAAGCGGACTATAACGAACTTTTTGAGACGACCAAAGAAAAGGCGAATAAAGTGTTTGCGCCGATCGTGTTACCTGATGAAGAAATTGGATTCTTGACGCTTCATTTTGGCGCAGCTATGACACGCAAGAAAAACCGCCACTCTTTGCGGGCGCTGGTCGTCTGTTCAAGCGGTATTGGTTCAGCGAGAATGTTATCAAGCCGAATTCGTGATGAATTCCCTGAAGTTACGTCTATCACTCTCGCTTCGATGTTGGAGCTTGATCAATATGACCCTCATTCGTTTGACTTATTTTTATCAACGGTTCGTTTGAATGAACAAAAGCGACAGGCGATTCATGTTAGTCCGGTATTAACAGACAATGAAGTGACCATGATTCAGACGTATCTCAATAGTCATAATGAACAAAGGCCTATGCTCAACCTTCCACCTAAAAAAGACGGAAGTACCGTAACTTCCATGAAAGAAATTATTAATATGAGCTTGTACATTGAACAAGTGCTTGATTCTATTTTTCATTGTGACGTTTCTTCCGTTGAAGACGGACTTGAAATGATTATTGGCCAGTTGGAAGAAAAGGGGAAGGTTAAAAAGAAAGAGCGTGTTCTGTCGTCGCTACAAGAAAGAGAAGCGCTCGGAGGTTTAGCCATTCCAGGTTCAGGGTTAGCGCTATATCATACGAGAACAGCGGATATAATTGCGCCTGTATTTGGGATACTAACTTTGACGACCCCAGTAACGGTCCAATCAATGGCTGGTGAGAATGAAGAGATCACCAGAATGATCCTTATGCTCGCACCGATTCAATTAACAGAGCAACAATTAGCTTATATGAGTTATTTAAGTATCTTATTGATTGAATCAGAAGAACAAACGAGATTGTTTAAAGAGGAATCGATAGCAGAAATTAAATCGTTGCTCGAAGAAAAAAGCAAAACATTTTTAATCAGATTTATAAATGAAGGAGTCGATACAACATGAGTATTTTAAAAGAAGAAAACATCCGATTAAACGTTAAAGTGAGTTCAAAAGAAGAGGCGATTCGTCAAGCTGGAGAAATTCTTGCTGAGCAAGGGTACATTAGCGAAAACTACATCGATAAAATGTTTGAAAGAGAAGAAGTGACATCGACGTATATGGGTAACCTTTTAGCAATCCCTCACGGAACAGAAGATGCAAGAGACGAAGTACGTTCTTCTGGACTATCGATTCAATTGCTTGATGAAGAACTGGATTGGAACGGAAATCCTGTTCAGCTTGTTATTGGGATTGCAGGAAAAGGAGACGAGCATTTAGCAATTCTTTCGCAAATTGCGATTGCTTGTTCAGAAGAAGAAAATGTACGCGAATTATTAAAAGCGACTTCAGAAAAAGACGTCCTTGATTTCTTCTCAGAGGTTGCTGAATAATGAATGCTGTTCACTTTGGTGCGGGTAATATAGGAAGAGGATTTATTGGCGCTTTATTAGCTGATGCGGGCTATCAAGTTCAGTTTGTGGATGTGAATGATGCCGTCATTGATGCATTAAATGAACGTGGTCACTATGATGTTCAAGTTGTGGGTGAACAAAACCACTCATTCACTGTGAAAAACGTCTCTGGCATTAACAGCAAAACAAACGAGGCTGGCGTATTAGATGCGATTGCGCAAGCAGATATTATCACAACAGCAGTTGGGCCACATATTTTGCCAATGCTTGCAGGAACAATTGCAAAAGGACTTTTGGCGCGGACTTCAACTAAGCCTGTGAACGTCATTGCTTGTGAAAATGCGATACGAGCTACTTCTCAATTAAAAGAAGCCGTTGTCTCACAGTTAAGCGCAGATGAATGGGAAACAGTAAGTGCGTATACTGGTTTTGCGGATGCTGCTGTAGATCGAATTGTGCCAAATGTGCAGTCTGATGATGTGTTGTCTGTAACCGTAGAGCCCTTTTTTGAATGGGTTGTCGAAGAGCCTTCATTAAAAGGTGAATCGATTTCTTTAGGTGAAGCAAAACGTGTACAAGACTTAGCGCCGTTTATTGAAAGAAAGCTTTTCACTGTTAACACCGGTCACGCGGTTGCTTCATATGCTGGTTTTCAAGCAGGAATTGAGACCATTAAGGAAGCGTTGGCTCAAGATTACATTAAACACCGTGTGCGCGGTGCATTAAATGAAACAAAAGCAATTTTAGTTGAGGATCATGGATTTGATGCAGAAGAACAAGAAGCTTATATTGATAAAATCATTTCGCGCTTTGAAAATCCTTATTTAGAAGATAAGGTGAACCGTGTCGGTCGAGGACCGATACGTAAATTAGGGCTAAACGATCGACTTGTGAAGCCAGCAAAAGCATTAGCTGAAAAAGGGCTTCATCCAGAGTCCCTTGTAGAAACGATTTATGACGCCTTACGCTTTTACGATGAGACAGATGAGGAAAGCGTAAAGCTTAAGCAATTAATCGCGGATAAAGGCTATATTGGCGCGTTTACGAGCATTACAGGGTTAGAAGACGCTCATCCTCTCGTGCATTTGTTAAAGAAACGTCTATAAAAATAAAAAAGCTCGTGCATAGATTACATTCTATGTACGAGCTTTTTCTTATTCAAATATACTAGTGGAGTGACCTGGAAAAACGCGCGCTTTAGGGTCAATGTATACTTTTGCGTTATTAACAGCTGTTGGTGCTTCACCGAACCCGGTTGCAATGAGCTTTACTTTTCCATCGTATGTGCTCACGTCTCCTGCTGCATAAACGCCTTCAATATTTGTTTCCATTTTAGAGTTTACTTGAATAGCATTTTTATGAATGTCTAAGCCCCATTCTTTAATAGGTCCTAAAGTGGATACAAAGCCAAATGTGACCACCACATCATCAACATTAATCGTTTCTGTTTCTTCACCTTTTACTTTTGTGAAAGTCACAGCAGACACACGGTCATTTTCGCCGTGCAGTTCAGTTGTTTCATACGGTGTAAGTAGGCGCACATTTGATTTTTTCAATAATTCAACACTATGCTCATGAGCACGGAATTCATCGCGGCGGTGAACCAACGTCACTTCCTTTGCGATTGGTTCAAGCATGAGTGCCCAGTCAACCGCAGAGTCTCCTCCGCCAATCACAGCTACACGCTTACCTGTAAAAGCAGATAAATCACGGATAAAATAATGGATATTTTGATCTTCGTATTGCTCTGCTCCGTCTACTTTAAGCTTTCTTGGAGCAAAGGCACCGGCACCAGCCGTAATTAATACCGCTTTTGTTGCATGAGATTGCTTATTTGTGGTTAATGTAAACGTATTATCTTCTTCTTTCGTTAACGTTTGTACCGCTTCTTCAAGCGCCAGTTCTGGATTAAACTGCTGAGCTTGTGCAGTAAGTTGATCGACTAAGTCTTGTGCTTTTATGTTCGGAAAACCAGCAACATCATAAATATATTTATCAGGATAAAGCGCTGAAAGTTGGCCGCCTAATTGAGGCATACTTTCAATAACTTTCACTTTCATTTGGCGCATTCCTGCATAAAAGGCAGCAAAAAGTCCAGCTGGACCGCCACCGATAATGGTTAAGTCATATAAATCTTCACGTTCTTCCAATGTGTTACCCCCCAGACTGAATTGAGATCCTTTCTCATTATACATGGTGGTGGAAACAAATACAAAGGGCAGCAATTAAACCAAACTTTTTTATACAATGGAGTTGAATTTTGAAGAAAAAACGAATATTATTAGAGTGTTGGATTATATGACGATTATATGAAATTCTCTAGTTATGAATTAGAACGTGAAATTGATCACAAACATAAACGCCATACGAATTAAAATACTGACAATTGGAAGTGATTTGTAGTGAACAAAGCAAAAATCGTTATTGCCGGAGCTGGATACGGTGGTATGAATACAGCGGTAACGTTGTCAAAGAAACTAGGACATAATGATGCATCGATTACACTTGTAAATAAGCATGACTATCATTATCAAACAACGTGGTTACATGAGCCTGCTGCAGGCACCATGGATCCTGATCGTACACGCGTGAAAATTTCAGATGTCTTAAATACAAACAAAGTTAATTTCGTTCAAGATGAAGTGCTTGAAATTAAAACAGACGATAAAAAAGTGATGCTTAAAGATGGTGAATTAGAGTATGATTACCTCGTTGTATCATTAGGTGCTGTTTCTGAAACGTTTGGTATTCCAGGTGTGCATGAACATGCATTCACGAAATGGACATTAAACGGTGCTCGTCAAGTGAAGGATCACATTGATGCGCAATTTGCAAACTACAACAATACAGCAGATCCTCATGAAGGCATGCTAACATTTGTTGTAGCAGGCGCAGGATTTACGGGTATTGAATTTATCGGAGAATTATCTGAGCGCGTTCCTGAGCTTTGTAAAAAATATGATGTACCACGTGAAAAAGTTCGCTTGTTCGTTGTTGAAGCAGCACCGAGTGCCCTTCCAGGATTTGACCCTGAATTGGTTGAATATGGCATGAACCTTCTTGAAAGCCGTGGTGTTGAGTTTAAAATTAACACGCCAATTAAAGAAGTAACGGCTTCTGGTGTTGTTGTTGGTGAAGGCGAAGAAATTAAATCAGAAACGATCGTTTGGGCTACAGGTGTACGTGGAAACCCAGTTATCGACAACTCTGGTTTTGAAGCGAACCGTGGACGTATTAAGGTAGAACCAGATTTACGTGCGCCAGGTTATGATGATGTATTCGTTATTGGCGACTGCGCGCTTATTATTAATGAAGAAGCGAATCGTCCATACCCGCCAACAGCGCAAATCGCGATGCAAATGGCGAAAACGGCTGCAACAAACATTGAAACGCTAAATAAAGGCGGCTCGAACCTAGAAAGCTTTAAGCCAGACATCAAAGGAACTGTTGCTTCTCTAGGCGGTAAAGAAGCAATCGGTGTCGTAGGCTCTAAAAAGATTTACGGTGGTACGGCCAACTTTATGAAGAAAATGATTGATAACCGTGCGCTATTCGTTCTTGGTGGACCAATGCTAACGTTGAAAAAAGGGAAATTCCCTCTATAAGATAAGGTAGCAACTGAAAAAATCAGTGAGGCTTCAAGCCTTACTGATTTTTTTAAGTTTGATTCGATATTGACTTACGGAAGCGCTTTTTCGTAAACTAAGAGGGGAGGATGAGTTATGGAAGGTATACATATCTTACAATTAATTGTTTCAATCATATTGTTCTTTATCCTATTTGCCGGGATTGGCTTTCTATTAAATATGGTGTTGCGCTTAACCTGGATTATGGCGTTTATTTATCCAATCGTTGTGTTATTAATCGTGAATCAACAGCCTTATCGCTTCTTTTTTCAACAACCTGGGGAAGCATTTAGTCAGTTATTTGAACGTGTGATCTCGCTTCATTTTGCTGATATTGTCGTGCTAACAAGCGGATTCCTTGGCGCAATCGCGGCCGGAATTATTATGAAATTACTAAGAAAAGCGGGCTATCAGATGTTTTAAGCAGACTTGTTAAGAGAGTCTGTTTTTTTTTGCATAATGTCTCCTCTACTGGAAATGCTGTAGTAGAGGAGTGTGACGACAATATGTATAAAAACGCAACCTATAAATGGCTTTTTCGATCATTCATGTGTGTTCTCTTTATTGGTGCAGTGCTTACCACATTTTCTGTATTTACCAATTTCCCATTCTCAACCATTCACGTGCAAGATATGAACGGAAAAGCGTTGCATGAACATGATCGCTCGATTCCTGGTTTAACGGTGCCCACCTATACGCTTATGGAGGAAGAGTTGGATACGACAGAATATAATCGTGTTCATGTAACGGCGACAGGGTATACAGCTGGAGTGGAGTCCACTGGAAAATATCCAGGTGACCCAGCATACGGAATTACCTTTTCAGGATTGCCTGTATTAAGAGATTCTTATTCGACTGTTGCAGCGGACCCATCGGTATTTCCTTTAGGAACGGTTTTATTTATTCCGGGCTATGGATATGGGGTAGTAGCAGATACAGGATCGGCTATAAAGGGAATGAAATTGGACTTATATTATGATTCCATTGATGATGTGTTTAATGAGTGGGGCAAAAAAGATCTAGATGTGTTTGTTATTAAAGAAGGTAAAGGCTCGATTACGCAGGATGAATTAAATGCTTTAAATGAGCGAACAAACTATCATGAATTTAAACGTACCCGTGAAACATAAGGCTACCTTGCTACATAGAGTGCAGAGGTGAAGCTTTTCTTTTGTACAAAGGGTAAATGAAAAGAATCTGCATGAGCGATTGTGACTCATACAGATTCTTTTTCTTGTTCAATTCATTTAGATAGCGTTTAGGAGCGGATATAGAACAAATGCGAGGATGATTCCTAGCAATGCACCAAAGAACACTTCAATCGGTTGATGACCGAGTAATTCTTTTAGCTTTTGTTCATTTTCCTTTTTAGGCCATGTCTTAACTTCTTCTACTAATCGATTAAAATCCAGTACAAGTTGGTTTAAAACGGTTGCGTGGTAACCAGCATGTCTTCTTACACCAGTAGCATCAAACATGACAACAACAGCAAATACTGCAGAAATAGCGAATAGAGAAGAGTCTAAACCGTGTTCAATAGCAATGGCTGTTGATACACCTGTTACTGCAGCGGAATGTGAACTTGGCATGCCGCCAGTGCTTGTTAAAAGAGACATGTTAAGCTTACGGGTAGCAAAAAATGCGAGTGGAATTTTGATAACTTGAGCTAATGCAATCGCAATTAAAGCTGTCCAAAGCGGGTAGTTTTGAAAGATTTCCATAGTTCCTTCCTTTCACTCTTCTCATTTATTGATGTGAATAGTATATCATAAGCGATTTGTGATTTCCTTTCAAGTCTAATCCTTTGAGACATTTTTTTAACATGCTATACTAGTTGCTAAAGAGAGGAGATGTAAGAATGTTTAAAGAAAAAGCACAATGGAATGTTGGGCAAATGGACGAGCAAGTGCTTGTTCTAGCTGTCTGGAATAAAGGCGATTTTTCAACAGGCGTTAAAGCGATTGATAAGGAAATGAATGGGCAATTAACGGAACTTTCTAAGCAAAAATCGTTTCCGAACAAGAAAGGCTCTTTTGTAGAACTGTTTACGCTTGGAACAATAGGGGTAAAGAAAATTTATGCCGTTTACCTAGGTGAAGAAGGACAACTACATAAGGATGAGCTTCGAAATGCGGTTGGAAATGTAGGGTTAGCTTTAAAAAAGGACAAAGTTGAGCATGCGGCATTTGTCATTGATAGTTTCGCAAAGTCTGGTCTTTCTTTAGAAGAGATTGCTTTCACTTGTGGTGAAGCGATTGCGTTAAGTTCTTATGATAAGCTTACGTATAAAGAAAAAACCAACGAAGTGAAAAAAGAGCTAACGTCTGTTAGTTTTTATGTGGATGAAGAGGGATTCACAAAACATGCAGAGCTTGGGTATACATATGGAGAAGGCGCGAATACAACGCGTCGATTAGTCAATATTCCAGGGAATCTTCTGACGCCGACTGACCTTGCTAATGAGGCTAAAGCCATCGCGGATAAGCATCGGTTTGAATTTAACGTGTTAGAAGAAGAGGAAATGGAAACCCTCGGTATGGGGGCGCTTTTAGCTGTATCACGAGGAAGCGATCAACCAGCAAAAATGATCGTGATGCGTTATAACGGCGACAGTGACAGCGAAGAAGTGACGGCGCTTGTTGGGAAGGGTTTAACTTTCGATGCAGGTGGTTACTCGCTAAAGCCGGCGGCAAATATGCATACAATGAAAACAGATATGGGTGGCGCAGGAGCTGTACTAGGAGCGATGGATATCATCGGCCGAACAAAACCAAAACAAAACGTTTTGTGCGTCATTCCTTCAAGTGAGAACTTAATTAATGGTTCTGCGATGAAGCCAGGTGATGTATTACGAGCGATGAATGGGAAAACAATAGAAGTACGTAATACAGATGCGGAAGGTCGACTCATTTTGGCAGATGGGGTTGCGTATGCGGTTCAACTCGGAGCAACGCGCTTAATTGATGTGGCGACGTTAACAGGAGCTTGTGTGGTAGCATTAGGGCAAGAAACGACAGGTGCTGTCACAAATGATGAGCGCTTAATGGAACGTATTCGTCAAGCAGGCGATGAAACGGGTGAGCCGGTATGGGCATTCCCAAATAGCCAGCCTTACAAAGATATGTTGAAGACAAGTGATGTTGCAGATTTAAATAATGCTCCAGGTCGAGCAGGTGGTAGCATTACAGCAGGATTGTTTATTGGTGAATTTGTTGGTTCCACGCCTTGGGTACATCTGGATGTCGCTGGAACGGCGTCAAAAGACAAAGGTTCATCAACAGGCCCTGCTGGAGCGACTGGTGTAATGGCTCGAACGCTTGCAAAGTTTGTAGAACAGTCGTAATAGAAACGACTTAACAAATGGCTTAAAAGGCAAATTTGTATTAATACTTGTACCGATTGAATCATATCGTTATAATGAAGGATATTAATGAGTGGAACCTAGCCAAACAGAACGTTTCTGTATGAGGAAGGGGAACAAAATGATTGATACTGCTTATGTGGAGATAAAGTGTGCACGTGAGCTTTATGCGACAAATCGGAAATACCGAGTATTTATTAATGACCATTTCGTGGGCTCGCTTAAACGCAGGCAAAAAATGACCATTGAAGTGCCTGCGGGAACCCATAAACTTTTTGCGACGAATGATGCATCTGATACCGAAACGTTAGAACTATCGGTTCAAGAAGGAGACAGAGTGTCGTATCAGTTAAAAGGTTGTCGTGATAAATCACTGTCCTTCACAAAAATATTAGCGATATAATGAATGACGAAACCCAAAAGGAGTAAATCCTTTTGGGTTTTTTTATGACCTTGACAAAGGGAAGAGAAGGATGATAAATTATACAAATGTTTTAGTGATTTATCAGACTAAAGGATGATGGATATGAATGCAGTAATTATTGCCGTTTTACTTATGATTCTATTGAGTTTGTTAAGAGTGCACGTCGTTTTGGCAATTACACTCTCTGCTTTAGTAGGTGGACTATTAGGGGGACTCGATTTCTCAAGTACCGTACAAATATTTGGAAATGGGTTAGGGGGCAATGCAGAAATTGCCTTTAGCTATGTTCTTTTAGGCGCTTTTGCAGTTGGACTCTCTAGGACTGGCTTACCGGATTTTATGGTGGATCGTTTGCAAATCTGGATGAAGCGAAACGGAGAGCGTGAACGAGATACACTATCAAGAATGTTGCTGTTTCTTATGCTGTTAATTGTTGCGAGTATGTCGCAAAATGCGGTACCTGTTCACATTGCATTTATTCCAATACTAATTCCGCCGATTCTGCTTATTTTAAATCGATTAGAAGTGGATCGCCGATTGATTGCGTGTATTTTAACGTTCGGTTTGACCGCTCCATATATGCTCCTCCCCTATGGGTTCGGGCAAATTTTCCATAAGACGATTGCAGATAATATGGAAGCAAGTGGATTGCCTATTAACATCGATCTTATTCCACAAGCTATGCTACTCCCAACAGCAAGTACGCTTATTGGCTTAGGAATTGCAGTATTTATTACCTATCGTCAGCGCCGTGTCTACAAAGATGTTCCGCTGTCAGGTGATGATTCAAGCATGAGCGAGGAAAAATCTTATAGTACAACGTCACTTTTGCTTGCGGGGCTTGCGGTTGTCGTCACGGTTGTTGTACAAAGTTTTTATCGTGATTCGATGATTCCTGCTGCACTAGCCGGATTGCTGTTACTGTTTGTAACGGGAGCGGTTAAAGTGAAAAAAACAGATGAAGTGATGTCAGAAGGCATTAAAATGATGGGCTTTATTGGGTTTGTGATGCTTTCCGCAGCAGGATTTGCTGATGTGATTCGAGAGACGGGTCATGTAGAAAGCCTTGTGCAAAACGTAGCGAGCATGATTAACGGCAATCAGATCATCGCAGCACTCTTAATGATGGTCGTTGGTTTGATTATTACTTTAGGGATTGGGTCTTCTTTCTCCACCATTCCAATTATTACAGCGCTGTTTGTTCCACTCGGTTTAGAAGTCGGGATGTCGACATTAGCGATTATCTCCATTATTGGTTCTGCTGGAGCGATTGGTGACGCAGGTGCGCCAGCATCGGATTCAACCCTTGGTTCAACGGCAGGCTTAAATGCAGACGGACAGCATGATCATATTTGGGATACATGTGTGCCAACGTTCTTGCACTTGACCGTCCCACTATTTCTCGTTGGGTGGCTAACGGCCATTATTTTATAAAGAAAAAGCGAAGGCAGTCTAATGGACTGTTCTTCGCTCTTTTTTATTTTACTGCGTCTTTTAGTTGTTTACCTGCTTTGAATGCTGGTGTTTTTGTAGCAGAAATATCAATTTCTTCACCTGTTTGTGGGTTACGCCCTTTTCGAGCCGCACGCTCACGAACTTCAAAGTTACCGAAGCCAATTAATTGAACTGTTTCTCCTTTTTCAAGGGACTCTGCGATAAGATCAAACATACTATTAACTGCTGTTGTCGCATCTTTCTTTGAAAGTTCAGCTCTGTCAGCAAGTGCATTAATTAATTCAGTTTTATTCATAACGAACACTCCTTAAAACGTATATGTTAAGTACTGGTACCATCTTACCCAGCCTACATAAGTTTATACATGATTATTGTTTTTTTTCTGCAACTGATGAATGGTTGCATTAATTTCAGCGCCAATAATCAGGATAATCCCCGTTAAAAAGAACCAAAACATGAGAATGATCACACCAGCAAGTGGCCCATATGTACTCTCAAAGTTTGAAAAATCACTAACATAGAGAGAGAAGAAAAAAGAAATTAGCTGCCAGGCTAATGTAGCCACAACTGCACCTGGTAACCCGTCCTTTAATTTTAGATGCTTGTTCGGCGCAATACGATACAAAACCATTAACGATAAAATCATGACCGTAACCGCAACAACCCAGCGTAGATTATCAATCATTGAAATGAATTCAGAAGGAACTGATAAGAAATTCTCTAAGAAATCAAGAATTAAACTACCAAAGACAGGTAGTGCAAGCGTGATGATAATGACAATAATCATTGCTAGGGTTAGAATAATTGCCGTTCCGCGTAACTTTAAAAAATGTCGTGTTTCTTCAATGTTGTATGCACGATTGACAGAACGTATAAATGAGTTAATGGCGTTTGAAGCCGACCAAAGTGTACCTATGATCCCAATTGAGAATAGTCCTATTTGTGGTTCACCAATTGTATTTAACACAATCTCACTAAAGGTTTCGCCAATTTCGCCCGGGAAAAATTCCGTAATGGTGTTCGATACTTGTTCATTGTCTATATCAAAGAAAGACACTCCTGCAAGCACAAAAATCATTAACGGAAAAATGGCAAGTAAGAAGTAAAAAGATAAAGTAGCTGCTAAATCAGGAATTGGATCTTTTTTGATCTGTTCAACTAATAGCTTAAAAAATGGACGGAATTTCATGTACGCCTCCTAGATAGGTAAAAATTACTTAGCAAATTCATTATAAAATTAAATGAAAGCTTCGACAGGACAGACTGCTATCCTTTATACTATATACGAAGATGAAAGGAGAGTGTACCATATGCCATCAGTAGAAAGCTTTGAGCTTGATCACACGATTGTAAAAGCACCGTACGTTAGACATTGTGGGACGCACAAAATTGGGACGGATGGAGAAGTGAACAAGTTTGATATTCGCTTTTGTCAGCCTAATAAGGAAGCATTAAAGCCTGACGTGATTCATACGATGGAACATTTATTAGCAATCAACATTCGCCGCTTTTCTGAAGAGTACGATCACTTTGATGTCGTTGATATTTCTCCAATGGGATGCCAAACTGGTTACTATTTAATTATGAGTGGAACACCAAGCGTCGCTGAAATAATAGATGTCCTAGAAAAGACTATGACCTATTCTCTGCAAACAGAACAAGTTCCTGCTGCTACGGAAAAAGAGTGTGGGCAGGCTGTGCTTCATGATTTAGAAGGAACAAAAGAGAGAATGCGCAAGTGGCTTGCAGAGGACAAAGAAAGTTTAAAACAAGTATTCTAAACCATTTGTTCTAACGATCAAAAACGTTTAATTAAAACAAGAGCTAACGAGTTTCGAGAGCCTCAATTGGTTCATCTCGTAGCGCTTGTTTTTCTTTATATGAAAGAAGTCTGAAATCTTCGTTCTTATTAGTCCGTTATCCAATCTCGGCATAAACGTGTATCGGCTTTTAATATGTTTTCAAAATGATGCAGGGCAACATCTGTGTCTTTTTGTGTGAAACTAGCGATGCCGTCTGCTGGAATACAAAGCTCGTATTCTAATGTATACGCATCATTGGCTGTAAACTGCACACACATGTTTCCAACAATTCCCGTTAACATAAGAGTCCGTACGTTTAGATGCTCAAGAAGAAGGTGGAGAGGTGTGTCAAAGAAACCAGAGAATTTAGGTTTAATAATGGAATAATCATCTTCGCTTGGCTCAAGCCGCGCGGCGATAGAGGAACCGAGCTCCTTGCTTGTTTTAATATCATAAACAAGTTGATTAAAGTCCGATTTCCATTTGCCATAGTTGTCGTTAACATATAAAATGGGACAACCTTTCTGTTTCATCACGTTTTTAAGGGCAAGGATGTTTTCAGTAATCTCTTTTGTTTGGGGGTAAATATCAGCTCCGTGTTCGAAAGAAAGTGGGTTAATCATGTCGATAATAAGTAGTGCGGTATGTTTATCCATGCTTTTCTTCAGCTCCTAAAGGGTCCCTTAATTTAAAACAGGAGTTTGGGAATTTCCTATGTTATGATTAGGATAAACAAACAAACTATAATTACTCTAAAGGAATAGCGTAAGATGAGGAGCGATCACCGTGTTTGATAAGAAATCAGTTGAGATTTTGCAAATTATTGAAGCAAATGGCCGAATTGAATCCGAAAAAATTGCGAAAATGGTTGATCTAACGGCAAAAGAGGTTGACACATATATTACGGAACTTGAAGATAAGAACGTAATCCTTAGTTATTCAGCTGTTGTAGACTGGGCTAAACTGCCGGTTCAAGAAACTGTGACAGCCATGATCGATGTGAAAGTCGCGCCGAAGCGTGGTGTAGGATTTGATGAAGTGGCTGAACGTATTCACCGTTTTCCAGAAGTAAGGGCGTTGTATTTAATGTCAGGTGCATATGATTTATCTGTTGTCGTTGAAGGGAAAACGATGCAAGAAACGGCTCGGTTTGTATCCGAACGATTGTCCACCATTGATTCTGTTCTATCGACAACAACTCATTTTCAATTAAAGACCTATAAGCATGATGGAGTTATTTTTAAAGAACCAGACGAAGATCGTAGAATCGTGGTGACGCCGTAATGAAGGATACAGTCGTAAAAAAAGAGCGCCTCTCACAAAAAGTATCAAGTATACAGCCGTCTGGTATACGACGTTTTTTTGATTTAGCATCGAAAATGGACAATATTATTTCCCTTGGTGTGGGAGAGCCTGATTTTGTCACGCCTTGGAATGTCCGAGAAGCAAGTATTTCGTCCCTTGAAAGAGGTTTTACAGCGTATACGGCAAATGCTGGACTGCCGGAGCTGCGTGTAGCCATTTCTCATTACATGGAGCAGCGTTATCGCGTGCGCTATAACCCTGATGAAGAGGTTTTAGTGACGGTTGGTGCAAGTGAAGCAATTGATATAGGCATGCGCGCGATTTTAGATCCTGGTGATGAAGTGATCATTGTTGAACCAACGTTTGTTTCTTATGCGCCGCTTGTCTCTCTTGCTGGTGGTGTGCCGATTTCAGTTGGTACGAGCGCAGCGAATCATTTTGAAGTTGAGCCAGTGGATATTGAAAAAGCCATTACAGATAAAACGAAAGCCATTATGATTTGTTATCCGAACAATCCAACAGGTGCATCGTTAAGCAAAGAAAAGCTTGAGCAAATTGCTGCGATCGTGAAGAAGCATCAATTACTTGTATTCTCTGATGAAATTTATGCAGAATTGTCCTATGATGAGGAGCATACATGCTTTTCCACTTTACCTGGCATGAAAGAACAAACCATTGTTATTAACGGTTTTTCAAAAGCATTTGCGATGACTGGATGGCGACTTGGATTTGTGCTTGCTCCACCAGATTTGCTGCAAGCGATGTTGAAAATTCATCAGTATAGCTTGATGTGTGCCCCGACAATGGCGCAATACGGTGCGTTAGAAGCGCTTGAGCACGGTATGGAAGATATTGAGAAAATGAAGCTATCCTACCAGCAACGACGAAATTTCTTTGTGAAAACAGCAAATGAAATTGGGCTGCCTTGCCATAAACCAAGCGGGGCATTTTACGCATTTCCGTCAATTGAACATACAGGCTTGTCGTCTGAAACGTTTGCGGAGAAGCTTTTAATAGAAGAACGCGTTGCTGTTGTACCAGGCTCGGTTTTTGGTGCAGGCGGAGAAGGACATATTCGATGCTCCTACGCAACATCTCTAAAAAATTTAGAAGAAGCGTTAACGCGAATTGGACGCTTTTTAGAAAATCACAATTGGCAAGCAACGAAATAAACGAACAATAGGACAAAGAAAGGGATGTAACGGATGAGTATCGTACGAGACCACCAACCATTGATTCACTGTATGACAAATGCAGTTGTAACGAATTTTACGGCAAACGGACTATTAGCAGTTGGGGCGTCGCCTGTGATGGCCTATGCAATAGAAGAAACACACGAAATGGCGACGGCAGCGGATGCGCTATTGTTAAACATTGGGACGCCATCTGAGACAGTTGTGGCGTCAATGATTCATGCTGGTCAAGCTGCCAATAAAAAAGGGATTCCGGTTATTCTTGATCCAGTTGGTGTCGGTGCGACGACGTTTCGAAATCAGATCGTTGCTCGCATTTTAGAAGAAGTAAACATTTCGCTTGTTCGTGGTAATGCAGGTGAAATAGCTGCGGTTTTAGGTGAAGCAGGGACTGTTAAAGGCGTTGACACGAATATTAAGACAGATCCAGTCGCTTTAGCAAAAAAAGCAGCAGAGCAACTACAGACGGTTGTCGTTGTAACCGGAGAAAAAGATGTTGTCACAAACGGAAAGCAAATCGTACAAGTATCAAATGGACATGAATGGCTTACCCGTGTTGTGGGAACAGGTTGTTTACTTGGTGGTGTGCTGGCAGCATATCTTGCAGTAAATGGGAAAGACTTTGTAAATGCCGCAGCAAATGGTTTAGCTTTTTACGGAGTTGCTGCCGAGCGAGCGTATGCGAAAGCAAATGAGTATGGTGTTGCCTCGTTCCAAATGGAATTTCTTAACGAGCTAAGCATGATCAAGGAAGAAGAAGCAGAACCATTCTATCGAATTGAGTGGTTATAATAGAGGAGTTAAGCATGATTAATCAATTGAATTTACACGTATCCCCCCAAATAAATGAAAACCTCGAAAAAAAGAACATTACAGAGCCGACACCAATTCAACAAGCTGTGATTCCTAAAGCATTGAAGGGTGAAAGCGTGATGTTTCGTTCGCAAACAGGTTCAGGAAAGACATTAGCATATGTCCTCCCACTTTTAGCAGCAATTGAAGCAGATCAACAAACGATTCAGGCTGTAATTGTGGCTCCTTCGCAAGAGTTGGCTGTTCAAATTGAATCGGTCATTAAAGAAGTGACGGCTCAAACAACATTGTCATCGATGGCGTTTATTGGTGGGGCGAATGTGAATCGCCAAGTTGAAAAGCTAAAGAAAAGTAAACCACATATTGCAGTTGGGACACCAGGTCGCTTAATGGAGCTAATTCGACTGAAGAAAATTAAATTGGCAAATGTCCGCATGTTTGTTCTTGATGAAGTGGATCGATTAGTCGAGGAACAAGAATCGTGGAAAGACGTTGAGGAGCTTGGAAAACGTTTAGGCTATAACGTCCAAGGACTATTTGCTTCTGCCACGATCCCTAAAGGGTTGGAGGACAAGCTTAAAGTGTTTTCACCAAACGTAGAAAAATTGGAAGAGAATACGTCGACTTTACCAGAGCAAATTGAACATCTTGCCGTCATGATTGAAGAACGAGATCGAATTGACACCGTTCGTAAAATTGTTCACGCTGAAGAGATCAAAAAAGGCATTGTGTTTGTCAATCATTTAGATCGGTTGAATGAGACCGTTGAAAAACTACGCTACCGTAAAATTGAGGCTGTCGCATTGTCTTCTGAACAAACGAAAACAGATCGAGAACAAGCTATTGCCCGGTTTAAAAGCGGTGCAGCATCGATTTTAGTGGCGACAGATGTTGCTGCAAGAGGAATTGATATCGAAAAAGTATCTCACATTATTCAGCTTGATGCCTCTCGATCGTTTGAAAGCTACCTTCATCGTGCTGGACGAACAGGGCGCGTTCAAGAAGATGGAAAAGTAATCTCTTTGTTAAACGGCCAAGAACGTTACCTTAAAGAGAAGTATGAAAAGTATTTAAACATTCGTGTGAATGAAGTCTTTTTAAAAAATGGGACGCTAATCAGCGAATAAACGTGAACGGACTTTGCGCTATAGAGAAACCTATGGTAAAATTAGTTGGTTAAATCATTGTTTAGGAGTTGTATATGAATGTCTAATTACGAAGAAGGTAGCATTATAGAGGGAAAGGTAACGGGAATCAAACCTTTCGGAGCCTTTGTAGCAATCGATGAAAAAAAACAAGGTCTCGTTCATATTTCTGAAGTCGCTCACGGATATGTGAAAGATATTGCAGATGTATTAACAGTAGGAGACGAAGTGAAAGTAAAAGTCATGTCCGTTGATCAAGAATCTGGAAAGATTTCTTTATCAATCCGTGCAACGCAAGAGGCGCCTGCTCGTCCACAAGCGAAACCACGTACACCAAACGCTGGCGGCGGAGCGCGCAAGCCTCAAGCAGCTCAGCAGAAACAACAAGGCTTTAATACACTTGAAGATAAACTTAAAGAGTGGTTAAAGCAGTCAAACGAAATTCAAGCAGATTTAAATAAGCGCGCGAAGAAATAAAAAAAGCAGCTAGTGAAAACTAGCTGTTTTTATCGTTGTGGCTCCACTTCATGGTCGCGGCCTAACTCTTCTTTTGGTTTCATTAGAATCGAAATGGCATAAAGACCAGCTAAACCAACTAAAGCATAAATCACGCGCGAAATAGCTGACGCTTGACCGTTAAATAGGAAAGCGACGAGGTCAAATCGGAAGAAGCCGATTAATCCCCAGTTAATCGCGCCGATGATGGCTAATACTAATGCTGCTTTTTGAATTCCACTCACTTAAAAGCACCTCCTTTTGTTTTGCACATCGATTGAGATGTACTCTTCTTAGATTGGATGGAAAACACGTGATTATTCTAGGCGATGACTACCAATAAAAGTGGAAATAAAATTAGGTTGTTATCTTTGCGTATAAAGGACAAAAAAGCTACGATTAAAGTGGATCAATTTTAAAAGGAGGCTCCTTCATGGACGCTTTTACATTTTATAACCCGACTAAATTAATTTTTGGACAAGGCAAAACAGAAAATTTAGCAGATGAACTCGTTGTATACGATCGCAATGTACTACTTGTATACGGTGGCGGCAGTATTAAGAAAAATGGCTTATATGATACGGTCATGCAACAATTGGAATATGCAGGCTGTAACGTCACGGAATTGGCTGGTGTCGAGCCTAACCCGCGCTTAAAGACTGTTCGCAAAGGGATTGAACTTTGTAAAGAGCACTCGATCGGCTTTATTTTAGCTGTTGGTGGTGGAAGCGTGATTGATGCAACGAAAGCCATTGCTGTAGGCGCACGGACGGAAACAGACGTCTGGGACATTATTACAAAAAAAGAACTCGCAGAAGATGCCCTTCCGTTCGGTACGATTTTAACGTTAGCAGCAACCGGATCAGAAATGAATTCCGGATCGGTCATTACAAATTGGGATACCCATCAAAAAGTCGGCTGGGGCTCAATTTTTACGTTCCCGAACTTTTCTATTTTAGATCCAGAAAACACGGTGTCTGTGCCAAAGGATCAAACCGTGTATGGCATCGTTGATATGATGACCCATGTATTAGAAGCGTATTTCCACCCAGCTGAAAATACGCTCTTGCAAGACCGTATATGTGAGTCGATTCTTTTAACGGTTATGGAAGTTGCGCCAGACTTGCTAAATGATTTAGAAGACACGGATTTACGTGAAACGATTCTTTATAGTGGCACCATGGCGCTTAACGGAATTACACAAATGGGCGCGCGGGGCGACTGGGGTACACATAACTTAGAGCACGCTGTATCTGCCGTTTCCGATATTCCTCATGCCGGTGGATTAGCAATTTTATTCCCGCACTGGATGCGTCATAGCGTTGATGTAAATCCAGAGCGCGGTGCACAACTTGCCGAGCGTGTTTTTGGTGTAGATCGTACGGGCAAAGAAGATCGTGATGTTGCTTTAGAAGGAATCGACAAATTGTCAGCGTTCTGGACAGCTTTAGGGGCACCATCAACGTTAAGTCATTATGAAATTACAGAAGATCAGCTTGAAGAAATTGCAGACATCGCGAGTGCAAATGGCTATTACGGCAACTACCACAAAATTGGTAAGCCAGAATCGTTAGAGATTCTCAAACAAGCCCTGTAAAATAAAGAAGGCAGCCAATTTTTGGTTGTCTTTTTTCATTACGTATTTCTCATTCTGTAACAAGCTATTTCCGTGTATAATAAACGGGAAGGAGAGTGAAGGGTTTGGCAAAAACACGTGTAGGAATTATTTTTGGTGGAAAATCAGCTGAACATGAAGTATCGCTTCAATCAGCAAAAAACATAGTCGACGCGATCGATAAAGATCGGTTTGACGTTACACTTATCGGTATTGATAAACAAGGCCAATGGCATTTAAATGAAGCCTCTAATTTCTTATTAAATGAAGACAATCCAGCTTTAATTGAGCTTAATAAATCAAATGAAGGGATTTCTTTTTTACCTGGAAAAGAATCCAATCAACTCCAGCCCGTTAATCAACATACGGCGCTTGGACAGCTAGACGTAATTTTTCCAATTGTACACGGAACGCTTGGAGAAGATGGGTCTCTAC
Source organism: Shouchella sp. JSM 1781072 (assembly GCF_041949915.1). Classification (NCBI taxonomy): domain Bacteria; kingdom Bacillati; phylum Bacillota; class Bacilli; order Caryophanales; family Bacillaceae; genus Shouchella; species Shouchella sp. JSM 1781072. The sequence continues at coordinate 251,394 of NZ_JBHFQE010000001.1, forward strand.
AAGGAATGATGCGAATCGCAAATTTACCATTTGTTGGTTCAAATGTTTTAGGATCTGCAGTGAGTATGGATAAAGATATCGCTAAGAAACTTCTTCAAGCAGAAGGGCTTCAAGTAGCGAACGGGGTAAGCTTTAATCGTTCAACGAAAGCATCTATTAACTTTAATGAGATTAACGAATCTTTAGGGATGCCGGTCTTTATTAAGCCAGCCAATCAAGGCTCATCTGTTGGCGTTAGTAAGGCGACAAATGAAGCTGAACTTCAGGAAGCTGTAGAATCTGCTTTTTCCTATGATCATAAAGTTTTAATTGAAGCAGCAGTTGTTGGAAGAGAAATTGAATGTGCGGTTCTTGGGAATGATGAACCAAAAGCAAGTGTATGTGGAGAAATTTTGCCACAAGACGGTTTCTATTCGTATGATGCGAAATACATTAGCGAAGATGGTGCAAAACTTGCCATTCCAGCAGAACTTTCAGAAGATGTTAGCGCACAAATTCAAGAAATTGCTAAACGTGCTTATCAAGCTTTAAATTGTGAAGGGTTAGCACGAGTAGATGTTTTCTTAACAGAAGATCATGAAGTAGTGATTAATGAAATTAACACACTCCCAGGGTTCACAAAAATCAGCATGTATCCAAAGCTTTGGGAAGAGAGTGGGCTTTCCTATCAAGATTTAATTTCCACGCTGATCGATTTAGCGATTGAACGTCATGAACAAGATAAGCTGTTAAAGAGCTCGGTTTTTGACCGCTGATTACTTGTGTTTTTCGCCTCCTTTCGGTACATTAATGAAGTACCGAATATAAGGAGGCTCTTTTTAATGGCACATATTCAATTCGATTATAGCAAAGCACTTTCCTTTTTCGGAGAGCATGAGATGAAGCATTTGCAAGATCAAGTAACAACTGCACATCAAGCCCTTCACGAAAAAACGGGAGCAGGGAATGACTTTTTAGGGTGGATCGACTTACCAGTTGATTATGATAAAGAGGAATTTGCACGTATACAAGAAGCAGCTAAAAAAATTCGTAACGATTCAGACGTATTACTTGTTGCCGGAATTGGTGGTTCCTATTTAGGGGCAAGAGCAGCAATTGAAGCGTTAAACCATTCATTTTTTAATGTCCTATCAAACGAACAGCGTAACGCGCCACAAGTCATTTTTGTCGGACAGAATATCAGTTCAACCTATATTCGCGATTTATTTGACTTGCTGGAAGGGCGCGACGTCTCTGTAAATGTTATTTCGAAATCTGGCACAACGACGGAGCCAGCTATCGCATTCCGTATTTTCCGTGACTTCTTGGAAAAGAAGTACGGTAAAGAAGAAGCGCGTACACGCATTTATGCGACAACAGATAAAGAAAAAGGTGCACTAAAAACGCTTGCGAACGAAGAAGGATACGAGTCATTTGTTATTCCTGATGACGTTGGTGGACGTTTCTCTGTTTTAACTGCTGTTGGACTTTTACCGATTGCTGTATCTGGCCTTAATATTGAACAAATGATGAAAGGTGCTGCAGATGCGAGAGATGCGTATGCTTCACCTAAGCTTGAAGAAAACGAAGCATACCAATATGCAGCAGTTCGCAATGTTCTATATAACAAAGGGAAGACAATTGAACTTATGGTGAACTATGAGCCGCAGCTTCACTTTGTTTCAGAGTGGTGGAAGCAACTATTTGGTGAAAGTGAAGGAAAAGACCAAAAAGGCATTTATCCTGCCTCAGTAGATTTTTCTACAGATCTTCACTCAATGGGTCAATATGTGCAAGATGGACGTCGTGATTTATTTGAAACTGTCTTACATGTTGAGAATGTGGACAAGCATATTGAAATTGAAAAAGCAGAGCAAGATTTAGACGGATTAAATTATCTTGCTGGGGAAACAATGGATTTTGTGAACAAACAAGCGTTTAAAGGGACGATGCTCGCTCACACAGATGGCGGTGTTCCAAACTTAATCGTGTCGATTCCAAAGCTTGATGAGTACACATTTGGCTATCTTGTGTATTTCTTTGAAAAAGCGGTCGCAATTAGTGGCTACATGCTGGGAGTCAACCCGTTTGATCAACCGGGAGTAGAAGCATATAAGAAAAATATGTTTGCTTTACTCGGAAAGCCCGGCTTCGAAAAAGAAAAAGAAGAACTTGAAAAACGTCTATAAACAGGGAAAGCACGGGTGATGGTTCATCCGTGCTTTTTTGATGCATAAGTTTTTCGAAGGCTCACACACTAATCAATAAAAACGATTAGGAGCGGTCATATGATTTATGTATCTTCAAAAATTGAAGGCAAAGAAGTGAAAGCAAAAGAATTAGAGTCATTATTAACGCCTCTTGGTTATTCAATTGGTGGAAATTGGGATTATGATCATGGTTATTATGATTATAAGCTAGCAGAAGAAGGGGGCTATACATTTCTTCGTTTACCGTTTACAGCAGTAGAAGGAGAAGTTGGCTCAAGCCATGCTGTATTTGAAATGGGGAAGCCGTATTTACTAAACCATGTCTATCAAGATGGAAACACAGATGAAGGCATAGGAGGCTACATCCCCCCTGCGGTTGATGGACTAATTAACCAATTTCAGCGACCAATTGATAAAGATGGGGAAGTGGACGAGAAATATGTCGACGTCGCCAAAAATTTAATAGAAGAAGTTGAACAAACCTTTCAACTGTAACTATTGTTTGCGGTCCCTCTAAGTTCTTGCTAAAGTAGGAAGAGAACGTGGAGGGATAACAATGACTGATGCAATTATTCTTGCTTTTGCCGTCTTTTTCGGATGGATTATTTTAGACGTTGCGAAAACAAAAAAAGTAACAGGGGAATTAATCATTCAAGCTGGCTTTGTTGGTGTGATTGGCGGGTTGATTTGGTATGTAATTGGTGTGTTGTTAGGATAGGCTTTATTTCGTTTTAGGTATTCGGTTTCGTTTGTTACGGTTGCGCTCTTTTACGATCCCTCGAATGGAACCGCCAATAAATGAGCCAAGGACAATGGCAAAAATGGAACCCCGAACTTCGCTTATATCTCCTAATAGCCATATCAATAGTAAATATAAACTCGTTGAACATATAGAAATGACAAACCCATGACCTATTACGCGGAACACACTCATCTACAGCACCTCAATCTTTATTTAAAATAAGGAGAAAGACAAAAATGTTAAAAAGATCACAACTGTAAAAATCAATGTAGTAATGAACCATCGCTTTACGCTCGGTTCGTTTTTTAAAGCAGAATCAATAATAACCATTAACAAAAACATGATAATAAAGAGAATGATGAATGTGAAAAATAAAATCACTCCGTTCAACTCCTAAGCAAGATCAGTTAGATTTCCGCTTATTGAAAATCCTTGGAATCAGCAATGTGTGGGTTAAAAAAAGCGCTACAGCGATAGCGAGCGCATTTATCCACTTTACATGATCATCGTAAATGAGAGATAAGACGAAGTAAACACTACCGCTTATCATCGCTAAAATCAATGCGTCAATCCATTTGTTAAACCGAACCATCTTTTTATGCCCCTTTTGTTTCTTCTCGTGCTTTGTTATTCAATACCCGTGATGATCACGATTAAACAGACGGTTTCCACGATGAAAAGCGCTTGTCGCGTTGAGGCTATTTATGATATATTATGAAAGTAGTATCAAACTCATACATATTCGGGGCCTTAGCTCAGCTGGGAGAGCGCTTCGCTGGCAGCGAAGAGGTCAGGGGTTCGAGCCCCCTAGGCTCCACTAGTTAGTGTAAAACACTTCCTCACGAGGAAGTGTTTTTTTAATTTCTTACGTATCCCGTCTGTGCAGATGAGATGTAGTTCAATTTTGTCATTTCATCTTATTTTGCTATACTTAATTGAGAAAAATAAACATGAAAATGAATGTTTTTCGCAAAAAACAACCGATTTATGAAAAAAACAAACAAATTAATGTTGACTTATGTCGAATAATGTTTTAAATTAACAATGAAAGGTGTTATAAATGAACATGAAAGCACAAGAACGAAAAAGCGTCATTCAAAATCTTTTAGAATCAAATGGAAAAGTGGAAATTGAAGAGTTAGCGGAGCAATTGAACGTATCTCAGATGACCATTCGTCGTGATTTAACGCAGTTAGAAGCAGATAACCAAGTGATTCGAACACCTGGAGGCGCCGTTCCGCAAAAAGCTTTGATTCGGGAAACACCTTATGCAAGAAAAGAAGTCGAACATTTAGATGCAAAGAAAGAAATTGCAAAAAAAGCAGTGTCACTGATTGAATTGAATGCAACCATCTTACTTGATTCAGGAACCACGACACTTGAAGTGGCTCGTCTCATCAAAGATCGTCAAGATTTAACCGTAGTCACAAATGATATTAAAATAGCTGCTGAACTTGTTCATTCATCTGTTACATGTATTGTAACAGGTGGTGAAGTGCAGGCAGAAGTTGGTGCTTTATACGGGAGTCAAGCGCAGGCATTGATTGAGTCCATTCACGTTGATTTATTTTTACTCGGTGCGCATGCGGTTAATTCGTTATCAGGAGTGATGGCACCGACCCTCGAAAAAGCAAAAATGAAGCAACTTATGATTCAATCTGCGCGAGAAACATGGCTCTTATGTGATTCTAGTAAATTTGCGCAACAATCGTTTGCTCATGTTTGCAGACTAGATCAAGTTGAAGGAATTATTACCGATTCAGATATAGCATTACATGAGCTTGGCCAATACCATGAAAAGATCGTACAAGTGTAAGAATGGAATAGAAAGGGGGCATGCAAGATGAAAGTTGGCGTGATCGCAGACGATTTAACAGGCGCCAATGCATCTGGTGTCAAGCTGGTGAAACAAGGTTTTCAGGCAACAACCATTGTTCATAGTGCAAGCTTACCAGAAAATAGTTATGTCGATGCCGTCGTGATGGACACGGATAGCCGATATATTGACGAAGCTATTGCGAGCCAGCGTGTAGGGCGAGCGATGAAAGAACTTCAAGCTTGGGGAGCTGATGTGTTTACGAAACGAATTGACAGTACATTTCGTGGAAATATTGGCGCTGAAATTGACGAAATGCTCTCGCATATGGCTGAAGATGCAATAAGCATTGTGATGCCATCGTTTCCAGAGTCTGGACGAACAATGGCAGGAGGCTATCTATTATTAGATGGGGTGCCGTTGCAAGAAACGTATGTTTCCAAGGATCCGATTGCTCCAATAACAGAATCGTTTATTCCCGATTTACTAGCAGAAAAAACAAGGCATCAAGTTGGATTTGTTTCATTAAGCACAGTAATGAAAACGGAATCAGCTATAGAAACGGCTATTCAAAAGGAAATCACTCAAGGCAATCGTGTCATTATTGTTGACGCGATGACCACGGAACAAATTGAAAAAGTAGCGCTCGCATTAACAATGCTTGAAAGACAAATCCTTTGTGCAGATCCAGGGCCATTAACAGCAAATTATGCCCGCGCTATGTTGCAGCAAGAAAACCAAAACGGCACGATTCTCGTATCGGTTGGAAGTGCAACGAGCTTAACAGGAGAACAGCTTACGTATTTAATCGAAAAGACAGGGTCAATCCCTGTATATGTTGATCCAGCGATGTTGGCTAGTTACAGCAGTACGTGGGATGAAGAAGTGGAGCGTGCGACAGAAGCTGCCCTAGAACAAGCAAAGGTAGATCGTGTTCTTATTGTGACGACTCATAAAAGCGGTCAAAAACTCGTCCCATTGAAAGCCAAAGCTGAGCAAGAAGGCAAAAGTCAAGATGCGCTGGCAAAGCGAATTACAGATGGACTTGCCACCATTAGCCGTAAAGTATTGACGCAAGAACAGTTAACGTTTGCAGGTTGTTTTACAAGTGGAGGCGACGTAACCGCTTCTGTCTGTGCTTTAGGAAGAGCGAACGGAATTGCTCTTAAAGATGAAGTCATGCCGCTTGCAGCATATGGAACTTTTGATGGCGGGTATTTTGATGGACTACCTGTTGTAACAAAAGGTGGACTGATCGGAGATAAAAAAGCGATCTATGAATGTGTGAAATTTATTGATCAAGCAGCGACAAAAATTGGAGGATGATGAATGATGAAACCAGTTATTGCGATTACGATGGGAGATCCAGCAGGAATTGGACCAGAAATTACGCTAGGGTCACTAAATAAACAAGAAATTTACGATGTGTGTACGCCGGTTGTAATCGGAAATGCACGAGTGTTGGAAAGCTTGTTTTCTGTAAAAGAAGTAGATTTCAAGATTAACAAAATAGAAAAAACAAGTGAAGCGAAAGGTGAATTTGGGACGATTGATTTAATTGATTTTCCAGATTTACCAGAGTATGAATTTGGTCAAGTGAACGGAAATAATGGAGAAGCTGCTTTTGCCTACATTAAACATGCGGCAGAGCTTTGTCGAGCAAATGAAGCGCAAGCCATGGCGACAGCGCCGATTAACAAAGAATCATTAAAAGCAGGTAACGTTCCTTACATCGGTCATACGGAAATGCTTGCCGGTATTGCCAATATCGATGATCCGCTAACCATGTTTGAAGTACGTAATATGCGAATCTTTTTCTTAACTAGACATTTATCGTTAAAAGATGCGATTGGTCAAATGACAAAAGAGCGTGTGCATGATTATTTGGTTCGCTGTGATGCAGCACTACAAAAGCTAGGGGTGGAAAAGCGAACTTTTGCAGTCGCAGGCTTAAACCCACATAGTGGAGAGAATGGTTTATTTGGGACAGAAGAAATGGACGAAATTAAGCCTGGCATTAAACTCGCAAAAGAGAGCGGGATTGACGCAGTCGGACCAGTTCCAGCAGATTCCGTCTTCTTCCAAGCGCTAAATGGGCGTTATGATGCGGTTTTATCCTTATATCATGATCAAGGACACATCGCAGCAAAAATGACGGATTTTCACCGCACGATTTCCATTACAAACGGTCTACCATTTTTACGTACGTCCGTTGATCACGGTACGGCGTTTGATATTGCGGGTCAAGGGATTGCAAGCTCCGTCTCAATGGAAGAGTCCATTAAGTTGGCAGCTAAGTACGCACCACATTTTGCAGGAAAAGAGTAAAGCATTTATGGAGGGCTGTTAATCAGTCCTTCACTCTTTATTAACGATTAAAGCGCTTACGCGTTTAGGGGGATAGGGTTATGGACGTATCTGGTACGCAAATGATACTCGGACTTGCAATTGCAATAGTTGTGTTAATTTTCTTAGTCGTAAAAACAAAGGTTCACGTGTTTTTAGCATTAATTATTGCTGCATCTATTACAGGTTTAGTAGGAGGAATGACGCCAACTGCGGTCGTTGACGCCATCACAGAAGGCTTTGGTAATACGTTAGGATCCATTGCCATTGTCATCGGTTTTGGTGTGATGATGGGTCGAATTCTTGAAGTCTCAGGAGCGGCTGAACGACTCGCTTATACAGTCGTGAAGTGGTTAGGAAAACGAAAAGAAGAGTGGGCGATGGCGGTCACTGGTTATATTGTTTCGATTCCCATTTTTGTTGATTCCGCCTTTATTATTTTAAGCCCATTGGCGAAAGCGTTATCAAAGAAAACTGGCCGTTCCATTGTTACACTGGCCATCGCTTTAGCAGGTGGTGCGGTTGTCATTCATAGTGCGGTGCCACCAACACCAGGTCCACTCGGAGTAGCGGGAATCTTTGGGATTGACATTGGCTGGATGATTATTACCGGGATGTTGTTTGGGATTCCGATTGTTATCTCTATGGTGTTATACGCGAAATGGCTTGGGAAGCGGATTTATCAGTTACCAAGTGACGATGGACTTGACTGGATTCGCCCTGAAAAAGAAGTAACAATTGAAGAGTGGATGGAAGAAAAAGAAAGTAAAGACTTGCCTTCACTACTACGCTCGGCTTTACCAATTTTTGTCCCGGTGTTCTTAATCTTCTTAAATACGACGACCTCAGCGATGGAATTGTCTGGTATGTGGGTAGAATACGTACAATTTTTTGGAGCTCCAATTATTGCAGTAGGTATCGGGGTACTACTAGCAATTTATGGATTATTCGGACATGTTCGACGTTCAGAAGCACTTGATCGAATGGAAGAAGGAATTAAACAAGCAGGTATTGTGTTACTCGTTACCGGTGCAGGTGGGGCATTAGGATTTGTTCTTCGTGCAACGGGCGTTGGCGACCATATTGCAGAAATTGTCGTAAATACGGGAATCCCGGCGATTTTGTTACCGTTTGTTGTTGCTACGCTCGTTCGTTTCATTCAAGGAAGTGGAACGGTGGCAATGATCACAGCCGCGTCCATTACAGCACCAATTTTGTCAGGTATGGATGTAAACATGGTGCTTGCAGCCCAAGCAGCGGCACTTGGTTCTCTGTTCTTCTCTTATTTTAACGATAGTCTATTCTGGGTCGTAAACCGAACAATTGGGATCAAACAAGCGAAAGAACAGATTCTCGTTTGGTCTGTTCCGACAACGATTGCCTGGTTTGTGTCACTAATTATGCTTATTGTTGCAGACTTTTTCTTTTAAAATTTTGCTCACATTCATACGTGGATGTGAGCTTTTTCGATTTTCACCGCTTGCATAAATATCCTAACCCTCTGGCATGATAAGAAAAGATTGCGAGGTGAGTGAATTGAGATCCGTAACGATGTTGCAACTATTTCCGTTAATTTTATTATCGAGTGGATTAATGAATCATGTCATTATGATGCCAATTCTTTTGCAATTCGGTGAGAAAGACTCATGGATTGGGGTCTTGGTAGCATCGGTTTTTCTTCTTATCTGGGTGCCACTCATTGTATTTATAAGTAAGCGAACAAAACAAGAGCATATCGTAGATTTTATAAGTGCTCGTTCGTCTAAAGTGAGTACTTTTTTATTCGCATCCTTCATGTTTATTTATTTTACAGTTTATGGTTACGTTACGTTATTTTCAACCATTAGTTGGACAACAAATACATATTTAAAATTAACGCCGAATCCTGTGTTAGCTCTTCCATATTTATTGCTTTGCGGGTTAGCTGCGTATTATGGGATTCGCACCATAGCCTTTACAGCAGGGATCTTACTTCCAATCGTTGTGTCATTTGGATTTCTAGTTGGGATTGGCAATATAAAAGAAAAAGATTATACCTTATTACTGCCTGTTTTCGAAAATGGTGCGAATGCCATGTGGATAAGTTCTTTTTTTGCCATATGTGGGTTTGCAGAAATTGTTTTTATCTTGTTTCTTCAACACCGTTCACGAACCAAGTTGAAGAAATCGCATTTATACGTGCTAGCTTTTCTTTTATTTGGTCTTGCCCTAGGTCCACTAGTTGGTGCCATCACAATTTTTGGAATTGAAGAAGCGCAACGAATGAAATATCCTGCATTCTCGCAATGGAGAATTTTAGAGTTGGGAAAATATTTAACCCGGTTAGATTTTTTCTCGATTTTTCAGTGGGTAGCTGGGGCTTTCACTCGACAAGCAGTTGGTCTATACGTTGTGGCAGATTTATTAGGTAAGCAAACACCGAAAGCACGATTTTTAACGATCATGACTCTATGCTTCTTACTATGGTTAACGTTGTTTCTTCCTTTTAATGAGCCCGTTTTCACGATTTACTTAAGTCGATTTTACATGCCGTTTTCGTTTGTCTTTGCCTTGATTGTGATCGCTTGGCTGTGGCTAGTAAGCTTCAAAAAAGTGAAAACACCTAAGAAAAGGAGGGATCAAAATGGCGCATCCTTCTAAAGCGTTCATACAATCGCTTAAAAAAGAATTAGCGGTTAGTGATGACATCATCATTGAGCGCATCGTTCTTCAAGAAGACCCAGTTTATGCAGTCGAACTCATTTACTGTCATTCGATTGTGGATGTAAAAACGCTAAAAGAAAAAGTCATTCCAGCTATTTATTCATTGTTTATTCAAACTGGAGATGGTTTCTTACAACGACAATCCGTGGTGAATCATCTTCAGGCTAGTCCTGTAACCGCTGAAACTTCAGAAGAAACGATAAAAGACGTGTTTTCAGGCTATGTGTTCGTGTTTGATCAACATGACGATACATTAGTGAAGCTTGAACTACCACATTTCCCTAAAAGACAACCTGAGGAATCAAATACGGAAATCTCATTCCGTGGTCCACGAGATGGATTTACAGAAGATGTAGAAGAGAACATCGCGCTCGTTCGAAAACGACTTCGCACAAGCGCATTGGTAAATGAATCCTATACCGTTGGTAAAAGAGGGCAAGTACAGCTTTCTCTACTTTACATGAAGGATATTGCTCGTGAAGAAGTATTGAAAGATGTACGGCAGCAAATCGAAGCGATTGATACAGATTCCGTATTAAGTTTAGCAGAAATCGAAGAACGATTAACAAATACAAAATTTACATTTTTTCCGCTAACTGTTTTTTCAAGTCGACCTGATTTTGTTTCAGCTTGTTTAGAGAATGGCCGGTTTGCCGTTTTAGTCGATGGGTCACCTGGAGCAGTTATTGCACCAGTTAACCTCATGTTCGTGTTAAAAACAGCAGAAGACTTGCACAATTCGTTTCTTTTTGTTTCATTCCAGCGGCTTTTACGGATAACTGGACTACTACTCGCTCTTTTTTTACCGGGATTATGGATTGCGTTAAATTCATTTCATGTCGATCAACTGCCGCTTCCATTCTTAGCAACCATTTATGTATCTCGGCTTGGTTTGCCTTTGTCGTCAACATTAGAGATTTTCTTAATGATTGTGTTGTTTGAGTTGTTTAGGGAAGCTGGAACAACACTGCCAAAATCTGTTGGCCAAACCTTAGCAGTAGTTGGAGGTTTGATTATTGGGGATGCGGCCATTCGAGCAGGTCTTACATCACCAACGATGCTTGTAGTAGTTGGATTAACGGTCGTATCAACCTTTGCCATTACAAGTCAAGTTTTATCAGGAACGGTTTCCATCATTCGCGTGTATATTTTAATCCTCTCCGCTTTTTTAGGAATGTTTGGGTTTTGCATTGGGGTCATCTCCATCATTGTGTACTTAGCAAGTTTAGAATCATTTAGCCTTCCGTATTTGTCGCCGTTATCACCGTTTAATAAAAAAGATTTTCTGTCTGCTGTTATGGTCAAGCCATGGGAGTGGCGTAAACGGAGACCAACGACATTAAAAACCGTGGATTCAACGAGGAGGCGATCTCGTTGAAGAAATGTTTCTTTCTCGTTTTTTTAACTATGATCACGTTAAGTGGCTGTTGGGATGCTATTGATTTGCAAGATATCCAGTACATCACGGCACTTGGAATTGATTATGACGAAGAATCAGCTGAATATATTGTATACGGAGAGTCTATTAATTTCGGGCAATTGTCTGTAAGTCAAGAAGGAAGACAAGAAGCTGAATCTGGGGCATGGGTCGCGGTATCACGGGGGAACACGATACTAATGGCTCTCGAAAATTTCAACTCTAAATCAAACCAAACGCTTCACTGGGGGCATGTGATGGTGATTGTGTACGGAATGAATGCGTTGGAACATGAATCGATTGTGGAAATAAATGAAGGGCTGTATCGGTTTCAACAGATTCGCACAACACCTTGGGTATTCGCGACAAGTGAAAAACTAGAAGATATTTTACTTGTCACAAATATGTATGGCGATACAGTGCATACCATTTTGTTTAATCCAGACTCTGTTTACAAAGAGCGCTCTATTATTCGACCAATGTCTTTACATCAGTTAATGCGAGCGTATGCAGAGAAAGGTCGTTCGGCGACGCTGCCAAAGATTGATATTAATGAAAAAGAATTAGAAGATAATACGGGCAAGAAAAAAGATGCCTTACATGCAAATGGAGCAGTTTTATTAAAGGGCGGAAAAAGCCCGAAAATCTTTGATGACTATCAGCTATCAGGGCTACGGTGGCTTGATTATCATACGGTTAATACGCCTCTTCAGCTTTATGATGAGGGAAAAACGATAGCGGCTTTAAATATTATTCGTCCGAAAAGTATCATTCGCTCAGAAGTAGTTGATGGCAACGTGTATTTTGATGTCAGTGTGGACATTAATGCATCGCTTTTAGATTTTCCACCTGATGAAACCCTAGGTGCGTCTCGAACTGTAGATGAAATTCTTGACCTTATGAAAGAAAAAGTGGAAAAACAAATTAGGGATACGTATATGCTTGGTTTAGAGCATGGCAAGGATGTCTATAGCCTTGAAAATCATTTATACCGGAGTCACGTGCGCGCATATAAACAAGTTGAAGACACTTTTCAATTAAGAGAGGACTCGCTTCGTACAATTACGGTTCACCCGACTATTGAACATACAGGGGAGTATGAATTTTATCGAGATCGGGTTCCAAAAGCGGAACAAGAGCGTTGAGGAGAGACAAAATAAGAGCAGGCGATGCCTGCTCTTATTTTTGCATGAAGCTTTCTGTTAATGGGGGAACCACTTGTTTTTTTCTTGAAACAACACCAGGCAATGGAGCGACATGTTGATCGAGTGTCGTTTGGAACGCTTGTTCAAAAACCGCCACTTCTTTACCCATTGTCACGGCGGTGGAGTTGTTTTCAAGAATGTCCGTGATGATTAAAACATACAAGTCCAATTGTTTGGAATCAATGACGGCTTGGATCTCTTTCTCAAGTTCGCTCTTTCTAGACAAAATATCGGTAATGTCTACGGTGTTGACTTGAGCAATTTCCACTGCATAATCGTTCATTGAGAATTCTTTTGCATCAATTGACAATAGTTCTTTTGATGTTTTGCTTGAAACATCTGCACCTGCTTTTAACATGGCGAGTCCGTATGTTTGGGCATCAATATCAGCTAGTTGTTCAAGTTCTTTCGCTACCGCAATATCTTCATCAGTACATGTAGGTGATTTGAAAAGTAAAGAATCAGAAATAATAGCAGAAAGCATAAGACCCGCAATTTGTTTAGGGATTTTTACGTTCTTTTCTTGATAAATTTTATAAATGATCGTTGCGGTACAACCAACAGGTTCTGCACGATAATAAACAGGATCGGCTGTTTCGAAATTTGCGATACGGTGATGGTCAATGACTTCACGTACATGAACATCATCAATATCGTCCACACTTTGTTGACGCTCGTTATGGTCGACTAAAATAACGTCGTTTGTTTCGTTTGAAGCAGATTCAATATAACGAGGTGCTTCAACGCCAAATGTTTCTAATGCGTGAGCCGTTTCCCCGCTTACATCACCTAACCGAACAGCCTCGACTTGAAAACCAAGCTGTGTTTTTAAGTCTGCATAGGCAATCGCAGAACAAATTGTATCCGTATCTGGATTTTTGTGACCAAAGATTAATAGGTTCGACATGAAATTTGACTCCTTTTATACAAAATTACGATCAATCGTATCATATCACGATCACTAGGGAAAGGTTAAGTCAAGCATTGTTCAGAATGACAAAAAATCAGATTTGTTGCTGATATACTTTGCATTACGCATTAAAAAGCGTATAATAGAAGAGATGTGAACAGGACAAGTGTTGTTCAAGATTTAGCCATAACTTCTTGACAAGGAGACGACAGATTTGTCAGATGCTTTTCACGCTCACACTTTATGATAAACTATAGCTATTCATTAACGAATTATACTAACAGATGGGGGGGAAGAGAGGATTGCGGTCGATAAAAATAGAAAAGAAACCCTCTCTTGCTGTGCCTAAGCAGGCATTCTCACAAGTATTATCAGAAACATTAAAGACAGGGATTATTAAATCAAACTTATTGGCAATGGTTGCTGGGCTAAGTTTAGCTCTTTATCTAAGTGGTACGTCTATAAATGAGCGTTTTCCGGAAATTCTTTTTGCTGTTATTGGTTCTACATTTGTTATTGGAGCTGCAGGTGCTTTTAATAACTTGTATGATCGAGATATTGATGCCATTATGGATCGGACAAAAAATAGACCAACCGTAACAGGTAGAATGCAGCCGTTAAATGCACTTATTCTAGGAATTTCCTTGTCGTTACTTGGAATTCTATTATTGTTACTTGCGACACCGATGGCTGCTTTGTTTGGATTTTTAGGTCTTTTCTTATATGTTGTTCCTTATACAATGTGGTCAAAAAGACGAACCATCTACAATACAGAAATCGGTAGTATTAGTGGAGCGATACCTCCTTTAATCGGTTGGGCAGCGGTCTCACCAGAATTGTATCATCCTGCTATTTTAGGCCTTTTTGTGGTTATGGTCATTTGGCAAATGCCGCATTTTTATGCGATTGCCATTCGAAGACACGATGAGTATAAGGCAGCGAGCGTGCCGATGTTACCTGTTGTAAAAGGATTTAAACGCACGTACATTCAAACAAATGTTTACTTAGTTGCGTTAATTGCAGCAAGCTTTTTATTTATGTCAGTTAGCTGGATTATTACAATCGTTGCCTTTCTATTGGCAACGGCTTGGCTAGTTCTAAGTGTTGTTGGTCATAAGCGAATGGAACCAAAGAAATGGGCAACACTTATGTTTGTCTTCTCTTTAAATCATCTTGTTCTTTTATTTGCTGTTATAATTGGCTATTCGATGTTAGCGCCATTGTTTTAATGTTGAGAGGTGCCTTGTGATTATGAACAAGGCACCTTTTCATCTATACATATAAAAAAGAAGGATCATGTTAGGGTGATTTTTATGGAAGAAACAAGTTGGATTGTAATCGTTATCCCTATTCTTATTGCCTTGTTTATGGGGAGTGCTGCTCTTGTCATTCGTATGAGAGCTTCCAAGCGACCAACATCTGCAAAGTTAATTATTATTCCTCCATTAGCGATGTCCACAGGTGCGTTAATGTTTTTATATGAGCCGACGAGACCGCCGTTTTTTTATGTAATGGAAGCCATTGTCGCAGGTTTGTTGTTTTCGCTTATTTTAATCTACACGTCTAAATTTGAGGTTCGTGATGGAGAAATCTATTTGAAGCGTTCTAAAGCGTTCGCATACATTCTTGTCGGTTTGCTCGTTGTGCGCATTATCTTGCGATTGTTAGTTGGACAAGACATTAATCCGGCGGAATTATCTGGAATGTTCTTTATTTTAGCGTTTGCCATGCTTCTACCATGGAGAATTGCTATGCTCATTCGTTATATGAAGTTAAAACAAGGGTTAAATCACTACACGACTTCATAACGTTCGCATTTCGTAAAAGGACAAGTTATACTGAGAGGAGAGAAATATTGGAAAGGAGGATGAAAAAAGATGGATTTTTTTACTGAGTATTATAATATTTTCCGCGGAACACATGAAGGCTCATGGGCTTTTCTTGTTATCTTATTTATCGTAGCTTTTATCTTATATAGAAGTAGAAAGATGAAAGCAGCGACAATCCTACATATGATTACAAGGCTATTTTACCTGTTCATGCTTGTTTCGGGCATAGGGATGTTAATTGCGCTTAACTTTGAACTTTTCTATGTCGTTAAAGGCCTATTAGCGATTCTCGTCATTGGCTTTATGGAAATGGCTGCAGGTAAGGCGAAACGTAATGAAAATAGTCTTGGATCGCTTTTCATTGTTCTTGTACTTGTGCTAGTGGTTGTACTAATGGGCTTTCGAGTCATTAGTTTCTAAACCATTTTTGCAAGAGACGAGCATGTATGTAAACTTACTGTAACAAGCACGTTTGACGACAACACCATAGGAATCCTAAGCTTAAAGGTAGAAGTGTTCCTAATAACTAAGCAGACTTAGTAATAAGCTATCACTCTGCTACAGGTATGGTGAAAAACGATCGTCGGCGTGCTTTTTTTTTACTGTTAATTGAATGAGCAAGAAATGATTTCCCGGGAAAGGAGGATTGAATGATGGACGTTGATTTTTCGTATATGCTTGTTCTGTTTATTGGAGCCATTATTCCACTTGTAGAATATATGTTAGCCGTTCCGGTTGGCGTCATTTTGATGGGGGAGCCTGTTGTACCAGTTGTGATTGTGGCAATTATTGGTAATACTTTAGGGGTTATTGGGATTGTATTATTAGGTGAGAAGATTCGAGCACTTATACTTCGACGTAAAAAAGATACCGAAGAGAATAAACCAAATCGAAGAAAAGAAAAGACGCAAAAATATTTAGAGAAATATGGAATGCCAGGTGTAGGAATTATAGGTTCTTTTCTATTAAGCAGTCATTTGTCTGCGGCAACAGCGGTTGCTCTTGGTGTGCCAAAAGGGTTAGCCATCTTTTGGACAGTCATAGGTGTATTAATTTGGGCAACCGTTTTCGGTATTGTATCTGTGTATGCAAGTCATTGGTTTGAGCCTTTTTTAGGGCCGCAAGCAATAAAAGAGTAGCTTACTAATTAAGCTACTCTTTAATGTGGTCAGAATAAAAACCTTTTATCTCTTCTTCGCTTAGTTCGAATAAGTGTCGATCATTTAATTTATAAATTCCTCGTTTTATAAGTTCATCAATTAGTTGGTCAATCGTATTTGTTTGATCTTCTGGCATTATGATCACTCCCGCTTTTATTATTCCACCAAAGTAAAAAACGAAACCGCTTCTTGGGAATTATTTCAATTTTAGTTGAGATGTGATAAGAAACGACAAAAAGGGTATAAGTACGTGTTGAAAGGTTTAGTTTGTATGCTACGCAAATAACATGTAAGGAGTCTGTTGTGAAAACGATTCGAAAATTCCCTCTTCTCACAAGTGCTGTTTTTCTCGTATTATTTTTTAGTATCTTTTTGTCTTTTCGTACGAATGTGGTCACGTCTATTGACTACACGATGTTAGCATGGTTTCAAGACATTCGTACTGATATTGTTTATACAATCATGAATGGATTTGCATTTATTGGTTCCACAAATGTTGTTGTGATTCTCACAATAGCAGTTATTGTCATTTTGTTGCTTACACGCTCATCGTGGATCGATATTTTCTACACGGCGATCGTCATGAGTATGACAGGCATACTAAATACAGTTGCTAAGTTTAGCATTGCCCGTATACGCCCCGAGGATTTTATGATGGTTGATCTATCCTCATATAGCTTTCCAAGTGGTCACACGATGGGAGCGGCTTCTTTTTATAGCGTACTAGCGTTTCTCATTTGGCGAAGAACCGATCATCGACCGACTCGAATCGTTATAGTGATTTTCTCGACTGTGATGATTTTACTTATGGGTGTTTCAAGACTGTTTCTAGGCGTTCACTACCCAACGGATGTTCTTGGCGGTTTTTTTCTTAGCGGAGCCATTTTAACGTTTTTTTATTGGCTATTATACAAACGACGAGCATGAAGAAAGAATTCCAAAAAGGCAACGTAAAAAGAACCCGTCTAACGCAGACACTTCATAAAGTGGAAGCCTTAGACGGTTTTTTTGTGCGTTAGTTTGACCAATACCTACTACTGAGCCCTTCGTTGTTTTAAGCACGAATTTGTTTTTTTAATATGGAGCGATTGATGAATTCAATTTATTTTAACTGATAGTGATATTCTTTCTCATTTACTCTTGACTCTTTCTCAGTAAGTGGTAGAATGAGAATTGTAATTGATAATGAGTATCATTATTGGAAGAGAAGGAGGCAAATACATGGTTTAATCATGTACAAAAAGAATGAAAATAAAGATTTTATTGCCGATTCTCATTGTGTTATCGATTAGTTCACTTTTTATTGGTGCCCATGAAATTTCACCACTTGATCTTTTTCGTTTAACGGATGAAGAAGTCCAGACTATATTAATTAATCGAGTGCCAAGACTTTTGAGCATTCTCATTGTAGGCGTTAGTTTAAGTGTGTGCGGGTTAATTATGCAGCAACTAACGCAAAATAAATTTGTCTCGCCAACGACAGCAGGAACGATGGACTGGGCGCGTTTAGGCATTTTAGTTGCGATGCTCGTTTTTTCATCAGCAAGCACGATGGAGCGTATGCTTGTTGCCTTTGCTTTTGCTTTAGGTGGAACGCTTTTATTTATGAAAATTTTAGAGCGTATTCGCTTTAAAAATGTCATCTTTGTCCCACTAGTTGGTTTAATGCTTGGAAGTGTTGTGAATTCTATTACGACGTTTATTGCATACCAAAATGATTTAATTCAATCCCTCTCCTCTTGGATGCAAGGAAACTTTGCTTTAATCATAAGAGGAAATTATGAACTTCTTTACATAGGTATACCCTTAGTATTCATCGCGTTTCTTTTTGCAAACCGCTTTACGGTTGCAGGCTTAGGAAAAGATTTCTCGACAAATCTAGGGATGAACTACAATCGCATTATGAACATCGGTTTATTAATTGTGGCGATGGTAACCGCAACAGTTGTTGTAACAATTGGTTCTGTTCCATTTTTAGGACTCATCATACCAAATATTGTTTCAATCATGCGTGGAGATAACTTGAAAAATAGTTTACCGCACACAGCATTATTTGGAGCCATTTTCTTACTTGCCTGCGATATTTTAGGTCGAATCCTTATCTATCCTTACGAGATTCCAATTGGCTTAATGGTTGGCGTCATTGGGAGCGCAATTTTCCTTTATCTGCTCTTAAGGAGGCCAAAACATGCAAGCTAAATGGATTTACATTGGCTTCGGCACAGGCGCAATTGTCTTAATTTTAACGTTCTTATTCGCTGGTATTTCACCTGGTGTGTGGGATTATGCATTACCTAGAAGAGCGAGAAGCGTCTTAGCCATTATCATTGTCGGTGCCGTCATTGCGTTTTCAACGCTCGTATTTCAAACGATTACGAACAACCGAATTTTAACGCCAAGTATTATTGGATTGGATTCACTTTACGTGTTAATCCAGACTGTGCTCGTTTTTATTTTTGGAACAGCAGGGATTGTAGCAGTTAGCCGCTATGTCAATTATGGGTTATCCATTGTATTTATGGTATTGTTTGCGCTTTTACTTTACGTCATGTTGTTTAGACGTGAGCAACAAAATTTATACTTTTTGCTCCTTGTAGGAATTGTTTTCGGAACATTGTTTTCGAGTTTATCGACCTTTATGCAGGTCGTTATTGATCCAAATGATTTCTTAACCATTCAAAATCGAATGTTTGCAAGTTTTAGCAATATCCATGTGGATCTATTATGGATCTCAATGCTTTTAATTGTGCTAACCATTTTATACATATGGCCTTACTTAAAGTATTTAGATGCGATTTCACTCGGTAGAGATCAAGCCATTAATTTAGGTGTCCCGTATGATAAAGCGATTCGAAAGTTTTTAATTATGATTGCGATTTTTGTTTCAATCTCGACGGCGCTTGTAGGTCCAATCTTATTTCTTGGACTACTCGTTGTAAACGTTGCCAGAGAGATGTTGCCGACTTATCGACATACGCACATGGCGGCCGTAAGTGCACTTGTAAGCATTATTGCCCTTATAGGTGGAACCTTGTTAGTAGAAAGAGTCTTTTCTTACTCTGCACCACTTAGCGTATTTATTAATTTTGTCGGTGGTATTTACTTCATTTACTTATTATTAAGGGGGACGAAAACGACATGACAACAGCATTAGTTGATCGAGAGATACGGATTGATCGGAAAACGTTACCGGTAGCGATACAAGTAAAAGGGGTAAATAAATTTTTCGACGGAAAACAAGTATTGAATGATGTAAGTGTTGATGTGAAAAAAGGAACAATTACGTCATTCATTGGGCCGAACGGGGCCGGAAAAAGTACACTCATTTCATTAATGAGCCGAATTGCCAAAAAAGATGGCGGAGAAGTATTGATTGATGGGAAGGAAATTGATTCCTATAAGAGTAAAGATTTAGCGAAAAAAATATCCATTTTGAAACAGGCAAACAATATTAATATCCGACTAACGATTCGTGAACTCGTCAGCTTTGGACGTTTTCCTTACTCACAAAATCGGCTTACGAAAGAAGACTGGTCGTTTGTGGAAGATGCCATTGATTTTATGTCACTGAGAGAGATCCAAGACAAATATTTGGATCAATTAAGTGGTGGACAGCGTCAACGCGCTTATATCGCGATGGTTCTCGCTCAAGATACGGACTATATTATACTCGATGAGCCGTTGAACAACTTAGATATGAAGCACTCTGTTTCCATTATGAAAACATTGCGCCGGTTAGTGGATGAACGAAACAAGACGATTCTCATTGTTGTGCACGATATTAATTTTGCGTCGTGTTATTCAGATAATATTGTCGCAATGAAACATGGTGAGATAATTGAAGAAGGACATTGCCACGATATTATTAACCCAGACACACTGCGAAATATTTATGATATGGAGATTGCCATTCAAGAAGTGAACTGTAACAAAATTTGTGTGTACTTTAATTAACCTAATAACTGTATGGAAAGGAGGTGAGCTGAGAAGCAACTCATACATAAGGCGTCATTTAAAACGGGGTCAACCAACATTTTAGGAGGATTATATAAATGAAAACATCTAGCAAGTGGTTCATGACAGCAGGAGCAGCATTATTTTTAGCAGCATGTGGAAATGGAGATAGCGAAGAGAACTCTAATGATACATCTTCAGGTGAAGGTAGCGATACAGAAGAGCAACAAACAGTTGAAGTAGAGACAATGAACGGGGATATGGTAGAAGTACCGGTTAATCCAGAGAAAGTGGTTTCATTTGACCACGGTGTAACAGACTCAATCAGAGCGATTGGTGGAGATATTTCTGGAATTCCAATGGGTAGTAATGTTCCTGAATATTTGCAAGAATTAGAAAATGATGATAGCGTTGAAAACGTAGGGTCGTTGTTTGAACCAGACTTTGAGTTAATTTATGAGATGGAACCAGACGTAATCTTTATTTCTGGACGTGCATCTGAAAACTATGAAGAGTTAAGCGAAATTGCACCTACTGTCTTTTTACAAGTTGATAATCAAAACTTCATGGAGACATTTGAAAGTAA
The DNA here is from genome assembly GCF_041949915.1 of Shouchella sp. JSM 1781072. Classification (NCBI taxonomy): domain Bacteria; kingdom Bacillati; phylum Bacillota; class Bacilli; order Caryophanales; family Bacillaceae; genus Shouchella; species Shouchella sp. JSM 1781072. The sequence continues at coordinate 272,251 of NZ_JBHFQE010000001.1, forward strand.
TATGAACGTGTTAGGCGAGATTTTTGATGCTTCTGAAGAAGTCGATAGTCAATTAGCCGATATTAACAGCGTGATTGAAGATGTACAAGCACGTGCGGATGAATCTGAAGCAAATGCGCTTATTGTTTCCATTGATGAAGGTTCAGCAAGTGCTTACGGAATCGGCTCTCGTTTCGGTATTGTCCACGATGTACTAGGTATTCCGGCAGCAGATGAAGATATTCCTGCTGAAGGACACGGACAAAATATTTCAAATGAGTATTTCTCTGTAACGGATCCTGACTATATCTTCGCGATCGATCGTGGTGCGTCAATTGGAAACTCAGCAACAGCTGACGATGTATTAGCAAATGAAGAAGTACAACGTACACCAGCTTATGAAAATGACAATATTTATCAACTTAATAGTGAAGTTTGGTACTTAAGTGGTAGTGGACTTGAATCTGTCAAAATCATTGTTGATGAGATTAACGAAGCTTACGAGCAGTAAATTCAGGCATTTAGAGGAATGACAACTCCAGTCATTCCTCTTTTTTAAAACTTCCAGAACCGTCAGCCATGGACGTGAGCGATAGAATTGTGTATGCTTCGATAGAGATGAATGTAAAGGATCGAAGAAAATGGAAGGAACTATCGCTTTAATTAGTATTATTTTTATCCTATTCGTTGTTGTGATCGGTTGGTTATGGCGAACATATCTAGTTCGATCGCAAACCGATGTAAGCAAAATTACTATTCGACATATTGATCGAATGGATGGTCATGCATTTGAAGATTATATGGCTGTTGTGTATGCCGCAAGTGGATGTGCCACTTATCAAACGAAAAAAAGTAGGGACTATGGAGCGGATCTACTTGTAACCGATGAAGATGGTCAAAAATCAGTAATCCAGTTAAAGCGTTATGGTGCAACTCTTGGTCTCAGTAGCGTTCAAGAGACCTACGCGTCAAAAGCGTATTATCTCGCAGATAAAGCGGTGGTTGTCACCACTGCGGAACAGGTGACAGATTCTTGTTGGAAATTAGCAGCCGCGACGGACGTTTATTTTCTGCTTCGAGCTGATATAGAAGAAATGACGAAGCTGATAAAAAGAGAGAAATGGGACGATGTCTACTGGTTGTTAATGACGCCACACATTCCTGAGAAAAAGAATGGAACAATCCATTTAGATGAAGTCGATAGTACGAAGCGAAAAATTCAAGTAGGCGATTATTATTTAAAATAATTCGGTGAAAACAAAACACCCTCGATCGTATTCACTTTTTACGTGTCTACTTTGGAGGGTGCTTTTTCGTTCCTGTTTAAGGATTAAAAATACTGTTCTAGTTTTTTAATAATCTCGTCCATACATGTGTCATCATTGACTAAATCGTAGTCTTGGATATTAAGTTTTAATACAGGGCAAGCCGTAAAGGATTCAATCCAGTCGTGGTATCGTCCATGCATTTCTTCCCAATAGGTAGTAGATGTCTGCTTTTCCATTTCTCGTCCGCGATGATGAATGCGGTTGATGATTGCATCTAGATCACCATCTAAATAAATTAATACATCTGGAGTAGGGAAATAAGGGTTCATCACCATAGCATCAAACAAGCTTGTATACGTTTCATAATCAACTTTAGTCATCGTTCCTTTATCTGCATGCATCTTTGCGAAAATGCCTGTATCTTCATAAATGGAACGATCTTGCACATAGCCGCCGCCTGCCTCGACCATTGCTTTTTGTTCTTTAAATCGTTCTGCGAGAAAATAAATTTGCAGATGAAAACTCCAACGTTCAAAATCCGCGTAAAATTTATCTAAATACGGGTTATTGTCCACTTTTTCAAAAGATGTTTTGAATTGAAGGGTTTCCGCCAGCTTTTTTGTCATTGTTGTTTTGCCAACGCCGACGGTACCTGCTACTGTGATAATGGCGTTTTTTGGAATATTAGGCATGGTCATTTTCCTTTCGTGTACCAAAGTTCGTTGTAATCTGCTCAACGATTGCTTCAAAATCGTCTTGATCTGTAACAAAATCTAAATGGGATGTATCAATTGTAATAACCGGAATGAAGTCTTTTATGGCCGACATCGCCTGTTCATAATCGTTCATTAAGTTTTTTATATACGTGTGATCCATATTTTGTTCGAAAGAGCGACCTCTTACTTTGATGCGATCCATAATCGTATTGAAATCCGCTTTAAGATAAATAATGGCTTCTGGCTTTGGTAGTGGTTCGATTAAGATATCATAAATACGTTTGTATTGATTGTATTTTTCTTCGTGTAGCGTTTGGTGCGCAAAGATCAAATTCTTGCCTATATAATAGTCAGCTATGACCGTTTGACCTTGGTCTAAAAGCGTACTCGTATCTTCTAATTGTTTAACCCGGTTACAGAGAAAAAACATTTCCGTTTGGAAGCTCCAAGCGTCCATGTCATCATAAAATTTTTCTAAATAAGGATTTTCAGTAATGATTTCAAATAATCGCTCTGTCTTAAAATGAGCTGCTAGTTTTTTCATAAGAGTAGTTTTTCCGACGCCAATGACACCTTCAACGCATAGGAATGAGCCGCGCATGCATCATCACTCCTTTCTATTTTTCTAAACGACTTTGATAGTGTATCATTTTTTCTGAAGCCTGGACAACAAACCTTTTTGGAGTTTATGTTACACTATAGGTATAAAAAGAGTGAGTGGGAGGGAGTCTGCGTTAGCAGCAAGATGATGAGTTATTTTGATGAAGCAATGAACCGAATTGGTACCGATTCAATGAAATGGGACGGTGCAAAAGAACGCTTTGGACAAGAAGGTCTTCTACCATTATGGGTAGCAGATATGGACTTCAAAGCGCCGCAACCTGTTATTGATGCATTAAAAGATAAAGTTGAACACGGAATATACGGATACGCAGCACCTTCTCCTGATGTGAATCAATCCATTGTCAACTGGCTATCAACACAATATAAATGGGCGATTCGTGAAGACGATATTGTTCATGTCACAGGTGTGGTACCGGCAATAAGTAATCTCATTCGTACATTTACTGAAGAAGAAGACGAAATTATTATACAAACCCCTGTTTATTATCCTTTTTACGATGTGATCGAAAAAAATCGTCGCAAAGTCGTTAAAAATCCGCTGCTTCTTGAAAATGAGCACTATAAAATGAATTTTGATGGGCTTGAATCGGTCATTACAGATAAGACGAAAATGCTTATTCTATGCCATCCACACAATCCAGGTGGACGTGTATGGTCTGAGGAAGAACTTTCTAAGCTTGCGGAGATTTGCGAGAAACATAACCTTTATGTGATTTCTGATGAAATTCATGCAGATTTGTTGTTTGATGGCTATCGCCACATCCCGTTCGCACGTGTGAATGAATCGTTTGAAAATCGTGTCTTCACGGCTTTGGCACCGACGAAAACGTTTAATTTAGCTGGTGTTCAGGGAGCGTATGTTGTGATCAAAGATGCGGCATTGCGTCTTCGTTACCGACAAACGCTGGCAAGCACATTTGTCGGGGCTAACATGTTTTCACAAGTGGCGACAAAAGCAGCATATGATCACGGTTTGCCATGGTTGAAAGAATTAATGGCTTACATTCAAGACAACTATAAACTTGTTGAAGACTATTTAAGTACGCATATGCCAAAAATTAAACCAATGAAACCTCAAGGGACGTACTTACTATGGATTGATTTTGAGGGAATTGGTTTAACGGCAGAAGAACGAAAAAAATGGCTCCTAGAAGATGCGAAACTGGCTTTTAATCACGGTCCGATTTTTGGTGATGAAGGGGAGCATTTTGAGCGAATGAATTTAGCTACATCTAGAGAAACGTTGATGAAAGCTCTCGATCAACTACATGCAGCCTATAAACAAAAGCACTTTTAAGCAGGAACGCGCTAAGTTTTATCGAATTACATGATTGGACAAGAATATAGAACGAATGAGTGAAGAGGAGTCGGTAAACGGAATGAGCAACCCTTCTAATTGTTTGTTTGACGATCTTGAAAAGGAATGTAAAGAAAAGCTTGGAAGAGAGCTGGAAACGAAAGAACATGAGCTTTTAAAGTGGGTTGTGTCAAGCCATTTTCAACACGTGTACAATAAAAGCTCTTAATGGAGAGAGGGGGCGCTCATGAAGACATTCAAACTATATGCGATGCAAGTGATTGATGGGCAACAGGGAAATGTGAAGCAAGAACCAATTCCGCTTCATGAAGGTCTCATTATAAACATGGAAAATGAAGAGCATACGTGGTTTATCGATGCGGTTATTTCAAAAGATGATGCACGATTGTTTGAACGTGAACAAGAAGGCGAGCGTCACATTCTTGTTAGTGTTGTCATTACAAGTAAAGACAACCATCCAGCTGTTTTGATTACGTCGATTGAATCAATCACTGACTTAAAAGAAAACAAAAGTATTATTTTAAAAGGCCAGATTGTTTCAGGTCGCGATGATGTATTGGAAGATGTTTTTGAAGATCTTCTTGAGGAAGGCATTCAGCGTGAGTCGTTGCTTTTAGAATACAAAAGTAGAGTGGAAAAGCTTGATGCGTACTCCGATAAGACGATTGCAGAAGTATACGATCAACTAAAGAAAAGTGAAAAATACCATCTTTATTAAAAAAGCAGGCAGGTTATCTTGAGGGATATCTGCCTTTTTACGTGTGTATACGTTGTTTTTGTTTGCTCATACTACATGTATCTGATGTAAGTAAAGGGGCTTAACAACAACGTGGAAAATTCAAAGAAAATGTGGGGATTACTCTCTCTGTCCTCCGTTCCTCTTGTGATGACATTAGGGAATTCAATGTTAATCCCAGTCTTACCGACAATAGGTAGCGAGCTACAAGTAAGTTCATTTATGGTTAGTTTATTAATTACCGCTTATTCGGTTGTTGCAATTATTTTTATTCCAATTGCAGGCTATTTATCGGATCATATTGGACGAAAACAAGTAATTATCCCAAGCTTAATTCTTGCAGGTATTGGTGGTTTGGTGGCAGGATTGGCTGCCTGGAAAATCGATCAAGCATATTGGGTTATTTTTATTGGTCGCCTATTACAAGGGATTGGTGCAGCCGGAGCAGCGCCAATTGTCATGCCATTTGTAGGTGACTTATTTAAAGAAAAACAAGAAATCAGTGAAGGCTTAGGGTTAATTGAAACATCTAATACATTTGGAAAAGTACTAAGTCCTATATTTGGCGCGCTGCTAGCTTCGATCGTATGGTTTATGCCATTTTTTGCGTTTCCTATTTTTTGTGCGATTTCCATTATCATGATTTGTTTTTTTATTCAAACGCCTCCGAAAACAAAGAAGCCGAAAAAATTCAAGCAGTTTATTAAACAGGTGAAACAAATTTTTAAGCGTGAAGGTCGCTGGCTGTATACGGTTTTTGTTACAGGTGGAGTACTTATGTACATTTTATTTGGGATTTTGTTTTATTTATCCACGTTTCTTGAAGATAGCCACCAAATTCACGGCGTGAGAAAAGGGGTCATTCTTGCATTTCCGCTGTTGGCGCTTTGTTTAACGTCATATGCAGCTGGAAAAGGGATTGGGCAAGATCAGCTAAAGATGAAATGGATAACGGTTGCAGGACTTTCTTTATTAACATTGGCTGTGTTTGTAATCTCGTTTAATAAAGAACTTTACATGATGTTAACCGCATTGTTTGCGGCAGGTATTGGCATAGGAGCGGCCCTTCCAAGCCTAGATGCGTTCGTAACAGAAGGGATACCTGCTGAGCAACGAGGATCAATTTCTTCTTTTTATAACAGTACGCGCTTTATTGGTGTAGCAGCAGGTCCACCGCTATTTGCGATTTTTATGAAAGGAAGTCATTTTTTTACCTTTACAGGAAATGCGATTCTCGTCTTGTTAACCATTATTCTTGTATTATGGGGGATTCGTCCACAAAAAAAAGGGGTTCGTACATGGTAAGAGTCGAACTGCGATCGTTTTTGCTCTATACTTTAAGGAGATTGTGACAAAAGCGAGGGAATTAAATGAGAACGTTTAAAGATCAAAAAGGGTATCTAGTTAACCTTGTGCTGGGAGATGAAGTGCCGTTTACCTCTTCACCAAAGCATGTATTGATTGTAGCCCGCTATAAAACGGCATGGGTATTAACCGACCATAAAGAAAGAGGGTATGAATTTCCAGGAGGGAAACTAGAACGAGGTGAGGGGCCCGAAGACACTGTCAAACGTGAATTAAGGGAAGAAACCGGGGGACATGCAAGTTCAATTGTCTATATTGGTCAATACGAAGTTGAGATGCCTGAAGAAACAATCCAAAAATCCATTTATGCTGTAAAAGTAGCTTCATTTGAAGAATTGGAACCTGGGTTTGAAACAAACGGGGCGAAATTGATGGAAGAGCTGCCAATTGGGATGAAAGCTGACAATCGATTCAGCCCGATTATGAAAGATGACGTTGTCCCTCAAGCGATTCAATATACCATTGAAAAAGCGATCTTTGATAACGACTAGCACGACAAATAACGCCCTAATCGGGCGCTATATGCTGTACTTCGTAAGTTTTTTTTCGATATATTCTACAAAAAGATACATGAGTGTCGCGAGTATCGCAATGACCAATAAACTCATAAACACAAGATTGAAATTAAATACTTGGAAACCATAAATAATCAAATAACCTAATCCTTGCTTGGAGACGAGAAATTCTCCGACGATTACACCAACCCATGCTAGCCCCACATTCATTTTAAGAGTTGAGATAATAACGGGGATGGAAGCAGGATAAATAACATTCGTGAAAATTTGTCGCTTTGAAGCTGAAAATGTTTGAAGGACTTTTATATAATTTTGATCCACTTCTTTAAATGCCGTATGAACAACCATTGTTGTAATGATGACAGACACAAGCATGCCCATTGCAATAATGGAACCCATATTCGGGCCAATTCCTACAATTAAAATGGGCCCAATCGCTACTTTAGGCATTGAGTTCATAATCACTAAAAAAGGATCTAAAATTTTTGAAAGAATTTTCGACCACCATAGTAATGCAGCCAAGAGTGTTCCAATAACCGTACCAAGTAAGAAACCTAAAATTGTTTCAAACATGGTCACAGAAGCATGCAGCCATAGTGTTCCTGCGGTAATGTGCTCATAAAGCAACGTGACGATTCGAGAAGGCATACTGAACAGTAACGGATCAATAAGCGCAAAGCGTGAAGCAAGCTCCCAAGCCACAATAATAAGCACGATTATGCTTACTTGCGTGAACCGAACGAAACGCTTTTCTTTCTTTTTTGCGAGTAAGAAATGGTTGTGAAGTTCATTAGGATTCAAATCGATCCAGCTCCTTCCATATTAATTGGAACTGGTCTTGGAAATCTTTGTGCTGACGACTTTCAAACGGCGTACAGTCACGAATAGACTGTGGTATAGTAAAGATTTGAGCGACTTTTCCAGGACGCGGCGAAAAAAGAATGACTCGATCACTCATGGCAATGGCTTCACTAATATCATGGGTGACAAGAATCGCTGTTTTTTGTTCTGCTTTTAACGTAGCAGAAACGAGATCTTCAAGTTTTAACTTTGTTTGTTGATCTAAGGCGGAAAACGGTTCATCAAGCAACATAAGAGACGGATCGGTAGCGAGCGTTCGAATTAGCGCCACACGCTGCCTCATTCCCCCAGATAATGCTTGAGGAAGGTCGTTTTTTTTATCTGTTAAGCCAAAGCGTTCAAGCCACTTTAATGCTTTACGATGCGCGATTTCATTATCAGTCCCTTTAATTCGTTGACCTAGGGTGATGTTTTTTTCAATGGATAGCCAAGGAAAAAGGTAATCGTGCTGAAGCATATAGCCGATGGATTCTTTGTTTTTTGTAAAAATCGATCCGCTCGTTTGTTCAAGTAGTCCGGCAATGATCGAAAGTAGCGTTGTTTTTCCACATCCACTTGGACCAATAAATGAAACAAACTCGCCTTCTTCAATGGAAAGTGAAACATTTTGGAGAGCAGGAAAAGCCCCAGATTCATTGACGTATGTTAACGATAATGAATCAATCGATACGTTTGACATCGTTGGCCTCCTTCATTCCATCGCTTCCGCTGCAATGGTTGTATTGACTAATTCTTCAAATGGAATGTGATCTGGAAGTTCACCAGCTTCATCCATAATCTCAAGTAGCGTGTTCCATGCATCTTCTGATAAAAGCGGATCTGTTGCATATGACCCTTGTTCTTTATAGCGGTCAATGGCATTTGCTAAAATATCCACGTCTGTATCTTCAAAATAGCTATGAATGGATTCTGCAATTAACGCTGAATCTTCGGTTTCAACAAACTGCTGCCCTTTATAAATGGCTTTAGAAAAACGAGTGAGCGCATCCTCATCTTTTTCAATCATGCTTCGTTTTGCCATAAATGACGTATAAGGGACTTCTCCAGATTCTGCGCCAAACGATGCAATAACGTGACCGAGTCCTTCTTTTTCGAATGTAGATGCTTGTGGTTCAAATAACTGTACATAATCGCCGGTGCCTGAAGCAAATGCACTCGGTATATTTCCAAAATCAACATTTTGAAGTAGGGTTAAATCATTTTGTGGATCAATATCATGTTGCTTTAATACATATTCTCCTACCATTTGCGGCATCCCACCTTTTCTTTGCCCTAGAAACGTAGTGCCGTTTAAATCACTCCAATCAAAAGATGAGATGTCTTCACGAGCAACAAGAAATGTGCCGTCTGTTTGGGTTAACGCTGCAAAATTAATTGCGGGATCTGTCGCTTCTTGACCAGCAACATAAATCGATGTTTCCGATCCTACTAAAGCAATATCTGCTCCATCAGAAAGCAAAGCAGTCATTGTTTTATCGCCACCCCAAGTCGTGGTTAAATCAATTTCGAGATTTTCTTCTTCAAAGTAGCCTTCTGAAAGGGCAATGTATAATGGTGCATAAAAAACAGAACGGGTCACTTCAGCAACTTCTAATTTATCAGCACGATCATTGGTTTGACAGCCAACCATCAGTGCAATAGAAGAGGTAATGGTGAATAAAGCTAGCAGGCGTTTCATGTTTTATCACTCCTTCTATGTTTTTTTTAACGACCGAATGGGAAAATGACTTTATTGCTACACTATGCATAGCGAGAGAAAAGGGTGTATGCCTAAGAGGAGGGTTTTATGATTATTGAAAAAGTAAGAGTGCCCTCACCGAGTATACGTATTCATTTGTATGAAGTGACGTACATAAGCGAAGGACTAAAGGTGATCGGCTTGATGGCAGAACCGATCGGTCACCATTCGTTACCTGGCTTACTTTATTTACGTGGTGGTATTAAAACCGTTGGTATGGTTCGACCACAACGAATTATCCAGTGGGCAAGTGAGGGATTTGTTGTGTTTGCGCCTTACTATCGCGGAAATCGCGGTGGAGAGGGGCGAGAAGATTTTTGTGGCAATGATCGTTTTGATGCGATTAACGGATTTGATCTATTGGAGCAGCATGAACAAGTTGATGAGGCGAAAGGCATTCATATTGTCGGCTTTTCCCGAGGCGGTATTATGGCATTATGGACAGGGATTTATCGTCCGCAATCTCGCTCCGTTACATGTTGGAATGGCGTAACAGATATGGTGCTTACGTATGAAGAACGCGTGGACTTACGAAAGATGATGAAACGAGTGATTGGCGGAACACCTTGGAAATATCCAGAGCGTTATGAAGAGCGGACGCCTCTTAAGAGTATGAGTGAATTTCAGCCGCAGCTTCTTGTGATACACGGAGAAAAAGATGAACATGTCTCGGCTGAACACGTGTATCAGCTACTGGATCATATTCCAGATAAAAACCAACATCGAGTGGAAACGTGGATCTTTCCAGATTACCGACATCATTTTCCGCCAATGGAGCAGGCTGATATTTTAAAAAAAGCAGCTAGCTGGATGAAACAACAAAAAAAGCGTACGTGATAACGGTATCACGTACGCTTTTTTTCTGTTTAGTTTGTACGAGTTGGGCCAGCTTGCTGGATGCTTTCTTTTGCAGAAGAAAAACGAGAGAAGTTGTCTGCAAATTGATTCGCTAATGATTTTGCTGTTTGATCATAGGCATCTTTATCTGCCCAAGCGTTGCGTGGGTTCATTAATTCATCAGGAACACCAGGGCAACGAGTTGGCATATGAAGATCAAAAATAGGGTCTGTTTCTGTCTCAGCTTGATTCAACTCGCCTTGAAGAGCCGCTTCAACCATTGCTCTCGTATATCTGAGCTTCATTCTGCTTCCAGTACCGTAGCTGCCGCCGGTCCAACCTGTATTAACTAAGAACACATCCACATCGTTGGCTTCGATTTTTTCTCCAAGCATTGCAGCATAGGTTTCTGGTTTTCTTGGAAGGAAAGGCGCTCCAAAACATGTTGAGAATGTCGCTTCTGGTTGCGTAATGCCTCTTTCTGTTCCAGCAAGCTTGCTCGTATAGCCAGATAAAAAGTGGTACATAGCCTGTTCTTTTGTCAATTTGCTAATTGGTGGAAGAACCCCAAAAGCATCAGCAGTTAAAAAGACGATTGCAGTAGGGCTTCCTGCAACGCTTGGTTTTAGTGCATTCGGAATGGCTTCAATCGGATAAGCCGCTCTTGTATTTTCAGTTAATGAAGAATCATCGTAATTCGCTTTTCCTTCTTCAACGGCAACATTTTCAAGAACTGACCCAAATGAAATCGCATTCCAAATTTGTGGCTCTTGCTCTTGTGAAAGGTTAATACATTTCGCGTAGCAACCGCCTTCAATATTAAAGATTCCAGTTTCGGTCCAACCATGTTCGTCATCTCCAATGAGCGAACGGTGGTTAGAGGCAGATAGCGTTGTTTTTCCTGTTCCAGACAAGCCGAAAAATAGAGCGGTTTCACCATTTTCGTTTGTATTTGCTGAACAGTGCATCGGCAATACATTTTCGTCAGGCATTAAATAATTCATAACCGAAAACATTGATTTTTTCATTTCGCCTGCATATTCGGTTCCACCAATTAACACAACGCGTTCTTCAAATGAGATCATGACAAACGCTTCAGAATTGGTGCCATCAACAGCAGGGTCTGCTTTAAATGTTGGCGCACTGACAATGGTAAATGGTTCTTGATTGGTTTTTGTTGATTGCCCTTCGCGAATAAAAAGTTGACGAGCAAAAAGGTGGTGCCATGCAAATTCATTAATGTATGTGATCGGCAATTGATAATTTGGGTCTGCGCCAACAAAGCCATTCGACGCATAGCGAACTTCTTTCTGCTGCAAATAGTATAACACTTTTTCATAAAGCGCTTTAAATGTGTTTTGTGAAATTGGTTGATTGACTGGTCCCCAATCAATCGTATTACGAACACTTGGCTCATCTACAATAAATTTATCTTTGGGTGAGCGACCAGTATACTTCCCTGTTTGTACAGAAAGCGCGCCAGTGTCTGTTAATTCACCTTCTTGATTCATTAACGCTCGCTCAACTAAAGAGGGAACAGAAAGTTGGTGAACCGTCTTAGGACTTGAAAGTAGCTGCTCTAATTGTGTTGATCCATTTAATATTTTCATAATCGGCTCCTTTATGGTCGGTGTTCGTGGTAATAGTATAACACATTATATTTATTAGTCCATACTAAAGTGAAAGATGTTTTGAAAAAAATGCAATCACAGTATATGTGTTTTTTATAAGGTTAATTAGAGAAGGGATAGCCGGAGTAAAACTTCACTCATATCGCTATTGTATTCATACCATAAAACTTTCGCTTGTCATTTGACTCTCCCCGTGTCTCCTTTGGTGACTTCATCCAAGCATATTTGGTAAAAATAGATACATGAAGCTTAGATAAGTGAGCGTTCCAAACGCAACTCCAAAAACGATTAATAGAATGGCTTTTGTTTTAGTAGACATAAAACACCTCTAATTCTGAATAGTTAATGTTTTTTCAGTGATCAATCATACACGATTTTATTTCTACTTAAAAGAGATAAAGCAAAGACTCTTCTTTATCCTTTCAAAGTAGAAGAAATTATGTTATGCTAATGTGCGAAAACGAACAAAGCGCAAACTTATGACAGTGCCTGCGAAATCCATTGAAAAAACGACAAATTTCTTACAGACTCGCTGTAGAAATAGCTCGAAAAAGATGGCGAGCATTCATCGTCACAAGTTAAAGTTATACTGCTTTTTAAAACAGATAACATCACGCTTTTATCAAGAGAAGGTGGAGGGACAGGCCCTTTGAAACCCAGCAACCATCACGTTAGTGAAAAGGTGCTAACCTGCAGAACAATTATGTTCTGGGAGATAAGAGGCGATCGATAAACAAGTCAGCTCTTTTCTCATGTGGAAAAGAGTTTTTTCATTTTGTATGTGACAACATATAAAGAGAAGATAAAAAATGATACGGATAAGTTACGGTTGTGTGTCCGTGGGCATAAGATGCCTTTAGCCTACTTACCAAAGTCAGCTCTGATCGTTCGTTTTAGAATACAACATGCATTCCGAGCGAAAGTATGGAATAGGAGGAATTAATATGTCTGAAAAAAGAGGAAAGCACTTATTCACATCAGAATCGGTTACGGAAGGTCATCCAGATAAAATTTGTGACCAAATTTCAGATGCGATTCTAGATGAGATTTTAAAGAGAGATCCGAATGCACGTGTGGCGTGTGAAACATCTGTTACAACAGGAATGGTACTCGTAGCCGGAGAGATTACGACAAGCACCTATGTAGATATTCCAAGTGTCGTTCGTGAAACGATTAAAGGGATTGGCTATACACGAGCAAAGTACGGCTTTGATGCCGAGACTTGTGCAGTTATTACATCCATTGATGAGCAGTCTGCCGATATCGCTCAAGGAGTGGACCAAGCATTAGAAGCAAGAGAAGGGCAAATGACAGATGAAGAAATTGAAGCAATTGGTGCAGGTGACCAAGGGCTAATGTTTGGATTTGCTTCAAATGAAACGAAGGAGCTTATGCCGCTTCCGATTTCATTAAGTCATAAACTAGCATTCCGTTTAAGCGAAGTACGTAAAAACGAGACGCTTGACTACTTACGTCCGGACGGTAAGACGCAGGTAACAATTGAATATGATGACAACGATAAGCCTGTTCGTGTCGATACAGTTGTCATTTCAACACAGCATGCACCTGACATTACGCTTGAGCAAATTCAAGCGGATATCAAGAAGCACGTGATTGAAGCTGTTGTACCTGCTGAACTAATGGACAAAAACACAAAGTTCTTTATTAATCCAACTGGTCGTTTCGTAATCGGCGGTCCTCAAGGGGATGCTGGATTAACAGGAAGAAAAATTATTGTTGATACGTATGGTGGTTACGCACGTCACGGTGGCGGCGCATTCTCAGGAAAAGATGCAACAAAAGTAGACCGCTCAGGTGCATATGCGGCTCGCTATGTAGCGAAAAACATAGTCGCTGCTGGTCTTGCAGAATCTTGTGAAGTTCAGCTTGCGTATGCAATTGGTGTCGCTCAACCTGTTTCCATCTCGATTAATACTTTTGGAACTGGAAAAGCGGATGAAGAAACCCTTGTTACACTTGTGAGAAAGCACTTTGATCTTCGTCCTGCTGGCATTATTAAAATGCTCGACCTTCGTCGTCCGATTTATAAGCAAACTGCTGCTTACGGTCATTTCGGTCGTGAAGATGTTCAACTTCCTTGGGAAAAAACAGATAAAGCAGATGCATTAAAAGCAGAAGCTTAAATATAGAAAAGAAGAGCCTGGAAAAAATTCGGGCTCTTCTTTTATCTTATAAAGCATTTCCGATCGTGACGCCGCCATCAGCAACAATTTTTGTTCCGGTACAATAGGAGCTGTCATGGGAATGCACGTTTTCCTTTGATTTTATCATCATACCTTCTGTGTTGTCATTTACATGTCAATGCTTTTGTAGTATTGACCTCTCTCCACATATTCGGTGCGCACGCGCTCCATTTCTTTTTCATCGGCATCTGTTAAGTCACGCACAACTTTTGCTGGGCGCCCTAATGCAAGCGTATGGGGAGGAATTGTTTTTCCTGGAGGCACAAGGCTTCCTGCACCAATAAAAGCACCTTCTCCAATTTCGGCTCCATCAAGAATGGTGGACCCCATGCCAATTAACGCATTTTTACGGATAATGGCACTGTGTAACATCACTTGATGACCAATGGTCACATCATCTTCAATGACGAGGGTACGGTTTGGGCTTTGATGAAGCATGGACTGATCTTGAATATTGACTCGTTTCCCAATTCGAGTCGGTGCAACATCACCGCGAATGACAGTATGGAACCAGACGCTCGATTGTTCCCCAATCTCCACATCTCCAGAAATAACAGCGTTACTTGCAACATAAACAGATGAATCTATAGCCGGTTTTTTATCATAGTATGGTAAAATCATCCGAACATCTCCTTTCCCAATCAGGTTAAAATCAGCTATACTAATTTTATCGTACGAATATAAAAATAGCTAGGTAAGGAGGAGATGTCGTGCGTTATTTTGAAGTCCCAGAAGCACGAGGTGTAGCGGTTATCGTTCATGGAGCTGGTGAGCACAGTGGTCGCTACAATTGGTTAGTGGAGAAATGGAACTTACACGGCTTTGACTGCTTAATAGGAGATTTACCAGGGCAAGGAGAATCAAGAGGGAAGCGTGGGCACATCGATTCCTTTAAACAATACATAAAAACCGTAGATCGCTGGCTCAAGCAAGCTCGTTCCAAACAACTACCGATTGTACTAGTTGGCCATAGTATGGGTGGCTTAATTGCCATAAGAACGTTAATAGAACGCGATAATTCATTTATTGAAGCAGTCGTCCTTTCTGCTCCATGCCTTCAGTTAACTATGCGTGTGTCACCGCCAAAAAAAGCTGCGGCAAAAGTGTTGAACCATGTGGCGCCAACGTTCAGTATGCAGTCTGGGTTGAAACCGGAGCTGACAACGAGGAGTGAGTTGGTACGAGAAGCGTATACAAAAGACCCTTTACGTGTGACAAAGGTTTCAGCGCGCTGGTATCACGAGTTAAGCAAGGCGATGCTAACAACGCGACGGTATCCTGAAAAAATGCCGAATATCCCGATTTTATTAATGGTAGCTGGCGAAGATTATGTTGTTGATAGTCGAGCAGCACTGACGTGGTTTAATCATCTTGATGTGAGTCATAAGATGCTTAAAGAATGGAACGGCTTGTACCACGAGCTTTATAATGAACCTGAAAAAGAAGAAGTATTTCGCTATACGGTCAGCTTTGTGAACATGCTCATTCCATAAAGCTCTTCTATGTTAAAATAGGGATAGAGGAGTGATTCATAATGAGTAAATCCAAAGCAAAGAAGCACCGTGAAAAACGTGTGCGTGAAGGAAAACGAAATCCAGCACTTAATCGTGGTGTGTACGCAATGGCTGATTTAGCGACGAGAAAAACGAAGACAAAACAAGAATCGATCCAAAGACAAAAACATCGTCGCTTTGATGAAAGCGACGATGTTTTTTTAGTTTGGCTGAAGATCTCGTTGAACGACATCAAGTTTCCCTGTTTCTGGACTAATTACAAGCCCGTGAACCGTTACATCTTTAGGCAGTAGTGGATGATTTACAATCATATCAATGCTGTGCTTTACGCTATCTGTTACGTCTTCAAAGCCGGTTAAAAATGTATCAATATCAACGCCAGCGTAGCGTAACGAGTCGATGTGGTCCATTTTAATTCCACGATCTTCCGCTTTTTGAAGAACGTTATCAGAAGAAAGCCCCGTCATCCCGCAACCGTAATGCCCGACAACATAGACTTCCTCTGCGCCAAGCTCGTAAATGGCAACTAAAATACTACGCATAATACTTCCAAATGGATGAGAAATAACCGCTCCCGCATTTTTAACAATTTTGGCATCGCCATTTCGCAAATCCATCGCAGAATGCAACAACTCTGTTAAACGCGTATCCATGCACGTCAGGATGACAATTTTCTTTTGTGGAAACTTGCCGACAGAGAATTGTTCATATTTCTTGTTTTCTACAAAAGATTGATTAAATTCAAGAATGGTATCTAGTTTACTCATTTACTCATACCCCTTTGCTTTAGCGTTTTTCTATAACAACCACAAATGGTGGATTGTTGCGTTGATTGATAAATTGGTAAGAAGCAACATGTGCCTCTTCTTGCGGCAAGTTTGAAACGTAGTGGAGCACATCGTCTTTTTCTATTTTTCCTTCAGGATGTCCATGATAGATCACGAGCACAATGCGACCCTCTTTTGGAAGTTTCAAATAGATTTGTTCAATCGCTTGGATCGTTGTGTCTCCCGTTGTTGTAATCCGTTTATCCCCTCTTGGCAAATAGCCTAAATTAAAAATCGCCGCTCGAATCTGTGCCGTCTGAAAAGAAGGAAGCTGGTTGAGCTGTTCATGGCCGATGTGATGGAGGTCAACACGACCTTCCATCTCTCCGCTTTTCACTCTCGCTCTTGTTGCAGAGATGGCTTCTTCTTGAATATCGCAGCTAATCACTTTGCCGTTTGCACCGACGAGACCCGCTAAGAAGAGTGTGTCATGTCCATTTCCAGCCGTTGCGTCCACCACAGTGTCCCCAGATTGAATGACTTCTTGTAGCAAGGTGCGCGCATACGGTAAAATTCCTTGTACATTCATGATGAAACTCCTTTATAATACTTTCCCTGCCAGCTATTTCGCTTTTGAAATTCTGCTTCAATGCCGTTTAAAACGGACCACTTATTTGTGCTCCACATCGGTCCGATGAGAATATCTGCAGGACCATCACCTGTTAAACGATGAACCGTAATAGACGGAGGCAACACTTCAAGTTGATCGACAACAAGTTTTGTGTAGCTCTCTTGATCCATAAAATCGACGTATCCCTTTTCAAATTGTTTAACCATTGGTGTTTTTTTCAGCAAGTGAAGCAAATGAATTTTAATTCCTTGCACATCGAGCTTGGCTACTTCTTTTGCGGTTTCAAGCATCATCTCTTCTGTTTCAAGAGGTAGTCCGTTAATAATATGAGCGCATACGCGAATACCTTTCGCTCGTAGCTTTGCAACGCCCTGTTGATAACATTCATAATCATGCGCGCGGTTAATGATCTGTGCGGTTTTTTCGTGTACCGTTTGTAACCCTAATTCTACCCATAGGTATGTACGCTCGTTCAATTCAGCTAAGTAGTCAACAACGTCATCAGGTAAACAATCAGGTCTTGTCGCAATGGATAAGCCGACAACCCCTTCTTGCGCTAAAATCGTTTCAAAATAACTTCGAAGCGTTTCAACTGGCGCATATGTATTCGAGTAAGCTTGAAAATAGCCGATATATTTATCGGTTTTCCATTTACGAGCCATTTTATCTTTTTGCATGTGGAATTGCGTAACTAAATCATCTTTTCGGTCACCGGCAAAGTCTCCTGACCCTCGTTGGCTACAAAATGTGCAGCCTCCATACGCAACATTTCCATCACGATTTGGGCAATCAAAGCCTGCGTCTAGCGATATTTTCATTACTTTTGAACCGAAATAATCTTTCAGATGGTCATTCCACGTATAATAAAATTTCCCATTAAGGTTCGTTGGTTTTATATCCTGTACCATTTCAATCACCGTTGCCTTTTAAAGAATAAGCTTAGTGTATCATCTCTTCCATTAGAAGTCTTCCTCTTAAATGGTGTCAACGGAAAGTTGTTGCTAAATTCTTGAATTTCTTCTAAACTGATGAGGGTTTTGACATGATAAAGGAGGCGGGTTTATGCCTAAATCCATTTGGATTCTTATTATTGCGACAGCGATTAATATCACCGGTGCTTCGTTTCTATGGCCGCTTAATGCCGTCATTATGACGCAAATTCTTGGGCAAACGTTAACGGCTTCAGGGTTTGTATTAATGATTAATGCAGGCGCTGGTGTGGTTGGGAGTTTAATCGGTGGACGTTTATTTGATAAATTAGGCGCCTATCGAACGATTTTAATTGGCGCAACGACGTCTGCAAGTGCAGCAATCTTGCTTGCTTTCTTTTTTGAAACGTATGTACTTTACGGATTATTTTTAGCGTGCATGGGCTTTGGTTCGGGGATGATGGCACCGTCCATGTATGCATTAGCTGGAAGCCTGTGGCCAGAAGGAGGCAGACGACCGTTTAATGCGATTTATGTCGCGCAAAATGTCGGGGTTTCCCTCGGGACCGCATTAATTGGTGTGGTGACGCTTGTCCGTTTAACCGATGTGTTTATCGCCAATGCAGGCGTCCATGTCTTCATGCTCGGATTTATTGCTTTTTTCTTTCGCAAATGGGATGGACAACTTGGTCGAACCGCGGATGCTACGCTACAGGTTTC
Organism: Shouchella sp. JSM 1781072; assembly: GCF_041949915.1. Lineage (NCBI taxonomy): Bacteria > Bacillati > Bacillota > Bacilli > Caryophanales > Bacillaceae > Shouchella > Shouchella sp. JSM 1781072. The sequence continues at coordinate 290,604 of NZ_JBHFQE010000001.1, forward strand.
AAAAAAAGTTCCGTTTAAAAAGCAGTATCGTTTACATGCACTTTTTTTGATTTGTGGAGCGTTTCTCATCTCATGGATTGGCTATACTCAGTGGCAAGCGAATGTATCCGTCCATATTCAAGACTTAGGCATTGCGCTTCCTCTTTATAGTTTACTTTGGACCATTAATGGGCTTATGATCGTGTTTGCACAACCTCTGATCGCCTTGATTATACGAAAGTTCCACTTATCCATCAAAGGGCAGATGACAGCTGGCATCATTATTTTTGCCTTGTCCTATTTAGTGTTAACACAAGCGAGTGTCTTTACGATGTTTCTCATTGCCATGCTCATCTTAACCATTGGTGAAATGTTTGTCTGGCCAGCAGTGCCTACGATTGCGAATCAACTTGCTCCTAAAGGGAGAGAAGGGGCTTATCAAGGGATTGTAAACAGCATTTCAACAGGAGGAAGAATGATTGGGCCATTGTTGGGCGGTTTAATCGTTGATTTTTATTCAATTGAATGGTTATTTTTACTTATAAGTGGACTCTTGCTAGTATCAATTCCTCTTGTTCGTATTTATGATCGACCTCTGCAAAAAGAAGAAAAAGCGCAGCAATCCGCTTCATAATAGGAAAAATAGGTATATGTCTGCTTGACATTGGACATAACTTTGCATACAATGACGATAATAATCGATAATGATAACACAACCATAAAGGAGTAGTAGTGAACGCTTGGACAGAAGAGAGCTGACGGTTGGTGCAAGTCAGTCAGATAGCGTAGCGAACTCGCCTTTTAGTGATTAAGAATGAACGTAAAGTAGTTCTTAACGGCACACACCGTTATGTGTAAGTGATTAAGCAATAAGTGCTTAATAAACTGGGTGGTACCGCGGGATCTAACAGCTCTCGTCCCTTTTATAGGGATGAGGGCTTTTTGTGTTTTATCGGATTGGAAAAAGGAGGAAGATCAATGTCATTTTCACATCAACAAATTGAAAAGAAATGGCGAACGTTTTGGCAAGACAATAAAACGTTCAAAACAACAGAAGATCAGAATAAACCAAACTTCTATGCGCTTGACATGTTTCCATACCCATCAGGATCTGGCTTGCATGTAGGGCATCCAGAAGGCTATACCGCAACGGATATTCTTGCTCGTATGAAGCGAATGCAAGGGTACAATGTGTTACACCCAATGGGCTGGGATGCGTTTGGCTTACCAGCAGAGCAATACGCGCTCGATACAGGAAATCATCCTGCGATTTTTACAAAGGAAAACATTGAAACCTTTAAGCGTCAAATCAAAGAACTAGGATTCTCTTATGATTGGGATCGTGAAATTAGTACAACAGATCCAGACTACTATAAGTGGACCCAGTGGATTTTCATAAAACTATATGAAAAAGGCCTTGCTTATGTGGACGAAGTCGCTGTGAACTGGTGTCCAGCACTTGGGACTGTGCTTGCAAATGAAGAGATTGTTGATGGGGTGTCAGAACGTGGAGGTCACCCAGTCGAGCGTCGTCCGATGAAGCAGTGGGTCCTACGGATCACGGAATATGCAGATCGTTTGCTTGATGATTTAGAAGAACTTGACTGGCCTGAAAGTTTGAAAGACATGCAGCGCAACTGGATTGGCAAATCGGAAGGTGCAGAAGTAACGTTCGACATTAACGGTGAAGAGGTACGGGTGTTTACGACTCGCCCTGACACATTGTTTGGCGCAACGTACATGGTTCTTGCTCCTGAGCATAAACTTGTGGATCAAATCACAACAAGCGAGCAGAAAGAAACGGTTGAAACATATAAGAAACAAGTCTCGTTAAAAAGTGACCTAGAACGTACGGACCTTGCGAAAGAAAAGACTGGCGCTTTTACAGGTGCCTATGCAATTAATCCAGTTAATGGGGAAAAAATTCCGGTCTGGGTGGCAGATTATGTGTTGATCAGCTATGGTACTGGCGCGGTAATGGCGGTTCCTGGTCATGATGAGCGTGACTATGAATTTGCACAAACGTTTGAACTTCCGATTAAAGAAGTGGTTGCTGGTGGAGACTTGTCTCAAGAAGCCTACACTGGGGATGGCGAACATGTACATTCTGATTTCTTAAACGGGCTTCATAAAGAAGAGGCAATCACAAAAATGATAGCGTGGCTTGAAGAGAATGGCTCTGGATCGAAAAAAATTACGTATCGCCTGCGCGACTGGTTATTTAGCAGACAGCGTTATTGGGGCGAACCGATTCCAGTGATTCATTGGGAAGATGGATCGATGTCGACAGTGGCTGAAAGTGAGCTACCGCTCATGTTGCCAGAACTTGATGAGATCAAACCTTCTGGTACAGGGGAATCACCGCTTGCTAACGCAACAGAGTGGCTTGAAGTAACAGATCCTAAAACAGGTATGAAAGGCCGTCGTGAGACAAACACGATGCCGCAGTGGGCAGGTAGCTGTTGGTACTACTTGCGCTACATCGATCCAACCAATGAAGACGTGCTTGTGGATCCAGAAAAAGCGAAGGCATGGTTGCCAGTTGATATTTATATCGGTGGCGTTGAACATGCGGTTCTCCATCTTCTTTATGCACGATTCTGGCACAAGTTCTTATACGATATTGGCGTTGTCCCAACAAAAGAGCCGTTCCAAAAATTGTTTAACCAAGGGATGATTCTTGGAGACAACAATGAGAAGATGAGTAAGTCAAAAGGAAATGTAGTCAATCCAGACGATATCCTTGCGACTCACGGTGCTGATACACTTCGCCTCTATGAAATGTTTATGGGGCCACTTGATGCATCGATTGCTTGGTCGACGAATGGACTTGATGGTTCAAGACGTTTCCTAGAGCGTGTATGGCGACTCATTGTAAACGAAGAAACGGGGCAATTAAACGATAAAGTGCAAGATGCAGAGGCAACAGATGTGCTGACACGTACGTATCATCAAACGGTGAAAAAGGTAACAGAAGACTTTACTGAAATTCGCTTCAATACCGGTATTTCACAGCTAATGGTATTCGTTAACGAAGCAAATAAACAAGATATTTTGCCTAAAAAATTGGCAGAAGGCTTCGTGAAGTTGCTTTCTCCGATTGCGCCACATATTGCTGAAGAAATTTGGCAAAAGCTTGGTCATAGTGAATCGATTGCTTATGCGGAGTGGCCGATGTACGATGAGTCCCTATTAGTTGAAAATGAAATCGAAGTCGTTGTTCAAATTAACGGCAAAGTAAAAGCCAAATTGGTTGTAGCAAAAACCGCTTCGAAAGACGAACTCGAAGCAGCTGCCAAAGCAGATGCAAAAGTTCAAGAAGCCATTGGCGACAAAGCGATCCGTAAGATTATCGCTGTTCCTGGAAAACTTGTGAACATCGTTGTTGGATAACGAAAAAGCAGGGTGCTCATGGCACTCTGCTTTTTATTTGCTATTCAATGCCGCTCCAGAACCAGCTGTATAGCCAGTAGAAAAGGCACATGTAATGTTATATCCACCAGTATAGCCATGGATATCAAGTACTTCCCCACAGAAATAAAGCCCTTTTGTTTTCCGAGACTGCATCGTTTTTGGCTCAATTTCTTTCACGCTTACGCCGCCACCTGTAACAAATGCTTTTTCAATTGATAGAGTTCCGTTTGCTTTTAAAGGAAAAGCGGTTAAGGTTTGTGCAAGTTTTCGTAGTGCTTCGTGAGGCGTATTGGCACATACTTCTTGCTCGTTAATGTCTAGATCCTTATAAAGAAACGTGAGCAAGCGTTCAGGAGCAAAACCCTTTAAGACCGTTTTTAATGCTTTTTTTGGCTCAGCTTTTATTAGTGCGACGAGTTGTTGAAACAGGTCTTCATGGGAAGAGCCAGGAAAAAGCTGAATGCTCATCGGTATCCACTGCGCGTTGTATTTCTTTAATGCTTTGACGACATATTGGCTACAACGAAGGGCTGCGGGGCCTGAGATGCCAAAATGTGTGAAAATCATATCGCCTTCATGGGTTTTGATTTTTTTGCCGTTTGGCGCTGTAACCGTTAGTTCAATTTCCCGTAGTGATAGTCCTTGTAGGTCTTTGTTTGCGATAAATGGTTGATCGATTGTGATTGGAACTTCGGTTGGATAAAGCTCTGTAATCGTGTGACCTGCTTTTTCTGCCCACGGATACCCACTTCCATTACTTCCTGTGTGAGGGACAGATTTTCCACCAGTCGCAATAATAATCGCTTTAGTGGCAATCGTTGTTCCATCTTTCAACAAAACAGAATGTGGACCTTCTTCCGAAAAATGCATATCGCTTACTTCGGTGTTCGTACGAATATCTACGTTTAAGGCACGAATGCGATTGAGCAGTGTATCGACAACCGTTTGAGCTTTATCGCTAACAGGGAACATGCGTCCTCGATCTTCTTCCTTTAATTGAATCCCTAAGTTTTCAAAGAAAGTAATAATGTTTTCATTATCAAAAACCGAAAAAGGACTATGCATGAAGCGTCCGTTTCCCGGGATGTGCTCAATTAATTGTTTCCGTTCCATTCGGTTGGTGACGTTGCAGCGTCCTCCACCAGAAATGGCTAGTTTTCGACCTAATTTATTCCCTTTATCGAGTAAAAGGACTTTTGCTCCGTTTTCAGCAGCCGCAACAGCTGCCATTAAACCGGAGGGACCTCCACCAATAATGATGACATCGTACATCTTTTTTCCACCTATCGTTTAAACAGTATCTTTCTATTGTACACATTCTGACGAAAAACAAAAGCATGAAAACATTGCAGGAAATCGTTGAAAAAGAGCGAAAGTGAAAGAAGAAGAGAGAAAGGGTGATGGATATGTTGTTGGAGGCGAAAGAAAAAGTTACGCACGTATTTGAACAAATGGTTATGTGGCGAAGACATTTACACGAACATCCAGAATTATCGTTTGAAGAAGTAGAAACGCCACTTTATATCGAAAAACAGTTAAGAAAATTAGGCATTTCAGATATCACGACTGGTGTAGGCGGCCGTGGTATTGTAGCAAGAATAAAAGGGGCGAAGCCAGGAAAGACGATTGCCTTCCGCGCTGATTTTGACGCCTTACCGATTGAAGAAGAAAATGAAGTGGCTTATGCCTCTAAAGTACCTGGAAAAATGCACGCATGTGGCCACGATGGACATACCGCCGCGTTACTCGGTTTCGCTGCGATTATGAAAGAGCAGGTTGATCAACTAGCCGGGACGATTGTGCTCATTTTTCAACATGCAGAAGAGTTGCCTCCTGGTGGCGCAAGAGAAATGGTAGCGGATGGTTGCTTGGACGGGGTCGATGCGATTTTTGGTGCCCATGTTTCAAGCCATCTTCCTTTAGGCAACATGAGCTGTACGCCTGGTGCAGTTATGGCTGCCGTCGATAAATTTAAAATCCATATCCAAGGAAAAGGGGGACACGGTGCGCAGCCACATACAACCCTTGATTCCATTGTGGTCGGAAGTCAGCTTGTAAATGAACTGCAAACGATTGTAAGTCGGAGAATTGATCCAATGGCACCAGCAGTTGTGACGGTTGGCGTGTTTCAAGCAGGCACCGCTTTTAACGTGATAGCGGATACGGCAACGATTGAAGGTACTGTTCGTACATTTGATTCTGATGCTCGACAAAAAGTGGAAAAGGAAATGCGATCGATTGTGAGTGGAAAAGAGCAAAGCGCTCATGTCTCCACTGAAATCGATTATTTGAACGGCTATCCAACCCTTGTAAATAGTGAAGAAGAAAGCAAGATTGTCCGTCAATTAGCTACTGAAACATTAGGTGAAACTAGTGTAATTATGGCTCCTCCTATTTTAGGTGGAGAAGATTTTGCCTATTATTTAACAGAAAAACCAGGCGCCTTTTTCCATGTAGGCGGGCGAACGGAGGATGAATATACCCAATTCCCTCATCACCATCCTCGATTTGATTTTGATGAGCGAGCGCTTAGAAACATTACGTCATTGTTTCTTGCACTAGCAAATCATTATCTCGTGAAACGTTAAATCCAGCCTTTAGTCATTGCGAGATGCACAGCTTCCATTCGGTTCTTACAATCAATTTTCGTCATTACGTGCGAAAGTTGATTGCGACTCGTTCCTGGAGAGAGGTGCATCTCTTTTGCAATTTCTTTCATTGTTGCGACGAGCTTGTGTTAACAGCTTAAGCGAATTTTTGTCATTGATTGCGCCGAATACTAAGGACGGTGAGGCGTATCATTTCCAATGACAAATGTCACGAAGAAAGGTTAGTTTCAGTTTGTACACGGGTATGGCAGAGAGAAAGGGGCGATAAAAAGATGAAAACGTACATGATCAATACAAATGCGCACAGTGCAATGATTGATATTACCGAAAAGGTGAGATCCGAAATAAAAGATCAGGGAATTCAGAATGGATTTGTCATCGTCCAATCCCTCCATACGACGGCGGGTATTACAGTGAACGAAAATGCAGATCCTGATGTGGTAACAGATTTTTTAAGACGATTAGATGAAGTGTATCCGTGGCATCAAGAGAGCGATTTACATATGGAAGGGAATACAGCCGCTCATTTAAAAACGTCCACTGTAGGTCCATCTCAAACCATTTTAATAAATGAGGGTGACCTTGTGTTAGGAACATGGCAAGGGATTTATTTTTGTGAATTTGATGGACCGCGTCGCAATCGTTCATTTGCGGTAAAAGGAGTCGAAGGATGAAAACGATTGAAGCGAAAAAAGTTTGGGACGGTAGAGCCTTGTTAGGAGAAGGTCCTTTTTGGGATGAGCACGAGCAACGTTTGCTCTGGGTGGACATTGATGGTTACAAGCTACACAGTTATGACCCAGTCCGCGAAAATTTGGACACGTTACCTTTTGCGCAGCATGTAACAGCAGTTGTGAAAACGGACCATGGTGGTTTTGTGCTCGCTATGCGGGATGGACTATATCGGTACGTTGGAGATCGTTTAACGCCTCTTTTTCTCTTGCCTGATGGAGGGGAAGCGGTTCGTTTCAATGATGCCAAATGTGACCCGCAAGGTCGCTTATGGGCAGGGACGATGGCGTTTAATGGCAAAGATAACATCGGCATGTTATATCTACTTGATGAGGACGGAACCATCCATGAGGAAGTAAAAGACTTAACGATCTCAAATGGCATGGCTTGGGATGAGTCGAAGCATCTGTTTTACCATAATGAAACAACCTCAAGCACAACCACCATTTATCGGTATGAAGCTGGGGATACGAGAAATATAACGGCAGTTGGAGCGGTTCCCATCACTTATAGCGATTATGGAGGAAGCCCAGATGGCATGACAATTGATAAAGAAGGGATGCTTTGGGTTGCTTTATGGGGAGCAGGAGCTGTTATTAGAGTTAAGCCGACAACCGGTGAAGTGATCGAAACCGTTACAGTACCGGCTTCTCATACAACATCGTGCACGTTTGGTGGCGAAGATTATCAGACCTTATTTATTACAACAGCAGCGAAAGAAAATGAAGCAGACAGCGGTGGATTGTTTACCGCTAAAGTAAATGTTAAAGGTGTGCGTTCCCACTCATACAAAAGCTATGACTAAATACGGACAGGCTAGTTTATCGACAATTAAATATGTCGTTAAACTAGCTTTTTTTTGTGGAGAATTATTGAATACTTTTTGTCGGCTTGGATAGTTAAGGCAATGGATGTCAAACTATGCTAAAATGCGAAAGAAGTCTTTTTTTGGTTGAACGGGGGAAGTCATGGCTGGTTCAAAATTAATGCAAGGAACAAAAGTGTTAACCCTTGCAACGCTTATATCTAAAATGATTGGATTTCTTTATATTATACCTTTTGCTCCACTGGTAGGTGAACAAGGACTTGGACTCTATACACTTGGCTATCAGCCATACAGTATTATGATTGCGGTCGCTACAATGGGCGTACCAGTCGCTTTATCAAAATATGTTTCAAAATATCATGCGTTAGGCGATTATGATACGGCTCATCGCTTATTTAAATCAGGTATTCCGCTTATGTTAGGAACCGGCTTGGTTGCGTTTTTGATCTTATTTTTAAGCGCACCATTGCTTGCCAATATCGGATATACACCGAGTGAAAACGATCAATACCACTTTGATGATGTTGTATTTGTCATTCGACTTGTAAGCTTTGCGCTACTTATTATTCCAGTGATGTCGTTAATGAGAGGGTATATGCAGGGGTTTCAGCAAATGGTTCCGACTTCTGTTTCGCAAGTGCTGGAACAGATTGTTCGTATTGCCTTTATCTTAATAGCCGCTTTTCTTATTATGAATTTTGGTAGTGGCAATATGCCGCTAGCAGTTGGCTTTGCAACATTTGCTGCATTTTTAGGAGCACTTGGTGGACTAGCAGTTTTGATTTATTACTATCGAAGTCAACGAACGTACATCTTAAAGAAAGTGGAAGAGACGAAACAATCTGTTGAAGGTCGTCAACGGTTGCCTAAAATGTATAAAGAGCTCATTTCATATGCGCTTCCATTATCTTTTGTCGGTTTATCAATACCGCTTTTTCAAATGATTGATGCCTATACAATTGAGCGTGCGATGAACGCAGCAGGTCTTAGTCAAGGAAAGGAATTTATAGGTGTCCTAACAAACATGGCACATAAGATTGTGTTAATTCCGATGGCGCTTGCGACAGCTTTATCAATAACGCTCGTGCCAACGATTACAAGAGCGTATGTTTCTGGTGATCAAACAGTCTTACAAACGTATATAACCCAAACGTATCAAGTGATTTTATTTATTACGATTCCAGCATCATTTGGCATGTTTGTGCTAGCAGAGCCGATTTATTACTTCTTATTTGGTGCGAACGAAAGCTTTGTTCTCGGTGTGGAAACATTACGATACTATGCACCTGTTACGATTCTTTTTGCGGTTTATGCAGTAACTGGATCCATTTTACAAGGGATGAATCGTCAAAAAAATGCTGTGTTAAGCCTTATTATTGGTTTAGTATTAAAACTAAGTTTAACTTATTTATTTATTGTTTGGTTTGGTCCGTATGGTGCGATATGGACAACGTATATCGGATTTGGTGTCGCGCTTGCGTTAAACATTTATGCAATTGGTCGTCATGCCGGGTTTGATTACACGATTATCTTTAGAAGAACGATCCTCATTGCGGTATTTACAACAGCTATGATGATCGCTGTAGGGCTCATTTGGGGAGGCATGCGCGTCTGGTTAGGTGACGATGTAAGTCGAATTGGCGTAGCGGTTCCGCTCTTTATAAGTGTAGGTGCTGGTGTCATTGTCTACTTTTATTTAGGGGTTCGCTCCCATTTAGCAGGAAAAGTATTAGGGGATAAATTTAAGCTTAGATAGAGACGCTATGAACGTGTCTCTTTTTTTCCCACAGCTTTCCCATAATGTAGATGATTTTCGACATTTGTTTCACCGAAAAGCCTCTTTTTCCTGCGGACAAGCTTTGGTATAATGAAGCCAGTTTTATGAGAGTAAGAGACTTGAACATTTTAAACAAGTCAATTAGGAGGACGAATGAATTATTCCTTTCGTAAAGATAATGATTGGCTTTTAATTGGTGCAACCGTAGTGTTGGCATTGTTTGGTTTATTAATGGTCTATAGCGCTAGTTATGTAGAAGGCTATATTCGTGAGAATCCATACCATTATGTAACGAGGCAAGGAATGTGGCTAGGTTTATCAACTGTAGCGTTTATTATTTTAATGCATTTTCAATACAGACATTTTCAGAAAATCACACCACTTATCATTCTCGCTTCTTTTATTTTATTAGTCTTAGTGCTTGTCATTGGAATGGGTGAAGAAGTTGGTTCAAGTCGGTGGATTCGTTTTGGCCCAATTGGATTACAGCCATCTGAATTTGTTAAATTAGGGTTAATTATATATTTAGCACATGTGTATTCTCGAAAACAAGCGTATATCGATGATTTTGTAAATGGTGTCATGCCGCCGTTAATTGTAGTCGGTGTCATGTTTGGCCTCGTCATGCTACAGCCGGATTTAGGGACAGCAACTTCCATTATGTTAACAGCCATTCTACTTGTAATTATTTCTGGTGCAAGATGGCGGCATTTAATTGGTTTAGTCATTGTTGGCGGAGTTGTCTTTTCGGCGTTGGCTTTGCTTGAACCATACCGATTACAGCGATTAGTGTCGTTTATGAATCCGTTTGAAGATTTATCTGGAAGTGGGTATCAGTTGATTCACGGGTATTTAGCGATTTCAAACGGCGGATTCACTGGATTAGGTTTAGGTGAGAGCATGCAGAAGTTGCGAAATTTACCTGAAGGGCATACCGATTTTATTTTAACCATCATCTCAGAAGAGTTGGGCTTTTTAGGTATAGCCCTTGTGTTCATTTGCTATGGCATTATTCTCTTCCGCGGGGTTTCGATCGGGACAAAATGTAAAAGTCCGTTTGGGAGTTTACTTGCGTTTGGGATTGTCTTTTCAATTGCGATTCAAATTATTTTTAACGTAGGTGCCATTTCGGGTATGTTGCCGATAACCGGTGTCACGTTACCGCTTGTATCGTACGGTGGTACGTCTTTACTCGTTACATTGTTAAGTATTGCGATTTTAGCAAATATCCATCAAAACAATGAGCGACAAAAGCGTAAACAAGAGAATGATGAATCACTTAGTGCTTAATTGGAGTTTGGGGGCTTAAGATGGAACGAAAACAACATGGTCTTGATTACACACTTTTGTTCCTCGTATTTTTATTAATGTGTATTAGCTTACTCGCTATATATAGTGGGGCTGGACAATACTTTAATGAAGATCCGACATACTTTGTTGTGAGACAGGTCATTTGGTACGGGATTGGCGCCTTAATTATTGCGGGGGTTATGCTCGTTGATTTTGATCACTTTAAATTTTTAACGATCCCGTTATACGGTATCGGCATGATCCTGTTATTAGCAGTTGAATTTTTTGGGACGGAAAGAAATGGGGCGCAGCGGTGGATTTTTGGCATTCAGCCGTCTGAATTCATGAAGATTTTCCTCATTTTGGCGTTAGCCCATTTGCTTTATCGTTTAACGAGCGAGCGAAGTGATTTTACTGTAAAAGCAGATTTTATTTTGTTGGCTAAAGTGCTTGCTGTGAGTGTTCCACCGTTTTTCCTTATTTTAAAACAACCAGATTTAGGAACAGCGTTAGTGGTAGCGGCGGTTATTGCAACGATGGTCTTAATGTCAGGGATTCGCTGGAAAATTTTGTTCTCCTTAGTGGGGATCGTGGTCGCCTTCTTGGCATTCATGGTGTATATGCATCAAGCTCACTTTGAGTTTTTTAGCGAATACTTAATTGAACCTCACCAACTATCAAGAATTTATGGCTGGCTAACGCCGGATGAGGATACAAGTGGGATTGGTTATCAATTAAACCAAGCCATCCTTGGCATCGGTTCTGGACAGTTGTTTGGTAGTGGGTTTATGGAAGGCTTACAAACACAAGGTGATGCGATTCCTGAAATACACACAGACTTTATTTTCACTGTTATTGGGGAAGAGTTTGGCTTTCTCGGAGCGATGGTGTTGCTCGTTGTTTATTTCTTATTGTTTTATCGCATGATTATGATTGCTTTAACATGCAATAACTTATTTGGCACGTACCTTGTATCAGGCGTTATTGGTCTGCTTGTGTTTCAAGTGTTTCAAAATATCGCCATGACCATTGGCTTAATGCCGATTACAGGTCTTGCGCTTCCGTTTATAAGCTATGGAGGTAGTGCCTTATTAACAAATATGCTAGCGGTAGGGATCGTACTAAACGTCCACTACAGAACGAGAGAATATATGTTTAAAAGCAAAGAAGCGTATAGCTGAAGATAGGGGAACCTCCTTCAGCTATTTCTTTTGAGAAAGAAAGGGTTGTGAACATGAGATTGGATAAACTCCTCGCGAATGCAGGTTATGGATCACGTGCAGAGGTGAAAAAAATACTTAAACACGGCGCTGTTCATGTTAATGGAACACAGGTGAAAGATCCAAAAACTCAGGTCGATCCAGATCAGGACTCAATTCAAGTAAGTGGGGATGAGGTTGAGTACAAAGAATACGTCTACATCATGTTGAATAAGCCAAAAAATGTTCTTTCCGCAACAGAGGACCGTGTGCATAAAACCGTGATTGATTTAGTGTCAGCAGAGTATGGACATTACCCGCTTTTCCCTATAGGACGCTTGGATCTGGATACAGAGGGACTCATCCTATTAACAAATGATGGGCAATATTCCCATGAATTGATGTCACCAAAAAAACATGTAGGGAAACTGTATCGTGCTGAAATTAGAGGAAGCGTTACGGAAGAAGATGTTCGAGCGTTTGAACAAGGCGTAACGTTAAAGGATGGCTACACGACTAAGCCTGCACAATTAGAAATAAAACAAGCGGATGAATGGTCGATCGTACATGTAGAAGTTTCGGAAGGGAAATATCACCAAGTAAAGCGTATGTTTGAAGCGGTAGGGAAACAAGTAATTGAGCTTGAGAGATTAAGAATTGGCTCATTGTGGATGGATGAAAAATTGCCCCGCGGCCATTTTCGTGAATTAACGTCTGAAGAACGTCTCATGGCCAAAACAAACCAAAAAAAAGACCTATAAGGGTCTTTTCTTTTTTATGATACTTTTGTTTTTTTACTTGTTGCTTTCCATTTGCCTCGTGCTGAGCTAACGACCAAATTGTTATATTCAAGTACATTTAAGTCTCGCTGCACGGTTCGTTGAGTGATGCCGAACTCTTCAACTAATTCATTCGTCGTGACAGTTCCCTTCTGTTTGATGTACAAGTAGATGGACTTAATTCGAGTCAGCATACGATCAGTTGAAGTTTGCAAAAAACCACTCCTTCTTTAAATATGAATTCAAATCCCTATACCCAATCCTATGCAAATTGAAAACCATTTAATCCAATGTTGCTAAGTTAGGTGAGGTGATGGTCTTGATTGTCGTGCATCTAATCTAAAAAAGATCGCTCTCTAATTAGACACTTATAGTTTACACCAAAATAAGAAAAAGCGCAAAGAAGAAATCATGTAAATTGTTGGTTAAAATGGAACACCTGCAAGTAAACATCGTTAAAAAGCCGAACGTTTATGAATGTATCGAAGAAATTGTACAGAAAATAAACGGTGATTGCTTTAGCGATGGGATGCTTTACTAACGATTATATAAGAAAATCTTCGTAAATGAGGGTGACTCATTACGAAGATTATTTGAGTGATTGTTAGTCTTCAAACTGAAATAAATCTGTTGATAAATAACGTTCGCCTGTATCGCACGCAATCGCAACGACATGGTCATCAGGAGACATTGTTTTTGCTAGTTCTAGCGCAGCAAAGCAGGCAGCCCCTGATGAAGGACCAACTAGAATGCCTTCTAATCGAGCTAAATCACGTGTCGTCTTGTATGCATTTTCATCATCGATGCGTCTAATTTCATCATAAACGGTTTGATTTAAGATTGATGGAATAAAGCCAGGGCTTGTTCCCACAAGCTTGTGAGGACCAGGTTTGCCACCGGATAATACAGGAGAACCTGCAGGCTCAACAACATGAATAATTGCATCTGGGTAGAATTCCTTTAATGTCTCGCCAGTTCCGGTGATGGTTCCACCAGTTCCTGAAGCAGCGACAAAACCGGATAGGCTAACACCGATTGAATCAAGGCTATGTTTTATTTCATAAGCGGTAGTTTTTCGATGCGCATCCGGGTTTGCTTCGTTTTCAAACTGCATTGGCATGTATGCACCAGGAATTTCTTCAACTAGTTGTTTTGCTTTATCAATGGCACCTGGCATTTTTTTATCGCCTTCGGTTAAAACGACTTCAGCTCCATAAGCCTTAAGCAAGTTTATACGTTCTTGACTCATTGTGTCTGGCATCACTAAAATGGCGCGATATCCTCTGGCGGCTGCATTCATCGCCAGACCAATACCAGTATTTCCTGAAGTTGGTTCAATAATTGTTGAACCTTCTTTTAATAAGCCATCTTTTTCTGCTTGTACAATCATCGAATAAGCTGCACGGTCTTTCACGCTGCCGCTCGGGTTAAACATTTCTAGTTTTAAGTAGACGGCTGCTCCCTTTGAATCGCCTAATTTGTTTAAACGAATTAGCGGCGTTTCTCCAATTAATTCAGCAACATTATTTACGACTTTCATTTTTTCACCTCATTAAATGTCTTCCTCTACGTTACACATTATAAAGGCAATACAGAAGACATGCGAATATTTTTGCTTAATACATACGAAATGACGACTAGTATGAAACGATGTGTATGTATAGATTGACCAATAAATGATCAATTATTTTAACACAATCAATGCGATCTTTACAGATTCTTTAAAATTAATTAGGAAGGGCATTGAAACGTAAAGTCGTAAAGGCTATAATAAAAAGGTCGTGTTATTTTAATGTACGTTATTAATTAACAAAATTTACTAATATAAAACTAATTGTCATTGAGCTGTTCAGAAATAAAGGGAGGTATTTGATGGGCCAGGGCAGCTACATCTCTTTCTATGATTTACGTGTAAGGAAAGTATTTAATTGGCTCGGAGCGACTGAAATGATGGTCGAACTCATGGGGTTAGAAGAATGCGTAGGGTTTGGCGATACGTTTCTAGAAGCCAAAAAAAACCTTAATGAGAGCATTATTGTATGGGAACAAACATATGGGAAAGAGAGTTTCCCTCCACATTTGCAAAGACCGCAAATTATCTGGATTGATGCCCCAATGGATAAATCCGAATTTGCGTTTATTAATCATGAGCTATTAGCGTTAGAACAAGGGTAATGCAAACGTAAAAGCCTCCAAAGCGAAAAGGAGGCTTTTTTTATTTGTATATAACGAGGAACATGAGTAAATAGATCGTTTTTTATTAGAATGAAGAGGGTAAATAGTGGGTACAGGAAAGGATGATGGAACGTGAAAAACCGTTTAGTCGTTGTAACAGGTGGTGCGAATGGGATTGGCAAAGCTGTATCTCAAGCATTTGCAAAAGAAGGGCATCGTGTCATTACGATTGATAAAGAGAAGCAAACATGGGAACAAGAACGTGTAGTACCGTTGCAAGCGGATTTAGCAGATTATGAACAAGTGCAAGCAACTATGAACCACATTTCAGAAGAGTTTGGAACGCCTACTGTATTAATTAACAATGTTGGAGTCTCGACATTTAAAGATTTTTTTGAGTTAACCATTGATGAGTGGAACCATGTGCTGCAAACAAATGTAACAAGTACATTTTTACTCTCTCAAGGGTTTGCAAAAAAGATGAAAAAGGAGGAAAATCCTGCTGCGATCATTAACATTTCATCAACGCGTGCTTATATGTCTGAACCAGATTCAGAAGCATATGCGACCTCTAAAGGGGGGATTGTGGCGCTAACACATGCGATGGCCGTCTCTCTTCAAGATACAACCATCTCCGTCAATGCTATTGCACCTGGATGGATCCATACAGGCGATGTTGAAGAGTTAAGAGAGGTTGATCACCGCCAGCATCCATCGAAGCGTGTGGGTACACCAAATGATATTGCACAGGCTTGTTTATTTTTAGCGGATCCTAAAAATAACTTTATTAATGGTGAAACGCTCACAATTGATGGGGGTATGACAAGAAAAATGATTTATGAGCATTAAGTAAAGCGTAAGAAAAATAGCCTTAAAAAAGAAAGACGAATGTTCATTATCGAGAACATTCGTCTTTGCGTTACTACGTTTATTAAAATAAAATCGTTTTGTTTTGATGAACGATACAACGGTCATCCAAATGCCATTGAACGGCTCGTGCAAGGGCGATTCGCTCAATATTTCTGCCGACAATTCTTAAGTCTTTCGCAGAGTGACGGTGGTCAACGCGAATAACGTCCTGTTCAATAATAGGGCCTTCATCTAAGTCGTCTGTCACGTAATGAGCAGTAGCACCAATTAATTTAACGCCGCGCTCAAATGCTTTTGCGTAAGGGTTAGCGCCAATGAACGCAGGCAAAAACGAATGGTGAATGTTAATGATGCGCTGCGGGAATTGGGAGACAAATGTTGATGTTAAAATTTGCATGTAGCGAGCTAATACGACTAACTCAATATTATGCTCTTTTAACAATGCAATTGCAGCGGCTTCCGCTTCTTCTCTATTTTCTTTTGTTGCTGGAATATGATAAAAAGGAATGCCGTACGATTCAACTTCAGCTTGTGTATCTGGGTGGTTGCTAATCACAAGAGGAATGTCTGCGTATAATTCGCCCGCTTTCCATTTCCATAAAAGTTCAGACAAACAATGATTTTCTTTAGAGACAAAAATGGCCATTTGCTTCTTTCGTTGAGCTTCCTCTAATTTATAAGTGAAATCATGTGTGGCAGCCAACGTTTTGAGCCCTTGTTGGATCGCTTCAAAATGAGCGTGGTCTTTTTGCCATTCGAATTCGACTCTCATAAAAAATCGACCGTGCTCATGGTCAGTGGAATATTGGTCAGATTGAACAATATTGGCGTGATGATTGAAGAGCAATGTAGAAATTGCAGCGACAATGCCTGGTTTATCTTGACACGTTACAAGTAAGATTGCGCGATTTTCGTGATGGTGCACGTTTTGTTCCTCCGTTCTAAACACCTTTTAAACAAGTATATCGTTATATAACTCCCCTATTGAAGCAAACTTATTCGCTTGCTGTCAATCTTTCCTAAAGGAAAAAGCCGATTGACAGAATCATTTTTACTATGAGAAGATTCGATTTCTGCCAAAGGCATTTGGAAATAGTTTTTTTTAATCTCACGTTGACGTTTCTTATAAATTTTTGGTAACATAAGACCTACCTATTGATTGTGATCATGCACGATGCCGCTTCAATCGTAACGATTATAGAGTTGATTGAACAGATGGCAGAGACTTTGCTGTGCTCTGCTTCTTTTAATGGATTTTTTTTAATAGAAAAGCAGTGAGGAAGCGGAAGAAAAGAAAAGGAAATTGAGGGTGAACCTGGTGGAATTGTTTTTAGGAGAAGGCTGGGATGTCTTACCCGCTGGAGGCGCAACTGGTGAAGCATACGTTGCTAGACATGGCGACTATCAATTATTCATAAAGCGAAATTCATCTCCTTTTCTTGCGGTTCTTTCTGCTGAAGGAATTGTCCCGAAATTATTGTGGACGAAGAGGTTAGAAAGTGGTGACGTCATTACGGCACAGCGCTGGATTCAAGGGAGGGAACTTAAAGCGAAGGAAATGAGGAAAGCAAGTACAGCAAAATTGCTTGCAAATATTCATGATTCTGCTGACTTGCTTGATATGTTTACAAGGATGGGGAATAAACCGTTAGTTCCATCTGTAATGATTGAAAACATGCATTTGCAAGTATCGCTTTATGGACTTGATAACCCGTTAATTGATAAAGGCTTAAGCGAACTTGAGCGTTTACTTCAGCGATTAGATGACACTAAGTATGCAGTTTGTCACGGAGATATTAACCATAATAATTGGATGCGTGATGAACATGAGAATTTATATTTAATTGATTGGGACGGTGCGACCGTTGCTGATCCCGCTCTTGATTTAGGTCTATTGTTATATACGTATATCCCTGAAGATGAGTGGGCCGATTGGTTAGCCGTGTATGGCGAGCGGTTAACAGATTCCTTGCGATTAAGAATGTACTGGTATGTTGTGGCAAATAGCATTTCAGAGTTTCTTTGGCACTATAGTCGAAATAACGAAGATCAAGTACGTAGCTATGAAAAAAATTTGTCTTATTTAATCAATAGCTCATCTTATCAGAGATGAGCTATTTGTTTGAGGAGAGATAGCTTATTTCCTAGGAAATAAGCCAATTATAATTGTTCAAGCCAACTATTAATGGTTTGAGAATCGAATGTGTCGGTCTCTGTTGCGCTTGAAATTTGCGAGATCGTATCAGAAAGGCTCGAATCAAGCGATTGATCTTGAGCGACATTTGACAAGAGCTGCGTCAGTTGTTCGTGCTCGTTATGAGTGAGGAAATGCTCGGTTTGCTGACTGAGTAATAAGTCTTTAATTAACGAAAGTTTATGATTTGTTGATAAAGGCATGTTACACCTCCTTCCTTATAGCGTAGCTTGATTGTTTGAAAATTATTCAGAAATGATAAGAAAGAGGGATAGACATGCGTTTAAGACATAAACCGTGGGCAAGAGAGGAATTGAATAAACGACCAACGATTGTCATTCAAGAACCAGCTTTACAAAAAGGAAATTGGAAAGACATTTTTGGAAACAACAATCCAATTCATATTGAAGTTGGAACAGGGAAGGGTCAGTTTATAACGAAGATGGGACAAGCTCACCCCGAAGTGAATTTCATAGGCGTAGAGCGATACGAGAGTGTTCTTATTACAGCAATGGAAAACATAGAAGGCGCTGGGGTTTCAAACGTTAAGCTTTTAAGTGAAGATGTTGGCGATTTAACTGAATTTTTTTCAGCTGGAGAAATTAATCGATTGTTTATTAATTTTACGGACCCTTGGCCAAAAAATCGCCATGAGAAAAGACGTCTGACGCACGAACATTATTTGAGTATGTATCGCGAGGTGCTGGATGCTCAAGGAGAGATTCATTTTAAAACCGATAACCAAAGGCTATTTGAATACTCCCTTCATAGCATGTCTAGCTATGGGCTATCATTTAAAAATGTGAGCCTTGATCTCCATAATAGCGAGATGGAAGGCAATATTATGACAGAATATGAAGAGAAATTTTCTGCTAAAGGTGATCGGATTTATCGGTTAGAAGCAACGTTTTCATAAGCGAAAAAAGAGTCCTGCACCTTGCAGGACTCTTTTTAGTAAAAGGATTTAAATTTGTTCAAGCTTTAAAAGAACACCGCTGTTTATATCGGCAACGAATTCATATTGAACGGGTCCGTCGACTGTTGAACTTGTTAAGCCACCACGATAAGCTTGATACGTAAGACCTAAATGATTAATCGTTTCAGGCTGCATGTGTATCCAAGAGCCATGAATAATGTATTCTTGTTTTACTACTGCTTTCACTTTCTTTAGAACGGTCTCAGGCTTCATTTCATCCGATTGACAAGCTCTAGATGCTAGTACACCTATAAGAACGCCTACGCCAATCCCAATCGATAAACGTTTCAATTTAAACCTCTCCTTATGATAAAAAGTAAGTGGAGCGCCAGTTGATGGGTACAATTCATGATATCCCCTTAAATCAAAGAATAAAAACCATCTCTGTTAGAATCACCACTTACGATACCATAGTTTTGTGTGAAAAGTAAATCTCCTTTACATGACAACTCAATAGAACAAATGAATCGCTAGCTTATCTGAAAGAAATTTTGTAAAATAAAAAAAGAATAGCTTGTGGGAGGTACATATGAACGATCAAACAAAACAATTATTTCAGTCTTTAACCGAACTTGTAGGACCGCCAGGCTTTGAGCATGATGTTCGAGCATTCGTTAAAAAAGAATTATCGAAACATACCGACGAAATTATTCAAGATAAATTAGGCAGCACGTTTGGTGTCTTACGTGGTAATGAAGAAGGCCCAAGAGTAATGGTAGCTGGACACATGGATGAAGTGGGATTCATGGTGACTTCAATCAATGAAAAAGGACTAATTAAATTTCAAACATTAGGTGGCTGGTGGTCGCAAGTCCTTCTAGCACAGCGCGTACAAATCATGACCGATAATGGACCGATTATTGGAGTAATTGGTTCAACACCACCGCATTTGCTGCAAGATTCGCAGCGTTCAAAGCCCATGCCAATTGAAGAAATGTATATTGATATTGGCGCTGATGATCGAGACGATTGTCTATCGATAGGGATTAAGCCTGGACAGCCAATCGCTCTTGAATGCCCGTTTACGCCAATGGCGAACCCTAAAAAAATTATGGCAAAAGCTTGGGACAACCGTTACGGTGTCGGTCTAGCCATTGAATTGTTAAAAGAGCTTAAAGGAGAAACCGTACCAAATTTGCTCTTCTCTGGTGCAACCGTACAGGAAGAAGTCGGTTTGAGAGGTGCAGCAACAGCGGCACATATGATTCAACCTGATTTGAGCTATGTGCTTGATGCAAGTCCAGCTAATGATGCAACTGGTGGAAAAGATGCATTTGGTCATTTAGGCAAAGGTGCGCTAGTTCGGATTCATGACCGCACAATGATTACACATAAAGGGATGCGTGATTTTGTACTTGATACGGCAGAAGCAAATAACATTCCGTATCAGTTCTTCATCTCACCAGGTGGAACGGATGCAGGTCGCATTCATACGTCTGGCGATGGTGTTCCTTCAGCTGTCATTGGCGTATGTGCGCGCTATATTCATACATCTTCATCAATTTTACACATTGATGATTATGCTGCGGCAAAAGAATTGTTAGTCAAACTTGTCCGTTCCACTGATAAGTCAACGTATGAAAGTTTAACGTCGTACGTATGATGACGCTAGCAGTAGGGACAAAAAACCCTGCGAAAGTGCACGCTGTTAAAGATGTACTAATAAAAGAACCTATTCTCATTTCCTCGATTCCATCTCCTTCAGGAGTAAGGGATCAACCTTTATCAAGTGAAGAAACGCGAAAAGGGGCATTGAATCGAGCTGAAAGCGCAAGACAAGCGGAGGACGCTGACTTAGGAATTGGCCTTGAAGGTGGCGTGATGCGCGTTGAAGGCATTTATTATCTTTGCAATTGGGGTGTTTTAGTGACCCGAGATGGTCGTATTTACCCAGCTTCAGGTTTAAGTTTGCCGTTGCCTAAAACATTTAATGATTCGCTAGAGTCAGGGATAGAGCTTTCCCATATTATTGGCATTCAAATTGGTAAAAAAGATGGAGCAATCGGATTGCTAACAAATGGTCGCGTAACGCGTAAACAAATGTTTGCACAGCTTGTAGAGAGTTGTTACGGCATGTATAAATTTGAACAGCGTCCTACACTCCATTGAGGATGTTAAAAGACGAGTAATCCCGGATTACTCGTCTTTTCGTTGTTATCTAGTTATCTGAATCAATTTTACAATAGGGAACAATTATCGTTTTAAGATTTATTGTTCTGCGAAAATATAGGCTAACGTTTGAACCGCTTGTTCAGGTGTCTCGACCACGACTTGAGCTTTATTTGATAATTCTTTTAGGGCGTGGTGAAGTTTCTCTGGACGGATTAGAATAACGGGGATACCGGCTTCAATGGCCCTCGATGCATCCATAGCAGTATTCCATTGCTTGTACTCCTCACCAAATAAAGCGATGACAACGTCTGATTTTTTCATAAGGATTTGAGTTCGTAAATTGTTTATACTTGATGCAGCTTCATCTGTGTGAATGTTTGTCGGTTGCTCTCCTAAAATCATTTCACCAATTTTGTCACTTTTATCATGATTTTCCATTGGCCCATTAAAGGTTAGAGGTAAATCATCTTGCTTTGCTAAATCTTTAATTGTGTCGCGCCAATTTGAATGAATTTCTCCAGCTAAATACACATTTAGTTTCATTATAAAACTCCCTTTACATGTCTTTAGTTTCTATGATAATGGATATCCTAAATGAAGAAAAGTAAACCTACTCAAATTGTCTTGTCACATGAAAAGACATATCGTATTCTTAAAGAAGACAAGATTACTTTTTGGAGTGTGAGACATGAAAGCTTTTTTAGCGAAAAAAGGGGTTCAACCGTCGTTACGTACTTATTTTATTAAAGCGATGGGACAAATGACGTTTGGTTTGTTTGCGACATTAATTATTGGTATTATTATTCGAACAATTGGAGAACAAATTCAAATTGAGCAAATGATTGAACTTGGTCAATTTACGATGGACCTATATGGAGCAGCAATTGGTGCTGCGGTCGCTCTCGCACTGGTTGCACCTAATTTCGTCGTACTAGCAACAATTGTCTGTGGTGCTGCAGGTGCGTTTTATGGAGGGCCTGCTGGCAGTTTTTTAGCAGCTATAGTGGGAGCAGAAATAGGAAAAATTGTTGCAGGAGAAACAAAGATTGATATTCTCGTTACACCGATTGCGACAATTGTATCTGGGTATACCGTTGCATTTCTTTTAGGCGCGCCAATCCAGTTCTTAATGGTGTCGATTGGTGATGCGATTACGTGGGCGACAACTCAGCAACCGCTTATTATGAGTGGTGTTGTTGCGGTTTTAATGGGGTGGGCACTAACGGCGCCTATCTCTAGTGCTGCCATAGCAATCATGCTTGATGTACAAGGGCCTGTCGCCGCAGCTGCTGCGATTGGTTGTGCGGGACAAATGGTCGGTTTTGCGGTTGCTAGTTATCGAGATAATCGAATAAGCGGGCTACTTTCAATTGGTATTGGCACATCGATGCTGTTAGTGCCGCATATTATTCGAAACCCTCGCATTCTCATTCCGCCAACAGTGGCAAGTTTAGTTGCTGCTCCAGTTGGGACAATGGTCTTCGGTTTAATAAATAATGCAGCTGGAGCTGGAATGGGCACGAGTGGGTTAGTCGGACCGATTATGACTTTTACAGAAATGGGCTTTACGTGGTTGATTTTCACTCAAGTTGTAGTATGCTATGTAGGAATACCAGCGGTCGTTGCGCTCGTTGTATCTGAGTGGATGAGAAAAAAAGGCTGGATAAAAAAGAACGACATGAATCTTTTAGAAGGTTAAGATGGGGTGTATACGATGGAACATGTAGCAAGCGTTGAAGAATTTAACAAAATTAAAGAATCGGAGACAGCCGTTTTTCTATTCTCAGCTAATTGGTGTCCAGATTGCCGAGTGATTGAGCCGTTTCTACCTCGACTGGAAGTAGATTACCCGACGTTTACGTTTTATTATGTAGACCGTGACAAACTTATCGATGTTTGCATCGATCATGATGTGTTCGGAATACCAAGCTTCCTTGCTTTTTCAAACGGTGAAGAGTTAGCACGATTTGTTTCTAAAGACCGTAAGACAGAAGATGAAATTCAAACGTTTCTAACAGAAGCAGAAGCAAAAGTAGGCTAGGAGGTGAAATCAACCTCCTAGCTTTTTAGTTTTTAGTCGATTCGTGTTAAACTAAAGTACGAATAAGGAGGGTTAACGTTGAATCTTCAAACCTTTAGAAAACAAATCGAAGACAAATTACAACATGATGGCTGGACCATCCGTTATGACCATAAAGAGAGTACGTTACGTGTAGAAGATCCATCCATTAATAAAGGTGTAACGTTAGCGCTTAAACCATTATTAGCGCGCTGGGAACGAAAAGAGTACGATTCAATTGAAGAAGCGATTCGCCATGTACGAGTTGGGCTTATGTCAATGAAAGAAAGCGTCGCACTTGATGGAAAAGAAAAGCATATTTTTCCGGTTATACGGGCTGCATCTTTTCCAGAAGAAACGTCAGATGGAAAAAAGCTCATCTTTGACGTACACACAGCAGAAACAAGAATTTATTATGCGCTTGATCTAGGTGAAACGTACACGTTAATTGATGAAGCTCGTTTAGCAGACAGCTCTCTAGGGTTAAAAGAATTAAAAGAGATGGCGATGTTTAACATTCGTTCATTAGAGTGTCCAGTGAAGCAAGATGAGGTAGCTGGAAATACGTTTTATTTTGTAAGTGCAAACGATGGCTATGATGCAAGTCGCGTCCTTGATCAATCATTCATTGAAAAAATGGAACAAAAGGTTAAAGGGGAGCTAGCGATTGCAATTCCTCATCAAGATTCACTAATCTTTGCCGATATTCAAAATCACACCGGTTATGACGTTTTAGGACAAATGGCCTTGCAATTTTTCCGAAATGGACGAATCCCGGTTACCGCACTTCCTTTTGCTGTTGAAAGAGGAGAGCTTGAACCTGTATTTATCTTAGCGCAAAAAAAGCCTAAAGACCGATAGTCCAAGTTTAATTAATGAAGTATACTAGAAACGCTACGCTTACGTGTGGCAAGAGGAGCAGACGATGAACGCATTTTATAACAAAAAAGGAATTGGCGATGTCTTATTGCTTGTTAAGGAACAAGCTTCCATTGATGACCGTCTTGTGGAACAGCATGGAGACTTTGTCCAAATAAAAAATCGAACAACAGGTGCGCTAGCTGGTATTAATGTGCTACATGCATCGAATTACGGAGAAGTAGACGGGGAAGGCGCTATTGAATTAACGAAAGATATTGAAGCGCTCGTACAAAAAGCTGCGTCAGAAAATGGACAAACCGTTGATTTAAATTTTGAGCAAAAGCCACTATTTGTAGTGGGTCATGTAGAGAGTTGTGAACAGCATCCGAACGCTGATAAACTATCTGTTTGTCAAGTGGATCTAGGTGATGAAAAATCACAGATTGTGTGTGGAGCACCAAATATTGCTGCAGGTCAAAAAGTCGTTGTGGCAAAGGTTGGTGCCATTGTGCCTAGTGGATTGGTTATTAAAGAAGCAAAACTACGTGGAGAAGCGTCTCATGGGATGATTTGTTCTGCAAAAGAACTAGGGTTAAAAGATGCTCCTGCTGAAAAAGGCATTCTCGTATTGCCAGATGACAAGGAAATTGGATCTGCATATTTATAATTGTTAATAAGGCTGGCTCTTTTTAAGAATGCCAGCTTTTTTACTTCAGGTGGTGAAATCATGAATTTTTTGAACAAATGGTTCAATTACTTCAAAGGACAAGAAGATGAGAATCGAGATGAACCAATACATACATCCACTCATTCAGAGGAAGATGTAAAACGTCCAAAGCAAACCGATCAAAAGCCAGTTGAAGAGTTAGAAGATGCTAGGATGACGTTTTACTATGGCTATTCGTATCATAATCAAGAGAATAACGAAGGACAAAAGGAAAAGAGTCATCCAGAAAAAGCGATTGAGGCAAATTATCAAAAGAAGACTTCAACGCTAAGAACTAAAACACCGTCACGTGAGTCAACGTATTTTCAAGGAACATTTAAGCCTACAACGATTCCTTCGCCAGTACATGGGATTCAAAAAAACATGGTGAGCGATAATAGCGACTATAACTGGTTATTACGCAATACGAGACACGCGCAGCAAAGCTTTATTGAGCGTATGAACGAAAAAGATGATTCGATGTCTAACGATCAAGAACAAACAAGTGAGTCCGTACAGCTTTCACAAATCGTTGAAAAACAATCTGTAGTTGAAACAAATCGATTGATGCTTGCATCTTTAAAAGAGAAACATGTCGCTGACACAGAACCTGAAAATCAAGTTGAGGAGCCGACCGTTGTTCCAAAATCGGAAGAGGTAGTGGAGGATAACGAAAAGCAGCCTGAACTGGAAATGGAGCCGGAGGTTGTCGCCTCAGTCGTTGAAAGTGGTCCAGATGTAGAAACGGCCATTAAAGAGGAGTCAGAAATAGCGGTTATTGCTGAAGAAGAGTCTGTAACGCCAGAAGTGGTGGAGCCGATGGAAGAAGAAAGCACTCGTTTAGAAGAGCATAAAGTAGATGAATCGCCGAAAGAAATCCCAAGAAAGAGCACATCCAGGTCTTCTGAAAAAAAGGAGATTCCTTTTAATGTCTTAATGCTGCCAACAGATCGACGAAAGAAACAGCAGCATTCACGACAGGAAGAGCGAGTGGATCATTATGATGCGCCACCTCTTAAACTGCTTCATTATCCTGAGAGAACGACAGACGATGATAGCGCTTGGCTAGATGAACAAGCTACATTGCTTGAGGAAACATTGCTTAGCTTTCACGTTGATGCCAAAGTGGTGAATCGAACAAAAGGTCCAGCTGTCACTCGGTTTGAAATTCAACCAGCAAAAGGCGTTAAGGTGAACAAGATTACGAATTTAACAGATGATATTAAGCTGTCTTTAGCTGCAAAAGATATTCGAATTGAAGCGCCGATTCCAGGAAAAAATGCAATCGGAATTGAAGTGCCAAATCGAACGTCTACGCCGGTTATGCTCAGGGAAATTTTGCGAAGAGATGTGTTTCGTACTCCATCCTCTCCGCTTACGGCAGCTTTAGGCCTTGATATATCTGGGAACCCAGTTGTGACTGATTTAAAGAAAATGCCCCACGGTTTAGTGGCAGGCGCAACAGGTTCAGGTAAAAGTGTATGCATTAACTCCATTTTAATTAGTTTGTTATACAAAGCTTCACCAGAAGACTTAAAATTGTTGCTTGTTGATCCTAAAATGGTAGAATTGGCTCCTTATCACGATGTGCCTCATTTATTAGCGCCTGTTATTACTGATCCGAAGCAAGCGACTGCATCGTTGAAATGGGTTGTTCAAGAAATGGAGAGGCGCTATGAGCTCTTTAGTAAAACGCGGGTACGTGATATCGAGAAGTACAACGAAAGACACGAAAAGCTACCATATATTCTTGTAGTTATTGATGAACTAGCTGATTTAATGATGGTATCCCCTCAAGACGTAGAAGATGCCATTTGTCGAATCGCTCAAAAAGCGCGTGCATGCGGGATTCATTTACTTTTAGCAACTCAAAGACCATCTGTAGATGTTATTACAGGGTTAATAAAAGCGAACATCCCGACAAGAATTGCTTTTTCCGTTTCGTCACAAACCGATTCACGAACCATTCTGGACATGGGCGGTGCAGAGCGGTTATTGGGAAGAGGCGACATGCTGTTCCATGAAAATGGTGCAGCGAAACCGGTTCGCGTTCAAGGTACATTTGTATCTGACGACGAAATTGAAGCGGTAATCGACTACGCTAAAAAACAAGGATCGCCAAACTATGCGTTTGAAAGTGAAGCGATAGAGAAAGCGTTTGAACAAACAGAACAAGAAGATGAGTTGTTTGAGGATGTGTGTTATTTTGTCGTGGAACAAGGAAGTGGTTCTGCTTCAAGTATTCAACGCCGCTTTCGCGTTGGCTACAATCGAGCCGCTCGACTCGTGGACATGATGGAAGCAAGAGGCGTTATTTCTGGTGCGATGGGAAGTAAGCCAAGAACCGTGTTAGTAACGGAAGATCAGCTAAATCAAACGTTCCATTCAAAGTCAGATCTAGCTTGAACTTGAGAAAAAGACAAAACTTATATATGATATGTAATGGAAAGTGATGGATTGTATAGTGAATGACCGGACCATTTATAGGTTATCGCATATACTAAACATTATTAACGGAAATTTAGCGATTGGATCGGCACCTAGAAACGAACCTAGGGCTTAGATTGGAGGCTTTATCAGTGACAACCTACCATTTTACCGGAATTAAAGGCTCTGGTATGAGTGCGTTAGCGCAAATATTAGATGATATGAAAGAAGACGTTCAAGGTTCAGATATTACAGAAGCCATTTTCACTCAAAAACCTCTTGAGAAAAAAGGCATTCCGCTTCTTCCTTTTTCTGCGGATAATATTAAAGAACAGCAGCATGTCATTATGTCCGCTGCGTATGGAGAAAACCATGAAGAGATTGTTCGTGCACGAGAACTTGGTTTAAAAGTAGACGTGTACCCAGAATTTTTAGGGTCGTTTATTTCTCAATTTACAAGCGTAGCGATTACAGGATCTCATGGAAAAACATCTACAACCGGTTTACTTGCTCACGTCATCGGCTCAATTAAGCCAACCTCTTATTTGATTGGAGATGGCACAGGGAAAGGTACGACTGATTCCGACTACTTTGTATTCGAAGCGTGTGAATATCGTCGTCATTTCTTAAACTATTCGCCTGACTACTGCATTATGACGAACATTGATTTTGACCATCCAGATTATTTTAAAAGCGTGGATGATGTCATTTCTGCGTTTGAAGAAATGGCTCGACAAGTTAAAAAAGCGATCATTGCATGTGGAGACGATCAGCATTTGCAGGAGCTTAAAGCCAATGTACCAATTCTCTATTATGGCTTAAATGAAGATAATGATTTCCAAGCGCGAGACGTGAAAAGCACGTCAGAAGGAACATCTTTTGATGCGTACATCCGTGGAGATCGATACGGAACCTTTCTAATTCCAGGTTATGGCGACCACAACGTAAAAAATGCACTTGCGATCATTACGTTGTGTCATTATGAAGGCTTACAGTATGAAGATGTTGCGAAGCATTTAAAATCATTTGCAGGTGTAAAAAGACGCTTCAGTGAAAAAGTATTCGGCTCGCAAATTTTAATTGATGACTATGCCCATCACCCGACTGAAATTGCGGCAACCATTGAAGCAACAAAAAAGAAATACAAAGACCGTAAAGTAACGGCGATCTTTCAGCCACATACATTTACTCGTACAAAAGCGTTCTTACAAGAGTTCGCTGATGCGCTAAGTCAAGCCGATACGGTTTACCTCTGTGACATTTTTGGATCTGCAAGAGAAGATCAAGGCTCTCTAACCATTGAGCAATTACAACAATTAATTGATGGAAGTCACTTAATGCACGAATCAAAAATAGAACAATTACAGGTCCATGAGCACGAAGTATTACTGTTTATGGGGGCTGGGGATATCCAAAAATATCAAAAAGCCTATGAAATAAGTCAGAAAAAAAGTAGCTAATGCATAGTTTTTGATAAAGAAGGGTATAAGAAGGTAACTAGAACAGTTCTAGTTATCTTTTTTCTTTTTGTAAGATAAACAATTGTGAGCAGGAGATCGATGGGAAATGTCGAATTTGTTTTTGCAGCCCTCTATTTGAATCTTTTGTTTTAAGATTGTAGAATTGGGTAAAGAATTAAGGAGGGGGTATGCTAAGTGGAAGCTTTGTTATACATAAGTGTCTTTATTATAGCTGTAGCGATTGCACTTTTTGTTATTTACGTAATAAAAACACTAAAATCAACAACAAAGACATTAGAGCAAACATCTGCAACGATTAAATCGTTGGAAGGTCAGATGAAAGGCATTACAGCTGAATCAGAAGCTTTGCTTCAAAAAACAAATGCTTTAGCTGACGATGTGCAGCGTAAATCAGATTCACTACAGGTGTTATTTGATTCATCGAAAGACTTGGGAGAATCATTAAAATCCATTAATCATTCGGTGAGACAAGTAACGACAAAAGTGAATGCCGAAACCAGTCGAAATGCTGAAACAGTTTCGCAAGCCGTTCAATGGGGCCAAGCTGTTTTAGATTTCTATACAAAGTTTAAGCAACGAAAACAACAATTAGAACAAAATCAGTCCAAGGAGGAGTTTTAACATGGGAGATATGAATACGAAAGATTTTTTAATTGGTACACTAGTAGGTGGAATCGTTGGAGCGACAACAGCTCTTTTTCTAGCACCAAAATCAGGTAAAGAATTACGTAGCGATATTAGTGAGCAAGCTTATAACGCAAAAGAAAAAACGGCTCAACTAACAAACGACGTTTATGAAAAAGGAAATGAATGGGCAGATCTTGCAAAAGAAAAGTCTACAAACATAGCAAAAACGGTTTCTGATCAATCCCAACAAGTGGTTGATAAAGTGAAGGATTTAAGTTCTTCTGCAAAAGACGAAGCTGAGAATCAAATGGAAGAAGCGAAAAGCTTAGCAAAAGATTTAAAAGAAGATGCTGAAGAAGCCGGAAAAAATATTTCTGAAACGGTAAAAAGCGAAGTAAATGACGCTGAGAAAAAAGCAAAATCATCAGCTAAGAAATAATCTGAATTAAAGAGTCTTTTCATTACTTTAATGGAAGGGCTCTTTCTTTATGATGAAGATACGGAACGAACTGTCTGAGAAGCAAGGTGTGGCGGTTTTAATAGATCATCACGTATAGCATAATGACTTTAGTGCATAAAAGCGTTTAAGTAATAAAGAAAAAAACCGTGACTTTTTTTGATCTCTTCGTTATAATAGACAGAATAAATTAAAGATGCATGGGAGAGGTGGAGAGAAATGAGTCACGAACAGTTAGACGGCTTAAGAGATCAATTAGACAAAGTAAACTTGGACTTGTTAGAACAAATCAACAAGCGAGCGCAGTTAGTAAAAGAAATTGGGGAAGTAAAAAGACAGCAAGGGATTGCGCGATTCGATCCGGTGCGAGAGCGAAAAATGCTCGACCATATTGCTGAACATAATAGTGGACCGTTTGAAACAACAACGCTTCAGCACTTATTTAAACAAATTTTTAAAGCGAGTCTAGAACTTCAAGAAGAAGACAATAGTAAAGCGCTTCTTGTATCAAGAAAAAGGCATCCTGATAACACGACCGTTACTGTAAAAGGTGAGACGATAGGAGATGGCAAGCAGCGTTTCGTATTTGGCCCTTGTGCAGTTGAAAGTTACGAACAAGTTTTAGCTGTTGCAAAAGAAATGAAGAAGCGCGGTCAACGACTCCTTCGAGGCGGGGCATTTAAACCGAGAACGTCTCCCTATGATTTCCAAGGTCTTGGTCTCGACGGATTAAAGATCTTAAAGCGTGTAGCAGATGAACTTGATATGGCAGTAGTCAGTGAGATTGTGACACCGAAAGATATTGAAGTAGCACTCGATTACGTAGATGTCATTCAAATTGGTGCACGTAATATGCAAAACTTCGAATTATTAAAAACTGCTGGATCTGTGAAAAAGCCGGTTCTATTGAAACGAGGTTTATCAGCTACCATTGAAGAATTTATTCATGCTGCTGAATATGTTGTTTCAAAAGGGAACGACCAAATCATGCTTTGTGAAAGAGGTATTCGAACGTACGAAAAAGCGACTCGAAATACACTCGATATTTCGGCAGTACCAATTTTAAAACAAGAAACACATTTACCTGTTATGGTTGATGTTACCCACTCTACAGGAAGAAAAGACTTACTCCTTCCAACTGCAAAAGCAGCACTGGCTATTGGTGCAGATGCAGTGATGGCAGAAGTACATCCAGACCCTGCGGTGGCGCTATCTGATTCTGCACAGCAAATGAATTTTGACGAATTCCATTCATTTATGAATGATCTTGAATCGTCTGGTTTAATTAAACAAGCAGTCAATCAAGCCTAAACGTTCAATAGACACTTCCATTCACATGAATGGAGGTGTTTTTCGTGTTTAAATTTCCTTGAAAGCGGGCACATTAATAATGGTATTGATAAATCTGTTTTCCATAAAAAAGAAAACTGTTTTTCATTTATGAAAATTTTTGTGAACACGTGCTTATTTATTGCACTAAATCTTTGTTTATCGTATCCTTATAAGAAATGAGCTTGAAAAACAGAGTTAATGAACTTAATAATACACATTTTTATGAGAGCGAAAAGGAGGATAACTGCTGAACGTTGGCAGGAATAACATATGAATACAACAATTTATGATGTAGCACGAGAAGCAGGGGTTTCAATGGCAACTGTATCAAGAGTTGTGAACGGAAATCCGAACGTTAAACCAACAACACGGAAAAAAGTATTAGAAGCCATTGAACGCTTAGGCTATCGTCCAAATGCTGTGGCAAGAGGGCTTGCTAGCAAACGAACAACAACGGTCGGTGTGATTATACCTGATATATCAAGTATCTTTTTCTCAGAGCTTGCTCGAGGAATTGAAGATATTGCAACAATGTACAAATATAACATCATCTTGTGTAACTCGGATCAAAATAAAGATAAAGAGATTCACTTGATTAACACCCTTTTAGAGAAGCAAGTTGATGGAATTGTTTTTATGGGTGGCGAAATTACAGACGAGCATGCGGAGCAATTTAAACGTTCGCCTGTTCCGATTGTGCTAGCTGCCACATTAGATAGCGAGAAATCGTTCCCTTCTGTCAATATTGATTATACAAAAGCAGCTGAAGATGTCATTCAATATTTAATCGATAAAGGGCATGAGCGTATCGGCATGCTAAGCGGTTCTTTAGAAGATCCGATTAATGGCTATCAGAAATTTGCGGGTTATCGAAGTGCGCTCGAAAAGAATAACATTGAATTTGATGAAGATTTAATTGTCATTGGTGATTATTCGTATGACTCTGGGATTGAAGCAATGGATTCATTTGTAGAAGTAAGCAAAAAGCCGACTGCTATCTTTGCATCGAATGACGAAATGGCTCTTGGTGTCATTCATGGAATTCAAGATAAAGGCTTAAACGTACCTGGTGATTACGAGGTTGTTGGCTTTGACAATACGAGACTTGCGACAATGGTTCGACCAACTCTTTCAACCGTTGTACAACCGCTATACGATATTGGTGCCGTTTCGATGCGTCTCTTAACGAAATTAATGAATAAGGAAGAAGTATCTGAGTCCACTGTTACGTTGCCTCACCGAATTGAAAGCAGAGATTCAACGAAATAAATGGTTTTTGAAACGTTCCCTCACTGTGCTTATGCGCAGCGGGGGACGTTTTTTTGTTAAAAAAGTGATTTAAAAACGAATTAATTGAGTCATTCTTGCATCATTTCAAGCGTTACTTAAAAAAATCTTAATGAAGTTGCCTATACGTATGGACTTTTTCTTCTTGGCATAGGTCTTGCATATGTCCTTATACGAGATCAGTTAAAGGAGAGATAAAATGGTCGAAGCTGTTATCGTGTCAGCTGTACGTACACCAATCGCACGTTTTGGAGGAAGTCTTGCAAAAATGGAGCCCTATGAGTTTGGCGCCATCGTTATGAAAGAAGCGTTAAAGCGTGCTGAAGTGGATGGAAATG
Organism: Shouchella sp. JSM 1781072; assembly: GCF_041949915.1. Classification (NCBI taxonomy): domain Bacteria; kingdom Bacillati; phylum Bacillota; class Bacilli; order Caryophanales; family Bacillaceae; genus Shouchella; species Shouchella sp. JSM 1781072. Next base: position 323,111 of record NZ_JBHFQE010000001.1, read on the forward strand.
AAGTGGAAGATGTAGTGTTTGGAAATTGTTTAGCCGGCGGTGGAAATATGGCGAGAGTCAGCTTACTGCAAGCAGGTTTACCCGTTGAAGTTGCAGGCTTAACTGTAGATCGTCAGTGTGGATCAGGAATTAATAGTGTTGCTCTTGCTAGTGATCATGTAAAGCTAAATGAACAGCAGATTTACATCGCTGGTGGAACAGAGAGTATGACACGGTCCCCTTATTTAATGGCACCCCAAGAAAAACCATTTGATCGTCTTCCACCTTCGTTTTTAAAACGAAGATTATCACCTGAATCGATTGGCGATCCTCCAATGGGGATTACAGCAGAAACCGTCGCTGATTTCTACAATATTTCTAGACAAGAGCAAGATCAATATGCACTTCAAAGTCAAATGCGGATGGCTCATGCATTGGAAAATGGTTTTTTTGAAGAACAAATCATTTCATTACATGTCCCTTCTCAAAAAGGGTTGACTGTATTTAAAGAAGATGAGCATCCACGACCAAATTCAAACATTGAACGATTAAGTCAATTAAAACCGGTGTTTAAGCAAAATGGAACGGTAACAGCAGGAAATGCTTCTGGTGTGAACGATGGGGCTGCTGCATTAGTTGTGATGTCAGCAACGCAAGCTAAGCAAAGAGGCTTAAAGCCATTAGCGAAAATCGTCAATTGGGTCGTAGCAGGTGTTCATCCAACGATGATGGGAATGGGTCCTGTTCCAGCTATTCAAAAATTACTTCAAAAGACGAATGTGTCATTAGCAGACATCGACTTAGTTGAAATAAATGAAGCATTTGCAGCTCAAATACTTGCATGTAATAAAGAGTTAAACATTGATATGGACAAATTAAATGTCAATGGAGGCGCAATTGCGCATGGTCACCCGATTGCAGCAACGGGATCGATGCTTATCACTAAACTTTGCTATGAAATGCAAAGAAGTGGAGCCAAAAACGGAATTGTAAGCGCTTGCGTTGGAGGAGGGCAAGGTATTGCACTTTTATTAGAGTCTATGTAAATAACAAACGTCTTTAAAATGAAGAAAGGATGTGATGATGTGGATAAGAACGACTTCCGATATGAGGATGTTGTTATTCCAAACATTTCTCTTTCCACCTTGTTTGAGACAGCTGTTCAAGCGTATTCCCAGAACATCGCCCTCACATTTTACGGCAGGACTTATCGCTATGATGAACTTTATCAACAAGTTCTATGCGTCGCAAATGGATTAGCAGAAGATGGTGTGAAGCAGGGGGATCGGGTGGCGTTAATGCTACCGAATATGCCAGCGTACCCGATTAGTTACTTTGCTATTATGTATCTTGGTGCAAGTGTCGTTCAAATTAACCCAATGTATCGACCGAACGAACTGCTCTATATTTTACAGGATGCTAACGTAAGCACGATTATTTTGCATGAATCCTTGCAACCCGTCTTTTCTGAAATAAGAGAGGGTAGTCAAGTTAAACGGGTATACACGACATCCTTTGATAAGCCTTCAAGCTTTGATCGCTTACTTAAAAGCACACCGATTCAACAAAAAAGTGCGTTTGTTCAACCAAAAGAAGATGTAGCAGTGATTCAATATACTGGAGGAACGACTGGTCGATCAAAAGGCGCGATGCTTACCCATTTTAATCTTGTAGCGAACGCCTATCAGTCTTCAGTCACAATGAATACGGATGTGGAAGAAGAAATTGTTTTAACTGCGATCCCTTTATTTCACGTTTATGGCATGACGAGTGCTATGACAACAAGCTTTCTTCGTGGTAGTACGATTTTATTGTTATCGAAGTTTGATGTAGCTGAAATGGCAAAAGTGATTGAAACCGAACGTCCGACTAGTTTTCCAGGTGTGCCGACTATGTATATGGCGCTTATCCAGTACGCGAAAAAATATGGAAGTGATTTCTCTTCAATACAGCGTTGTACAAGTGGATCGGCTCCTCTACCGGTAGAAATGATTTACAAATGGAAAGCGTTAACTGGTGCAGATGTGTTAGAGGGTTATGGCCTTTCAGAGTCGTCTCCAGTCACACACCGCAATCCTTTTAAAGGTGTGCAAAAGCCTGGCAGTATTGGCATTACCGTGTCCAATACTGAAGCAAAAATTGTCGATATGGAAACAGGGCAAAGGGAACGTAAGAATGGTGAAGTAGGAGAACTAATTATAAAGGGACCACAAGTGATGAAAGGGTATCTCGGTATGGAAGTAGAGACTGCTCAAACATTACGAAACGACTGGCTGTACACTGGTGACTTGGCGAAACAAGATGAAGATGGCTACTTTTATATTGTAGGCAGAAAAAAAGAGCTTATTATTGCAAGCGGTTACAATGTATACCCAATCGAGGTGGAAAAAGTTCTTTATCAATTACATGATGTCGTAGAGGCAGCAGTGGTTGGGATACCAGATGCTTACAGAGGAGAGACTGTCAAAGCGTTTATAGTAAAAAAAGAAGGCAGTCTCCTATCAGAGTCAGAAGTGCTTAATCATTGTCGCTTGTACTTATCGCCTTACAAAGTTCCAAAGTTCATTCAGTTTGAAGGAGCTTTCCCAAAAACAGCTGTAGGGAAAATTTTAAAACGAAAGCTAATTGAAGAAGTCAACCCATAGGAGAAGGAGGACGTAAATGGACGTTTTACTCCAACAAATTGTCAATGGTTTAACGGTCGGAAGTGTGTATAGTTTAGTGGCTTTAGGATTAACGCTCGTCTATGGAATTCTGCACATCCCGAACTTTGCGCATGGTGCTCTTTACATGGTCGGTGGTTATATTACATTGCTTTCAATGACTTCACTTGGCGTTCCCTATTTCGTCGCAATGTTTATTGCCATTTTGGTTGTAGGCGTGCTAGCAATGTTGATGCAAAGGCTTGTATTCCATCCTTTACGTCATTCGCCACCTATTCATGACAAGATAGCAGCTATTGGTGTTTTATTATTTTTAGAAGCACTCGTTCAACTTATATGGGGAGCAGAATATCGATCTGTTACAACACCGTTCACCGAGGTCGTCTCCATTCTAGGTATTACTGTCACGCAACAACGGATTTTAATTATCTTTGCTGCAGTCATTGTTATGATTTTACTTCAGCTCTTTTTGAAAAAGACGAAAACTGGATCTGCTATTGTCGCAATGTCGCAAAATCGCGAAGGTGCATTTCTAGTTGGAGTGAATGCAAATAAAGTCGCCTTGTTAACATTTTTTATTTCAGGTGCATTAGCCGCGGTCGCCGCTTCCATTGCATCGCCTATTAATCTTGTGTATCCAGGCATGGGTCATCTTGTCATTTTAAAAGCATTCGTCATTATTATTATCGGTGGAATGGGGAGTATTCCTGGTGCAATCGTTGGTGGCTATATTCTCGGAATTACAGAGAGTTTGGGCGCAACCTTTATTTCAAGTACGTATAGCGATCTAATTGCTTTCGTTTTGTTAGTGTTCATTTTAACGATGCGTCCGCAAGGGTTATTTGCTAAAAAGGGGGCACACGCAAATGCGTAACGCGAAATCATTCGTTCTACCTGGCGTGTTCGTTGGCATTGCTCTCGTGTTTCCATTACTAACCTCGAATCAATATTTCATTTATGTGTTAACCATTGCGTTTATCTGGTCAATCGCGGTGTACGGGATGAATATTATTGGAGGGTATACAGGTCAATTATCGCTTGCTCACGCTGGTTTCTTTGCGGTAGGGGCCTATTCATTAGGGATTTTAACAGTGGATGTCGGCATGCCATTTTGGGTCGCGTTTCTATGTGCAATTGCCATTACAACAACCATTGGTTTACTTGTTGGTTTAGTGGCTTTACGTACAAAAGAACATTTCTTTGCCATTTACACATTATGTGTAGGCTATATTATCTATTTGGTGATCTATCAATGGGATGAATTAACCGGAGGGGTTAGAGGCCTGATTGGTATTCCTGCTCCAACGGCAATTGGACCACTTTCGTTTGATGGTGGAATAGGCACCTATTATTTAGTGTTACTGTTTCTTTTGCTTACAATTTTATTTGTGAAAGGGATCGCTACTTCATTGGTTGGTAGAACGTACATGGCAATCCGCAATTCTGAAGACCTTGCGCAAACAATTGGAATTAATACGATGAAGCAAAAGTTAATTTCCTTTGTCTTATCGACACTATTAGCAGGTGTCGCAGGGGCTTTGTATGCATCGACTGTACGGTTTATTGGTCCGGACCTCTCGTACACGATGATGACATTTGATATGCTCACCTACTTAATCGTCGGTGGAATTGGGACGTTGTTTGGTCCATTAGTAGGGACGCTGTTAATCGTTGTATTAACACAAGGCCTTCAGTTTATGGAAGAGTACCGGATGATCGTATTCGGACCGCTACTCGTTCTTTTAGTTATCTTTTATCCAAAAGGGATTGTTGGCGGGATTCAACAATTTTTACAACGACGTAAAATGCGCAAAAACAAGCAGAAAGCGTATAGCGAGCAAAAGGGGGAATCCATTTGATCTTAGAAACGAAAGGCTTAACAAAACGATTTGGTGGGCTAACGGCTGTTAATCAAATGGATATCGGAGTAGAGGAAAATAAATTAACCGCCATTATCGGTCCCAATGGTGCAGGGAAATCAACCTTATTTAATCTAATGAGTGGCTATTATCCAGTAAGTCAAGGGCAAGTGATGTATAAAAATGAAGACATCACTAAACGTAAACCTCACCAAGTCGCAAAGCTCGGGATTGCACGCACATTTCAGTCAACAAAGCTTTTTGAAAACGCCACAGTTTTTGATAATCTCATCATCGGAAATCGACTACGGACAAAATCAAATGTACTAGATACGATCTTTCGAACCCCTCGTTTAAGAAAAGAAGAAGCTTTATCAAGAAAAAAGGCGGAAGAAGTCTTAGCGTTTGTTGGGTTATTAGATCGAAAAGATCAACTGATTGCTGACATTTCTCAAGAAGCGAAGAAGCGAATTGCGATTGCATTAGCCCTTGCAACGGGACCAGAGATTGTGTTTTTAGATGAACCAGCTGCCGGAGTGAACCCTGAAGAGACGGATGGATTAGCTCAATTAATACGAAAAATGATTAACACAGGCCTGACGGTTTGTTTGATTGAGCACAAAATGAAGATGGTTATGGAATTAGCTGATCATGTCATCGTCATTAATTACGGTAAAAAAATTGCTGAAGGTAAGCCAGAAGACATTCGCCAAAATCCTGCAGTGATTGAAGCGTATTTAGGAGGCGGATCTTAACATGCTTAGGCTTTCAACGATTGCGGTTAAATATGGTCAATATGAAGCACTTAAAGAGATTGAAATGGTAGTGGAGAAGGGAGAACTCGTTGTTCTGTTAGGTGCCAATGGCGCAGGGAAAAGTACGCTTTTTCGAGCAATCAGTGGATTGACTCCACTAGAAGAAGGATTTATTTCGTGGAAAGAAAAGAAGATCTCTGGTCTCTCGCCAAGCCAGCTCGTCAAACAAGGGATTGTCCTTTGTCCAGAAGGTAGGAAGTTATTTCCTGAAATGACGGTATTGGAAAATTTAAAAATGGGTGCTTACGTGATAAAAGAAAAAAAGCAAATGACGGAATCGCTTGCCTATGTGTATCAACTCTTTCCGATCTTGGAAGAGAAAAAAGCAGATCCAGCAGGTTCTCTAAGCGGCGGCCAACAGCAAATGTTAGCAATTGGGCGAGCGATGATGGCTAAACCACAGTTAATTTTGTTTGATGAACCATCCATTGGCTTGGCTCCATTAATTGTGGAGCAAGTATTGGACGTGATCAAAACGGTGAATGAAGCTGGAACAACGGTACTTCTAGCGGAACAAAATGCGAATGCGGCGTTGAAAATTGCCGATCGTGGCTATGTCATTGAAAATGGACGCGTCGTGTTAGAAGGGACAAAAACGGAACTTCTCGCTAATGATGATGTCCGAAAAGCGTATATTGGAGCCTAGCAATGAAAGGAGATCGGTCAATGAAAACGAGAACATGGTTAGCATTAGGTCTAGCAAGTCTCTTCCTAAGCGCGTGCCAAGCAAACGAGGGAGCGGAGGGGGAAGTGGAAGGAGATGTAACCTCAACAACCATTGAAGGAACCGAAGTGATTCATATCGGTTTTAGTGGACCATTATCAGGTTCCGCTGCTTATTACGGTCAAAATGCGTTAAGTGGGTTAACGATGGCAGTTGATGAAATTAATGAAGCTGGCGGAATTGATGTTGCAGGGGAAACGCATTCCTTGAATGTTGTCACGCTAGATGACAAGTATTTGCCGAATGAAACAGGAGCGAATACGCGTAGACTCGTTCAAGAATACGATACACCAATCATTTATGTTCCTCATAGTGGCGGCATTTTTGCAACTCAAGTGTTTAACGAGCAAGAAGAATTTTTATTAGCAGCTTTTTCGAGTGAACCAGATATTACGCAGCAAGACAACGGGTTAACGTATCGTTTACCACCGACCTATGATCATTATGTGGACCCGTTTGCATCATACCAAATGGAACGATTCGGTCCAAAAATAGCGATGCTGCCAACGAATACTCAATATGGTTTAGATTGGGCCGATGAGCTACGTCCACATTGGGAGGCGATGGGCGGGGAGATTGTTTACGACGGAACCGTAGATTTCAGTAAAGATACTGATTTTTTTACAATCGTGACAAATGCTTTGCGTGATGATCCAGACGTATTATTTGTTGGTGGATCATCAGAACCAACAGGTCAAGTGATGAAACAAGCAAGAGAATTAGGATTTGAGGGTGGCTTTCTCATTATGGAGCAGGCAAAGCTAGATGAAATTGCGAACGTTTTTGATGGCGATTTAACTGAATTAGAAGGGTCGGTTGGCGTCGCTCCTCTTAGCTACAATCGTCATGAAGGCAATGCAGCTTTTATTGATAAATATGAAGAACGATACGATAAAGTACCAGGCTCAGAAGCCGGGTATCATTATTTCTCGATATATATTTTGACGGAAGCGATGAAAGCAGCTGGAACAGCAACTGATGCCTATGAAATTCGCGCTCATTTAAATGAAGGCTTAAAAGAAGTTCCGCCAGAATATCAGCTGTATGATGTGCCAGAAATTGATGAAGGTGGTGGAATGGTCACTTCATTTACAATGGCTGTTATTGAAGATGGGGAAGTTGTGTTAACCGTACAAGACTAATAGATGGGGGAATACTCGATGGACTTACGATTAAATGAAGAGCAACGAATGGTTCAACAAACGATCCGCCGGTTTGTAGAGAAGGAATTAATGCCGCTCGAAAACGAAGTACTCCGAAATGAATTAAATGGGAAACCAAGTCTTTCTGAAGAGAAGACAAATGAATTACAAGAAAAAGCAAAACAGATGGGCTTTTGGGGCATTAATACGCCAGAAGAATATGGAGGCGCTAATTTAGGTCAGATGATGCTGGCGCTCTTAACGATGGAGACTTCTAAAACATTCGTGCCGTTTAAATTTGGTGGTAGTGCAGACAACATTCTTTACCGAGCGAATGAAACGCAAAAAAAACAATACTTGCTGCCAACCATTAATGGCGAGAAGAAATCGTGTTTTGCGATGACTGAGCCAGGTGCAGGGTCGGATACACAAAATATTAAAATGACTGCTGTTAAAGACGGGAATGAGTGGATCTTAAACGGTGAAAAAACGTTCATTACAGGTGGAAATGACGCTGATTTTGTTATGGTGATTGCCGTAACTGATAAAGAAGCCCATGAAACCAAAGGGCGTCATGGCGTAACATGCTTTATTGTGGATCGATCCATGGGTTGGACATCTCAATATATCCATACGATGGGAGAATGGGGGCCAGCGTCATTATTTTTTGATAATGTTCGCGTACCTGAAGAAAATATTCTAGGGGACTTACACCGTGGCTATGATTTAGGGCTAGAGTGGATCGGTTTCGCACGCTGGATTGTTGGAGCAAGAGCAGTGGGCGCTTCTGAACGCTTACTAAACATGGCAATTGACTACGCCAACGATCGAAAAACCTTTGGAAAACCGATTGCAACACGCCAAGCGATTCAATGGCAAATTGCAGATTCTGCCGTTGAACTAGAAGCGGCGCGCTGGCTCGTCTTAAACGCAGCTTACACACTTGATCTTGGAGAAGATAATCGCCACTTAGCTTCAATTGCCAAACTTTATGGGGCAACAAAAGGAAACGACATTATTGATCGCGTATTACAGATTCATGGAGGCATGGGGTATACACGAGAATTGCCAATTGAGCGCTGGTACCGCGAGGCAAGATTGTGGAGAATCTATGATGGGACTGACGAGATTCAACGGCTCATCATTAGTCGAAATCTATTAAAAGGGCATGTGAAGCTTGGGGCACATATATAAAGGGGATGAGAGGATGCAACAATTTCACAAACAAACCGCACTCGTTACAGGTGGAAGTCGTGGAATTGGTAAAGCAGTGGCCGAACGGCTTGCGAGCGATGGCGCGAACGTAGTGATTTTTGATGTAAATGAACGTGCGCTAGAAGAAGCGGCTCTCTATTTTGAAAAACGGTCGCTTCATGTTCGAATGATGCACGTTGATGTCACGAACCGAGAGCAAGTGGAGGAAGGGATTGAAGCGATAATCAAGGAATGTGGGACCCTTGATATTGTTGTTAACAATGCGGGGCTTATACGTGACAACATGATGTATAAAATGTCCGATCAAGATTGGGACAGCGTAATGGATGTTCATTTAAAAGGCGCGTTCATTGTGACGCAAGCAGCGCAAACCTATATGGTGAAACAAAAATACGGCCGTATTATTAATTTATCTTCAACATCTGCTCTCGGTAATCGAGGTCAAGCAAACTATGCCACAGCTAAAGCAGGGCTACAAGGATTTACGAAGACGTTGGCAATTGAACTTGGCAAATATGGGATTACGGCAAATGCCATTGCACCAGGTTTTATTGAAACCGATATGACCAAATCAACAGCAAACCGTCTGGGCATTTCGTTTGATCAACTCATTGAAGCAAGTGTATCAAACATTCCTGTTGCTCGAAGTGGACAGCCAGAAGACATTGCACAGGCAGTTGCGTTTTTTGCAGATCAACGTTCAGGCTTTGTAAATGGTCAGGTTTTATATGTAGCAGGTGGACCAAAAGCATAAAGGAGATCTAAGCTTGTGTTTCAACAGGTAATCGGAAAACGATCAGAGCGAATAAAAAATACAAAAGAGATTCCAGGTATGTATACACATATCTGGAATTTTTTATTTTGTGAGAAAACAGGACTAATGAAAAGAAAAAAGAATATACAAGGAGATGGGTTCACTCTAGAGCACGTTCTTTTTACTTAAAGAAAGTGGTGAGGTGAAAGAAATGAAGGAGATTGACATTCATAAGCTACCATTTCCAAGTTTTTTAACGAATGAGCAAGGAGAGTTGCTCACATACAATCGTCTGTTTGAAAAAAAGTTTCATTATTTAATTGGTGATACGGATTGGAAGCGACATGCATTAGGTGGAGAAGATGGAGACCAAATAAAACTAGTTTATCTCGATTCAAACGATGAACATTTCCTCTTTTTAAAAGAAGAAAGTTCCAATGAGCCGGATCAATTATATGTTGGTATACGCGCCACATCTGTACATCCGCTTTTTCAACAATTAAAAGAAGCGGAACATGTGAATCGTGAACTAAATACGATCATTGAAAACTCGTATGATGGCATCTATATTACGGATGCCAATGGAACAACATTAAAAGCCAATAAAGCGATTGAACGGATCACAGGTATTCCACCGAGCTATTATCTCGGAAAGAATGTCGATTCGTTAGTAGAAAGAGGCATTTTAGAGAATTCGGTCACCCATAAAGTGCGGGCACAAAAGCGGGTAGTTTCTGTTGTCCAAAAAAATTTTGAAGGCAAAGAGACACTGTTTACGGGTACACCTGTTTTTGATCAGGATGGTCAGTTAGAAAAAGTCGTGACCAATATCCGCGATCTATCAGAATTAAATGATTTACAAAAGGCGTTGCGCAAAGCAACTGAATTAAATCAATCTTATAAGGTGGCGTTGGACAAATTGAAACATAAACGCCAGTCTGATGATGTGGTCGTGATGAGTCAAAAGATGAAAACAATCTATCAGATGGCTGAACGAATTGCGGATGTTGATGCCACAGTGTTAATTTTAGGTGAAACCGGTGTGGGCAAGGATGTGCTCGCTAAGCATATTTTTAATCAGAGCTACCGAGCAAAAGAAGGAAAGTTTATTAAAGTTAATTGTGGAGCGATTCCTCCAGAATTACTTGAATCGGAACTATTTGGCTATGAAAAAGGTGCGTTTACAGGTGCTAGTAACCGAGGAAAGGTCGGGATGTTCGAGTTGGCGCACAAAGGCATGCTTTTTTTAGACGAAGTGGGTGAGTTGCCGATTCACTTACAAGTAAAATTGCTTCGTGTGTTACAAGAAGGCGAAATTCAAAGAATTGGTGGAACACAGCCAAAAAAAGTGCGTGTACGAGTTGTAGCAGCCACTAATCGAAAGTTGCAAGAGATGGTTGACCAAGGGACCTTTCGCGAAGATCTATTTTACCGGTTAAATGTGATTCCGATTCATATTCCCCCATTAAGAGAACGTACAGACGATATCGTTTCGTTAGTCAATTTGTTTTTAAATCAATTAAACGAAAAATATGGCTTACATAAAACGATGGATCAGTCCCTTAAGCAGTTTTTTATTCAGCATCGCTGGAAAGGAAACGTGAGAGAATTATCAAATCTAGTAGAACGGATGTTATTAACAACAGAGGAACCGGTTATGGGTTTGGCTCATCTTCCTTCTGAATATACGCTAGCAAATGAAGCGAAAGATACAAACACGGTTTCCCTCAAATCAGTCATCGAACAAGCTGAGGAAAAGATCATGCGTCAAGCGGCTGAACAATATGGTTCAACGTATGAAATTGCAGAAGCGCTGAAGACAAGTCAGCCGACGGTTGTGCGGAAATTAAAAAAATATAATTTATCAGTGAATCAGTTTCAGCACACAAAAGCCAGTCTATAACCGAATATAAGTTAAAATTGAATCATTTTATTCAAATTTGAATTAAAAAGATGGTAAGGCTCCTCGTGTCTTAGCGTCTTTTTCACATGTAAAGGGTTTGAGTCAATCTGGCATTATTTTTGCATAGAAAAACAATATGACAAGGAGGAATCGTCTATGCTAGATAGGCTCTTTAATATTGATCAAAAAGTAGCAATCATTACGGGAGGAAGTACGGGTTTAGGACTTCAAATCGCAGAGACATTTGCTCGCGCTGGCAGTATCGTCATTCTTTGTTCAAGAAAAAAAGAACAGTGTGAAGAGAAGGCGAAGTGGCTATGTGAGAAAGGGTACAAAGCATTTGGATACGGGTGTGATGTGACGCAATTGGTTCAAATTGAGTCTCTTCTTACGAACGTTATCGATCAACACGGGAACGTGGATATTTTAGTTAATAATAGTGGCGCCACTTGGGGAGAATCGGTAGAAAAGATGCCGCTGGATGCATGGAATAAAGTAATGAATGTAAATGTAACGGGCACGTTTTTAATGAGTCAGCAGGTAGGAAAAGAAATGATTCGCAATGGTGGAGGCAAGATTATTAATGTTAGTTCAATCGCTGGCATGCGTGCAGAACCTCCAGAAGTGTTAAATGCGATTGGCTATAGTACAAGTAAAGCGGCAATCCTCCATTTCACAAAAGATTTAGCAAGAAAATGGGCAGCGCACAATATTCACGTAAATGCGATTGCACCGGGATTTTTTCCATCTAAAATGACAAGAGGGGTTTTGGAGGAAAAGGAAGCGTTGATTACAGCTAACAATCCGATGAAACGATTAGGCGATGATGAAACATTAATCGGGGTTATGTTATTTCTGGCGTCAGCAGCAAGTGATTATATTACAGGCCAGGTGATTGCGGTTGACGGAGGCAGTTCACTGTAGCATAAAAGGAGGACGATCAGTGGGAAACGAGGAGGAAGCGTCGATTCAATCGACTTTAACTAGAAGTAAGTTCTTTACATCGTTAGGATTTGAATTGGGAGATGATTCAGTAGAGCGACAGCTCCTGTTAACCGTTAGAGAAGACCATTTAAATTTGAATGGCACGATCCATGGTGGGGTCATTGCCACGATGCATGACAATATTGCGGGTATGATCGTTCGCTTTGAAACTAATTTGAATTGCGTAACGGTTGATCTCTCCATTCATTACGTAAAGCCGGCTTTTCAAGGGGAAGACTTATGTGCAACAGGTACCATCATTAATGAAGGCCGGAAAATCGTGATGGTCGATTCTTTTATTCGCACGATGGACGGAGCGTTGATCTCACGCTCAACGGCAACATTGAAAGTATTGTACCCATCCAGTTAAAAACAGAAGGAAAACCAGCCCTTTTGGCTGGTTTATGTTTAGCGTTGTTTATTCTGCTCTCTTCTAATGTGGTAAAGGGCTTTTTCCACAGTGAGACGATTTTTTTCCGTAATTTCTGCTCTGCGTGGAATAGTTGGAAATGCTGGATCAGACCAAGTAGATGGCAGAATTTCAGTTGCTTGGCTTTGCCATTGATCAAGCCAAGATTTAGGGATGTCGCCTTCAGCAAGATGGAGTTGTTCCGTCATCGCAAGCCAAATATAGGACCATGCTCGAGGCACAACACGCCACTTGTCATAGCCACCTCCTCCAATTGCTACCCAACGCCCCTCACAATATTCATGGGCGATTTCATGCACCATTCTTGGGATTTCTCTAAAGGCATCAATCGAAAGGTGAAGATGAGAGAGTGGATCGTAATAATGAGCATCGGCTCCATTTTGCGTCAGAATAAGATCCGGCCGAAAAAATTCGACAGCCTCTCGTAATGACTCTTTATAGGCATGTAAAAACGATTCATCTTCAGTAAATGCGTCTAGCGGAATGTTAATCGAATAGCCAAACCCTTTACCAGAGCCTTTTTCCGTTACATGTCCGGTTCCAGGAAATAAATAACGGCCTGTTTCATGAATGCTTAACGTGCAGACGTCTGGATCCTCGTAAAATGCCCACTGCACACCATCGCCATGATGAGCGTCTGTGTCAATGTAAAGCACACGTGCGTTGTAGGTTTGGCGCATGTATTCGATGGCGATAGAGGAATCGTTATACACGCAAAATCCGGAAGCTCGTCCTCGAAAGCCATGATGTAACCCGCCTCCTAAATGAAAGGCATGTTGGTACCCATCTCGCAAGACCGCATCACAAGCAGCCAGTGTGCCGCCGACTAAATAGGAAGAGGCTTCATGCATGTTCGGAAAGACAGGTGTATCTTCCGTTCCTAAACCGAACGTCTCTGCTTTTCCGTTTTGAAGCGTGCCTGCTCCGCCTTCTTTAACCGCTTCAATAAATGTTGGATCATGAATGAGCGCTAGCTCGTCATCTGTTGCTCGTTTTGGACTTATGGTGGTCGTATTGTCTAGTGCACCCATTTGTTCTAGTAATGAATGCGTAAGCTGCAATCGTAGAGGGTGGAATGGGTGCGTTTCACTAAACTTGTACGGATACGCATCGGCTCCATAAATAAATGCCGCTCGATCTGTTGTCATCGTGCCTCACCTCCCATAGAGGGAAGAGAAGGTCCGTATACATCATACCCGTTGTCTGCTAACTTGCTTATGACATTACGAGGGTCAATCGTCTGTACACGAAACGAAAGCATATGGTAGTTTTCTTTTTGACTAGGGTAAGCAACAGCACTAATGATATTTACCTTCATAGATTTAAAAATCGCGGCAACATCAGCTAGCATTCCAGGATGATTTTGAACGCAAACTTCAACAACGGACGTAGGTCGATCTGCCCCGAGTAATGACGTTAAGCTATAAAGAATATCCGATTCAGAAATAATCCCTGTTAAGCGCTCATCTTTTGTAATCGGCAAACAGCCAATGCGATGTTGGTAAAACAATTTGGCTGTTTCTTGAACATCATCGTCTTCGTGAGCGGTTAAAACAGGAGTGGCCATAATTGTTGTAATCGGTTTCAAAAATAGTGTCTCATCAAAGTCAGGAGACAAAATGGAAGGGCGACAGTCTCGAATATCTCGATCCGATAACATGCCTACCACTTGCATCTCATGAGTGACGATTGGTATATGGCGAATCTGTTGCTTAGCCATTAAATCAATGGCATCTTGAATGGTATCTGTTTCAGACAGTGTATGGACACGTTGTCGCATAATTAAGTGTAATTTCATAAGTGTAACCTGCCTAAGCAGCGAAACCTCCTTTCGTACTAATTAGTACATAAAGCGATTAACAAAACGCAGTTGATCAAATTGTTCCATAGAAGCTTGATCGATATTAGCGCCAATCCGTGCCATTAAGCAGTTAGCTGGGTGAGAACTAATTTCTGGATCATCAGTAGCAAACCAGATTAAGCCTCCTGCATTCATCATTTTCTCCATTACTTTGCGGTATTCCCAAACATCAAGGCCGCTTCCTTTTAAATCCCAATGCCAGTAGTATTCTGTTGTAATAATAATATAGTTTTCCATCGCTGGATCTTTTACGGACAAGCGCAATAAATGCTTTCCTAATCCTTTTGCGCGATACTCTGGTGCGATTTCAATTGCGCCTAATTCTATTAAATTTTCCATTTTCCCTTCTGACCAACGTTCAAGAGGATCAGGGTAAACAAACGTCACATAGCCTACAATTTGATTCTCATCTCGTATAACGTTAATGCGACCTTCTGGAAGTGCTGCGATTTCCATTAATGCTTTTTTTTGTGCTTGAGCTGGTCGAAACGAAACCAATTTCTCATGATAGTCTAAAGCATCAAGGGCTTCTGGTTCTAATGGGCCTTCTAAATAGAGGGTTTTTGAATCAAAAGAAAAGGCTTCTCTTATAAATTTCTTTGGATGGTCCATAGCTTCACCTCAAGTCAACAATCTACACGTACAGTATACTACAGAAAGGTAGCACGTCCCAGTAAAAAGCGAATGATTAGTAATTTAAGCGAACTTTAGAAAGTTAATAAGATTATTCAATTGAAATCGAGACGTTTCTTGTATATAATGAACTAAATTAGAGAAGGAGAGGTGTGAAGCTATTATGAAAGCGCTTCCTGTTATTGATGGACAATACAACCTAAAAAATTATGAAGATGCAAAAGAACAATTTGATTGGGATCAAGTGAAAGAACATTTCTCTTGGAATGATACAGGAAAATTAAATTTAGCATACGAGGCCATTGACCGCCACGCTGAAAACGGAAAAGCGGATCAAATTGCGCTTTACTATAGTGACGCACGTCGAGATGAAAGCTATACCTTTAAAGAGTTAAAAGCGTATTCCAACAAAGCCGCCAATGTGTTAAAAGAAGCGGGTGTAAAAAAAGGAGACCGTGTCTTTATTTTTATGCCTCGATCTCCAGAACTATATTTTGCTTTACTTGGAGCTGTCAAACTAGGGGCAATTGTCGGACCTTTATTTGAAGCCTTTATGGAAGGGGCAGTAAAAGATCGCCTTGAAGATAGTGGCGCAAAAGTACTTGTGACAACGCCGACTTTACTTGAGCGTGTACCGTTTAATGATTTACCAGAACTAGAAGCAGTACTTGTTGACGATAAAAACTACGAAGACAATGGTGCATTTCTTCAATTCAATAAGCGGTTAGAAGCAGCATCGGATGAGTTAGAAATTGAGTGGGTTGATAAAGAGGACGGGTTAATCTTACACTATACGTCTGGTTCAACTGGAAAGCCAAAAGGTGTGTTGCACGTCCATGAAGCGATGGTCCAACATTACCATACTGCAAAAATTGTCTTGGACTTAAAAGAAGACGATATTTATTGGTGCACAGCGGATCCAGGCTGGGTAACAGGTACGTCATATGGAATTTTTGGACCGTGGTTAGCGGGGATTACAAACGTTGTCAGAGGCGGGCGTTTCTCTCCGAATGATTGGTATGAAACGATTCAGCGCTACAATGTAACGGTTTGGTACAGTGCGCCTACCGCATTCAGAATGTTAATGAGTGCAGGGGACGAACTGGTGAAAAAATATGACTTATCGTCATTACGCCATGTATTAAGCGTAGGTGAACCTCTTAACCCTGAAGTCGTTCGTTGGGGAAAAAATGTCTTTGATCAGCGTATTCACGATACGTGGTGGATGACGGAAACAGGGGCGCAAATGATTTGTAATTATCCAGCAATGGAAATTCGTCCAGGATCAATGGGCAAACCGATTCCAGGCGTATACGCTGCGATCATTGATGATAAAGGAAATGAATTGCCTCCAAATCGAATGGGCAATTTAGCGATTAAAGCTGGATGGCCATCTATGATGCGGACCATTTGGAATAATGAGCAAAAGTTTAAAAGCTATTTTGAAATTGCTGGCTGGTATGTATCAGGTGATTCTGCGTACATGGATGAAGATGGCTATTTCTGGTTCCAAGGAAGAATTGATGATGTTATCATGACTGCCGGGGAGCGTGTTGGTCCATTTGAAGTTGAAAGTAAACTTGTGGAACATCCAGCTGTTGCGGAAGCAGGAGTTATTGGGAAACCAGATCCTGTCCGTGGCGAAATTATTAAAGCGTTTATCGCCCTTCGAGATGGGTATGAAGTGACGGATGAGTTAAAAGAAGAGATTCGTCAATTTGTAAAAACCGGCTTAGCTGCACATGCGGCACCGAGAGAAATGGAGTTTCGTTCCTCCTTACCTAAAACTCGTAGTGGGAAAATTATGCGTCGCGTGCTCAAAGCATGGGAGCTTGACTTACCAACAGGTGATTTATCGACAATGGAAGATTAATGCATAGCAAAAGCTCCAAGTGCCTTAGCACTTGGAGCTTTTTATCGATCGATTACTCGTCTTCGTTATCGGTTTCGCTCTCATCCGAAGACGTTTCGTCCGTTTCATCATCTGTTGAAGGATCACTACTGTCTTCCGTATCGTCAGCTGCATCTTCATCTGAACTAGAGTCATCATCTGAGCTAGATTCGTCACTACTGTCTGAAGCGTCATCGTCACCCTCATCATCGGAAGATTGACGTTGTCTTAATTCTTCAAGCTGTCTTTGCATCGTGCTCTTTAGTTCAGATTGGAACGGTGCAAGTCCGTCAATACGAGAAAGCATGTCGTTGTTATACAGGTCGGTTGTGACTAACCCTTCTTCATCACAAACCGCATTAGAAGATCCACCTGTTAAGCCACACACACGTCGCTCGGTTAGTCCTCCTGGACGTTGGAATCGGGTTCCTTCTGCTGTCATTAAGTTCGGTTGAACATTATAAGCAGCATTGGCAAGATTTGCCCAGATGTTTTGCGTGCGTTCACCAGTAGACATTCCGTTGTGTCTATTTAGAAGTGGAGCTTCTGTGCTACCTGAATAGCCATTCCATACGCCTAACGATACGTATGGGTTCGTGGCAATAAACCAAGAGTCAATGTCTTTATTTGACGTCCCGGTCTTGCCTGCCCAATCAGCGCTAAAGTTTAACAAGCCTGGGACGCGGCTCGCCGTTCCACCACTTGTATTAACAACATCGCGCATCATATCAACTAACAGGTAGTTTGTTTGCGGGCTCACGAAGTCAAATTCTTCTTTTTCGTGTTCATATACGACTTCTCCGTCGTACGTTTCGATTTTCTCGATCATATAGGCGTCAGGACGTATGCCGTCGTTTGCAAATGCAGTATAAGCAGACACCATTTGTTCGACGGTTGCCCCACCACCGCCAATAGCGGCTGATTCATATGGCGGCATACCTGGTACACCTGCAGCTTCAATTAGATGATTTTTCATTTCGTCAGGTACATGCCACCAAGCACGAACGGCTGGGACATTTCGAGAGCGTATTAAAGATTCACGTACAGTTAAATTTCCAGCGTGCTGTAAATCAAAATTCCCTATTGGCTGCCCATTTGATCGATACGTATCCGGTGTATCGGGAATGACTAGCCCAGGTTGTGTGACACCAGCTTCCAAAGCGCCGGCAAACGGTAGAATCGGTTTGATCGTTGATCCTGGCGAGCGTAAACGAGTTGTATGATTTAACTGGTTGTCTAAATCTTCTTCTCGACCACCGACAAAGCTCAAAATCGCTCCTGTACGATTATCAATTAGAACCGCACCAACTTCTTCCCGGTCTCCGCTACTATTGTTAGGGCCAAAATAGTAATCCGATTCGCCAGCAGCTTCGTTCATTACCTCATACAGGTCTTCCTCAATCGTAGTTGAAATTTTGTAGCCACCGTTTTCGATGCGATTGCGGACATCGGTGCGCATTTCTTCTTCTTCTAAATTTTGCGCGCTCGCGCTTAGTTGATCCCATCCTTCAAACGCCTCTTTTTCCACAGAAAGAAGGGCTTCAGTAGCGCGGTCAAGAATTTCAGAAGTTAGTCTTGGGTTACGCGCCATTGGATCAGGCGCATATTCAATAAAGTCCGCTGCTAAATCATAGTCAAGTGCTTCATCGCGCTGTTCTTGATCAATGTAGCCACTTTCGTACATGCGGTTCAATACGGTGCGAAAACGATTAAATCCAGGTTGTAAGCCGTCTTCATCTTTTACTTCTGCATCACCTGTAAATGGCGTGTACCCAAACGGGCTTTGCGGCATTCCAGCTAAATAAGCAGATTGTGCAAGGTTTAAGTCTGAAGCTGGTACGCCAAAGATACCCATTGATGCGGCCTGCACACCTTCTACATTCCGACCAGAAGCATTTCGACCAAATGGTACAACGTTTAAATAGGCCTCTAAAATTTCGTCTTTTGTCATGAAGTGTTCTAAGCGCATAGCTAACATGATTTCCGTTGCTTTTCGGTCAAACGAGACTTCATTGGAGAGAACCTGTTGCTTAATTAGCTGCTGAGTCAGTGTGCTTCCTCCCGTTTGGACAGAAGCATTGGAGAGTTCTTGCATCGTTGCTCGAAGAAGTGCTTTAGGGACGATGCCTTCATGTTCATAAAAATGTTCATCTTCTGTTGCGATAATGGCCGTTTTTACATCATCCGCAATATCATCTAAGGTAATAATATCCCGTTCGACATCACTGCGAATTTTCCCTAAATACACGTCGTTCGCTAAGTAAATTTCACTTGTTTCTGTTAACGAGCCAACGTGCGTGCGCAAATCTTCTTCTGTATACTCTTCCTCGTCATGAACAAGAGAGGCGAAATACCCTGCAGCAGTCCCTCCTGCAAGGACAATCAGTAAAAAGCCTATGATAAGTGCTACGAGCAATAAATTCCAAATAACTTGGTAGGTAATGCCTACCTTGCGAAAAAATTGAATGTCTGAGAGCTTTTGATTCATTTGCTCAAAAGACTGCCTTACATTTAATAGAAAAGATTTCATGTTTTCCCCCCTATAATGGTGAGTATACCATAAATAGGATAGCGGGCATACACGTTCTGTTGACTTTGAAAACGAGGTGTGATAAAACTATGCTTATATCTAAATACACAAGCGTTGAAAAGCCGAAGTATGCTTATAAATGGTAGCAATAGAGAGCTAGCGGGTGGTGAAAGCTAGCACGATCGATAAGCAGAATTACAGCTGGGAGCTTTCTTTGTGTTTGACACAAGGACGGGAAGACCGTTATTTATTGAGTGGGAGGTTTATAAACCTTCAACGAGGGTGGTACCGCGACGAATGTTCGTCCCTTTTAGGGAGGAGCTTTTTTTGTGTTTAAAAATAGAGGAGGAAGAGAGATGACGGAAGAAAAACAGCTTACGGCTGAGCAAGCTAGATTAGTGGATGAACAGGTTGAGACCCTTATGCGTGGAGTGGTTGAAATTGTTCCTGAAGAAGCGTTTCGTAAAAAGATTGAAAAAAGTGTTCGCACAGGCAAGGCATTAAAGATAAAACTAGGGATGGACCCGTCTGCACCGGACGTGCATATTGGGCATACGGTTGTCTTACAAAAATTACGTCAGTTTCAAGATTACGGGCATCATATCCAATTGTTAATTGGGGATTTCACTGGGAAAATTGGCGATCCAACTGGTAAATCAGAAACGCGTAAAGTATTAACTGATGAACAAGTAAAACAGAATGCGCAAACGTATGTAGAACAATACGGCAAGGTGCTAGATATGGAGAAAACAGAAATTCTTTACAACTCTCAATGGTTAACCGAGCTTAAGTTTGAAGATGTGCTAAATTTAGCTGGTCAAATGACGGTTGCGCGAATGTTAGAGCGTGAAGATTTTAATAAACGCTATAAGTCAGGTCAGCCTATTTCGGTTCATGAATTTTTCTACCCGCTTATGCAAGGATACGATTCTGTTGCAATGGAAACAGACATCGAAGTAGGAGGAACGGATCAAACGTTTAACCTTCTGATGGGAAGACAGCTGCAAGATGCGTACGGTAAAGAAAAGCAGGTCATGATGACGTTGCCGTTAATTGAAGGACTCGATGGGGTCCGCAAAATGTCGAAGTCGCTGAACAACTACATCGGAATTGATGAAGCGCCAAATGAAATTTTCGGCAAATCGATGTCGATTCCAGATGAGCTAATGGTGAAATACTTTAAGTTAGCCACAGATGTACCAATGGAAGAAGTAAACAACATTGAAGCGGGTTTAAAAGATGGCTCGGTTCACCCACGTGATGCAAAAATGCGTCTTGGTCGAAAACTTGTTGAAATGTACCACGGGGAAGAAGCAGCTAAAGAAGCGCAAAGCTATTTTGAAACGGTCTTCCAAAAGCGAAATCTTCCTACTGATTTACCAGTTGTGGAATGGACTGGCGAACAAACCGTATCATTGATTGATATGCTTGTTGAATTAAAGCTCCAAAATTCAAAAGGTGAAGCGCGCCGCATGATTCAAGGTGGCGGTGTGAAAATCAACGAGGAAAAGCAGGAAGATCTTCAAGCGATGATTACGGTAGAAGATGGCATGATTGTTCAAGTAGGAAAACGAAAATTTGCTAAACTAAGCGTTTCTTAATAGAAGTAAAAAGTGCTGCCCCTCTGGCAGTGCTTTTTTTATACACGAATAAAAAAACGTCCACCTTACTAGGCGGACGCTTCTTACAAACGTATTAACGAGAATACCACTCAACGATAAGCGCTTCTGTGATTTCAGCAGGAAGCTCAGAACGCTCTGGGAAACGTGTGTACGTTCCTTCAAGCTTTTCTTCATCAAATGATACGTATGCTGGTGTGAAGTCATTTACTTCTAGAGATTCTTTTACCGCAGAAAGGGTACGAGAACGCTCACGAAGAGAAATTGCTTGACCAGGCTTTACACGGTAAGATGGGATATCTACACGAGAACCATCTACTGTTACGTGACCGTGGTTAACAAGTTGACGTGCCGCACGACGTGTACGAGCAAGACCTAAACGGTAAACAAGGTTGTCTAAACGAGACTCAAGAAGAACCATGAAGTTCTCACCGTGGATCCCTGACATTTTGCCAGCATCGTTGAAGATACGAACGAATTGACGCTCATTTACGCCATACATATGACGAAGCTTTTGCTTCTCTTGAAGCTGAAGCGCGTATTCGGATAATTTTTTACGTTGGTTTGGACCGTGTTGACCTGGAGCGTAAGGACGCTTAGCAAGTTCTTTACCAGTGCCGCTTAGTGAAACACCAAGGCGACGAGATAGTTTCCAAGATGGACCTGTATAACGAGACATAAGTAGTCTCCTCCTTGTTATTTTGATTTGCAAAATAACAACCTGTCTGACAATCTCTGAATGCAGGTTATTCCATTTTCATGTACCTTCGCTTCGACAGCTAGAAGTTACACAGTACACCTCATACCTTGCAGCCGCGAGGAATGGAATAAAACAAACAACAGTTTGTCTCGGCTGTCTTTCACACCGAATAATCATAACCGAAATACCGTTTAAAAGTCAAGGTTTGCGTTTAAGAAAGGTTCAATCGTTGCAACAAATTGTTCTAAATAGACTTGGTCCTCTTCTGAAAAGCGATCTTTTATTGGGCTATCAATGTCTAATACGCCAATCACGGTGCCGTTTTGACGAACGGGTATGACAATCTCAGAATTCGATGCGGCATCGCATGCAATATGGCCTGGAAAAGCATGAACGTCTGCAACACGCATCGTTTGATTTTTAGAAACAGCTGTCCCGCATACTCCTTTACCAATGGAGATACGTGTGCAGGCTGGTAATCCTTGAAAAGGTCCTAATACGAGCTCATTTTCTTTTAACAAGTAAAATCCAACCCAATTAATATCACCTAAAAATTGTCCAAGAAGGGCACTTGCATTTGCATAGTTTGCGAGTGTGCTTGTTTCGTCTTCAAGCAAGGCCTTTGCTTGTTTTAACAATAATTCATATGCGTCTTTTTTGTTATCTGAGTACGTGTTCGTCGTAAACATGACAGATTCTCCTTTTAATATACATTAATCGCCTTTAAATCACGGGTTTTGTCTAAAAGTATTTGTTCTAAAATCCCAAGCTGAACAGGAGCTCGAGAATAGGAGAGCGAATACAGGTAGGAAGATGAGAAGGGTTTGAAAAAACCAACTTTACTCGGAGGTGACCTAATGAGTGATCAAACCAAAGAGTCCATTAAACATGCGGCTACCCGTTTATTTTATACACATGGCTATCATGGGACGTCGGTTCGAGATATTGCGAAAGAAGCTTCCGTCAATTCTGCGCTCATTTCCTACTATTTTGGAGGGAAACAACCATTATTTGAAACGTTAATGATCGAATTCTTTGAAGGTTATATTCAATCTATAGAAGAAGCCATGTATCAAGCAAATGTTGACGTCGATGCTGTGCTACCCAAATTATTTAAACACGTATTTACGTATCAACAGTCACGCCATTTATTAGCTAGAATGGCTCATCGTGAAATGACGATGGACTCGACCCTTGTTCGTGAAGTGATGAGTACGTATTTAAGGAAAGAGCAGTTCCTGTTAGAACAAATTATTCATGTGTACCTTGATCGGAAGCAACTAAAGCGGATTCCGGTTGACTTAACCGTGCTTCATTTACGGAATATGTTAACACTCCCGTTCTCTTCTCCACAATATTTACGTGAGTTATTTTTACTAGCGCCAGATGATCATTTGTTTATGAAACGGTATGTGTCTCATGCAGAACAGTGGATGAAGTCATTGCTACAGACAAAAGATACGAAGCGCCTTCACTTAGTCCGAGGGTAAAAGCGCCGTTTGACCACTTTGTAGACCAGAGACTGTATGAGCGTCGGACCCGTAAAGAAGTGGAATGCCCATCTTTTTAGCTACACGGGCAATTGGAAGAGGCGGGTACGTTTCTAAGCAATCTGGCTTGTTCATGCCGGCGCCGTTATAATCAAGCTGGAGCCCTTGGGCTTGAACTTCATTCAGGATCTCCATCCATTCCTGTTCAAAAAAATGACTCGCAGGGTATCGTCGTTGATATTTACGACAAAGAGTCATATGGCCGATTCGCTTTGGTTTGTACTTGCCTAAGTTTGCTTTAAGGGAGCGAAAGACTGTCTGATAATACAGCTTATAAACGGCATCGATACTACCTAGTTTGTTAGCGAGTGAAGCAAATGCGTCGGAACTAAAATCCATACAAGTATAGGCTGAATCAGTTTGAAGAAAATGAACCGATAGAATGCTGTCTTCTAAATGTGGACCGAATTCATTTAGCAACTCTTTCGTTTCCTCTTCATAGCCAGCAATATAATCAACTTCCATTCCCGTGAGTATGCGCAGTGAGCCCGCATACTCTTTTTTTAATTGCTCAATCGCAGAAAAGTAGGCACTCACGTCATGTATAGGCATGGCACTATCTTGTTCAGGTGTTGGGTCTACGAAAGTTGAAGGAAGTGGCGCGTGTTCGGTAAATGTTAGCTGCTTGATTCCCTTTTTGATGGCTTCTTCACAATAAGCAGCCATCGTATCATTAGAGCCATGGGGACAATACGGGCTATGAACATGCCCATCGCGTACGTGCATAAGAACCCTCCTTATTCGTGTGTTGTGACGAAGAAATGACTCAAATGTTAAAAATGTGAAATTTGTCGGCGAGCGATGTGTTGAATCTGCACACAAACTGTCGCTTTCATGATATTATAATACGTATTAGATATCGGATAAACTAGAAAGTTAGCAAAGTAGGAAAGAGCTTGTCGGAAGGGAGTCTCCAGTGAATATAATCATAACCATTGTTGTCGTCTTACTAGTCATTATTGTGATTGGCACAGTTGCTGGCATTTTGATTAGGCGAACAATACATAAATCAGTTGATGAATTAGACAATCGTAAAAACCAAATTTTAAATCGAAACATTTCAGAAGAAATATCAAAAGTGAAAAAGCTGAAGATGTCTGGTGAAACGGAACAGAAATTTGAAAGTTGGCGTAAAGACTGGGATGAAATACTTGAATCCATTTTACCTAGCATTGAAGAGCAACTCGTTGAAATTGAAGAACTAGCAGGAAAGTACCGCATTACAAAAGCGAAAGATCAATTGAAATGGGCGGAAAATCGTTTGATTTCTGTTGAACAACAGCTGGACGTAATGGTTGAGGATATTGATAAACTCGTTTCTGCTGAAGAAAAGAATCGAAGCGAGATCGCTTCAATTAAAGAACTTTATCAAGACTTGTCCACTGAACTGTTGAAAAAAAGAGGCTCATTTGGAGAGACGATTCAAGCTCTTGATGAAGTCATGACGAATACGAAACAAGCGCTAGTAGCGTTTGAAGAGTCAACACAAAATGGAAGTTACTTGCAGGCGCGAAAACAACTGCTTGAAACGAAAGACTCTCTTTATAGTTTAAATGAAAAGATGGAGCGGATTCCGTATCTTCTCATGCAAGTAAGATCGACCCTTCCAGGAGAACTGTCTAATCTCCAATTAGGCATTAAAGAGATGGAAGAAGACGGGTATCATCTTGAGACATTCTCGTTTCATTCAAAAATTGCTACGTTCAAGGAAGAAATTGACAAGGCATACATAGCTCTTAAAACGCTAGAAGTGGATGAGGCGGCGGCAACACTTGAAGACGTACAAGCTGAAATTGATAGCATGTATGAAACGTTGGAAAAAGAAGCGACGTATAAGAGTAAGTTACTCGCACAAATTCCTGTATTGAAAGCGGAAATTGAAAAAGCGAATAAGAATATGAAGCAGTTGTTAGATGAGACGACTCAAGTTGAAAAAAGTTATATGATCGCAAGTGAAGAGGTCCAGCTTCAGCAAACCCTTCAAAAAGATTTGCGAAATGTACAAAGTCAGTTAACCGTCATTATGGACGTCTTTGAAAACCAAAAGCAAACATTCTCATCTATTTTTGAGATGACCGAAGACTGGCGTATTCAAATGGAAGAGCTGTCAACCGGCATTGAAGAAAGCATTGATCGGCTTAGAAGACTGCGAAAAGACGAACTCCAAGCTCAAGAGACCGTAAGTCAATTAAGAGAACTTGTGCTTGAGTCAAAGCGCTTGCTCTATAAAAGTAATCTGCCAGGTGTACCTGTTACCTACGTGGAAACACTGGATGAAGCAGAAGCAAAAATTAACAAAGCGCTAGAAGCACTCCAGTCATTTCCCCTTGAAATGAGTCAAGTAGAAGCCCTCGTCCAAGAAGCGTCTGTTGTTGTTGAAAAAAATAGCAACGATATTCGAGAAATGGTGGAAACAGCGCAAATGGCCGAGCTTGCCATTCAATATAGCAATCGTTATCGTGGGCAGGATGAATCCGTGCGAAAAGAGCTTGATGAAGCGGAGCAAGCCTTCTTACAGTATGATTATGAAAAAGCACTGTCGATTGTCCAACATGCAGTTCAACGCTATGAGCCAGACTTAATGAACAAAGTGTCAAAACATATGAGTGCATAAACGAAGCTGAAAAACAGCTTCGTTTTTTGTCTGCAGTAGCTTCATTTCTGTGCTAAGATAAGCTTTGATTGTTCAAGCACAATTGGTTACCAATAAAGGAGTTCGTCCATGATCTATTTAGATAACAGTGCAACAACACGACCATATAAAGAAGTGTTAGACTTATATACAAAAATTTCGTATGACTACTTTGGCAACCCTTCTTCTTTACATTCGCTAGGGATGGAAGCCGAGCAGGTGATGAATCATGCTAGGAAAAAAATAGCACGATTTTTACAGTGCCGAACGGACCAACTTGTTTTTACAAGCGGAGGAACAGAGGCAAATGTACTTGCAATCAGAGGGGTTGTTTCAACGAGTAAACGATCTCACATCATCACAACCACTGTTGAGCATGCATCGGTTTACGAGAATATTCGCCAATTAGAAAAAGAAGGGCATGACGTTACGTATATTCAAGCTGATTCGTTTGGAAGGGTGACGGTGAAGCAAGTAGAAGATGCGATTCAAAAAAACACAATCTTAGTGAGTATTGGGCATGTTCAAGGGGAGCTAGGAACGATTCAGCCGATTGAGGAAATTGCCAAGCTGATTCTTTTGTATCCGCGGATTCACCTACATGTGGATGCCGTTCAAAGTCTGTTGAAAATCCCAATGGATCCCGACATCATAAAATCAATTGATTTTATGACGTTATCTGCTCATAAAATTCATGGAACGAAAGGGACAGGCGTTCTGTACGCTCGCAACCCTTCTGTGCTGACAGCAGTGATGCGTGGGGGAAAGCAAGAACAAGCATTACGACCAGGAACAGAGCATCTTGCAGGTGCAGCTTGTTTTGCAAAAGCATTAGAAATGGGCGAAAACGGTGCAGCAAAAAACCACCAACGTTTACACAGTTTTCGTGACAAGCTTCATAAAGCACTCGCATCGATTGAAGGGGTGTCGATCAATAGCCCGGAGCAAGATGGTGCCCCACATATTCTTAATATGTCGATTCCAAAAATTAAAGCAGAAGTACTTGTACAATCTCTTTCGAAAGAAGGTATTTACGTATCGACTCAATCGGCATGTTCAACGAAGACAGGTGCACCAAGTCGGATTTTACTTGGTGCAGGTCATGATCACGTTCGAGCAGAGTCCGCTATTCGGGTAAGTATGTCTTTTCTTACAACAGAGGAAGAAATTACGACGTTTATTCAGACAATGAAACGACTTGTTCCGTCACTTCAGGAGGTATATTAATGAAAATCGATCATATCGTTGTTCGCTACGGCGAGTTAGCGTTAAAAGGGAAAAACCGAAGCCATTTCGAAAAGCTATTACTGGCAAACATTCGAAAAGTATTAAAGCCGTTTCAAGGCGTTACAGCGAGACGAATTCAAGGTCGAATTATTGTCCACCTGCATGGTGCTGATGAAAAGCCGATTCAAGAAGCGTTGAAACATGTATTCGGGATTTATTCCTTTAGTTTGGCGATGCACGTTGAAAATGACACAAAAGCGATCCAAGAGGGCGCGTTATATTTTATTGAAAAGCTTCACCCAACAGTGAAAACATTCAAAGTTTCTTCAAGACGGGCGAATAAAGGCTTTCCAGTCAATTCACAAGAATTGAATCATGTAATTGGTGGGCATATTTTGCGCGCCTTAGATGGCAACATTAAAGTAGACGTGCATAACCCTGATCTTAACTTATCGATTGATGTTCGCGATGCAGGCACGTATATAACAGGAGGAGCAATTGAATCCGCTAAAGGGCTCCCTGTAGGAGCGAGTGGCAAAATTTTGCACATGCTTTCAGGCGGAATTGACTCGCCAGTAGCTGCCCATATGTTAATGGGGCGAGGAGCAGAAATTGAGATGCTTCATTTTCATAGTCCGCCTTATACAAATGAACGTGCAAAGCAAAAGGTGCTTGATTTAACGAAGGAACTAACAAAATACGGCACAAGTATTAAAGTCCACCTGGTTCCATTTACGGATATTCAAACGCATATTCATAAGGAAGTTCCGTCAAATTTTGAAATGACGATTATGAGACGGATGATGCTACGGATTGCAGATGCATTTGCACAAAAAAATGGTATTTTAGCGATCTCAAATGGCGAGAGTCTAGGACAAGTTGCTTCTCAAACGCTACACAGTATGAACACGATCAATGAAGTAACGAATCTGCCTGTTATTCGCCCTTTGATTGCGATTGACAAAGAAACGACGATTGCATACGCAAAACGAATCGGCACGTACGAAACATCGATCTTACCTTATGAAGACTGTTGCACGATTTTCCTTCCAACCGATTCAAAAACAAAGCCAAAACGAGAAGGTGCAAATAAATTCGAGCAATATGTAGAGATTGAAAAAAAATGTGAAGAAGCATTAAACGCCATTGAGACTGTTCATATCAATGCTTTTGAAGAGAGTTCAGCAATCGAAAACTTATTTTAAAAATTTTCCAGTGAATTTTTGTGTATGTTCTTCCCTCTTTCGCACATTCTAGAAGTACCGAAGGAGGTGAAACAACATGGCAAACACAAATAACTTAGTCGTACCTGGTGTACAACAAGCTCTTGACCAAATGAAATACGAAATCGCTAGCGAATTCGGAGTAAACCTTGGTCCTGATTCAACTGCTCGTGCTAACGGATCTGTAGGTGGTGAAATCACTAAACGTCTAGTAGCTCAAGCTGAGCAACAAATGGGTGGATATCAAAAATAATTTCATAAGATGGCTAGGAGCAGGAATCCCTGCTCCTTTTTCATGTTTTCTTCCGAACACTAATGCTATACTAGTATTGGAATAAAAAGGAGGAGGAAGATGGGGACACTTCTTTATAATGGAACCGTTTATACGATGGAAGCAGAAGGGAAGATCGCTGAAGCTGTCTACATTGAAAATGGAAAAATCGTCGATGTCGGGTTATCTAAATCATTAGAAAAGAAATGGGCAAAAACGGCTCCAGAAATGAAAAACCTTCACGGTGCTTTTGTTTATCCAGGCTTTGTTGATAGCCATCTTCATCTTATTGCTCATGGGCAAAAACGACTTAAGTTAGACCTTTCTGAATCAACGAAACAAGAGGCTCTCGCGCAATTAAACGACCTAACAGCAGGAGAGGAAGAGTGGATTGAAGCGCTTGGCTGGAACGAGCACAATGATCCCAACCATGAGCGATTAACAAGCTTAGATTTAAATCAGATTAGTCAAGAGCGTCCTATTTTTGTTATGCGCATTTGCCGACATGCGGCAATTGTCAATCAAACCGTGCTTGATTTAGCCGGCATTGATAACCATACAAAAGATCCGGTTGGCGGGAGAATTGAACGAGATGATAATGGACATCCGAATGGCATTTTGCACGACGCTGCTGTTCATCATGTGCAGAGCTTTATGCCGCCTATGTCAAAAGCCCAAGTTAAAAAAGCGCTCCAAGTTGCAGTTGAAGATTGTTACACCCACGGATTAACCGGTGGACATAGTGAAGACCTCCACTATTATAATGGACTTATGGAAACATTGGACATTTATCATGAGGTTGTGCGAGAGGAGAGGCCTTTTCGCGCGCATTTGTTAATTCATCATGAAGAACTGGATGCGTACGATCGATCTCCATATGTGGGGAAACAAGAATTAACACCTTACATCGAATTAGGGACCCTGAAAATATTTGCGGACGGTGCCCTAGGAGGAAGAACAGCTGCATTAAGTAAGCCATACCATGATGAGCCGAGCACGTCTGGTTTGCTTATTCACACACAATTTGCCCTTAACGATCTTGTACATAAAGCAAGAGAGCGAAATTTAGGCGTTGCGATTCATGTAATTGGGGATCAAGCGTTGGATATGTCGTTGCAAGCGATCGAACAAAACGGACAAACGAATAAGCGTGATCGACTCATTCATGTACAGGTTGCTCGAAACGATTTACTTGCACGAATGAAGCAACTGCCTTTAATCGTGGATGTGCAGCCGCATTTTGTCGTATCTGATTTTCCGTGGGTAGAGGATCGACTTGGCGAAGAAAGAATGCCTTATGCATTTGCATGGAAAACATTGTTAGAAGCTTCTATTCCGTGTGCTGGTGGATCGGACGCACCAATTGAACCTGTTGAACCCTTGAAAGGTATGCATGCGGCTGTTTTCAGAAAAAATGACCAAGGTGTTTATAATGAAAGTGAAGCACTGACGCCTTATGAAGCAGTCTCTTTATTTACAACAGGGAGTGCTTACGCTATTGGAAAAGAAAAGACCAGAGGACAAATCAAGCCTGGATATGATGCAGATTTGACAATTCTTAATCAAAATCTCTTCACAGGGGATGAAAACGTTTTTGAACAAGCTCAAGTTTTAGCAACGATCATCAATGGGTATACGGTATTTGAAAAAGGAGGAAGAGAGCGATGAAAGCAAGAAGGTGGATTGCGTTAGGGATAGGAGCCTTTGTCCTATTGTTTACGCTTATTACGACGATTACTGTTGCATTTAATACATATTCAGCTCCGGTAATGGGTGGAACAGAACAGACCATTATAAGTGACGGGGACCCAACTGGGCAAATTGCGTTGCTTGAATTAAACGGGGCTATTATTGATTCAGGCGAACCAGGCATTTTTGATACGGCTGGTGGCTATAATCATGCGGCGTTTTTAACGGAACTAGAAACAGCCATGACGGATCGTAGTGTACAAGGCATCATTATTTCTGTAGATTCGCCAGGTGGTGGAATTCTTGAATCAGCAGAAATTCATTCAGCGATCGAAGAAATTCAAGATCAGACTGAAAAACCAATTTACGTTTCAATGGGTGGAATGGCTGCATCTGGAGGCTATTACATTGCAGCACCAACCGACCGTATTTTTGCTACACCGCAAACGTTAACAGGATCAATTGGGGTAATTATGAGTTCATTAAACGTAGCGGAGTTGCTTGATAATATTGGAATCGAAGAACAAGTTTACAAAAGTGGGCCGTATAAAGACATTCTTTCACCAACACGAGAGCCATTAGAAGAAGAAGATGAAATCATTCAAGGTATTGTAGATGAATATTATGAAGAATTTGTCGCAATCATTTCTGAAGGGCGTGACATGCCAGAAGATCGTGTCCGTGAATTAGGTGATGGACGAATCTATACGGGACGTCAAGCGTTAGAGGAAGGTCTTGTAGATGAGCTTGGATCGCTTGAAGATACGATTACGGCAATGCGTGAGGAACTTGGTGCGAATTACCAAGTGGTTTCAAATGAAGCGTTGCCTGGGTTTGGCAATTTATTTGGTTTATCAGTCAAGCAACTATTTGGCAATGACACGGAAATCAAACTAGACTTTAATCAACCGAAGCCATACTACATGTACAATCACGAGTGAGGTGGTGAAAAATGGATCAGACAACAGGATCAATTCGAGTAAAACGACATTTACGAAGAGAAGAGGACTCCATGAACCCAACGAAGAATCATGCTGTTGAAGAAACAGCGTTTGTCCAAAGACGGTATGCAGGTTTTTGGATGCGGTTTTGGGCATTTCTCTTTGATTTACT
Organism: Shouchella sp. JSM 1781072; assembly: GCF_041949915.1. Taxonomy (NCBI): domain Bacteria; kingdom Bacillati; phylum Bacillota; class Bacilli; order Caryophanales; family Bacillaceae; genus Shouchella; species Shouchella sp. JSM 1781072. Next base: position 354,518 of record NZ_JBHFQE010000001.1, read on the forward strand.
AATTTTAAGCGGAATAAACGGGGTACTTGTCAATACATGGGCACCATTTATTGCGAGTAGTGACTCTCAATGGTCGTTTTTCTTTACGGCTTTCTTTCTCCCGAGCGTACTTTATGCGATTTTATTTTTTCTCTATTTCGGATTAATGACGCGTTTCTTTAGACAGACGCTTGGAAAGATGATTTTTGGTATCGAAGTCATCTCTGCAAAAGGTGACCGATTAACGTGGGGGCAATTGTTTTTTAGAGAAGGAGTCGGCCGTTTTATACATCAAGCGCCGATTTTGGGGAATCTCACATTACTCGCTTATATTGTTGTTGCCTGTACACCAAAAAAACAAGGCGTGCATGACTTATTTGCAGAAACGTACGTAGTACATGTAGAAGAAACCAGCTAAATTTAGCTGGTTTTTTTTATATTAATTTGCACATAGTAAAGGAAAGGAGGGAAAATCATGCTTTACTGGATTTTAACACCACTTATTAGTTTACTACTGCTTATTTTAATTATCCTATTTATTCCATTAAAAATTCATATGCGTTATGCCCATCATCAAAAAGATGATTTATTAACGGTTTATGTATATTTTTTAAAAATAAAACTTTACACATTAAATGTTCCAGTTGTTCAATTTAACGCATCCACACAAACCGTAACGGTTGAAGAGGATGAAAAAACAGTTAACAACGCTTCTAAAAAGAAAAAGAAGTGGGGAATAGCCGATTTACGAATGCTTTTAAAAAAAGCAAAGCGGTTTGCCGCTCATTTTCCAAAGATGAAACAGTCCTTATACCGGTTTTTATCAAAATTAACGTTTAAACATGTAACGTGGAAAACGGAATTTGGCACAGGAGATGCGGCAACGACGGCTCAAGTAGCAGGTCTTATTTGGACAATAAAAACCTGTTGTCTCGGTTGGGTCCAAGCAAAAGTAAGATGGGATGGGGAACATAAACTAGAGGTAACGCCTCATTTTCAAGCAAAAGGCTATCGCTTGTTCCTTTCATGCATAGTGACGTTCACTTTGTGGCACGCTATCGTTACAATGCTGTTGTTCTTATTCAGCTATAAAAAAGTTGAGAAGCGTTTTAATCAAGCAACGAGTGCGTAAATGCTTACCAATGATAAAGGAGTATGAGAAGATGGAACATCCAATTCAAGGTTTAATGAAAACCGCGATGGAAAACATTAAAGCAATGGCAGACGTCAATACGATTGTCGGAGATCCAGTTGAAACCCCAGATGGAAGTATTATTATGCCTGTCTCAAAAGTAGGCTTCGGTTTTGCGGCTGGAGGAAGCGAGTTTTATACAGAGCATTCCGGTACTTATGCGGAACAAGGCCATCCATTTGGTGGAGGGAGCGGTGGTGGTGTATCGATCACGCCAATTGCGTTCCTCGTTGTGAATCATAAAGGCGTAAACATGGTCCATTTAGATAGCTCAACTCATTTATACGAACGGTTATTGGATTTGGCTCCGCAAGCTTTCGAAAAAATTCAGCATATGATGAAGCATGACGAGCATGATCACCCAGCAGATAATGACCATGAAGAACGACCTTATGAGGATCCAATTGTATAACTCGTTCACCGAATAATGTTTCCTTAATAAAAAATAGATCTTCGTAAGTGCGTGATGTCGCTTACGGAGGTCTTTTTATATTTGAAAAACGACCATGCATTATTTTTGCAATAAAAGCAGGAAAAAAGTTATGATAAAAAGGATAAAAGGAGTGGATGATAAATGACACAAGTTACGTTTAAGCAAAAGCCTGTCACATTAGTAGGGAATCAAATTCAAGCAGGCGATAAAGCACCAGATTTCCAAGTCGTTGCAAATGATTTGTCTAATGTTTCCCTTTCAGACTATAAAGGCAAAGTAAAGTTAATTAGCGTTGTTCCGTCCATTGATACTGGTGTATGTGATGCGCAAACACGTCGTTTTAACGAAGAAGCGGCGAGCTTAGACAACACAGTTGTTTTAACAATTAGTGTTGATTTACCTTTTGCTCAAAAAAGATGGTGTGCAGCAGAAGGAATTGAAAACGTCCAAACTCTATCTGATCATAAAGACGTATCGTTCGGACAAGCATACGGCGTGTTAATTGAAGAATTACGTCTTCTTGCTCGCTCTGTATTCGTTGTAAATGAGCAAGATGAAATTGTTTATGCACAGTATGTGAGTGAAGTGAGCGAACATCCTGACTATGAAGCTGCATTAAACGCAGTGCGCAACAACTAAATCTGATCAACAGGTGAAAACAAAAGTCCACTCTAGAGTGGACTTTTCGTGTGTAAATCTGTACAATACGGATCAGTAAAGTGAGAACAAAAGGGTGAAAAACAATGGAAGAACAATCAAATGTGGCAACATTATATGAATATTTAAATCATAGTGCTCAATTGTTAGAACAAACACTAGAGATCACTTATTTAGACGCTTTAGCAGAAGCAGGGGATAATTTATTTGAGAAAGGTGTTATTCAACCAGTTCCTCAAGATAAACATGCCCAGCTACTTGCATTAATGGAGCCTGTTAAAGAAATTTCTTTTTCAAAAGAAGAAATTCGCAAGGCGTTTCAACTTGCGGTTATTAAAGGGATGAAAGGCGTTGTTCAGCCTCATCACTCTATGACGCCTGATGCTGTGAGTTTGTTTATGAGTTACCTCGTTAATAAACTTCAAGGTACAGAAAAAAAGGGAGATGTTTTGGACCTTGCCGTTGGTTCAGGGAACTTACTTTTTTCAATCTGCAATCACGGAGAAGATCGAATCGGACAAGCGTACGGATTTGAAGTGGACGAAACGCTACTGAAAAATGCATTTGCTAGTGCAAATTTACAACAGCATGAAATACAGCTTTTCCACCAAGACAGCCTTCAATTAAAAGTTCCTAACGTGGATCTTGTTGTTGCTGATCTTCCTGTTGGCTATTATCCAAAAGATGATGTGGCCAGTGGATTTGAATTAAAAGCGGAAACAGGTCATGCGTACATTCATCATTTAATGATTGAGCAAGGAATTCGTGCGTTGCATGATGAAGGGTTTGGTGTACTGCTCGTACCGAATTTCTTGTTTGAAAGTGATCAAGCAGAAAAACTGCATGCGTATTTAAAAGAACATGCGGTTATTTTAGGCTTGCTACAGCTCCCTTCTTCAATGTTCTCCAATGCTCAGCAGCAAAAAAGCATCTTAATGATTCAAAAGAAAGGGAAGAACATGCATAAGCCTCAGCAAGCGCTTCTTGCAGAGCTACCATCCTTCTCGAATGCGAAAGCAATGCAGGACATGATGAGCAGTATTAATAACTGGTTTACAGAACAGCTAGGTCGGTAAAGCTGGAAGGGTATCATGAGGTTCATGGTATCCTTTTTTTATTGAAATGAAATATATGAATTGATGGTATATTTCAACTACTTCAATGTATGCGCTTTACCAATTTTGACCGCTTGAAATGCGTGTTTGAGAATGCTTAAATGATAGAGATGGCTTTAGATAAAAGGAGTGCAAGAAAACATGGCTACAATTATGGCAATTAACGCAGGGAGTTCATCCCTTAAATTTCAACTACTTTCCATGCCTGAAGAGACAATTATTACAAAAGGGCTTGTAGAGCGTATCGGATTAAAAGATTCTGTTTTTGCAATCGAAAAAAATGGCGAAAAGCACGAAACAACATCTGACATTGAAGATCACTCAGAAGCAGTGAAAATGTTGCTTGATAAGTTAACAAGCTTAAACATTATTTCTTCTTTAGATGAAATTGAAGGCATTGGGCACCGTGTTGTTCATGGTGGAGAAAAGTTCAATGACTCGGTATTAATCACAGATGATTTATTAGCTGGAATTGAAGAAGTATCGGAACTAGCACCATTGCACAACCCAGCAAATATTACAGGAATTAAAGCATTTAAAGAAGTATTACCAAACGTTCCATCTGTTGCGGTATTTGATACTGCATTCCACCAAACAATGCCAGAGCATGCGTATTTATACAGCTTGCCTTATGAGTATTATACCGAGTACGGCATCCGTAAGTATGGTTTCCACGGGACATCACACAAGTATGTGTCTGAGCGCGCGGCGGAAATGCTTGATCAGCCAATTGAAGACTTAAAGATGGTCTCTTGCCACTTAGGAAACGGTGCAAGTATTGCAGCGATTGAAGGCGGAAAATCAATTGATACATCAATGGGCTTCACTCCTCTAGCTGGTGTGACGATGGGTACACGTTCTGGCGATATTGATCCTGCTCTTATTCCGTTTATTATGGATAAAACAGGTCAATCTGTAGAAGAAGTGATCTCAACATTAAACAAGCAAAGTGGACTACTTGGAATTACAGGATTCTCAAGTGATTTACGTGATATTGAAAGTGAAGAAGAAAAAGGAAACGAACGTGCAAAAGTCGCCCTTGATGTCTTTACATCAAGAATTCAAGATTACATTGGTTCTTATGCAACACGTATGGGTGGCATTGATGTGCTTATTTTCACAGCTGGTATTGGTGAGAATAGTACAGTTGTCCGCGAGCGTGTTTTAAAAGGACTCGAGTTTATGGGCATTGAAGTTGACCTTTCAAAGAATAATGTACGAGGCAAGGAAACTTTCCTACAAACAGCAGACTCAAAAGTAAAAGTATTAATCGTTCCAACAAACGAAGAAGTGATGATTGCACGCGATACCGTTCGTTTAACGTAAACGATAGTACGCACCTTGCTCGGCTTGCAAAAGCCGTTGCAAGGTGCTTTTTGTGCTTTGCCTTTTACCCATATCTCAGATAAGATAATGATGGAGGTGTTCACGATGGAAGCGCGGTTTTTTATGATTCGAGAACGTGAGATTAAGCAAGCGTCAAACGGCTCGCTCTATGCAAACTTTGTTTTACAGCAGCAACATACCCTCCTTTCTGCTCGATTATGGGATATTACCGATGACCAGCAGCAGAAGTTTTCACCAAAATCTGTTGTAAAAGTTGAAGGGACGCTCGAGACGTTTCGTTCAAAACAAATGTTAACGATTAAAAAGATTCGATTAGCGACAGAAGACGACCATATTAACCGAACCGAGTTAATATCAAAACCTGGGTTATCGAGAGAAGACTTATGGCATGAACTTCGAATGATGATGGATGAGATCCAATCACCGACTTTACAGCAAGTCGTAAAAGAGGTGTACAGCAATCGCGCAATTCGCGAGAAGGTAACGACGTATCCTGCGGCAAAAACATATCACCATGCATATTATGCGGGTTTACTCGAACAGATCGTCGAGTTAATGTCATTAGCGTTGCACGTGCTTCCTTTATATAAAACCATTAACCGTGATACGGTACTAGCAGCGTGCTTATTAGGCGACATTGGCAAAATTCAAGCCCTTCATGATCCGCTTACACCTGAATATACGCAAGCTGGTGAACTCATTGGTCAAGTCATTTTGAGCATTGAAATGATTAATCAAGCGGTACATCAACAAGGGATTGATCAAACCGACCCTCAATTAATGCAAGTTAAACATACAATCCTTGGCCAATATGATCAAACAGAAGAGACGTCTGTTAAACCGAAAACCGCAGAAGCCATTTTGTATTTTTATTTGAAACGTATGAATACGGAATTACGAGCTTTGGAACAAGTGGAAGAGGGATCGTTTCCTTATGTTCCTTTATTTAAACGAAACATGTATGTAAACGCAAATGAGGAAGGAGAGAGTGAAGAGTGACTGAGCTTGAACGTTGGCAAGAGGAGCTACATACATATGAACGTCGACTGAAAAAACGAGCGAAGAAGGAAAGAAATATACATAATGTGGATAACCTGGAAAGATGGACGCAAACGGTCGATCCATTTATGATCCAATTTTATGAGTGGTTTCAAGCAGATCGGTTGCAACCTTCTGTTCAGACCGGTGTAAAACTAGAGTCAACGGATACTGTAGCTGATTGCCTAGAGAAAGAACAGCTCTTACATAAAGACTTAGCGCGTTTACGTTTATATGGGCTCGCGCAAGGTGGAACCAGTATGTATTCAACGACAACAATCCTCACACAAATTCCAGCGGTCCTGTACTTAACAAGAAAAGCAATTGATAAAATTCGTTATTTTTATCAGTTTCAAGAAAAAGGCGAAACGGCTGAAGCGATTTTGTCGCTGCGGTTATTTTTATATACTTACCTCCCCGATTATGCAAAGTACGAAGAATGGGAGTCTTTAAAAGTAGATAGTGCTTACATCGATGAGTCTGAACCGATGTATGTAGGGAAAGAAGATATCTTATCTGAAACAATCGTTATCCAAATGCTTAAACAAGTGACGCGAATGTATATGTATAAACATCTGACTGAAAAGAAGTTCCCGTTAAAACGTCTGGTGCTCGGTACCTATCAAGCAACTCTATCTTATCGCCATATGCAAACCGTCACAGAGGATGCACAAATGTTTTATCGAAAGCGCTGGCTCGCGAACAATCAAGCAAATTTTTAAACAAAAAAATGCCAAAACCTCTTGTCAAATGAAACATTGGCTGTTAAAGTTATGTATATTCATAAGTTAAGAGTTTGGTTTTATACAACTGGAGTGATTGCTCCGGTTCATTTTTCACCCTTTACTGTATAAAAATAATATAAAAAGAATTTTTATTCATAAATTGGAGGAGATTTTTGTGGCGAACGAAAAAGTAGTATTGGCATATTCTGGTGGATTAGATACATCTGTAGCAGTGAAATGGTTAGCGGATAAAGGCTATGACGTAATTGCAGTCGGTCTTGATGTTGGAGAAGGAAAAGATCTTGAGTTCGTAAAACAAAAAGCATTAACAGTAGGTGCAGTTCAGTCATATACAATTGATGCGAAAAAAGAATTCGCAGAAATGTTTGTGTTACCTGCGCTTCAGGCTCATGCGCTTTATGAACAAAAATACCCATTGGTATCTGCGCTCTCTCGTCCACTCATCTCAAAAAAACTAGTGGAGATTGCCGAACAGACTGGAGCAACAGCTGTTGCGCATGGCTGTACAGGGAAAGGGAACGATCAAGTTCGTTTTGAAGTCTCGATTCAAGCACTAAATCCTGATTTAAAAGTACTTGCTCCAGTGCGAGAGTGGGCATGGTCAAGAGACGAAGAAATCGAATATGCAAAAGCGAATCATATCCCGATTCCCATTGATTTAGACAATCCTTATTCAGTTGACCAAAATTTATGGGGAAGAAGCAATGAATGTGGGATTTTAGAAGATCCGTGGGCGACACCGCCAGAAGGTGCATACGAACTAACGGCTCCTTTAGAAAAAACACCTGATACAGCAGATACGTTAGAAATTCAATTTGAAAAAGGTGTTCCAGTTGCGATTAATAATCAAGCGATGGCGCTAGACGAATTGATTCTCTATTTAAATGATGTAGCTGGAAAACATGGTGTCGGACGTATCGATCACGTAGAAAATCGTTTAGTCGGTATTAAATCCCGTGAAGTTTATGAATGTCCAGGCGCAATGACGTTAATTCAAGCTCATAAAGAACTTGAAGATTTAACATTGCCGAAAGAATTAGCTCATTTTAAACCGGTTATTGAAAAGAAATTAACGGAAATTATTTATGAAGGCTTATGGTTTTCAAGCCTTCAGCCGGCACTTCAAGCGTTTCTTAAAGAATCACAACAGCATGTTACAGGTGTTGTTCGCGTGAAGCTCTTCAAGGGACATGCGATTGTTGAAGGCAGAAAGTCTCCGTATTCTTTATATAATGAAAAGCTTGCTACGTATACGCCTGATGATGAGTTTGATCACAATGCAGCAGTCGGCTTTATCTCTTTATGGGGTCTTCCAACGAAAGTGCATAGCATGGTGACGAAAGCGAAAGAGGAGGTCACAACGTGAGTAAGCTATGGGGCGGGAGATTCACAAAATCTGCTGAGGAGTGGGTCGATGAATTTGGTGCTTCGATCGGGTTTGATAAGCAGTTAGTTTTTGAGGATATTCAAGGCAGCATCGCCCATGTGACGATGCTTGCCGCCTGCGAGATTGTCACACAAGAGGAAGCAGATACGATTCTTGAAGGCTTGCAGCGTTTACAGAAAAAAGCCGAAAATGGAACGCTTGCTTACGAAGTGGCACAAGAAGACATTCATTTGAATATTGAAAAACAATTGATCGATGAAATTGGACCAGTGGGCGGAAAACTTCATACTGGAAGAAGTCGAAATGATCAAGTCGCAACCGATATGCATCTTTATCTTCATAAAGAAACAAAAACGATTATGGAAGCGATTCGAGCGATGCAAGAGGCTCTTGTTAAACAAGCGCAGGAACATGTGGAAACGCTCATTCCAGGGTACACGCATCTCCAGCGTGCGCAACCGGTGTCATTTGCTCATCATCTACTAGCTTATTTTTGGATGCTTGAGCGAGACTATAGCCGCTTAGAGGATAGTTTGAAACGTGTAAACCTTTCCCCGCTTGGAGCAGGTGCATTGGCAGGGACGACGTTTCCCATTGACCGTCATATGACTGCGGATTTGCTTGGGTTTGATGGCATTTACGAAAACAGTCTCGATGCAGTGAGTGATCGTGATTTTATTCTTGAGTTTTTATCTGCTTCTTCGACATTGATGATGCATTTATCACGTTTATGCGAAGAGATGATTTTTTGGTCGTCCCAAGAGTGTCAGTTTATTGAATTAGATGATGCATTTGCAACAGGCTCAAGTATTATGCCACAAAAGAAAAACCCAGATATGGCAGAATTAATTCGTGGGAAAACAGGACGTGTATATGGAAATCTCTTCTCGCTGTTAACAACATTAAAAGGGTTACCGCTTGCGTACAATAAGGACATGCAGGAAGATAAGGAAGGTATGTTTGATACAGTTGTCACTGTAAAAGGTTCATTGCGCATTTTTTCTGGAATGATTGCGACAATGACGGTGAAAAAGAAGAACATGGAAGCAGCGGTAAACCAAGATTTTTCCAATGCAACAGAATTAGCGGACTATTTAGCAACAAAAGGGATGCCGTTTCGAGATGCCCACGAGGTTGTCGGCAAGCTTGTGCTCACTGCGATTCAGCGCAACGTTTATTTGCTCGATTTAAACATGGATGAGTATAAACAAGCTAGCTCGTTGTTTGATGAAGAGATTTATGATGTCTTACAACCAAAAACGGTTGTCGCCCGTCGCAACAGTGCAGGTGGCACAGGATTTACTCAAGTTGAAGCGGCAATTGAAAAAGCAACTAGCATATTAAACGATTAACGAAGATGCGACTGGATAGGAATAATCCAGTCGCATTTTTTTGAAGTAGCGAAAGCTTCGCGGTGCTGTACACCCGTCAAATCTTTAATAGTTTACCTATTTTAAGGAATGCTAAGAAAAAGGAGGCGTTTTAAATGGATAAACACGAACAAGTAGCAAACGATCAATCTGGGGAAGAGGTGTCTCACGATCAAATTCTTGCTTCTTATGAACAAGGTACAATTGACGATCAAGTGACAGAACAAAAAAAGAAGAACATCAACGTCACGGAGTAATTCCGTGGCTTTTTTAATTGCGTCGGCTAAAAGCTAGAATAGGATCATTAAAGAAATAGGGAAGGCTTTATTTTGCGTATTACGCTCAAGGTGGTGTATCTTAAAAAGAGATAACTTAGCAGAGTGATGGTGATGAGTATGCGACATGCAATGATAACAGCTGGGACAAAAGGTCTCGGGTTAAAAGTGACGGAAGCTTTTCTTGCCGCAGGCTATCGTGTGACGGTTACTTATTTAAGCGACGAGGAAAGGGCGAAAGCATTAATGGAAACATGGGGAGAGCACCGTGTGCACATTGTGCAAGCCGATGTGACGAAGCGGGATGATTGCAAGCAACTAGTTGATGCTGCGCGTTCTTTTGCTGGTCGAATGGATGTCTTTATACATAATGCAGGGCCGTATGTATTTGAAAAGAAAAAACTTATTGATTATAGTGAGTCCGAATGGAATGACATGATTGATGGCAATTTAACGTCTTCATTTCATTTATTAAAAGAGGTCGTTCCAATTATGCGAGAGCAACAGTTTGGACGAATCGTGTTTTATGGATTTCAAGGAGCGAATAATGCCCCTGGCTGGATTTATCGATCTGCTTATGCAGCAGCAAAAGTTGGGTTAGTCTCATTGATGAAAACCATTTCAATTGAGGAAGCAGCGTATGGAATTACTGCGAATATGGTATGTCCTGGTAATATTATGGGGGAAATGAAAGAAGCGACGATTGCTGAAGCGCGCCAACATAGCGATCACAATACACCAATTGGACGCTCTGGAACAGGTGAAGACATTGCTCGAACGGTGATGTTTTTATGTGAAGATAACGCTGACATGGTGACCGGTACAGTTGTAGAAGTGACTGGAGGAGTCGATGTGATTCATCACTATCGATGAATAAATTGCTTAAAATGACACACGTTAATAAAAAAGAGGTGTCAGCATGAAAAAAGCGATTCTTGTTTTTCTTCTTTTGTTACTTTGCTTGCCATTTAACCTTAAAACAGCTGAGGCCGTTTCTGGAAATGAATTGATGGAGGCTTTCTCTATTCGTGTGACGGTTGTAGAAAACGAGGTCGAGTATCAATGGGAATTTGATAATCCGAGCCATTACGAATATGAACAAGGAACGAAAGTGCTTAAAGGTGACCACGCAAAGGTGCAAGTTGTAAAAATGTTGTCTTTGCTACAGCTAGAGCAAGAGAAAACAACGGAACAATACAAAGAGGTATTGGAAAAATTGTATCCTGCCATGACGAGCTTTGAAATTCGTTGGATGGATGATCAAAGTGAACGATACGTGTGGCGTTGGAAAGAAACTGAAACCAAGGGGAGTGCTCCCCTTGGTTTTATTGCATTTGACGAACGGGAATGGTTACAAGCGTCTTAGGGAAAATGGTCAATGATTCAACCCCATCAGCCGTCACAACAACATCATCTTCAATCCGCACACCCGCTACACCAGGAACGTATATACCAGGTTCAATGGTAAACGTCATGCCTTCTAAAAGAATGTCCGTATTATTCTCGCTCATAGAAGGAAATTCGTGAACATCAATGCCGAGCCCATGTCCTAATCGGTGAGGAAAGTAGTCGCCGTATCCTGCGTCTATAATGATACTACGAGCTGTTTTGTCGAGGTCGCCAATGACAAAACCAGGACGTACAGCCTCAATTGCAGCTTCTTCTGCTTGAAGAACGGTGTGATAAATGTGAACCTGTTCTTCTGATACGTCACCGTAAGCAACAGTACGCGTAATGTCTGAACAATAGCCACCAACAACAACACCTAAATCGAATAGGACAAACTCCCCTTCTTTTAAGGCACGATTTCCTGGTTTGCCATGAGGGGAAGAAGCGTGGTCGCCGAATAAAACGGTTGTTTGAAACGACATCTCTCGTATGCCTTGTTTCTTTAATTCATATTCAATTTCTGCAACAACCTCTAGTTCTGTTATCCCTGTAAAGAGTGCTTTTGCGCCGAACTCAATCCCAGCATCGGCAAAAGCTGCTGCTTCTTGCAAAATGGCTAACTCCTCATCGGATTTAATTAAACGTCTTTGCATGAGCACATGTTCGCAATCCGCAAATGACGTCGATGCACATAATGCTTGCAGGGCTTGAACGCGAGCATACGTCACAATTCGTTCCTCAATTAAGATTGATAAATGCTCACCTAAATCGAGTTTTTCAATACTAGCTGAAATCTTGTCCCACACGTTTTCGTGATCTTGATACGTCAAAAGGTCCCCTTCGTAACCAGCTGCTCGAACGAGTGCTTCTTCCATTTTCGGAACAACGAAAAAGAAGTGGTCTTGAAAAAGAAAGAGTGCCATTAAGCGTTCATGGGGATCGGCACGTAACCCTGTTAAGTAAAATAAATTTTCCTTGCTCGTAATAAAGGCCATTTGGGCGCCTTCTTCTTGTAAATGTTTCTGCATATGTGTCAGATGTGATTGATTCATCGTGTACCGTCCTCCTCTTCTTCTTTATTATAAAACATAAAAGTAGGAATGTTTAGGTTAATTGTAAACAGGTTATGTAAAGGAAATAGAACACGAATTTGGAGGGATCAAGAATGGATGTAAGTTTTCATGGACATTCAGTTGTAAAAATTAAAACAAATGGAAAGACCATACTTATTGATCCATTTATTACGGGAAATGGACAAACCGATTTAAATGCGCAAGAAGAAAACCCAGATGTTATTCTTCTTACTCATGGTCATAATGATCATGTAGGAGACACGGTGGAGATTGCAAAGCGTTCGGGAGCGCTAGTTGTTGCTGTTGCGGAACTTGCGACATATATGGGTTTCCAAGGTGTTGAATCCGTTCACCCAATGTCAATTGGCGGTTCGTATGAATTTGATTTTGGAACAGTGAAATTTACGCAAGCGTTCCATGGTTCTTCGTATACAGAAGAAGACAATCAAAAAATTGTTTATACCGGAATGCCAGGTGGCATTTTATTTACTGCAGAAGGTAAAACGATTTATCACATGGGCGACACTGCCTTATTTAGTGATTTGAAAATGATAGGTGAACGAAACGACATTGACGTGGCCTTCGTTCCAATGGGCGATAATTTTACAATGGGACCAGACGATGCGGAAACAGCAGTTGAATGGGTCAACCCTAAACTCGCTGTGCCGATTCACTTCAACACTTTCCCACCCATTAAGCAAGATGCAAAAGCATTTGTCGAGCGTCTTCCAGAAGGAAAAGGGAAATTGTTAGAAGCAGGAGAAGGAATTCAACTATAAGTTGTTTGAAGCTGATTACAGGATTTTTGCCTGTTTTCAGCTTTTTCTAGTCATGTTTCGGTTCAATGATCATAAAGTAGTAGACAAGGAGGGATACGATGAAACAACGTGGAATCATTTGTCTATTGCTTGCTTGTATTATGGGTGCTTACGCCTTTGAACATTTGCCGTTTAAAGAAGCTGGATTAAGCCAAGTTTTTGCCTTTTCGTGGGTGGGGTTTTGCCTGCTTGTTGTGATTGGAAATGGACTGGCTGTTCTAAAAGCCCAGCGCCTCGAGAAGAAACAAAAGATGACGGTCAAGGCATCTACTGTAAAAAAGTTAAGACAGTATGGATAAGAAGTTGCTAGGGCACCACGTCAAGTCGTATACTTATAAGAAGTGATAGGGTGAAAGCGTGGTGCCAAAGTGACAAAACATGAGCAAATTATTGAATACATTACTCAACTTTCAATCGGAGGGAAAATTTCCGTTCGTCAAATTGCAAAAGCAATGTCGGTAAGTGAAGGTACAGCTTATCGGGCAATTAAAGAAGCAGAATCACAAGGGCTCGTTTCAACAATCGAACGAGTCGGTACCATACGAATTGAAAAAAAGAAGAAAGAAAACATTGAGAAGTTAACCTTCGCTGAAGTCGTCAACATTGTCGATGGACAAGTTCTTGGTGGTCGTTCAGGGTTACATAAGACATTAAGTCGATTCGTTATTGGCGCCATGAAAACCGAAGCCATGATGCGGTATGTATCACCAGGAAATCTTCTCATTGTCGGAAATCGATATCAAGTGCATAAAATTGCGCTTGAAACAGGAGCGGCCGTGCTCATTACTGGTGGATTTGATACGAGTTCTGATGTCATTAAACTTGCGGATGAATTAGAATTACCTGTTATATCCACATCGTATGATACATTTACAGTCGCTGCGATGATTAATCGAGCCATCTATGATCAGCTAATTAAAAAAGAAATTGTCGTTGTAGACGATATTTTAATTCCATTGGAAAAAACCTATTATTTAACAATAGGTGAGTCTGTTCAGGATTGGCAAGAACTGAATACACAAACAGGTCATAGCCGTTATCCTGTTGTAGACACGACGTTAAAAGTCCAAGGAATGGTCGCTGCTAAAGATGTGTTTGATCAATTAAAACAGCAGCCGATTGAAAAAGTCATGACTCAAAACCCTATTACTGTAAATGAAAAAACTTCTATCGCAGCGGTTGCTCATATTATGGTATGGCAAGGAATTGAGCTATTGCCTGTAACCGATGGACAACGAAGGCTGATCGGTGTTGTCAGTAGGCAAGATGTGTTAAAAGCGATGCAAACGACGCAAAGACAGCCGCATGTTGGTGAAACATTGGAAGAAATTGTCACAAGCAGAATGGAACAAGTAACTGAAAACAAACAAGAACCAATTTATCATATTGTGATTAGCCCTCAAATGACGGACCAATTAGGGACTGTTTCATATGGCGTTATGACAACGATTATGATTGAAGGAGCCCGGCGTACGCTACGCATGCATAAGCGTGGTGATATTGTTGTGGAAAATTTAACGCTGTATTTCTTGAAGCCCGTGCAAATTGATACCGAAGTGAAAGTTATTCCACGCTTATTAGAAATTGGACGGAAGCACGGTAAATTCGATGTGGAAGTGTATCGAGAGGGAGAAATTGTTGGAAAAGCGTTATTAACGGCGCAGTTAATTGAAGGGTAGAACAAAAAATAGTAGCATATAAGCGTGTGACACGTAAAAAGACGAATGATCCTATCGGAAATTCGTCTTTCATTATGTATCCTTTTTTCTGAGCGTATAACGACATGATTTTTCTTAATCCTTTTAATGAAGTTGAGCCGTATAGTGTTTGTGCGCACGTACTCCGTGGTACACATTAATACCACCAACTAAGAGAAAAATACCACCAACGATTAGCTGAATCGCAGTGAAATCAGATAGGAAAAGTAAAATAATACTAATGGAGAGTAAAACGCTCCCTAAAGCAAGTTGTGCCCGTGATTCTAAAATCTTCTTTTCAAGTGAGTCGTTTAAACGAAAGGCCTTAATGCGGCTAAAGAGATATAATAGAAAAGCTACGATCGCAATAATAACAAGAATTTGATTGATCATACAGATCCCCCTATAAAACATTCTGCTCTTATTGTACAGTTAATAAAAAGAAAAGACTAGTTCTGATTGAAAGAGGTTATCACATGTTTAAGCATATTATTGAAAAGATTGAGCAGTTCGAAACGATTATTATTCATCGACACGTTCGTCCAGACCCAGATGCATTAGGATCGCAAATGGGGTTAAAAACAATGATCCAACAAACGTTTCCCGAAAAACACGTCTATGCCGTTGGAGAGGAAGAACCTTCCCTTACTTTCTTAGGGAGAATGGACCGTATTGAAGATAGTCGCTATGAAGGTGCGCTTGTCATTGTTTGCGACACAGCGAATACGGCTAGAATTAGCGATGACCGATATGACAAGGGAGAGGTGCTAATAAAGCTCGACCATCACCCAAACGAAGAGCCTTATGGCGATATTGTGCTGGTTGATACAACGGTTAGTTCGACTTCTGAACTTATTGTAGCGTTACAAGAAGATACACCGATTCTTACATTAAATGAAGAAGCAGCCTTCTTACTCTATGCCGGAATTGTTGGAGACACTGGGAGATTTCGCTTTCGAAACACGACTGGCGAAACCTTAAAAAGGACCGCTCTTCTTTTAGATCAAGGAATTGACACTCAGCAATTATTTAACCAACTTTACCGACGTTCTTTACCACTAGTACGATTAGAAGGCCATATTTTACAGCATTTTGAACTATTCGATGACAAAGTAGGGGTCATGCGTTTGCCAAAAGAAACGCTTGAATCATTTCATGTTACGGCGAATGAATCTTCTCTACTCGTTAATTGTTTCTCTGGCGTTGAAGATATTCAAATGTGGGTCTTTTTTGTGGAAGAGGAAGAAAGCATTCGCGTGCGTTTGCGCTCAAAATCCATTGTCATTAATGAGATTGCCAAGCAACATCATGGCGGAGGTCACCCTGTAGCCGCTGGTGCAACAGCTTATTCTTGGGAAGAAGTAGAGGTTATTATTGGTAAGTTAAGAGAACTAGCGAAACAACACATCTAAAAAGCTTATCGACATTATCGATAAGCTAGCGGTTGCTTCTTTGTTCTTCGTCAATGATCTCGACGTCAATCCGAAACTCTGGCAACGCGTAAGTTCGCGTAATTTTTACGGTGTATTGATTGTCGTTTAGTTTATAAACTTTATTTTCAACGGCGCTCTCCATCACTTCTGTTAAACTTGCGATTGTTTCAATATTTGTTCCTTGCAAATGTTGAAGTTCCTTTAGAATTTGTTGGCGGAGTTCGTAGACGTTTAGCTGACTAAGATGATAACGCTCGGCATTTAAAATCGTAACGGAAACGGTTTGAACGATTAATTGTCGAGCATTTTCTTCGTTTTGAAGCGTTAAATCGTTTAAGAACTGGGCATTTTTTTCTTGAAGTTCTTGAATAATAATGTCTTTCTTTCCAATTTCGCTATAAAGGCGATCGTGCTTTTGACCATATTCAGCGATAAAGAAAGACCAGCCAATTAAAACGCCAATCATTATTCCTGAAAAAAAACGGAGCCACCCGGAATGTTTGGAATAATTAGGAACAAACATTAGACAGGATCACCAACGATCCACCTCAGCAAAATGGACCCAGACTGGGCGCCGCAAAAAGCAACGAGCAGCATAGCAAGAGTTCTGTATATATCTTCATGAACGCCGCTAAACAAACCACTTTCAATTTTTGTAATGGCGTCAAAGGAACCGCCAATCGCAGCAACGATCGCCCATATTTTTAAACTGTTTGATAAGCTGAATATTTCACTGAGAACAGGCTTTCCAATTAAAAATGCACCAATACCACCAATTAAGGCACCACCAATCATCACACCAAAGGCGATAAAGAAATTCATTACTAAGTGAGCAAGCATTTCTCTCGTTAAAAGCATCATTCTCACCACCTATTTGTATGTATACTTATATATAAGGACAAACTACTTTTTTTATGACACTATTATTGCAACTAGACATTAAAGGAGAGTGATGGTGTTGAGCACCTTACTTTCAAACATTTATAGTGAACATAGTCTTTTAAAATCAGGATTAACCATTAAAGCCTATGTCCAGCAAGCAAAACAATTAGGTTACAAAAATATTGCCCTAACAGATTATCATACACTAAGCGGCGTCTATCCTTTTATTAAGGAATGCGAAGCGGCTGGTTTAAAGCCTTTAATCGGGATCGAGTGCACGGTTCTTGTAAAAGATGTCCGGATCGTGGTTCGTTTATTGGCTAAAAATGAACAAGGCTACCAGCAATTAATCGAAATCAGCTCAGTGATAGGGTTAAGTAAAGATAAAGGCATTTCTTATGAGCAGTTTCAACTGTATTCAACCGAATGCATCATTTTTTTATCGGAGCAGTCATTTATACAAGCAAAAGATTGGTATAAGCGGTGGCTAGCGCTGACGTCCCATAGTGAGGGGCGATTAGAGGTAAGAGGTGTACAAGATTACCAGCTTGTTGAGTTTGCTGATGCCCATCATCTTTTATGTGTCGCTGCTCCTCCTGTCCGATTCAAAGAGGAGGAAGACTTTTCTTTGTATCGTTTAATACGAGCGATTGGAACAGGAACAACAGTCGATCATGTCGTGATTGAAAAAGAGTTAGAAGACGGGTATTTGTTACGACTAGACAAACGAGCTGAGTCGTTTTCAAAAGCGATGTTACGTGAAACGGATCAAATTGCCGAACGTGTTGAGGCGTTTTCTCTTTTTCATGAACCGATCATTCCTTCCTATGACGGTTTAAGTCGTGAGGACGCTAATCAACTGTTGTATAAAAAAGCGTATCAAGGGATGCTTCGTCGATATGATGATCAACCAACAGAAGAAGCGGTTGAACGTTTACAAAAAGAGCTAGACGTAATTAATGAGCTTGGCTTTTCCTCGTACTTTTTAATCGTGGCAGACTTTATGCAGTTTGCACATCAATCCGCTATACTAACCGGACCTGGCAGGGGTTCTTCTGCCAGTTCGCTAGTAGCATATTCGCTTTTTATTACAGATGTTGATCCACTGAAACATGGACTTTTATTTGAACGATTTTTAAATCCTGAGCGATTATCGCTTCCGGATATTGACATTGATTTTCCTGATTATCGGCGTGATGATGTCATTCAGTATGTGAGAGAGCGATTTGGGGAAGATCGTGTGGCGCAAGTGTTAACGTTTGGTACGTTCGCAGCAAGAGCGTCGATCCGTGATGCAGGAAAAGCGCTCGGGTTAAATAGTAGCTTTGTTGATCGAGTTGCCAAGGCAATGGAAGCCTCTTTGACGTTAGAACAAGCGGAGTCAAAAGGGGTATTTGCAAACTTTGAATCTACAGATCTTCATACGCTTCTTTTATATGCCAAACAGTTAGAGGGCATGCTTCGACATGAATCTACACACGCGGCAGGGGTCATTATTAGCGATCGGCCGTTAAAGGAAAAAGTCGCGCTGCAGTATGGAAGTGATGACCGAATCATTACTCAAGCTGATATGGAGAGCCTTGATGCGCTAGGTTATGTGAAGTTTGACTTTCTCGGTTTACGAAATCTCACGCTGCTCGAACAAATGCTCCATATGATTAAGCAATCCACTGGCCAACACATTGACTTACGCTCAATTCCATTTGATGATGACAAGACATTTGCCTTGTTACAAGAAGGAAACTCAACAGGTATTTTTCAGCTTGAATCAGACGGAATGAGGCGTGTTTTAAAGCAATTAAAACCATCGAGCTTTAACGATATTGTGGCAACAACTTCTCTTTATCGACCAGGCCCAATGGCATTTATTCCAGACTATATTCAGCGAAAGCACGAGCGCAAAACGAAATTCTCTAAGCATGAAGCCATCAACCGCGTGCTGCAATCAACGTTTGGGGTCATTGTGTACCAAGAACAAATCATTCAGTTGATTCAAATTAGTGCAGGGTATAGCCTTGCTGAAGCAGACGTATTTCGTCGAGCAATTAGTAAAAAACAACGTGAACTCATGAATAAAGACGCTTTTGTTGAACGATCTATTGAGCGAGGGTACACAAAAGAAGAGGCAGAGAATCTCTTTTCTCTCATTGAAAAGTTCGCTAATTATGGATTTCCGAAGTCCCATGCGACGGCTTACAGTATGATTAGTTATTGGCTGTCTTATTTGCGTGTTCACTATCAAAAGGCTTTTTTTGCGGCGCTTTGTTCAGCAAACTGGCAGGACCATCAAAAATTATATAACTATATTTACGAAGCTAGAAAAGCAGGTGTTGACGTTCTCCCACCTTCTGTTACGAAAAGCGATGTGCTTTTCACAGTCGAGGATCAAGGGATTCGTTTCGGACTCTTACCGATTTCCATGGTGACGCGACGCGTTGTTGAGAAGATAAAAGAAGGAAGTAATGAGTCGTTTGCAGACTTTTTTGCGTTTGTCGCAAATGTGTATTCACCAGCTGTTAACCAACAAATTTTGACGGCGCTTGTTAAATCAGGGGCATGTGATTTATTCGGAATCTCAAGAGCTGTTCTTCTTGCAAATGTTGATAAAGCGATTGCCTTTGCAAAACAAATTGAAGATTTTAAGCAATCAGCAGGTGGGCTGTTTACGATTAACCCTGTCAC
This sequence comes from Shouchella sp. JSM 1781072, assembly GCF_041949915.1. NCBI lineage: Bacteria > Bacillati > Bacillota > Bacilli > Caryophanales > Bacillaceae > Shouchella > Shouchella sp. JSM 1781072. The sequence goes on from NZ_JBHFQE010000001.1 coordinate 374,031, forward strand.
ACCATCTTACATTGAAATCGAACCGTCTACGAAGATGGAAGAATTAAGTTGGGAAAGAGAAGTGTTAGGCTTTTATTTTTCAGGTCACCCGATTGAAAATGTGAAAGAACGGCTAAGTCAACGTAAACGGACAACGTTACTTGATGCAACCCCGTCAAGAAAAGAAATTCTTATTGCTGTTTTAGTCAAATCTGTGAGGAAAATCACAACAAAAAAAGGAAAAGCAATGGCTTTTTTTGTAGGAAGTGATGAGACAGAGGAATGCGATTGTGTCGTATTTCCTAACGTTTGGCAAGAGATAGAGCAAGTGTTAACGGAAGGAAGTCTTGTGCTGTTAAATGGCGTTGTGGAAGAGCGTGAAGGTAAAAAACAATTTATTGTTCAACAAGCAAAAGACATCAAGCAATTGCCAACTTCAGTAAGAAAAAAGAGTATGTCGATTCATATTGATATTGAGCAAGACACACCAACAAAATTAAGTGATTTAAAATATATATTAAGTCGAGATAGGGGGACGACATCTGTAACCCTTTATCGAAAAAAAAATCAATCAAAAATTAAGCTGCCTGATAAATATGCTGTTGAGCCAAGCAAGCGGACACTTCTGCTGTTAAAACGATTATTTGGCGAAGGGAATGTTCACGTGGAAGAAGAGGATTATGAATCGTAAGCGAAAGAACTTTCAGTCAACCTATTGGCAGATGGAAGCAACGTGTTTATAATAGAAAGCGAACATTAGGTGGTCTGACCAGTCAGGTTTCATTATAAAGGAGAGAGAATCGTGCCTACTACTAGAGAAGAAGCGCTTCATATGCACCGTGTTAATCAAGGAAAATTAGAATCAAAAGCAAAGGTACCTGTTAAAGATGCTCGAGATTTAAGTCTAGCTTACTCCCCGGGAGTAGCGGAACCTTGTAAAGAAATTTTTGAAGATGTTGAATCAGTTTATGAATATACAATGAAAGGCAATATGGTTGCGGTAGTTAGTAACGGTACTGCTGTGCTTGGATTAGGAAATATTGGTCCTGAAGCATCATTACCAGTAATGGAAGGAAAAGCGGTATTATTTAAATCATTCGCTGGTGTGGATGCATTCCCTATTTGCTTGCGTTCAAATGATGTAGATGAGATTGTCAATACTGTTAAAATGCTAGAGCCAACATTCGGTGGCGTTAATTTAGAAGACATTGCAGCGCCAGATTGTTTTGTTATTGAAGAACGTTTGAAGAAAGAAACGAATATCCCAATTTTTCATGATGATCAGCACGGAACAGCAATTGTTACCCTAGCTGGATTAATCAATGCGTTAAAATTAAGCGGGAAAAAGCTTTCTGAAATTAAAGTTGTTGCGAACGGCGCTGGAGCGGCAGGTATCGCAATTATTAAATTGATGCTACGTATGGGTGTGCGCGATATTGTCATGTGTGATACAAAAGGTGCGATTTATGAAGGTCGTCCATATGGAATGAACGGCGTAAAAGAGCAAGTCGCTAAGCGTACCAATCCAAACAAGCAAGAAGGACAATTAGAAGACGTGATTAAAGATGCAGATGTCTTTATCGGTGTGTCTGTTGCTGGAGCTGTGACAAAAGAAATGGTTGAAAGCATGAACGTCGACCCAATTATTTTTGCAATGGCGAACCCAGTACCAGAAATTATGCCAGAAGACGCAAAAGCTGCTGGCGCATCTGTTATTGGAACAGGTCGTTCAGATTTTCCAAACCAAGTGAATAACGTACTTGCATTCCCTGGAATTTTTAGAGGGGCATTAGATGTACGAGCTACGCATATAAATGAAGAAATGAAAGTCGCAGCTGTTTATGCGATTGCGAACTTAGTTGATGAAAAAGACTTAACAGCTGATTATGTCATTCCTGCACCTTTTGATCCACGTGTTGCCCCAGCGGTTGCAGCTGCTGTTGCGAAAAAAGCAATGGAGACAGGTGTATCAAGAGTGAAAGTTGATCCGGAAGATGTTGCGGAGAAAACAAGACAGTTGACGATCATCGATTAAGGAGGCACAATGGCTACCGATAAGCGCTACATCGAAATTATTCGTGCCCTTAGCGAAATTATTCAGCATGATGACTTAAAAAGTGGCGATAAGCTACCGTCAGAAAGAGAATTAAGCGACCGACTTCAAGTCGGTCGCTCCTCCATTCGTGAGGCGCTGCGCGGTCTTGAACTTTTAGACATTATCGAGACTAAAAGAGGCGAAGGGACCTTCATGAAGGCGACTTCAAGCTACCGATTAGTGGATTTGCTGTTATCTTTTATTTTAAAAGACGACCAAGCAAGGAAGGATTTAAGTGAGACAAGGCGAATTGTAGAGTTAGAAGCGTTAAAATTAGCAATTTATCGCATATCAACGGAAGAAATTCAACAACTAGATGAATTCATTACGCACTCAAAATTAAAATGGAGTCATGGCGATTTTCCAGTAGAAGCAGATTATCAATTCCACGAAACCATTGTACGAGCATGTGGAAATGTCTTGCTCTACAATATATGGAAATCGCTTGTCGCGTTTAATAAAGAAGCAATTAAGGAATCTTTAGAACGCAAAGGAAGACCGCCTGAATCCATTAAAGAGCACGAGTTAGTCGTGGAAGCCATTAAGCATCGAGAAGTAGAAGAGGCGTTAGAAGCGATGAGTCATCACTTGAAAAACAGCCGTTTTTAAAGGATATAGCAAGGAGCGATTCCATGTTAAAAGATATGTTTTCAAAGAAAAAGAAGCGATATGCAACCATCCCATCTGAGCGAGCAAAGAAAGAAGTGCCAGAAGGATTAATGACGAAATGTCCATCATGTCGAACCATTATGTACACAAAAGATTTAAAAAAGAATTTAAGTGTGTGCCGTACATGTGGGCACCATCACAGAATGGGCGCGTGGGAGCGGATTGAATCGTTAACTGACGAAGGTACGTTTAAGGAAATGGATGCAGATGTGGTTGGCGGAAACCCACTTGGATTTCCTGATTATGAAAGCAAGCTTGAAAAAGACCGTGAAAAAACGGGCTTAAAAGAAGCATGCATTTCAGGAGAAGGTGAAATGAATGGCTATTCTGTCGTACTGGCAGTGATGGACCCGGATTTTCGTATGGCAAGCATGGGCGCGGCCGTTGGTGAAAAGTTAACGCGAGCAGCTGAACGGGCGCTAGAAACAAACTACCCGCTTATTATCGTTGCAGCATCTGGTGGTGCCCGTATGCAAGAAGGCATGATTAGTTTGATGCAAATGGCAAAAACAAGTGCTGCCCTAGAACGGCTAGATCGAAATGGTGGCTTGTTCATTTCTGTCATGACCCATCCAACAACAGGAGGCGTCTCCGCTAGCTTTGCTTCACTTGGAGACTATAATTTTGCAGAGCCAAAAGCGTTGGTCGGTTTTGCTGGACGTCGAATTATTGAACAAACGATACGAGAAGAGCTTCCGGAAGATTTTCAAACAGCTGAATTCTTATTAGAGCACGGGCAATTAGATCGAGTGATCCCGCGACTTGAAATGAAAGAGACGCTAACAACCGTGTTGGCAATTCACCAGTAGATAGGGGGAGCGAACATGACGACGGAAAAAGAGTTTGAAAAACCAGTAATTGAGCTTCGAAATAAAATCGACGAGCTACGGAAATTTGCAAACGAAAAAGAACTGGATTTAAGTTCTGAAATTCACAAGATGGAGACTCGGTTACGTGAATTAGAAGAGTCTGTATACACGAATATTCAGCCGTGGGAACGCGTTCAAATCGCTCGAGATCATGAACGTCCAACGAGCCTTGACTATATTGAGTTAATGTTTTCCGATTTCTTAGAACTCCATGGTGACCGTTTATTCGGTGATGATAAAGCGATTGTTGCAGGGATTGCTACATTTGATGATCAGCCAGTCACCGTTATTGGCCATCAACGTGGAAAAGATACAAAAGAGAATATTATGCGTTACTTTGGATCGCCTCACCCTGAAGGGTATCGAAAAGCTTTGCGCTTAATGAAGCAAGCGGAAAAGTTTAATCGACCGATCGTTTGTTTTATTGATACAAAAGGGGCGTATCCTGGCAAATCAGCCGAGGAAAGAGGGCAAAGTGAAGCGATTGCACGAAACCTTCTTATGATGGCAGGATTGAAAGTTCCAACGATTAGTATCGTCATTGGAGAAGGTGGAAGTGGTGGTGCACTAGCACTTGGTGTTGCCGACCGCATTTATATGCTAGAAAACTCAACGTACTCTGTTATCTCGCCAGAAGGTGCAGCGGCATTGCTTTGGAAAGATTCTACACAAGCGAAAAGAGCAGCTGAAACGATGAAAATTACAGCGCCTGATTTATATGAGCTGGGTGTCATTGACTCAATCATTGAGGAACCAAAAGGTGGAGCACAACGAGATGTACATGAACAAGCGGCTAGTATGAAACAAATTTTGCGCGATGCATTAGCGGATTTGAAAGCAAAATCTGTAGAATCTCTATTAGATGAGCGGTATGAAAAATACAAGAAAATGGGCCAAATTTCCGATAAACGAATCAAAGCAGAATCAAAATGATTTGGAAGTGCTTTCATTGATATGAAAGCATTTTTTGTAGTGTGGTAACACTTGTGTTCGTGAAATCAAAGTGGTATCTTTACTTGCAGAGACTATGTGAGACAATGTTTTTTGTCTTCGTGTTCGTTAGGAGGAACTGAATTGAAACGTATTGGTGTGTTAACAAGTGGTGGCGATTCACCAGGTATGAATGCAGCGATTCGCGCCGTTGTTCGAAAAGCAATCTATCACGGAATTGAAGTGTATGGTATTTCATATGGCTACCAAGGGTTAATTGAAGGCGACATTAAGAAAATGGAGCTTGGTTCTGTAGGGGATATTATTCATCGCGGTGGTACGATGTTATATACAGCACGTTGTGAAGAATTTAAAACGCTTGAAGGTCAAAAAAAGGGTATTGAGCAGTTAAATAAATTTGGAATTGAAGGGCTTGTCGTGATTGGTGGAGACGGGTCTTATCGTGGCGCTCAAAAGTTAAGCGAGCATGGATTCCCAACAGTAGGTGTCCCTGGAACGATTGATAACGATATTCCAGGAACTGACTTTACAATCGGGTTTGATACAGCACTAAATACGATCATTGACGCCATTGATAAAATTCGCGACACTGCAACGTCTCATGAACGTACGTATGTGATTGAAGTAATGGGTCGTCATGCTGGAGACTTGGCACTTTGGGCTGGTCTTGCAGATGGTGCAGAAACCATTGTGATCCCAGAAGAAGAACATGATATGAGCCTTATTCTTGCTAACATCAAACGTGGTGTTGAACGCGGGAAAAAGCACAGCATTATCATTGTAGCTGAAGGTGCTGGATCAGGTTTTGATTTCGGTGAGAAGATCAGTACGGAAATGAATGTAGAAACTCGTGTAACGGTCTTAGGACATATTCAACGTGGAGGCTCACCAACTGGAGCAGACCGTGTTTTAGCTAGTCGTCTTGCAGCAAAAGCCGTTGACTTATTACTTGAAGGAAAAGCGGGCATGACTGTAGGGATACAGCGTAATGAAATTGTGTACCACTCTATTAATGACATTTTAGATCAACCCCATAAGATTGATACAAATATGTACAAGCTCTCGCAAGAGCTATCTATTTAAGAAGAATTTGTAGGAGGAACAAAATGCGTAAAACAAAAATCGTATGTACAATTGGACCAGCTAGTGAGTCGGTCGACCAACTCGTATCGTTAATTGATGCTGGCATGAACGTAGCACGTTTAAACTTTTCACACGGAGATTTCGAGGAGCACGGAGCGCGTATCCGCAACATCCGTGAAGCTTCGGAAAAAGCAGGTAAGACCGTAGCCATTTTACTTGATACAAAAGGTCCGGAAATTCGTACCCAGACTGTTGAAAATGGTGCGATCGAGCTTGAAAAAGGACAGGAATTAGTTGTTTCAATGGAAGAAGTTGTTGGCACAACGGAAAAGATTTCGATCACATACCCAGGGCTCGTAAATGATGTACATGCGGGCAGCATCTTATTGCTAGACGATGGCCTCATTGGTCTTGAAGTGAAAGAAGTCCGCAATCAAGAACTCGTAACGGTTGTTATGAATAGCGGAACATTGAAAAACAAAAAAGGTGTGAACGTACCGAATGTCAGCGTAAACCTTCCTGGGATGACGGAGAAAGATGCAGCAGATATTACGTTCGGCGTTGAGCAAAACGTTGATTTTATTGCGGCATCATTTGTTCGTCGTGCGTCTGATGTATTAGAAATTCGTGAGCTCCTTGAAAAAAATGGTGCTGCGGACATCGCTATCATCCCTAAGATTGAAAATCAAGAGGGTGTTGATAACATCGATGAAATTTTGGAAGTGTCTGATGGCCTTATGGTTGCACGTGGTGACCTTGGTGTAGAAATTCCAGCTGAAGAAGTGCCCCTTGTACAAAAACAACTGATTGTTAAGTGTAATGAGCTTGCTAAACCTGTTATTACAGCGACTCAAATGCTTGATTCGATGCAACGTAATCCACGCCCAACAAGAGCCGAAGCTAGTGACGTAGCGAACGCAATTTTTGACGGTACAGATGCAATCATGTTATCAGGCGAAACTGCTGCTGGAGATTATCCAGTTGAATCGGTTCAAACGATGCATAACATTGCAAGTCGCACAGAACAAGCTTTAAACTACGAGCAAATGCTTAGCAAGAAGAGTAAAGAGTCGAAGCAAACGATTACGAGTGCGATTGGACAGTCTGTTGCGCATACTGCTTCAAACTTAGATGCGACTGCGATTTTAACAGCGACTGAAAGTGGACATACCGCTCGTATGACGTCTCGTTTCCGTCCAAAATCGCCAATTCTTGCCATTACAAGCAACGAAAGAGCATTCCGTAAGATGGCTTTAGTATGGGGTGTAACGCCTTTACTTGGTAAACAAGCAAGCTCAACTGATGAAATGCTTGATTTAACAGTAGAAGCTGCGATTGGCTCTGGTCATGTTGCCCAAGGAGATCTTGTAGTCATTACTGCAGGCGTTCCAGTTGGTGAAACAGGAACGACCAATTTATTAAAAGTCCATGTGCTTGGTGAAGTGAAAGCAAAAGGACAGGGGATTGGTCAGCGTTCTGGTGCAGGGAAAGTCGTGATTGCTGAAAATGCAGCAGAAGCAAATGCGAAAATGACTGAAGGCGCAGTATTAGTGACAAAATCAACAGATAAAGACATGATTGATGCGTTTGAAAAAGCAGCAGCTGTTATTACGGAAGAAGGCGGATTGACGTCCCATGCTGCAGTTGTAGGCTTAAACTTAAGTACACCTGTTGTCGTTGGCGTTGAAGGTGCACTCGCCTTATTCACAGACGGTGAAGAAGTAACCGTTGATGCTAAAACCGGAAACATTTACAGTGGAAAAGCGCGTGTATTATAATAGAAAGAAAAAGAAGAGCAAAGGCTCTTCTTTTTGCTTATCATCGAGGAGGCACGGATGTTGAAACGACTGCTGTTCCCTATCGCAATTGGTGTTCCTTTAATTGAACTGTTGCTTATTGTGCTATCCGTTCAATGGATTGGTGTATGGTACACCATTTTAGCTATGCTTACAACGAGTATCGTAGGGTTTCTCTTTGCACGCCGACAAGGAATGCAAGTACTGCGTTTGGCTCAATTACAAATGCAGAAACAACAAGTACCAAGTCAAGCGCTGATTGATGGTGCGTGTATTTTTATTGGGGGTGCGCTTTTAATGCTCCCAGGCTTCTTTTTAGATGTAGTAGGCGCATTCTTCTTAATTCCTTGGACAAGAGGAATTATTAAAGCTGGACTGCTTAAAGCCATTCACACAGGGATTGCTAAGGGTCAGTTTATTGTCATAAAAAGAAGATAACTTGTCAAAATATGCTGGTTATAGCCGTAATTTTAAAATTATGGTATGATATGAAGTGCTTAGGTTGTTCGAAAAGCACCTCATATTGTACCTAATGGTTTTAGGGTTTTTAATAATCTTGCTAGTGGGTATAGGAAGATGTAGCTTTTTTATGCAGTCTATAGAAAGTTGTTTTTAAGCTTGGCTTATGTCTAGTCTACTAGACTATGAGCACTTCCTAGATTCATACTCGAATCACGTTCTTTCACAATGAAGGAGATAGGAGAGTTCGCATCCTTTTGCGAAACCGCTTCACTTGGGTACCATACGTCTGGTGAAGGATTTATTAGAGAAAAGGAGAGATATAGGTGACTACTACTCGTGGATTAGAAGGTATTGTAGCAACACAGTCAAGCGTAAGTTCAATTATTGATGATGAATTAACGTATCAAGGCTACGGCATTGATGATTTAGCTGAAAATGCTAGCTTTGAAGAGGTCATTTATTTACTTTGGAACGGCGAACTTCCTACCAAAGAAGAATTGAAATCGTTTACAGAGCAGTTGGCTGCTGAAGCCGAGGTTCCTGAAGAAATTTTCGCTCAAATGAAAGCCTATCCAATTAAAGACGTACATCCAATGGCGGCTTTACGCTCTGCTATCTCAGCACTTGGTTTATTTGACTCAGATGCAGAAAAGATGGACGAAGAAGAAAATTACAAAAAAGCGATTCGTCTTCAGGCGAAAATCCCGACAATCGTTACAGGTTTTGAACGAATTCGCTCTGGTCAAGAGCCAATTCAACCGAACCAAGAGCTTTCCTTTGCCGCGAATTTTCTGTATATGCTGAATGGCGAAACGCCTGATGATCTTTCGATAGAAGCATTTAACAAAGCACTTGTTTTGCACGCTGATCATGAGCTTAACGCGTCAACATTCACAGCTCGTGTATGTGTGGCAACCTTATCAGATGTTTATTCTGGCTTAACTGCTGCGATCGGCGCGCTTAAAGGACCTTTACATGGTGGAGCAAACGAAGCGGTAATGAATATGCTTCTAGATATTAACGAACCAGAAGAAGTAGAGCCTTATCTAAGAAAAGCATTAGACAACAAAGAAAAAATAATGGGCTTTGGTCACCGCGTTTACAAAAATGGTGATCCACGTGCAAAGCACTTACGTGATATGTCAAAACAATTAACAAGTGTTGTGAACGAAACTAAATGGTATGAGATGTCCATTCAAATTGAAGAAATGATTACGAAAGAAAAAGGGTTGCTTCCAAACGTTGATTTTTACTCTGCAACGGTTTACCACAGCCTTGGCATTAAACATGATTTGTTTACGCCAATTTTTGCAGTGAGCCGTACTTCAGGTTGGTTGGCGCATATTTTAGAGCAATACTCAAACAATCGTTTAATCCGACCACGTGCAGAATATATTGGTCCAGATAAACGTTCTTATGTTTCCATTGAATCAAGATAACAACTAGTTTAATGTAAAAATGGACGGAAAATTTCCGTTCTACATATTTTGGATGGAGGGAATAGAAACATGGCAGCAGAAAAAATTCAAACTAATAATGGTGTATTAAACGTACCAAACGAGCCAATTGTACCTTATATTGAAGGAGATGGAACAGGTCCTGATATTTGGGCAGCTGCTTCTCGCGTGCTAGACGCAGCAGTAGAAAAAGCTTACGGTGGCGAGCGCAAAATCCACTGGAAAGAAATTTTAGCTGGTGAAAAAGCATATAACCAAACTGGCGAATGGTTGCCTTCTGAAACGTTAGACGCCATCCGCGAATACTTAATTGCGATTAAAGGACCGTTAACAACACCAATTGGTGGAGGAATTCGTTCATTAAACGTGGCGCTTCGTCAAGAGCTTGATTTATACACGTGCCTACGTCCCGTTCGTTACTTTACAGGCGTACCATCACCTGTTAAACGTCCAGAAGACACAAATATGGCAATCTTCCGTGAGAACACTGAAGATATTTATGCTGGGATCGAGTTCCAAGAAGGTTCTGACGAAGTTAAGAAAGTTATTTCTTTCTTACAAGATGAAATGGGTATTAACAAAATCCGTTTCCCTGAAACATCTGGTATTGGGATTAAACCAGTATCGAAAGAAGGTACTGAGCGTATTGTCCGTGCGTCTATCCAGTATGCATTAGATGAAGGCAGAAAGAGCGTAACGCTTGTTCATAAAGGAAACATCATGAAATATACAGAAGGTTCATTTAAGAACTGGGGCTACGAGTTAGCTGAGCGTGAGTTCGGCGATAAAGTGTTCACATGGGCTGCGTATGACAAGATTGTTGAAGAAAAAGGCCGCGATGCTGCTGATCAAGCACAAAGTGAAGCAGAAGCAGCAGGGAAAATCATTGTGAAAGACTCGATTGCAGATATCTTTTTACAACAGATCTTAACTCGTCCAAAAGAATTTGATGTTGTGGTGACAATGAACCTTAACGGTGACTACATTTCTGATGCACTAGCTGCTCAAGTTGGTGGAATTGGAATTGCACCAGGCGCAAACATTAACTACGATACGGGCCATGCTATTTTTGAAGCGACACACGGTACAGCTCCTAAATATGCAGGCTTAGATAAAGTAAATCCATCGTCTGTTCTTCTATCTGGTGAGTTGCTTCTTCGTCACCTTGGCTGGAATGAAGCAGCAGATATGATTATGACATCAATGGATAAAACAATTGAAAGTAAAGTTGTCACGTATGACTTTGCTCGTCTAATGGATGGTGCAACGGAAGTTTCTTGTTCTGGATTTGCAGATGAACTAATCAAGAACTTGTAAACGTCAATGTTCGAACCACAATTCGAGTAAGGAGATGTTAGCATGGCTATTACACGTAGAAAAATTTCGATTATTGGTAGTGGATTCACTGGAGCAACAACCGCATTAATGGTTGCCCAAAAAGAACTTGGTGACGTTGTTTTGGTTGATATTCCAGACATGGAAGGTCCGACAAAAGGGAAAGCGTTAGACATGATGGAATCAACGCCTGTACAAGGAGTCGATTCTCGCATAACCGGTACGTCGGATTACGCTGACACGAAAGGTTCCGATGTGGTTGTCATTACAGCTGGAATTGCACGTAAACCTGGAATGAGTCGCGATGATTTAGTATCCACAAATGCGAAAATCATGAAATCTGTTACAAAAGAAATTGTGAAACATTCGCCTGATTGCTACATTATCGTCTTAACAAATCCAGCAGATGCGATGACATATACTGTATTCAAAGAGTCTGGGCTTCCAAAAAATCGTGTAATTGGACAATCTGGTGTGTTGGATACAGCTCGCTTCAGAACCTTCATTGCGGAAGAGTTAAACCTTTCTGTAGAAGATATTACGGGATTTGTACTCGGTGGTCACGGTGATGATATGGTACCATTGATTCGTTATTCTGCTGCTGGAGGCGTTCCGCTTTCCACGTTACTTTCTCCAGAGCGAATTGAAGAGATTGTTGAACGTACCCGTAAAGGTGGCGGAGAAATTGTAAGCCTACTGGGTAATGGAAGTGCCTACTATGCACCAGCTGCATCGTTAACACAAATGGTGGAAGCCATTGTAAAAGATAAGAAACGTGTCATCCCTACAATCGCTTATCTAGAAGGGGAATATGGCCAGCAGGATCTTTATCTTGGTGTGCCGACCATTCTTGGTGGTGATGGAATCGAAAAGGTGATTGAACTGGAATTAACAGCGGACGAACAAAGTCAGCTTGAGAAATCTGCTGATTCTGTTCGAAACGTTATGGGTGCTTTACCAACCGCATAAAAACAAAAAAGCCTCTATAGAGGCTTTTTTGTTTTTCTTATGGTTAGGCTCTAGCGACAGCCGGCTTTTTAACCTTTACGGTTTTCTCGTTTTTAACGAAGCTGTTTTTAAATAGGCTAATGACTTTCGATGTAATCACAATTGATAAAATAGAAAGCAAGCCAGGTATAACCCCAATAACGAGGAAGCTAAGCAAGACAACTGTAGCGTCAAAGATAAAATTTGTTTTTCCAGGATCAATGCCCGCTTTTTTCTGTAGAAACAAAGCTAAGATGTTTGCGCCACCGAGAGACGCTTGATTTTTAAAGAGTAGCGTTAACCCTAAGCCGATAGATAATCCACCAAATACTGCACCTGCGAACATGGGGATCGTGAAACTAGGCAAAAACGTATCTACAGCTGTTAGAAGTGATAACAATGTAACCGACAGCGCTGTAATGATGGTGAAGGATAAGCCCATTCGCATGAACGAGAAAATATAAAACGGGATGTTTACTAGGAAAAACAAGAGAGAAAAGGGGAGGCTAATTAAATAGGAGAGCGTTAACGTTAATCCTGCCGTACCTCCAGTAACAAGTCCAGCGTGGCGCAGTAAGAGTACACCAAGTGCAACGATAAAGCAGCCAGCCAAAATGGATGCCATCTTTCGAATAAAGTTCATGTAATCACCTTCATGTTGTTATTATCTTAATTTTATATAACAATGACCGACTTTTGTATAACAACTAGTAGGATCTTCTAAAATGTGGTTTAATAAATGAAGGGAAATGATAAATTATTTGTACAAAATGAAAAAGGTGATCTTTTTTTATGGATAGAATGGATTGCGATATCCTTAAATTGCTACAAGACAATGGAAGAATGACGATTAGTGAATTATCAAAGGAATTAGCGTTAAGTCGACCAAGTATGTCTGAAAGACTTGTCCGTCTTCAAGAAAAAGGCGTTATTCAAGGGTTCACAACAAGAGTTTCGTTAAAAGAAATTGGCAAGGATATTCTTCTTTTAATTCAAGTGAGCGGTTTAAAAGTCTCTTTATCTGATTTTGAACAGATTATAAAAGAAGAGAAAGATATTATTGAATGCCATCGTGTTACTGGAGAAGTAAGTTATTTCTTAAAAGCTGCTGTTTCGGACGTGAACAATATGCGTGCGCTAATTGATCGATTAATCCCTTACGGAACGATCAATACTTCTACTGTATTAAACTCGCCTGTGCCATATCGGACGATTCTTCCTGACATAAAGGAATAGCACTATTTCATATTTTTGCTATACTAAGGAAGAATAGAGAGAAGAGAAAACATAAGATAAGATCGTTCAAACAATAGATAAAGGAGTGTCAACTACCTATATGGCAAAGCGCATTTTAGTAGTCGATGATGAACCATCCATTTCCACTTTATTAAAGTACAACTTAGAACAGGCTGGTTTTGAAGTGGAAACGAGGCTAGATGGTCTAGCTGGGTTTGAACGAGCAAAAGAGGTTCCGTTTGATTTAATTGTGTTAGATCTTATGCTTCCGAGTATGGATGGGATGGATGTATGTCGAAATTTGAGACAGGAACATATTTTTGTACCTATTCTTATGCTTACGGCCAAAGATGATGAATTTGATAAAGTCCTCGGGTTGGAATTAGGTGCAGATGATTACATGACAAAACCTTTTTCTCCTCGCGAAGTATCGGCGAGAGTTCGTGCCATTTTGCGGAGAGTAGAGCAAACCCAAGCTTCCAGAGAGGAAGTAGCGGTAAAAGGAAAAGGGCGTGTCATTAAAGATCTCACCATTTATCCTGATAATTACGAGGTGTATGTTAAGCAAGAATTGTTAACATTAACGCCGAAAGAATTTGAATTACTTGTTTATTTATCCGAAAATAAAGGTCGAGTGCTGACAAGAGATCAGCTTTTAAATGCTGTATGGAACTATGAATTTGTTGGTGATACACGAATTGTTGATGTCCATATTAGCCATTTACGTGAAAAGATTGAACCCAATCCAAAAAAACCGGTCTATATTAAAACGATTCGAGGGCTTGGCTATAAATTGGAAGAACCCATTCTAAATGAATAACGTAAAAAATCGGTTTATTGTTAGTATAATGCTCGTCGTTACCTTCGTTCTGTTAGCTTTAGGTTTAACGTTAGGGGCGTGGTCAAACGAGCAATATGTTAACTTCGTTGAAGAACGTATGAAAAATGAAACAGCTTTAGCAACTTGGACGGTAGCGGAAAATGGTTTCCCTGAACAAGAAGAGGCGCAGGAAATCGCGACGAAAGCTGGGGAAATTTTTGAAGGGCGTTTAACAATTATAGCCGCTGATGGAACGGTGTTTGGAGATTCATGGGCAAACCCAGCACAAATGGAAAATCATTTAAATCGACCAGAAATTGTACGAGCTTTAGCAGATGACGATGTTGAGCTTCGCTATAGCGAGACGATAGGGGAAGATTTGCTTTATTATGCGCAACCTCTTTATGAAGCGGATGAGCTTTTAGGCTACGTCAGAATTGGACTGTCTGTTGAGTCCTTGAATCAAATCAATCATACTGTTTGGCTCGTCATTTCAGTAAGCTTTATTTTAGCATTTTTAATCCTTTTTCTCCTTGTGAGCCGAATTACGAAACAAATTATACGTCCGATTGATCATGCGACAAATGCAGCAATACGATTAGCTGAAGGTGACTATAAGACGAGAACATTTGAAGATCAGCACAAGGAATTAGGTCGACTTGGTCGATCCATTAATATTCTCGCTTATAATCTAGAACAACTCTCTAGACGTCACCAAGTACAACAAGAACAGATGGCAGCGTTGATTGATCATATGGGAAGTGCGCTCCTCTTTATTAATGTTCGTGGGGATGTGGAGTTAATTAATCGAACCACCGAACAAGTTTTTAATGTAGAGGCTTCAAGCATTACAGGAAAACCTTATTATGAAGTCGTACCGAGTGAAGAATTAAGCAAATTCATTCAAACCATTTATATGACAGAAAATAAGCAACGGGGTCAAATCGAATGGACAGATCATTTTTTCACAAAAGTATACGACGTGTACGGGGCGCCTGTTGTCACTAACGCTAGTCGATTAAGAGGGGTGACGATTGTTCTTCATGATATTACAGAACAAAAGAAACTCGAACAAATCCGAAAAGACTTTGTTGCCAATGTTTCGCATGAATTAAAAACGCCTGTAACTTCGATTAAAGGGTTTGCGGAAACGCTGATTGACGGTGCGTTAAATGATCGAGAATTGTCGATGCAATTTTCAGAAATTATTTGGAAAGAAAGTGACCGACTTCAATCACTTATTATGGATTTACTTGAACTATCGAAAATAGAAAATGCTCAATTTTTACTTCATCTAGAAAGCATTTCATTGAAGGAAATTTCTGATGAAGTCGTGACGTTGCTAGCGAGTAAAGTAGATGAAAAAGAGATGACGCTAAGGGTAACCGAAACTGGAAAATCGGTAATAGAAGGGGATGCCCAACGTTTAAAGCAAATTATTTTAAACTTAGTCACGAATGCAATCGCGTATACTCAATCAAAGGGCTCTGTCGCTATTCATCTCATTGAAAAAGAAAATGACGTTGAATTGCATGTGCAGGATACGGGCATCGGTATTAGTACGCCTGAAAAGCTGCGTATTTTTGAACGGTTCTACCGAGTTGACCGAGCAAGAAGTCGTAATTCAGGCGGGACCGGCCTTGGCTTAGCTATTGTCAAACATTTAGCTGAAGCGCATCAAGCGAAACTAGAAGTAGAAAGTGAAGAAGGCGAAGGGTCTACCTTTAAAGTGATCTTCCCTAAAAAACAAGCTTAACAAGATCTTTACACATTGTTTAAATGAACTTCATATAGGTCGCTTACACTATAGGAGAACGGTCTTATCCAGATCGATAATCCTCTGTCGGTCGACTTTGATGGCAAGAGCATCTGCTCTTGTCTTTTTTTTACGTACGCTCGTTCCCATCTGTTTTCTTTTTTATTTATGAGTATGGTACAATACCGATACATGTTAAGTCAGGAAGGGGAAGATCCCGTTTGAAAAAATTAGTTCTAATTGATGGCAATAGTATTGCATATCGTGCTTTTTTTGCATTGCCATTATTGAGCAACGATAAAGGTGAATACACGAATGCCGTTTATGGCTTTACGACAATGCTTTTAAAGGTATTGGAAGACGAAAAACCTACCCATCTTCTTGTCGCATTTGATGCTGGTAAATCAACATTTCGTCATAAAACATACGCAGAGTATAAAGGGACGCGCCAAAAAACCCCCTCGGAGCTTTCTGGTCAAATTCCGATGATTCACCAACTTTTGGACGCATTTTCAATTAAGCGTTATGAAGCGAAAGACTATGAAGCAGATGATATTATTGGGACTCAAGCGGTTGAGGCTGCAAAAGAAGGCTACGAGGTTGTCGTTATAACAGGCGATAAAGATTTGCTTCAGCTTGTAGATGATCATATTGAAGTTGTTTTGACACGGAAAGGAATTACGGAAGTCGATCGCTATAATGAACAAAAAATTGATGAGCGCTATGGATTAAAACCAAAGCAAATCATCGATTTAAAAGGATTAATGGGCGATACTTCTGATAATATTCCAGGTGTTCCAGGTGTAGGAGAAAAAACGGCTTTAAAACTGTTAGCGCAGTTTTCAAATGTAGAAACCGTTTTAGAATCGATTGATCAAGTTTCCGGAAAAAAATTAAAAGAGCGATTAGAAGAGAATAAAGAACAAGCGATTTTAAGTAAAAAACTAGCGACGATTATGACGGAAGTCCCGTTAGATACTCCTTTAAATGAATTACTTTATAATGGCTATGATTATAATCAAGTGAAAGAATTGTTTAAATCGTATTCCTTTCAATCTTTATTAAATCGGATTGGAGCAGATGAAGAGGAGCAAGAAGAGGTATTAGACGACTTCAAATACGACATTGTTACAGATGTCACTTCTGATCACCTTGTCAGCCCTTCAGCTCTAGTCGTTGAGATTTTAGGAGAAAATTATCATCAGTCTGAGATTATTGGGTTAGGATTGACCAATGAAAACGGTAGCTTCTTTATTCCAACTTCGGTTGCAGTCGAATCTGAAGCGTTTCAATCATTCATGGCGGATGAACAGAAAGAAAAATACTTATTTGATGCCAAACGAGCTGTAGTCGCTTTAGCATGGCAGGCTATTGAATTGAACGGTGTAGCATTTGATTTACAAATGGCGTCTTATTTACTTGATCCATCCTTGTCTTCTCATGAAATTAGTGATATTGCTTCCCGAAAAGGAGCAGTGCGTGTGCAAGAAGATGAGACGGTGTATGGAAAGGGCGCTAAACAAGCTGTTCCCGAAGAAGAAAAATTGGCTGAGCACTTGGCGCGCAAAGCGAATGCAATGTTTGTGTTAAAAGATACCCTTGAAGACGAATTAAAGCAAAATGAACAGTATTCGCTATTTGCCGAGCTGGAAATGCCTCTTTCTATCGTATTAGGGAGAATGGAACGAGAAGGAATAAAAGTTGATCGAGAACAGCTACAACATATGGGCGAGGACTTATTGAAGCGTTTAGAAACGTTGGAACAAGCGATTCACAAAGAAGCGGGCGAGTCGTTTAATATAAATTCGCCGAAGCAACTTGGACAAGTATTGTTTGAAACACTTGGGCTTCCTCCTGTGAAGAAAACGAAGACAGGTTATTCGACGAGTGCGGACGTCCTTGAGAAACTTGCCGGTGCGCATCCGATTATTGAGCATATTTTGTTGTATCGACAGCTGGGCAAGCTCCACTCAACCTATATTGAAGGATTATTAAAAGTAGCTGATGAAAAGACAGGTAAAGTCCATACACGATTTAATCAAGCATTAACACAAACGGGTCGATTGTCTTCTACTGATCCGAATTTACAAAACATCCCGATTAGACTTGAAGAAGGTAGGAAAATTCGTAAAGCGTTTGTACCATCGAAAGACGATTGTGCCATCGTCTCTGCCGACTATTCTCAAATTGAACTACGGGTGCTAGCCCATATTTCTGGTGATGAACGAATGAAAGAAGCTTTTTTGAAAAACATGGATATTCATACAAAAACAGCAATGGATGTTTTCCATGTTGATGAAGAGAACGTAACAGACCAGATGAGAAGAAGTGCAAAAGCGGTTAACTTTGGCATTGTTTACGGGATTAGTGATTACGGGTTATCGCAGAATCTCGGTATTACACGAAAAGAAGCAAAAGAATTTATTGACCGTTACTTAGCTAGTTATCCAGACGTTAAAGCCTATATGGAAAACGTTGTGAAAGAAGCTAAAAAAATGGGTTACGTGCAAACGATGTTAGCGAGAAGACGTTATCTTCCAGAACTTTCAAGTAGCAATTTTAATCAAAGAAGTTTTGCAGAACGTACAGCGATGAACACGCCGATCCAAGGGACGGCCGCGGACATTATTAAACAAGCGATGGTTCAGATGAGCGAAGAGCTTGAAAACTCTTCTATTGAAGCGACCATGCTCTTGCAGGTACACGATGAATTAATTTTTGAGGTAGTTAAAAAGGACGAACAAGCGCTAAAGGATTTAGTCACAAAGGTAATGGAGAATGCTCTCGAGCTAGATGTGCCGTTGCAAGTCGATGTGTCGAGCGGTCCTTCTTGGTATGACGCAAAATAAGGAGGAGAAGAGTTGTGCCTGAATTACCTGAGGTGGAAACTGTAAGGCGAACGTTACTCGAACTCGTTCGTCACAAAACGATTCAACAAGTCACGATTCATTGGCCGAAAATGATTAAGGAACCTGATGATGCCCAAGTATTTATGCGGCAAATCGTTGGGCAGACAATTCATGATGTTCGGCGACGAGGAAAATTTTTACTGTTTGAACTAACTGATTTTGTGCTCGTTTCTCATTTACGCATGGAAGGACGCTATGGATTATATAAATCTGACCAAGATGTTGACAAGCATACGCACGTCATCTTTCATTTTGACGATTACACAGAATTACGCTATGCCGATGTGCGAAAGTTTGGGACGATGCATTTGTTTCAAAATGGAACAGAGGAAACGATGCTTCCGCTCTTACAGCTTGGAGTTGAACCTTTTTCAGAACAATTTACAGTCGAATTGTTACAAACGGCTTATGAGCAATCTAAACGAACAATTAAAACGGCGCTACTTGACCAAAAAACGGTTGTAGGTTTAGGAAATATCTATGTAGACGAGGCGTTATTCCGTGCGGCGATTCAACCGGAGCGTCTTGCTTCATCCATAACAGCGGAAGAGATGACGGTGTTGCATCGAGCCATTATCGATACGTTGCAAGAAGCGGTTGATGCTGGAGGAAGCTCCATTAAATCGTACGTGAATGGCCAAGGTGAGATGGGCATGTTTCAGCAAAGTCTTCATGTGTACGGGCGGAAAGATCAACCTTGTCATCATTGTGGAACGCCGATTGTAAAGACGGTTGTAGGTGGTCGAGGTACTCATTTTTGTCCACTTTGTCAACATTAACACTCATGCTGTCCCCTCCATATACTATTTCAAAGATGGAATAGTAAGGAGGGTTTTTTTGTCGTCCTTAATTGTTTTAGCTATGGCATTAAGTTTAGATAGTTTTGGTGTTGGCTTAACATACGGCATGCGAAAAATTAAGATTCCTTGGCATTCGCTCGTTTTTATCGGTTTATGTTCTGGTATCTCGATTTTAATTGCGATGAGTGTAGGGACCACCCTCGCGCAGCTGATTTCTGTGTCAGCAGCGGAAATGCTCGGTGCTTTTATCTTAATTGGCATTGGAGCTTGGGCAGTGTTCGAGTCGTATCGACCTCAAAAAGAACATGTACAGAAGCAACAAAAACAAGAAGTTGATTTTACGATCAAGATGTTTGGGTTTGTCATTCATATTTTACGAGATCCAGAAAAAGCCGACATGGATTCATCAGGAACTGTAACAGGGCGTGAAGCACTTCTACTCGGTTTAGCACTTTCTTTAGACGCATTTGGTGCTGGGATTGCTGCTGCATTAATGGGTTTTTCTCCTCTTGGGCTGGCACTATCAGTTGCTTTTCTTAGTGTAATGTTTGTATTATTAGGGATGGTTGGGGGACACCGTCTTGCTCATGTGAAGTGGGTAAAACGATTATCGTTTCTTCCAGGCATTTTACTTATACTTATTGGGCTATTGAAGCTGTAGTGGAGGGGTAAGCGTCTTGAATATTGGCTTAACTGGTGGAATTGCAAGTGGAAAATCTTTCGTTTCAACATACCTTTCTGAAAAAGGTCTTCCTATCATTGATGCGGATAAAATAGCGAGACAGGTTGTAGAACCGGGAACACCTGCGCTTGAACAGATTGTGAATCAATTTGGTGAAAAGATTTTACAAACAGATGGTCATTTGGATCGAAAAGCTCTAGGCTCGATTGTGTTTGCAAGTGAAGAAAAGCGGAATCAATTAAATCGAATCGTTCACCCAGCGGTCAGAGAAAAAATGTTACATGATGCAGCGGCATATAAAGAAGAAGGCTACGACACGATTATTTTTGATATTCCACTTTTAGTTGAGAGTCATCTCTTTCATTTAGTTGACCAAGTTTGGATCGTTTATGTAGATGAAGAAACGCAATTAACACGACTTATGGAACGGGATGGATCAACGAGAGAAGAAGCGTTACAGCGAATTCGCGCGCAAATTCCGTTAGATCAAAAAATCCAATACGGTGATCAAGTCATCAAGAACTCAGGCACAAAGCAAGAGACAGCTCAACAAATTGATCAGCTGCTACGCGAACTTCAACAATAATAAAAAAAGCGTAAGAGGCTACATGAATGAACCATCATGTACGCCTCTTTTTCTTATTTTACGAAAATAATGGAGTTATCAGGTTCATTTATGTTATACTAATTCATAGAATACTAATAAAAAATATAACACATTTCAGACCGAGAGGATGAAATCCAGATGAAGACAAACATAGCGATCAATGGTTTTGGAAGAATTGGAAGAATGGTATTTCGAAAAGCATTCATGGAAGGCAACGTAACGATTAAAGCAATTAACGCCTCTTATCCAGCGGAAACGTTGGCGCATCTTATAAAATACGATACGGTTCACGGTCCGTTTATGGGAGAAGTATTTGCTCAAGACGGGAAATTGTTTGTGAATGGAAATGAAATCGTTTTACTAGCAGAAAGAGACCCTAAATTATTGCCATGGTCCGATCTGAAAATTGATATCGTCATCGAAGCGACTGGTAAATTTAAAACGCGAGAAACAGCTGGCTATCATTTAGAAGCTGGCGCAAAAAAAGTCATTATTACTGCTCCAGCTAAAGGTGAAGATGTCACAATTGTGATGGGCGTAAACGAAAGCGATTACAAGGATAGCGATGATATTTTATCAAATGCTTCATGCACAACGAATTGCCTTGCTCCTGTAGTAAAGGTATTAGAAGAAACATATGGCATTGAAAGTGGAATGATGACTACAGTTCATTCTTATACAAACGACCAAAAAAATATTGACAACCCTCATAAAGATCTACGTCGTGCTCGTGCTTGCGGTCAATCCATTATTCCAACGTCAACAGGTGCAGCAACGGCTATATCCAAAGTATTACCTGCTCTTGAAGGCAAATTAACAGGGATGGCCCTTCGTGTGCCGACACCAAATGTTTCGCTTGTAGACCTTGTGGTGCAATTAAAAACAGACGTCACGGTTGACGAGATCAATAGCACGTTTGTTCATGCCGCGAACCATTCTATGAAAGGCATTTTAGGCTATACGAGTGAACCTCTTGTATCGATTGACTTTAATGGGGAAGAGCAGTCCGCAGTGATCGATGGTCAGTCAACGACTGTGTTAAATAGTCGTCAAGTAAAAGTGCTTGCATGGTATGATAATGAGTGGGGATATTCATGTCGCGTTGTTGATTTAATGAACTATGTTGCTGAACGATTAACCAATAAAAAAGAAGCATATTCAGCTTCGTAAATGAGTTTCCTTTTATTTCTACAAAATACGGTTGCAATAACGATTTAAAACAAGTATACTGAATCCCGTGAGTTCGTTTAACTACGGGATTCGTTTTTCTTGCAGCATGGGTTAGGACCTCTTTGGACTAACTTTCCCCCCTGTACGAATGCGATCCTACATGCAAAAAAGCTGCATGGCGAATAACGATTAAGGGGGATATCGATATGGATACAATGGGTCGTCATGTCATTTCCGAGCTTTGGGGTTGTGACACTGAGAAATTAAACAACATGGAATTTATTGAAAAAGTATTTGTTAATGCCGCTTTGAAAGCAGGAGCAGAAGTAAGAGAAGTTGCGTTTCATAAGTTTGCTCCACAAGGTGTTAGTGGGGTTGTGATTATCTCCGAATCACATTTAACCATTCATAGCTTTCCAGAGCACGGCTATGCAAGTATTGATGTGTATACATGTGGTCCAATTATTGATCCTAACGTTGCTGCTACGTTTATTGCAGAAGAGTTAGGTGCGAAAACGAGCGAAGTAGTAGAGATTCCTCGTGGAATGGGTCCAATTAAAATCGACAAGAAAATGGAAATGAGTGAAAGTGCTCGTTAATGAATAAAAAGTATTGCATCAGATGCAATACTTTTTTTGTGCGATTCGCACGCTTACTTAGATAAACGAAGCCGTAACATCAAGAAACTTGTGGTATGATAGGAAAAAAGGTGAAAAAGGGAGATGAAGGCTTTGGGCGTTCGGGATACGTTCAATCGAGTATTTAGTACGAGAACAGAAACAGGGGAAATTCATCCAAACAAAGAATTGCAAACGCGCTACTATAAAACGACAAAAGATAAGGCGATGACGGCAATTGAAGAGTTGTTAAAAAAACGTGGTTTTCTAATAAAGCGAAGCGAAGAGGAACGTGGTGAAATCGTTGCGCAATCAGCTAAAGGAAAAAAAGTGCTAATTGTTGTCTCTGTGATCACCGTCAAACCGTTTCGTACGGCTGTTGATTTTTCATGCGCGACAGATACAGCCCTTCCAAGTGATTTTGGAAGTAGTAGAAAACTGACTCTTTCATTGTATCGTGATTTAGATAACACGCTGACTTATATCGGATCTGCGCTTGGAAGTGAATTGCTTTAACCTCTTGCCAGAACGAGTTTTTTTTACTATGATAGACTAAAATGAGTGTATAGGTCGCAAATGGAGATGATGAGATGCGCTGTCCCAAATGTCACCATAATGGTACACGGGTACTAGATTCAAGACCAAGTGACGAAAGTCGATCCATCAAACGAAGACGAGAATGTGAACAATGTATGCAGCGTTTTACAACCTTTGAAACGGTTGAGGAGACGCCTTTACTTGTCATAAAAAAAGACGGGATGCGTGAAGAGTTTAGTAAAGAAAAAATTCTTAGAGGACTCGTGCGCGCGTGTGAAAAACGCCCGGTTCCAATTGAAACACTAGAAGACATCGTCTTAAACGTAGAAAGACACTTGCGTGATGACGGCAAGAAAGAAGTTCAAAGTGAAGATGTTGGGGAACTCGTTATGGGGTATTTGGCAGAAATCGATGATGTTGCTTATGTAAGATTTGCATCTGTCTATAGGCAATTTAAAGATATTAATGTTTTTATTAAAGAACTAACAGATTTAATGAACAAAGGATAAAAGGAGCTAAAGCGAAGCTGCGCTTAAGCTCTTTTTTTCGCTAGGAGGAAAGAATGTGTCTGGACACTGGAAAGACGTTTTACCAGTTGACTCCTATTGTATAAGGCTAGCGGACTTTATTACGGAGGTGGACGCTCATGTGCTCACCTTACTTTATCAACCTTTAATTGGAACAGATGCCGTTGGTCTCTTTAAAAGTCTAGTTGCACAGTTGCCAAATGGAGTCTATGAAGGTGATTTTCATACCCATCAACATTTAAGTTTAATGGTCGGACTATCGATGTCGGATTTGCTTGAAGCACGTAAAAAACTAGAAGCCATCGATTTAATGAGAACGTATCAACGAAAATCATCATCAAAGCGTGCTTTTATATATGAGATCCAACCACCGATGAAGCCGCATCAATTTTTTAATGATGATGTGCTAAGTGTGTTTCTTTACAATAAATTAGGGAAAAATGGGTATCGAGGGATTAAAGAACGATTTAGCTTAAAGCAAATAGAGAGTGACGCGTTTGAAGAAGTAACGGTAGCGTTTTCTGATGTATTCGCATCCTTCCAACACTCAGAGATGCAACCGGCTTTGATGAATCGACAAGGTGATGCAGAACATGACCATCTGGACACGATAGGAAAAGACAAGAAGCAAGGATTGTCTTTTCATACATTTGATTTTGATTTAATGAAACAATCGTTATCAAGCTACGTTGTTCCAAAAGATGTGCTGACAAAAGAACGAATGCAGCTCATTGAAAAACTCGCATTTGTTTATCAAATTGAGCCTCTTACAATGGCGAATCTTGTGGAGCGATCCATCGTAAATGACGAACTCGATGCGAAAAATCTTCGCAAGACTGTTCAGAACTGGTATAAACTTGAGAGTAGTGCAGTTGCACCGGCGCTTGGTTTAAAGACCCAACCTGTAGCAAAGCGAACGGTTCAGGCCGAACCCCAGTCTGAAGAAGAGCGAGTCGTTAAATTTTACGAAGAAACCGCCCCTCTTACTTTGTTGGAATTAAGGCAAGAAGGAGCGGTCGTTTCACCCCCAGATTTAAAGATTATTGAAGAGCTCATGGTTGATTATTTGCTGAATCCGGGTGTTGTTAACGTCTTAATTGACTATAATTTGTTCCAAAACGATATGAAATTGTCCAAGCTTTTCATGCAAAAGATTGCCGGTCATTGGAAGCGGAAAAAAATTAGTACCGTGCCAGATGCAATCCATCTTGTGAAAACCGATAAACAGAAGAAGAAAGAAGGCCAAGCGAATGCCGCTTCTGGAAGGCGGAACAAACGTCAAGATCAATTGCCGAAATGGCTGGTACAAGAAAAAAATGATGGAAAAAAGCAAGAGATGAAAAAAGATACAAACAGTCAGAAAGAAAAAGCGAGTGGCACTGCTGATACGCAAGAGCTTGCAGATTTAATGGCTGAACGTAATCGGCGCCGAGCGCAGAAAGGAGAGTACTAAATGGATTCCATTCAAAATGCTTTTGCTTCAATGGATAAAAATGGACGACTTCAAAAGCAAATTTCCGAGCAAAAGCGGCGTGTTACAACGTCTAAGCCAGTTCAATCCTTTTTACAAGAACATCATGAGGTTACCGAAGACATGATTGATCGTGGTTTAAGTAAGCTCTATGAATTTAAGAAAGAGCGAGAGAACTGCGAAGCTTGCCCGGGCTTGGAAAAGTGTCCTAATATGATGCAAGGGTATCGGCCCACAGTGTATGTGGAAAGAGGTGGTCTTGAGCTAACGTATTCAAAGTGTCCACTTAAAATCGACGACGAAGAAAAAAGTAAGCAACAAAAGCTAATCCAGTCGTTTTATATTCCAAAAGATGTGCTGGAAGCGACATTTGATCATATTGACCAAGATGCTGCGCGGACAAAAGCGATTACAGCAGCCATTAAGTTTGCAGCACAAGCACAACCTGGAGAACATGGAGAAGGTCTGTATTTGTACGGCAAATTTGGTGTTGGGAAATCGTATCTTTTAGGTGCTATTGCAAATGATTTAAAAGAAAATGGAATTAAAAGCTTTTTGATTTACACACCTGATTTCTTTAGAGAGATGAAAGGTGCGATTGGAGACGGTACGTTTCAGGAAAAACTTGAAGCCGTTCGAACTGCACCTGTATTAATGCTAGATGATATCGGTGCAGAAACAACAACAGCGTGGACACGAGATGAAATTTTAGGACCGATTCTTCAATACCGAATGTCTGAACGTCTGCCAACGGTTTTTACATCAAATTATGATTATGAAGAATTAGAAAACCAACTTGCTTACTCTGATAAAGGTGGAACAGAAGAGTTAAAGGCAAAGCGAATCATGGAACGAATTAAGCATTACACAGCGTTTGTGGAAGTGGAAGGAAGAAACCGGCGTAGCTAAGAAGGGAGCGCATCCCTTCTTTATTTATGCCTGTTATGAAGCTGATTGAATTGGAAGTTTAAGATTATCTATGATACGATTAAAGAGACTACTAGACTATTTGTGCTTGGGGGTACAAGAATGAGTGTAGATGCGATTTTAGAAAGAGCTGTAAATGGTGAGCGCATATCTATGGCAGACGCTGTAGAACTATATAAATGTGATGATTTAGATAAACTAGGCCGAGCGGCAGACACAATTATGAAACAATGGCACCCTGAGCCTGTCACAACATTTGTCATTGGACGAAACGTCAATTATACAAATTTCTGTGATACATATTGTTCATTTTGTGCGTTTTATCGTCCTCCGAATCATAAGGATGGCTATGTTCTTGATGATGAGGTGATTTTTCAAAAGATCAAAGAAACGGAAGATGTTGGTGGTACAGAAATCTTGATGCAAGGTGGTACCAACCCGAATTTAAAACTTGATTATTATACAGATCTGTTAAAAGGAATTAAAGAACGGTTTCCAAACATTTGGATGCATTCCTTCTCACCGGCTGAAATTTGGAAGATAGCCGACGTCATGGATATGACTGTGGAGGATGTGTTACGTGAACTGCATGAAGCCGGCTTAGATTCAATGCCTGGTGGAGGCGCGGAAATTCTAACGGAAGAAACGAGAATGCGCGTAAGCCGTTTAAAAGTAACAGCGGATCAGTGGCTTGAAGCGATGAAAGCAGCGAAAAAGGTCGGCATGTTTGGTTCGGCAACAATGGTCATTGGATTTGGAGAATCGTTTGAAGAGCGAGCGCTTCATTTACAGCGTGTTCGCGATGCACAAGACGAAACAGGCTGCTTTACAGCATTTATTTCTTGGTTGCTTCAACCAGAAAATACAGGGTTAAAGCGTTTAGAGAAATTGACGCCTGAAGATTACTTAAAGAACGTTGCGATTTCACGAATCTTCCTTGATAACATTGCCAATTTCCAATCTTCATGGGTAACGATGGGGCCCGAAGTAGGGAAAAAATCGCTTCACTTTGGATGCAATGATTTTGGAAGCACAATGATGGAAGAAAACGTTGTTTCAGCAGCAAATACAACCCACAAAGTGAATTCCAACTTAACGTTAAAACTAATACGCGAAGCAGGGAAAATTCCAGCTCAACGTAATACGAAGTACGACGTCCTTCATCGATTTGAAGGGGACGAAAAGGTTGATAAAGATTTCGTCATGCAAAATTAATAAACCTCTTAAAATACTCTTGAGCGCACACGCTTGAGAGTATTTTTTTGTAGTGGCATGTTTTGTTTATTTTCACATAAGTTAAGAGTAGGTGAAGGATACGTGCAAACGTAGTTGGAATAGTTAGGGGGACTCAAGTTTGCTTGCCATTTATGTTAAAGAAGAAAAAA
Organism: Shouchella sp. JSM 1781072; assembly: GCF_041949915.1. Taxonomy (NCBI): domain Bacteria; kingdom Bacillati; phylum Bacillota; class Bacilli; order Caryophanales; family Bacillaceae; genus Shouchella; species Shouchella sp. JSM 1781072. Next base: position 401,158 of record NZ_JBHFQE010000001.1, read on the forward strand.
GTCGTCAAAGGCTTTATATGAAGATGGCTCAATCAATGGGGGAATTAATGAAACTTGGATTAGAGGCGACGGTTGAACAGAGTGAAGAAAATAAAATGGTTCTGTCCTTTATAGAGAAAGACCCGGATCTCACAGAGTCCTATCAATGTTTTCTGGCGGCTCTGTTAACAGAAGATGTTTTGGCAACGTATGAATCAGGTTGGTTAACGGAGGTAGCAAGTGAGAGTTACGAATCGTGTGAAGAAGAGCGCAAACAAATTGTTGCCATTGCACAATCAATCTTGAACGGGGATCGGGAGGACTTACTTTGTAAGCAGCTTGCGAGTAATCGTTGTAGAGCGTTGTACAAAGCGTTTTTTCAACAACTGCTGTCTGAAGAGCCGCTTTATTATGAAGCCTTTCTTACCTTTCGAATAAAAGAATACACGGAATTCTTAATGGATTGTATTGAGCTAGCAATTGATGAATATTGCTCAGAGCAAGAGCATCAAACCACGGTTGATGCGATTCGCCAAACTGTCGCGTTACAAAAGACGAAACGATCTGTTATTTATTTAGTACATAATGAAACGTTTCGAATTTATGATGACTATTTTCGAGAGTTAACAGCAGACGAGTGCCAGTTTTACATTACGGAATCGCTTGAAAATGATGCGTTCGTAGGGAAGATGGAACAACTTATTTTATCACTAATTGAAATGTCCCCTGAATACATCTACGTTTTCACAAAACAACCGGACCACCACACCATTTTGCTTATTCAAACCATCTATCAAGAACGATTGAAAATTTATCCGCTCGAACGATATGTTTCAACAACGCTCGATCCTGTTTAGTAGCAATGAACCTAAATTAGACTTGCAATCGGTAGGACGATCTAGTTATAATAAGAAAAAAGTACAAGAAAAGTCATGATAAGGACAAGATTACTCAAAACGTTGCTCACTAGAGAAAGGGGTCTAGGCTGGAAGCTCCTAAGCAATGCTGAGTCATTACCACCTTTGAACTGCTTCAATGAATTAAGTAGTTGAAGCCGGCCCGCAACCGTTATGTGTATGTAGAGTATTTTAATAGGGTGGAACCACGAAACCACACTCGTCCCTTTTGTTTAAGGAACGAGTGTTTTTTATTTGAAAAAATTGAAAAAGAGGAAGGTTGAACCGACATGGCAGACATGGAGTTTGTATTCCCCGACGGAGCGAAAAAGTCGTTTCCAGAAGGAACATCAACAGAAGATATTGCGGCTTCGATAAGTCCAGGTTTAAAGAAAAAAGCGTTAGCAGGAAAGATTAACGGTGAATTAATTGATTTAAAAACTCCGTTACCTCATAGTGGGGACATTGAAATTGTGACACCACCATCTGATGATGCACTAGAAATTATGCGTCACAGTACGGCCCACTTAATGGCTCAAGCGGTTAAGCGTCTTTTTCCAAATGTAAAACTAGGCGTCGGTCCGGTCATTGAAGGTGGCTTTTATTACGATATAGATGCAGATGAATCCATTACAGCTGAAGACTTGCCTAAAATTGAAAAAGAGATGAAGAAAATTGTTGCTGAGAATCTCGAGATTGTACGGGAAGTAGTTAGTCGTGATGAAGCCATTGCTCGATTCAAAGAAATAAACGATCCCTATAAGCTGGAGTTAATTGAAGCCATTCCAGAAAATGAAGATGTAACCATTTATAAGCAAGGAGAATTTTTTGACTTATGTAGAGGGATTCATATTCCGTCTACAAATAAAGTGAAAGAATTTAAATTGCTTTCTACGGCTGGCGCATACTGGCGTGGAGATTCGAAAAATAAAATGCTACAGCGAATTTATGGTACGGCGTTCTTTAACAAAGAAGACTTAAAAGCGCACTTGCGCATGCTTGAAGAAGCAAAAGAGCGCGACCATCGCAAATTAGGAAAAGAGCTTGGGATTTTTGCATTATCGCAAAAAGTGGGACAAGGTTTACCGATGTGGTTACCAAAAGGAGCAACCATCCGTCGAATTATTGAGCGCTATATTGTTGATAAGGAAGAACGTCTTGGGTATCAGCACGTCTACACACCTATACTTGGTTCTTCAGAACTTTATAAAACGTCAGGACACTGGGAGCACTACAGCGACGATATGTTTCCGCCGATGGAAATGGATAATGAAACGCTCGTATTACGACCGATGAACTGCCCGCATCACATGATGATTTACAAACAAGACATGCGTAGTTATCGTCAACTGCCTCTCCGTATCGCAGAACTAGGCATGATGCATCGTTACGAAATGTCAGGTGCCGTCTCTGGGTTACAGCGTGTAAGAGGTATGACGTTAAACGATGCCCACATTTTCTGTCGTCCAGATCAAATTAAAGATGAATTTGTTCGTGTTGTGCGTCTAGTCCAAGAAGTATATAAAGATTTTGGGCTAGAAAATTATTCGTTCCGTTTGTCTTATCGGGATCCAGAGGATAAGGAAAAGTATTTCGATGATGATGAGATGTGGAATAAAGCACAATCGATGTTAAAAGAAGCGATGGACACACTTGGTGCAGATTATTATGAAGCCATTGGAGAAGCGGCATTTTACGGCCCGAAATTAGATGTCCAAGTTAAAACGGCACTAGGTAAAGAAGAAACACTTTCGACCGTCCAGCTCGACTTCTTGCTACCTGAGCGGTTTGATTTAACGTATGTGGGAGAAGATGGGAAGCAACACCGTCCAGTCGTTGTTCACCGCGGGGTTGTATCCACAATGGAACGCTTTGTTGCGTTCTTGCTTGAAGAATATAAAGGAGCTCTGCCAACGTGGTTAGCGCCTGTGCAAGTGCAGCTCATTCCTGTTTCAAATGAAGCGCATCTGGACTACACGAAAGATGTTCAAGAAACGTTACAAGTAGCTGGAGTGCGGGTTGAGATTGATGACCGTGATGAAAAACTCGGCTACAAAATTCGTGAATCGCAAATGCAAAAAATCCCTTATATGCTCGTATTAGGCGATAAAGAAGTTGAAGCAAATGCAGTCAACATTCGAAAATATGGGGAGAATGAATCAACATCAACATCCCTGAATCAATTTGTCCAGATGATTCAATCCGAAGCACGTAAATAAATGCATACCTCTAAACCGACTTTCAGCTTATGAACTTGCGAAAGTCGGTTTTTTGTTTCGGTACATATATGCAATAAGCAGAATGTTTAGGATTTTATTTCGTTTTTATGCTAGCATAGGTGAAGAACATGTATTGGAGGGATAAGATGAAAACAGTAAAATGGGGTGTTCTAGGTACAGCAACGATTGCGAAGAAGTCGGTAATACCAGGCATTATGGAATCATCACTAGGGGAACTTCACGGAATTGCAAGTCGTACACAGGAGGCAGCGGAAAAAGTCGCAACAGCGTTTTCCATTCCGAACGCATATGGATCTTATGAAGCGTTGCTTGCCGACCCAGAGATTGACGCGGTTTATATTCCTTTACCGAATCATTTACATAAGGAATGGGTACAAAAAGCAGCGGCAGCTAAAAAACATATACTATGTGAAAAACCTTTAGCACTAGATGCAAAAGAGGTAGAAGACATGATGAAAGCTTGTGAAGAAGCGAATGTTCTTCTTGTTGAGGCTTTTATGTATCGTCATCAATTACGTTACAAACAGATCCTAACTGATATCGAAAATGGTGAAATAGGCGAACTAAGAGGCATTCGTGCAGCGTTCTCATTTAACAATTCAGGGGATTATCAAAATTTTCGCATGAAGCGAGAGAACGGTGGAGGAAGTTTATTTGATGTTGGCGTGTACCCACTAAGTTTGGCAAGAATGATTTTTGGAGAAGAACCGAATGCCGTAACGACTCATAGTTTCACGCCGGCTACTCATGATTATGTGGATATGGTTACGGCAGGACTTGTTGAATTTCCAAATGGAAAGTTTTTAACATTTGATTGTGGCATGTGGTCAGCTTTTCGAAACGAGGTCGAAATTTTAGGAACTGATGGCAGGATCGAAATTGCAAACGCTTTTACAGGTGGTAGCGAGGGATATGACCTTTTTAAAGGAGACGAGGGTATCCATAAAGAAGTGAATGATACGAATCACTATGCAAAACAAGCGGACCAATTTGTTCGAGCTGTATGGGGAGAAGAAGCGCCATTATTTTCAAGTGAAGACTCGTTAAAAAATCAACAATTGCTAGACGCTTGTATGAAATCCCAACAAAATCAAACGCGTATTTCTTTAGGAGGCCATTAAATGAGAGCGATTTCAATAGCAGGTGTGCCAAAGCCGATTTCATCGTTAATTATGGGATCAGACTATTTTTCGCCTGATGAGCAAAACCGAGTCAACGAAATAATTGATCAGTTTCTTAGTATTGATGGGAATACGATTGATACCGCCTATATTTATAATGGTGGAAAGAGTGAAGAAGCAATTGGGAATTGGATTGACAAAGGCAATCGTTCTAACATTAATTTGTGGACAAAAGGCGGGCATCCAAATCAAAAGGGCCACACCATTAACCAGTACGAGCTTACTGAACAGTTAAAAGAAAGCTTGGACCGTTTAAAAACCGACAAAGTAGAATTATATGCTCTTCACCGTGACGATCCGACAGTTCCGGTTGGCGCAATTCTTGAATGGCTCAATCGTTTTATTGAAGATGGGTATATCGAAGCGTTTGGAGGTTCAAATTGGTCTGTGGAGCGACTTGAAGAGGCAAATGCCTACGCGACTGAACATCAGTTAAAAGGCTTTTCTTTTTCAAGTCCCAATCTAAGCTTGGCTAAAGCACAAGATCCGTATTGGCCAGGTTGCTTAAGTTTGACAGGGACAGATGTTGATTGGCACAGCAATACGAAACTACCTGTTCTTTCTTGGTCAGCCCAAGCAAGAGGTTTCTTTACTGGTCGCTTTTCGAGAGAAGATCGAAGCAATGAAGATCTTGTCAGGGTGTTTTATAATGATCAAAATTGGGAGCGTTATGACCGTGCAACACGTTTAGCAAAGGAAAAAGGGCTGACTACCATTGAAATCGCTCTTGCTTATGTTATTAATCAATCGTTCCCAACAGCAGCTATTATTGGCCCTCAAAATCAACAAGAAATGATTTCATGTGCGAGAGGGGCCGCGTTAACGCTTTCAAAAGATGAAGTCGATTGGTTAGATTTAAAATAATTTAGTACAAGAAGTGATCTAAATAGATCTGAGCACAATGCTGATCTGAAATTGGCAATGGCCCTATCACAAAGAGGGTCACCGCCGATTTTAGATCTTTTTGGGCTATTTTTACTTAACGTTCAAACTGAATGGTCTCAACCACAATTACTTGTGCGTCTTCTAGTGCAATCGTTTCATGGTTTTCTTTTGCTGTCCACTCAACCATTTGTAAAGGCAGTAGCTCACAAGATTCTTGATTTGATCTTACTTCCACTCGGCCTTGAATACAACATAAACGTTGTCCGGTTTGAGCTTGATGCATGCCGATTTTTTCACCTTTGGCAATGGTTATGAACGAAATGTTTGTCGCTGCGCTAGTTAAGGCTAATGGAAAAGCGAGTGCATTCGAATGATGTTGTGTTAGCTTCTTGGGGGATAGGGTGGATACAATCATAAACCATCTCCTGCTTTTTTTAAGATGGACGCGATAAATGCTTCTTTCCCTTTTGTATACGCTTTTTGATCTGACGGAAATCGTTGAGCTAAATCAATTTTTAATGCCTCGTATCCTTCAGCATCTGAAGGATGTGATTGTAAATAATCACGAAACGTGATGAAAGATTTAAATGTAGGTGAAGCATGCTCAACAATATGAAGAACGACTGATTTTTCTTGTGTTTCAAGACTAGTAAATTTCGCCATAACAAATCTGTCTTTTAAGTTAACGTTTTGCAAACGATAATAGTGATGTTGCTTTAGCTTCTCAAAAGGAAATTGCTCAAAAATCGTTAAAGATTGAATACCTACACATAGATCAAGTAGAGGTTTTGCTCTAATTCCTGGTATGGCTGTTGAGCCAATATGTTCAATCGTAGGTGAAAATGCCCGTAATAGGTGAGTTAATCGCTGTTTTTCTGTTTGAAATGCTTCTGACCAGGCTTTTTGATGAGACAGGAGATACACATCATTGTTTTTTAAACCAAGCAAAAAAAATCACTCCTTCACGTAGTGTTATTCATTTTACTGAATTTTCTCGTCAATCACCAGTCTGTTATTTGTCGCCGCAAAAGGGTATAATACTAGAAGAAATAAGGAGGTATTCTTTTGCTAACGTACAAAATGAAAGACATTGGTTATTCAATTGATTTGCCTTACGGGCAGCTTGATATAAGCGGGGATGAATCAGCTGGTTTTAGACCGTTTCAACTACTTGTTTCATCGATCGCAGTTTGTAGTGGAGGCGTATTTAGAAAAATTTTAGAAAAAAAACGGCTCTCATACAGAAATATTGATATAGAGGCAGATGTTGTTCGTAATGAAAAAAGTGTAAATGAAGTAACGGAAGTTCATTTACGGTTCATTATAGAAGGGGCAGAAGCGAGTCAAGAAAAGCTAGAAAAGGCGTTGGAACTAGCTACAAAAAACTGTCCAATTGTGCAATCGGTGAATGGAAGCATTTTAATTACGGAAACGATTCAAATTAAGTCATAGTGATTGTGAACATCTCGGAGTGAGAAATTCCGAGGTGTTTTTTCTGCGTGCAATTTCAAACGAAAAGAAATTTTCTAAAGTTTTTCTAAAGTGGCACCATTTTACGACATTTATATGTATAATTAAGGAAATAAAAAGAAAAAGGGGATCATGGAATGGAACAAAGAAGTGAGGCGTACGACCTCGAAGAGATTCATACCGTTAAAAAACCAAATATTTTTTCATTTCTGTTTAGCCCAATTAAACAGTTCGATCGAATTCGTTATGAACCTAGAGCGCTAGGTCCAATGTTTTTGATTTTAGCCATTGTATTAATTGGTTTACTTATTCCTCTTTTAGCTGGACAAGGCGGTCTGTTGCCAACTGGGATAGGTGATTCCTATAGTGAAGACATGTATATGGATGAGTATTATTATGAGTCTGATCCACTTTCAAGTATAAACGTTGAATCTTTTATAATGGGAGCGGTTTTATGGATTTCGATTTTAGGAATATTTGCAATTATTCCACCTGCTTTAGCGCTTCTTCTCTTTGCTTTTAGTAAGATGCATAACCGTGAAACAACGTATGGAGCACTTTACTCAATGACGGTTTTCGCTTCGCTTGTGCCAAGCATCGGATTTTTATACATAATGATTATGAATACAATTGCAAGTACGTATGGCTATATCTATACAGCGCCAACGGTATTTGTCAGTGAAGAACATCTTCTCTATCCTTTTTTAGCAAGTTTAGAAGTATCAACCATTCTCTTTATCATCCTTATCGTCATAGGTTTAATGCGCACAGCTGCTTTTGATCGCTTAGTAGCGTTAGCAGTTGGTGTAGGGATGTATGCGGTGGTCTTTATTTTTCAAGTTATAGGAGGCATGTTGTAAGTGAAACTATGGGCAAAGGGAATTGTTGCGGGTCTTGTGGTCGCATCGGTTACCACATTTACGATCTATGGAATGACAACAGGGAGAGACTTAGCCGCGAGCGGGCAAGAAGAGTTATTTGATCTAGTTTCACCGATGTATGAAGACTTAAGTACAACGGTAATGGTGCCTGGTTCCTTAGAGTTAGTAAATCGACAAATCGTACAACCTTCCTCAGATGAAGGGGCGTATGAGATATTAGTTGAGACAGGTGAAGACGTGGAGGAAGGCACACCTATTCTGCAATATAGTACAACAGAAATCGATTTTGAAATTCAAGATATAGAATTGCAAATGCAACAAAGCCAAGCAACCATTACAAGTTTAACGTCATCAGAGGCCGAGATAAACAGGCAAAAATCGAGCCCCGATGTTCAACCGACTTATTTAGAAGATGAGGAAACAGGAGAGCGAATGGAAGTAGAACCGCTCGTATCGATTGCGGAATTAGACGCTCAACTTACTGAACTGGCTCAGCAAAAAAAAGCTGAGAATTTCACTTTAACTCGACTTGAAAACCAGCTAGAGACAGCGAAGAAACAAAAAGAAGAGCGAACGTTGACAAGTTCCATTAATGGAAAGGTTCTAAGCATTAATGATCAGGGAGACACGACCGACGATTTCGGAAATTCATTGCCGTTAATGGAAATTGCGGATACAACACAGTTTACCATTACAGGCAATGTGTCAGAACGTCAATCAATGGACGTTGAGCTTGGTCACGTAGCTTCGATGTACTCAGATTCAATTGAAGATGGATTTTGGACAGGAGAAGTGGTTGATGTGGCCTATTTTCCAGCTGAAAGTGATGAATGGTATGGCGATTCAGCAGGCTCTCAGTATCCTGTTACGATTCAAATTACAGAAGGCGACACAGAGCAATTGCGTCCTGGTTATCAAATGATGGCAGAGATCGTGACGAGTGAGGAAATGGGTTTAACGCTCGATATGGGACTCGTCCTTTATGATGAATTGGGCAGTTATGTGTTTGTGTACGAAGACGGGGTCGCGGTTCGTAGAGATGTTGAAATCGATTATGCAAACGACTATGCTGTCCAAATTTTAGAAGGGTTAACGGAAGAAGATCTTGTTATTGCCGATTATATGGGTATCGTAACAGAAGGCATGCTCATTACACCAAATGAAATCATGGAAGAAAATGATGAAGACGAGGGCTTCGAAGACGGTTTCGAGGAAGAATATGAGATTGAAGATGGAGAATTGTTTGAAGATGACTTTATAGAAGAGGATGACCCTGAACTAGAAGAGCAAGAGGGGGATGATGAGTTGTGATTACGTTAAATCAAGTGACGAAATCGTTTCGATTAGGTCCTACCTGGTCACAAGTACTTGCGCCAATCGAGTTAACGATTGAAAAGGGCAGCTTCATGTCTATTATGGGGCCTTCTGGTTCGGGCAAATCAACGCTTATGAATATTCTAGGTTGTTTAGACAAGCCGACAACTGGTCAATATTCGTTGGATGAAGAAATCATTGGCATGCAAACGCCAAAACAACTTGCTCGAATTCGGAACCGAAAAATCGGCTTCGTGTTTCAACAGTTTCATTTACTTCCACGGCAATCAGCCTGGAAAAATGTTGAGCTTCCACTAATCTATAGTGGAATGAAGAAAAAAGAACGAAAGCAGCGAGCGTTTGCAGCGTTAGAAAAGGTCGGGTTAGCAGATCGCGTACACTATAAACCAACGTCTTTATCAGGGGGGCAAAAACAGCGTGTGGCAATTGCCCGGGCAATAGTAAATAACCCGTCATTAATTTTAGCGGATGAACCGACTGGTGCACTTGATACAAAGACAAGTGAGTCAATCATCCAGCTGCTGCGAGAATTGAATCAAGCAGGTGCAACGGTCGTCATTATTACCCATGAAACGGAAGTTGCTGCGAAAACAGATCGCATCGTTTATGTTCGAGACGGGAAACTTCAAGAAGCTGCATCGTAAGGTTGGGGAAAGGATTGAATCAGTGAATATTATTGAAAACATAAAAATGGCTTTTAGTTCAATCGCCGCTCAAAAGATGCGCGCTATTTTAACGACACTTGGAATTATTATAGGGGTTGCAGCAGTAATCATGGTTGTCGCAATTGGGCAAGGAGCTGAACAAAAGTTAAAAGAACAAATGATTGGCGTTGAGAATATTCGACAAGTTTTCTTTGAGCCTTCAGAAGAAGATCAAATGCAAAACCCGAATATATGGTATGGACAGCAATTTACTGAACGTGATATTGAAGACATTGAGCAACTGTCTGATGTTCAAGCGGTTGTAGCAACAGCCTATGATTATCGAAATTTAACGGTCAATGAACAAGAGAGTGAAGCGGAAATTCTTGGCACAACGATGCACTATTTTGATCTTTATGGCTACGAGGCAATGGATGGAGCATTGTTAACACCTATTGATTTTCTAGCAGGAACAGGAAAAGCTGTTCTTAGCCCATCTTTAGCAGAGATGCTTTTTCCGTATGAGTCGCCAGTGGGGCAATCGATTAAAATTGGGGCATACCCCATTGAAATAGTTGGTGTATTAGCACCTTCAGAGAGCGTGCTTAGCTATGACAGTACACAAGTTATTATGCCCTATGAAACGTGGAAGCAAGTTTTTTTCCGGGAGGGTTATTCAGGGCTTAGCATCCGATCAGAATCTGTTGAGTCTGCTGAGTGGGCAGTAGCTGACACCATTCATACACTGAATACGAATCACGATACAGTAGACGCTTACCAAAGTCATGATTCCAGTCAATATTTAGAAGCAGATGCAGGCATTACACAAATTATTACAATCATTATTGGGGGTATCGCTGGAATTTCCTTGCTTGTTGGCGGCATTGGCGTTATGAATATTATGCTTGTATCGGTTACTGAACGAACAAAAGAAATTGGTATCCGTAAATCAATGGGTGCCACAACAGGGCAGATTATGCTACAATTTCTTGTCGAATCAGTTGTCTTAACTTTTTTAGGTGGAATCATAGGCATTGTTGTTGGAAGTGCTCTCGTGCTTCTAATTGGATCAGGCTTTAACTTAGATGTTGCTTTATCCATCCCAGTAATTGTCATCGCTTCAACGTTTTCAGTTGTTGTAGGAATCATTTTCGGAATCCTTCCGGCAAATAAAGCTGCAAAACTGAACCCAGTTGATGCACTTCGTTATGAATAGATCTACATTCCGTTGACAGGGAAGTTGAATCGTGATATAGTAGCTTTTGTGTTAGTCAAATAAAGCAAGAAGAAGCACCCGCTTCTCACCTGTTGACGTTTGTTGTCAGGTTAGAAACCGTCAGTTTTTTAAATTAAGCTGATTAAATGTGGGTGCCGTGTGTACTCGCATTTTTTTGCGTATCGACGTTTTATATTGCTTTAGCTGCATCACAAAAACCACTGGAGGTGGCTCATTATTAGCAAGGACATGTTGGTCAATGAAGGGATTCGAGCTCGAGAAGTACGTTTAATTGGCGCTAATGGCGATCAAATTGGCGTGAAATCAAAGCATGAAGCACTGGAAATGGCGCAAAAAGTAAATCTTGACCTTGTCTGCGTGGCACCAAATGCGAAACCGCCTGTCTGCCGTATCATGGATTACGGAAAATACCGTTATGAGCAGCAGAAAAAAGAGAAGGAAGCGCGTAAAAACCAAAAAATTGTTACGGTTAAAGAAGTTCGTCTTAGTCCAACGATTGAAGACAATGACTTTAATACGAAATTAAAAAATGCGCGTAAATTTCTTGAAAAAGGCGATAAGGTAAAAGCTTCAATTCGTTTCCGCGGTCGTGCAATTACGCACTCTCAAATTGGGCGTGACGTACTAGAGCGTCTTGCAAAAGAATGTGAAGATGTTGCCACTATTGAAGCTCGTCCGAAAATGGAAGGGCGCAGCATGTTTCTCATTATGGCTCCAAAAGCGGAGAAATAATTATAGTTTTTAGGATTAGTTAAAAGGAGGACGTTATTATGCCTAAAATGAAAACTCACCGTGGCGCTGCAAAGCGTTTCAAGAAAACAGGAACTGGCAAGCTAAAGCGTTCACACGCGTTTACTAGCCATATGTTCCGTAACAAGTCTCAAAAGCAAAAGCGTAAGCTACGTAAGTCTGCGATCGTTCACTCTGGAGACTTCAAACGTATTCGTCAAATGCTAACATACAAGAAAAAATAAACTGTTCGTTCAGATAGAAGGAGGGATTTGCGATGCCAAGAGTAAAAGGTGGATATGTCGCTCGTCGTCGTCGTAAAAAGGTTTTAAAACTAGCTAAAGGATATTACGGTTCTAAACATACGTTATTTAAGTCCGCACAAGGACAAGTAATGAAATCACTTCAGTATGCATACCGTGACCGTCGTCAGAAAAAGCGTGACTTCCGTAAACTTTGGATCACACGTATTAACGCTGCGGCGCGTATGAATGGTCTTTCTTACAGCCGTCTTATGCACGGACTAAAGCTTGCTGAAATTAATGTAAACCGTAAAATGCTTGCTGAGCTAGCAGTGAATGATGAAAAAGCATTCGCTCAATTAGCAGATCAAGCAAAAGCTAGCTTAAATAATTAATAAAAAGTACAGCCCCGTGGCTGTACTTTTTTAAAGTATATAGGGGAAGTTATAGAATGATTATTTATCTATCGCTGCTTTCGGTTTTTACAATGCTGTTAATGGGTATGGATAAGCACAACGCACGGAACCGAAAAAGTCGGGTACCAGAAAAAAGTCTGTTTTTATTAGCACTCATAGGCGGAAGTGTAGGTCTTTTAGCAGGCATGTATGTGTTTCGACACAAAACAAGAAAATCTGGATTTAAATATGGGATACCATCAATCATCCTCATTCAAATAGGGATAGGGTTGTTCATTTACTCGTTATTGTAGCATATACATGAAAAGAAGGAGGCGTAACTATGGAAGGCTTGCTAAATGATACTCTCGCCTATATTGAAGCTGCTGGATGGTACGCACCAATGTTGTTTATCATCCTTCACATTATACGTCCAATCCTTTTTCTACCTGTTTTACTCGTTACATTAGCCGGGGGCTATGTATTTGGCATGTTTTACGGGATGATTTTTTCATATGCTGGGTTAATGGGCGTGAGTCTAACCTTTTATTGGCTGATCGAACGGTTTCCAAGCATCTATGAAAAATTAAAAGGGATTAAAGAAAAGCTTTTTGGTTCAAAAGGGAACGTGAATATTTGGCAACTACTACTACTACGAATTATGCCATTTGTCCATTTTCATGCACTATCATTCTATGTTATGGAAGAATCCAAAAATTATCGTGATTATGTAAAAACGTCGGCAATCATAAATATCTCACCTGCAGTTGTGTATACAGCGTTCGGAGGGTTAATTCATCAACTTCCACTTCCGGGAGTAGTGGCTTTTGCTTTATTTTTACTTTTATTTATGTTCATCTTACGCCCGAAAAAACACGATGACCCAATTCATACAGATGATATAGAGGCCCCAATACTGCAAAAGTAAGGGGTCTTTTGTTCGGAAATAATTTTTAGAAAATTATTAATTGACTTATTGTTAGCGTTTACATAAAATGAGTATATTCACATACGTGAAGGGGGAGTAAAGAAATTAGTCTAAGCGATGAATGAATCGAGGAGGGGTTTTATGAGAAAAAAACAGGATACGTATTATGAGAAAGTTGAGAAAAGTCCTTCATTTAGACAGTTGATGAAAGAGAAAAAAGCATTCTTAATTCCTTCAATTATCTTTTTTATGATCTTTTATTTTTCTTTACCTATATTAGCTGTTTACACGGACCTTTTGACGGGACAGGTCATTGGTGAAATTACGTGGGCATGGGTGCTGGCTGTCGCGCAGTTTATTATGACTTGGACTCTTTGTATTTTATACGTGAAAAAAGCGGCTCGATTCGATAAACTTGCAGACAAAGTCATTGAAGAAAATGAAGAGAAAGAGAGGGTTAGCCTATGAATGCAGCAGTTATCTCTTTATTTTTAGCAATCGTTGCGCTTACCCTAGTTATTACATATTTTGCGGCAAAACGCACAAAAACAGCAAGTGAATTTTATACAGCTGGTGGGGGATTAACAGGTTGGCAAAATGGACTTGCGATTGCAGGAGATTATTTGTCAGCGGCCTCGTTTTTGGGAATAGCAGGGGCCATTGCACTATTCGGCTTTGATGGGTTTTTCTATAGCATCGGTTATTTAGTAGCGTATCTTGTTGTCATGTTCATTGTCGCTGAGCCATTGCGTAATCTAGGTAAATACACGCTTGCGGATATGATCCACTCTCGCTTTGATGCTAGAAAGGTTCGTGGTGTTGCGGCTGGAAGTACAATTACCATCGTTGTTTTTTACATGATTGCACAGCTAGTAGGGGCGGGAGCACTCATTCAATTATTATTTGATATTCCTTACACGTGGGCAGTGTTATTAGTTGGAGTCATGATGACAACGTACGTATTGTTTGGTGGCATGACTGCAACGAGCTGGGTACAGATTGTAAAAGCAACACTTCTCATGATTGCAACGGTTCTCATTTCAATCATGGTGCTGATTCAATTTAATTTCAATATTTTAGAAATGTTTTCGACAGTTAGTGCCAATGAAGGATCTGGTTTTTTGAATCCTGGTGGTCAAGGGAGAGCACCGATTGATTCCATTTCATTAATGCTTGCATTAGTTCTTGGTACGGCGGGACTGCCGCATATCTTAATGCGTTTCTTTACAGTCCGAGATGCGAAAACTGCAAGAAGTTCTGTTGTGACCGCTACTTGGATCGTAGGGATTTTCTATCTATTAACCATTTTCTTAGGATTTGGTGCTGCTGCATTTGTTGGTTCAGAGGCCATTATGGAAGCAAACCCGGCTGGAAATATGGCGGCTCCGTTGTTAGCACAAGAACTTGGTGGTGAACTATTTATGTCGTTTGTAGCCGCTGTAGCTTTTGCGACAATTTTAGCGGTGGTTGCAGGACTCGTTTTATCAGGAGCTTCTGCTTTTGCTCACGATGTTTACGGACAAATTGTTAAAAAAGGCAAAGCGACGCCGAAGCAGGAAGTTGTTGCAGCAAGACTTGCATCTGTAACTGTCGCTATTCTTTCTATTGTGCTAGCCCTTTTCGCACAAAATTTAAATGTGGCGTTTTTAGTGGCATTAGCCTTTTGCGTAGCGGCGAGTGCGAATCTACCTGTTATTGTGTACACCATTTATTGGAAGCGCTTTAATACGGCTGGAGCAATTACGGCGATGCTGTCGGGATTACTGTCTGCTCTCTTTTTAGTCGCTGTTAGTCCAAACGTGATTCGAGCAGATGGTGGGGCTTTTATTACAGGTGAACCGTTAATTGACTTAACGAATCCGGCAATCATTTCTGTACCAATCGGCTTTTTAGGTGGAATTGTCGGTACATTCCTTTCAAAAGAACGGAATGAGCAGAAGTACGCTGAAGTGAAAGTTAGAGCAAACGTAGGATTGAAACAAGCAGAGTAAATCAAATCGCAGTAAATAAGAAGCGTTCGGCTCAGAGTCGATCGCTTCTTTTCCTGAATCAAGTATTGGTAGGGTTTGATTTTTTTAGAAACGCTTTTACAGGTTGGTTCCATTCAATTACAGCTTGTGGATAGCGAATGCGAATTTCTTCCTCAAGAAAGTGGAAATCTTCATAGCGAAAGCCTTTTAATGTATGGGCATCCGTATGCATTTGAATGCGGGTGACGTCGAAGGAATCAGAAGTAGCCTCAAGGTATTTTTCCCCTTCAAACATAAGTCCTTTATACGTAATAAAGAAATTTTTTCTGACGTTATCTTCATCATCGAGAAAATAAAATTCGCGCTTCTCCTGTGCCTTAGAGAGCTTTCTTTCTGGTTTCAATGTATATTTTATGAGGCTATAAGCAATAACAATAATAGCTGTGATCATTAAGATTTGAAACAGAATCACAAGCATAACAAGCAGCTCCTCTCAAAATCGTCCTCTTTTTATCCATACGTGTAAAGAGATCGTTAGGTTTCATTATTAGTTATAAAGTTTCCCGCTGAACTTGTCTACTAAACGTTTGTTGAAAAAAAGAAATTTCGCTATACTACATATAATGATAATTGAAGGAGTGCTAAAAGTGGATCAAACGTTACAGATGTTAAAAGCTTTAACGGATGCGAATGGAATTTCTGGTTTTGAAAAAGAAGCAAGAGATGTGATGACATCATACATAACGCCTTACGCGGACACAATTGAAACCGATCATCTTGGAAGCTTAATTGCGAAGAAAGTAGGAAATGAGAATGGCCCTAAAATTATGATTGCCGGTCATTTAGATGAAATTGGCTTTATGGTAACGTCGATTGATGATAAAGGGTTTATACGTTTTCAAACAATTGGTGGTTGGTGGGGGCAAGTGATGCTTGCGCAACGGGTAACCATTATGACGAAAAAAGGAAATGTAACAGGGGTTATTGGATCAAAACCACCGCATGTTTTAACGCCTGAAGCGAGAAAAAAACCTGTTGATATTAAAGACATGTTTATTGATGTAGGGGCAAGTTCAAAAGAAGAAGCAGCAGAATTCGGTGTTACACCTGGTGATGCGATTGTTCCTGTATGTGAGTTTACTGTTATGAATAATGAAAAGATGCTGATGGCTAAAGCGTGGGATAACCGAATTGGCTGTGCCATTGCCATTGATGTGTTAAAACAACTACAAAACGAACAACATCCAAATATAGTTTATGGGGTCGGTACGGTTCAAGAAGAGGTTGGATTAAGGGGAGCAAAGACAAGTGCCCACGCCATACAACCAGATATTGGCTTCGGCGTAGATGTTGGAATTGGCGCTGATACACCAGGGACAAAAGGAGAAGGGACGCTTGGTAAAGGCCCGCAAATAATTCTGTTTGATGCATCTATGATCCCTCATAAAGAGCTTCGTGATCTCGTGGTCAATACGGCAGATGAAAACAATATCCCGTATCAGTACGATTCACTAGCTGGTGGTGGAACGGATTCTGGCTCTATTCACTTGACGGCAAACGGTGTACCTGCATTATCCATTACCGTAGCAACGCGTTACATTCATACGCATGCAGGTATTCTTCATCGAGACGATTATGAAAATACGGTGAAATTACTCGTTGAAGTCATTAAAAAATTAGACGCAGACACGGTAAAACAGTTAACGTTTGGCTAAAAAGGGAGTTCTATCATGAATGTGTTTGGTAAATGGTCATTTGTTTTAACGTTCATTTCTGCGATTATGTTAAGTGTGTTTACGGTTTTCCTTGTTACAGGATTTGCGACAACGTTTCCTGCATGGGTAACAAATGCATTAGGCTCGATTGCTTTACTCGTTCTTTTTGCAGGGGTAGGATTTAGTTTGGCTTCAATTGGTAAAGGGGAAACAGGGAAGTGGAAATTAGCCCCATGGGTATTAATTGGCATAAGTGTCATTGTGTTAATGATTTTAATGAATGTTGTTTACATGAATTAATAAATCATTATTGGTACGATCGATTACGAATTAAGTCAATTCCATATAAAAAAATACTGACATGGAGCATGAATAGAAAAAAACGAAAACCACGAAAGCCGTATGTATCCATTGGATGTTGAAACATAAACCATACACTATAAGCGAGTAATACAAGCGCAACAAGTGAAAAAAACCACCGATAAAGCATAGGATCTTCCTTTCGAAGACAGACATGCTTCCATCTTATGCGCTTGTCACATTGAATAGTCGCCGCAAAAGCAATAGAAAAAGCGAGCGGAATCGCTCGCTTTTTTTAGTTCAACCCTTTACTGATTTCAGAACAGAGCTGATCTTTACTCGATTCATCGGCTTGTTGCCAATAAACTTCAAAGAGAACCCCAAGGCCAGGAAGCATTTTTTCTTCGCCGCTTTGAATGGCGTCTAAAATCGTTGCTTCAACATCTTCTTGACTTGAACCTTGGATATTAGACATAATTGCACCACGTAAATTAAATCCCATTTGACAACCTCCTAAAGTAAATGAATCATGGATAGTATGGCTTAAATGGGCTAGTAATTATGTACAAAACCAGCTATTCTTTAGTTAGAAGTGATTGGATAAAGTGAGGGCAAATGCTTGAAAACGATTGAATCAACAAAAAATGAACGAGTAAAAGCTTGGAAGAAGCTTCATACAAAAAAGGGACGAGAACAAAGCGGATTATTTTTAATTGAAGGAGAGCATCTTGTAGAAGAGGCGATCGCGGCAACTTTTGACTTGGAAGCGATTATCACGACTCGAGAGGAATGGCGTACGTCTTTTGCTGGCGATGTATTCTATGTCACTCCTGGGGTGATGAAGGAATTATCGCAAACAGAAACTGCACAAGGCGTAATGGCGGTTTGCAGAAAAAAGAAATGGAAAGAGCCTTATTCTTTAACAGGAACGTATGTATTTCTAGATCGTCTTCAAGATCCTGGGAATGTTGGTACTATCATTAGAACGGCTTTGGCGATGAATGTAACAGCGGTTGTATGTGGACATGGTACCGTTGATTTATATAATGACAAGGTCATTCGTTCTACTCAAGGAGCGCTGTTTCATCTGCCTGTTTATCATGGCGATTTACACCAGTGGGTAGATGCTTGTAAAGACGTGAATACACCAGTTATTGGGACAGCTCTGACAAATGCTAAGCCATTAAATAAAAACGTCACGTACGAATCGTTTGCTTTGCTTGTTGGAAATGAAGGTGAAGGGGTTCAACCTTCTTTGCTTGAAAAAACCACAGAGAATGTGTATATCCCGATACATGAACGGGCAGAATCGCTAAACGTTGGCATTGCAACTGGGATCTTATTGTTTTCTTTACAAAGGTAACCTTGCAAGTGACGTGTAAGTTGATTATAATAGAGGACAATTAAATACAATGAAAAGCAATGATGGAGAGTAGTACGTTTAAGACCACCTTACAGGGAGATGTTGCCATGACTGGGAGCAACATCAAGGAACGGATGAGCTGAATTCACTCTTGAGCTGTCGTCTTTAAAGGATGAATCCGGTGTTGAGCCGTTATAAGAATGAAGTCAACGTTTTACGTATGTAAACTAAGGGTGGTACCACGAGCTTTCGTCCCTTTCCATGGGGATGGAGGCTCTTTTTTTGTGTCTTGAACTATAAAGGAGGCTATACGATGCGAGATCAATTAGAGGCTTTAAAACAAGAAGCGTTAACAAAAATTGAAGGCGCGCAATCAGAAAAAGAACTACAAGAAGTGCGCGTCGCATACTTAGGAAAAAAAGGACCGATCACGGAAGTATTACGTGGGATGGGCAAATTATCGGCAGAAGAACGTCCTGTTATAGGTGCGCTAGCAAATGTTGTCCGAGACGACATTAAAACAGCGATAGATGCGAAGATGGAAACAATGGCTTCTGCGGCAATGGAAGAAAAGCTGAAGTCAGAGACCATCGATGTCACGTTACCTGGAAGAGAAGGGAAACAAGGGACTGTGCATCCGCTTAACAGTGTTGTGAAGGAGATTGAAGACATTTTCCTTGGAATGGGTTTCTCAATTGGTGAAGGACCTGAAATTGAAACGGATTATTACAATTTTGAAGCGTTGAATTTACCAAAAGAACACCCTGCTCGTGATATGCAAGATTCTTTCTATATTACGGAAGAGATGCTGTTACGCACACAGACATCACCAGTACAAGCGAGAACAATGGAAGCTCATGAAGGAAAGGGCCCTGTCAAAGTAATCGTTCCCGGAAAAGTATTCCGTCGTGATGATGATGATGCCACTCACTCCCATCAATTTATGCAAACTGAAGGATTATATGTGGATAAAGATGTACGCATGAGTGATTTAAAAGGCGTGTTAGAGTTATTCGCCAAACAATTTTTCGGACAAGATCGCGAAATTCGTCTACGTCCAAGCTTCTTTCCATTTACAGAACCGTCTGTTGAGATTGACGTTTCATGCGGTATTTGCAAAGGACAAGGATGTCGTGTATGCAAGCAATCTGGATGGATTGAAGTATTAGGTGCCGGAATGGTCCATCCACGTGTATTAGAAATGAGCGGTTTTGATCCAAACGAATATAGCGGCTTTGCATTTGGAATGGGCGTAGAACGACTAGCCATGCTTAAATATGACATTGATGACATTCGTCAGTTTTACACGAATGATGTGCGGTTTTTACAACAATTTCAAACAAAGTGAGGGGAGAGAGATAAATGTTAGTTTCATACGATTGGTTGCAGGAGTACATTGAGCTTCATGATGTCACGCCAGAAGAGATTGCTGAGAAAATGACGCGGAGTGGGATCGAAATTGATTTTATTCACGATCGGAATAAAGGCGCAAGCAACGTTGTGGTCGGGTACGTGACCACAAAAGAACAACATCCTGATGCGGACAAGCTGAATGTATGCCAAGTAGACATTGGTGAAGAGGAGCACGTGCAAATTGTATGTGGTGCGCCAAATGTTGATGCAGGTCAGTACGTTGCAGTCGCAAAAGTAGGGGCACGTTTACCAGGAGATGTGAAGATTAAGAAGGCGAAATTAAGAGGTCAGCTTTCTCAAGGGATGATTTGCTCGTTACAGGAGTTAGGAATAGAAGGGAAGCTTGTTCCGAAGCGCTATGCAGAAGGCATTTATGTTTTCCCGGAGGCAGCAGAAGTAGCGCCTGGCGACGATGTTTTATCCGCTATGGCTTTACACGATCGTGTGCTTGAACTTGATTTAACAGCGAATCGTTCAGACTGTATGCATATGATTGGCGTGGCCTATGAGTTAGCGGCATTGTACGATCGACCTGTGAAAATGCCTAAAATCAAAGTGCGCGAAATTAAAGAAACGGCGGAAGAGCATATTCGTGTACAAGTAGAAGATGCTGAAGATACACCGTATTATCAAGCTCTTGTTATTAAAAATGTAACCATTGCTCCGTCCCCAGCCTGGCTTCAAAATCGTTTGATGGCAGCGGGTATTCGTCCGATTAGCAATGTGGTCGATATTACGAACTATGTACTGCTTGAATATGGACAGCCTCTACATGCTTTTGATTTTCATGCGCTTGGAACAGGTGAAATTCACGTTCGCCGCGCAGCAGAAGGTGAAGCGTTTACGACATTAGATGGGATTGAAAGAACGTTAGCGAGCGAACAGCTTGTGATAACAAACGGGAAAGAGCCCGTTGCTTTAGCAGGAGTTATGGGAGGACTGGATTCTGAAGTAACAGATGCGACGACAACGGTTGTATTAGAAGCAGCTTCATTTTCACCTGCCCTTGTTCGAAAGTCTTCGAAACTAAGCAATGTTCGAAGTGACTCAAGTGCACGATTTGAAAAAGGAATCAATGAAGGCAGAATTGGAGAAGCAGCTAGAAGAGCCGCTTATTTAATCCAAGAACTTGCTGGTGGACAAATTCTAAGTGGCGAAGTGACTCAAGATCATCGCGATAAAAAAGAAACCACGATTTCGTTAAACTTAGAGCAAATGAACCATCGCTTAGGAACAGAATTAACCATTTCTGAAGTGGCTAGTATCATGGGTCGGCTCCAGTTACCTTGTGAAAAAGTGGACCAAGATCTTGTTGTTTCGATTCCACAGCGTCGAAAAGACCTTGTCATTAAAGAAGATTTGTATGAAGAAGTGGCGCGGATTCATGGGTACGATAACATCCCTTCAACGCTCCCACTGGGAACGACAACGCAAGGAAAGCGTTCTTGGAAGCAAGCTGTCCGTTCACAAATTCAACGTGCCCTTAGCGGTGCTGGGCTATCAGATGTAATCAGCTATTCATTAACGAGTCCGAAAAAAGCAGCTCGTTTCGTTGAGGATGGTTATGAGCCAATTCGAATCGATAAGCCGATGAGTGAAGAGCGCAGTGTAATGCGTACAAGTTTGTTGCCACATTTATTTGATATTGCAGCACATAATCGGAACCATCGCAATCAAGACCTTTTCATCTATGAATTAGGATCCGTGTTCTTAACGGAAGAAACAACCTTGACGGAAATACCTAAAGAAGAAGAACGGTTAGCAGGTTTAATAAGTGGCACGTTTCTTAACCATATGTGGCAAGCAGAGAAGAAACAAAGCGATTTCTTTTTATTAAAAGGGATGTTGGAGCAAGTGTTTGTTGAGCTCGCTTTAATGGATCGCATAGCTTTTAAGCAAACAGAGCAACAAGATTTTCATCCAGGACGTACAGCTGAAATCTTGTTTGACGGCATTGCGATTGGCGTAATTGGTCAGGTTCACCCTGCTCTACAAGCGGAGTGGGATATCGATGAAGCCTACGTGTTTGAGTTAAAACTTGAAGGACTTGTAACTTCAGCGAACCAAACGACTGTTTATCAAGGCGTACCGAAATTTCCAGCAATTGTCCGTGATATTGCACTTGTTGTTGATAAAACGATTCCAGTTGCTGACCTTACAACAGTCATTCGTTCGACTGGAGGCGATTTATTAAAGCACGTGAAGTTGTTTGACTTATACGAAGGCGAACATCTAGAAGACGGGAAAAAATCCGTTGCGTTTTCATTAACCTATCGACATAATGAACGGACATTAACAGATGAGGAAGTACAAGCACAGCACGATCAGGTACTTCAAGCGTTAACGGACACGTATCAAGCGAAACTACGCTCATAAAGACTAAAAGGAACGAGCTCTCTTGTCTTCAAGAGGGCTCGTTTTGCTTTGTCACCTATTAATGCAAGGTCAATGAGGGAAGCTTCTATTTATAAATTCAATCAATTTTTACCTAAAAAGCGAATGAGCATGGGATTGACTGGATTTAGCAGTTTCCAATTTTAGTGCGACATGGTATCATGAAGATTAGTTTCAACTAAATGCCTTAACGGTTTGGAGGTTCTCTCGTGGAAAATGATGACAATAAAACGAGGACGACAGTCCGTATTCAAGGTCAAACGTATAATGTGGTGAGTGAAGAACAAACTGCCCATGTCAAAGCGGTTGCCAAATATATAGACGGAAAAATGGATGAATTAAAAAAGAGAAATCCATATTTAGATACAACAAAATTATCCGTTTTAACAGCGTTAAACATTGCGGATGACTATTTAAAATTAAAGCGAGATATTGAAGGAGAGTAAGATGCTCAGTTTAGTGATTCTTGTATTGTTGCTTTTTGGCTTCTTTATAGGGAGACGTAGAGGATTTATTCTGCAGTTAATCCATTTAGTGAGCTTTTTTGTAGCAATTTTTATTGCGTGGCGTTATTATGAGCCATTAGCGAATACCATTCGATTATATATTCCCTATCCGGATTTTTCGAGCGACGGTACAATTGGGATGATTATTCAATCATTTGATGCAGAAAGTGTTTATTATTCTGCCATTGCGTTTGCGATCCTATTTTTCGTTACCAAAATTATCTTGCATATTATAGGTTCGATGTTAGACTTCGTTTCGCATTTACCAATCTTAAAAACCGTCAATCGGCTATTAGGTGGCGTATTAGGATTTCTAGAAATTTACCTTTTACTATTTATTTTGCTATTCGTCGCAACCGTAGTACCAGTTGAAGGTGTTCAAAGCGCACTTCAATCGTCTGTTGTTGCAGGAATGATGATTGAACATACACCTTATTTATCAGATTGGTTAAGTGAATTATGGGTAAGGCCTTCATTTTAATGACAGCTCGCGCATAGCGAGCTTTTTTTTGTAAAGGAGCGACAAATAAATGGATAAGAAACAAGTTATTAAAGCGCTTGAAGACATTGCGCTTTATCTTGAAATTAAAGGAGAAAACGCCTTTAAAATATCAGCGTATCGCAAAGCGGCTCAAGCACTCGAAAAAGATGAACGTCCCCTTCAAGAAATGGAGAAGCCGCAGGATCTACCGGGAATTGGAAAAGCGACAGCAGAAGTCATTAAAGAACTTAAGGAAACGGGTCAATCGACTGTTCTTGTTGAATTACAAGAAAGTTTGCCTGCCACTTTAGTAGAGTTAATGCATGTTCCTGGTCTCGGAGGGAAAAAAGTAGGTCGCTTATATCGCGAGCTAGGAATTGAAGACAAAGATGGACTGCTTCAAGCTGCCCAAGCAAATAAAATTCAGGCGTTAGAAGGTTTTGGTGCTAAATCAGAAGAAAAAATCATTCAAGTAATTGAAACGTGGAGTGTGCGGCCAGAGCGACTTCCACTAGCGGCTGTTTTACCGATTGCAGCGAACATTGAAGCGCAGTTAAACGATTGTACAGGGATTATCCGCTACGGCCGAGCAGGTAGCTTAAGACGTTTAAGAGAAACTGTCAAAGATTTAGATTATATTATCGCTACAGATGAGCCTGCAGTTGTTAAACAACAGCTGCTCGAATTAACTGGCGTGACAGATGTTATCTCTAAAGGGGATACGAAAATTTCGCTCGATATAAAAATAGCGCACCATACAATTTCCGTTGATTTTCGGCTAGTAGAGGATGATGCTTTTGCGACGGCCTTGCACCATTTTACAGGCTCAAAAGATCATAATGTTCGAATGAGACAGTTAGCAAAACAACAAGGGGAGAAGATTAATGAGTATGGTGTAGAAGTGTTGGAGTCAGGTGACCTTTTAACGTTCAAAGATGAAACGTCCTTTTTTAAACATTTTGGTCTTGGCTACATTCCTCCAGAAGCAAGAGAAGACGGAACGGAAATCGACCTTGACCCTCAAGCATTTTCTTATGAAATGAAGTCGGACCTCCATATGCATACAACGTGGAGTGATGGCGCACAATCGATTGAAGAAATGGTTGAGGCTGCAGGAGAAAGAGGCTATCATTATATAGCGATTACGGATCACTCGCAGTTTTTAAAAGTAGCCAATGGACTTACAATCGAACGTTTAAACCAACAGCATCAAGCTATTCGTCAATTGAATAAAGAAAACAAGCATGTGCATGTGTTTACCGGTGTTGAGATGGACATTTTACCTGATGGTCGTTTGGACTATCCGGATGATGTCATAGCATCCGTTGATTTCGTTATTGCGTCCATTCATTCATCGTTTTCACAAAGCGAGGAGCAAATCATGGCTCGATTAAAAGCAGCTATGTTCCATCCGGCAGTTGATTTAGTTGCCCATCCTACAGGGCGTCTTATTGGAAAGCGAGAGGGATATAGCGTTGATGTCGAGCAGCTCATCCAGTGGTCAAAAGAAACGGGTACCGCACTTGAGTTAAATGCTAACCCAAATCGACTTGATTTAGAAGTGAAGTGGTTGAAACGAGCGGCGGAAGTAGGAATACCGATTTCCATAAATTCAGATGCCCATCGGATTACAATGCTTGATGATGTGAAATATGGATACGGACAAGCAGCGAAAGCGCGTTTAAACCAAAATCAGATCATAAATACTTGGTCAAAAGAGAAACTATCCGCATGGTTAACTATGAAAAAGCAAGATAGGAGGCTTTCATCATGGAGCACGTTCTCCGAGTACTAGAATATGGCAAGATGAAGTCACAGCTAATGACGTTTGTGGCATCGAGCCTTGGAAAGCAACAAGTACAGGCGCTAAAGCCATCGATAAATATGGAAGACGTTCAACTTATGCAAAATGAGACTGGTGAAATGAGTACAGTCATTCGCCTTAAAGGTCACATTCCTTTAGGGGGAATTAGTGATATAAAACCGCATGTAAAGCGAGCTGCAATTGGCGGAGTTCTTTCTGCTAGTGAGCTAACTGAAATAGCTGGAACGCTATACGGGAGTAAGCAACTAAACTATTTCTTCGAGGAAATTGAGGAAGAAGGGCACATCGAGATCCCGCTTCTTCAAGAGTTGATTCAAGAGCTAGAGCCTCTATCTCCACTTGAAAAAGAAATTAAACAATGTATTGATGACTACGGTGCGGTTTTAGATCAGGCTAGTCAATCATTGCGTACAATTCGTCATCAGATCCGAAGCTTTGAATCAACAATTAAATCAAAATTAGAATCCATAACCCGTGCAAGCGGGACGAGAAAAATGTTGTCGGATGCAATTGTGACGATTCGTGGTGACCGTTACGTGGTTCCTGTAAAGCAAGAATATCGTGGTAGCTTTGGTGGGATTGTTCACGATCAATCGTCGTCAGGAGCGACATTGTTTATAGAACCATCTTCTATCGTGACGCTAAATAACCAGTTAACGGAAGCAAAAGCGAAAGAGAAAAGAGAGATTGAGCGAATTTTAACAGCCCTGTCTGCCCAGGTAGCAGAAGAAGCAGATCAATTGCTAACGAATGTAGAGATTGTAGCAAAAATAGACTTTATTGCAGCAAAAGGATATTACGCGAAATCAATGAAAGCCGTCCAGCCGAAGTTAAATGACCAAGGTGTAATTGATTTGAGGCAAGCACGCCATCCATTATTACCTGCTGATGAAGTGGTACCAAGTGATATCGCAATGGGCAACGAGGTTCGTTCACTTGTTATTACTGGACCAAATACCGGAGGGAAAACAGTCACGTTAAAGACAATTGGCTTGCTTACCTTAATGGGTCAGTCTGGTCTGCATGTTCCTGCGAATGAAGAAACGGAGCTTGCGGTGTTTGAACATGTATTTGCAGATATCGGAGATGAGCAATCGATTGAACAGAGCTTAAGTACCTTTTCATCTCATATGAAAAATATCGTTTCAATCCTTGAAGATATGAATGCTCAAAGCCTTGTATTATTTGACGAGCTTGGAGCAGGGACCGACCCAACCGAAGGGGCTGCCCTCGCCATTTCGATTCTCGATCATGTGTACAAAAAAGGAGCGTTAGCAGCGGCCACCACCCACTATAGTGAGTTAAAAGGGTATGCATTTAACCGTGAAGGGGCTATTAATGCAAGTGTGGAATTCGATGTGGAAACGTTAAGACCAACATACCGCCTGCTTGTTGGTGTACCTGGACGAAGCAACGCATTTGCGATTTCAAGGCGATTGGGTTTAGCGGAAGGTATTATTGATGAGGCGAAATTACAAATTGATAGTGATTCTACCCAAGTCGAAAATATGATCTCTTCTCTTGAAGATAGCCGGAAATTGTCGGAGCGAGAGTGGAGCGAAGCATCGAAAATCCGTTCTGAAGCAGAGCGTTTGCGATCGGATCTAGAGAAAAAACTTGAAGAATTTGAAGCCATGAAAGAAAAAGTAATGGAAGAAGCAGAAGCAAAGGCGGCAAAGGCAGTTGCAGATGCTCAAGAAGAAGCAGAAGTAATTATATCCGAATTAAGGGATATGCAAAAAGAAGGATACCGTGTGAAAGAGCATCAGCTCATTGATGCCCGAAAACAGCTATCAGAAGCAACGCCAAAGCTGAATAAAAAACAAAAGCAAGTGAAAAAAGCGGCAGAAAAAGCTAAAAAAACCCCGCAAGCTGGTGACGAGGTAAAAGTCATTAGTTTTAACCAAAAAGGGACAGTGCTTAAAAAAATTAATGAAACGGATTATCAAGTTCAGCTAGGTATCATGAAAATGACGGTTGCGCTAGATGACATGCACGTACTTGATCAACCGAAAGCACAAGAACCTCAGAAAACCATTACAACCATCCGCGGCAACGACGCACATGTGAAATCAGAATTGGATTTACGAGGTGTCCGTTATGATGAAGCGATGAATAAAATTGAAAAATACATTGATGATGCTTTGCTTGCTGGTTATCACCAAGTCTCAATCATTCACGGAAAAGGTACGGGTGCTTTACGTAAAGGAGTTAAACAGCTTGTCGCAAATCACCCTCGAATTAAATCATCTAGAGATGGTGGCATGAATGAAGGCGGGATCGGCAATACGGTAGTGGAATTAAAATAGGGGGCTCGTGTAAATGGAACGCTTATTGTCAAATGAATGGATCTTGACGATTGCAAACTACAGTGTAACCATTTTAATGCTGATCGTTTTTTTAGCCATTTTCGAAACGGTGACAAAGTACAATAACTGGGAAGAAATAAAAAAAGGCAATGTTGCAGTAGCAATGGCAACAGGAGGGAAGATGTTTGGTGTCGCCAACATCTTCGCGACTGCCATTCAGCAGTCAGAATCCCTTATTACGATGCTTTTATGGGGTGGTTTTGGCTTCACGCTTTTACTGTTTAGCTATTTTATATTTGAATTCTTGACACCGGGATTTAATGTCGATGAGGAAATCGGAAACGATAATCGTGCAGTTGGTTTGTTGTCACTTCTGCTTTCGGTCGGGTTGTCATTCGTTATTGCAGCGGGAATAAAACAATAGGGGTTTGTTTATGAAACTTTTAATTCGAATACTATATATTTGTTGCGGCATTTTTGCGCTTGCTGGGATCATTTTTTTACTCATATATGCTTAAGAAAAAGAGACGGGTTTTCCCCGTCTCTTTTTTATAGGTACGTTCAAGTTGATTGATGGTTTATGAGTAGATTCATGCAGTTTTTAATTGATCATGGTTCCATATTTTTAAGAGTTGCACTAAAAAAAGAGACGTTTTGAAGAAAAGTGAAATTTTTTAGAAAAAATAAGAAAAAACATTTGGAAACTGTAAGCGATTACAATACAATGGAAGGGAGGAGAATGCATTTCTATTGTGAGGAGCCTGATCAAGGAGGAGAACGATGGAGACTGTTGAAAAAAGATGGACGAAGCACTATCCAACGAGTGTGAAAGAATCAATCAATTATGATGAGCATCCATTGCAATATTTTTTCACTGAATCTGCCAAAAAGTATCCTGAACATGAGGCTGTTCATTTTCTAGGTAAGTCAATGACATATGAAGATTTGCATAATCAAGCATTAAGATTTGCAAATCAACTTGTGAAACTGGGGGTGAAAAAGGGCGATCGTGTGGCTGTCATGTTGCCAAATTCGCCGCAATCAATCATAAGCTACTATGGCATTTTAATGGCAGGTGGTATTGTTGTTCAAGTGAACCCATTGTATGTGGAAAGAGAGCTACAGCATCAACTTTCCGACTCTGGGGCTAAACTTATTCTTTGTTTGAATTCCGTTCTTCCCCGTGTGCAAAAAGTAATGGATCAAACGCCCGTTGAGCTCGTAATTGTAACAGGTA
Source organism: Shouchella sp. JSM 1781072 (assembly GCF_041949915.1). Classification (NCBI taxonomy): domain Bacteria; kingdom Bacillati; phylum Bacillota; class Bacilli; order Caryophanales; family Bacillaceae; genus Shouchella; species Shouchella sp. JSM 1781072. The sequence continues at coordinate 429,713 of NZ_JBHFQE010000001.1, forward strand.
TACCTGACTACTTACCATTTCCTAAAGGGCTATTGTTTCCGCTTGTTCAAAAAAAGCAAGGGATTCCAAAAGTGAAGGTTGAGTATTCTGAACGGATATTAAGCTTTACTAAGCTGATTAAAGAAGGCAAGGCAGAAGATCCCAACGTTGCTGTTTCGAGTTCTGACCTTGCGTTGCTTCAATACACAGGTGGTACAACAGGATTAGCGAAAGGTGTCATGCTTACACACTATAATCTAGTTGTGAATGCACAGCAATGCGATGCATGGCTTTATAAAGCCGAGCCTGGAAAAGAGAGAGTGCTCGGGGTGATGCCGTTTTTCCATGTATACGGAATGACGACGGTGATGAACGTTGCGGTGATGAAAAGTCAAACGATGGTTCTATTACCTCGGTTTAACCCTAAAGACGTGCTAAAGACGATTGAAAAGCAAAAAGTAACCCTCTTTCCAGGTGCGCCAACTATGTACATTGCTTTGTGCAAACAAGACGATATCGGCGAGTATGATTTAACGTCTGTTAATGCCTGTATTAGTGGGGCCGCAGCGCTTCCGCAAGAAGTCCAGCAGAAATTCGAAAAACTAACAAATGGCCGAATTGTTGAAGGATATGGTTTGACAGAAACCTCTCCTGTTGCATGTGCAAACCCAATTTGGGATAAGCGGAAACCAGGGAGTGTCGGCATTCCTTGGCCAGACACAGAAATTATGATTTATTCTGCAGAGAAAGATGGCCCGGCGGAAACAGGGGACATTGGTGAAGTATTTATAAAAGGCCCTCAAGTCATGACTGGGTATTGGAATCGACCAGAAGATACGAGTCAGACATTCCATGGAGACTGGTTTAAAAGTGGCGACATGGGCAAAATGGATGAAGATGGCTATGTGTATATAGTAGACCGTAAGAAAGAACTAATTATTGCCAGTGGTTATAATATTTATCCACGGGAAATTGAAGAAGTATTATACGAGCATGAAGAGGTTGTTCAAGCGGCGGTTGTCGGTGTTCCAGATGAATACCGAGGCGAAACAGTTAAAGCGTTTGTTGTGTTAAAAGAAGGATCAACAATGACAGAAGCAGATTTAAAAGCCTATTGTGCGAAGCGGATGGCAGCATTTAAGCTACCGAAGCTCTATGAATTTCGAAGTGAACTGCCCGCTACATTAACAGGTAAAATATTAAAGAGAGTATTATTAGATGAAGAACGAACAAAGGAAGACTCGCAGAAAAAAAAGCAAGCCTAGAGAAAATGGTTTCTTTGCTCAGCGAGTGGCGAGCAAGGAAACCTTTTCTTAGATCATTTGACAATAGAGCTCTCATTTATTATAATCAAATTATGAATGAATATTCATTCATGTTTGTTGCAGGGAGAGATTGTATTGAGTAAACGTAAAGGTCAAAAATTTGATCAAATCATTGATGCTGCTGTTCTCGTCATAGCGAAGCATGGGTTTCATCAAGCGCAAGTTTCTAAAATTGCAAAAGAAGCCGGAGTAGCAGATGGAACGATCTATTTATACTTCAAGAATAAAGAAGACATTTTGATTTCTTTATTTGATGAAAAAATGGGCGCTTTTGTGGAGACAAGCAAGCTCAAAATTGAAAAAGAAAAAACAATTGAAGACAAGCTGAAGGTTTTAATTTCGTCTCATTTCTCTCAACTAGAAAAAGATTATCATCTAGCTGTTGTGACCCAGCTGGAATTAAGGCAGTCAAAAGTAGAATTGAGACAAAGAATAAATCAAGTTTTAAAAGGATATCTTCTCTTAATAGACGAAATAGTACAAGAAGGGAAAGAGCACGGCACGTTTTATGTCGACTTAGATCCTTTATTGGCGAGACAAATGATCTTCGGCACACTTGATGAGGTTGTATCAAATTGGGTGATGTCTGAAGGGAAGTTCTCGCTTAAAAAACAAACACATACAGTCCAAAAAATGCTCTTACACGGGTTAACTGGACGCTAGGAGAGGAGTTGAAAAGAATGGAGAATGTTGCGTGGAAGGTTGAGGATGGTGTTGCGGTTGTAACGTTGACCCGTCCTCCTGCCAACGCACTGTCACGAGCAGTGATGGCAGAATTAGACGAGATTTTTGAAAACGTATACAAAGATGAAGAGATTAAGGTAGTTGTGTTAAACGGAGAGGGAAGGTTCTTCGCGGCAGGCGCAGATATTAAAGAATTTACAGACGTTAAAGACGATCAAGAATTTGCTCAACTCGGTCGAACCGGGCAAGAAACGTTTTCAAAAATTGAAAACGCACCAAAGCCTGTTATTGCAGCTATTCACGGCGCAGCGCTAGGTGGAGGACTTGAACTAGCCCTAGCTTGCCACATCCGTCTAACAGCGAAGGGAACTAAGCTAGGCCTGCCAGAATTAAACCTTGGCTTAATTCCTGGTTTTGGAGGGACGCAGCGCTTGCCGAAATTAATTGGGAAAGCAAAAGCGACTGAACTTATGCTAACGAGTGAACCTATTGGCGCAGAAGAAGCGTATCTTCTCGGTCTTGTAAATCACGTCGTACCAGAAGAAGAACTTTTTTCACATGCCATGTCCCTCGCTAGAGTCATTGCAACGAAAAGCCCTTTAACGGTTGAAAAAACATTATCCCTTGTACATGAAAGTGATAATGAGTTAACCGTAGGCTTAGAAAAAGAGCGGGATGCGTTTGCGGAAGTATTTAAGCGCGAGGACCGTAAAGAAGGCGTTCAAGCGTTTTTGGAAAAAAGAAAACCTGTTTTTAACGGGAACTAATAGAGGAGGTTCAAGCATGAATATTTATGTTATTTTAAAACGCACATTTGACACAGAGGAGAAAATTTCAATTTCAAATGGTCGAGTACAGGAAGATGGAGCTGAATTTATCATTAATCCTTATGATGAATATGCAGTTGAAGAAGCGCTTGTACTTCGTGATGAGCACGGTGGCGAAGTAACGGTTGTGACAGTCGGAGAAGAAGACGCTGAAAAGCAGTTACGTACGGCATTGGCGATGGGTGCTGACAAAGCAGTTTTATTAGATCGTGAAGATGTAGAAGAAAGCGATCCATTTACGACGGCATCTTTGCTACACGCTTACTTTAAAGATCAAGAATTTGACATTATTCTTGCAGGAAACGTTGCGGTTGATGGTGGGTCCGGTCAAGTTGGACCACGTTTGGCTGAACTATTAGATATTGCTCAAGTAACGACTATTACTGATCTTTCAATTGACGGGCAAACAGCGACAATCGTACGTGATGTTGAAGGGGACGAAGAAAAGCTTGAGGCGCAACTCCCTCTTCTTGTAACAGCACAGCAAGGGTTAAATGAGCCTCGTTATCCATCGCTTCCAGGGATTATGAAAGCAAAGAAAAAACCACTTGAAACGCTCGATCTTGATGATCTAGATGTAGATGAAGATGATGTTGAAGCAAAAACAACGGTGAGCGAAGTGTACTTGCCACCTGAAAAACAAGCCGGCAAAAAATTAGAAGGTGAACCAAACGAGCAAGTGAAAGAACTCGTTTCATTATTACGATCTGAAGCAAAAGTGATATAAGGAGGGCACACGACATGAGTAAAAAAACACTTGTCATTGCAGAAGCAAAAAATGGGGAATTACGAAATGTTTCTTTTGAATCGATTGGCGCAGCAAAACAACTTGCTGACGGTGGCGAAGTTGTAGCAGTTTTAGCTGGAGATGCGATTAAAGACCTAGCAAAAGAATTATTTGCATATGGAGCGGATCGCGTCATTGCAGTTGAAAACGGTGACTTAAAACATTACACGACAGATGGATACAAGCAAGCACTGCTCCAAGTGTTTGACAAAGAAAGTCCAGATGCGGTTGTACTAGGTCATACGTCAATTGGTAAAGATATTTCTCCACGTCTAGCAGTAAAGATGGATGCGGCGCTTTTCTCTGACGTTGTTGGCATCGAGGATGGTCAATTTACAAGACCGATTTATTCCGGAAAAGCGTTCGAGAAACGTACAACGGAAAATGAAAAATTGATTGTAACGATTCGTCCAAACAATATAGCCGCTCCAGAAAAAACTGAAGGCAGCACAGGTGAGGTTGAGACCCTTTCTGTCGATATTAAAGATTTACGAACGATTGTAAAAGATGTTGTGAAAAAAGCAACTGGTGGAGTCGATTTATCTGAAGCCAATGTCATTGTTGCTGGCGGTAGAGGCGTTAAAAGTGAAGATGGCTTTAAACCTCTTGAAGAATTAGCCGAGCTTCTTGGTGGCGCAATTGGTGCCTCTCGTGGTGCATGTGACGCGGAATATTGTGATTATTCGCTTCAAATCGGGCAAACGGGGAAAGTCGTAACGCCAGATCTGTATTTTGCGATTGGTTTGTCTGGAGCTATCCAGCATTTAGCCGGAATGTCAAATTCAAAAGTCATCGTTGCGATTAATAAAGATCCTGAAGCACCAATTTTTGATGTTGCGGATTACGGCATAGTTGGCGATTTATTTGAAATTGTGCCGCTTCTGACAGAAGAATTACGCAACGTACTCGTTACAAACTAATCATAAAGTCACTTGCGTGAGCAAGTGACTTTTCTTTTTAATCTTTATCGTTTATCATAAATCAACAGTGGGCACTCTAATTAACGAGCATATTGTTTTCTTGCTTTAAACTGGAGTGTTATACTTTAAGTACGTTTTTATGGAAAGGGGATTTTAAAATGGCAATTGTAAATGCAACTGATCAAAATTTCGCAGATGAAACAAAAGACGGAGTCGTTCTTGTAGACTTTTGGGCACCTTGGTGTGGACCTTGTAAAATGATTGCACCTGTTTTAGAAGAGTTAGATGGAGATCTTGGCGATTCAGCAAAGATTGTAAAAGTCGACGTTGATGAAAACCAAGAAACAGCTGGCAAATTCGGCGTCATGAGCATTCCAACATTACTTGTTCTTAAAGACGGTGAAGTAGTCGATAAAGCAGTAGGCTTCCAACCAAAAGAAGCACTAGCTGAACTTCTTAACAAACAAATGTAAAACGATCCGCCTTCTTTTAAAGGGAGGCGGTTTTTTTACACGTAGGGGGATTGTTTATGACGGATACCATTCAAAATAAACTTCCGCTTCTTCCTGATAAACCCGGTTGCTACTTAATGAAAGATAGGCAAGGCACAATTATTTATGTAGGAAAAGCGAAAGTGTTAAAAAATCGCGTTCGCTCATACTTTACCGGAAGTCATGATACGAAAACACAGCGTTTGGTTTCAGAAATTCATGATTTTGAATACATTGTCACCTCTACTAATATTGAAGCGTTAATCCTTGAGCTGACGTTAATAAAAAAGCACGATCCTAAGTATAATGTTTTGCTGAAAGACGATAAAAGCTTTCCATACATTAAAATCACGAATGAAACACACCCACGCCTTGTCATTACGCGACAAGTAAAAAAAGATGGTGGAAAGTATTTCGGTCCTTATCCGAATGCTGGAGCCGCTTCAGAAACGAAAAAGTTGTTAGATCGGCTTTACCCACTAAGAAAATGCCGGAAAATGCCTGATTCCGTTTGTTTGTACTACCATATCGGTCAATGCCTCGCGCCTTGTGTATATGAAGTGACAGATAAACAAAACCAAGAAATGATTCAAGAAATTACGCGGTTTCTAAAATATGGTCATACGGAAATTAAAGAAAGTTTACAAACGAAGATGACGGAAGCGGCGGAAAAGCTTGATTTTGAACGCGCCCAAGAACTGAGAGATACGCTTATTCACATGGACAAGGTCATGGAGAAACAAAAAATGTCGTTCACCGATCAATCAGACCGGGATGTATTTGGCTTTACCTATGATAAAGGCTGGATGTGCGTACAAGTATTCTTTGTTCGTCAAGGGCGATTAATTGAGCGAGATGTTTCGTTATTTCCGATTTATCAAGAGGCAACCGAAGAGCTACTCACGTTCATTGCCCAATTTTATTTGGAAAAAAATCACGTCAAGCCTAAAGAAGTGTTTGTGTCTGAGACTGTAGATGCTGACTTACTTACAGAGCTTTTAGAGATCAAAGTAACACAGCCAAAAAGAGGGCAAAAAAAATCTTTGCTTGATTTAGCGGAAGAAAATGCTGCGATTGCGCTGAAGGAAAAATTTTCGTTAATTGAGCGTGATGAGGAACGGACGATTAAAGCCGTTGAACGTTTAGGAACGGCGATGAATATCCATCCACCTTATCGAATTGAGGCGTTTGATAATTCAAATATTCAAGGAGTTGATCCGGTTTCTGCGATGGTCACGTTCATCGATGGAAAGCCAGCACGTAAGCACTACCGCAAATATAAAATAAAAACGGTAGAAGGTCCAGATGACTACGGATCGATGCGAGAAGTCGTCCGTAGACGCTATCTTCGCTTGTTAAAAGAAGAGGCTCCATTACCAGATCTCGTCGTCATTGATGGAGGGAGTGGGCAAATTTCTGCTGCAAAAGAAGTACTGGAAGACGAGCTTGGGCTAACCATTCCTGTTTGCGGATTGGCGAAAGATGCGAAGCACAAAACGTCACAACTATTAATGGGGAATCCTCCTGAAATTGTGCCCTTAAAGCGAGACAGTCTTGAATTTTACTTGCTACAACGTATTCAAGACGAAGTCCATCGATTTGCAATTACGTTTCACAGGCAAACACGATCAAAAAGTTTCTTTCAATCGCAGTTGGACGATATACCTGGAGTCGGTGAAAAGCGTAAGCGAACGCTTTTAAAAGCATTTGGTTCAGTAAAAAAAATGCGTGAAGCGGACATGGCGCAATTGGAAGCATATGTGCCAAAATCAATCGCAAAACTAGTATATGAAAAACTGCAGTCTGAATCATAAACTGCAGTTTTTTTAATTTACACCGCTAACGTATCTTTATGGTCGAAATGAACCGTGAAGCGAACTGTCTTCCCTTTTTTCACAAAAGTAGCTGCCGTAGCAATGGCAAAATGGGTTTCAAGGGTTTCTGCTAGAAAACCTGCTTCTAGTTGATAAGAACGCTCATCATTCTTCGTCATCCAGTCTCCGCTTAAATCAAAATGCCATTCATTTTTTTTCTGTTTGGAAAGATGCAATTCTCCCCAATAAACTTGTTCAAAAAACGTATGTAATTCTTCTACTTTTTCTAATTTGTATTTACGCGCTAACGATTTTCCTACCCAGTATAATAGTTGATCATGCTCTTTGCCGAGAACGAGCTGCAGCACATCATTTCGAATTAAGTCGTAGCCTACAAAATCATTGGTTGATTCACTCATAACAGCACCTCTTTGTTTCAAAAATTGCTCCTTCTATAGTACATTTCTTTGCCTCGTTTGTCAGCCTTTTTAAAAATCCAATTCGATTGAAGATTCAAAACCCTTTTAAATCAATAAGAATTGAATCCGTTTTCTTGACTCGAAAATGCCCTCGGAGTAAAATGAAAGTGTTCTGTTTGTTTCATAGTTTTATTGATTTTGTGAAAATAGGCGCGAAATGAAGTAGGAGGTACTGCTATACGAAAGAGATAGAAATTTTCATTCATTTCTAAAAGGGGTAAGAAACTGGAAAACATTTGTGGAGGGAAACGTGTATGCCGAGTAATTTAGAGTATTTTAATCGTAGACTGCATTCGTTATTAGGAGTTATTCCTATTGGTATTTTCTTAATTCAGCATTTTGTGATCAATCATTTTGCAACTAGAGGTCCTGAGGCGTTTAACCAAGCGGCGCACTTTATGGAAAGTTTGCCATTTCGTTATGCGCTTGAGATTTTCGTTATCTTTTTGCCAATTATGTTCCACGCAGTTTATGGTATTTACATTGCGTTTAAAGGAAAGAGCAACACAAGCCGTTACGGATTTTTTAGAAACTGGATGTTTTTACTTCAACGTATATCAGGTGTCTTTTTAGTCATTTTTATTGCTTGGCATGTGTGGGATACAAGAGTTCAAGCAATGCTTGGTCAAGAAGTGAATTACGAAATGATGGCAGATATCTTACAAAATAACTGGATGTTTGCATTTTATATAGCTGGTATCGTTGCAGCGACATTCCATTTTGCGAATGGATTATGGTCGTTTGCCGTATCTTGGGGAATTACAGTAACGCCGAAATCACAAAAAATCATGACATACGTATCAATCGCAGTATTTATCGCACTTACATATGTAGGCGTCGCTGCGGCTCTAGCATTTGTGTAAAAAAGACATGCAACGTGTAGGGAGTGGACTTAATGAGTAAAGGTAGAATAGCTGTAGTGGGCGGCGGTCTAGCCGGATTAATGGCCGCAATAAAAGTAGCTGAAAAAGGGGTTCCAGTTGATCTGTTTTCAATTGTACCTGTAAAACGTTCGCACTCCGTTTGTGCGCAAGGTGGAATTAACGGAGCTGTAAATACAAAGGGGGAAGGCGATTCACCAGCCTTACATTTTGATGACACGGTATACGGAGGCGATTTCTTAGCAAACCAACCTCCTGTAAAAGCAATGGCTGACGCCGCGCCGTCGATTATTCACTTAATGGACCGTATGGGCGTTATGTTCAACCGTACCCCAGAAGGATTACTAGATTTCCGTCGTTTTGGTGGGACGCAACATCACAGAACGGCATTCGCAGGTGCGACAACGGGCCAACAGTTGTTATATGCATTGGATGAGCAAGTTCGTCGTTACGAAGTGCAAGGTCTTGTTACGAAGTACGAAGGTTGGGAATTTTTATCTGCCATTGTTGATGATGGCATTTGTCGTGGACTAACTGCACAAGAATTAAATTCAGCAGAAATTCGAAGCTTCCCAGCGGATGCTGTCATTATGGCAACTGGTGGACCGGGAATTATTTTCGGAAAATCAACAAATTCCATGATTAACACTGGCTATGCAGCTGCAAAGCTTTATGAGCAAGGTGTCGCGTACGCTAATGGTGAGTTTATTCAAATTCACCCAACGGCGATTCCAGGGGATGATAAATTACGTCTCATGAGTGAATCGGCTCGTGGTGAAGGTGGACGAGTTTGGACATATAAAGACGGCAAGCCTTGGTATTTCTTAGAAGAAAAATATCCAGCGTACGGAAACCTCGTACCTCGTGATATTGCAACACGAGAAATTTTCCATGTATGTGTAGACGAAGGTTTAGGCATTAACGGAGAAAACATGGTCTACCTTGATTTGTCTCATAAAGATCCAAAGGAACTTGACATTAAGCTCGGTGGGATCATTGAAATTTATGAGAAATTCATGGGTGATGATCCTCGTAAAGTACCAATGAAAATTTTCCCTGCTGTTCACTATTCGATGGGTGGCATGTGGGTTGATTACGATCAAATGACAAATATTCCTGGATTGTTTGCTGCAGGTGAGTGTGATTATTCACAGCACGGCGCGAATCGATTAGGTGCAAACTCGTTGCTATCGGCGATTTATGGCGGAATGGTTGCTGGACCGAAAGCACTTGATTATATTAACGGCTTAGAGCACGCTGCGGAAGACTTATCTTCTTCAATGTTTGAAAGAGAAGTGAAAAAAGAGCAAGATAAATTCGATTCGATTCTTCGAATGGATGGGAAAGAAAATGCATACGTTCTTCACAAAGAGCTTGGCGAGTGGATGACAGACAACGTTACGGTTGTTCGTTACAATGACAAGCTATTAAAAACAGATGAAAAAATCCAAGAGCTTATGGAACGTTTCAAAAACATCAACATTAACGATACTTCTCGTTGGTCCAATCAAGGAGCATCGTTTACTAGACAACTTGAAGGCATGTTAAATCTAGCGCGTGTCATTACAATTGGTGCCTACAATCGTAATGAAAGCCGTGGCGCTCATTATAAACCAGACTTCCCAGAGCGTAACGATGAAGAGTTCTTGAAAACAACAAAAGCTTGGTACAATCCAACAACTGGAGCTCCTGACTTTGAGTTTGAAGACGTCGATACTTCATTGATTAAACCTCGTAAGCGTGATTACACTCAAAAAAGTAAAGGAGCTGGAGCGAAATGAGTGAAATGATTACGATCATTATCTCAAGACAAGATGGTCCGGATGGCGGAGCATACGAAGAAGAGTTTAAACTTCCTTATCGTCCTAACTTGAACGTTATTTCTTGCTTAATGGAAATCCGTAGAAACCCTGTAAACGCTAAAGGGGAACATACAACGCCTGTTGCGTGGGATATGAACTGTCTTGAAGAAGTATGTGGTGCTTGTTCGATGGTTATTAACGGCAAGCCACAGCAATCATGTACAGCGTTAATCGACAAACTGGAGCAGCCGATTCGATTAGAGCCAATGCGTACGTTCCCGATCGTTCGTGACTTAATGGTTGATCGCAGCCGTATGTTTGACTCGTTAAAAAAAGTGAAGGCTTGGATTCCAGTAGATGGAACGTACGATTTAGGTCCTGGACCGAGAATGCCTGAAAAACGTCGGCAGTGGGCTTATGAATTGTCTAAATGTATGACATGTGGTGTATGTTTAGAGGCTTGTCCGAACGTAAATTCAAAATCCGAATTTATCGGACCGGCTGCGCTGTCTCAAGTTCGACTTTTCAATGCTCATCCAACTGGTGAAATGAACAAAGAAGAACGTCTTGAAGCTTTAATGGATGAAGGTGGTCTTTTGAACTGCGGGAACTCACAAAACTGTGTGCAGTCTTGTCCGAAAGGAATTCCACTAACAACTTCTATCGCTTCTCTAAATCGCGCAACAGCGCTTCAATCATTCAAAAACTTCTTCGGTAGTTTCTAAAAATTAGAGAGAAGGGCTGTCTTTCTTAGACAGCCTTTTTTTTATAAAAGGAGAGACCTCAATGCGTTTACCAGACTATATAGAAAATCTAGAAAGTTGGAAAAAAGAATTTTCTTATTTTACCGATATCCGTGTTCGTTTTTCGGAAACGGATGCATTTGGTCACGTCAATAATACAGTAGCGTTTGTTTATTTTGAGCAAGCTAGGCTAGAATTTTTTGAAAGTAAAGGGTTAATGGAAGAATGGATGAAAGGTCAAGGCTTAATCATTGTAACAGCAGATTTACATTGTGATTATGTAGCACAAATTAAATACGGTGACACTGTTCAATTAGGTGTGAAAATTCATCGAATGGGCTCGTCATCAATGGATGTACATTATGTCGGATTAGTGAACGGCAAACCGGCATTGTTTGGCCGCGGTTCTCTCGTTCAAATTGATGCATATTCAGGAAAAGCGTCTCCATTCCAAACAACGTTTAAAGAAAAAATCCACGCATAAAAAAAGCCCTTTGCAGGCTTTTTTTATATTTGAATTTCCCCAAGTCGAATAAGCTCAATAACTGCTTGAGAGCGCCCCTTAACTCCCAATTTCTGCATTGTGTTCGAAATGTGGTTACGAACAGTCTTTTCACTGATAAAAAGATGATTAGCTATTTCTTTTGTCGTCTGATCTTGGACAAGTAGTTCGAATACTTCGCGTTCCCTCTTTGTAAGCAAGGGTTTAGGTCCGAAGTCTGCTCCTTTCAATATGTTCACTCCTTCATGCCGGGCTAAGAGATGGTTGTCATCACCAGAAAGGCTTTAGTCAAAACAGTATATGTATAAAGATTGGAAGGTGTGAGCCTTCATGTAAAAACTTATCGATAAGATTGTTAGATGAAGCTTTTGAGCAATTTATGTCGTAATTAGTCAAAATACAAAGAAACGAGGATTCTTTTGTGTTGAAAGGGGAAAAAGGGCATGCTATAATGACGATGTTTTAATCGAAGGTCTAAACAACAGTAATGTTTAGTTTTTTTTATGAAACATCTTGTTATTTATTGATCATTCGGGGTAAGAAGTTTAGAAAGATCAAACTTAGACACAACTAAAAATTATTCTATAGAAAAGAGGAAACAATTATGCCAGAAAAAACATTTAAAATTACGGCGGAAACAGGTATTCATGCACGTCCAGCTACGCAATTAGTTAACAAAGCAGGTCAATTCTCTTCTGATATCACGTTAGAGTACAAAGGGAAATCTGTTAATTTAAAATCAATCATGGGTGTTATGTCACTCGGTGTAGGTCAAGGTGCAGATGTAACGATTAAAGCTGAAGGATCTGACGCTGATGATGCACTTGCAGCAATTGAAGAAGTTGTAAAAGAGGGATTAGGCGAATAATGAGTAACAACTTAACAGGAATCGCTGCTTCAGCTGGAATAGCGATTGCTAAAGCGTTTGTTCATGAAGAACCTGACTTTACGGTGAAACAAAAAGAAGCAGCGAATAAAGAGACTGAAGTAGAGCGTTTAACGGCTGCGTTAGCGCAATCAACAAAAGAACTTGAGCTAATTAAAGAAAAAGCGCACAAAGAACTTGGCGAAGACAAAGCGGAGATTTTCTCTGCTCATTTACTCGTTTTAAGTGACCCAGAACTTATTGATGCTGTCAAAGCTAAAATTAATGAAGATGGTGTTACAGCAGAGTTTGCGCTAAATGAAGTAGCGGATATGTTCATCACAATGTTTGAAAACATGGACAATGCCTACATGAAAGAGCGTGCTGCGGATATTCGTGACGTCTCTAGACGTGTATTGGGACATCTTATGGGCATACAAGTCGTTTCTCTTGCCGCGATTGCAGAAGAAACTGTTATTATTGCTCATGATTTAACTCCTTCTGATACGGCGCAACTGAATCCAGAAGTGATTAAAGGGTTTGCAACGGATATTGGCGGACGTACGTCTCACTCGGCAATTATGTCTCGTTCTCTTGAAATCCCTGCTGTTGTTGGGACAAAAGAAGCAACGAAATCCGTGAGCAATGGCGATATTATTATCGTTGATGGAATTGATGGTAACGTCATTATTAATCCATCTGAAGAAGAACTTGCAGCTTACAAAGAAAAGCAAAGCAAATTTGCTGAACAAAAAGCAGAATGGGCGAAGCTTGTTAATGAGAAAACGTTGACACAAGATGGCGTTCATGTTGAGCTAGCTGCAAATATCGGCACGCCTCAAGATCTTGATGGTGTAATTGGTAACGGCGCTGAAGGAATTGGGTTATATCGAACAGAGTTTCTTTATATGGGCAGAACAGAACTTCCAAGTGAAGAAGAACAGTTTGCAGCGTATAAAGAAGTAGTTGAGCGTATGGAAGGTAAACCTGTTGTGATTCGTACATTAGACATCGGTGGCGACAAAGAACTTCCTTATCTTGACCTACCTGAAGAGATGAACCCATTTCTAGGTTTCCGTGCCATTCGTCTTTGCCTAGAAAAGCAAGATATGTTCCGAGATCAGTTACGTGCTCTTCTTAGAGCAAGTGCATTCGGGAATTTGAAAATTATGTTCCCAATGATCGCAACGATTGAAGAACTAAGAGAAGCAAAAGAAATCTTAGCTGATGAAAAAGCAAAACTTCAAGCTGAAGGTGTTTCGGTTTCTGAAGAACTTGAAGTAGGGATTATGGTTGAAATTCCGTCTACAGCTGTTGCTGCACCACAGTTTGCAAAAGAAGTTGATTTCTTTAGTATCGGAACAAACGATTTAATTCAATATACAATGGCTGCGGATCGTATGAATGAGCGTGTTTCGTATCTTTACCAACCATACCACCCGGCTGTATTAAGACTAATTGATATGGTTATTAAAGCAGCTCATGCAGAAGGTAAGTGGGTTGGCATGTGTGGCGAAATGGCTGGAGATGAGATCGCCATTCCATTGCTTCTCGGACTTGGTTTAGATGAATTTAGTATGAGTGCGACTTCGGTATTGCCGGCTCGTAGTCAGCTAAGTAAACTTTCAAAAGAAGAATTGAGCGATTTTGCTCAAAAGGCGCTACTTGAAAGCACATCGGAAGCAGTCGAAAACTTAGTGAAAAAGCATTACGCTTAAAAAGGAAGCCATTTTTGGCTTCCTTTTTCTTTTGATTAATTGGCTGGCTGTTGCGAGAACGTGAAGGAGTTAGGTACAATAGGAGAAAGAGAACTGTTCGACTATCTATGGAGGTGTTTTGATTGGAGAAAGCTTATGACGTACATGATCGCCAATTTGAGGATATTGAAAGGTCTTTACGAAAAGTAGCGGATTTAGTAAGGCAGAAAGGGAGAGAGATTTTAACGCATTTCCCTATTACGCCTCCGCAATTTGTGGCACTACAATGGCTCAATGAATACGGGGACATGACCATAGGAGAACTTTCTGATCGTATGCACCTTGCATGTAGTACAACGACAGATTTAATTGATCGAATGGAAAAGAACGAACTTGTCACACGTGTACGTGACGAGTCAGATCGTCGTGTCGTTCGTATACACTTAAAGAAAAAAGGACAAGAGATCATTTTAGAAGTCATTAAAAAGCGGCAGCACTATTTAGCTGAGATGCTTGAAGACTTCTCTTGTGAACAAGTTAACATACTTGAAGAAAATTTAAGCATGTTGTTAGAAACAATGAAAACCAAACGAGAGATTCGTTCATAATATTGTAGGAGCGACAGTTCAGTTGAGGAGAGAACACTATGGATAAACCGATCGGCATTATCGATTCGGGTTATGGTGGTTTAACGGTTGCAACGGAAATGATGCGACAGTTGCCAAAAGAAAGTATTTATTATGTTGGAGATTCAAAGCGATGCCCTTATGGACCAAGAACGGTTGAGGAGGTTCGTCGTTTTACGTGGGAAATGATTAATCATTTACTTGAGTATGAAGTGAAAATGCTCGTGATTGCCTGTAATACAGCAACAGCGGTCGTTCTTCATGAAGCGCGCGAAAAACTATCGATTCCAGTTGTTGGTGTGATTCAACCAGGGGCAATTTCAGCAATGAAAGTAACGAATAACCAACATATTGCTGTTATTGGAACATCCGGGACGATTAAGAGTAATGCCTACCCGTATGCGCTGGAAGCAATTAGCGAGAACGTAAAAGTAGAAAGTTTGGCGTGTCCACTATTTGTTCCGCTAGTTGAACAAGGGATCGTAGCTGGAGAAGAAGCAGAAGGCATTGTAGAGGAATCCCTTGCACCAATTAAAAATGGTCAATTCGATACGTTAATATTAGGCTGTACCCATTACCCATTGTTAAAGCCGGTAATTGAAGCGTATCTCCCGTCTCACGTTAACGTGATTTCATCAGGCGAGGAAACGGCGAGAGAAGTGAGCAGTGTATTGTTCCACCAATCATTAAATCGAAAAGCGGCTGAGGCGCCGACGCACCAATTTTTCACAACTGGGGCAGCAAAGCCGTTTGAAGAATTCGCTCGGAAGCGACTTCATCTTTTCCCAGCAAAAGTGGAATCAATTACATTTGAACATCGTTTAAAAATTGAGCGTTAGGGTACAAATAAGGTAAGTTTTTTGAGTGAAATGCTTTATGTTTTTGGGAATCGAGTGTATGCTAGTACTATAGTGAACCACTAAATTTTGAAGTAAACAAGCTTCAGTTAAATAAAAAGGAGTGTAACAACGAATGGCTTTTGTAATTTTAAGTCCATGTATTGGCGAAAAAGCTGGCGAGTGTGTTGACGTTTGTCCGGTAGATTGTATTGAAGAGGGAGAAGATCAATACTACATCAACCCTGATATTTGTATCGATTGTGGTGCTTGTCAAGGCGTATGTCCAGTAGATGCCATTGTAGAGGAATACGAAATGGCCCCTGAAGATGAAAAGTACTTAAAGAAAGCTGAAGCATTCTTCGGTGTAGAATAAATAAGCTAGAAGAGCCTGAGGTTCAATCAGGTTCTTCTTTTTTATATGCTAGACATTTGGTGATTTTTTTGTATAATATGTAGTGGAAACCATGAAGCACAGATGTGATTAATAAGGTAAGCCACCTGCAAATTGTATCTTGCAAATATAAGGAGATAGGTGAACATGGAAAAAGAATATCGCGTATTGTTGTATTATTACTACACCACGATTGAAGACCCGGAACAATTTGCTATCGATCATTTAGCATTTTGTAATAGCCTTGATTTAAAAGGAAGAATATTAGTTGCGAGTGAAGGAATTAATGGAACGGTATCTGGATTAAAAGAACAAACAGATCAGTATAAAACAGCACTGGAGTCAGATCCGCTTTTTAAAGGGATTGTGTTCAAAGAAGATGTAGAAGACAAGCATGCGTTCAAGAAAATGCATGTTCGTCCGCGAGAAGAGCTCGTGACATTACGTCTTCATGAAGATGATGTAAACCCGTTAGAAATGACAGGGAACTATCTTTCTCCTTCCGAGTGGAAAGCAGCGATGCAGGAAGAGAACACCGTTGTGATTGATGCCCGCAATGACTATGAGTATGACGTTGGTCATTTTAGAGGTGCGGTTCGACCAGATATTAAGACATTTAGAGAATTACCTGAATGGATTCGTGAAAATAAAGAGCAATTTGAAGATAAAAAGATCTTAACATACTGCACAGGCGGTATCCGCTGTGAAAAGTTTTCAGGCTGGTTAAAGCAAGAAGGATTCGAGGATGTATCCCAACTACATGGCGGTATAGTCACATATGGCAAAGACCCTGAAGTGCAAGGTGAGCTATGGGACGGTCAGTGCTATGTCTTTGATGAGCGCTTGACTGTACCAATTAACCAAGTAGATCCCAAAATAATCGGGAAAGATTATTTTGATGGTGAACCGTGCGAGCGCTATGTGAATTGCGCAAACCCAGAGTGTAATAAACAAATTCTTGCTTCTGAAGAGAATGAACACAAATATGTACGTGGATGTACGCCGGAATGCCGTGTTCACCCACGCAATTTATATATTAAAGAACAGCAGTTGTCACCTGAACAACATCAAGAACGATTGGACGTTTTAGGTGAAAAACTACCTGTTCGATCGTAAATAGCAGCTCTACTGCAAAAGCTTATTGACTAAGTCGATAAGCTTTTTTTTATTTTCTTTGAACAAGCTGGTCTAAACGATCGAGGATGCTCGTATACATGAAAGTACAACCATTCTGGGAGGGAAAGCAATGCGGAAATTAATTGGAATTAGTGCGCCTCTAATTGTCACACTCACTTTGGCGGTTGGGTGTTCAACAGGAGCAGATGAGCCTGTAAGTTTAGACGAGCCGGAAATCACGTACACGAATGAAACGGAAGAAGTCGATCCTTCCTTGATTGATGAAAGTGAAGCTGGGGAAGAAGCAGCAGATGAGGACGAAGATGAAGATGCTTCTGATGCAGACGAAACAGATGAATCAGCCGAAGGTGCTGAAGGCTCTGAAGAAACAGAGCAAACACCTGACCAAGATGTAGATGCGCAAAATTTGCGTCAGCTCTATTTATTCGATAGCAACGGTATGGTCGTACCTCAAACGATTGAATTGCCGAAAACAGATACAACGATGAAGCAGTCGCTCGAATACCTTGTGGCAGATGGACCTTTACAAGATGTATTGCCAAACGGGTTTAGAGCTGTCTTACCTGCAGGCACAACGGTGGATGTTAATCATCTAAAAGAAGATAAAATTGCAGTTGCGAACTTTTCAAACGAGGTAGAAGACTACAATTTAGAAGATGAAAAAGGCATGTTTGAAGCCATTACTTGGACGTTAACTCAATTTGATGATGTTGACGAAGTGAAAATTGAAGTAAATGGGGTTGAGCTTGAGCAACTACCGATGAGCGAATCGCCAATTGTCGGAAACTTTAGCCGAGAAGATGGCATTAATATTGATTATGGCAATGTTGTTGATTTTACAAATAGCCAAGATGTAACGGTATACTTCCTCGGTTCTCATGAAAATGAAACCTATTACGTTCCAGTAACGCGACGAGTCGCAGAAACAGAAAATGAAATAGCTACGGTTGTCAATGAACTAATTGATGGTCCTTCCATAGGTATGCGAACGTTGCTAACGGAGATGAATGATGAAATCGAGTTGTTAAATGAACCGGAAATCAAAGATGGGGAACTCGTTTTGGACTTCAATGAAGCGATACAAACGATGGTTGGGGAAGACGCTTATATTGAACAATCGATTATTGAATCGATTGCCCTATCGTTAACGGAACATCGTGATGTAGAGAAAATTTCGATCTTGGTAAATGGCCAAGAAGACATCTTCTCAGAATCGGGAGAAGCGGTAGAGACCATTCAACGTCCCGCGCATGTAAACAAAAATCCACTATAAAAAATTGGGCACCTGTTCCTACAGGTGCTCTTTTTATTATGTTATACTATACGACGAACTAAGAGAAAATCTTCTGGATAAGAAGAGGGGTTAAAAGTATGAGAGTGGATCAACGAAGCGAGAATCAAATTCGACCAGTGGAAATTATACCGCATTTCACGAAGCATGCGGAAGGGTCAGTTTTAATTACAGTTGGCGATACAAAAGTTATTTGTACAGCAACGATCGAAAATAAAGTGCCGCCTTTTCTGCGGGGGCAAAAAAAAGGTTGGCTTGCAGCGGAATATGCCATGCTCCCTAGAGCGACAGAACAACGAACGATCCGTGAAGCAGCGAAAGGGAAGCTTAGTGGAAGAACGATGGAGATTCAACGTTTAATTGGCCGTTGCCTGCGCACAGTCGTCGATTTAGACAAGCTTGGCGAGAAGACGATTTGGATCGATTGCGATGTCATCCAAGCTGATGGAGGTACACGTACAGCCGCTATTACAGGGGCATTTGTCGCAATGGTGTTGGCTTTACAAAAAACTTCCGGATTAAATGCGATTCCCGTAAAAGACTATGTTGCAGCGATATCAGTCGGAATTGTTGATGAGCACGGAGCGATTTGTGATTTAAACTATCAGGAAGATTCCAATGCTGATGTAGATATGAACGTAGTGCAAACAGGTGCTGGTCAATTTGTTGAAATTCAAGGCAGTGGAGAAGAAGCTGTATTTAGTCGAGCCCAATTAAATGAACTGTTAGATCTGGCTGAAGAAGGAATTCAACAGCTAATTGAGGTCCAAAAATCAATCGTGGGAGATTTGTTTTTGCCTAATTCAAAGGAGGCATGAATGATGAATGAAGTCATAATCGCAACAACGAACAAAGGAAAAATAGAAGATTTTAAAAAGTTGTTTCAGGGCACGTATGAAGTAAAATCTCTTTTAGACTTACCATCGTTTCCTGAAATCATAGAAGATGGTCAAACGTTTCAAGAGAATGCTAGAAAAAAAGCAGAAGTGCTTGCAAAAGCTATGGGTCAACCTGTCATTGCTGATGATTCAGGTCTTGTCATTGATGCGTTGGATGGAAGACCAGGCGTGTTTTCAGCACGCTATGCTGGTGAAGATAAAAACGATCAAGCCAATATTGAAAAAGTGCTAGAAGACTTGAGGGGCGTGTCCGAAAGAGATCGTACAGCACGGTTCGTATGTACGATTGCTTTTGCAGATCCAGAAAAAGAAACATCTTTTTTTGAAGGAACGTGTGAAGGTCTTATCGCTCATGAACAAGCAGGTGAGCATGGATTTGGCTATGATCCTATTTTCTATGTTGCCGATAAAAATAAGACGATGGCTCAATTATCTCTTGAGGAAAAGAATAAAATGAGTCATCGTGCAAAGGCGATTCAAAAGTTAAACGAGTATTTGTTAGGAGCGTCTTCATGAAAATTCTAGTCATAAGCGACACGCATGGTTGGGAACAAGAGCTTGAATCATTTTTGCAGCCTTTACGTGACCAAGTTGATTTGATTTTACACGCAGGTGACTCGGAGCTACAGGCTGATTCAAGTCAATTAAAGGACGTTGTGACCGTAGCAGGAAACTGTGACGTTTTTTCTTCGTTCCCTTCAGAAAGATTACTCGAAGCAAGTGGTTTAGTTATTCAGTTAACCCATGGCCATTACGAAGGCGTCAAAAGTTCATTAACTGAATTAGCACAGAAAGCACAAGAGAATAAAGCCACAATTGCGGTCTATGGTCATACCCACATTCCAAAAGTGCAGCGGTTCGGAGAGGTCATAACGATCAATCCGGGTAGCTTACGACTGCCAAAAGGCAAGTATGCAGGCTCTTATTGCGTGGTAGACATAACCGACGAGGCAATTCAAATTAACTATTTCACGATGGACGGTACGGCAATTGAAGCGCTCGAAGCAACCTTTAACCGAAATGACGTCTCTTAAGAAAAAATTGTTAAGAAGTAGTTGACACATTTTATTTAATCATGTATATTTATAAGCGTCGCAATTGTTGTTGTGGCGCTTATACATAATGTAGTTTAGTGGTAAAACCTCAGCCACGAGCGACGCTTTATGAAATGCGACGAGTTGTTCCGACGCATAATACTTCCTTGATAAGCGAGAAGAGGAAGGAACATGATTGTAGGGTGCGGAATAAAATGAGGATAATCTAAAAATAATGCGGGTGTAGTTTAGTGGTAAAACCTCAGCCTTCCAAGCTGATGATGTGGGTTCGATTCCCATCACCCGCTCCATTGTCCCAGTAGCTCAGCAGGATAGAGCAACGGCCTTCTAAGCCGTCGGTCGGGAGTTCGAATCTCTCCTGGGACGTTCAATAAGCGATAGACGAAAAACCTCTTACAGATGTAAGAGGTTTTTTTTATACACGCCGTTTACCACTTATTATAGGGGAGGAATTTTCCATTCATTGTGACAACAACTCGATTACCTTTTGGATTTTCTTCCTTTTCAATATCAAGTGTGAAATCAATGGCACTCATGATGCCATCACCCATTTTTTCTTGTATGACTTCTTTAAAAGTCGTTCCGTATACTTGAATAATTTCATGGAATCGATAAATAAGCGGATCGGTGGGGATCGTTTGGTCGAGCGACCCCTTTGTAGGATAAAGTTGAAGAGTGTCCGAGATGGAATCATCTAATTCTAAGCATTTTACCAATGCATCCGCTTCTTCTTTGTTTAACGTGTTTTGTCCCATAATTGCGGAGGCGATATATACGGGATGAAGGTTTGTTGCTGCCGCTAAATCATCATAGGTGAATCCTTTTTCTCTTTTTGCTAATAAAATGGCATCTGTTGCTTCTTCTTTTTGAAAGCGTTGATACGTTCTTTGCTCCACAAGTCATCTCTCCTTCTTGATTTCCTAATTCATTGTTTAAAGGAAAGCGTACCAAAGATGTAAAAAATGTTCAGGGAGGCTGTGAACCTTTCTTACATCTTTTTTTATTATGTCTTTGTAGATTCTTCAATAAGACTGCGCCATTTTTGAAAAGCGGGTAATGCGTCATAGTACCCTTTCATTGTTGAGGTTTTGCAATAATGAATGACCCAAGGACTTGGTTGATGAGCAATGCCTACATCGTAATCGTGTGTTGAAAAATGTAAGCATTGAGCCGTATCGTAAAAGTGCCACCCTTTTATCGCTTCTGGCCAAGAGAGATCATATTGGGTAGCCATTAACAGACCATCAACACATGCCGCTTTTCCATACATATAAGTGGTTTCCATACACGTTGTTTGCGTATACGTATCACGAACTTCTATGATTTTTCCTATTTTATTTTCATAAGGACTTTGCCACCACATGCCATGGTCTGGAAGCTGGCGAGCGCCAATGACGCCAAATAATCCTAACTTTTTATTATTGTGAAATAAAAAGAGGAGGTCATAGAGAAAGGATTGGTTTAAAATGAATGCATCTTGATGAAGGTACACTTTGTATGTACCTTTAGCTTTCTTCATACCCTCATTATATCCAGCTGTCATGCTAGTTGCGTTATAAATAGGCACGGTTTCAATTGATATATCAGAAGGAATCGAAAGTTGCTGAATATGAGCAAGGCACTGTTCATACAGCGTTTCATTGCTGACGCAACTAATAAAGCTAATGGTTGTTTCTGAAATCATGTTGACCTCCTTATTTATTTCGATTTTTAGCGTATAAAAACAGTTCATTCAATCGGTTTGATTGCAAAAGAGGAGAGATTTGTTTTACTTCGTCGTCTGGCCAATGCCACCATTGAATGGCTAAAAGACCTTGTCGTTGTTCTTCAGTAAAGCGTTCGCTAATCTGTTTAGCGGGGTTTCCAGCAACGATCGTATATGGGGCTACATTTTTTGTCACAACAGCATTGGCTGCAATAATGGCTCCGTCTCCAATGGTAACCCCGGATAAAATAACAGCGCCGCTCGCTACCCAAACATCATTGCCAATGATAATATTCCCTTTACTTGTTGGGTGCTCATTTGTTTTTGCTATATCAGGATAAAGAACGTTGAATGGATAAGTCGTCACCCAGCCTACTTGGTGATCAGCACCTAAAAGAATTCGAATACCGGCGGCGAAAGAACAATATTTTCCTATTTTTAACGTAACTTCTGGAACGAGGTGAAGAAGATCGATAGGGGACCCGTATGAAAAAGAACCGATGTCAAAGCCTTGTAAATTTGGGTGGTCATTTAAAAAAAACATAAGTTACCCCTCTCCTTGATTCTCTAACATTCTATTCAGCGATATCATCGCCTATGAAAGGGGCCAAAATAAAAACGCCCTTATTTATTGCGAATAAGAGGCGTTGTTAAGCGTATGTGTTTGGTTTTGGAAAGCATATAAAAAAGAATGAATGTCCTCGTTTTTATAGTCTTCAGAAATGGAATAAACCGTCCAACCTTTACGCTCTAAAGAACGTATCTTTTTTTTATCTTTAAGAAAGTCTTGTTGCTTCAAAAATGCAACACGATACGGAACAAGTGCAACATAAACAGCTATTTGGTCAACAACATAATCCGGAGAGGCATAAAAGCCGCGTTCTTTTAGAGAACGACAAAGATTTTGTTGTGACTCATTTTTGCATTCGTTCCAGTGATTCGTAACAAGCACGAGAGAAGGACGTTTAATAGGTTTAAAGAAATGAAAGAGAAACGAAAAAGGAGTGAACAAACGTTTCTTTTTATTTCGGTTTGTCTGCATAGGATCACCTCTTTGTTTACTATCCCCGTTTTTTAAAAAAATATAGCCATTTTTCAAAAGAAATTTTCTGACGAATAATCCTTAATCCCCTGATACTGTAAGCGTATACAAATGACAGAAAGATTAAAATTCTTTTTAAAAAAGGGTTGACCTGCATTTTTAACAGGCGTATAGTAAGTCTCAATAAAGATAAACGAAAAAACAAATGTGTTTTTCAGGTGGATACAATTTCGCTTGAAGAAACGGAAATAAGGGGAGATTAGCATGAGAAGCGACATGATCAAGAAAGGAATTGATCGCGCACCTCATAGGAGTCTTCTTCGTGCGGCTGGTGTAAGTGAAGAAGATATGGATAAACCTTTTATCGGGGTTTGCAATTCATATATTGACATTATACCTGGGCACATGCATCTCAATAAGTTTGCAGAAGTAGCAAAGCAAGCCATTATTGATGCCGGAGGGATTCCGTTTGAATTTAATACAATAGGTGTAGATGATGGGATTGCAATGGGGCATATTGGGATGAGGTATTCATTACCAAGTCGAGAAATCATTTGTGATGCGGCAGAAACTGTTATTAATGCACATTGGTTTGATGGTGTTTTTTATATTCCAAACTGCGACAAAATTACGCCAGGTATGCTTATGGCATCAGTTAGAACGAATGTACCATCGGTTTTTGTATCAGGTGGTCCGATGGAGGCAGGAAGAACAAAAGATGGGCAAAGCCTTTCACTTGTTTCTGTCTTTGAAGGCGTAGGCGCATTTTCGTCAGGAAAACTGACAAGAGAAGAATTGCTTGAAATCGAACAGCAAGCATGTCCGACATGTGGTTCTTGTTCAGGAATGTTTACAGCAAATTCTATGAATTCTTTAATGGAAATGTTAGGCCTTGCGTTGCCTGGAAATGGTACTCTCGTTGCTACTTCACAAGCACGCCATGACTTAATTAAAGATGCGGCTAAGCACCTCATGAATTTAATTGAAAAAGATATTCGTCCACGAGACATTGTCACAGAGGAAACGATTGATGATGCATTTGCATTAGATATGGCGATGGGTGGCTCAACGAACACCGTGCTCCACACACTAGCCATTGCGAATGAAGCTGAAATTGAATACGACATGACGCGAATTAATGAAGTGGCAGAACGGGTACCTTATCTTTGTAAGGTAAGTCCAGCCTCTGATTATTCAATGGACGATGTTCATAAAGCTGGTGGCGTTGCGTCTATTATAAAAGAATTAATCCACATGGGTGCGATTAAAGGAGAACGGTTAACGATAACTGGTCAATCTCTTTACGATACCGTTGCCCATGCAGAAATTACAAATACAGATGTCATACGAACTCGTGAAACGGCATATAGTCCGGTAGGTGGCTTGTCTATCTTATATGGCAATATTGCTCCAGATGGTGCTGTTATAAAAGTCGGAGCCGTTGATCCGTCAATCAAAATCTTTGAGGGTGAAGCGATCTGCTTTAACTCACAAGAAGAAGCGCAGGAACAAATTAATAAAGGCATGGTTACAGAAGGGCAAGTTGTCATTATTCGATATGAAGGCCCTAAAGGTGGACCGGGTATGCCGGAAATGTTAGCGCCGACTTCTGCAATTCAAGGTCGAGGGTTAGGTACA
This sequence comes from Shouchella sp. JSM 1781072, assembly GCF_041949915.1. NCBI lineage: Bacteria > Bacillati > Bacillota > Bacilli > Caryophanales > Bacillaceae > Shouchella > Shouchella sp. JSM 1781072. Next base: position 454,132 of record NZ_JBHFQE010000001.1, read on the forward strand.
AAAGTAGCGTTAATGACAGACGGTCGCTTTTCAGGTGCTTCTAGAGGGATTTCAATTGGTCATATTTCGCCTGAAGCTGCTGAAGGAGGCCCAATAGCCTTTGTCGCAGACGGAGATCAAATTACAATTAATCTCATTGACCGCACGATTCATTGGGACGTGGCAGATGAAGAACTAGCTCGTCGACGAGAAGGCTGGATTGAACCAGAACCGAAAGTGAAAAAAGGCTATCTTGCTCGTTATTCAAAACTTGTTACGTCCGCCAATACAGGCGGTATTATGAAAATTTAATAGACGAATACGTTGAGAAGGAAAGTAGCGTTCATTTTTATCTACAGAGAGCCGTTGGTAGCTGGAAAACGGTGATAAACGATACGTGAAACTCACCTTCGAGTACGACTTTGAAAAAAGAGTAGGAGTCGTCGGATGATTGAAGAAAATCATTCGTTATCAAAAAATGAGGCTAATGCATTATTAGTGAAAAGGGTGGTACCGCGAGAGACTTTCTCGCCCCTTGTATGACGATCATACATGGGGTTTGAGAAGGTCTTTCTTTTTGTATATAGGCGGAAGGGAGAGAAGACAAATGCTACATGCGAGTGAAAAAACAGACGAGAAAAATAAGGATTTGCAAGAGAAAAGCGGCCCGTGCAGTGGCGCTGAAATTTTGCTAAGGTCGTTAGCGAAAGAAAACGTCGACGTAATTTTTGGTTATCCTGGAGGGGCAATCCTTCCTACCTATGATGAGATTTATAAGCTAGGTATTAACCATATTCTAGCGCGTCATGAACAAGGTGCGATACACGCGGCAGAAGGGTATGCACGGGTAACAGGGAAGCCAGGTGTTTGCATCGTTACATCAGGGCCGGGGGCAACAAATGTCGTAACCGGCATTGCAGATGCAATGATCGATTCGTTGCCATTAGTTGTGATTACCGGTCAAGTTGGAACAAAAGTTATTGGAACCGATGCTTTTCAAGAAGCGGATATGCTCGGAATTACAATGCCAATCACAAAACATAACTACCAAGTTCGTTCTGTAGAGGAGCTATCGCAAACGGTAAAAGAAGCATTTCATATTGCTCAAAGCGGTCGACCAGGACCTGTTTTGATTGACTTGCCAAAAGATATCTCTCAACAAGAGACGCTGTTTTCTTATAATAAACCTGTTTACTTACCTGGGTATCAGCCAAACGCCAGACCGAATAAGCAGCAAATTCGAAAGGTTCTGGAATCAATTCGAGCAGCTAAAAAACCTGTCTTGCTTACAGGTGCAGGTGTCCTACACGCTGGAGCTGCTGAAGAACTAACCGCGTTCGTTGAAGAAACGAATATTCCGCTTGTATCAACATTACTTGGTTTAGGTTCTTACCCGGGAAATAATCAGAATCACTTAGGGATGGCTGGCATGCACGGAACGTATGCGGCGAATATGGCGCTACATGAAGCAGATTTTCTCTTAAATATTGGTTCACGATTTGATGATCGCCTGACTGGGGTTTTAGAACATTTTGCTCCAGATGCTAAGATCGCACACATTGATATTGATCCTGCTGAGATTGGAAAAAATATTCATGTTGATATTCCAGTTGTAGGCGATGCAAAGGCAGCTTTAACGTTGTTGCTAAAAGGCAACCTTGGCTCCCTTTCACAGCATGATGACTGGCGTGAACAAACGCAACGGTGGAAGAAGGACTATCCACTCTGGTATAAGCTAGATAAAGAAACGATAAAACCACAAGAACTTATCGAAAAATTGTACGAAGAAACCGAGGGAGAAGCGATTGTTACAACAGATGTTGGTCAACATCAAATGTGGGCGGCGCAATTTTTTTCCTTCAACAAACCTAATCGCTGGGTCACTTCTGGGGGGCTCGGGACAATGGGCTTCGGTTTCCCTGCAGCGATTGGCGCACAAATTGCTGAACCAGAGCTTCCGGTCATCGCGATTACAGGGGATGCTGGGTTTCAAATGACACTCCAAGAAATGTCGATCTTACAGGAGTTGCAGCTTCCAGTAAAAATCGTCATTGTAAATAATGCATCACTCGGAATGGTTCGGCAATGGCAACAACTTTTCCATGGTGAAAGGTATTCTCATTCTCTTTTTCCGATTCAACCAAACTTCACAAAATTGGCAGAAGCTTATGACATCAAAGCAATAAAAGTTGACAAACGGTCAAAATTAGGAGATGCCATTAAAGATACGTTTACCCATCAAGGTCCTGTTTTGCTCGAAGTGTGTGTCGCACAAGAAGAAAATGTTTACCCAATGATTTGTCCAGGGCAAGGTCATCATTGTATGGAGGGAGTTGAGCCACTATGAAACGGACGATAACGGTTCTCGTTCAAAATCGCTCAGGTGTATTGAACCGCATTACCGGTCTTTTTGCTCGAAGGCAATACAATATTGACAGCATTACAGTCGGCGTAACCGATAACCCAACCGTTTCGCGAATGACATTTGTTGTTGTAGCGGATGCAATGGAAAACATTGAACAAGTGATGAAGCAACTTCATAAGCAAGTGGATGTTTTAAAGGTAAAAGATGTAACGGACGAAGCAACAGTATCTAGGGAACTTGCACTTGTGAAAATTTCCGCAACTGCTGAGCAAAGAGCAGAAATAGGCTCTTTAGCTGAAACCTTTCGTGCACAAATGATTGATGTTGGAAGAGACTCGCTAACTTTGCAAGTTACTGGACATACAGACAAGGTAGAGGCTTTTATTGAATTAATCAAAACATACGGCATCCAAGAAATTGCCCGAACAGGTGTAACAGCTATTAATCGAAGCGTGAAGTCGCAAACAGAGGCATCTCGTTTAACACTTATTCATTAAAAAAGGGAGAGATTATCATGGCAAAAGTTTATTACAATGGTGACGTGAATGAAGGGTTTTTACATGAAAAGACGGTTGCGGTTATTGGATATGGTTCTCAGGGACACGCACATGCGCAAAATTTAAAAGAATCCGGTGTAGATGTAATCGTTGGACTCCGTCAAGGAAACTCTTGGGAGAAGGCAAAGGAAGATGGTTTTAACGTTTATTCCGTACAAGAAGCGGCAGAAAAAGCGGAAGTCATCATGGTTCTATTACCAGATGAACAGCAGCCAGACGTCTATAAAGAATCAATTGAAAAGGAATTAACAGCAGGTAAAGCCCTAGTGTTTGCCCATGGTTTTAATATTCATTTTAATCAAATTGTTCCTCCAAGTCATGTAGATGTTTTCCTTGTAGCCCCTAAAGGACCGGGTCATTTAGTTCGCCGAACGTTTACAGAGGGAGCAGGTGTACCAGCATTGATCGCTGTTCAACAAGACGCAACTGGAGAAGCGAAGAATCTTGCGCTTGCTTATGCGAAACAGATTGGTGCAGCCCGAGCTGGTGTGCTAGAGACATCGTTTAAAGAAGAAACGGAGACAGATCTATTCGGAGAACAAGCGGTTCTTTGTGGCGGAACTTCCGCGCTTGTAAAAGCTGGATTTGAAACGCTCGTGGAGGCTGGGTATCAGCCAGAAATTGCTTATTTTGAATGTTTGCATGAACTAAAGCTCATTGTTGATTTGATGTATGAAGGTGGTCTAGAGTATATGCGCTATTCCATTTCAGATACAGCGCAATGGGGAGATTTCCAAGCAGGGCCACGCATTGTAACTGACGAAACGAAGAAAGAAATGCGTGCGATCTTAGATGATATTCAAAAAGGGAAATTTGCGAAAGGTTGGATTTTAGAGAATAAGCTAAATCGTCCTGAATACAACGCGATTAATACAGCAGAAGCGAATCATCCTCTTGAAGTGGTAGGACGCGAACTTCGAGAAATGATGCCATTTGTAAAACAATCTAAATCGAAAAAAGGAGCCGTTGGACATGGGCAAAGTTAATATTTTTGATACGACTTTGCGAGATGGAGAGCAATCTCCAGGGATTAATCTTAATCACAGAGAGAAGCTGGATATTGCGTTTCAGTTAGAGCGTCTGGGAGTAGATATTATTGAGGCTGGGTTTCCAGCCTCCTCAAAAGGAGATTTCCAGTCGGTTAAAGAGATCGCTACACAAATTAAAGCCTCATCGGTAACAGGTTTAGCTCGTTCGAAGGAAAGCGACATTGATGCATGTTGGGAAGCGCTGAAGGCAAGTGCTGAACCAAGAATTCACGTATTCCTTGCGACCTCTCCTATTCACATGCAATACAAGCTGAAATTAACGCCAGAACAAGTGATTGAACAGGCGGTAGAAAGCGTCAAGTATGCAGCAAAGAGATTCCCACACGTTCAATTTTCAGCAGAAGATGCAAGTCGTTCTGACTGGGGGTTTTTAGCAAAAATAATCGAAGCAACGATTGACGCGGGTGCTTCGGTTATTAATCTACCAGATACAGTTGGGTATACGATGCCAAAGGAAATATCCGAATTATTTGAATATATTAGCCAGACTGTACCAAATATAGATCGAGCCATCCTTTCGACCCATAATCATGATGATCTAGGTATGGGTGTGGCGAATTCATTAGCTGCTATTCAAGGTGGGGCGCGACAAGTCGAATGTACCATAAACGGGATTGGTGAACGGGCAGGAAATGCTTCACTTGAAGAGATTGCGGTCGGGTTACACATTCGTTCTGATTACTATGAAACAGGGACGAATATCCAGCTTAATGAATTGAAGCGAACAAGTGCCTTAGTAAGTCGGTACACATCCATGCCTATTCCAAAAAATAAAGCTGTTGTTGGGTCAAATGCGTTTGCGCATGAATCAGGTATTCATCAAGACGGAATGTTGAAGCATAAAGAAACCTATGAAATTATTACGCCAGAATTAGTAGGAGCAACGTCTTCAAATCCACTTGGAAAACATTCTGGACGACACGCGTTTCAAGAAAAAATGAAGGCGCTTGGTTTTAAAGGATCTTCTGAAGAATTGATCACGCTTTTTAACGCGTTTAAAACGTTAGCAGATAAAAAGAAGATGGTTACGGAAGATGATTTATATGCGCTAATGATTGATCAAGGCGACGAGGATCAAGAACATCAGTACAAACTTGAAGCGCTACAAGTTTCTTATGGAACGAATCAAACACCAACTGCAACGATAAAATTAAAGCATGTCAAAGGAAGCGAATATACAGAGGCGAGCACAGGGTCAGGCAGTGTAGAAGCCATTTACAATACACTAGCCAAATTGACCGATTTTCATTATCGATTGAAAGACTATCGGATTCAATCCATTACAGAGGGAGAAGATGCGCTAGCTGAAGTACACGTTAATCTATCAAAAAACGATCGATCTCATTCAGGTCGAGGCGTCGCCAATGATGTATTAGAAGCATCAGCAAAAGCGTACATTCACGCTGTAAATCGATTTTCACATGAAGAAAAACGACTACAAGAACCATCGACTTCAACAGTAGGCTAGGAGGCAAATGATGAATAAAACAATTACGCTACTAGCTGGGGACGGCATTGGACCAGAGATTGTAAAAGCTGGTAAGGAAGTGCTGGAAGCTGTTGCCAATCGCTTTGGTCACCAGTTTACTTTTCAAGAAGCACATATTGGAGGGGCGGCTCTTGATGCTACAGGAGAACCGCTCCCAAAAGAAACCATTCAAAAGTGTAAAAACGCTGATGCTTGTTTACTCGGAGCCGTTGGTGGGCCGAAATGGGACGAAAATCCTCCACACCTTCGTCCTGAAAAAGGGTTATTGGCTATTCGACAAACCCTTAATCTTTATGCAAACTTACGGCCTGTTCAAGTGATGGATGCCCTCGTCGACGAATCTACACTTAAAAAAAATGTCATTCAAGGGGTAGACGTTCTCATTGTCAGAGAATTAACTGGCGGAATTTATTTTGGAACGCCTCGTGAACGTCGGCAGATCGATGGGAAAGAAGGGGTAGTTGATACACTTGTTTATAAAAAAGAAGAAATTGAACGGATTCTCCACCGTGCCTTTCAATTCGCTCAATTAAGAGGGCGTCATGTAACGTCTGTAGACAAAGCGAACGTCCTCGAGTCAAGCAGAGTATGGAGAGAATGTGCAGCAGAAATTGCGCAACAATATCCGGATGTTACCCTTGAGCACATGCTCGTCGACAATGCGGCCATGCAGCTTATTCGAAATCCAAAGCAGTTTGACGTGCTTGTAACTGAAAACTTATTTGGTGACATTTTGAGTGATGAAGCTTCTATGATAACAGGATCGCTTGGAATGTTGCCATCTGCGAGTTTAAATTCATCGTCGTTTGGTCTTTATGAACCTGTTCATGGATCAGCACCTGAACTAGCTGGACTCAACGTTGCGAATCCACTGGCGACGATCTCCTCAACGGCTATGCTATTACGCTATAGTTTTGAAATGTCTGAAGAAGCAGATTGTGTGGAACAGGCAATTCGTACCGTATTAAATAAAGGCTATCGAACAGCTGATTTAGCGCATAATCGAGCGACCGCCTGTTCAACGAGTGAAATGACGGCTGCTATCATTAACGAAATCAACGTTGCGATACATTCTTAGGAGGCTTTGAAGATGGGAAAAACGATTATTGAAAAAATATGGGAGAAACATACGATTGTTTCCGAAGCGCAGAAGCCAGATTTACTTTATGTCGATCTACACATGGTGCATGAAGTAACGTCTCCGCAAGCTTTTGAAGGTCTAAGAATAGCAAATCGTAAGGTCCGCAGGCCGGAAAGAACATTTGCGACCATGGATCATAATGTGCCAACTTTTAATCGTTATGACATTCAAGACCAAATTGCCCGCTTGCAAATGGAAACGTTAGCTGACAACTGTCGGGAATTTGGCATAGAAATTGCCGATTTAGCGCACCCCGATAATGGCATTGTGCATGTAATCGGTCCAGAGCTTGGTCTTACACAACCAGGTCATGTCATTGTATGTGGCGATAGTCATACGTCGACCCACGGTGCATTTGGAGCACTTGCATTTGGAATTGGAACGAGTGAAGTGGAGCATGTACTTGCGACGCAAACGGTTTGGCAATCCCGCCCTAAAACGTTACAAGTTCATATTACTGGGCGATTAGGTACCGGAATTGCTGCAAAAGATGTCATCCTTGCGATTATCTCAAAATTTGGCGTGAATGTTGGTACTGGCTCAGTCATTGAATTTACGGGAGAAGCGATACGTGGAATGACAATGGAAGAGCGAATGACGATTTGCAATATGTCTATTGAAGCAGGGGCAAAAGCAGGATTAATAAGTCCAGATGTTGTAACGTATGATTATTTGCGCGGTCGAAGTCGTGTACCTGATGGAAAAGAATTTGAAGAACTTGTTGCATACTGGTCAACGTTAGCAACCGACCAAGATGCCACATACGATCACTCTGTTACCATTGATGCAAGTGAAATAGAGCCAATGGTTACGTGGGGAACCAACCCTGGTCAAGGACTTCCGATTTCAGCAGTGGTTCCAGATCCAAGTATGGCTGTAAATGAAACGGAGCAACGAGCCATTTCCCAAGCGTTAGCTTATATGGATTTAGAACCGCACACGCCACTAAATGAGATAGCCATTCAGCATGTGTTTATTGGCTCATGTACGAATTCTCGTTATAGTGACTTGGAAGCAGCGGCTCGAATTGTTAAAGGGCGAACCGTTCATAAAACAGTTACGGCAATGGTCGTTCCTGGTTCTGAAAAGGTAAAGCGAAGAGCAGAAGAAGAAGGGTTAGACCAAGTCTTTATTGAAGCCGGTTTTGAATGGCGTAGTTCCGGCTGTAGCATGTGTCTTAGTATGAACCCGGATCGAGTACCTGAAGGCGAACGTTGCGCGTCGACGTCTAACCGAAATTTTGAAGGACGACAAGGAAAGGGTGCGCGCACTCATCTTGTCAGTCCACCAATGGCCGCAGCTGCAGCGATTAGTGGAAAATTTGTTGATGTACGTACATTTGATATAAGGAGTGATGTAACATGAACCCGATCCGCCTTCATATTGGCAAAGCAGCGGTGTTAGATCGTGTGAACGTGGACACCGACCAAATCATTCCAAAGCAATTTTTAAAACGAATTGAACGAACAGGTTTCGGAAAATTTTTATTTTACGATTGGCGGTATCAGGCTGAAGGAGTGGAGAACCCTCATTTTGAGTTGAATAAACCTGACGCCCAAGGAGCAAGCATTTTAATAAGTGGTGACAACTTTGGCTGCGGCTCTTCAAGAGAGCACGCCCCGTGGGCTTTATATGATTATGGATTTAAAGTTGTCATTGCACCGAGTTTTGCGGATATTTTCTATAATAATTGTGTGAAAAATGGGCTTCTACCTGTTAGGCTTTCAAACGAAGAAGTAAAGCGGTGGATGGAAATTGCAAAGGAAGAAAAAGGTCAACTAACTGTTGATTTAGTTGAGCAGAAAGTAACGTTTGAAGAAGAGGTTTCTTCCTTTACCATTGATGAGCATTGGAAAAATATGCTGATAAATGGTTGGGATGAGATTGATTTAACGTTGAAACTAGAAGAAGAGATCACCGCTTTTGAACGAAAATATACGGCATCCTCGACAGCTAGATTCGGGTAGCGAATACGATTTTTCGACACCCTTTACTCCTTAGTGTTAAACTAAGGAGTTTTCTTAGGTTTTGAAAGAAAGGGATTAGGGAAGGAATAACGAATAAAAACATGGAGACCTTTTGGATAAGGAAAACGTACGTGTTAAAGTAAGGGATAAGGAAAGCAGGCGATAAAATTGGAACAGGATAAGCAAAAAAAGAATAATGTCATTTTATTTCCTGGTTTAGTGAAGCGTTTAGTAGAAGAAGGAATGAATGAGCTTAAACAAAAACAGGCAACGAAAGCCCATCAGTTGTTTAAAGAAGCTGCCTCACATGACGAAACAGATCCACAAGCACGGTTTGGCATTGTTTTAAGTCTAATAGAGTTGGAACGACAGGAAGAAGCGGTCCAAGAAACAGAAGTGTTGCTGAATGAAGGAATTGGAAATTACTTTGAAATTTTGCAGGTTCATGTTTCTTTACTTGTTCAACTTTCGCACTATGATCAAGTTGTTCATTTATTAGAGGCCGTATTAAGCGAAGATAAAATTCCAGCTAAAGACGCCGAAATGTTTTATGAACTTCTTCATTTTAGTAGACAGATGAGCGAGTCGAAAAACTATGATGCCAAAGTGTTAACGGATGATAATCAGGAAGAGACAATGATGGAACTCAAAGCAGGACTTCAAGCTGCAAATGAACCAGCAAAATGGAATGCTTTGCAAAGTGTGCGGAAATTAGGTTTAACTTCGCTACAAGGCGAGATCCGTAAATTTGTGGAAAATAAGCAAACGAATCCGCTTATGCGTACATATGCACTTCAACTTTTGCACGAGTGGGGCGACTCCAAGCCACTGACGTACGAACGAGAAGATCAAGCGATTATTGTTACACCAAGTGAACTTGAAGAGCCTGGAAAACGACAGGTTGATCAAGCTATTCGAGCAGCGCTTGAAGGGCAGCTAGAGCAAGATGATCCAACCTTATTACATATGGCAAAGCAGCTTCACCACTCATATTTATTAATGACGTACCCATTTGAACTCAACCCTGAGAATCCTCAAGCATGGGCATGCGCGTTTCATCTTGTCGCTGCAGAACAATTAGGATTAGATACGGATGAAGCAGATATGGTGCAATGCTATGGCTGCGAACGATTTGATGTTTTGTCTGCATCCAATGAAATCGAAGCGCTTGAACAAGATATTTTAATTGAAGCACAAAATCAAAATGACTGGTTTCATACATAATGAAGGAACATGATTTGTATTATATTTAGGAATGTAGTGTCGGTTAATTTAAGGAAGAGGAAGACATTGAAAGATAAAATCGATATGTTATAATGGAATGGTTGTCAAAAACGTGATAAAGTAGTGTAGAAATTACATGTTGGAGGGAAATATTATGTCTGCAAATTGGGAAAAAACAGAACAAAATACAGGCGTCTTAACGTTTGAAGTTGAAGCAGATAAAGTCAACGACGCTTTAGATAAAGCTTTTAAAAAAGTTGTACAGAAAGTGAATGTACCTGGGTTTCGTAAAGGGAAAATGCCTAGAAGTCTTTTTGAAAAGCAATTTGGTGTTGAGTCTTTATACCAAGATGCCATTGACCTTATGCTTCCAGAAGCATATTCAAATGCTGTAGAAGAAACAGGAATCTTTCCGGTTGATCGTCCAGAAGTGGACATTGAGTCAATTGGCAAAAACGAAAAAGCGGTATTTAAAGCGACGGTAACGGTTAAACCAGAAGTGAAACTTGGAGACTACAAAGGATTAGAAGTAGACGTCCCAAGTACAGAAGTGACAGATGAAGACGTTGAAGAAGAAGTAACAAAACTTCAAGAACGTCATGCTGAGCTTGTTGTTGTTGAAGACGGAGAAATCCAAGACGGCGATACAGCTGTTCTAGATTTCGAAGGCTTTGCGAACGGGGAAGCATTTGAAGGCGGAACGGCAGAGAACTATTCACTAGAAATTGGTTCTAATTCGTTTATCCCAGGTTTTGAAGAACAACTTGTTGGTCTAAAAACAGGCGATGAAAAAGATGTAGAAGTAACGTTCCCTGAAGAGTACCACGCAGAAGACTTAGCTGGTAAGCCAGCAACGTTTAAAGTGAAAATTCATGACGTTAAGCGTAAAGAGCTTCCTGAACTTGATGATGAATTTGCAAAAGACGCTAACGAAAATGTTGAATCTTTGGACGAGCTTAAAACGGAATTACGTAAGACGCTTGAAGACCAAAGAAAGACTGATTCAGAAAATGCAGTACGTGACGCCCTTCTAGAAAAAGCTGCTGATCAAGCTGACATTACTGTACCAGAAGCGATGGTTAATTCTGAAGTTGATCGTATGCTACAAGAATTTGGACAACGTCTCCAAGCTCAAGGCATGAACTTAGAAATGTACTTCCAGTTCTCTGGTCAAACAGAAGAAGATATGCGTAGCCAGTTCAAAGAAGACGGAGAAAAGCGTGTACGTGTAAACTTAACGCTTGAAGCGATCTCTGAACAGGAAGACGTTCAAGTATCGGATGAAGAAGTGGAAGAAGAAATTCAAAAAATGGCTGACATGTATCAACGTTCAGCTGACGAAATTAAAGCATTGTTATCTGCACAAGGTGGTCTTGATACAGTGAAAGGTGATCTTAAAATGCGTAAAGCCATTGACGTATTAGTTGATCATAGCAAAGAAGCGACAGCTTAATGTGAAAGGTGCGGGCTAACTCCCGTACCTTTTTCAATTATCAAACGTCATCCTGCATGAAAGCAGTCCTATATTCATATGCTTAGTATGATTGCCCTTTAAATTGAACAAAATGATAGTAGCTTAAAAAAAGGATTTTTTGATTTAAGCTTGAATTGTACTCAGAGAGGGTAGAGGAATAGCAATCTGCTTGAACTCGTACATAAAATGCATATTTCTAGTTTGTTGAATTAGTCTATGCTAAAATGATTTGACATTACAGTTTAATTGTATTCAAATCGAAAAAAGAAATCCTGTAAGGGGTGAGGTTATGTTTAAATTTAACGAAGAAAAAGGGCAGTTGAAATGTTCTTTTTGCGGAAAAACACAAGATCAAGTGAGAAAGCTAGTAGCTGGACCTGGCGTCTATATATGTGATGAGTGCATCGAGCTTTGTACAGAGATTGTGGAAGAAGAGCTTGGAACGGAAGATGAAGTGGAGTTAGAAGAAATCCCGAAGCCAAGTGAAATTTGTGTCATTCTTGATGATTACGTTATTGGTCAGCGTGATGCAAAGAAATCATTAGCCGTTGCAGTCTACAACCACTATAAGCGAATCAACTCAATGGCTCGCTCTGAAGATGTAGAGCTGGCGAAAAGTAATATCACGCTCATTGGACCAACAGGAAGCGGTAAAACATTACTTGCACAAACACTTGCTCGAATTTTAAATGTGCCGTTTGCTATTGCTGATGCGACTTCATTAACAGAAGCTGGTTATGTAGGTGAAGATGTAGAAAACATTTTACTCAAACTAATTCAAGCGGCTGATTATGATGTGGAAAAAGCGGAAAAAGGGATTATTTATATTGATGAGATTGATAAAGTTGCTCGTAAATCCGAAAATCCATCAATTACACGAGATGTTTCCGGTGAAGGTGTTCAACAAGCACTATTGAAAATTCTTGAAGGAACAACAGCGAGTGTACCGCCACAAGGTGGTAGAAAGCATCCTCATCAAGAATTTATTCAAATTGATACGACGAATGTTCTCTTTATTTGTGGTGGAGCATTTGATGGAATAGAACAAATCATTAAAAGCCGTTTAGGTAAGAAAATCATTGGCTTTGGCTCAGATGATTCAAAACAAGAAGAGCTAAAACCAGGCGAGTACTTATCAAAAGTGCTTCCAGAAGATCTTCTTAAATTTGGCTTAATTCCAGAATTCATCGGACGTCTTCCGATTATTTCAAGTCTTGCTCCTCTTGATACAGATGCCCTCGTTGAAATTTTAACGCAGCCAAAAAATGCGCTCGTTAAACAGTATCAAAAACTACTTGAGCTTGATGAAGTTGAGCTAGAGTTTACAGAAGAAGCATTGAAAGAAATTGCGAAAAAAGCAATTGAACGTAAAACAGGTGCTCGTGGACTTCGTTCCATCATCGAAAGCATTATGCTTGATGTAATGTTTGATCTTCCTTCAAGAGAAGATGCAGTGAAATGTATCATTCATGAAGGCTGTATTACCGATGGTGCGGCGCCGATTATTAAATCAGCTGATGGAACAGAGCTGTCTTTAAACAAACCGAAAGAAAGTGCGTAAGAGAAACCACGTTGGCGATGAGCTAACGTGGTTTTTTTGCATCGTGTTTAGAATTGGAAATAATGCGCTTCGATGTTTAAGACTAATGGCTTGCCTCAAGGTCATACTAACGACAACATACTATTTAGGAGGCATACAAATGGGCTTTACAACGATTGCATTATTTGTCCAATTATTTTTTGGCATTATCATCGGAGTTTATTTTTGGAACTTGTTAAAAAACCAGCGTAGTCAAAAAACGTATATTGATAAGGAATCTAAAATCGAATTAGATAAAATGAAAAAATTACGAGCAATCCGATTATCAGAACCGTTAGCAGAAAAAGTTCGTCCGAGATCATTATCAGAAGTTGTTGGACAAGAAGATGGGCTTAAAACATTAAGAATGGCATTATGCGGCGCAAATCCGCAGCATGTCATCATTTACGGTCCTCCAGGAGTCGGGAAAACAGCCGCAGCTCGACTTGTACTCGACGAAGCGAAAAAAAGTGACCAGTCGCCGTTTCAGTCAACGGCGGTTTTTGTAGAAGTAGATGGCGCTACGTCAAGATTTGATGAAAGAGGGATTGCCGATCCGTTAATTGGTTCTGTACACGATCCAATTTATCAAGGAGCTGGCGCAATGGGCCAAGCTGGTGTTCCCCAACCTAAGCCAGGAGCTGTGACAAAGGCACATGGTGGAATTTTGTTTATTGATGAAATTGGTGAATTACACACGATCCAACAGAATAAATTATTAAAAGTGCTTGAAGATCGAAAAGTTTTTTTAGAGAGTGCCTATTATAGTTCAGAAAACGACCAAATTCCTTCCCACATCCATGATATTTTCAGACGAGGCTTACCAGCAGATTTTCGCCTAATTGCTGCTACGACGAGACAACCAGAAGAAATGCCACCTGCGATTCGTTCTCGTTGTTTGGAAGTGTTTTTTAGAGGATTAGATCCGTCTGAAATTGAAGAAATCGCACAGCGAGCAGCTGAAAAAGCAGCGATGACCCTTACTACTGAAGCCTCAAAAAAGATCGCTTCTTACGCCACGAACGGTCGTGAAACCGTTAATATGCTCCAAATCGCTGTTGGTGCAGCCCGTGCAGATGGTCGTCAAGAAGTTCAACTGCAAGATATTGAGTGGGTGGCGCATTCAAGTCAAATGGCACCGAGACCTGAGCGACAAATTCACGAAACCCCTGCGATCGGGTTAGTAAACGGCTTAGCTGTTACAGGGCCAACCAGTGGTGCATTACTTGAGATTGAGGTTCTCGTTCACGAAAACGTAGGTCATGGGAAGCTGACGATAACTGGAATTGCAGAAGAAGAACAATCCGGGTCACAAGTTCGCTCTATTAAGCGGAAAAGTATGGCTCGCTCCTCGGTTGAGAACGTCATTTCTGTTTTAAAACGGAAAGGTGTACCAACGAATGATTATGATATCCATGTTAATTTTCCAGGTGGAACTCCTGTAGACGGACCGTCAGCCGGTATAGCGATTGCGACAGGGATTTATTCAGGGATTGAACAAGTACCTGTATCAAATGAAATCGCCATGACAGGTGAGTTAAGTATTCATGCAAAAGTAAAACCAATTGGTGGTGTCATTGCAAAAGTAAAGGCAGCAAAAATGGCTGGTGCAAAAACCGTCATTATTCCAAAAGAAAACGAACAAGCGATATTAAAGAAAATTGATGGAATTGAAGTGATTGCAGTTACAACACTAGATGAAGTCTTTGATTTAGCGTTCTGCAAGGAGGAAGATGATGAAAATGTCATTCCTGCACAAACCTTCTCAACTGGAGGAATTGTTCCAATCTAATTAATGGACAACAAAGCCCTTCGTAAGCTAGAATGAGTAGATGGTTAACAAAAGCGAAAATGGATGATTGAAGCGTCACTCTTCTAAGAATGGCGCTTTATCCATTGTGTATATCATCGTTTTAAATTTTCAGCATAGAAATAAGATGATTAGACATAATGAATTTTTTATAAAGATAAAGGCGGAGGTGTCATGCGGATGGTTGACCAATTACAAGAACGCCGAGTTCCGCTCCTTCCTTTGCGTGGTGTATTAATCTTCCCAGGGGCAATTATGCACTTAGACGTAGGTCGTGAAAAATCGGTAAAAGCATTAGAAGAAGCTAAACAGAACGATCAATATTTATTTTTAGCAACACAAAAACAAACGACAAAAGAAGATCCAACGGAAGAAGATTTATATAGAGTAGGAACGTTTGCGAAAATTGTGCAGTCCACGAAGCTTGCGAACGGAACAGTTCGTGTGCAAGTCGAAGGCGTACAGCGTGCCGAGCTTGTCACATTTAATGACCATGGAGATGTGTTAGTTGCAGATGTTACTTTGTTCGATGAGGATACAAAAGCAGATTCTGAAACAGAAGCGTTAATGCGAACACTGCTTTCCATGTATGATCAATTCTCGAAGCAATCAAAACGTGCTTCTCAGGAAACTTTAGCAACATTAAAAGAAACAACGGTTCCCGAGAAATTTGCTGATTTAATCTCTGCAAATTTAACGTTAAAATTAGCACAAAAACAAACGCTACTTGAGTTAATCGATGTAAAAGAGCGGCTAAAAAAGCTAATCGAATATCTTGGGAATGAGCAAGAAGTATTAGGATTAGAGAAAAAAATTGGCCAACGCGTTAAGAAATCAATGGAAAAGACGCAAAAAGAGTATTATCTTCGCGAGCAAATGAAAGCTATTCAAAAAGAGCTTGGTGATCGTGAAGGAAAAACAGGTGAAATCGCAGAGTTAAAAGAAAAAATTGAAGCTGCGGAAATGCCAGAACATGTGTATGAAAAAGCATTAAAAGAATTAAGTCGTTACGAGAAAATGCCTGCAAATGCAGGTGAGAGTTCCATTTTGCGAACGTACTTAGACTGGCTCGTCCAGCTTCCATGGACCACTCAAACAGAAGATCAGCTTGATGTGAAAAAAGCAGGCAAAATTCTTGATGAAGATCACTATGGATTAGAAAAAGTAAAAGAGCGTGTGCTTGAATATTTAGCTGTTCGAAAACTTACGAATTCGATGAAAGGACCGATCCTTTGTCTTGCAGGCCCCCCAGGCGTCGGAAAAACGTCGTTGGCTCGCTCAATCGCGCGTTCGTTAAATCGTAAATTTGTACGGATGTCGTTAGGTGGCGTTCGTGATGAAGCAGAGATTCGAGGTCATCGTCGAACGTATGTCGGAGCCATGCCAGGTCGCCTCATTCAAGGAATGAAGCGTGCGGAAACGGTAAATCCAGTATTCCTTTTAGACGAAATCGATAAAATGGCGAATGATTTTAGAGGAGATCCAGCGTCAGCATTACTTGAAGTATTGGACCCTGAACAAAACAATACATTTAGTGATCATTATTTAGAAGAAGCGTATGATCTATCCAACGTCATGTTCGTCACAACCGCAAACAATATTGGCACGATTCCTGCGCCGTTACTGGACCGAATGGAGATCATTTCGATTCCTGGTTATACAGAGCTTGAGAAAAAGCAAATTGCACGGAACTATTTACTACCGAAACAAATTAAAGAGCATGGTTTAACAAAAGCGCAAATGCCAGTAAAAGACGAAGCGCTCACAAATATCATTCGGTATTATACGCGTGAAGCAGGTGTCCGAAACCTTGAACGCCAATTAGCGACAGCGTGTCGAAAAGCAGCCAAAATGGCTGTGATGGAAGAACGTAAACGGGTAACGGTTACGGAAAAGCTAGTAGAAGAGATGCTCGGGAAGCCAAGGTTCCGCTACGGCATGGCAGAACAAGAGGATCAAATCGGTGCTGCGACAGGATTAGCTTATACAGCCGCTGGAGGTACAACACTGGCGATTGAAGTGTCTGCCGTTAAAGGAAAAGGCAAGTTAACGTTAACAGGAAAACTTGGTGACGTGATGAAAGAGTCTGCCCAAGCGGCGTTTAGCTACATCCGTTCCCGCTCGGAAGAATTGTCTATTGCGGCTGATTTTAATGATAAGACTGACATTCACATCCACGTTCCAGAAGGGGCAACGCCAAAAGACGGCCCATCAGCAGGTATTACGATGGCGACAGCGTTGATTTCTGCCTTAACTGGTCGAAAAGTGAAGCGTGAGGTCGGAATGACAGGCGAAATTACGTTAAGAGGCAGGGTTTTACCAATTGGTGGGTTAAAAGAAAAAGCAATGAGCGCCCATCGAGCAGGTTTAACAACGATTATTATCCCGAAAGACAACGAAAAAGACATTGACGATATTCCTGATAGCGTTCGGGAAGAGCTAACGATTGTGTTGGTTGAACACTTGGATCAAGTGTTGGAAGTCGCATTGAATGAGAGTGAAGAATAAAAATGAAAGTAACAAAAGCTGAACTAGAACATGTAGCAGTTAAACCGGAACAATATCCAGCAACGCGTTTACCAGAACTTGCGCTAGCAGGTCGATCTAACGTTGGAAAGTCTTCGTTTATTAACAAAATGCTTAATCGAAAAGGGTTGGCCAGAACGTCTGGTCAACCTGGTAAAACCCAAACTCTTAATTTCTATGAAATTAATGAAATGCTGTATTTCGTTGATGTTCCAGGTTACGGATATGCAAAAGTATCAAAATCAGAACGTGCAGCATGGGGGCGAATGATTGAAACGTATTTGTCGGAAAGAGAAGAGCTTAAAGCTGTTTTACAACTAGTGGATGCTCGTCATAAGCCGTCTGAAGACGATAAGCTAATGTATAACTGGATGAAACATTTTGAGATTCCTGTTATTATTGTCGCAACAAAAGCAGATAAAATCTCAAGATCTAAATGGCAAAAGCACTTAAGTATTATAAGCAAAGAACTTGATCGTGACCCAGATGATCCGCTGCTTTTATTTTCCTCAGAAAGTGGTTATGGAAAAGAAGAAGCTTGGAAAACGATTCAATCTCATTTACAGTTGGCGAAAAATAAGTAGTGTATGCACTGCTTATTTTTTACTTGTTTTGATTGTCTCTGATTGTTCACAAAAAAATTTTGAGTCCTTATTTAGACATGTTATAATTTAGGCATGATATAATGAGAATTGGATAAATTAGAAGAAAGAGATTGGAAACGTACAGCTTTAGGGGGCTTTTTAAATGCATACGATTGTCGTAGGAGTGAATTATAAGTCTGCCCCGGTGGAAATTCGCGAGAAACTAGCTTTTGATGAAGAGCAATTGCCAGCGGCACTTGCCCAGTTGCGTTCAGCGAAAAGTATTATGGAATGTGTGATTCTTTCAACGTGTAATCGCACAGAGCTTTATGTTGTTGCAGATCAAATTCATACCGGAAGGCACTTCACGAAAACTTTTTTAGCAAACTGGTTCTCCATTAATAAAGATGAATTAACGTCATATTTGACGATAAAAGAAAATGATCATGCGGTCGAACATCTTTTTCGAGTAGCGTGTGGTCTTGATTCAATGGTTATTGGCGAAACACAAATTTTAGGTCAAGCCAAACAAGCGTTTCAACTTGCCCAGTCATTGCAAGTGACGGGAACGGTGTTTAATCAATTATTTAAACAAGCCATTACACTCGGTAAACGAGCTCACAGTACGACGGCGATCTCCTCTCAAGCCGTTTCAGTTAGCTATGCCGGTGTCGAGCTGGGGAAAAAAATCTTTGGAAGCTTTGAAGGAAAGCGTGTACTCATTGTGGGTGCAGGTGAAATGAGTGAGCTTACCGCAAAGCATATACATGCGAATGGAGCCGCTTCCATCGTTGTGATGAACCGTAGTCTTGATAAAGCGGAAGCGCTTGCGAATCAGTTTAACGGGGAAGCCGTGTCCTTTCAATATTTAACTGAACAATTAAAGCAAGCAGATGTGGTGATTAGTTCCACAGGTGCAAGGGAATTTGTGCTTACCCAAAACAATACGTCAGATGCGTTACAGGAACGAGAAGATCGTCCTTTATTTATCATTGATATTGCTGTTCCCCGGGATGTCGACCCTGTGTTAAATGAATGGGAAAATGTTCATATTTACGATATTGACCACTTGCAGCATATTGTCGAGTCAAATAAACAAGAGCGTGAGAAAGAAGCAGAAAAGATTTCTCTCATGATTGAAGAAGAAATTGTGGAGTATAATACGTGGGTAAACACACTTGGTGTCGTTCCTATTATTACAGCTTTACGAGGAAAAGCATTACAAATTCAAGGGGATACGATGTCAAGTATTGAGCGTAAACTACCTCATTTAACTGAACGAGAGTTAAAGGTGTTGCGTAAGCATACAAAAAGTATTGTGAATCAATTGCTTCGTGATCCGTTAACAAAAGTAAAAGAACTTGCTGCTGAACCAGATGCGCAGTCTTCTTTACAATTGTTTACTGATATCTTTGCGCTTGAAGAATCTTTGGAAGAACAAAAGGATCGTGAACGACAAAGTGAGATGAAAGCATTATGGAGACAGGAAAGTGGATCATTCACCGAATTAGATGAAAGCATTGCACTTCGCTCATAAACCTTTCTAAAAGATGTTTACAACCAGTTAGTTGGCGGGAATAATTGATGAAAGGTAATGACAAGAGATCGTCTCTTAAGAAAGCCATTTCACACTAAATGAAAATTGTACGAGCAGCAAGCATAAGAAATAAGCGCATCAGTCGGCGACCTTAAGAGAAAGGAAGTAGGTGGACATCTTGAGCGTAAGATAGCTGTCTAATTTCTTTTTTTATGAAAACATCGGTTCTCGCAAATGCGTGAACACGTGTTGAGGAGAACGTCGTCGTTGCGCTTTTTTCATTCACTTTGACGTGAAACAAGTGAATACATAACGATAAATACATAAACGAACGACAGCTGTTTTAGGAGGAAAAGGATGAGAAAAATTGTACTTGGTACAAGAAGAAGTAATCTTGCCATGACGCAAACGAACTGGGTCATTGACCAGTTTAAACAAATGAATGCACCGTTTGAGTTTGAAATAAAAGAAATTGTAACAAAAGGCGATCGCATTTTAGACGTCACGCTTTCCAAAGTTGGTGGAAAGGGGCTTTTCGTAAAAGAAATTGAAGAAGCTTTACGCACAGGGGAAATTGACGTGGCTGTCCATTCTATGAAAGATGTACCGTCAGAAATTTTGCCTGAATTTGATTTGAGTGCCATTACTGACCGTGAAGACCCGAGAGATGCCATTATTAGTGAAAATCATGTTCCTCTTCACGAACTGCCAGAAGGTGCAATCATTGGGACGAGCAGTTTAAGAAGATCTGCCCAAATTTTACACATGTATCCGCATTTAAAAGTTCAGTGGATTCGTGGCAATGTAGAAACGAGATTAAGAAAATTAAAGGAAGAATCCTTCTCTGCCATTGTACTAGCCGCTGCTGGTTTGAATCGTTTAGGGTATGAAGAAGGCACTGTAACCGAGTATTTGCCTGCAGAAGATTGTATTCCAGCGATTGGCCAAGGTGCGCTAGGGTTAGAATGTCGACAGGATGACGATGAAGTGAAAGCCCTTCTTAATCGGATTAATCACCAACAAACAGCCTTAGCCGTTAGAGCGGAACGATCGTTTTTACACAAGCTTAATGGTGGATGCCAAGTGCCTATTGGCGGGTTTGCAACTGTTGATACTGATGGGGAGATTTCGTTAACAGGGTTAGTGGGCTCACCTGATGGAAAAGTGATTTTAAGAGAATCATTAACAGGTCGCGATCCTGAAAAAATGGGACAAGACTTAGCTGAGTTGCTTTCGGCTCAAGGAGCGGAAGATATTTTAAACAAAGTGAGAGAGAATTTAGATCAGTGATGCAACGGTTGCAAAATAAACATATTTTGCTTACACGGGAAAAAGAAGATGCAAAGCTGCTTGCGAAAAGAATTACGGAAGCAGGAGGTACCCCTCATTATTTACCGTTAATCAACATTGTGTATCGTGAATCGTCAGAAGAAATCTATTCACATATTGCTGAATATGATTGGCTTGTGTTTACAAGTGCGAACGGGGTTCGTTCATTTTTTTCTAATTATAAAGATGGTCCGATTCAAGGGAAGATTGCGGCTGTTGGAAAAAAGACAGCGAAGGTCCTTGAGTGTTTTCACCAAAATGTAGCGGTGATTCCCAATGTACAAATAGCGGAATCGTTAGCGCAAACCTTATTAGACCATATTACGCAACGTGATAGCGTGTTAGTGGTAAAAGGTCAACTAGCGGGACAAGTTCTGATAAAAACGCTAACTGCTGCCAATATAGATGTTGACGAACTTGTTACATACGATACCGTCATGCCTAATGATGTCTATGAACAAGCCGCTCGTCTTCCGAATGTTACATTTGATTATGTCACATTAACGAGTGCTTCGACGGCGACGCATTTTCATGATGTGCTACAGAAGTGCCCTTTATCATATAAAACATTTGCCTGTATCGGTCCAAAAACAAGGAGTAGAGCTGACCAGCTAAGGTTAACACCAACGATAACCGCTCAGTCTTATTCAGCTGAGGGATTATTTCATGCGATTATGATGAAGGAGGAACAAACGGATGAACACAACATTTAATCGTCACAGACGATTACGCAAAACGAGTGGAATGCGGGCGATGGTTCGAGAAACGACACTATCTGCTAATGATTTTATTTACCCTTTATTCGTTACAGAAGAGGAGAATCAAAAAAACGAAGTCTCGTCCATGCCAGGCGTCTACCAATATTCATTAGATCGTTTAAATGAAGAAGTTGAAGAAGTACAAAAGCTAGGCATTCATGCCATTATCCTATTCGGTTTGCCGCATCATAAAGACGAAATTGGTTCAGAGGCATTTGCTAGTCATGGTGTCATTCAACGAGCCACTAAACAAATAAAAGAAGTTTTTCCAGACATGTTAGTGATTGCAGATACATGTTTATGCGAGTTTACTGATCACGGTCATTGTGGCATTATCCGCGATGGAGATGTTGTGAATGATGAGAGTCTTGAGCTTTTAGTTCAGACCGCTGTTTCTCAAGCTGAAGCAGGGGCTGATATTATTGCCCCTTCAAATATGATGGATGGCTTTGTGGCAGCGATTCGAAAAGGCTTAGATGAAGCGGGATATGTTGATATACCGATTATGTCTTATGCCGTGAAATATGCGTCTGCTTTTTACGGACCATTCCGTGATGCTGCGAATAGCGCACCAGCATTTGGTGATCGAAAAACGTATCAAATGGATCCTGCTAATCGTGAAGAAGCATTACGAGAAGCCGCATCTGACCTTGAAGAAGGAGCAGATTTTTTAATTGTTAAACCGGCACTGTCTTATTTGGATATTGTTCGAGATGTGAAAGAACGGACAAATGTGCCAATTGTCGCTTACAACGTTAGTGGTGAGTACGCCATGGTGAAAGCAGCTGCACAAAATGGCTGGGTAAACGAAAAAGCGATCGTACTTGAAAAGTTATTAAGCATGAAGCGAGCAGGTGCTTCACTCATTTTAACGTACTTTGCAAAAGATGCTGTTAAATGGTTACAAGAAAAGAATTAGGGGGGAATGGAAACAATGGCCAACTATGAGAAATCAAAGCAAGCGTTTGAACAAGCAAAGCCGCTAATGCCAGGTGGAGTAAATAGTCCAGTACGTGCATTTAAATCGGTTAATATGAACCCGGTTTATATGAAACAAGGAAAAGGATCAAAAATAACGGATTTAGATGATAACCAGTACATTGATTATGTTCTATCATGGGGACCGTTAATTCGCGGTCATGCGGATGATATGGTTGTAGAAGAATTAAAAAAAGCAACAGAGCTTGGTACGAGTTTTGGTGCGCCTCATGAACTGGAAACAAAGCTTGCTGAATTAGTTATTGAGCGTGTCCCTTCAATTGAAGTCGTGCGAATGGTGAACTCTGGTACGGAAGCAACAATGAGCGCCTTACGTTTAGCTAGAGGCTATACAGGACGCAATAAAATCTTGAAGTTTGTTGGCTGCTACCACGGACACGGCGACTCTTTACTAATTAAAGCAGGATCCGGTGTCGCTACCCTCGGTCTACCTGATAGTCCAGGAGTGCCAGAATCTGTTGCAAAAAATACGTTAACGGTGCATTACAATGACCTGGATAGTGTGAAGTATGTTTTTGATCACTATGGAGATGATTTAGCCGCTGTTATTATTGAACCTGTTGCTGGTAATATGGGTGTTGTGCCTCCTGAACCTGGATTTTTAGAGTCGCTTAGAGAATGGACAACGGCTAACGGCACCGTGCTCATTTTTGATGAAGTGATGACTGGTTTCCGCGTAGGCTATGAGTGTGCGCAAGGCGAATTAGGTGTGACACCTGACTTAACGTGTCTTGGCAAAGTGATTGGCGGAGGACTTCCTGTTGGTGCCTTTGGTGGAAAACGTGAAATAATGGAACAAATTGCGCCAAGTGGTCCAATTTATCAAGCTGGAACCCTTTCTGGGAACCCGTTAGCTATGACAGCAGGGTACTATACGTTGTCACAGCTGACAAGAGAGGATTACGATACGTTCCGTCGACAAGGGGAACGTCTAGAACAAGGGCTTGCAGAAGCAGCATCAGCTCACGGCATTCCTCATACGATAAATCGTGCCGGTTCAATGATTGGTTTGTTCTTTACGAATGAGAAAGTAACCAATTTTGAGCAAGCAAAAACATCAGACTTAGATTTATTTGCAAACTATTTCAGAGGCATGCTTGCAGAAGGAATTTCGATTGCGCCTTCACAATTTGAAGGGTTGTTCCTTTCCACGACGCACTCTGATGAAGATATTGAAGAAACGATTGCTGCTGCCAATCGAGTGTTTGCGTCCCTTGCATCGAAATAAATAGAATGCACACGGAAGAAATCTTCTTGAATGAAACGATCATTCAGGAAGATTTTTTTTGACTACATGTTTATCGTTCTGTCAATTTCATAACGAATGAGAAAGGTAGCATATTCATCGTCGCGTGCACATAGACGTAATAGTGTACGTGTACAACGGATCACGGTGAAAAAGGAGGAATTAAATTGTCTCAAGAACAGTCGTCAGCATTAACGTTTTCAATTGAAGACTCTGTTTGGCTTAATAAAGGACAACAAATTGATGAAATTATTGGGATGTCCCTCACACCTGAAATTTCTGTCATGCAAATGGATGATCACGTCACGATTCAAGGTGGCCTTCGTTTTGTTGGTGAGTACAAAATGATGGAAGAAAACAGACAGATGGATGAGGAAGAGATGGATGAAGATGAAGATTCTTCATTTACAGCTCTTAGTGATTTCCGTAACTCTGGTGATATTCAAAAAGAGACAGAAACAGGCACTGGACAAATTGAGCATGTGTTTCCAATTGACATCACAATTCCAATGACTCGCATTCAGCATGTAGATGATATTTATGTAGAAGTGTCTAGTTTTGATTACGATTTACCAGAAAAAAGTTGTATTCAGCTTACTGCTGATGTTTCAATTAGTGGCGTAAAGTCAGACGAGCAACAGCGTGAAATTGAATTGATTGATGCAGAGTATGATTATGAAGAAACAGAAGAAGACATTGAAACGGTCGTGCAGGAAGAAGAAGCGCAAGAAGAAAGCACTGCATTCCAATTTGAAGCGTATAAGTCTCACCAAGAAGAGCCTGAAGAAGAGGCTGAAGAGGTGCAAGTCGCTTATGAGCCAAAAGAAGAGGCGCCTTCATATGAACGCAATCGTTCAATGGAGCAAGATATAATTGAGACATTTCAGCAATCAGACTGGCAGGAAGAAGATCATCAAGTGGAAGCTCAATCAGATCCTACCACATACTCAAATCAAGATGTGGAAGAAGCTCCGGCTTATCGATATGTAACAGAAACAGAGCAAATGGATGTCCATGAAAGCTATGAGCCTGAAGAAGTGGATATTGAAGAAGAAGTACAAGAAGCCGTCAAAAAAGAAAGAGATAGTGCTTCTTACTTAACGAGTATGCTTCGAAACGAAGACGAGCAGTTTTCAAGATGGAAAATGTGTATTATCCAAGAAGAAGAAACGCTTCAAGTCATTGCCGATCGCTACGAACTTTCCACTAGCCAACTTACGCGATACAACAACTTAGATAGTGAAAAAGTTGAAGAGGGGCAAATTATCTATATACCTTCGAAGAGTAAGTAGGTGACCTATGATTGAGCGCTTAAAAAATGAGTACGGGTTTAAGGAAGCATCTTCTATCGAGGGAAACCAGCTTGAGACGGATAAAGGGGTAAAACAGCTTTGCTACTGGAAAGATGAGGACTGTTTGAAATGGCATATAGCATGGCGTGACCACTGTAGTGTCGCGCCTTATGTGATTATGAATCGTATGTTGCGAACAAAAAAAGGCTCTGCTTATATTCAAGAGGGAGATGCTTATATTAGTGTACATGATGTGATCCGCTCAAATGAGAGAGAAAAAGGAAGCGAAGCACATTGGGGAGAACTAGTGGGCGTAATGATCATAAATGGGCGGGAAGATCGAACCGTTAAACCGTTATCGGGAAACATTGAACAGGAGTATCCATTTTTAGAACAAGCCAATCGGCAGCAAAAATTGTTTTTTTATACGTTTCTTCAAGAAGCCAATCGTCG
This sequence comes from Shouchella sp. JSM 1781072, assembly GCF_041949915.1. Classification (NCBI taxonomy): domain Bacteria; kingdom Bacillati; phylum Bacillota; class Bacilli; order Caryophanales; family Bacillaceae; genus Shouchella; species Shouchella sp. JSM 1781072. The sequence goes on from NZ_JBHFQE010000001.1 coordinate 479,490, forward strand.
CTTAAATCAAGCAAAAAAAGTCTTGCGTGCTGACGAAATCGAGGTTCCTAAAATGGCGAATATAAGCAATCTTAGAGGGGAAATCTATGGATCACTGTTTGTTGTTGAAGGGGGTACGGAAAGGCCCGAATACGGCTATGATTCCTTGAATGCTTTTCTAAAAGAATGGTATTTAAATGAAGGAGAGCAGTCCCTTGAGGCTCTATTAGACGCAGTTGACCAAAAAGCACAACTTACTGCTTACGAACGAAAAGCCATTATGGCGACGGTATTACTTCCAGATGAGGTAAAGAGACTAAACCAGGAATCGGAGACGATGAATGAAGCAGAAGTAAGCGAGGTCATTGCTCAGTTGAAAGAAGAGTGGGATCGGACTCAGTCTTTTGCTTCAACCTTAGCAAAATGGCTTGATTCAAAGAAGGTGAAGAAATGAATGCGTTTATAGAAGCATTACTCTATTATTATGATTTAATGCCAACTGCGATTGAACAAAAAGGCAAGATTTATCGAGTGGAGACGGAGCAAGGGGTCTTTGCTTTAAAAGAGTCGAGTATGGATCCTGTACAGGCAGAAGAGTGTATTCATGCTGTTAGAAAACTGGCGCGACTTAAATATCAGTCATTTGTTCCCATCGTGCCAACAAAATTTGGGGAACATTCCTTATTTATTTCTGGGAAATCCTATTATTTAATGCCGTGGATTGAAACGCAAGATTATCAAGGAAGACAGTCTGTTGAAGAAATTATGGCAGATTCAATTGGGACGATTCATCGAATGACGGTAAAATCTCAAACCGCAACGAAAGAAGTCATTGATCAATCTTGTGAACGATTACTATCAAGGTGGGAGATGCATTCTCTTGAATTAGCTCGATTTGCAGATGAAGCTGAAATGAAACCTTATTTATCTCCATTTGAACTGTCGTTTCTGACTCATTTTAAAATGTTTGAACAGTTAGCTGATGAAGCAACGACTCACTTGGAGAAGTGGTACAAGACTACTGTTGACAAAGGATCTTATCGCAGTGTCTTAACCCATGGTCGCTTATCGAGGAGCCACTTTTTGCATGCGACGAATGGACAACATTTATTTATAAACTTTGAACGGGCAAGTTTGGATACGCCTGCAAGAGATTTAGCGACATTGTGTCGTCACGGCTTTCCGCATTCCCTATGGGATGAAGATGAAGTGCTGCGCTGGTTTGCACGGTATGAACAACACTTACCATTAATTAACGCAGAAAAGTATCTAGTGAGTGCTTATCTTTTGTTTCCTGAACCGATTTACTATACGATGATGAATTATCGTCAAGGTGGGAACGAGCTTGAATTAACGCAAAAACTTGAGAAGCGCATTTATGCGCTACGTAAAGTTCAGCGTTTTGTTCCGAAAATTGTGCCGCAAGATGAAGAACAGGCAAGTAATCAGTCCTAAGCTGATGCTTGCTTTTTTATGATTTTACACTTGAAAAAAAGAAAAAAATGGCATTAAATAGATAGAAGAATGCGTAGTTTAGGACGATGCGGGTATGCTTAAAGTAACAGCAGACGTGAGGGAGTAGGTGTAAGGGATGAAACAAGGAATACCTTATGAAAAGCTTGAAGAAAAAAAGAGTAAGCTTAGCGCTGAAAAAAAAGTGCTTTTTGAAGAGGTCGTCCACTATATGGAAGCCGCAAGCTTTTCGAAACGGAAGCGATACCAACTGCTACATCAAGTGTTAGATGAATGGATCTATGCTGAAAAACATAATCTTGAATTAGCTCTTAATCAAAAAAATATTTATACGTATTGTGAGAAGCGAACAAAGGGACTTCCTCAAATGTCAACAGCGTTAAAAACAGCATTATTGCTGAGAGGCGGAGTTTTTCTTTTTGTTATCTATTTTGTCTTACAGCTTATTATTCAAACAGTAGGATTATTTGAGCCGAATATCCAAGCAGCGTCCTTTTCATTTCTGCCAATCTTATTGCTAGCAGGATTTGGTTTATTAGGTGTCTATGTATTTGACAAAAGTAGTCAAAAAGAAAAGACCTTTATGTGGAAGATGTCAGGTATTCTTCTACAAGCTGCTGCTTTTCTACTCTTTTTTGCAAGTATGCGATTGTGGGATGGTGTGCTAACGATTCAATTAAACTTGTTGAATTCATTTATTCTCGCACTCTTTTTTACTGTTACGTTTTTTCTAGTTGGAAAATGGAAGCAACAACTTGAAGAAAAAGAAACGGAAAGGGATCAAAATGATGTCATCTTATTTTCCTAAGATGAGTCTTAGACGATCCCAAAGAACAAGCAGATAAAAAAGACGATCATAAGGGTTAAAAGGAATAAATCAACCGCTGTTGGTAAAAGCAACGTGCGAATGAGCTGAAACACTAAAATCGGCGGTAAACATTGCAAACAAATGAACTTAAAGCGACCAAATTTTTTAGGCGGACCAGGTGGGGGACATGGGGGTGGAAACCCTTGAAATCGTTTCGCCATCGTGTCAGTTCCTCCTTAATCGTATTGTTTCTGTAGTGTATGCACAGCGCCTAAAACTGTTGCAAAAACAGTTGAAGATGTATAGACTATAGAAAATAAGCCAAAGCTGTTATTGACGAAAGTGAAAGCAAACGATAAAATACGAACATAACCTATAAAACAAGCTATGATCAGGAGGAGTAAAGAAACTGCTTCTTTAGAGAGGAAAGACCTCGGCTGAAAGTCTTTCTAGAAAGTAAGTTCTTGAAAGTCGCCTGTAAGCTTTTCTGTTGAACGATGAAGTAAGCAGAAACGGACCGAACCGTTATTCGATTTGAGTTGCACAGAGATCGTTCTGTGAACAAAGGTGGCACCGCGAACAATCCCTTCGTCCTTTGAGACGGAAGGGTTTTTTTGTATTTTATTTTAAAGAAGGAGGACTGTTTAATGACGGAACAGCATGCAATGCCGACAAAATATGATCCGAGTGAAACAGAGAAGAAATGGTATGATTATTGGAAGAAAGGCGGTTTTTTTACACCTACTGATGATCCGGATAAGGAACCGTATTCAATTGTTATTCCTCCACCAAACGTAACTGGAAAGCTACATTTAGGCCATGCGTGGGATGCGACGTTACAAGATATTCTTGCTCGTACAAAGCGTATGCAAGGGTACGATACACTTTGGCTTCCGGGAATGGATCATGCCGGAATCGCAACGCAAGCAAAAGTAGAGGCTCGACTAAAGGAACAAGGAATTTCCAAGCATGATCTAGGCCGAGAAGGGTTTCTTGAGAAGTCATGGGAATGGAAAGAAGAGTATGCAGAATTTATTCGCCAGCAGTGGGCTAAAGTCGGAATCTCTGTTGACTATTCAAGAGAACGATTTACGCTTGATTCTGGTTTATCAGATGCCGTCAATGAAGTGTTCGTTTCTCTTTATGAAAAAGGACTTATCTACCGAGGCGAGTATATTATTAACTGGGATCCACAAACAAAAACGGCGCTTTCTGATATTGAGGTTATTCACCAAGACGTCCAAGGTGCGTTTTACCATATGGAATACCCGTTAGTAGATGGTACAGGGTCAATTAAAATTGCAACGACTCGTCCTGAGACGATGCTCGGTGATACCGCGGTAGCCGTTCATCCAAAAGACGAGCGTTATAGCCATTTAGTCGGCAAAAGCGTTAAACTTCCTATTGTCGGGCGAGAAATTCCGATTGTTGCAGACGATTATGTTGATCGTGAATTTGGTTCTGGCGCTGTAAAAATTACACCTGCGCATGACCCGAATGATTTTGAAATTGGTAATCGCCACGATCTTCCTCGCGTCTTGGTTATGAATGAAGATGGTACGATGAATGAACATGCAGGCATCTACCAAGGACTTGACCGATTTGAATGCCGTAAAAAAATTGTCAAAGACCTTCAAGAAACAGGCGTCCTATTTGAAATTGAAGAACACTTGCATTCAGTTGGTCATTCTGAACGAAGTGGTGCCGTTGTTGAACCGTATTTATCCACACAATGGTTCGTGAAAATGCAGCCTCTTGCGGAAGAGTCACTTAAGATGCAAGAAGATGAAGAGACGAAAATTACGTTTGTGCCAGAGCGCTTTGAACATACGTATACACGCTGGATGGAAAACATTCGCGACTGGTGTATTTCAAGACAGCTTTGGTGGGGCCACCGTATCCCTGCTTGGTATCATAAAGAAACCAATGAACTGTACGTAGGAAAAGAAGCGCCAGCAGACAGCGAAAATTGGGTACAGGATGAAGACGTGCTTGATACGTGGTTTTCCTCTGCGTTATGGCCATTTTCTACAATGGGCTGGCCGAATGAAGACGCAGAAGATTTAAAGCGATACTATCCAACAGACGTTCTTGTAACAGGCTACGACATCATTGAATTCTGGGTATCACGAATGATTTTCCAAGGAAAAGCTTTTACGAATGAACGACCGTTTAAAGATGTGCTAATCCATGGCTTAATTCGTGCAGCGGATGGCAAGAAAATGAGTAAATCACTTGGAAACGGTGTTGATCCGCAAGACGTCATTGAAAAGTATGGCGCCGATTCCCTTCGTTTCTTCTTAGCAACCGGGAGTACGCCAGGCAATGACTTACGTTTTTACTGGGAAAAAGTCGAATCGACGTGGAACTTTGGAAACAAGATTTGGAATGCGTCTCGCTTTGCCTTGATGAACATGGAAGGCTTAAGCTATGACGAGATTGACATAACGAAAGAAAAAACAATTGCGGACAAATGGATCTTGACACGTCTTGGTGAAACGGCAGAGACCGTGACCCGCTTAATTGATAGCTATGAGTTTGGTGAAGCAGGACGGACGCTGTATTCCTTTATTTGGGACGATGTATGTGATTGGTACATTGAAATGGCGAAGTTAACGCTTTACGGGGAAAATGAAGAAGCAAAAGCTACGACACGTTCGGTTCTCGCCTACGTGTTGGACCATACGATGCGTATGCTCCATCCGTTTATGCCGTTTATTACAGAAGAAATTTGGCAGCACTTGCCGCACCAAGGAGAGTCGATTACGGTTGCGGAATGGCCAGCGTTTACACGTTCCTTTAACAATCAAGAAGCGGTTGAAGATATGGAGACGTTAAAGACATTAATTCGTTCAATTCGAAACACCCGTTCAGAACTAAACGTGCCGATGAGTAAGCAAATTGAACTGTTCATTCGCCCTTCAGATGATGCGATGAAAGCTCGATTAGAGCGCGGTTCGCTTTACATTGAGAAATTCGCCAATCCAAGTCAACTGATCATTCAAAAAGACCTAGAAACACCGGAAAAAGCGATGTCTCATGCGTTAACAGGAATGGACATTTTCTTACCGCTTGCAGGTTTATTAGATATAGATGCAGAAATTGCCCGTCTAGAAAAAGAAAAAGAGAAGTTAACGAAGGAAGTTGAACGGATCGAGAAAAAATTGGGCAACGAAGGCTTTGTTGCGAAAGCACCAGCTCATGTCGTTGAAGAAGAAAAAAGCAAAAAAGAAGACTATGAGTTAAAACGCAAAAAAGTCATCGATCGAATTGAAGAATTAAGTGCCTAAACAAATTGAGCTCAAGCGAGTATACGCTTGAGCTTCTTTTAAGGAGGAAGTACATTGAAAACGAGTAAAGAGGCGATTGAGTGGATTCATTCTCTTTTACCTTTTGGCATAAAACCAGGTCTAAAGCGAATGGAATGGATGCTTGAACAACTGAATAACCCCCACAAAAAGCTAAAGGCCGTTCACATTGGCGGAACAAATGGAAAAGGGTCTACCGTCAGCTTTTTACAACATATGTTGATGGAAAAAGGCTGGCAAGTAGGTACGTTTACGTCACCGTATATTGAACGTTTTGAAGAACGAATCTCGATTAATGGAGAACCCATCTCAGAAAAAGACCTTGTTTGGGGAGCAAATCAAGTACGTCCGCTTGTAGAAGAACTTGCAGAGACTGAGCTCGGTTCGCCGACCGAATTCGAAGTAATTACCACAATCATGTTCGTTTATTTTGCTACGCGAAAGCAACCTGATCTTTGTTTAATTGAAGTTGGACTAGGTGGTCGATTTGATTCAACCAATGTACTTGAACCGCTCGTATCCATTATTACAATGATTGGACACGATCACATGCATATTTTAGGAGACACGTTAGAAGACATTGCATATGAAAAAGCAGGTATTATAAAAAAAAGCACGCCTGTTATTATTGGTGATGTAAAAGGTGAGCCAAAACAGGTCATCGCCAATCAAGCTGCTACTCAAGATGCGGCTGTATACTTATTAAATGAAGACTTTTCTTATGAAACAGTTAAGTCCGACCAATTTAGTTACCACGGAACTACGTTTGGCTCGTACCGCTTATCTATGCTTGGGACGCATCAGCATCATAACGCAACCCTTGCATTAAAGGCGATTGAAATACTGGATGACGTGTGCGAAATGTCGACTTCACCTGAAGAAAAAGCAAAGGGGTTACTACGCACAACGTGGCCCGGGCGATTGGAGGGGCTTTCCAATCAGCCAGCACTAATCGTTGATGGTGCTCATAATCAAGAAGGATTTTTAGCACTTGCGGACACCATTCAGCATCAGTTTCATGAAAAACGAATTTCGCTGTTTATCGGAGTTACGGAAGGTAAAGATGTGACGCCGCTAGTAAAACAACTAAAAGAATTAATGGTTACGTACTATTGTTGTTCCTTTTCATTTTTCCGAGCAGCTCCTGCGCAACAACTATATGACCAAATTGAACACACTACAGAAAAACTGCTTGTTGAAAACTGGAAGCAGGCGTTAAAAGATCGATATGAAACAGCTACTGAGGACGAATTAATTATTATTACAGGTTCGCTTTATTTTATTGCCGACGTTCGTCAATTTGTGCAGCGTTTAAATAACTAGCAGGTAAATGACCAATTTTGTTGAATCATAGAACAGTCCCATAAAAAAGGAGGCGTTGCGGGATTGGATGATTCACTATTCATTAGTATTTATTTGACGATTGTCGGCATGGTAGTAGGCTCTTATTATCTAGCTTTTATCTCAAGAGGTTCATTTAAACAGTCCGTAGCGGGGCGATCGCGCTGTGCAAGCTGCAAACGTCAATTGCGAACTAAAGACCTTGTGCCAGTGTTATCGTTCCTGCTTTTAAAAGGAAGGTGCCGGTATTGCGCTCATAACCTGCCTCGTCATTTTCCTCTTGTTGAAGCCGGAACAGGTGGACTATTTTTCCTCGCTTCGATTCATGCAGAAAGCTTATCAGAACTCTTCATGTCAATTCTTCTCGTTTCATTATTAGTCCTCATCACTTTAACCGATATTCAATCGTTTCGTATTCCGAATCGGATTCTGTTGCTTTTTTCGATTCCGCTGCTTCTTCTTCGTTTTATGAATCACCCCTACTCATTTCAAGGCTTTTCCTTCACTATTGGTCTTGTTCTTTTATTTATCTTACTTTATGCTTATCAAAAAGGGCAATTAGGTGGCGGAGATGTAAAACTATTTGTCGTGTTCATGGTTTTACTGGGGATTCAGTCTACGCTCCTTATTATCATGATTTCTTCAATGGTCGCACTTTTATACACCGTGACTCGGCGTTCCGTGTGGGCAAACTTTCTAGAACAAAAACGCATCAAGCTTCCGTTTGCGCCATTTATTAGCATTGCGACCATAATTGTTTATTTTTCACCTAATCTGGTCTAAATGAAGACAAGCCTCATAGTATAGTAGAAAGGGGTGTTTATTCATGAGTGATCAAAAGCATACGATGAATTTTAAATTCTCTCAATCAAACAAAAAATCAAATCGTCCTGCACCCGACAATGAATCGCATAATCCAATTGAAGTTTGTAGTTGGGATGAACCTACTGACGAAGAGCAGGTACCAAATCAGCAAGACGACGATTTCGAGCCAAAAAGAGATAAAGTCATTGATTTTACGGACAAGTTAAAAACAAAGAAAACGGGCAACGAACCGTTTTGGGATGATGGGGATCGTTCGCGAGCGCCAAAACTTCCACCTAAAAACCGAAAAAATAAAATTCAGCTCAACCTTCCTTGGCCAATCATTGGTGCAGTGATGTCTGCCGTAATTGTTGGGTTAGGGTTAGGCGTAGTGGTTTTTCAATTTTTTATTAATGATGATACGGGCTATAGCGAAGCTGCTTTGCCAGCGCAAGCAACAGTATACACCGATGTTTCCTTTCCTAGCCTTCATGTTGATGTTGTTCAAGGAGCCGCGTTTACCGATATAGATACCGCTCAACAAGTCGTAGATGAAACAAAGGATAAAGGATTCCCCGCTGTCTTAATTCCTGGTGCAGAGAGTCAATACATGTTCTTAGGTGTGGCGAATGATCAAACAAAAGGAACGAAATTAAGCGATTATTTTGGCGATAACGGTCAGGAAACTTATGTAAAAACGTACACAGTTGAAGGAGGAGAAGTGACTGTTGGTGGGGAAGATGCAGCTACTTGGTATACAAATGCAAATGCGGTTTACCATTTCTTAAGCAGCGTCTCGTCTGAATTAATGGTCGCAAACGAAAGTGGATCCATTAATGAAGACAATCTATCACAATTAAATCAATCTGTTGAACAATTGCGCAATTCACGAGACGTGGCTTTTTCACAGATGAATGAATTAGCAAAAGAAAATAGTTTACGTTACGCGGATACGTTATTTACCGCTGCGAGTGCGCTGAACGACTATCAAGCGTCAAACAATCATGAAGCACTTGAACATGTCCAACAAGGACTGCTTGAGCTCATTGTGGAGTATGAAGAAGTGCTAACATCAATTAATGAAGTCTAAACAAATAGCGTTTTCGATAACATCTTGTAAAGGGCTGATTATCGGAGCGCTTTTTAAATTGCATGACTTTTGAGAAAGGTTTTTCTTTCGTCAGCCGAAAGATTTCGGTATACTCAATAAAAAGGGAGGGAAACCAGTGAAAGAATTAACCGCAAGTTCATTGTATCAGTTAAAAACCGTTACAAATCCCGTTATTTCTCCAGACGGCAACCAAGCGATAGTCGTTGTGACGGAATTAAAAGAAGAAGAGAATGCATATGAATCGCATTTATATGTTGTAAATTTAAAAACGAGTGAAAAACCAACGCAATTAACTTTTGGAAAAGGAAGTTACGTCTCGCCAAAGTGGTTACCATCCGGTGATGGCTATACATATCTCGCCAGTGTAGATGGCAAGAAAAAGCAAGTGTTTGTGAAACGAGGTTTGGCACAAGAAAAACAAGTAACCGATGAAAAGCAAGGGGTACAAACGTATGCCTTGGCAGCAGATGGTAGATCGATTGTTTATTCCGCTTTGTATAAAGAAACGACAAAAGAAGAGAATAAGCCACAACCACTTGTTGTTGATCGGATGAAGTATAAATCCGATGCAAGAGGCTTGTATGATGAGAGCACTGTTCGTATCGGTCACATTGATTTGACAACGAATAAGCAGCAATGGTTAACAAGTGAAAAAGAAGATAGCCAGCTACTCGACTATTCCGCTGATGGAAAGCATCTTTTGTTTACAAGTGACCGTTTGGATAACAAAGATTTTTCGTTTACTTCCCATGTCTACATGCTAAATATGGATACAAATGAGGAACAACAAGTGACGAAAGAACCTCACGTCATTACAGGTGGGGCATTTTCTCCAGATGGACAAGCAGTGGCATTGCTTAGTCATCAACGTGAATATGAAAATGCAACATTGCCGAATCTCGTTATATATCATTTAGAGACAGGAACTGTTTCGAATGTAACGGAAGATTTTGATCAGTATTTAGGTGATGGTGCAATTGGTGATTTTCTTCAACAGAACGGATCAAATGGGATTCGATTTTCTAATGATGGGGATGCCGTTTACAGTTTGGTTTCTAACAGAGGAGCCGTCAATGTGTGGCGCTTTGCTTTATCCGGTGAAAAAGAAAAACAAACGAGCACGGATGCGCATATTAACGGCTTTGATTTCTCTGAGAATGAATTATATGTAACGCATAGTCGTGTTGAGGAACCGAGCGAATTTTATCATGTCAATCAACAAGAGGAAGAGTTAGAACGACTAACAACCTTTAATCAGAAGGTCGAGCAGACGACTTCCTTCTCTGTTCCTGAACCGTTTCATTTAAATCGTGAAGATGGTTCGTTTGTAGAAGGTTGGTTAATGAAGCCAATCAATTATGAAGATGGACAACCGTATCCTTTAATCGTAGAAGTGCACGGTGGCCCGCATGCGATGTATGCCAATACGTATTTTCACGAGTTTCAAATGCTAACGGCGAAAGGATATGGTGTGCTCTATACAAATCCACGCGGAAGTCATGGCTATGGTCAAACCTTTGTTGATGCGGTAAGAGGAGACTATGGAGGTGGTGATTACAAAGATCTTATGGAGATTCTTGATCACGCTGTTGAAACCCATACGTGGATTGATCAAGCAAGGATAGGTCTGACCGGCGGGAGTTACGGCGGGTTTATGACAAACTGGGCTGTCGGACATACGAATCGTTTTAAAGCAGCAGTGACACAACGCTCGATTTCTAATTGGATCAGTTTTTATGGTGTTAGTGATATTGGTTATTATTTTTCCGATTGGCAAATAAAAGCAGAACTAGATGACATCGAAACGTTGTGGAATCATTCTCCCTTAAAATACGTCGCGCACGTTGAAACGCCGTTGTTAATTTTACATGGCGAGAACGATTTAAGGTGTCCAATTGAACAAGGCGAACAGTTATTTATCGCGTTAAAGCGTCTTGGGAAAGACACACGATTGATACGTTTTCCTGAAGCAAACCATGAATTATCGAGAAGTGGAAAGCCTAATTTAAGGATTGAGCGATTAGAAGCCATTCTCGGCTGGTTTGAGCGCTATTTAAAAATATAAAGAATTGTGTAGCAAGGAGGCTTATTGAGTCTTCTTGTTTTTTCATTTTCTGGAAATGATGCTTGTTTTTTATACGCAATTATTGGTAAACTAATGCTAACACTTGTACAATAAAGAAAAAAAGTAGAGGTGTCCCATGAATCCATCCCTCCTATTAGCTTCAAGTTCCCCAAGGCGAAGCGAACTCCTTAAGCAATGTCGTATTCCATTTACCGTATTTTCAAGTGATGTTGATGAAACGCTTCATGAACATCAAACGGTTGAAGAAGCAGTCTGTACGTTAGCAAAAAGAAAAGCAGAAGCGGTCGCGAACCAATTTCCTCAACACGTGGTTCTTGCTGCAGATACAATTGTTTCGTTAAATGGCGAGCATTTAGGGAAACCAAAATCAAAGCAAGAAGCCAAGCATATGCTACAGGCTTTATCTCATTCAACTCACGCTGTGTCTACTGGTGTAGCCATTATAAGTCAAGATCATTCGGTCCATTTTTCAGAAACCACATCTGTGACGATGACGACGATCGATGAATCCTTTTTAGAGCGTTATTTACAAACGGATGAATGGATAGATAAAGCAGGTGCTTATGGGATTCAAAGTTTAGGTGCATTATTTGTTTCAGAAATAAAAGGCGATTATTACACGGTTGTTGGCTTACCTTTAGTAAAAACAATTCAAGCATTGTCCGCGTTTCACATTTACCCCAACATTCCTTCGTAAAAGGAGCGATCAGCGTGTCGATTATTATTCGTGATGTTCCACTTCAAGAACGCCCCCGAGAACGATTCCTTCGAGAGGGGGCAAAAGCACTCTCAAACCAAGAAATACTTGCCATTATGTTACGAACCGGTACGAAACACTATTCTGCACTACACGTCGCTTCAACCTTGCTTTCAACGTATAAAACACTGACTGCATTAAGCGAGGCGTCTCTAGAAGAAATGAAGCTCGTAAAAGGAATTGGTGAAACAAAAGCGATTGAGTTATCCGCCGCCATTGAACTAGGCAAACGCATCTTACGTGAGGGAAAAGGTGAAAAACGAGTGGTTTCTTCACCAGATGATGCGGTGCAGCTAGTGGTCGATGACCTGGTGGGCATTCATCAAGAGCATTTCGTTGTGCTTTATTTAAATACAAAAAATTATGTAATAAAGCAAAAAACTGTTTTTATTGGCAGTTTAAATGCAAGTATTGTCCACCCGCGAGAAGTATTTAAAGAAGCGCTTCGTACTTCTTCCGCTGCTGTTATTTGTCTTCATAATCATCCTAGTGGGGATCCTTCACCGAGTCCAGAAGACATTAGTGTGACAAAAAGGCTGTATGAAGCTGGGAAAATTCTCGGTATTACTTTATTGGATCATATTATTATTGGCGACGAAGCGAACTTTATTAGTCTAAAAGAACGAGGTTTTATAAGTATGTAAAAATAACGACAAACATGAAATGATTTTTTTTTGCCTGGGGAACTTTAAGGCTATTTTTTTTGCGTACATTTCGATATAATAAAGGGTATGAGTTTAGGTTATAGTGATGTCAAAACGTAGCGAAAGCACGCGCATCATTTATAAATGGATTGAGAAACCACGAACCTACGTGAAATAAAGGGAGGATATCTGTCTATTTTTAGGTCGCATTGATAAAAGCGGAAGAGACAGTATACATACATGTTTGGAAGCAGAGATATTGGAATTGATTTAGGTACAGCAAATACACTTGTTTATACAAAAGGAAAAGGGATTGTTCTACGTGAACCATCTGTTGTTGCGTTACGAACAGACACAAATTCGATTCAAGCTGTTGGGGATGATGCAAAAAAAATGATTGGTCGAACACCTGGGAACATTGTGGCAGTTAGACCGATGAAAGACGGCGTAATTGCAGATTTTGATACAACAGCAACGATGCTTAAACATTTTATTCAACAAGCGATGAAAAACAGTTCGATGTTTAGCCGTAAGCCTGCGGTTATGGTTTGTGTTCCGTCGGGGATTACTGCAGTTGAAAAACGTGCAGTTGAAGATGCGACGAAGCAAGCAGGGGCAAAAGAAGCGTACACACTAGAAGAACCATTTGCTGCGGCAATTGGCGCAAATTTACCAGTATGGGAACCAACAGGAAGTATGGTTGTTGATATTGGTGGCGGAACAACGGAAGTCGCAATTATTTCATTAGGTGGGATTGTAACAAGTCAATCAATTCGTGTGGCAGGCGACGAAATGGACGATGCGATTATCCAATATGTGAAAAAGACGTACAACCTAATGATCGGGGAACGCACAGCAGAAACGCTTAAATTAGAAATTGGTTCGGCAAGTTCTGATGATGAAGAAAACCAAGATATGGACATTCGCGGTCGCGACTTGTTAACAGGCCTTCCTAAAACCATTTCGGTAACGTCAGCAGAAATTTCTGGTGCTTTATCAGATACAGTTGATACGATTATTGAAGCTGTAAAAGATACGCTTGAACAATCTCCGCCAGAGCTTGCTGCTGATATTATGGATCGTGGTATTGTTCTAACAGGTGGAGGGGCTCTCCTGAGAAACTTGGACAAAGTGTTAAGTGAAGAAACAAATATGCCTGTAATTGTTGCTGAAGAGCCGCTTGATTGTGTAGCAATCGGAACGGGAAGAGCGTTGGAGAATATCCATTTATTCCGTACTAAAGCAGGTTCAGCTCGATCAAATTGGAAATAGAGGGATAGGGAATGCGATCTTTTTTCTCTAACAAAAAGCTTATCGTCCTATTAGTGAGTATCATTTTTTTAATGGCGCTAATTGGCTTTACAATGAGAGATGACCGAAATTTATCCCAACCTGAACAAATTATGCGCGATGCGGTTGGTTGGGTTCAAAACCTTGTGTCGGCTCCTGCACATTTTTTCGGGGGGATCTATGAAAACGTAAGTGAAATCATCCACGTATATGACGAAAATCGCTTACTACGCACAAGACTAGAGGAATATGCGCAACTATCGGTTCAGAAAGATTTACTAGATGAGGAAAATGAGCGGTTAAGAGGAATGTTGGAAATCGACGAAACGCTAAGTGACTACTCGCGTATTTCAGCAGTTGTCATTAATCGCTCTCCAGATGCGTGGGAACAGTATATTGGCATTAACCGCGGTGAAACAGATGAAGTAACAGACGATATGGCTGTAATTGATTCGCAAGGTGGGCTTGTTGGGAAAATCAATGATTCAAGCAAATTCACCTCATATGTACAGTTATTAAGTGATAATGACCCAACAAATCTTGTGTCTGCACAAGTATTGGTTGAAGAGGGCGATCAAGATCCGGCAATGGGCTTTATCGAAGGCTATGATGTAGCAGAAGACCGATTAATTATGCGGAAAGTTGACATTGACGTGGAAATTTCAGAAGGTGAGATGGTCACAACTTCTGGTTTAGGTGATGTGTACCCTTCAGGGTTGTTAATCGGTGAGGTGGTTGAAGTAGAAGTAGATGAATTTGGCCTTTCGCAAAACATTTACATTGAACCGACTGCTGATTTCTCAACGCTTGACTACGTGTTTGTGGTACAAAGACATTTGCCAAGTATGGATACAGATATAGAAGAGCTAGAAGAGGACGAAGAAGGTGACGGAGAATGAGTCGAACGTACTTTTCGATCGTCCTTGTTTTTCTATTCGTTATAGAAGGTTCTCTCCTTCCATATATGCTCGCTAATTACACAGAGGCGACGCAATATGTTGTTCCAAGGTTAGTGTTAATGACCATTGTTTTAGTAGGCTTATATTCTGGAAAGCAAGTCGCGTTAATCTATGGACTTGCTTTCGGCTTACTTTACGATGTGGTCTATACAAATTACTTAGGTATCTACATGTTTGGATTTGCTTGTCTAGGATATTTAGCAGCCGTTCCTTTAAAAGCAGTGAAAGAATCGGCGCTATGGGCCGTTCTACTATGTGTGTCAGCTGTGTTTCTATTTGAGTATTTTCAGTATGGTTTATTTTATATTTTAAGTGTAACGTCAATGACAGGTGGAGATTTCTTTTTGAATCGATTAATTCCGACCCTTGTCTTAAATAGTGCATTTGCAATCTTACTTGTACTACCGTTTAGAAAATTAGCGGACTATGTCAATGAGCAAGCGAGCTTTCGTAATCGTTAAAGCAGGAATTATGTGTTGAACGTGGAATCTATTGTTACAATGGGAGTTAGTAGAGGTGAATGTGAATGTCACAAGTGAAATCACTGGTAACAATTAAAGGAACAAAGGATGGGCTTATTTTCTTATTTGATGATCGTTGTTCATTTGAGCAGTTAATTGACGATTTACGTGAAAAACTGTCCTCTGATTATTATAAGAGTGAGAAAGATGATCCAATTGTTTACGTACAAATTGATTTAGGGAACCGTTTATTGACAGAAGCCGATCGCAAGATTATCGAATCCATCATTACTTCTAATAGTCACTTACGCGTACATCATTATCATTCAAATGTTATGACTGTCGAAAAAGCGAAAGAGATGCAAGAAGAAGTGCAAACGGCGACACTTACGAGAATGATTCGATCAGGTCAAGTCGTCAAAATGAAAGGGAACGTTTTGTTAATTGGTGATATTAATCCTGGCGGCTGCTTAATGGCTACTGGTAATATTTATATTATCGGTGAATTAAAAGGGAAAGCACACGCAGGATATGAAGGAAAAACAAGCGCGTTCATTTGTGCAAGCTATATGTCGCCAACAAGCTTACATATTCATGAACAGATGATTCACTTTGCAGATGAAGTCGTTGAAGATACAAGCATGCAAGCAGCATATATTGAAGACGATAGTGGTGAGATTGCATTAACAAAAGTTCAACGATTATTTGATGTTGAGATTAGAGGTTTAAAAGAAGCAGAAGCTGTTTCTTAATTTGAATCGTACGAGAGAAAGGGGATATAAGCGTGGGCGATGCAATTGTAATTACAAGTGGTAAGGGCGGTGTAGGTAAAACAACTACATCTGCAAACATTGGAACTGCGCTTGCTCTAGAAGGAAAAAAAGTTTGTTTAATTGATGCGGATATCGGCTTACGAAATCTTGATGTTGTAATGGGTTTAGAGAACCGAATCATTTTTGATTTAGTTGACGTTGTTGAAGGAAATTGTGATTTGCATCAAGCGCTTATTAAAGATAAACGTTTTGATGGCAACTTATATTTATTGCCAGCAGCGCAAACGAAAGATAAAACGGATATCTTGCCTGAACAAATGAAACGTCTTGTAGATGAATTGAAACAAGAATATGATTTTGTTATTATCGATTGTCCAGCAGGAATTGAACATGGTTTCCGGAATGCAGTAGCAGGTGCGGATAAAGCAATTGTTGTCACAACACCAGAAGTTTCCTCCGTCAGAGATGCGGATCGAATCATTGGACTTCTTGAGCAAGAAAAGATTGAACGACCGAGGTTAGTTATCAACCGTATTCGAACCCATCTAGTTAAGAACGGCGAAATGCTTGATGTTGATGAGATTACGAAAATCTTAGCGATTGATTTAATTGGCATTGTTGTTGATGATGACCAAGTGATTAAACATTCGAATAAAGGGGAGCCAATTGCGCTTCATTCTACAAGCAAAGCGTCTATTGCCTATCGCAATATTGCACGACGCATTTTAGGTGAAACAATTCCTCTTATGTCACTTGAAGAATCGACAACGATGTTTACGAAAATAAAACGATTGTTTGGTGTACGATAGATAAGTTTAGAAAAAGCAGCTACTGAGGAGAATCCTCGGCAGCTGCTTTTTTCAAAAAAATAAAGAGCGCTTTACGCTCTTTGGTTTCCTTTTCGAGAGAGGTAAGTTGGACCTAAGACGATCGATTGAGAGTCCTGTTGACAAAGATCGTAAACAGCCAAAGCCGAAATCGAAGCCGCGGTCATTGCCTCTGTGTGAACCGGTAAAGCATGTTTTGCCTTTACTTCGACTTCAATAATGAGTTCCCAGCTGCCTGAATGTACTTCCCAATGAAACGAAATATCTATGTACGTTAACGCTTTTGAGTGATTATTAGGAAGAAGCGTTGATGTATGTTTAGCAGCCATAATGCCAGCAAACCGCGCGTTTTCTAAAACTTGTTTATGTTTCAGATCGCCATGTTGTAATTTTTCGTAAAGCTCTTTATCGATCTGAACGCTTGATTTTGCAAACGCATGTTGTTTTGCTGAAGTCATTGAAGAAATATCAATAAAGCCACTATGATCTACTTCGTGCCTTCGCCTCATCCTACCCCTCTTTTCTCGACGTATCTATACCTATTATGATAATCGACTTAACCAGCTGGCGTCAAGATAAGCCCCTCATTGTTAACCTTATAAAAATTAAGTTGACAATAAAACGTCAATTCGATAATGTAAAAGAAAAAAGAATGAGGAAGATTGCGATGGGGATTAAAGATTTAACAAAAATTTCTATGATGACGGCTGTCCTTGCTGTCTTAGGGGTTATACCACCTATTCCGCTACCTATTTCTCCGGTACCGATTACAATTCAATCAGTCGCACCAATGATGATTGGTGGGGTGCTAGGTGGAAAACGTGGCGGTCTATCCGTACTGTTATTTATTTTTCTGGTTGCTTGTTCGCTTCCGTTACTAGCCGGTGGACGAGGAGGGATTGGATTTCTCTTTGGTCCGACTGGTGGGTACATATTTGGATGGGCTGTTGTGGCTTTTGGAATTGGTTTCTGTGTGACAAGGCTGAAACATAAGTCGTTTATCAAGGTGTTTAGCATAAACCTTTTGTTTGGCCTAGGCGTTTTATATGTATGTGGAGCAAGTTACCTTGCTGCTACTTCTGGGATGGGCTTTGGAGAAGCGCTCTGGTTAAATGTCTTTTACATTCCTGGAGATGTGGTAAAAGCGCTATTGGCAACCGTTATCACGCTACGGGTGTTAAAAGCAATGCCAACAATATAACAATTGAATACAAAAAAACTTCCTCTGACCGAAATCAATGAGGAAGTTTTTTGTCTTAACCGTTCTTAAACGCGGTGTTGTGAATACTCGTCTTGTTTGGTTATCCGCGCAAGATTATCGATTTCTTTTTCTGTTAATGATTCACTTTGAGCAGCTTGAACATTTTGGCGAACTTGTTCAATGCTGCTTGCACCTGCAATGACGCTTGCAACAGGTTTATGAGATAAGCAATAGTTGAAAGCCAGTCCGTTCATGGAATGTGCACGTGCGTAGTTCTGCATAAGAATATCTTTTAACTGAGCGAGTTCTTTAGTGGAGTACGATAAATATCCATCTTTTGCAGCATCCACCGACTTCAACGTTCGATCACTCAAGATTCCTTTTGCAAGTGAGCCTCGCGTAATGACGCTTACGTCATTTTCCTGTAAATAGGAGAAGTACTCTTCCGGACGGCGGTCTAATAAACTATACTGCATCATCACGGAAACAATCGAAGAACGTTCAACATACTCTTTAATGACATTGGGTCGAATCGACGAAATACCATATTCACGAATATATCCTTCTTTTTTTAATTCATCGAAAGCGGCGATGGTTTCGTCGATCGGGTCATCGATAGTACCACCATGTAATTGGTAGAGGTCAATATAATCAAGCTTTAAGCGAACCAAGCTATCTTTTGCAGCTTGTTTGATATGGGCTTTTGAAGGATCCCACTCCCAACCATCTTTTCCTTTCTCAAATCGATTGCCTGCTTTTGTGCCAATAATGAGCTGGTCTCTTTTCCCTTGAATGGCTTGACCAATAATGCTCTCGTTCTCGCCAAAATCATATAAATCCGCTGTATCAATGTAATTCACGCCTAAATCAATTGCTTCATCTACAATGGCAGTTGCTTTGTTCCAATCTGTCCCGAGCGACATGCCACCTAATCCTAATTCACTAATAAATAGAGAAGAGTTTCCTAATTGATTTTTTTTCATACGATCACTCCTTATGGAAGAACTATTCCCCAATTATTTTAGTATTAATCTGAATAGATGAACAGGACAAGTCATAAGATGGAATGTATAGATTTGCGATAAGTAACGGGGAGGGTTCTAAGTGGATCGAAGAAAACAAATTGAAAAACAAATTGCTTCCAAACAAAAACAAAAAGAAAGCGCTCCAAATACTTCTTCAGCAACGCGTCCTGGCTTAGACAAGTTCGCTGAACAAAAACCTGAATCAACTCGTTTCCATAAGGTTCTACTACAGCTTGTGATTGCTGGTTGTTTATTCTTTGCGATAGGGATTGTGTATGACGGCAACCATCGAAATTTAGACAGTGTACAGGCGGTAGTAGACCAGGCGTTTGAGGAACATTTTCAGTTTGCGGCGGTATCTTCATATTTTGAAAGCGTGTTTGGTTCTCCTTTAGCGCTACTTCCTGATCAAAGAATGCAAGAGGGATCGGATGATGTGGTCAATTATGCCTTGCCAGCTTCAGGGACGATTAAGGAAAGTTTTTCTAAAGACAGAAAAGGCATTTTACTTGAAACAGGCCTAGGAGAAGACGTTAAAGCTGTTAAAGGCGGTCATGTCATCGAACTTTACGAGGGAGAGGATGCCTCAGGGCAAGTTGTAGAACTTCAGCATCAAGATGGAACTGTTTCAGTGTATGGGATGCTAGATGATGTGAATGTACGGCCTTACGACATTCTTTCAAAAGGAGCAGTTATTGGCTCTGTTGTTGAAGCGGATGAAGAGCAAGCGGGCATGTTTTACTTTGGTTTAAAACAGGATGGCGATTACATTGATCCGAGCACAGTGATCAACTTTGATTAATCTCTTAAAAAAAGTCCACATTCATCCGCTTTTTTGGCTCATTATTGCAATGGGTGTCATAACTGGACGATTTAAAGAGGTCGTAATGCTTCTTGTGATTGTACTTATCCATGAAATGGGTCATGTCTGGATGGCGCATCGCTTTGGGTGGAAAATCTTAAAAATAGAATTATTACCTTTTGGTGGTGCTGCTGTGTTAGAACCAAAAGGTATTCCACCTGCTCGAGAAGAATGCTTTATTGTTCTTTGGGGACCAGCACAACATATTTGGATGATTGCTTTGTCCTATGGCCTGTATCATTTTTCTGATGTTTGGCTTTATCAAGATCATCAACTTTTTGTTAGTCATAATATCGCGATCTTACTCTTTAATTTAATCCCTATTCATCCGCTAGATGGTGGAAGACTAATTCAACTGCTTTTTTACAAGTTGGTTCCTTACAAACAAGCGATAAAACTTTCTTTCGTAACATCAAGTATTTTTTTGTTTAGTGGGTTTCTTTTCGTCGTTTTTTATTCCATGCAGCTCAATCTCATCATGATTTTCTCTTTTTTACTCCTTACACTCATTTTAGAGTATAAGCAAAGAGAATATCGGTTTATCCGTTTTTTAATGGCGAAAAAAGAGGATTATACGTCGAATCACGCTGTCCCTATCCTTGTTGAGAAACAGGCGACGATCAAAACCGTCGTTGAAAAAATTAAAAAAAATGCAGTACATACAGTCGTCGTAAAAGACGGAACCAATCAAACAACCTTTTCACTGCAAGCTTTATTAGATGTCTACTTTCGTGAAGGCGGTCACGTGCCTTTGCATACCATTCCGAAAAGCTAGCGGAGAGTGTTGTCCTTTTTTTTATCATCCTTTAAACTGAAAGGGAGTGAAAAAGGAGCAACGATTGGATATGACGAAAACGATTTTAATGAAACAAACAGCTTTAAAAAGAGAAGCAGTTTTGGTTGATCAAGAGAAGGCTGTGGAGTGGACGATTGAGAGTGAGTTCATTCCTCATCTTATCGGTTCAGTTTATAAAGCGAAAGTAGAGAAAGTTATACCGAATATGCAGGCAGCATTCATTGATATCGGAAGCGATAAAAATGGCTTTTTACATCGAGACGAGCTTTATGCTTTTCAAAAAGATCAACGTGAGGGAAAAGACGAGCTGTCTATCGCCCAATACTTAAAAGCAGGGACAGAATTAATCGTTCAAGTAACAAAAGAAAGTGACGGGACAAAAGGACCAAGATTAACCGAAATCATTTCCTTACCTGGCCATGGGATCGTCTACTTACCAGCTGGTCAAGAAGTGTCGATATCAAAAAAAATTGACGATGAAAACAAAAGACAAGAATTGAAAGAGAAAATCTCGCCATTATTAAAAGAAGGTGAAGGGGTTATCGTCCGTACGCAAGGAAGCGGTACCTCGATTGACGAAATAAGCGAGGAATTAAGGTTTTTACGCGCTTTGTGGCAGAAGACACAAACCCATCAAGATCAAATTCCGTATCGACTGTATCAAGGATCATCCCTAATTGAACAGTTAGTGAAACGTCAATCGAAAGAAGAACTCCATGAGTGGGTTGTTGATCATTATGATGATTTTAAGCTCGTCCAGCAGTTGCTCCCTGCTTCGTTAAAAGATCGAGTCCGTTTAGTTCCAGGCAACGAGGATGTTTTTTCGACAGTTGAGAAGCAGCTGGACAAAGCATTAAGGCGTCATGTGTGGCTCAAAAATGGTGGTTACTTAATTTTTGATGAGACCGAGGCTCTAACCGTTGTAGATATTAACTCTGGCAAGTATAAGAAAAAAAAGGATAAGTTCGCTATGGCCATTGAAGTGAACCAAGAAGCGGCGATAGAAATTTGCCGTCAATTACGGTTGCGCAATTATAGCGGAATGATTTTAATTGATTTTATTGAAATGGAAAACGAGCGTGCGCAAAAGAGAATCGTGACACTAGTGGAGAAAGAGCTTGAACAAGATTTAGTGAAGACGAGTGTTAAAGGGTTTACAAAGCTTGGCATGCTTGAATTAACGAGAAAAAAAACAGCGCGACCGATAGCAGAAGGAATGCAAGAACCATGCCCAACCTGTCATGGGAGCGGACGCGTTCTCACGGATTTTGGTCACGCATTTCAATTAGAAAATGAATTAGTCGGCTATCGTGGTGAAGCGTGTATCATTATTGGGGCTCATTCATCGATTAGGGAGCTTTTTTATGAAAACGATGAAGCTGTGTTAAAACGATTAGAGGCATGGATGGATGCACGCATTTATTTCGTGGAAACCCATTCGTTAAGCAGCAGGAAACCATATGAAGTAATGTTTCACGGAGATTATGAATCTGCGAAGGAACGACTTAAAAGCCTTGCGATCAGTGATTGACAGTGGATCAAATCTTATGCTATGATGATGTGTGTTAGTGATTTGGTAGCACCCAATGAACTTACAACCGCGCGGATTAGGTGTTAAATGGACGTGTTCCTGCCTAAAATGGCGAGTCTTATGTTATGAGGAGGTGCAGAGATGTACGCAATTATCGAAACTGGTGGGAAACAAATCAAAGTAGTAGAAGGTCAAGAGATCTATGTTGAAAAACTAGATGCTGAGGCTGGAGCAGAAGTAAGCTTTGATAAAGTTCTATTTGTAGGTGGCGACTCAGCTAAAGTCGGCGTTCCATTTGTAGACGGTGCATCTGTTACAGGCACGGTTGAAAAACACGGTCGTAACAAGAAAATTATCGTATACAAAATGAAAGCAAAGAAAAACTATCGTCGTAAGCAAGGCCATCGTCAACCTTATACAAAAGTTGTTATTGGCAAAATTAACGGGTAAGACCGATGATACGTATTCAATTTAACCATGATCAAGAAGAGAACATTACCATGTTTACAATGAGTGGCCATGCCGAAGCAGGACCACATGGACAAGATATTGTTTGTGCAGGTGCTTCAGCCGTTTCAATTGGAGCGATTAATGCTGTTCATGCGTTGTGTGGAGTGGATCTTGTTGTTGATTTGGCTGGTTCAGAAGGTGGCTATTTACACTGTGAAGTTCCAGAAAATCTGGATACCAAAACATATGATGATGTTCAATTGCTTTTGAAAGGGATGGAGCTATCCCTTCAATCAATGGAAGAATCATATCGCTCATTTATGAGTATTGAAACCGACAGGAGGTGACGATATGTTAAGAATGGACCTTCAATTTTTCGCTTCGAAAAAGGGAGTAGGTAGTACGAAAAACGGTCGTGATTCTCGTTCAAAACGCCTTGGTGCTAAACGTGCCGATGGTCAAGCTGTAACGGGAGGATCAATCCTTGTTCGTCAAAGAGGTACACGTGTTTACCCTGGAACCAACGTTGGTAAAGGTGGAGACGACACACTATTCGCGAAAGTGGACGGTGTTGTTAAATACGAGCGTGTTGGCCGTGACCGTAAACAAGTAAGTGTATATCCAGCATAAAACCTTGCATTCGCAAGGTTTTTTTTGTCGAAAATCATTATCTGAAAAATGATCAAAAAGTACTACATAAGCTAGCAGCTTTTGGAATTCAGGTGCGACTTAACACTAATTTTGTCGAAATACACTATAAAAAAAGGAAAAGATGAAGTAAACTAGAATGGTGAATAAATAGGTAAAATTAGGAATTAGTTAAGGAGGACTCGTTGAAGTGAAATCAACAGGTATTGTAAGAAAACTAGATCAGCTCGGACGAATTGTTATTCCAAAAGAATTAAGGAGCATGTTGAATATAGAAATTAAAACACCGCTTGCGATTTTAATTGATGGTGACCAAATTGTGTTAGAAAAGTATCAACCCTATAGCGCATGTTTGATTACTGGGGAGAGTTCAGATGAGAACCTTATGCTTGCAAATGGTAGTATTTGTTTGAGCAAAGAAGGCGCTGAACAATTGATTAAAGAATTGCAAGATCGAATGGATTCCAAACACCGTTAGCCAAAAAGAAGGCAACGGTTTTTTTGTGTCGAAATCATACACTAGGGGGAATAAAACATGACAAAAACACTTATTGTAAATGGGAAGGTTTGGACAGGAACCCAAGAAGAGGTTGTGCTGTTCGACATTCTTGTAGAAGGAACAAAAATTGTAAAAGTAGAAAAAGAAATTGATCGACAAGCTGATTGGCTAGTCATTGATGCGAAAGGGGGATGGGTGACACCTGGAATGATTGACGTCCATACGCATCTAGGGGTCTATGCACAAGACGTAGGAAAAGCTGGTCACGATTTTAATGAAACTACAAAACCATGTACACCGGAAGTTCGGGCACTAGATGGCATTCACCCAGAAGATAGTGGATTTGCTGATGCGAGAAGAGCAGGAATTACGACTGTGCAAGTGTTGCCTGGCAGCGCAAACGTCATTGGTGGAGAGACATGTGTCATTAAAACAGTGGGAAATACGGTGGAAGACATGATTGTGCAGTCGCCATCAGCGATGAAAGGGGCGCTCGGTGAAAACCCGAAAAATATCCACGGCCCTAAAGGGAAAATGCCTCTTACGAGAATGGGCGTTGCAGCTGTACTTCGTCAAGAATTAATGAAGGCTCAAGATTATGGGAAACAAAAAGAGCAAGGCACACTCACCATGAGAGATTTAGGGATGGAGCAATTGCTTCCTGTTGTAAAAGGGGAACTGCCAATGCGAATTCATGCCCACCGAGCGGATGATATTGTGACAGCCATTCGAATTGCAAAAGAATTTAACCTAAAAATGACCATTGAGCATGTAACGGAAGGGCATTTAATTGTAGATGAACTACGTGCGAGTGGGCATCGTTTTACAATTGGACCAACATTTTCGGCGCGGTCAAAACAGGAGTTAGCGAATAAAAGCTGGGATACAGTGAAACGATTTGCCGATATCGGTAGCCCCTTTACAATTACGACGGACCATCCCGTTATTCCAATTGAGCATCTGATTACAACAGCATCTCACGCCTTGAAACATGGTGTGAGCGAGAACACGATGCTAAAAGCATTAACCGTTTATGCGGCAGAGCATTTACAAATAGAAGATCGATTAGGTACGCTGGAGGAAGGCAAAGATGCCGATATCGTCATATGGAGCGAGCATCCTCTTGCGATGACTTCAGTCGTCCAACAAACGATTATAAATGGTGAGGCGGTCTATACTAAGCAGTAAAGACTAAGTAGGGAAGTAGGTTTGAATGGTGAATCGTGATCAAAATCGGATTAACGAGCTTTATCAATCGATTTGGTGTGCGGCTAATGATGGTGAACGGAAACGGTATATTACAAAATTAGCTTTGCTACAAGCGCAAGTAAAAACTAGAAGAGGATAACAATGTATAAAGAAGAGACGATAAAAGAAGCGAAACGACGAATGCATCCATATGCATGCGAAGGCTTTTTAGAAGGCGCGGGAAACGAGCAAGCAGACGTTTTATTTGTAGGAGAAGCACCAGGCAGAACGGAAATTGTCACAGGAAAACCTTTTTCAGGTCAATCAGCAGAAAGTTTCCAAACCTACCTGCAATCTATTCAGCTAACGCGGGAAGAGATCTTTGTTACGAGTGTGGTTCGAAGCAGGCCGTATAAAACAGACCTCAAAAGTCAGCAAAAGCCGATTGAAGAGAGAGGGAATCGAACGCCAATCAAAAAAGAGATAAACGCCCACGCAATCCTTTTAGATGAAACAATTGACCACATTAACCCCAAAGTTATTGTGACGCTAGGTAGAATTGCGCTCGAGCGAATTGTTGGTTCGTCGTTTAAAGTGAACGAACAACATGGAAAGCCTTTTTGTAGTAAAATTTTACGTTATTCAAAAGAAGGCGTTTACGAACGCAGCAACAATTGGTTTATAATCTTTCCCACATATCATCCGTCCTCTGTATTTTATCGGCAGCATTTGAAAGAAACAATTGCAGCGGATATGCAAGGTCTGAAGCAACTACTAACCGTTGATTAAGTTAGCCATAACGGTCTTGGTGTTGCTTTTTCTTTTTTAAATAGTCTTGGTCTTCCCGCGCTTTTATCCATTTCTCTTCGAAATAAGACGCTGCTTTTGCTTTTTCATCATCAATATCTCGGTCATTCAGGTTCCCGTCTTTATCGTACTTTTTGCCTCCAGGGTAATTTGCATATCTTCTAGCTCGCGTGTAGCCCATCTGCAAAAATTTTCTTGCCATATCCATGCCGACCAAATCATCCGCTTTTTTATAAGCGAGAAACTGTTCATAGATTGTTTCAGAAGATTCTTTCGCGACATCAGGAGTTTTAAATCGCCAATTTGGGAGAATTTCACTTTTATATGGTTCAATCATTAATACGCCTTGTTCTCCACGCCCGACACGATACTTCTCAGGCTGCTTTCGATGATCCGCGTCTTTGTCCATCTGGTCATAGTAACTCATTGTCATCCCTCCATTTCATTTTCATACCCGATTTAAGCAACTGTAAGCAAAAAAGACTCGAGTTTCGTTCAACTCCAACGTTTCTTTTAAAAAAAGATGAGTAATCACTACTGGATTAATCATCTCTTGTGCTCGAGCCTTTTATGGTTTAATAATTGATTGGACGTTAAATAAAGTATCGGAAAGGGGAACCTCTCGTCCTGCAAGACATTCGGCGAGTGCGTAGCCAATATAAGGTCCAGCTGTTAAACCAGTAGAACCGAGACCGTTCGCAATCCACACGTTTTCGTAGTTTGGCATTCTTCCGAAAAGCGGCATGTGGTGTGGGCCAACAGGTCGAAACCCCACTTTTGTTTCTACATACGATGCGGTTCGTAATCCTGGGGCAACGGAAAACGTTTCATGTAGTAAGGTGTGAACCGCATCGGCAGTCACGGACGGATTAAAATTCGTATGATTTTCATACGTAGAGCCAGCAACAATCTTCCCGTTAGGAAAAGCTAACAGATATTGATTTCCAGGAGGGATGACCACAGGCCATTGGGATGTATCTTGGTCAATTTGTAAATGAACTATTTGTGCTTTTTGATCGCGAATATCTACTGCGATGGAAGTCCGTTCGAATAGCGGCTTCACCCAAGCGCCATTCGTAATTATTAATTCGTCGTATTCAAGCTCGCCTTCTGAAGTGAAAACGGCTAACCGCCCGTTCGCTTGCTCTTCAATTGACGCTTTTTGATGAATAATGGTTGCGCCTAGACGTTGTGCGGCTTGCTGCATGGAGTGATTTAACGATTGACCGTCAACACGCCCAGCTCCTTCTACGAATACACCATAATAGCGTGTATCGAGAACAGGGAATCGCTGCTGTATGTCGTCCCCTTCAAGATAAGTCAGTTCACCAATTTCCGGGGCGTCTTGTCGTTTAATTTTTGCGCGTTCGATGGTATCAAGAACATTTTCTTTTTTTTCGTGAATCCAGAGAGCACCGGTTCGTTTGAAACCAGTATCTTCGCCGCCGAACGAAGCCAGCGTTTCTACAAACGATGGGTAGTAGGCTGCACTGTTTTTCACGAGCTGGTACCAAGCTTGGTTTCGTCGTTTCGATAACCAAGGACACACAATTCCAGCAGCGGCATTTGTTGCTCGATTTGGATGCTTGTCATCAACGAGAACGACATCGTACCCTTGCTTTGCTAAATGAAATGCGGTGGAGCTACCAACAATGCCTCCACCAATTAAAACCATTCGTTTTCTCATAAAATAATGCCTCACTTTTTGCGTATCAATCATTAGAAAAGCGTAGCGAATCAAAGCAAAAATGTCAATTTCAGCATTGACATCATTTTTTTTCATACGCATAGTGTAAAGAA
Organism: Shouchella sp. JSM 1781072; assembly: GCF_041949915.1. Classification (NCBI taxonomy): domain Bacteria; kingdom Bacillati; phylum Bacillota; class Bacilli; order Caryophanales; family Bacillaceae; genus Shouchella; species Shouchella sp. JSM 1781072. The sequence continues at coordinate 506,918 of NZ_JBHFQE010000001.1, forward strand.
AAAGGAGGCGGATAACATGCTAACCATCGGCATCACTTCTTCGATTGTTGACGCAGGGAGACTAAGTACGGCGCTAGATAATATTGCGGCTATCAATGGGAAACAAGTTCTGCCATTTGTGCTTCCAAATATTGAACCAACGAAAGCTTGGTCATACGTAAAGCAACTAGATGGTGTGTTAATGACAGGTGGAGGCGATATTAATCCAACGCTGTTTCATGAAGACCCTCATCCTCAACTAGGGAGTATTACACCAGAGCGAGATTTATTTGAGATGGCACTTGCAAAAGCGGCTTTAGCAGAAGAGAAACCGGTGCTTGCGATTTGTCGAGGCATGCAAATCTTAAATATTGCGGCTGGAGGAGATATGTATCAAGATTTACCGAGCCAATTTCAAAGCGAATTAATTCAGCATCAGCAACGAGCTCCGAGAGAGTATGGTAGCCATCAAGTCCAAATGAAGGATTCTTCTATACTCGCATCAATTGTTGGAACACAAACCATGTTTGTAAACAGTTTTCACCATCAAGCGGTTAGACAAGTATCTTCCCCTTTAGCGGTGGTCGGTTGGACAAATGACGGTGTTATAGAAGCGATTGAACACGAAACACACCCTTTTCAAGTAGGCGTTCAATGGCACCCTGAAAATATGAAGGATGAGCATTCAAAAAAGCTTTTTCAAGGTTTTCTCAAAGCTTGTGAGTCATGGAGAAGCAGATCAAAAGCAAATTAATGTGCGTTCTTTTATACTGAAGAAAAGGAGGCAGACTACATGGATTTTCGTGAATATAAGCAATACGATGGGGTGGCGTTAGCAGACTTAATAAAAAAACGGAGTATTCAACCGTTAGACGTCCTTCAAGCTTGTTTAGAAGGGATGAGGGCTCATCAACAATTAAATGCAGTCGTCTCAACTCGGGAAAAACAAGCAAGAGAAGAGTTAAAAGATCTCCATGGGGAGCAACTCTTTAAAGGCGTCCCGTTTTTATTAAAAAACTCGTCTCAAGCGTTAAAAGGGGAGGAACTAAACGGTGGGAGCGCGTTATTAAAAGGATCTGTTGCGACAGAGTCCAGTCATTACACGAAACGCTTGCAACATGCTGGGTTTATTATGATGGGTTATACGAATTCTCCTGAATTTGGTTTGAAGAATATCACGGAACCGAAATTGTACGGGGCAACCAAAAACCCGCATAATGATTCATATTCTCCAGGTGGTTCGAGTGGTGGAGCTGCAGCGGCGGTGGCGAGTGGGATCGTCCCAATTGCTGGAGCAAGTGATGGAGGGGGTTCCATACGTATTCCTGCTTCGTTCACAGGGCTTGTGGGCTTAAAACCAACACGAGGTCGTACACCTGTCGGACCTGGTGCAGGACGTCAGTGGCAAGGAGCAGCGATTGATTTTGTCTTAAGTCGGTCGGTACGGGATAGCGCACGGGCACTAGATGTGCTGCAAACGTATCAACCAGAAGCGGCCTTTCATACACCTTTATTTGTAGAAGGGTTTGAAGAGACGATGCATCAAGCACCACCTATGCGTATTGCGTACTCCTATGAGTCGCCAGTTGGTACACCTGTTTCAGACGATGCGAAAACCGCACTGATGCAAACGGTTCAGTATCTTGATTCTCTTGGGTATGAGATAGAAGAAGCGTCTCCATCCATTGATGGTCGTTATTTAATGCAGCAATACTATTTAATGAACGCTGGCGAAATGGCAAATATGCGTAGGCGTTTAGAGAAAACAATTGGTAGAGCTCTTCGTGAAGAGGAGCTGGAAACGGAGTCGTTTGTTCTCTCGGAGGCTGGAAGACATGTGTCGGCAGCTCAATATGCCAGTAGTCTGACTGCATGGGACGAGCATGCAGCAAAAGCGATGGCTTTTCATCAAAACTATGATTTGTATTTAACACCAGGAACTGCATCGATTGCACCGAAAATTGGTGAGCTCACGCCATCTTTAGAAGAAGAGCAGAGGTTGAAAGACTCAGTGCAGAGACTTGGCGCTCAGGATCAGCTTGATCTTGTTTATGAGATGTTCTTACCAAGTTTGACGTACACCCCTTTTACACAACTTGCAAATTTGACCGGGCAACCAGCGATGAACATCCCTGTATATCAAACGAATCAAGGTATGCCTATCGGTGTTCAAGCGATAGCGTCTAAAGGAAATGAAGCGTCACTAATACGCTTAGCGGCAATGCTTGAACAAAGTGATTTGTGGCAAGGATAAGGTCGTCTTACTTGTATGTTTTTGATCGTTTTTACTATACTAAGAAGTGACGTAGAAAAGGAGCTGGTAAGCATGTATCGCAAAGTAGAAGATTTTATTCAAGAATGGAAACAAGAATCTTATTTAACATCAGCGGTTTTAGACGCTGTGTCAGATGAAAAATTAGGACAAGCGATTGAAGAAGGACACAACACTTTAGGTTGGTTAGGTTGGCACTTGACGACATCTCCTGTCTTTTTTGTAGGACAACTAGGTGTGAATCTTGACGTAGAGCTTGCGGAAAAACAGCCGAGCAGTGCGAGTGTTATAAAAGATTCATATGATCGCGTAAGTCAGGCGTTGCTTCAAGCAATGGAAAAGATCGAATCAGACAGCTTTATGGAAGAAGAGCTCGAAGCCTTAGGTGCAACGATGACAAAAGGAACGATGCTACGTATGCTCGTTAGCCATCAAACGCACCATCGTGGGCAAATGACGGTTCTCCTTCGTCAAGCAGGGTTAACGGTACCTGGAGTCTATGGGCCAACAAAGGAACAAACAAACTAAGAAAATAATCGTGTAGATGTGAAACGTACTGATCATGATCAGTACGTTTTTTTTATGTTCATTTGTAAAGGTGGTCTTCATGCTTTTTACAAAAGCTTTACACGAGCCATATATGAACTTAATACTTGCCATCTATACTTGGGCTTGTAAGAACGATACCGAATGCTTAACAAATAGGGGGAAACAAACAGATGAAGAAGTTAAACCTTGGAGCAGTTTTTGCAGCATTTCTATTAACAGCAGCTGCATGTGGATCAGATGAGGGAACGAATGGTGATGGTGACAACGCATCAAATGGTGGAGATAGCTCCAATGATAATAATACAGAAGAAGTATCAGGAAGCATTCTTGTAGCAGGATCAAGCGCAATGGAACCGCTTGTAGCCGCGGCAAGTGAAGTGTTTATGGAAGAACATCTGGAAGCAAGTATCTCTGTACAAGCTGGTGGGTCTGGTCAAGGACTTTCTTCCATTGCAAGTGAACAAGTTGACATCGGGAACTCGGATGTATTTGCGGAAGAGAAAGACGATATTGATGCAACCAATCTTGTTGATCACCGCATTGCGGTTGTAGGAATGGGTCCAGCCGCTCACCCTGAAGTCGGTGTAGACGATCTATCAACGGAAGACATGATTAATATTTTTACAGGAGAAGTAACGAACTGGAGTGAAATCGGTGGCGCAGATGAAGAGATCGTTCTTGTCAACCGCCCAGATTCTTCTGGAACGAGAGATACATTTGTAAAATATGGCCTTGAAGGAAATGAGCCTTCATCTGATGCAATTACAGAAGATTCATCAAGTACAGTGCGTCAGATTATTAGCGAGACACCTGGTGCAATCGGCTACCTTGCTTTCTCGTACTACGATGACCAAGGTTCGGTTTTACCGTTAGCAGTAGATGGCGTTGAGCAAACCGATGAAAACGTCATGTCAGGAGATTTCCCAATCTGGGCCTATATGCACTCTTATACAAATGGAGAGCCTGAAGGGTTAACAAAAGCGTTTATCGACTTTCTGTTCAGCGAAACGGTTCAAGATGGTGTCATTCCAGAAATGGGCTACATTCCTGAAACGGGGATGCAAATAGAACGAGATGCTGAAGGAAATGAAACAGCAAAATAAAGAGAAGAAAAGGGGGCTTTGGTTAAAAAGGCCGAGCCTCTTTTCAAACATTGATTTTCATTGAGGAGAAGATCAAGGAGGAACGTATTCATGCCAGCTACCCAATCTGTAGCAGACCGTTTGCTAGATAAAAAGAAAACAATAAAAACAGAACGCAAAGGGAAATTGATTGTTTACACATGTGCAACCATTATTATTTTAACAACTGTATCGATTACACTTTTCCTAGTCTTTCGCGGAATGCAAGCTTTTGTTGCTGACGGCGTTAGTCCGATTGAATTTTTAACTAGTCTAGACTGGAATCCGGCCCGGAGTGCCGATCAAGGCGGACCAGCTTATGGTGCTTTACCTTTTATTGTCGGCTCGTTTGCCGTAACCATTTTAGCTGCGTTAGTGGCTGCGCCGCTTGGAATTGGTGCTGCCATTTACATGACTGAAATTGCGCCAAGTTGGGGACGGAAAATTCTCCAACCAGCAGTAGAGCTATTAGTCGGAATTCCATCAGTTGTTTATGGGTTTATTGGCTTAACGCTCATTGTTCCTTTTATACGTGAAAATGTTGGTGGACAAGGATTTGGCTTATTAGCTGGAATGGTCGTATTATCCATTATGATTTTACCGACTGTGACAAGTATTGCGACCGACGCGCTTCGATCTGTTCCAAATGGGATTAGAGAATCATCGCTCGCTTTAGGGGCAACGAGATGGCAAACGATTCGCCGCGTCATTGTGCCAGCTGCTGGACCGATGCTATTAACGGCGATTGTTTTAGGAATGGCCCGTGCCTTTGGTGAAGCACTCGCTGTACAAATGGTAATCGGAAATTCTCGAACCATTGCAGAATCTTTACTTGATCCAACTGCAACATTAACGACGATTATTACATTAAACATGGGACATACGGTACCTGGAAGCACGGAAAACAACGTGCTCTGGTCATTAGGATTAATTCTTCTAGTGATGTCTTACTTGTTCATTATCATCGTTCGTTTCTTGTCATCTAGGAGGCGTTTTTCATGAATAAACGATGGACAGATCGATTAGCGACATCCGTATTTACACTGATTGCGCTTCTCATTGTAGCCGTATTAGCAAGTTTGATTAGTTATATATTGGTACGTGGGATTGGCCAACTTGATTTTAACTTTTTAACAAGTCCGCCGAGCTCATTTCGTGAAGGTGGAGGAATTGGTCCACAACTATTTAACTCTTTTTATATTCTTGTTCTAACGATGTTATTTACTGTTCCTCTTGGTCTTGGTGGCGGGATTTACATGGCTGAATACGCAAAGCCTGGCAAGGTAACAGATTTTATTCGTACATGTATTGAAGTATTAGCGTCCCTTCCATCCATTGTTGTAGGTCTTTTCGGTTTACTTGTCTTTGTACAATTAACCGGCTGGAGCTATTCAATCTTAGGCGGTGCCCTTGCGTTAACAGTCTTTAATTTACCTGTCATGGTGCGTGTCGTTGAGGATTCCATTACAAGCGTTGCCCGTGAACAAAAAGAAGCAAGCTTAGCTCTTGGCATTACGCATTGGGATACGATTCGGACGATTATTTTGCCAGCGGCATTCCCAGGAATTTTGACAGGAGTTATTTTATCAGCAGGACGTGTGTTTGGTGAAGCGGCTGCGTTATTATTTACGTCTGGCGTGACGACACCACGACTTGATTGGGCAAACTTTAATCCATTTTCAGAGACATCACCATTAAACGTGTTTCGACCAGCAGAAACGTTGGCTGTTCACATTTGGAAAGTAAACACTCAAGGGCTTGTTCCCGATGCTAGAGATATTGCTGACGGTGCGGCGCTCGTACTCATTATTGCTGTTCTGTTATTCAATTTAATGGCCCGACTTCTTGGACGCTATGTACACAAAAAATTAACGTCTGCAAAATAGGAGGAATTCCATGTCAACTTTAACCGTTCGAAAAGAAGAACAACAGACTGAGATTGTAACGGAAAACACGTTACTAAAAGCAGAAAACATTAACATTTATTATGGAAAGAACCACGCTGTTAAAGACCTTTCTTTAGCAGTCAATCGCAATGAAATTCTTGCGTTAATTGGTCCTTCAGGCTGTGGGAAATCGACATTTTTAAGAAGTATTAACCGGATGAACGACTTGATTCCATCAGCAAGCGTTACAGGGAAAATGATGTATGAAGATGTGAATTTGTTGAGTGACGCGGTTAATGTAGTGTCGCTTCGAAAAGAAATTGGGATGGTGTTTCAAAAAGCAAACCCATTCCCAAAGTCGATTTATGATAACTTGACCCACGGACTCCGTTTTCACGGTGTGCCGAAGAAAGAATGGAAAGGCATCGTGGAAGAGTCGTTAACGAAAGCGGCTTTATGGGATGAAGTGAAAGACCGTTTGCACGAGTCTGCACTTGATCTTTCCGGAGGACAGCAACAGCGCTTATGTATTGCGCGCACGCTCGCTTTAAAGCCAGAAGTCATTTTACTAGACGAACCAGCTTCAGCACTAGATCCGATCGCCACTGCAAAAGTAGAAGAATTAATGATCGAGTTAAAGAAACAATATACGGTTGTTGTTGTAACGCATAATATGCAGCAAGCTTCTCGTGTATCGGATCGAACGGCATTCTTTTACAACGGTGAATTAATTGAAACAAACGCTACGGAGAAATTATTTAGTAATCCTGATCATAAGCAAACGGAAGCCTATATTTCTGGTCGATTTGGTTAAGGAGGAGAGATCCATTATGGTGGCAACATTGGAAGAAACGCGAGCTGTGTATCAAGTGAAAGATTTTAATTTATGGTACGGACAAAATCATGCGTTGAAAAATATTAGTTTAGCGTTAAATGAAAAAGAAGTGACGGCGATTATTGGTCCGTCCGGTTGCGGAAAGTCGACGTTTATCAAAACATTAAACTTAATGTCAAAGTTAAATCCAACGATTAAAATGTCGGGAGAATTGAACTATCACGAACAGAATCTGTTGCATACATCAATGGACTTAGCGGATCTTCGTAAACAGGTCGGAATGGTGTTTCAGAAACCGAACCCGTTTCCAAAGTCAATTTATGAAAATGTCGCCTATGGTCCACGTGTTCATGGTGTTCGTAAGAAAAAAGAATTGGATGAAATTGTTGAAACTAGTTTAAAAGGTGCGTTCCTTTGGGATGAAGTGAAAGATCGACTAAGTAAAAACGCCATGGGCTTATCAGGTGGGCAACAGCAGCGCTTATGTATTGCTCGTGCGCTAGCAACAAAGCCAGAAGTATTATTAATGGATGAGCCAACGAGTGCGCTTGATCCATTATCAACAACAAAAATTGAAGAACTAATTACGTCTTTAAAAGGAACGTATACCGTTGTAATCGTGACACACAACATGCAGCAGGCGGCACGGATTTCTGACAAGACCGCATTTTTCTATATGGGTGAACTGATTGAAATTGACGATACAAGAAAAATATTTTCAAATCCTGAACATAAGCGGACTGAGGCTTATATTTCAGGTCAATTCGGTTAAGGGGCGAAGCATATGTTACGTAGCATGTTTGTGCAACAGCTTGAAGAATCCGTCACGCATATTCAGGAATTAGGAGAGCGAACCCTTGTGCAGCTCGATCGGGCCATTGCTTGCTTTGAGACAGGGGATACGAGTAAAGTAGATGAGATTATAGCGAATGATAAGAAAATTAATAAGCGAGAGCTTGAATTAAATGAGCAAGTTTTTGATATTATTGCGCGTCAACAACCTGTAGCAAGTGATCTTCGTAAGCTAATTGTTGTGATGAAAATAAGCGGCGATTTAGAACGAGTTGCTGATTTAGCGGTTGATATGGCAAAAGTATCGCGACGGATTTCAGCAGTAGACGATGACACAATTAGCGAGCTTTCTTCATTGGCAAAAGATGCTCGGGCTATGGTCGCAAAAGCACTCGTCGCCTATAAAGAGAAAGATGTGTTTGCAGCCCAGCAGCTAGCGAAGGAAGACGACGTAATTGATGAACGGTTTGGAAAGTTTATTAAGCGTTTGTTCAGACAAGATGTGAATGAACAAAATATTGAAGAAACCACGCAACTAGCTTTTATCGCTCGGTATGTGGAGCGGATTGCAGATTATGCGACGAATCTATCAGAGTGGATTATCTATGAAGCGAATGGGCACCATTTTGATTTAAACTAGCGAGAACCTCGGTTCTTGCTAGTTATTTTTATGCTATACTAGAAGGGTGAATTGAAACCTATTCTATTGCTAGAGGAGGGCAACGTGTGATTCCTGCCCAAACCTTTTTACCATACTTACAGTTTCATAATCATGTATGGCCGCTTTTCTTTATCGGAGCAGCCGTATGGTTGATCCTCACGTGGTTTGATTTGCAAACAGGCAGAAAGCTTATTGCCGTGTTTGTCAGGTTAACACAAGTTCTTTTACTGTTAACAGGTGTCGTGATTTTATATATGTATCAATTTACCCCTTATTATAGTGTGAAAGGGGCAATTGCCCTTTTACTGTTTATCTTTTTTGAAACGAGTCGACTGGCATTAAAGCGGAAGAACTATTCTTTATTTGCGCTACATATAAGCATCTTTCTATTTTCTGGATTAATGGTTTGGCTGTTAGGGATAAATGGTCGTTAGCAGTTCTGGAGTATTTCTAAATGGCTATCAACTTTCATTAGAATAAATCCGATAAAGAATACGAGAGCACTTGCGCTCGTATTCTTTTTTGCTAAGGTGGAGAATGTGTTGAGTCAAAACCAGTACTTAACGATGTTTATTGAAGAAGGTCATGAACATCTTTCACTTATAAATGAACAACTGCCTCAACTATCAGAAGAGGACAATCAAACGACTACGCTTAACGATGTCTTTCGGTCGGCACATACAATTAAAGGTATGGCCGCTTCAATGAATTTCACTGTTATGGCCGATGTTACACACCAATTTGAGAATATACTAGACGATTTAAGAACAGGGAATGTGTCTTTAACGGATGAGCATATGAATCTCTTTTTTATGATTGTCGACTTTCTTGATAGTTCGCTTGAATCGATTGAGGAAAATGGAACCGAACTTCCTTATGGGAGAGAGTTAGAACAACAACTTCAGTGCATGAACCAAAATGAAGTCGGTCCGCTTGAGCAAGCTGATATAGATAGCTATACGTTGCGGATGCTGGAACAAGCGCTTGAAGAGGGGATTCCACTTAAAACGGTTCATGTTGAAGTGGATGAGCAAGCGATGCTAAAAGGCGTTCGTGCATATATGGTGGTGAATGAACTTAGTAATTTAGGAGAAATTTTACATACAAGTCCAAATACTGAAGCTCTTGAAGAAGGCTTGTTTGATCGTAGTTTTCAAGTGATTGTAGCAACAGGGTCAGAGGCTCACGCCGTTGTTTCAATCATAGAAGGGTTAAGCGAGATTACAAGCGTAAACGTGAAAGATTTCGTACTTGAGCAAACCGAATCAACTGCAAGCGTGAATAGGAAGGAACAAAAGGTTGTTGAAAAAGGAGAGCCAGCAGATGCACGTGTGCAGAAATCCATTCGTGTGCAGCTATCTAAATTAGATGACTTAATGTATATGTTTGAAGAGCTTGTAATTGAAAAAAGTAGGTTAGCGCAATTAGCGAAACAAATTGATCAGCCCGATTTAACGGTGACGGCAGAGAAAATGAATCGGAGCATTAGTCATTTGCAATCTGTGATGCTCTCTATTCGAATGATGACGTTAGATACGGTATTTACTAGATTTCCAAAAATGGTCCGCAAAATTGCAAAAGAAGTCGACAAAGACATTCATTTTGTTATGGAAGGCGGGGAAACTGAAATTGATAAGGCTCTGATTGATGAATTAAGTGATCCTTTGCTCCATTTATTAAGAAATTCGATTGATCATGGCATCGAGCATCGTGACATACGAAAGGCTCATCACAAAGCGGAAAAGGGAACCATCACGCTACGCGCTTTTTATAAAGGTAGCCGGGTTGTGATTGAAATTGAGGATGACGGAGGTGGCATCGACCGGGAACGAGTGTTGCAAAAAGCGTTGTCTCTTGATTTGCTAACCGAAGAGGATGCAGCAAATCGAACCGATGAAGAAGTCTTTCAACTTCTCTTTCAATCTGGGTTTAGTACAGCTGACACAGTAACCGATTTATCAGGTCGAGGAGTTGGTTTAGATGTTGTTAAGACAAATTTAGAAAAGATTGGTGGAACCATTGAAGTCGCTTCTCGACCAGGCGAAGGATCTACCTTTTTCATTTCACTACCATTAACGGTTTCAATCATGGAAGCACTACTTGTCCGTGTTAACAACGACACATTCGCTATTCCGGTCTCTGCTGTACTAGAAACTGCAACAATCAAAACGGAAGACATTCACTATTCGCAACATCAAGCAATGATTGATGTCCGTGGTCTCTATACTCCCGTAGTCTCTTTGCGAACGTTTGTGGGAATAGAGGTGGATGAGCAAGAGGAGTGGTCGGTGGTGATCTTATATCAAAAAAATAAGTTAGTCGCGTTACGTGTAGATGATTTCGTTGGCCACAGTGAAATTGTCTTAAAGTCTCTCGGCTCATTATTAAAAGGAACGACGGGGTTGTTAGGGGCCACCATCCTTGGAGATGGAAAGATTGCAATGGTTTTAGATACCTCCATGTACTTCCAGAATGAGTGGAGGATGAATCATGAGTAATCCATTAGAAAAATTGCTCCTTTTCACAGTAGGCGAGCAAGACTATGGCATGCATTTGCAAAATCTCCTTTCAATCGAACCTGTTAACGGGATTGCTTCTGTTCCAAATACGGCGAAAGTCATAGAAGGGGTTGTCCTCGTTCGTGGAGAGCTGATTGCTGTCGTAGATATGAATCAAATTTTAAACGGCACAAAAGCAACGATTACAAGGCATTCCCGGTTATTAATTTGTACCTCGCAAGAGAAAGACGTTGCGCTACTCGTTGATCAGGCGAGCGACATTTTACGTGTCGAGGCTGAGGCATTTCAAGACACAAATGATGTTCAGTCTAAAACACCATTTATTCATCAGTTTGTACAAGCGGAGACTGGTCTCGCGTCAATGATTGATCTTCACGAGCTGCTGACGTACATTGAAACCAATAAAGCTGTAGTGTAATGGTTCAAAAATCTTTATAGACAAATAAACGAAAGTACTAAAAAAAGAATCTTCCTGAAAGACGTTGCGATACGCCTTCAAGAAGATTCTTTCGCGTTATATGACAATTTTGCTTACTTTCTCGCTTTTGCTTTTGTTAGCAAGATGAAGATCATGCCACATCATGAAGCAAAGAACGGTCCATAATTTTCGACTGTAGTCTGCTTTTCCTTGGCGGTGATCTTCTAACATTTGCAGTAAGAAGGATTTATTGAAATATTCATCCGCACCGCTCGTTTTAATCGTTTGTTGTGCCCAGCTGTACAGCTCGTCTTTAAGCCATACGCGGATCGGTACAGGGAAACCGAGTTTTTTACGGGAAACAATGGAGTCTGGTACGATCTCTTTCATCGCTTCTCTTAGAACAAACTTTGTTGTATTGTTTGCTAATTTTAAATCTGTTTGCAATGAGCGGGCAAATTCAAAGACTTCTTTATCAAGAAATGGCACGCGTAATTCAAGCGAGTGGGCCATTGTCATACGATCCGCTTTAACAAGAATATCACTAGCAAGCCACGTATGCATGTCCACATACTGCATCTTTGTGGAATCGTCATAGTGACGGACCGCATCATAAAGCGGACGTGTCACATCCGTATATGGATGGGACGCATCATATGAATGAAACAGCTCTTTCTTTTCCTCTTCATTGAAAATAAACGCGTTCCCGACATAACGTTTTTCAATAGGTGTTGTTCCTCTTAATAAAAATCCACGCCCTTTAACAGACGAAGGTAAACGTTGCGCAAATCGGTTTAAAGCTGGGTGCAAGCTTCTTGGTATTTTATCAAAGAATTTTAAATCTAACGGCTCGCGGTAAATCCGATAACCACCAAATAATTCATCAGCACCTTCTCCGGATAAAACAACTTTTACGTGCTTCGCTGCTTCCTTTGCAACAAAATAGAGGGGAACAGCTGCTGGATCGGCAACAGGCTCGTCCATATGCCACATAATTTTAGGGAGTTCCTCTAAAAATTCCTCTGGCGTAATTAATTTTGAAACATTCCGGACGCCTAATTTTTCTGCGGAGTCTTGAGCTAAATCAATCTCGCTATAGCCTTGTGTTTCAAAGCCGACTGTAAAAGTTAATAGTTCTGGGTGTCGTTCTTTGGCAAGCGCGACAATTGCGGTAGAATCAATGCCACTTGATAAGAATGAACCAACAGGAACATCTGAACGCATATGTTTCTCTACGGAATTTGTTAACACGTCTTTCGTTTCGTTTACTAACGACTCAAGCGATTGATTGCGAGAGTGCTGGTAGAACGAGCGATCGCTGTAGCTTGTAACGTCGATTGATAAATGCTCATCAATGGTTAAGTAGTGACCCGGTAATAGTTTTTCCACATGATTTGTTAATGTATGTGGTTCTGGTACATATTGAAACGTTGCATAATGCTGTAACGAATCTGTACGTATTTGCACTTCATCAATGTAAGGCATAAGAGATTTTTGCTCTGAACCAAAATGAAGACGGCCATTGTCTCTCATGTAATAAAACGGTTTAATACCGAAACGGTCGCGACCACAGAAAAGGATTCTTTCTTCAGTATCCCAGATTGCAAAGGCAAACATCCCGCGCAGTTTTTTGATCATGTCTTTGCCTTCATGCGCATACATCGCAATGAGTACTTCGGTATCCGAGTGCGTGCGGAACGTTACTCCTCGCTCTTGTAATGCTTCTCGAAGTTCAATATAGTTGTAGATCTCGCCATTAAACACCATTTGATAGCGACCTTCTTGATAAGAAAAAGGCTGTGAGCCGTTTTCTAAGTCAATGATGCTTAAGCGTTTAAAGCCTAGTCGAACAAACTCGTCTTTATATTCGCCTGTTTGGTCAGGTCCACGATGGTGGATCATCTCTAAAGCTTCCGTCCACGTCTGATCATCAGCGTGGTTGTTTTCGTTATGTTTGTGTAAGAGCTCTCCAATAAAACCACACATAAGTGAGGCACCTCCGAATAAGTAGGGTGAAAAAATGGCATGAAAAAATGGGTTGGAAGATCCAACACCCTCAGGTTTATGACCATTCTTTTCAGGGTAAAACATGAGTAAATTAAACGATATCATCATAACAGATGGAGGGAGAACAATGAAAGAGCCATTTGCCATTGATAAGAATGTCCTGAAGCAGTTGCACATTATTAACAGTTTAGAAGTTCGTACTGATCTTACTGTTCAATCTCTCTATGCTCGTGCTGTTCTTACGTATTCAAGTTATTACTTTAAAGAACAATATTTAAGAAAGCAAATTGATCAATCGCTTGAATGTCGTGATAAGGAAACATTTTATATTCTTACTTCAGAGCTCTCGTCTCACATCGAAAGTCATAAAAATGGAAAGACCATTTCTGAAAATGGCTATAATTTATTTTTGACTTTTCATTAAGATCAGGCCAAGTATGTTGGTCTGATTTTTACGTTTTTATGATTTATCTTTTAAATGGATAAGATATCCTTATTGTAGTATACACTTAGGAAAAGGTATACGAATATATAAAAATATAATGGAAAAAATTGATTTTTACAATCCTCTATGCAAATCTTAATAAAGAATTGATTCAAAAGATAGGAGTCATTCACTCATGAAAAACGAAACCGTTTATTGTCAATCTGAATTTGATACATTAACAGAAGTGATTGTGTGCGAACCAACGTATATGACAATTAAAGAACCGATCAACGAAACGCAACGGAAGTATATGAAAGAGAATATTGATAAAGAATTAGCTTCTTCCCAGCACCGTACGCTTATAGAAACGATGCGGGCTGAAGGCGTTAATGTGCGAATGTTGCCGCCTCAAGCATCCTTTCCTGAACAAGTCTTTATGCGCGATAGCGGATTTACGATTGAAAACGTATTATATGTTGCGCGAATGGAAAGCGAAATTCGACAAGGTGAGGAAAAAGAGCTTGCGAATTTTTTAAAAGCGATAGATCGTCCGTTTCAACCTATTCAAGAAGGGACAATTGAAGGCGGAGATGTCATCGTCACGGAAGATGTTATTTATGTCGGTGCGAGTGGTCGTACATCCTCAAATAGTTTATCCATGTTAGAGCAGAATCATGGTAGTAAACAATTTCAATGGGTGCCGTTTGATCATAAGTACTTGCACTTGGATTGTGTGTTTCAACCAATCTCGAAACATGAAGCACTCGTATATCCGGAAGCCATTGATTCCGAGGCTTATCAACTGCTGTCTGAACGTTACGATTGTATTGAAGTTTCAAAAGAAGAACAATTTAATTTAAGTGTTAATGTACTGTCGATAGGAGAAAAGCGCATTTTAGCGCTGCCGCAAAACAAAAAAACGAACCAAGCGCTACGAGATCGTGGATATACGATTATTGAAGTTGATTTTTCAGAGATTATCAAATCAGGTGGTTCATTTCGATGTGTCACCTTGCCTATTCACAGACAGCCTTAACGCATAGCGTCACCCTTTTTGGTTACATTACAACAAGAACCTAAAAAGGGTGGATCGCAATGGACAATCAAGAAGAACAAGAATACGAGAAACGATTAAAGATCATTTCATTAGGCGGCGGAATTGATAAGCAAGAAGCGCAAAAGAAACGGGGGAAGCTATTAGCACGAGAGCGGATTAGTCAGCTTGTTGATGCGAATAGCTTCTCTGAGTTGGATCGATTTGCATCAGGTTTAGACGGTCAACCAAGCGATGGTGTCATTACTGGTATTGGCAAAATAAATGAGCAAGATGTTTGTATTTATGCACAAGACTTTACAATTGTCGGTGGTACGCTCGGAGGCATGCACGCACAAAAGATTTGCTCATTAATGGATCTAGCATACAAACATCGGATGCCGATTATTGGCTTGCTTGATTCAGGGGGGGCACGTATTCAAGAAGGCATTGAGGCGCTGCACGGTTATGGAGAAATATTTAAACGAAACGTTCAGTACTCAGGCGTAATTCCTCAGCTATCGGTTATGCTTGGACCATGTGCAGGAGGATCTGCTTACTCTCCAGCATTGAGTGATGCGATCTTTATGGTCCGATCGATCAGCCAAATGTTTATAACAGGACCGAAAGTTCTCCAAGCAATAAGTGGAGAGACGCTATCGCCTGAAAGTCTTGGCGGTGCAGATATACATGCAACCAAAAGCGGACTAGCTCATTTTGTTGCCGATACAGAGCAAGAAGTGTTTTTACAAGTGAAAGAGTTTTTATCTTTTTTAGAAAATCAAAAGACGCCAGATGGGTCTAACATCGCTACAACAACAGGAATCGAAACGTGTTTACCAAAAGATGAGCGTGAAGTATATAATGTGAAAGAAATTATTGCGTGTCTTGCAGACCAACAGCATTTGTTTGAATGGTCAAAAGGATTTGCAAAAAACATCGTGACGGGTTTTATTCGTTTAAATGGAAAGACGGTCGGTGTTTTAGCAAATAATCCGCTTCATTTAGCTGGTTGCATTGATATTGATGCAAGTGATAAAGGTGCACGGTTTGTTCGTTTCTGCAATTGTTTTCACATTCCATTGCTCGTGTTAGAAGATGTTAGTGGATTTATTCCTGGAAAAGATCAAGAATACAAAGGTTTATTGCGCCACGGTGCTAAACTTATTTACGCATTTGCTGAAGCATCTGTACCGAAAATCACCGTCGTACTTAGAAAAGCATACGGAGGTGCGTTTGTCGCATTAAATAGTAAAGGAATAGGTGCAGATCTAGTGGTTGCTTGGCCGTGTGCATCTATTGCTGTTATGGGGCGGCAAAGTTCAAGAGCGATCGTGGAGGAAAAGTCTAGTATTGATGTAGAAAAGACGGATTCTCCCTATTATGCTGCAAAAAAAGGGTATATTGATGATGTGATTTTGCCAAGGGATACCCGTTCGTTTTTAATTCGTTCGTTTCGCTATTTAAATGCCAAACCTGTTGAGGAATCAAGAAAACAAGGGAATATGCCAATGTAAGGGCTAGGAACTAATAGAAAACAATCATAAATTCTTCTTCGATTTAACGCTTTTTCGTTTTTAAATGGACGCTCTTATGGTACGATACGAATGATTAACGAACATTATTGTACGAGAAAGAGAGTCGTTTTAAATGGTGATCTTATCTGAAGGCTGGTTTCAGTTTATCCTTATTACTAGCTGCATTGTTTTACTAGCAGTGACCCTCTTTATTGTCCATCGTAACATTCAAAAGAGAAGTGGGGATACAAGAGGTAGAGAAAGGACAAGTTCCTTTTTAGTCTTTATAACAGTGTTGACACTATACTTTGCTATTTCTGTTTTTGTTCCAACGGTATATAGTGGCGATGTTGTTATTGCAGACAATCAAGAAGAGCATATTGAACAAGAACAGGCGCGTTACGTAAGTTTAGGATCGGTTTATCGCGTTCATGCAATTGATACGAGAGACTATACGAGAGATATTCAAGATAGAACGGTAGCCTTTCAGATTCAATCGTTTCAGCCTCTTTATGAGGTTGTATCTGAACATGATGATTTCATTCGGTCTGATGGTACGATTGATGTAGCAAGCTACATTGATGACGTGGTTTTACCTGTCTTTGAACAATTGGAAGCTGAAGAAGTGACGTTAACGCAGCTTCGAGAGTCGTTGCCGCATATTGACATAACGATTGAATAAGCGAAAAACTGGAGGTTGCTATGAGTAAAAGTGAAGATGGTATTTTACAGATATCTACAGATGAATTGAAAGACGAGTTACAAAACAAAAAACCTCAAGACGAGCCTATTGTTATTGATGTTCGCGAGGTAACTGAATATGAAGATGGACATATCCCAGGGGTTCCACTTATTCCGATGAATGAAGTGCCATCCATGCTTAAAGAAATGGATGAAGACAAGAGCTATATTTTGGTTTGCCGAAGTGGACGAAGAAGTCAAAATACAGCAATGTACATGAAGGAACAGGGGTTCAACAATGTCCGTAATTACGATGGTGGGATGTTAGACTGGGACGGCGAGCGTTCTTTTGGTCAAGAATGGATCGTTAAAGAGCCGAAAGAACTGTACACAAAGAAATAAGTTTTAGTTTGTTGAATGGAATTAGAATGAAAAGAATCTTTATGAGTGTGCTATGAGCACTTATAAAGATTTTTCTTGTTTTTTTGTTGAAACAGTTTTTATTTAGATTTTTATTTTTAAATTCGTGACATTTGTTGTAATCCGATGACGTTTTGCCGACCTCCAAGGAAACAGTGCGTGTTTGAAAACGTTGGAGCGTAATTTTACGCATAAATGGATAAAACGTGTCCGAGGAAAAGAAGACACCATGAGCGTAAATAAACGCGCAGTGAAAATAAATGTCGCCAATGTGCCTGTGGTAAACGATCGCTTTTGTGTAACGCTTAGGAATAATGAAATTGAATCATTCTTTTAGGTTTATGAAGTGTCATTTAGGGAACATACTATAAGGAGAATCGTTGATTTTGTTTAGAGAGGGGTTTTTTGTAATGGATGCAAAGAAAACAATTGTTGCTGTAGCATCGGCAGCCGTAGCAGGAGCATTGACGGTTTACTTAGTAGATGGTGATAAACGAGCAGATTTAAAAGAAAAGAGTCAAGACTTTTTAAACAAAGTGACAGGGAAATCAAAAGATGAAAAAATTAAATCTTTCCAATTGGGGAACCCTAGACCCTATACGGAAGACAGCAAAATGGTTGACGAAGGATCTTTATACAGTATCCAGCGTTATAACGAAAAGTATCAATAATTTTGTAAAAGCTGCCTTCTTGGCGGCTTTTTTGAACGTAGGAGTGGATCAAAGAAATGCGAATTCAAGAAGATGTGATACATAACATTCCTTTACTGATTGTCGAGGAAGAAGAACGTGGTGAAAAACCAACGTTGTTTTTTTATCATGGCGTCACAAGCGCAAAAGAACATAATTTACATATTGCGTATACGATTGCAAAAAAAGGATTCCGAGTGGTATTGCCAGATGCGCTTTATCATGGTGTCCGACAGCCAGGAGAGGGCTCGAAAGACCCGTACCTACATTTTTGGACGGTTGTCCAACAGTCAATTGAAGAGTTTCCGCATCTTGTAGAGGCGATTCATGAACGATTTCAAACCGATGAGAACCAGCTTTTCATTGGTGGTACCTCGATGGGCGCAATTACTTCATATGGGATTTTGCAGCAATATGATTGGGTCAAGCATGCATGTTTGTTTATGGGAGCACCTCAATACGAAGAATTTGCAAAATTAATGTTTGAGATCGCTACAAAACGTGGTATGAACATAACAGAGGAACAAAAAGAAGCCACTTTAGAACAGGTACGTATGTATGATTTATCGCGGGATGTACAGGTACTTGAAGATCGTCAGCTATACATCTGGCACGGTATGGAAGATCAGACGGTTCCTTATCAGTTCGCTCACGATTTTATTGCACAACTAAAAGCATCTTCTATCGTTCAAGACAAGCAAGTGACATTCTATCCTGAAAAAGGGGCGGATCACAAAATAACGCGAAGTGCTATGCTCGATGCTGCGAATTGGTTTGAAAAACAAGTGGAAAGCCAGAACCGGGTGACGATGTAAAATGATTCGTAAACTTGGAAAAATCTTCATTGTTATTATTGGTTCGTTTTTACTTGCAAGTTCACTAAATTTCTTCCTTCTACCAGCTGATGTATTTGCGAGTGGCTTTACGGGTGTCGCCCAGCTTTTATCCTATGTTGTGCCATTATCTACAGGGATTCTATTATTGCTATTAAACATCCCAGTCGCAATCCTTGGCTGGCTTAAAGTT
The DNA here is from genome assembly GCF_041949915.1 of Shouchella sp. JSM 1781072. NCBI lineage: Bacteria > Bacillati > Bacillota > Bacilli > Caryophanales > Bacillaceae > Shouchella > Shouchella sp. JSM 1781072. The sequence goes on from NZ_JBHFQE010000001.1 coordinate 525,750, forward strand.
GGAAAAAGCTTCACGATCTATAGCTTTGCAAGTGTTGTGCTGACAACAATCTTTTTAGAAGTGTTGCCTGTTTATGCCTTTTCTGAAGACATTATGTTAAATGCCGTCTTCGGTGGGGTTATCGCTGCAGGTGGCGCAGGATTGCTTCTTAAATGGGGCGCATCTTCAGGTGGTTTGGATATTATTGTACTCGTGTTAGCGCGAATGTCCGACCGGCCTGTTGGCAGCTTTTTCTTTATTTTAAATTCAATCATTGTTGTGGCATCAGGAATTATGCTAGATCCTGAAAAAGCATTATTTACGTTAATTTCTATCTATGTAACCTCTCGCTTTATCGATGCCATCCACACTCGCTATGTAAAACTGACTGCAATGATTGTAACAAAAAATGCAGATACACTTAATAAAGCCATTCATCAACGTTTAACAAGAGGGATTACGCGTATACCAGCTAAAGGCGGGTATACGTTTGAGGAAAAAGAAATGTTAGTGATTGTTATTACGAGGTACGAGCTGTATGAGCTGAAAAATATTGTTGAAGAAGTCGATCCGGCTGCGTTCACGAACATTGTTGAGACAGCGAACATCTTCGGGTTGTTCCGGAAAGATTAATAGGAGGAATTTGTTTTGAAAACGTTGAATGTACTAATGGGCCTGACGTTTGCTTTTACATTAGCAGCTTGTGGTGGCCAGGCTGAGGAAGAAGAAGATCAGAATATTCCAGCTGGAGGAGATTCTACTATGTCTGAGGAGTGGGTATTTACAGTTGATCATCAACTTTCAGATGATATGCTATTTGTAGACATGTACATTGAAAACGGAACAGATGAAGCACAGACGTTAACCTTTCCATCGCAACAATTATATGAAATCACACTTGTGAATGCACAAGAAGAAGAAGTATTTCGTTACTCGGATGAGCATATGTTTGCTCAAAGCGTAACGGAAAGAACGTATGAGCCAGGCGAAATTGAAGACGTGCGAGAAGAGATTTCTACAGAAAATATGCCAGCAGGAGCGTATATGATGACAGTGGAGCTTTTAGTTGACGAAAGTATTGTTGAATCACTAAGCGATCCAAATACGTTTACACGGTCTGTTGAAGTAGAAATTAGTGAATCGTAATAAAAAGAAAGAAGGTAGAGACTCGTCTCTACCTTCTTTCTTTTGCTTTTTGCTGGATACGTTCTTTTAATGCTTTCCACTCTGGCGTTCCAGCTTCCGTTTGCGGAATGGTAACGGTCTTGGTGTCTTCTTCACGCTCAGTGGTTTTCCAAAAAGACTCAAATGGCTGTTTCATCATGATTTCACCAACCTATTAACTTAATCGTAATAAAGAAAGTAATTCTTCATCGCTTAGTTCTGTTACTTGTGAGGAAGAGGCTAAAATGCCGTCGGCCAAATGTTGCTTGCCTGTAATCATTCGATCAATTTTTTCCTCAATTGTCCCTTCTGTTAGCAACTTGTAAACATGAACTTCGTCTGTTTGGCCAATTCGATAGGCGCGATCGGTTGCTTGGTTTTCAACTGCTGGATTCCACCATCGATCGTAGTGAATGACGTTCGTCGCTTTTGTTAAATTTAAGCCAACGCCGCCTGCTTTTAGTGATAAAACAAAGAAGGAAGGGCCTTCACGATCTTGAAAGGTTTCAATCGCTTCTAGTCGTTGTTTCTTTGTTAATCCTCCATGTAAAAAAGAGGTTGCACCATACGTTTCTTCTAGATAGGAACGTATGAGTTTGCCCATTTCTTTATACTGGGTAAAAATGAGTGTACTTTCTTTTCGCTCATAAATTTCATGAATCAATGTTTGGAACGTTTCCCACTTACCGGAACGATGCGCTTCAATAGGTGCTTTTAAAAATTGAGCTGGATGGTTACAAATTTGTTTTAAACGCGTGATTGTCCGTAAGATAAGTGCGCGCCGCTCCATTGTTGAAACCGAATGAATTTGGTCTTCAATATCATTGACAATTGCTTGGTATAAGCCTACTTGCTCAATCGTTAATGGAACGTGCTTCAACTCCTCATGTTTTGCAGGTAAATTTAATTCTGAGTCCGTTGTTTCTTTTGTACGTCTTAAAAGAAACGGATGAATCACTGTTCGTAGCTGTTGCTGGCGCTCGTTGTCTCCGTCTTTTTCGATTGGTTTAATGTACGTTGCATAAAACTGCTTATAGTTGCCAAGTAAGGACGGATTCAGTAAATCCATTAATGACCATAGTTCCGTTAATCGATTTTCAATCGGCGTTCCAGTTAACGCAATTCGATGTGTCGCATGGAGCTTGCGAATGGCTTTACGCTGTTTGGTTTCTTTATTTTTTATATGCTGGGCCTCATCTAGAATAAGGCCATTCCAATTGTACTCGTGAAGTAGACGTTCATCTCGTAATGCAAGGGTATAAGATGTAATGACTAAATCGTATTCACTCAGTCGTTTATCTTTTTCAAGAATTCGATCGTTGCCATGGTGAATAAATACGTTTAGTTCAGGAGCGAATTTTTGACATTCTGCTTCCCAATTATAGAGCAGGGAAGTCGGACAAATGAGTAAAAAAGGCTCCGCTTTTTGCTGTTGTTGCTCAAGTATATAAAGGAGGTAAGCAATGGTTTGAATAGACTTTCCTAAGCCCATATCATCTGCTAAACATCCTCCAAACCCAATTTGGCGCAAGTGAACGAGCCAACTAAAGCCTTGTTGTTGATACATGCGTAAGCTGCCTTGGAGTGTGGAAGGCACAGGTACAAGAGCAGGTTCGCGTCGGTACAATTGTGGTAGCTTCTCTTGAACTTTTTCCGACCACTCAATAGAAAGGTCAATGTCATCAAGTTCTTCAAGACCGTCCTCTTCTTGATCTAGGCGCCATGCATCTAAATACGTATACTGATCTTGAATTTGATCCAAAAAGTTCTTAAGCCGTTCTGCAAGGTTTGGATCCCACACAAGCCATTGATTATTAAGATGCAAAAGTGATTTTTGTTCACTTACGTACGTTTGAAATTCTTCTTGTGACATTTCTTGAGACCCAACCATGATTGAATAATCAAATTGTGACAGACTGTTCCAATTCAAGATAGGGTCAACACCGCTATAACGATCTTGCTGCATGTCTTTTAATTTCACTTTGATAGATGGTGTTTGTTTTAACTGGTTAGGCACGATTAAGGTTACACCAATTTGCTCAAATCGATCATGTTGCATAAACAGCTCAAATGCCTCTTCGCTCGTAACCGTAACAGTTGGTGCCGATAAGCTAATAGCCGATAGCGTATGGAAATCATCTTGTATTTGCGACAAATCTTTCTTTAATTGAGGAATGGGGTTTGTCAGCCAAGGGTGGTCCCCTGTTAACAATTGTTTAACCGGAATTACTTGCTCACGATTTGTTCGATCAATTAAGGCAAGGGAAAGCGTCCAGTCCACTTGGTTTTCCTTTGGTTCATTTAATACAATGGCTGTTTTAAACGGTTCTCGTTGCTTTACCCCTAACCGGTCTTGAATCGCATGGGGTGACCAATTTTCTTTCGTTGTCATTGGGGTTCTCGTTTTTAATGTTGATAGAAGAGGCTGTAATGGTTCTTCAACAGACTGCTTCCATTCATCATAGAGGACCGTGACCTCTTCTTCTTGTAATAACTCACGAATTGTGCAATCAATCAATGCTTCCATAATAGATTTACGCTGAGCATAGTGCTCCTCTTCCTCTTGCTCCATGGATTGATTTTCTTGACTGGTGGCGATGGAGAACGATGACATTGGTATCGACGAAGCCCAATTTATATACCACTGTTCTTTTACTTTTAAAACCCATTTTCCAGATTGATTCGGTTCAAAATAACCCTCTTCAATTAAAGTGTAAACGTCATCCATAAACCGGAGCCAAATGTTAAAATCGTCTGCTAGCTGGAAATCTGTTTTCCATGTGCGAAACAAAGGTAGGAACTGAACAAATTCTTCTAAAGTGAACGAAATGCCTTCTATTGGAAAAAAATGTGTTTTCCATGAATCGGCCGATTGATAAATAATTGTCGATCCGACATAGGACTGAAATTCACGTTGAACGAGAGGGACGTGAATAATTGACCGTGATAGTGTTAAAAACGTTCCGTAAAAAGAAATAGGATCGTTTTGAAACAGTCGTAACTTTAATTCGAAAGGGGAGTAGAGAAAAGGATAAATAAACCCGCTTTTCGCTTGATTGGTTTGACCTTTTGCCTCTGCCCAAACGAAAAAGGACTGATTGACCCAGCCACTATGAATCCATATGGATGATTGGTTCACGACGTTTCAACTCCTCAATAAACGCTCGATACGATTGATATCGTTTATATAATGCTTGTTTGTATTGCTGATAACGCTCGGTTTTGTTCATACGCTTATAGATAGAAGCAAGTTTTTCAACGTACTCAGCTGCTTCCACGTAATATTTTCGTGTGCGTTTTTCTGCCAATCGAATGATAAATTGATGAACAACTGGTAGTGAAAGAGCTGGTCTCTCTTGTACAAGCTGCTCTAATAACTGTTGCTTTTGCTCATGCAAATCAAGTGGATTTGTTTCATGTTGCAAGAAATATTGCTGTGTACGATCATAATCAGGGTATTGAATTAAAATCTGTGCATAAACGAGCTTATTCGCTTCACTAAAGAGCCGTCGCTCCAAAGGGGGGAGCAAATAATCTAACACAAGTTCTTTTTGTTGCTCCGAATAATGACTCATCAACGTCTGAAACCGTTTAAAAGAAGGGGCCTTTAACCAACGATCCCATGTCTCATATTGAATAGACGATGAATGATGCAAAGAGGCAGATTGATCATAGTAGTCCTGCAAAACACCTAGCTTATCTGTTTTGTTAGGAAAAAATGTCTCAAACCATGATAATACTTGCTCATATCGTTCTCGATGGGTCAATAAAGACAGGTGTGCAACGGCTTCATCAGGTGTTAATGGTTGAGCTTGCTGCATTAACGACTTTGCAAGTGATTCTTTTCCGATATATAAGAAGAAGTAGCTCATCGTTATGCTAAATGAGCGAGACGCTTTCTTCATATCATGCTCATGAAAATAATGATCGAGCTTATCAATTTGATCTGCAGAGAATGCTTTCATAAACGTATAGAACAATCTCGAGTAAGGAGCGTGTTCGTCTTCCATTGAAGCAATCAATGATGACCCTAATGTTTTAGCAAAGCGGGTCTTTAATTTTTTTGATTTAGAAAACGACGACTCATACATCTGGTGGGTGACAGTATCAAAAAATTGATTGAACCGTCTCTCGAGTGACGCCCACTGGCCATCTCCTTTTGCTTGTCCATATAAAAAATCAATGATAATAAAGCACCCATTGAGTTGTTCATCTTCTTTAAATGTATGTAAGTGATCTCGTACCTCGAGCCCATATGACTCGATTTGAGCTGGTGCGAGGTAACGGGAAGATCGAAGTTTGCGATTCAATCCTTTTAAATAAGGTTCCATTTCTGTGCGCAAGCGCCGATAAGCGTTAGACAATTTTTCACCTCATGATAAAACAGTATCTCTCTATTTTACCTTTTTTACTGAGGAAAAAAAAGTCTAGCTAAGGATTTGAGCAAAAACCGTTAAACTCAAAAAAAAAGCACAAGATGTGCTATCAATAGAAGTGCGCTAAAGCTTTAACAGTTTTTCTACTTGTGAGCGACGGTTTACCAGTTTTTTTAGTCGATGTTTATGTTCGACCATCGCTTCTTCATTCTTTACTTCCATTGCCTCAAAAAGCTCCATAAGGATGTAATTGATTTCTAGATTCATCACATTAATCATCGTTTTCGGGCCAAGCGATTTTCCATTTTCCTTATATTGAATCATCGGTACATTTTTATTCGCCATCCCTTGCTCACTCCCTTCAATTTCTACTGTAGAGGCAATATCTCCGTGCTCATAGGTTGTGACATAATGTGGGCCTTCCGTCATTCGCTTCACAATGCCTGTTCCTTTTTCAGATTGCAATAAATGTTCCAGTACATCAGAAAGAGTAGCATCGTACACATAAAGTTTTTTGGCTGTCATGGTCAAAAAATGATCGTTTCGGATAAAAGGAAGTTCATGAACCAAGTCTTCAAATTCTATAATAAGATAAATAAAATTTGAGTCATAGCGCCAGTGAAGTTCATACTCATTTGCCATCATTTTTTTTATAAACTGATGTAGCGCTCGTTTTGTGATTTTAATTGAAAGTTCTTGAAATTCTGTCGGCCAAGGAATTGCAGTCATATTCTTACACTCCTTTTACAAAAGGCACTAAATGAGAGATTGCTTTAGTCTATGTAAAATCGCAAAAAAAAAGAAGCTATACGCCTAGTTATGGAAGAAAATAGGCATATAACTTCAATTAAAAACGGAAGGAATACCGTTTGGACACAACATCATAAAAACCGAGGGAATTATATAAAGATTTTGTGGCTTCATTATTTAAACCAGTTTCGAGCTCAATGCCTTTAATATTACGTGTTTCAGCCCAGTAAATAATCCGAAGCAACAGTTTTTTTGCGATGCCTTGGTTCCGGTACTCTTCTTCAACATAAATCTCGTTGAGCCAAATGTACTGTCCGCCTTTTTGAAAGCTAGTCATTGTATTGAAAAAAGCAAATGCAACTGCTTGACCTTCGTAGCGTGCAATAAAGAAATACGTTTTTGATTGAGGGAGAAGGGCTTCATTCAAAAGGTGTTCAATTTGCATCATCGCCTTTTTACCAGCAATGTTGTGAAGCTGTTTTTCAAAAAGATAGGTCAGTTCGCGTTTTGTTTCAGCCGTTGTATCCGCTGAAAGTTCATCAATTTCAACCATGAGGTCCCCTCCCAAAAATAGAAATTAAAGTGTCAAGGCTTTTTCAAGATACGCAGCAATGCCATCTTCTTCGTTTGAATCGGTAACTGCATGTGCAATGTCTTTTAACTCTGGAATCGCGTTCCCCATTGCAATCCCTTGTCCGGCAAACTGAATCATTTCTAAGTCATTTTCCTCGTCGCCAAACGCGATAATATGCTCAGTGTTAATGTTGTAATGTTTTGCTACTTCATGTAAAGCGGTCGCTTTCGTAACATGGTTCGGGGCAATCTCAAGAACAGATACGTGGCTTTTCCACCAACGCTGTAACGTTGTTTCGGTATTTGTTTGGTCGAGAGTATCGCGCAATGCTTGTACGCGGTCCACTTGAGGTTCAACTAGAATAGCAGTAGGTGGTTCTGTTAACAATGATTCTATTGACCCTGAAGCAATGGGCTCAATGCCGTCAGTTAAAAAATTTGCAAAAAACCCTTCATTTTTCATCATATAAAAAGAGTCATTCATTTCAACCATCATATTTTCAATGCCGACTTCTTTACAAATCGAAATAAGGTGAAGGCTTGTCTTAAGATCGATGGTTTCTTTTGTAGTCGGGTATTGTTTATCAAGAGGATGATGAACACTCGCACCATTAAAATTAATAATAGGTGACGTCAAATTTAGCTCTTCGTAGTAGCGTTTGCTTGCTCTGTAAGGTCGCCCAGTTGCAATAGCAACAATATGGCCTGCTCTTTTCGCTTTTAAGAGCGCTTCTTTTGTACGCGGGGAAATCGTTTGATTTTCTGGAAGTAATGTGCCGTCTAAATCTAAGGCGATTAAATGTCTTTGTTTCATAAGCGCTCCTTTATTTAAATTAGTAACAAAAAATACACGGAAGCACATTTGGATTCAACTATAGATGTGCTATGATGAGTACGTAAGAGAGATCCTGCTTGAAAGGAGTAATAAATATGGAAACGTTTGCCTCAAGCTTGGGATTCCGCGCATTATGGACACCAGAGTTGCTTGTAACGATTGTCGTGATAGCCATTTTATATGGCTTACTTGTGCGAAGAACAAAAACTGGCACAGTGAAAAACATGATTTTCTTCATGAGTGGTTTGCTAGCGCTTTATTTAGGCTGGGGAAGTCCACTTTATGTATTTGGGCACGTCATGATGACGATCCATATGTTACAAATGGTTTTTGCTTATTTTATCGCAGTGCCTTTGCTATTACTCGGTATTCCGAGGCAATGGTATGAAGCATTTTTAAATAGTAAATGGGCGTTTCGACCGCTACGTTACATCTGGAATCCAATTGTTGCACTGCTCTTATTTAATGGTCTATTTTCATTCTATCACGTTCCGCTCATGTTTGACACGCTTATGCAAGCACCGTTCTTACATAGTCTTTATCAGTGGGTATTACTTATTGCGGCGGCGCTAATGTGGTGGTATATTTTAGCTCCTGTGCCGAGCACGTACAAGCTTCCTGAGTTACGACGTATTTTTTATATTTTTGCAAATGGTTTATTAATTACACCTGCTTGTGCACTCATCATTTTTGCTCCTAATGCTATGTATGCTGTATACACCGACCCGTTAATTTGGGCGAATGTCATGGCGTATTGCTTACCTGGGGGAGCAGGACCAGAAGCATTGCTTACAGCATTCGGAAGTCCTGAGGCACTTCAGTTTCTCGATGCTCGGACGGATCAGCAATTAGCTGGTGTTTTAATGAAAGTATTTCAAGAAATTGTTTATGGGATTGCCATTGGCTATGTCTTTAAACAATGGTTGAAAAAAGAAAAAATGCAAGATGGTGAATTAACCATTAGCGATATTCCCCAATCTCAAGGGTGAAGGGTGGTTTCTTTGAAAGTAATTGGAGCGATATTCACAGTATTGATGCTATCAGGGTGTGGATGGATGTATGAAATGGGTCAGAATTCTGAGTTTGATATCTCGGAAGCTGACATTACGATTCCTGCTTTTACATTTGTGAATCAAGAGAATGAAGCAGTTGGCTCTAGTGATTTGGAAGGTGACTATTGGCTGGCGAATTTTGCCTTCACAAACTGTACGACCGTTTGTTTAACGATGATGCCAAATATGAACCAGCTTCAAAATGATTTAGAGTCAGAAGGTCATAATGTTCAATTTGTTACATTTACCGCAGACCCGATTGCGGATACGCCGGAACAGCTGAATCAATATGCACACAACATCGGAGTAGAAAATAAAAATTGGGATTTCTTAACAGGATATTCAATTGAAGAGCTTGAAACATTTTCAAATGAAGCGTTTCGAGTTCCTTATGCACACGGTGAGCAACCGGAAGATATTATTCATTCTACGAGTTTCTTTTTAATGAATACAGAAGGACACGTTGTAAGAAAATACAACGGTCTGGAGATGAATCAGGAAGAGATGCTTGAAGATATTATCGCGACGATCTCCCAAGAAAATATGTAATAAGCTAGCATCTAGCCTTTGGCTAGGTGTTTTTTTGATTTCATCACTTATATGCTTCAATAAACATTACCTGAGTAAAAATAAAATAAAAATACAGTTGAATTTATTTTTATTCATATTTATAATAGGTAAATATCAAGAAAAATCGTTTCGGGAGTGAGAGGATGAAGGTTGGTATTATCGGCGCTAGTGGATATGGTGGCATAGAGTTATTACGGTTTTTACATGAACACCCTCAAATTCAATCTATTAATCTTTATACATCAAATGATGATGGTCGGCCATTGACTTCACAATATCCGCATTTGTTAAACGGGAATAAATATACATTGAGGCCGTTGGAAGAAGCCGAGTTGATGGACGACATTCATACTGTCTTTTTAGCGACTCCTCCAGGTGTTTCTAGTAAGTGGAGTGGCTGGTTACGCAATCAAGGTATGCGTGTGATTGATTTGTCAGGAGATTTACGGCTTGCATCTCCAGCAGTCTATGAAACTTGGTACAAAAGAGAAGCGGCGCAAAAGGAGCTACTTGAACAATCAGTATACGGGCTAAGTGAATGGAAAAAAGAGCAAATAAAAAATGCCTCTCTCGTAGCCAACCCAGGCTGTTTTCCAACGGCTATTTTATTGGCACTTTTGCCCGTTTTGAAAGCGAATTTCATTCAAACTCAGTCTATTATTATCGATGCCAAGACAGGAACGTCTGGTGCAGGGAAGAGCCCTTCATCGATCACCCACTTTAGTGAAATGAACGAGAATTTTAAAATATACGGCGTAACGTCACACAAGCATACGCCTGAAATTGAGCAACAGTTAATGGACGTGGTTGAGAAAGAACTGACCGTTAGTTTCCAACCACATCTAGTTCCAATGTCGCGGGGAATTATGGCAACCATGTATGCCACTGGCACAAATGGAGTGGATGCTCAGCAACTACATACTTGTCTAACGAGCGCATATGAACACGATCCATTCGTTCGAATACGAGATATTGGAGATTTTCCAGCGACAAAGCATGTGTACGGAAGCAATTATTGTGACATTGGTGTGGCTTACGATGAGCGCACAAACCGGGTTATCCTCGTATCAGTTATTGATAATTTGGTAAAAGGAGCTGCAGGTCAGGCGATACAAAATTTCAATATTATGAATAACTTTGAAGAAAAAACAGGGTTAGGGATGCTGCCTATTTACCCGTAAATGAGGTGAAACAATGTTTGTTAGTGAGCAAATACACACGGATGTAAAGGTAATAGAGAACGGTTCAATTGCTGACGTAAAAGGCTTTTATACCACAGGCGTTCACTGCGGTTTAAAGAAAAATAAATTCGATCTTGGCCTTATCTATTGTGATCGTCCAGCAGAAGCGGCAGGCGTTTTCACACTGAATCAAATTCAAGCTGCCCCACTTAGGTTGACGAAACAGGCTTTAAAGAAAAGCGGCCAATTACAAGCGGTCATTGTTAACAGTGGCAACGCAAATGCAGTAACAGGCAAGCAAGGAGAAGCAGATGCAAAAGAAATGCAACAGTTACTAGCTAAAAAAATAAATGTATGTGATGAATTTGTTGCGGTTTCTTCTACAGGTGTAATTGGAGAGAAGCTGCCAATGACTAAAGTAAGAGCAGGCATTGATGCATTATCTATTCATACTCAACCATCTGCATTTGCGGAAGCGATTTTAACAACAGATACGGCAACAAAGGAAATCTGTGTCGAAGTGATCATTAATGAACAAGTTGTACGCATTGCAGGTGTAGCAAAGGGTTCAGGAATGATTCATCCAAATATGGCGACGATGCTTGGCTTTTTGACGACGGATGCAACCATAGAGGCACCAGCTTTACAACAACTATTAAGTGAAGTCACAGATCAAACATTTAATCGAATTACTGTTGACGGTGACTGTTCAACAAATGACATGGTACTAGCCCTTGCATCAAAAGCGGTAGATCATCAAGTGTTATCCAAACAACACCCACAGTGGGAAACGTTTAAACAAGCATTTCAACGATGCGCCACGTCGTTGGCAAAGATGATTGCGCGAGACGGAGAAGGCGCGACGAAGTTAATTGAAGTGAATGTGAGTGGCGCAGCATCGGATGAAGAAGCAGGTCAAGTGGCAAAGACGATTGTTGGTTCAGATTTAGTGAAAACAGCTGTGTTCGGTAAAGACGCGAACTGGGGCAGGATTATCGGTGCGATTGGGTATAGCGGTTGTACAATGTCGCCAAATAAAATTGATATTGAAATTGGACCATATCCAACACTAGTAGAAAGCGAGCCTTGTGGAACAAATGACGCCGCCATTACTGCTTATATGACGGAAGAAGAGACGATTGTGCTTACGGTTGATTTACATATCGGCGATGGAACAGGAAAAGCTTGGGGTTGCGATTTATCCTATGATTATGTCCGAATTAACGCAGGTTATCGTACTTAGGAGGTTGTCAATATGAGCAAACGAACAGTAATTAAAATTGGTGGCAGCATGCTTGCTGAGTTAAGTGCGGACTTTTACAAGGGCTTAGCTGAACGACAGCGGGCAGGCGAGGAAATCATTATTGTGCATGGTGGAGGACCCGCTATTAATGAACAACTCGTTAAAGCAAAGATTACGATTGAATTTGATCAAGGTTTACGAAAAACAACAGGCGAGGTACTGGCGATTGTAAAAGATGTATTGTTTGAGCAAATGAACAAGGGCATCGTCAAGACGCTTCAGCAAACAGGTGTTGAAGCTGTTTCATTAAGTGGATTTAAACATGCATGTATCCAAGCAGAACTAATCGATGAAGCACGATTAGGATTTGTTGGCGCTGTTACGTCGGTTCAAACAAAAATAATTGAAGAAATTTTGTTAAAAAATGCGATTCCGGTAATCGCGCCACTTGGACTGACTTCATGTGGAAGGGAAGTCAATATTAATGCAGACACTGTTGCTGCTTCTATAGCAAAAGCATTAGCGGCAGACGAGTTTATCGTCGTAACGGACGTTGATGGCGTTTATATTCAAAAGCAAAAAAAAGCAAAATTAAATGAAATTGAAATCAATCAATTTATTGAGCAAGGTGAAATTACCGGAGGAATGATTCCAAAAGTGACAGGCGCATTAAATAGTTTGTCGGATCATCTAACCTGTGTTCGAATCGTGAGCGGAAAAGAAAAATTAACCTTAAACAGCGGTACAATGATTGAGAAAGGGACACTTGTTCCATAAAGAACGGAGTCGAATATGAGCTATTTATTTCCTACTTACACGAAAAAAGAAATCCAGTTAACACAAGGAAAAGGATCATACGTATATAGTCAAGACGGAACACGCTATCAGGATTTTATGTCCGGTATAGCCGTGACAAATTTAGGACATGGTCATCCTGCCATTGTTCAAGCGTTACACAAACAAGCAGACTTACTCTGGCATGGATCGAACCTTTTTCATTATGAGATCCAGGAGCAAGCTGCTAAAATGCTGGTCGAAAAAAGTGTTTGTGACGCTGTGTTCTTTTGTAACAGTGGAGCTGAAGCAAATGAAGCAGCCATTAAGCTTGCACGCAAAGCATCAGGAAAATCGCATATCATCACGATGAATCAATCGTTTCATGGTCGCACACTTGGTTCAATGGCGGCGACTGGACAGGAAGCCGTTCATCAAGGGTACGGTCCAATGCTCGATTCATTTACGTACGTGCCATTCAACGATTCCGAAGCGCTTGAGTTAGCGGTTCAGCCTGAAACAGCTGCGATTATGATTGAAGTGGTTCAAGGTGAAGGCGGTGTGCACATTTTAAGTGAACAATTTGCCAGCACCATAATGAAGCTAAAAAAAGAAAAAAACCTTCTCGTCATTATTGATGAAATCCAAACAGGCATCGGACGAACAGGTACATTTTTTGCATATGAGCATTATCAACTTGACCCTGATGTGATTACGGTAGCCAAAGGGCTTGGGAATGGATTTCCGGTAGGGGCGATGCTTGGTAAGTCCAATCTAATAGAACATTTTCAAGCAGGTGCTCACGGGTCGACTTTTGGAGGAAATCCGTTAGCGATGGCAGTTGTTAAAGCGGTTTTAGAAACGATGAGTCAGCCGCAATTTTTACAAGAAATAAAAGACAAAGCCGATCGATTTAATGACACGCTGCGACAAGAGCTCTTAGCATGTGCGAGTGTGAAAGACATTCGAGGAAGTGGGTTTTTAATTGGGATTGAGACGACCGTTCTTGCACAAGAGGTTATTGACGCGTGTGAAAAGAAAGGACTGTTGCTTTTACCAGCAGGGAAACACGTCACCAGACTTTTGCCCTCACTTTTAATAGAAGAACAGGAGTGGAATGAAGCAGTATCGATTTTAAAAGCGGCTCTTAATTGAAGTGGAACAACCAATTTTTTTTGCAAGTTAATGTATTTTTATCCGAATTAAAGAATATTTATTCTTCATTGAGGTGATGAAAGTTGAAAGGATACGTTTTGTTAGAAAGCGGAGAACAGTTTGCAGGAAACTGGCACGGCAAGGAACCAGTTAACGGGGAGATTGTCTTTTTTACAGGCATGACTGGCTATCAAGAGGTGATAAGCGATCCATCATTTAAAGGTCAAATTGTTGTCTTTACGTATCCGATGATTGGAAATTATGGAATAAACGAACATGATTTTGAAAGCAATGGACCGCAAGTAGAAGGGGTTGTCTTAGCGGAAGTAGAGCAATCTCCTTCTCATCATAGTCAAATGGAAAGTTTTTGTTCGTATTTAGAAAGGCACGATATTCCGTATGTCACAGGAATTGACACACGAGCAATCGTGAAACGAATCCGTAAACATGGAGATATGAAAGCGACACTTACATCAAATAAAATGACAAAGAAAACAGGGGAAGAATCATTGGAACACCAAGAAGTTGTTCCGCTCGTAAGTGTTCAAAAAAACAAAGTGTATAATCCTCATGGAAAGCAGCATGTCGTGTTAATTGATTACGGCTATAAACATTCTATTGCTCGAGAATTATCGACAAAAGGAATGAAGGTGACGGTGGTTCCTTACCAAACCTCAAAAACAGAAATTGAGCGCTTGCAACCAGATGGTCTTGTTCTTTCAAATGGACCTGGAAACCCAAAGAAGCTACACGCCCATCTTGAAGAGATTCGTGAGCTGGCACGCATCTATCCGACTCTTGGCATTTGTTTGGGGCACCAGCTACTCGCCTTAGCATTTGGCGCTGAAACAGAAAAGTTAGGATTTGGGCATAGAGGGGCCAATCAACCGGTGCTCGATTGTCATACGAATCAAGTGTACATGACGAGTCAGAATCATAGCTATGTAGTAAAAGAAGGTTCTATCCAAGAAACAGACTTCACCGTCCGCTATATCAATATCAATGACAAGAGTGTAGAAGGGCTCATGCACAACCATTTACCGATTCTAACCGTTCAATTCCATCCAGAAGCAAGTCCAGGGCCAGTCGATTCAAACGCCATTTTTGACACATTTATACAACAGCTTCCTGTAAAGGAGAGAGATCATTTATATGCATAAACAATCAATCAAAAGTGTCCTTGTCATCGGGTCTGGACCGATTGTCATTGGTCAGGCCGCTGAATTTGATTACGCTGGCACCCAAGGTTGTCTAGCTTTAAAAGAAGAAGGCATTCGTGTCATTCTTTTAAATCCTAATCCTGCAACGGTTATGACAGATGAGCATTGTGCAGATGTTGTCTATTTCGAACGCTTAACTGCAAAAACCGTTGAAGACATTCTTGTAAAAGAAAAACCTGACGGCTTGCTTGCAACGTTAGGAGGCCAAACAGGATTAAATTTGGCGTTAAAGCTTCATGATGAAGGGACTTTAGACAAACATGGCGTGCAGTTACTTGGTACACCAATTGAATCAATAAAAAAAGGTGAGGATCGTGAATTGTTCCGGGATCTAATGAATGAGTTGAACGAACCTGTGCCAGAAAGTGACATTATTCATACAGTCCAAGAAGCGGTGACGTTTTCACAAACAATTGGATTCCCGATTATTGTACGACCTGCCTACACCTTAGGAGGTTCAGGAGGCGGAATTGCCAAAAATGAAGCAGCGTTACGCACAATTGTTGCAAATGGTCTTAAGCAAAGTCCGATCAATCAATGTTTAATAGAGAAAAGTATAGCTGGATTTAAAGAGATCGAGTATGAGGTAATGCGAGATAATAACGATACGTGCATCACAATTTGTAATATGGAAAATATCGATCCGGTCGGTATTCATACTGGTGATTCAATCGTGGTTGCACCTTCTCAAACGTTATCAGATCGTGATTATCAAATGCTTCGATCTGCTTCAACGAAAATTATTCGAGCACTAGGAATTATTGGCGGGTGTAATATTCAATTTGCTCTTGACCCTCATAGTGATCAATATTATTTAATTGAAGTAAACCCTCGTGTTAGTCGTTCTTCAGCGTTAGCATCTAAGGCAACAGGGTACCCGATTGCGCGGATTGCGGCGAAATTGGCAGTTGGTTATCACTTACATGAGCTCTTAAATCCAGTCACCGGACACACATACGCGAGCTTCGAGCCGGCGCTTGATTACTGTATTGTGAAATTTCCTCGTTGGCCTTTTGATAAATTTTACAATGCAGACCGCAAGTTAGGTACTCAAATGAAAGCAACAGGCGAAGTGATGGCGATCGAGCGCTCTTTTAATGCTGCGCTCCAAAAAGCAGTCCGATCATTAGAAATTGGCTATTATGATCTTGGTAAAGGTGAGTTTTCCCATGAAGACGATGCGACATTATGGAAAGCAGTAGTGGAAGCAGACGACCAACGATTGTTTAGACTGTTTGAACTTTTACGCAGAGGCACAACGATTGAAGCGTTACATCAGCAGACGAAAATTGATGCGTTCTTTTTACAGCGATTCGCTCAATTAATAGCGTTAGAAAAAGACATTGAACAAGTGTCTCTAAAACGTGTAACAACTGCGCAAATGAATGATTATAAAAAAGCAGGGTTCTCGGATGCGACGTTAGCTTTTTTATGGGAAGAAGACGTAAATAACGTTCGAAACGTTCGTCAACAAATGAACATTAAACCGGTTTATAAAATGGTGGATACGTGCGCAGGAGAATTTGAAGCACAGACGCCTTACTTTTATTCCAGTTACTTTGGTGAAAATGAAAGCGTGCCGTCAACAAACAAAAAAATTGTGATTATCGGTTCGGGTCCGATCCGAATCGGGCAAGGAATTGAATTTGATTATTGCTCTGTACATGGAGCGAACACCGTAAGAGAGCTAGGTTATGAAGCTATTATCATCAATAACAATCCTGAAACCGTTAGTACAGACTATATGACGGCTGATCGTCTTTATTTTGAGCCACTTGCACTAGAAGATGTGCTAGCGGTTATCGAAACAGAGGCTGTTGCTGGCGTCATCGTAACGTTAGGTGGCCAAACAGGCATTAAGCTGACAAAAGAGTTAGAGGAGGCAGGGGTGCATGTCTTTGGCGTCTCCGCAGCGACTGTCGATCAATTAGAAGAACGTGATTCTTTTTACGATCTTCTTTCATCGATTGATGTTGAACCAATCCCTGGAAAAACCGTAGCTTCGATGGAAGAAGCGATTGCTTCATGTGAACAAATGACCTTTCCAATTTTAGTTCGTCCTTCATTTGTAATTGGAGGGCAGGGGATGGCGATTTTGCATTCAAAAGAACAGCTGGAGGAATATTTAGTCAACCATCCTTATAAAGGGTTATTTCCACTTTTAATGGATACGTATGTGCAAGGCATTGAAGTGGATATGGATGTCTTGACTGATGGAAAATCAATTCATGTTGCTGGAATATTTGAGCATATTGAACAAGCTGGCGTTCATTCTGGAGATAGCTTAGCAATTACCCCGCCGTTTCGACTTAGTGAAGCGATTAAGCAACAAATGGTGGACATGGCTAATAAGCTCGCTCAGGCAATGACATTTAAAGGGGTTTTTAACATTCAATTCGTTCTACAAGACGAACGTGCGTACGTGATTGAAGTGAATCCTCGAGCATCACGAACGGTTCCTTTACTCGCCAAGCTTTCTGGTGAACCATATATTCATTATGCAACGCGTTTAATGGTCGGGGAAACGTTGGAACAATTAAATGTCAAAACGGGCAAACTCCCTTACTTTGCAGCCAAAGCACCGGTTTTTTCTTATGGGAAACTAGCGGGGCTCGATCCGAAATTAGGGGCAGAAATGAAGTCAACTGGTGAATTACTGATGATTGGCAATACACCGGAAGAAGCATTGGCGAAAGTGAGTGCGCCGTTTGAAACTCTCCCTGCGCTATTTGAAAAAGAAGAAGAAAAGTCGATTTTCTATTGTGTGGAGCCTGCGCTTGAAAAAGCTTGTAATCCCTTTATCGAACAGTTAGAAAGAGAAGGGTTTACCATTGTGAAAGCGGATTTTGATCAATGGGTTTCTTCTCCAGAAGCCAAAGCGCTGATTGATATTTCTTATCCAGGTCAAAATGGAAATGAAGGCAATCGTCACAAAGCATTGGCAAATCAACTTACAGTTCTAACGGAAGTGGAAACGTTAGGTGCGTTTCTCCACTATTTTTATCACCCGTCATTCTCGTTACAATCGATTCAGGAGTGGCGTTCAAAAACGTTTGAAAAAAAGGAGTCGATCTCATGCAAAGCACTGCCGTCAATTTAACGGGAAAACATCTGTTAACGTTATTCGATTATTCGGTTGAAGAAGTGACTTATTTACTTAGTGAGGCAGCCAAAGGGAAAAAAATGTTTCAAAACGGCGAAAGTTCGTCAGTATTAAAAGGAAAATCACTAGGAATGATTTTCGAAAATGCGTCAACAAGAACAAGAGTCTCGTTTGAAGTAGGAATGACGCAATTAGGAGGCCATGCGTTATTTCTAAGCCCTAAGGATTTACAAATAGGACGTGGCGAGCCGATTAAAGATACCGCTAATGTATTATCTCGTTACGTAGATGCGATCATGATACGTACAAATTCACATCAGACTGTAGAAGAGTTAGCTGCGCATTCATCCGTTCCTGTTATTAATGCACTAACGGATGCTTACCACCCTTGCCAAGCGCTTGCGGATGCATTAACAATTCAAGAAAAGAAGGGAAAGCTTGCTGGTCTGTCACTTGTTTACGTAGGAGATGGAAATAATGTGGCGCATTCACTCATGGCTGTCGGTGCAAAAACAGGCATGAATGTGACGATTTCAAGTCCGAATGGATATGAAGTAGACCCAATTATTTTAAAGCATGCGCAAGATGCCGGTAAGCAAACAGGAGCAGTGATTTCACTGCAGGCCGACCCACATTTAGCCGCAAAAGGTGCTGATATCGTTTATACAGATGTCTGGACAAGTATGGGGTATGAAAATGAACAGAGCAAGCATATACAAGATTTACAAGCCTATCAAGTTAATGACGAGCTGATGGCTGCTGCGCATAAACAGGCCATTTTTATGCATTGTTTACCTGCTCATCGAGATGAAGAGGTAACAGGCAGCGTCATTGATGGAACCCAATCTGTTGTATATGACCAAGCTGAAAATCGTCTTCATGTGCAAAAAGCGATTCTGCGTTCGGTAATTGCACATAATGGTATCACTTTCGGGGGACTCTAATCCGCAGAGGTGGTGGAATCATGGGTCAAAATAAACAATTCACTCCAGGGCAAAAAGCCCCTAATAACGGCATGTACGTTGAGATTGGGGAAACGGGAAGCATGGTAACGAGACCGAAATCGGTTCATTTACATGCTGGAGACGAATTTCCTGAAACAACAAATGACGATCGAAAATGGACACAACAGCGGAAACCATAAACTAAGAGGCTACACACAATGTTGCATACATGTGTGTAGTTTTTTTAGTGGAATGATAAAAAATCACTTTCACATTTATGAAATTATACATAAGCTATAACGACTATCAACTATTCAGGAGAGATGAACGACATGCCTGTTTATGTCCGTTATATAGACTTAAATGGCTGTAAGAATAGCTATTGTATTCCAGAAAAACCAAATGGATATGCGCTTTTTATGCTGCTTGATTACCGATTATTAACACCTGACACTGCAGAGCAATTAATTGAGACATTTGTAAAAAAAGGCTACACCGTATTTTCATCTAATTTGCTGTTAGCTGAATGGGGTTCCAAAAAAGCGGTCAAACATGCTGAACACTTAATTCAACTCCTTTTACGGCAAGAGACGATTAATGAACGTATATTTTTATGTGCAGAAGGAACAGGTGCACTTATTGCACAGCAATTGTTTACAAAAGAAACGATCCAAATTCGAGCAGCTACATTTATTCATCCCTTTTTATCGTTACAGGACTGCTTGCATGCTTATAAAAAAGACGAACTAGCGTTAAAGCGATTTAAAAAAGAAATGCGTTCTCAATACGGCATAAGCCAACTCCAACCAGCGTCGTTAAAAGCCATTGATCAAACGTTATTTGCACCTTGTACATTACCTGTTTTACATTTTTCGGAAAACGAAATCGTGAAGGACGAATCAAAAAAAGAGTTGCTTAGTGAACAATCCCGTCTATTTAGTGAAATGAGTCGTTTTTATCAAGCTTTTATTTCAAGAGATCGGTGAATGTCAGAACAACGTAAGGAGTCGTGATAATGAAGAAAGTTACCGTGATTGGCGGACTAGGTTTTTTCGGAAGCCATCTAAGCAATCGTTTCTTAGAAGAAGGTTGGGAAGTAAACGCGATTGATTCAATGGAGAAGAATGCCGAAGAGAAAAAAGCGATTGACATGACCATGGGTAGAAATGCTAATTATACATGCTTTCCCGATGCTGCGAGCAATTGCATAGACCGTGCAAAATCGTCATGTTATATTTACGCAGCTAGATCTTCTAGAGTTGAAGAGGTTGTCGCGGTTGCCGAAAAATTAGATAAGGATGACCTTTTTGTGTATCTCTCTATGTCAGAAGCTCACTATCTTTACAGAACAGGTAATGACTCTCAATATGAAGAAGAGGTTGTTTCAATTGAAACAGCATTATTGAAAGTAGCAACAGACCGTTCGTTTTCAATTTTAATTTTACGTGCGCCGTTAACGTACGGACTTCATAGCGATATACCTCTTTCCTATGTTGCTGAGAAAGTCGAGTCGAACGAGGAACTTTTATACATCGATGATTTTGTGACGTATATTTTTGAAACAATTCAATCGTCTATCGCATCTTCTGCTTTAGAAGAAAAGAGGAATCATACGATTGATCGAGATGAAATTCTACACGATTCAGCAACAACATCGATCAATGAAGGATATCTCCTTTATAAAGAAGCACAAAAAAAGTGGATCCGACAAAATGACTTAAAATAACTAGTTTTCCATCAGTTTCTCGTACTTGCGTTCGCTTACTAAAAACGTTACTCTTAATATAAGGTTCAATAGGGTAAAAGGAGGCGGAACAAGTTATGGAACAGTCATGGGAAGTTTTAGTTGATGCATTACTCGTCGGGGATGAAGATGCTGCCTGGGAATGTGTCCGTCGCCTTTCAGATGCTGGATATGATAGTATTTGGATCTATGAAAACCTACTAACGAAAGCGATGGCGCATACAGGTGTGTTGTGGGAACAAAATAAAATTACAATTGCAGATGAACACTTAGCGACATCGACATGTGATTTCGTGTTAACGCGCTATTATCATTATATTCGTCAGTGGAAAAAACCTAAAAATGGGAAAAGCATGATGTTTTTATGTTTAGATCAAGAACAACATGACTTAGGAATAAAAATGTGCGCTTGTTTACTGGAAGAATATGGATGGACGACGCGCTTATTAGGCGCAAGTGTTCCGCTAGAACAAGCGGAAATGATGGCGAAAAAATGGCAGCCAGACGCTATTGCCATTTCAGTTTCTATTCCATACCATGCTCGGAGCTTAGATTTATATATTGACACATTAGAAAATTTACCACATAAACCAACCATTGTTATTGGCGGGCGCCTTGTTTCAATGTATGATTTAAGTCCGTTATGTAATGAGCAGACCGTTTTAATCGGCACTTTAACACAATTAGCTGAATGGCAAGAAAGCCAATTAGGGGTGAAGGCGGATGTCCGAAACTAATCAATTACCTGTTCCCTACTTTGAGCTAGATGAAACGTATAAAATTGTTACACGTTCAACGCAAGCAAACCAAGCATTTAAGCAAGCAGAATCTTTCTTGGAACTTTTAGATATAGGAAGTGTGGAGAAAGTGAAACGCTTTTTTTCTAGTCGAGAAAGCGGAAAGATTGAAATGAACATGGATACCATTGAAGCACCTTATGTGTTGCATAATATGTTCGTCAATTGGGATGAGAGTCGAATTCATGTTATCTGTATTAAACAAGATGGAAATTTAACGGAGCTTATTGAAAAAGTACAAAAGCAAAGTCGGCGTTTAGCGCAAACGGACTTTGAATTACTTGAGAAAAAAGAAGAGCTAGAAGAGTCGCTAAGTATGATTAAACAATTGTCTGCTCCGTTTATATCCATTTCTTCAGAACTTGCGTTTGTACCGTTTTTTGGTGACTTAGATGAGCATTTAATCAAACAAAACCAAGAAATCATTTCGAAAAATGTGTATCAAGCAAATTTTGACTACCTCTTTTTTGATTTTAGTGGTGTTGGAAACGTCACGAGTTTAGGAATGAGGGAGTTGTTACGTTTAGTCCAAGCTTTACAAATTATGGGGATTGAAACACGCGTTATTGGTCTTAGGCCAGAGCATGCTCAACTTGTTCATGGAAATGACATTCAAAAACGCGCTGAGTTTAACGGAAGTTTAGCAGAAATGATTCGCAAACATATGTAAGAAAACGCTCAGAGAGAAGCCATCTCTACTGAGCGTTTTTTTGCGGTTATTCAACCGTTTTCTTATAAAAAGAGTTTTCGTAGAACATGAGGTTCGGGTATTTCTCTTTTGCCGTTCGCATTTGAAATTCATTTTCAAATAAAGCAACAATCCGACCTTCTTTATCGATGACGAGATTACGCTGTTTGTCTTTAAAGAGATTCATATCTTTTTCTTCTCCGTCAATCCAACGTGCAAAAGAGAATGGTTGACGATCCATTTGGATGTCGACATGGTACTCACTTTTTAAGCGATGTTCAAGCACTTCGAACTGGAGGACGCCGACCACACCGACAATTTGTTGTTCGATATATTTATTATAGGTGCGAAATAGTTGTATGGCGCCTTCTTCTGTTAATTGTTGCAAGCCTTTTTCATAAGACTTATGCTTTAGCGCCTCTTTAACGGTAATTGCTGAAAAATGTTCTGGCGAGAAGTGAGGCATCTCACTAAACTCGAACGATTCTCCTTCAACAAGGGTATCACCGATTCGGAAATGACCAGGATCAAACAAGCCAATAATGTCACCAGCGTATGCTTCATCAACAATGCTACGGCTCTGAGCCAAGAACTGAGTCGGTTGAGAAAGTTTTAATGGTTTATTTGTTCTTACATGTTTAACGGCCATCCCCCGTTTAAATGTACCAGACGTAATTCGTAGAAACGCAACTCGATCTCGGTGTTTTGCATTCATATTCGCCTGTACTTTAAAAATGAAGCCTGAAAACTGTTCACGTTCCATCGGATCAATTGTTCCAATGGAGCTGTCTCGCGGACTTGGTGCAGGTGACAAATTTAAAAAGTGGTCAAGGTATGTTTGAACCCCAAAGCTTGAAATCGCCGAGCCAAAAAAGATTGGTGTTAGTTCACCTTTATTAATTTTGTCGAGATCATAGTCATCCCCTGCAACATCTAGTAGTTCCAATTCTTCACGAAATTGTTGTATAAGCTCTTCATCTCCAACAACTTCATCAATTTTAGGATCATCGGGACCAGTGACGGAGATAATATCAATATCTTTCGGATTGTTCGGGTTAAAAAGTTCTAATCGTTTATTGATCCGATCATATACGGCTTTAAACGATTGCCCCATGCCGATTGGCCAGCCCATTGGAAACGAGCGAATACCTAATAGGTTTTCAAGTTCTTCCATCAGTTCAAATGGATCTCTCCCTTGACGGTCAAGCTTATTAATGAACGTAAAAATTGGGATTCCACGAAGCTTACAAACTTTAAATAACTTTTTCGTTTGAGCCTCGACCCCTTTCGCTGCATCAATTAACATCGTCGCAGAGTCAGCTGCCGTTAATGTGCGGTACGTATCTTCTGAGAAGTCTTCGTGACCTGGCGTATCTAAAATATTGACGTGATAGCCGTCATACAAAAATTCAAGCACTGAGCTTGTGACGGAAATACCACGTTGTTTTTCAATTTCCATCCAGTCACTTGTTGCGTGTTTGGCATTTTTTCTGCCTTTAACCGTACCGGCTTCGCGAATGGCTCCACCAAACAACAAAAGTTTTTCTGTTAAGGTTGTTTTCCCTGCATCAGGGTGGGAGATAATCGCAAAGGTTCGTCTTGAATTAATTTTATCTGTTATTGTTCCGTTCATGTTCATCCTCATTTCCAAACGTCGATTTCCCTATTATAACAAGTTTTTCTTTGTGTTTCACTTTCCTTTTTGAATTAGGGTCAATTCACTTGATTATAAAAAACCAATCAGTTACGTTAATAAAGATATGAAGGAGGTTTTTAACAAAATGACTGAACAAGAAAAAAAACATGGCGTTTATGCAAATTGCAATGAAATACGTACCTGAAGCGAAAGAAATGTTAGAAGCAAAGGGGATCGAAATAGGTTTCGATGATCTTCAGCCGATGTTAGCTTTGTTTACAAAAGTAATGAACGAGGCATATGAATTAGGTCAAAAGGATGAGGAGCAAAAATGACACAGCAGCCGTTAACGACATTTATGAAACCGGTCCAAGAAGGGATTGGCTACATAAAAGATGGTCACTATGAACAAGGATTGGAAAAAATGAAGCCTTTTATTAAGATGGTGGAAGAAGCAAAAACGTTACCGATCCAAATTTTTTACTATTATGCAGTAGCCCAGTTCAAATCAGGAGACGTTGAAGGGTTTATGTCCACATACGAGTTAATGAAGATGCAAGAAGCAGCAAATGGAGCTGAAGAAAAGATGAAGGCTGATTTAGATGCTTGGTTTGAAGCGTTGCTGAACGGATTAAACGAGCAATAAAAAGGGTTCGTCCTATGAAAAGCGAAATAGTACTAGACAGCTTCTTAAATTGTTTGCTAATATTAGTATCAGGTACTAATTTCTGTTTGAGATGGAAGGGGATTCATCCATGGCAAAAGCAGGCTTACTCGGTATGGGACGCTATGTTCCTGAAAAAGTAGTCACAAATAAAGATTTCGAAGCATTTTTAGAAACATCTGATGAATGGATTCGTTCGCGCACAGGAATTGAAGAGAGACGTTTCGCTGAAGATGTAGAAACGTCAGAAATGGCTTTTCAAGCAGCTCGACAAGCGTTAGAGATGGCGCAAGTAGAGGCTGAAGATATTGATTTAATTTTAGTTGCAACGGTGACACCAGATATGCCGTTCCCAAGTGTCTCTTCAATGATTCAACATCGATTAGGTGCGAAAAAAGCAGCCGCAATGGATATAAGCGCTGCCTGTGCTGGGTTCATCTACGGGATCGCCACGGCGCAACAATTTATTGAAACAGAAGCTTACACCAATGTTCTTGTTATTGGCGTGGAAAAACTAACAAAAGTGACAGATATAAATGATCGGAATACAGCGGTTTTATTCGGGGATGGCGCAGGCGCTTGTGTGGTTGGACCAGTTTCTGAAGACCGCGGAATTTTAGCGTTTGATTTAGGTTCGGATGGATCAGGCGGCATGCATATTAATAAAAAGAATGAATTTATTGAAATGAATGGTCGAGAAGTATTTAAATTTGCTGTTCGCCAAATGGGAGACGCCTCTATTCGAGCGTTAACAAAAGCGGGCTTAACGAAGGAAGATGTAGACTTTCTTGTTCCTCACCAAGCGAATATCCGCATTATGGAAGCTTCTCGTGAACGACTTGAATTACCGAAAGAAAAAATGTCAGTAACCGTCAATAAATATGGAAACACGTCTTCTGCTTCCATTCCGATGGCGATGGTTGAAGAGATTGAAGCCGGTAAAATTAAAGACGGAGACTTGTTAGTCCTTGTTGGATTTGGTGCTGGTCTTGTTTGGGGTTCAGTTGCTTTACGCTGGGGCCGGTAAGCGAAAACTAGGAAGTAGAACGAATTAAAGGAGCGAACTATAGTGGAAAAACGACGAGTGGTTGTAACAGGGATCGGTGCTGTTACACCTTTAGGACTTCATGCAGCAAGCTCTTGGGAAGCCGCTATTGCAGGCAAATCAGGGATCGGATATTTGACGCGAATTGATGCAGATTCGTATCCAATGAAAGTGGCTGCCGAAATCAATGATTTCGATCCAGCCGATTTTATGGATAAAAAAGAAGCTAGACGAATGGATCGATTTACACAATTTGCTGTTGCATCAGCAAAGCAAGCGTTAGAAGACTCTGGCTTAGAAATTAACGAGGACAATGCGGCACGTGTTGGCGTATGGATTGGTTCAGGTATCGGTGGAATGGAAACCTATGAAAATCAATTTCGTACGTTGCTTGAAAAAGGGCCAAGACGCGTTAGTCCATTTTTTGTACCAATGATGATTCCAGACATGGCAAGTGGTCAAGTATCCATTTTTACAGGTGCAAAAGGACCAAATTCTTGTTCGGTAACAGCATGTGCATCAGGAGCAAATTCAATCGGCGATGCGTTCAAAACGATTCAACGTGGCGATGCAGATGCAATGATTGCTGGAGGAAGTGAAGCACCTATTACAAATATGGCTGTTGCAGGCTTTTCCTCAGCAAAAGCCATTACGACCACAGATAACCCGGAAAAAGCATCACGCCCATTTGATGTTAATCGTAGTGGATTTGTAATGGGAGAAGGTGCCGGTATCTTAATTCTCGAAAGCCTTGAGTCTGCAAAAGCCCGTGGCGCAAAGATTTATGCAGAAATTGTTGGCTATGGCTCTACCGGCGATGCTCACCATATGACCGCGCCTGCTCCAGATGGAGAAGGTGGGGCTCGTGCAATGGCAGCAGCGATTGCAGATGCAGGGTTGAAAAATGAAGAGATTAGCTACATTAATGCTCATGGTACGAGCACTGATTTGAATGACCCATTTGAAACGCAAGCGATTAAATCGGTTTTAGGTGATTATGCGTATGATGTTGCGATCAGTTCAACAAAATCAATGACAGGCCATTTATTAGGAGCGGCAGGGGCAGTTGAAGCTATTTTTTCTGTCAAAGCAATTGAAGAGGGGATTGTGCCGCCTACCATTAACCTTGAGGAGCCGGATCCAGAGTGTGATTTGGACTATGTACCGAATGAGGCACGGAAAATGGATGTTCAAGCGGTTTTAAGCAATTCATTAGGCTTCGGTGGACACAACACGTCATTAGTATTTAAACGATTTGTCGAGTAAGAAAAACCAGTATGAGACTAGATCTCATACTGGTTTTTTTGATGTGTAATCCAGTGTAACGCTTCTTCTTTTGTGCTGAATCTGTTGAGTAGTTGCTGTTTTTCAATTTCAAAAAGCAACCGTGAAAATTGTTGACCAGGTTCAAAGCCAGCCGTAATCAGATCACTCCCTGTAACAAGCGGTAGGAGCTGTTGACGCCTCTCTACGTACTGAATGAGTGAAGGGTTTTTAACACTCGGCAACGAGGCAATAAAAAGAATGGCTTCATCTTCTGCTGTAGCAAGCGCATCATGGAGTGTAAGGAGTGACGTAAGATGTGTTGCACGCTCGGCTCTTTGAATATCGTTTAATAATTTTCTTTGCCTCTTCGTCAGCGCAAACGGCTCCACTTTTTTTGCGTAATGTCCGTGTTGCTCGTATGCAATAGCGATTAACGATAAATAGAGAACCTCGTTAAGCTGTAAGTTAAACAGCGTTTTAATATGTGCCATTTTTGAGGTGTCGAGTTCATTTCCAAAAAGGAGCATCCACACATTAAAATGATCAAGTGTCTTAAATTGATCAGGAAATTGCTTTTCTTGTAACATAAGCTCAAGTTCGTGGTACAGGCGCTGTTTGCTAATATGCAATAAAGCATCGTTCATGTTTGTAGCTTGTTTCATGGTGTTATGATCGAAGTGAAACCCAAGTCTTGTGGCAAGTCGAACGCCACGAAAAAGACGGGTCGGATCTTCAATAAAGCTTAATGGATGTAAAATCGTGATTTCTTTTTTGGTGATTTGTTCACGACCTTTAAATGGGTCAATAATTTTGCCGAAATGTGAAGGATTAAGCTGGACGGCAATGGCGTTGATGGAAAAATCACGTCGAGCTAAATCCTCTTTAATGGACCCTGCACGTACTTCTGGAAGGGCACCCGCTCGTTTATAAAACTCTTTTCTTGCTGTGACAAGATCAATTTCATATTCATGAGACCACGTTGTAGTTAAGAATGAAGCATGACTGCGTACGTGACCACCAAATGCGTCTGCAAGGGATTCAGCAAATTCAATTGCGTTGCCTTCTATAACGAAGTCCATGTCTTTAAACGGTCGTTGTAGAATAAAATCACGGATAATGCCGCCGACTAAATAAATTGACACCCCTTTATCATCAGCGAACTGACCCATTTTTTGAAGGAATGAAAAGCGTTCATGACCAAAAAAGCGCGCAAGATCGTCAGAAGAGTACGACTCGCTTGTGGACTGTTGGCTGTGAATAAGATCACTCCGTGTAATGATGCCAATGACGTGTTGATTCGAGTCAATCACAGGAATACGGCCTATTTGGTGGTCAATCATTAGCTGCTTGACGCGCTCAATTGACTCTGTTGCTTCAACAGATATGACTTGTTTTGTCATGTATGAGGAAAGAAGCTTTTCTCCTAGATGGAATTGCTCCGCTTTATGTAAATCTTGTTTTGTCATAATCCCTGAAAGTCGACCATTCGTATCTACAATGGGAAAACCAGAATGATGAATGTGGCTACTGGTAGCAACTGTTTCCTTGATTGTCGAATGTTCTGAGTACGTGTGAACAGGCCATGACATAATTGATGAAACAGGGTCTTGAATGCGAATCATGTCTTCAAGTGCTTGTCGCACAAATGGTAAGGACTCTTGTAATCCTTGGTGTCGACAAATGGCGGAAGCGGCGTAAGGATGTCCGTTTCCACCTAACTGTTTAGCAAGTGTATGCACAGGCACATCGTTGCTGTTTGCTCTTGCAATGACATAGGTATGCTTGTGTAATTGGCATAAAACAATCGTGGCATCTGGCGCAAACAGGCGATGAATTTCCTCTGCTACAATTGAGACATCTGATATGTAGGTATCAGCAACACAAGTGGTAAGGGCGACCGTTTTACCGTGTACCGTTTCAAACGTAACATTTTCATAGAGGGTATCAAAAAGTGGATGCTCTCCAGCCGATGAACGTAAAAATTCGCCTATCAGCTTCAGGTCCATCTTGTTCGTTAATAAAAACGCAGCGGCATTAAGGTCGTTAGGTGTTACGGTATCGTTTGTTAATAAGTTTGTATCACTATATAAGCCAAGTCCAAACAGAGTTGCCTCAATCGCTGATAAGGAAATGTCCTGTTGTTCTAATTGCTTTACGAGTAGCGTAATGTTTGCACCTGTTTCCCCGGTATGATGATGATCAATGGATTTACTAGGAATGGTTCTATTCTTTACATAATCGGTTATCCCTGCTCGTTCAGGAGTGGCGCAATCAACATATGTAATGTGCGTTACGCAATCCCAGTTCATCTCTTCATAGCTCTGCCAGCCAAACGCATCTGCATAAAGATGTAAAAATTGCTTAACGCGCGCTCCTAGTTGGGGAGAGAGGCAAACGTTGGCTTCTGGTTGCAATTTTTTTGTAGCGAATAAGGAGGCAAGGCCGTCAAAGTCAAGGTTTGTATGGCTGACAATAATTTGCACACCAAGACTCCTTTCTCATTGGTTTGTCATTAGTATAACAAAAAAACAACAGCTTTAGCCGTTGTTTGCTTGTTTATCGGTATACATCAAGGACGAAACCTTGGCGCATATAGGATGCCAATGCAGATCTCTTGCTCGATTTGCGAAGATGGTGAGACAATGCTTCTATATCTTTAGTAGAAGCGTTTTGTCCGGTTAGCGCATCAATAGATGGTTCGATGGCTTGGTAAAGTTGACGAAAAATATAGTGTGTTTTTAAAAAATGTAACGGTTGTTCAGCAGGAGGGTGGGACTGATTAGGTGCGATTTGCTCATCTTGCTTATGATACGCAAAGCCGTAACTATAAATCTCATTTTCAGATACATCACGTCCTGTAGCCAATGTAGGGATAGCATGACGGACCCGTTCAATTGAATCAACCGACTGAGGATTTGAGCGGCTGTGAATGGCTGAAGTCACCATGCGGTCATAGCGAGCGTTACGTTCCAATGTGATCACCTCTTCTTTATCCATACCCATATCTATGAAAAAAACACATTGCCTTTGCAGACAATGTGTTCTGTCGCGCATTTATTTAGCGAAAACATGATTGCCGATGACAATGGTCTGTTCTCTTGTTGCGACCCAACCACTTGTAGCTGTAACTGGGTTATAAAAATAAATGGATTGTTGACCTAGACCGCGGTACGTAATCGCTTCATTAACAGCTTGGCGTGATTCTTCATCGGCATCGTTATGAATCGCACCGTCTAATACAGGTGAAAAAGCATAATGACCAGACGGCGTCACTTGATGAATAACGTCGTACATGGTATCAGGGTAATCATCGTGGTCCAAACGATTTAACAGGACAGTCGCCACGGCAACTTTCCCCTCGTAGGACTCGCCTCGAGCTTCTGCATATACGAGCTGAGCCATTAACTCACGATCCGCTGCCGTAATGGCTGTTGGGATTGCTAATGTCGTGCCAGCTTCAATTTGGTCAGAGGCCAAGTGGTTCAAGCGTTGAATGGATGCTTCCGATACACCGTAACGCTCACTAATGGTATATAACGACTCACCTGTCTGCACAGGATGCTTTAAGCTTTTACTTTCTGAAACAGCTGTTGAAAACAAACTAAAACCAAATAATGCAACGAATGAAAGAGTTATTCTTTTAATCATAACGTGATTCACTCCTAATAAAAGTTAAATTTAATAAATGCACGTGAATGAATTTCATCATAGGTAGCAATAGTCATTTTGCGAATGTGACATTCTTTATATTAAATAGTGACGACTCCTACGGGAACAGCGCGTGTCCGAAGACAATGGAGCGGTTTTCGCGTAATGGCTGAGGCTGTGCCCGAGAAAAGCGTTCGCCAATTTTAATAGAGGGCTCGCCTTTTTCGCATCAATTTGAAGGTATGAAATTGACTCACGTAAATACTTTAACAAAAAATGATGAAGAGAGAACTAGGAATGTTTTCCAAACTCTTTTGAACTCGATACAGACAACGATCAATTAATTATGACAATGATGTAACAGATAAAACAAAGATTACATCTTGGTAACAAAACCTGTTTATTTTCCAGGTGAATTTAATCGAATCCGACTCGATGAAACGTTTTAAACCGTGCGCCAACCGTATGTTACAAATCATTGCAAGATGGATATAGATGATAATTTTTCCATCGTTTATCAAAAAAAGCTATGCTAGGATTGCCTTGTGCTCAAGACGTTGGGCGAAAAAAATTCACATTTTCTTAGGAGGAAACCGGAATGAAGAAACTTGCGATTACCACATTTGTAGCAACACTAGCGTTAGGGTTTACTCAGGTTGATCAAGCAGAAGCATCATCTGGTCATCAATATAAAGGAACACCAATTCAATGGAGCAGTGACTGTTTTGTCATGGATCAAAACGGTTCATATGGTGAATGGCAACAGCCAGGGAATGGTCAAATAGAGGAAGAACCAGAAGTACCTGTAGAAGAGCCGATCGTTGAAGAAGAGGAAGAAGTAGCTGAAACAGAAGAGGTTGCAGATTCTGGAGATGTTAGTGCAGAAGAACAGCAAATGGTTGATTTAGTGAACTCAGAACGTGCTCAAAATGGACTTGCACCACTTGAAATTGACGAAGAACTAACAGAAGTTGCGCGCGTGAAAGCACAAGATATGATTGACAACAATTACTTTGCTCACGAATCACCAACATACGGTTCACCGTTTCAAATGATGGATCACTTTGGTATTACATACCAAACGGCAGGTGAAAATTTAGCGGGTAATCAAACCGTTGATCGTGCCCACACATCTCTTATGAACTCTCAAGGTCATAGAGAGAATATTTTGAGTAGTAACTATTCTGAAGTAGGAATTGGCATCGTGGATGGTGGCCCTTACGGAAAAATGTTTGTTCAATTGTTTAAAGGATAATCAATTGGGTAACACTCTGATCCTCAACTAGTCTTAAAGGCTAGTTGAGTTTTTTTGTAGGAAAAGCCTCAAGAAGTCCTGTCTTGAGGCGGTTAAACGGGCTATTATTTACGCAGTTGAATTTGTTCCACGCGATGTTCTTTCCCTTTTGTCAAAATTAAATCTGCACGTAGCCGAGTTGGTTTAATGTTTTTATCTAAATTGACTCCGTTAATGGATTGCCAGATTGATTTTGCCATCTCTGTAGCTTCTACATCACTTAAATCTTTGTAACGATGAAAATAAGAACTAGGGTCTTGAAAGGCTGTATTCCGTAATAAATGAAATCGTTCAACGTACCACGAGATAATATCTTCTTCATCAGCATCAACGTAAATACTGTAGTCGAAGAAATCTGAAACGAATAAAGGTGGCATTCGTTTCCCTTTTCGATTTACTTGTAATACATTAATCCCTTCTACAATGACAACGTCTGGTTGCTCGATCTTTTGAGATTGATCGGATTCAATATTGTACGTCAAATGAGAATACACAGGCGCTTCTACTTCTTTTACACCAGATTTTAGCTCAGTAAGAAATGAAATTAAACGACGAATATCGTAACTTTCTGGAAATCCTTTTCGTTTCATCAAGCCTCGTTCCTCTAGCACTTCATTCGGATATAAAAATCCATCTGTCGTGACAAGCGAGACTTTCGGCTGATTTGGCCAACGTTCTGCAAGTGTCTGAATTAAGCGAGCCGTTGTGCTTTTTCCTACAGACACGCTACCTGCAATGCCGATAATAAAAGGAACGCGCGTCCGGCTTCGCTGAAGAAATTTATTCATATCTTGATGTAATTGAACATTGTGATACATACGTTTATAAAGCAATTCTGATAATGGTAAATACACATCATTAACTTCTGAGGAAGAAATGGTCTCATAAATACCTTCAATATTTTTTCTTTCTTGTTCTGTTAACGTTGCATTCAATCCTTTATTTAAAGAAGCCCACTCTTTGCGGGAAAGGGAAGTAAATGCGTCTAACGTTTTTGTCAGCTCATCCGTTGTCATATGGATCTCCTTTGCGACAGTTCTATACGAGTGTGTAACAGAAGCGTAGCACGGTAGCACGCGATAATCAAGATTGGCGTCTTCCTTGCATAGTGTAAATGAAAGCGTCTTTTTTTATGCGAAGGGCATTTAATCTAATTAGGATACCGGTTTTAAATAAGGAGGAGAAGATGGCTGTCATTCGAACAAATAAATGGATTCAATTGTTCCTAAAACATGCAGATTCACAACGTGAGCTAGAATCTACGTATTTACGATTATTTGTTAATCCATTGCAACCTCTTTTTCAATTTCAAAACGATGAACAGTTAGCCGCTTATTTGCAGAAGGTCGGTCTTTTTACAGTAAATGATAGGGAGCAGTTACCGGCATTTATTGACCATGATTACTGGTCAATCTTGCAAGCGCAATTTCTGAAGTTAAAACAAGCGTGGAATGGACCGAATGTGCCAATTTATGTACTTATGGCGAATCAATCACTGGAAAATAGACAAGATGATGTAAGAGGAATGATGGGATTAAGTTTTGAAAACGGAATTTTGCTACTCATTCCAAGCTCAATTGAACAAAACCATTTGCGTGCGCTATTAACTCATGAATATCATCATGTATGTCGCCTTTCTCATACGAAGGAATCTGAACAGTCGATTACACTTTTAGAGTCAATGGTAATGGAAGGGTTAGCTGAACTCGCAGTGAAAGAATACGTTGGTGAATCCAGTATCGCTCCTTGGGCGCTAAAGCAAAAGAGCAATTGGAAAACGATGTGGAATCAATATTTATTCGAAAAAACGCTTGTCATTAAAGGACGGAAAGAACATAAAGATTTTCTATACGGAAGTCGAAAAAAAAGAATTCCCTACATGATGGGCTATACGCTCGGCTATTGCCTTTGCAAAGAAGCAGCCTTACAGTTAGGTGAAAAATCCGTCACGCTATTAACGACTCCAGCAGAAAAAATCTATCGACATGGATATATAGAAAATGGGTTTAAGAACAATGAGCCATGACCATACTGATTCCAAGAGCAACCTACCAGGGAGGAATAGAGTATGGTAATGATGCGAGATGTATGGGTAAATTGGTTTGAAGGCGAAGAAAATGGCTATAACGTCTGTGAGTTTCATGAATGGAGAAGTGAAGATCGTGTTGAGGTTCTGGACCAAGTGAAATTAATACGAAGCAGTGTGGATCTTTTTTCTTATATTGAAAATCAATTGCTTGATCTACCTCAAGATTTGTTAGATTCCGTTCACCAAAAAAGTTATTTACGAAAAAATATGTCGCGAATTCAATTGGATTATTGCTTTATTGTATCTGATGGCACGAGAATTATAGCGGTTGACACAATGGGCTACAAGACGCCTATTCGAAAAAGTCGACTAACACCAAGACAAGAACAATTGGTTTATGAAGCGCTCAACGATCAAGAAGTTGAATATTATGAAATTTTAGAGCCGTTACCTGAAAAGGATTATCACATGCTTTCACTAAGTCCTAATGAGTTACAAGGACTTACCCGCCGTGAACGAAGTTTGAAGCAATTATTGTTTACCGTGCTTGATCAGCTTTATACAACGGCTTCCGATGCAGAGTTAATTTACTGGTGTACGGAATGGGATCCAAATGCATATGAACAATTGAAAAATAAATCACGAGAAGATGTATGGGCCTATTTAATAGCTGGTGTGGAAGCAGGATGGTCTCAAGAGCATTACCAGTTATGTAAAGCGATGGTAAAAGGGCATACGTTCTTTGAGAAGTTGTGGGAACTTGAACACCCAGAACGTGTAAAGTAAGGGTTTGTTAAAGCGTTTTATTTACATCAATTCGGCTTTCTCTTATAATAATAAGTAAAAAGGAGGGAAAGTCGGATGGATACAAATGATTTAGCTTACTTGATTATGCAAATCTTTACGGTCATTTTATTAGTAGGAACACTCGGTCTATCTTTTTTCGTTGGGAAAGTATTGAAAAAACAAAACGGCTATTAAGTGAAATAAAAGGGTTCCATCTAAGGAAGCCTTTTTTTCATCACGAGCACTCATACATAATCTGAACGGTGTAACTCAAAGGATGTGGTGACTTGAAAAGTTCGCTTATAGAAGCCATGGATGTTTTTAAAGATGTATTTTTTTATGGCCATCAAATTATTGAAGAAGAACTAACTCACGAATTTCGTGAGCTCTCACCTGAGCAGCTAGCTGTACTAATTATTATTGATTTATCGGGGCCATTAACGTCAAAAGAGATTGCGGCTTTTCAAAGAACCCATAAAAGTGCAGTATCAAATCGATTAAAAAAGCTTCAGCAAAAGCAATTAATTCAGTTTAAAGAGAGCGAGCAGGATAGTCGACTCAAATATGTTTCCTTTACAGAAGAAGGGGAAGCAAAAATGAAAGCCTATCAAGATGAAGTTCATGCCTATTTTACAACGTTATTTTCGGATTTTGAAACGCAAGAGATTGCTCAATTTTACCAATTAATGAATAAAATTCGAGATCGACTTCGCCATTATAGTTCCGTAAAGATCGCTGAAAATAAGCGCAAAAGAACACGCTAAAGGCGTGTTCTTTTTAATGCTATTTTCTTTTACGACCAAGTCCCATCGCATTTTCCGCTTTTTTCAACGTTTTATTTGCTATTTGCGCCGCTTTTTCAGCACCAGCATCTAAAATATCGTCAAGTTCGCTTGAATCAACCAACTCATAATAACGTTGTTGAACGGGTTCAAGGGTTTGAATAACAGCTTCCGCAAGGTCAGATTTAAACGGGCCATAGCCGGATTGTTGATAACGGTTTTCAAGTGTTTCGATGCTTTCATCCGTGCAAAGAGAAAAGATGGACAGCAAATTGGAAACAGCCGGTTTATTTTCGGGATCAAAGCGAATCGTCCCATCAGAATCTGTAACCGCACTCTTCATTTTTTTCTCAATCGTTTTCGGATCGTCCAATAGAGAAATATAGCTCTTTGGCTGTGGGTTTGACTTACTCATTTTTTTACTTGGATCATTAAGAGACATAATGCGAGCGCCGACTTTAGGAATTTGTACTTCTGGCACTTTGAAAACATCCAAATATTTATTGTTAAAGCGCTCAGCAAGGTTACGTGCTAATTCTAAATGCTGTTTCTGGTCCTCTCCAACAGGCACAATATCGGTTTGATACAATAAAATGTCTGCAGCCATTAAAGGTGGGTATGTAAGTAAAGCTGAAGATACGCCATCTTTGCCAGCAGATTTGTCTTTAAACTGTGTCATACGTTCCAATTCACCGATATAGGAAAGGCACTGCATCATCCAACCTAATTGAGCGTGGGCGGGCACTTCTGATTGAATAAATAATGTTGATTTATTCGGATCAATGCCTGATGCGAGATACAGTGCTGCGAGACTGCGAATTTGTTGACGTAATTTTAATCGATCTTGGGGTACCGTAATGGCATGTTGGTCAACAATGCAAAAATAACTATCATAGTCATACTGCATTGCTGAAAAATGTTTCAGTGCACCTAAATAATTTCCAAGCGTTAACACACCGCTCGGCT
This sequence comes from Shouchella sp. JSM 1781072, assembly GCF_041949915.1. Lineage (NCBI taxonomy): Bacteria > Bacillati > Bacillota > Bacilli > Caryophanales > Bacillaceae > Shouchella > Shouchella sp. JSM 1781072. The sequence continues at coordinate 562,014 of NZ_JBHFQE010000001.1, forward strand.
GAATTCCGGAAAATACCGTTTGCATAACGTTCACTCCTGTTCATCTACTCCTAAATTATCCTAATTCAGAATTCATATAAATGCAACTTACTCCTCAAGAGATGATTCTTTTTGTTTTGATTTTTTCTTCCGCACGATAAATACGCCAATATTTAGTGCGAGTAAAAGGGAAAACCATAAGAAGGAATAAGGTATATCTTGAAACAAGATGACAAATAGTAAAAAAGCAAGAACGGCAATAAACTGTAAAAGTTCTAATCCTTTCATAATCGTACTCCTAACTTCGAAAGAGGGATATCATGACGTTCTCTAAATGGCTAAGCCAATGTTTAATTATTTGTATACTAGTACTGGCAACAACGGAAGTTCTTGCTGTTCCAAACGAAGTAAGCGTTGAAGGTCCATATATGGAACAAACCTTACCTTCGTTTTCAGGCTCCACGTTAAACGGCGATCCTATCGCTTATGAAAAGGGGACGCATCATAAAACGGTCATTCATTTCTTTGCAACGTGGTGCTATCCATGTCAAGAAGAGATGCCGGCTATCGCTGCGCTTAGCAATGTTCTGCAACAACAAGAAGGAAGCCAATTTATTCCCGTTAATTTAACAAGTTCCGAACGGAGTAAAAACGACATCGCGCCTTTTTTACAACAGTACGAAGCTCAGTTTGACCCAATCCTTGATCTTAATGGAACCTTACAAAAGCAGTTTCAAATTTTTGGTGTTCCAACAACGATTGTGGTTGATCAAGATGGAATCGTTACTCAACGAATCAATGGCCCAATAACAAAAGATGACTTTCAACTTATAAGCGAGCCTTAACCTAGCTGTTTTTTTATGACAGCATCGACTTGAACATCTAACTCTATAAGCAGCTGACGCGCACGATCCATATCAATCGTCCGATAATGATGATCGCCACCAGGTTCCTCATCTAAAGTGTCTGCTTTTGCGACAATATTTTGTAGCGGTGTTAAAGCAAGGTCGTGAGAGGGCAGGTAAGAATCTGTATGAAGTAAAATCGCGACAGCAATCTCTTTTGCTTTTCTAGGATGTTCCCCAAGTCGAATGAGTAATTTGTGCGCTCGCTCTGCGCCTTTTATAGGATGAATGTCGAATGCTTTGTATAAACTATAATCCCATTTTCCATTTTTGTACCACATATAGTGACCAATGTCGTGCAAAAAGGCGGCTTTTGTAGCTAAGTCAACGTCTACTTTATGGTCAATCGCTAGCGCATAGCCATGGTAAGCAACACGAATGGCGTGCGCCATCCCGGAACGGTTAATGTATTTTTGTGTAATATGATGATCAAACACTTGTGTTAATGTAACATCTCTCATATTTTCACTCCTTTTAAGCAATATGCAGTTTTAATTACCTATGCTATAATGGTTTAAAGCGTTTGTAAAGGAGAGGTTTAATTGGCGGAAACGCATATTTTCACGAAACGAGAAGAAGTTGCAAACGCGGTTACACACGGAATTGGAACACTGCTTAGTATAGCAGCTTTAACGTTACTTATTGTGTATTCGAGTTTGTATGGTACAGCTTGGCATGTCGTGACCTTCACGATTTATGGAGTAAGCATGCTACTTCTTTATGTTTCCTCTACAATGGTTCACAGTTTTCCACCAGGTAAAGCAAAGGACGTATTTGAAATTTTGGATCATGCAGCGATTTATGTATTCATTGCCGGAACGTACACACCCATCGCGCTTATCTTAATAGAAGGTGCATTAGGGTGGACGATGTTTGGTATTGTCTGGGGTCTTGCAATTGGTGGAACGATTTTTAAAATTTTCTTCGTAAAGAAATTTTTATTTATCTCTACGCTCATTTATTTAGCGATGGGGTGGCTAGCAATGATCGCCATCGTCCCAATTTTTAATGCGCTATCTACAACTGGTTTATGGTATCTAGTCATTGGTGGGTTGTTTTATTCAATCGGCACCATTTTTTATATGTGGAGAGGCTTTCGGTACCATCACGCAGTTTGGCATTTATTTGTTATCGCGGGCTCCGTCTTTCATTTTTTCCTTATTTTGCACCACGTCTTGCCTGTCGGTGTTTAAATGTACGAACACGAAGCGTGCTCACACTTGTCGTGAACATGCTTTTTTTTGTGTGTTCACTCAAAGTTTGATTCTTTCTTTAGATGCAATTTGGGAAAAAAGGAAGCTTCTTGAAAAAAATTAGAAGTTTTTCTAGCATTTTGATAGCAATAATGAAGTAAGAACGTTATACTTTATGTCGAGGAGGCTCGTTATTTGTATATTACGTTAGATCAATTGTCCACCTATCTAGGACTTACGGAATCGTACATAAAAGAACAGCTTCTTTTAGGAAATGTTAAGGGTGTCTATGACGGTAAACAATGGCTTTTCAACAAAGAACAATTTGCTATGCAAAAAGATCAGCTTGAGCATAAGCGAAGACAGCTTCTGAAAGAGTTAGAGCTAGAAGAGGACTGGGACGCTCGGGACGAAGATTAACGATAAAAAACGGGGAGTGTAAGTATGAACACATTTATGAAACGAACATTCTTTACCATCGGTGCTGGAGCACTAGGTTCTGCTCTGCTTTTAGCAGCGACGACTACAGAAGCAAAGGCTGACTCAGGTGTTGCCCTCATGCATTCGCAAAAAGTTGCAAACGAAAATAATGGATTTGAAATCCCTTCTTCTTCTGCACGTTTTGTGTACCAATCTGGCTACCATTTTGACTATCCAGAAGATGGGGTAAGAGGAATTTTCCTAACCGCTCATTCAGCAGGTGGTTCACGATTAAATACATTAGTTGATTTTGTTAATGAAACAGATATTAATTCAATGGTTATTGATATTAAAGATGATACCGGAAATATTACGTATATGCCTGATGAAGACTCCCCTTTTTATGATATTGCTAAAAATTATATCGATGATCCGGCGGAAATGATGTCAGTGCTTGAAGAAAATGAAATTTACCCTATTGCTCGTATCGTTGTTTTTAAGGATTCTGTTCTTGCAGACTTAAAGCCAGAATTGTCGTTTAGAGAAAGTAACGGCGAATTATGGAAAAACCGTAACGGTGATGCATTTGTGAATCCATTCTTAGAAGAAGTATGGGATTACAATGTTGAAGTTGCGAAAGAAGCAGCGAAAATGGGCTTTAGAGACGTGCAATTTGACTACGTTCGTTTCCCAGAAGGATTCTTAAATCGCTCTGATAGTTTAACTTACGGTTTAGGTAATTACGATGATGGGGAAGGGGATACAGTAGATAGCAGAATTGACGCTGTAGCTGATTTCGTTGGATATGCGCGTGAAGAATTACAACCATTTGATGTTGAGGTATCTGTTGATATTTTTGGAGCTGCAGCACGTGGATTTGAAGAAAACGTTGGACAAGATTTCGTGAAAATTTCTGAAAATGTAGATGTTATTTCGTCTATGCCTTATCCGAGTCACTGGGGACCATTTTCAATTGGAAATATTGATAAACCAGATCTATATCCTTATGAAGTAATGGATGAGTATTCACAGTTAGAAAACGATGTTCTTGATGAGTTAGGCGATGAGAAACCTACGCAAAGACCATGGTTACAAGACTTCACTGCTAGTTACTTAGGTGCAGGGAACTATACAAATTATGGTGTAAATGAAATTGAAGCGCAAATTCAAGCGCTCTATGACAATGATATTCATGAGTTTCTATTATGGAACGCAAGCAACACGTATACTGAAGGTGTTGACTACGTTAACCCATAAATTACGTAAAACCGGTCGATTGGTTGCAAAGCCAAATGACCGGTTTTTTGCATGAAATGATTTGCGTCTGTTTGGGTACACTAGCGGAAACAGGTTTTCTTTTAGCGGAATAACGGTATAATAAGTGATAAGACGAGGAGGAATGAATATGAAAACATGGTATGATAAGCTAGCGGAATATTTTCCAATTGAAGAAATGAAGTCTGAGGAACATATGAAATTGCTGTTAAAGGAAAAAGGAGATGTGTACCACAAAGATGAAAGTGACAAACATGTCCTAATGTATGTCGAAACCGATGAGTTTGTTTTTGTTGATTATTTATTTGTGTCCAGTCATGCTCGAGGTGAAGGACTAGGGAAAAAATTATTGGACCAATTGAAAAAAAAGCAAAAGCCAATTATACTTGAGGTAGAACCAGTTGATTATGAAGATACCGATACAGAAAAAAGACAGCGGTTTTATGAGCGAGAAGGGTTTACTCACGCAAAATCGATTGGCTATCGTCGGCGTTCTCTAGCGACAAATGAAGTAAATGAACTAGAAATTCTTTTTTGGTCACCAGAGAACGATGATGAAAATACGATATATGAGCAAATGAAACATACGTATGAAACGATTCACACGTACAAGGATGAACATTTGTACGGAGAATCGTATGAACCAGTAAATAAAGTGTTGACGTATGATGAACAAAGCAAACCAGTTAAACCTTAAAAAAGGTGGTGTTTGTGGTGCATAAAAAGAAAAAGCAAAAAAATAAAAAGAAACGACGTATTTGGGAAGATTTATTAAAAAAACGTTTCGGCCGATTTCGAAAACGTCGGTTAAACGATAACCCTTATCCGCAATCAAAAAAATGCAGTGCATAATAAAAAACTCTTTCTATAAGCGCTTTACGTGGCGCTTTATAGGAAGAGTTTTTTTATGTTGTCCATGTGAAATTGTCGCACATAGAGATACGTAAATAAGTTTTTTCGTTATTAGGTTTAAAAAAGAATCCTTCAGGGTACTTATACCTATAGTTGTAGTCTTTCACATATTTTTGTTTAATCTTTGTATAAGTTTTACCGTTCAACCCTATACAACTATTAGACAAACTTGTATAATAAGAATTGTGATTAAGTGAACGAATGCACATAGAATGTAAATCTAATTTGATTATTTACGTAAAGGAGAGATTCAATAAGATGGTCACACTACTAACATCCCCTAGTTGTACATCTTGTAGAAAAGCAAAAGCATGGTTAGAAGAGCACAATATTCCTTTTGAAGAACGGAATATTTTTGCAGCACCACTCTCTGTAGAAGAAGTTAAGCATGTTGTACGTATGACAGAAGATGGGACAGATGAAATTATTTCAACGCGCTCAAAAGTTTTTCAAGAGCTGGATGTTGAATTAGAATCTCTTCCATTACAAAAATTGTTTACAATAATCAGTGATAATCCTGGTTTGTTACGTAGACCGATTATATTCGACGAAAAGCGTCTTCAGGTTGGTTATAACGATGCGGAGATTCGTCGCTTTTTACCGCGGAAGGTTCGTACATTCCAACTTCAAGAAGCACAACGTCTTGTAAATTAATGACCTTCTGTTCAATGCAGAAGGTTTTTTCTTGACTTTTAAAAATAAATAAGAGAAAATTATAAATCAATAATCTCGCCGAAAAGATGCAGATTCATTTCATTTTTTTCGTATCTATCATACAATAGAGATAGAGGATCTGCTCACTTCTTGAGTTGAACAACCATTATCCGTTAGGAGGGGGAGCGAGAATGGAGATTGAACGCGTAAACGAGTCAACAATCCGATTTTTTATTACGTATAAAGATATTGAGGAACGTGGTTTCGAACGTGATGAGATCTGGTATAATCGTGAACGAGGAGAAGAACTCTTTTATGACATGATGAATGAAGCAAGCGATCGTGATGATTTTGAACTTGACGGTCCATTGTGGATTCAAGTTCATGCACACGACAAAGGCTTAGAAATTCTCGTGACACGTGGCCAAATTTCTGATGGGAATATGAAGCTTGAAATTCCAGTTAAAGAAGACGACTTGGAAGACAAAGACGTCGATCATCTTGATGAGATAAATAAACAAGTGGATTCTCAGTATGATCAGCTTGAAATTATTATTGGCTTTAGAGAACTAGAAGATGTCATTTCATTGAGTCATTCTGTTCAGCCTGATCATGTGCCAAATAGTTTATACCACTATGAAGGGCGTTACTTCTTGCACATCCATTTCAGCAATGATCATTATACTGAGGATGAACAAGATAATTTGTTAAGTCGAATGCTCGAATATGGGTATGAGTCAGAATTGACGATTTATCGTTTAAAAGAATACGGAAAAGAAATTGCTGTTGACAATGCACTAGATGTAATGAAGACAGCGTTTTAATAAGAACGTCTGCGGGCGTTCTTTTTTTGTTTTTTTGCAGGAGTTTGGTGATAAATACAAGAATGTATGAAAGAAAGAGCTGCGAGGAGGGATTATGTGTATACTGCACGAAATCGAGCGAACGAGCCGATTTACATTAGCAGAGCCTATTCGAAACAGTATTGGGTATCAAAAAGAGAAAGAGAGTTGTTTTTCTGTCCTGTCTGCGATCGCGAGGTTGTCATAAAATTAGGGAGTAAACGGAGCTGGCATTTTGCTCATCGCGTGTCGACATCGTGTACGGGAAAAGCAGGTAAAGAAACATTGTTACATGAACGAGGAAAGAAGATGCTTTACACCTTTTTTGAAAAAAGTTTTCCGCGAACAAAACTCGAATCGTATTTACCCCAAACAAAACAACGTCCAGATATTTTGATAGAAGCCAATCAATTCGTTATTGAATACCAATGTTCTGTCATCAGTGTAGAGCAAATCGTAAAGCGGAACGACGATTACCACGCGCAACGATTAAAACCAATTTGGGTTTTAGGTTCAAATCGATTAAAACGTCTCGGAGCGAGTATGTTTCGGCTTCAGGAATATGAATATTATGCGATTTTTACGAACAATCAACAGCGATTCCTTTACTATTTTGACCCCGACATCCAAACCTTCTGCCTTCTTACAAATTTAATCAGCCTACACAAAAACCTTATCTTAGCAAATTGCCAATTTATAAAAATGGACCAACTTACACCTGCAAACTTCTTCTTACCTGCATCTAGCCAAATAACAGCTATTGCGCGTGTATATGATGCGTTTCGAAAAAAAGCTTCAACACGAACACTTCTCCAATTTCCACATTTGTTAACGTATTATCTACAAATGCAGCGTGAACAAACACCTCCAATTGTTGGCTGGTCTCTTCCAGCACAACTCTATTTCCTTCCTTCTCCATATGAATGGCAAACCTTTTTTATTTTTGAAGGTCTTGAGACACTTCCACTCCATCATAAAGTTTCACGATCGACCATCTTAAAGCAATTTCAATCCATTTACGACCGATATCAATGGCGCGTCAGGACTCGATGTACACGTGAAACAGTACAGGTGCTTATTGTATCGCAATATATAGATTTACTGGTTTCGTTTGGATATTTAAAACGACATAGCGATGGCGTTTTAGAACGGGTTTCAAACGCGATGGACATCAGTGAAAAAAATATAGCGTTAATGAAAAAGTGGACAGAAACATGCGGTAATTTTAAATAGTTGTTATAATAGGAAAACAATAACGAGGAGGCTAAATCATGTCAAACGGCAAAATTTTAAAGCGCGCTGAAATTCCTGAAGCATCCACTTGGGATTTAGAATCGATTTTTTCAACGGTTGAGGAATGGAATCAAGCCTGTACTGAAGTACAAGTTGAATTAAATACGTATCAATCATTTAAAGGGAAGGTAACTGAATCAGCATCGAACTTGTATCAAGCGCTTGAGAATTACTATGAACTGGAAGTGAAGGCATCTAAGATTCTCGCTTATGCCCGTCACGATAGTGATGTAGATAAAACAAATGCTACTATGCAGGAACGTAGTGAAAAAGCGATGCAGCTGTATATTTCCTTTCAAGAGAAGACCGCTTTTCTTGAACCGGAAATTGTGGGACTTGATTCGAAAACACTAAAAACGTATGTAGAGCAACATGAACCACTGGGTAAATATGACGCGTATTTTTCGTTTATTGAACATCGTAAGGAACATATTTTATCAGAACATGAAGAAGCTTTGCTTTCTCGTCTCAAAGAGCCTTTTCACGCTTCAAGTCATACGTATTCCTTATTAACAAATGCAGATCTAACGTATCCGTCTATTAAAGGTGAAAAGGGCGAAGAGATTGCTGTGACGTCAGGACGTTTTTTAACATTGATGGCACACCCTAATCAGTCTATTCGTAAGCAAACGTATGAATCCTATTATCAAACGTATGAACAATTTAGCCATACAATTGGCTCTCTATTAAATGGAGAAGTAAAAGCGAAGCACTTTGAAGCGAAGATGAGAGGTTATCGCAATGCAAGGGAAGCCGCTTTGAACGAAACCTTTATTCCAGAACGAGTGTATGATCAACTTGTAGACACTGTAAATGATCATCTTCCTTTGCTTCATCAATATATGAAGTTGCGGAAAAAACAACTCCACCTTGAAAAACTCCACATGTATGATGTTTATACACCGATCGTGAAAGATGCTGAATTAACGTTTACATACGAGGAAGCAAAAGAGACGATGCTTGCTTCGCTTGCGCCACTCGGAGAAGAGTATGTATCGATTGTAAGAAAAGGCTTAAACGAGCGTTGGGTGGATGTTTATGAAAATAAAGGGAAAGATAGCGGTGCGTATTCTGGAGGGAGCTATGCAACAAAGCCGTTTATTTTAATGAACTGGCAAGATACCCATAGTAGCTTATCCACCTTAGCGCACGAATTCGGGCACAGTGTTCATAGTTATTATACAAGGAACACGCAACCTCCAGTCTACGGTCACTATACGATTTTTCTAGCTGAAGTCGCATCAACGTTAAATGAATTATTGCTTCATCGTTATTTAATGCAAAAAGAGCAAGAGAAACAGAAGAAGATTTACTTGCTTAACCAATTGCTTGAAAGTATTCGAACGACAGTGTTTAGGCAAACCATGTTTGCTGAATTTGAACACATTTTGCACATGAAACATGAAGAAGGAGCAGGTGTGACAAAAGATTCATTAGCAGCAGCTTATAAGGCTCTTAACGAAAAATACTATGGGCCAGATGTTGTCACAGATGACTTAATTGCTTATGAATGGGCAAGAATCCCGCATTTCTTCATGAATTATTATGTGTATCAATATGCGACTGGTTTTAGCGCGGCTGTTGCGTTATCGGAACAAATTTTAACGGAAGGAGAGCCTGCTGCTGAGCGCTTTGTTTCATTTTTAAAGTCAGGTATAACCGAATTTCCAATTAACGTATTAAATAAAGCAGGGGTAAATATGACGTCTGCGGAACCTGTGCAAGCAACCATGAAGCGGTTTGAAGAAACGCTTCATGAACTAGAGCAGTTGCTTGAGCAATGAGGTTAACCACGTGATCGGTAGCCTTTAAAACGATGTTTTTTTTGAGTGGGTTTAAAGAAATAATAGCTAGCAAAAAACAATAATGGCGCGGCAAGCCAAATCGGGAATAGATGCAGTAAACTGAGCAAATATAGACCGAATGCGATAAGCAAAATGGCAAAACGTATAAGAAAAACACTCTTTTTCAATGGTGATACACCCCTTATATGTAAAAGAACTGTCACATGACGTTGAAGGTTCTACTTGCTTTCTTCTTTCATTATACGTTAAGATAGATTTTGCATGTCACATTCCTTTTGAAAAAATAAAGAGCGACGCCTCCTTAACTGGGGGCGTCGCTTTTCTTATGCGATCCATTTCCAAAACGTACCATATTTAAATGGGACAGCTTCTACTTTTTGTTGCAACATCAAAGTTTTTAACGAACGTTCTACTTCCTCAGGGCTTTTATCAAGCACAGTCGCAATTTCTGATGTCGCTAGAAAGCCGTAATGGCGCAAAAATACTTCTAGCTGAGGGTGAGACGCTCGTTCTGGTTTATGCCCCAACATGTCTTCTAGCAATTGTTCATAAATGTGATAAGGGTAACTGCCAGAGACTTTTATGCCCGCTTCCTCAGAATTGCCGTTAAAGAAAACAAGGCTTGGAACGGATTCAACATCCATTTCAGACGTTGTTTGAATATCACATTGAAGCGCCTTTGTTGCCGTAGCTGAATGAAGATCCGCTAAAAAGACATCTTCATCAAGTCCAGCTTCTCGAGAACATTCTTTCAAAATCGCCTCGTCGGTTACGTTGCATTTTCTTAGAAATAACGCTTCACGTAGCTTTCTTAGAAAGCGATGTCCTGCACGTGGACCTTGTAGTTCAGCAGCTTTTACTGCCATAAACGCATTATATGGGTGAAGGTCCATTTTATTTAGTTCAACGTTTCCAGCACAGCACATGGTTGGATCGAGTGTTTGCTCTCGTTGGCTTCTCTTTTTAAGAGAGCGGTCAAAAGCATTCCAATGTGAAAGTTTACCGGCTAGTAAGATGCGGACTTTAAAATAATGACCATACTCGATTTGTAGCTTTTTTATAATTGGTTCCATGGACCAACACTCTTGACAAAGTGGGTCGATAAAAAGATAAATTTCAATCGGTTTTTTTAATGGCAATCGTTCGCGTGAGTCGGAGATGCCACAAATACCCAGTTCTTGATTACATTCTTCAAAGGAATGACGTTTAAGGTTCATGGTACAACTCCTTTCTTTTATCTTGGTGTTGATGCGTGATTCACCATATGATGGGCGGTAAGTGTAAGGCGCTGCATCATAAAATCACGAATGTCACCTGATAAATGCACGTCGTCCATCGCCTGTTCCATACAGGACAACCAAGCCTCCGCTTGGATAGGGGTAATGACAAAAGGCATATGTCGCGCTCGAAGCCTAGGGTGACCGAACTCCTCAGTGTATCGTTGAGGACCACCAAAGAACTGCGTTAAGAATTTTTTTTGCTTGTCTTTGGTTTCTGTTAAATCATCAGGAAATAAATGTTGTAGATCGCTATGCTGCTTAACGTAGTCGTAAAACGCTTCAACGAGTTGGTCGAGTTTTTCTTCGCCACCAATTAAAACGTATGGACGCTGATTTTCTTCGTCAGACACCTTTACCTTCGCTCCTTTTAATTCAATACCATATATCTATTGTAGCAACGATTAAGAAGTTGGGCAAATCATGTGTTTTATAATAGAGAAATAGGGTAATCTATATTGTCTAAAATTAGCGATCCTTGTACAATAAAAGAAAATGATATCGGGAGAAGGTGTTGGAAATGACGATTCAATTCTGGCCAGGAGTAACTACACACGCACAGTCTTCTGTAAATCAACCAAGCCAAACAAAACAACATGACTTTAACTCCTTTTTATTTAAAGCGATGCAGCAAACGCTTTCGACTCAAACATCGGGACTGCCTATGCCGTTTCTAATGCCGTTTTTAAATAGCCAACAAATGCTACAGCCAAATGGAACAAATCAAGCAAGTCAAGCAAATGGAGCGAATCAAGCGAGTGTAGAAACGGTGTACCCAACTTCAAACCAGGCTTCTTCGCTTAAAACGGTCAGTGATGCCAATGCTCAACCTTATTTATCGCTCATTGAACGGATCTCGAAAGAACATCAAGTGGATCCGAACTTAACGTTAGCGATTATAAAGCATGAATCAAACTTTAATGAGAAAGCGGTTAGTTCGGCAGGCGCGAGTGGATTAATGCAGCTTATGCCTGGGACGGCACGGGGGCTTGGTGTTACATCTATTTTTGATCCCGAGCAGAATATACGTGGTGGTGTCCGCTATATTAAAGATATGTTAACCCGTTACAATGGAGATGTCTCTTTAGCACTTGCGGCGTATAATGCTGGCCCGGGAAATGTAGATAAATATGGCGGCATACCTCCATTTAAAGAAACGCAGGCGTATGTGCCAAGAGTATTACAGACATTTAAGCAGCTGTAAAACAATGTTGCTTTACGAAAGGTAAGGCGATGTAGCAAAGAATCGAGCGACTTTGTTTTTAGCTGGTTTATACTCGATATGTTGATCCTGTAAAAGTTCAAATAAAACAGTTGTTGCTTGAGTCATAGACGTTCCTTCATATTCAATTTCAAAGTCTTCTCGATTGTTGTACACACTATGATCAAGGCAGATGATTCCATCTTTATAAGGGTAAGTCGAGCGATGGGTCGTTAACTGTCCATAATGGTGAAAAGAAGGAACGTTTCCTAGCAAAGCTTCAATCGCTGTTTTTACGGCACCATCGGGAAGGGTGCCTGTGTTTAATAGTGCCAATTCTTCTGCATGTAATGATTGATGTGTTTCCACCATTCCTTCCTCCGTTTGCTGCTTTAATGTGAGCGTAGCCTTTTGTTCTTTCGTACGGACGCGTAAAGCGGCAGTTTGCTGCTTTAACATGAACGCTTCTGTATCGTAGTAGTCATTCATTTGCGTAACAGCTTTCTTTTTACCAAACCATTGTTGTAAGGTTTGATATTCTTCGTTTGTTAAAAGGGATTTTGCCTCGTATTCCATTTCAGTTGTCATCATGTTCGCTCCTTCATTATCTATTCTCTCATCGTGTGTGTTTTAGATCCTTTTTATGATAAAATAAAATCGGAAAAAGAGGCAAGTTGGAGGTTTTGGATGAATTATTTACACGTAAAGGCTGTTGAAGTAGAAGAGGAAGTTGCAACCGTATATTTAGAGCAAGAACTAGATGAACGTCTTGGAAAAGAAATGAAAGATGGAGAACGAATTCTTGTGGATTCAGATCAGTTTGCTTTTATTTATATCATAGAAGACGAAGAAGGTTTTTATGGAATTCGTTTTGATGAGCAGGTTTGGCCACAGCTAAAAGAGGGTTTTAACAAAGGAACGACTTATTTTCTTAAGTTAAATGAGATGACCCGATTAACATTAGCTGAATTTAATGAAGAAATGACCTTTCTGCTAGAAAATATCCGAGGAAATGGAAACTATGGAGAAGCGTTCGAACAAACAGTTAAAGCCATGTTTGAATAGCGAAAAGTAGGTGATAAAAGTGGATTGGGATTCTTTTTTAACGCCATATAAACAAGCAGTAGACGAGCTTAAAGTGAAATTTAAAGGGATACGTGAACAATACCAAAAAACATCGCTTCACACACCGATTGAGTTTGTAACAGGTCGTGTCAAACCAATATCGAGCATATTGAATAAGGCAGAACGAAAGCAAATCCCGCTTGACCGCTTGGATGATATGCAAGATATAGGTGGTGTGCGCATCGTCACGCAATTTGTAGAAGATATTGATAAAGTCATAGATTTAATTCGATCACGGACAGATTTTGAGATTGTTTCAGAACGCGATTATGTGAAAGAAAAAAAACCAAGTGGGTATCGCTCATACCATATGATGCTACGGTATCCAGTGCACACGATAAAAGGAAGCGAGCATGTTATTGTGGAGCTCCAAATCCGAACGATGTCAATGAACTTTTGGGCCACTATTGAGCATTCATTGCGATACAAGTACAGTGGTGAAATTCCCGATGATATTAATATGAGGCTGCAGCGTGCATCGGAAGCAGCGTTTTGGCTAGATGAAGAAATGTCGATTATACGTGATGAAGTGCAAGAAGCCCAACGTATTATTACGGCTAAACAGCGGCAAAATAGAGGGTAAAACAGGGGGGGGCGAATGGCTTGAAATTTACAGTTGCTTCGAGAGGGGATCACCTCTCGAATGAATTGTGCGAATCCATGAAAGAAAAGCTGTTAAAAGCAGATTTGATTCTTGACCATGAGGCGCCAGACATTGTCATTACAGTAGGTGGAGATGGCACACTACTCGAAGCGTTTCACTTATACGCACACCGTTTGGAAGAAACGGCTTTTGTTGGTATACATACAGGTCATTTAGGCTTTTACGCGGATTGGGTTCCTGAAGAAGCGGATCATTTAGTGACACATATTATAAAAACACCATATCAAATTGTTGAATACCCTTTATTAGAAGTTGTTATTCGTTATCGAGATGGACGAGCTTCTCGACGTTATTTAGCATTAAATGAGTCAACGATCAAAAGTTCAGAAGGATCTCTCGTTTGTAATGTAGAAATAAAGGGAGAAGCGTTTGAAACATTTAGAGGGGATGGCTTATGTATGTCCACGCCATCTGGCAGCACAGCTTATAATAAAGCGTTAGGTGGAGCTATTTTACACCCATCGCTCGCGTCGATCCAGCTGTCTGAAATGGCTTCAATTAACAATCGGGTATACCGTACGCTCGGTTCACCGCTCGTCTTACCACAACATCATACATGTTTACTTAAGCTTTTAAACGATGTCTCTGTTCAAGTGACGATCGATCATTTTAATGTTCCTATTTATGAAGAAAATGTCGACACTGTTCAATGCCGTGTTGCAGAAGAAAAAGTTCGGTTTGCTCGCTTTCGACCATTTCCTTTTTGGAAGCGAGTGAAGGAGTCGTTTATTAGTGAATAGAACACAATTTATTTGGCGCGTACAAAAAAGTGAGCATACTCTCTCACTACGCGCTTTTTTACGTGAACGAAAAAATCTTTCAAAACGTCTTCTTTCCGCGATAAAGTTTCAAGGGGGAGGGCTCTATGTTAACGATTGTCCCGTTAGTGTGAGGTCGGAACTGAAAGAAGGAGACGAGGTTCGGATCTGTTTACCTGTTGAAGAAGTGAGTCCATCCTTAAAACCGCAAAAAGGCAGATTTACGATTTATTATGAAGACGCCGATGTGCTTGTCGTTCATAAACCGGCAGATGTTGCGACGATCCCTTCAAAGGACCATCCAGATCATACACTAGCAAATTCGATTATGCATTATTATCACGAAAACGGGATTCACGCTACGTTCCATGCTGTAAACCGTTTAGACCGGGGAACGAGCGGTCTGTTGCTTGTTGCCAAACATCGATATGCTCATGATTTGCTTTCAAAGGCACAGAAACAAGGAGCATTAAATCGAACTTACGCAGCATTGGTAACAGGTGTGCCGCCAAGTGAAGGGACGATTTCAGCTCCAATTGGAAGGAAAGAGACGAGTATCATTGAACGAGAAGTACGTGACGATGGAAAGCCTGCTGTTACCCATTACAAACGCATCGCAACGAACGGTGAATGGAGCCTCGTCCATTTAAGACTCGAAACTGGAAGGACTCATCAAATCCGTGTTCATCTTAAAACGAGTGGGTACCCCATCATAGGTGATGGGTTGTACGGCGGGGACCAACGTGTATTTACACATCAAGCGCTTCACTGCTTCCAAATTCATTTCACACAACCGCTCACAAATGAAAAAAAGATCATTCAAAGTGATCTTCCGAGCAGTTGGGATTTCTATACGAACGCAATGAAAGAAGATTAATAGAGGATTCTTAAGCCGTAAGCTAGTTGCACAATAAAAAATGTGATAAACTATTAGTACCTGATAATAAAAAATGGAGGATGATTCCGATGAAATCAATTGACTTAACAGGCCGTACGTATGTGGTAATGGGTGTTGCGAATAAACGAAGCATCGCATGGGCAATTGCCCGTTCGTTAGATGAAGCAGGGGCAAAAATTATTTTTACATACGCTGGTGAGCGATTAGAAAAAAACGTTCGTACGCTTGCTGAGTCTCTTAGTGGAGAGCATCTCGTGTTGCCTTGTGACATAACGAGTGATGAAGAAATTGATGCGACATTTGCGCAAATTAAAGAACAAGTAGGGGTAATTCACGGTGTTGCGCACTGTATAGCGTTTGCTAATAAAGAAGAATTAGAAGGCGAATATTTGAATGTAACCCGTGAAGGTTACTTAATGGCACAAAATATTAGTGCGTACTCGCTAACGGCTGTTTGTAAAGCTGCCCGACCACTTATGACAGAAGGTGGAAGTGTGATTACAATGACGTACTTAGGTGGCGAACGAGTAGTGAAAAACTACAATGTCATGGGCGTTGCAAAAGCGGCACTAGATGCAAGTGTGAAGTATTTAGCGAATGATTTAGGAAAAGAAGGTATTCGTGTCAACGCCATTTCTGCTGGTCCGATTCGTACGCTAGCAGCTAAAGGAATTGGCGGTTTTAATGAAGTCTTAAGAGAAATTGAAGAAAAAGCTCCGTTACGAAAAACGACCACGCAAGAAGAAGTTGGCGATACAGCTTTATTCCTAGTAAGTGATTTGGCTCGTGGCATCACTGGCGAAATGATCCATGTTGATGGTGGTTATAGCACATTATCTTTAGTTTAGACAAAAAGGGCGTCCGGAGGGGCGCTCTTTTTTTCGGTGTGACATTTTTGTCTCTTCATATTTAAGTGAAGCCATTCATAGAATGGTTGGATAGGAGGGATGAGGATGACTTGGTTTGAATGGATAATCTTAATCATGGCAACAGGAAGAATGACGCGTCTTCTTGTGACGGACGAGATCATGGAATGGTTTCGACAACCGTTTATTGAGTTAAAAGAAGAAGGAGATTCACTTTATGCGTACCCAAAAGGAAGAGGCTTACGTAAATTTATTGGGTCGCTTCTTTCATGTTATTGGTGCACAAGCGTGTGGGTGGCTCTCTGCTTTTTTGTAGGATTTATCGTGTTTCCTGCTTTCTTTTTCCCTGTCTTTCTCTGCCTCAGTATTGCATATGGCGCAGCGATTTTTGAAGCTGCCAGCAGGCGCCTCTAATGTATACACTTTTAATCCACCATAATGGAGGAGGCGGTGTTAGCCAATTCCTAAAAACTCGAAAACATACGTTTACAATAGAATGTATGCCACTTGCGCGAGGATACTGGCTTCTATTTCAAGCAAAAAAAGAACGCTATTTAACGATGAAAGCGATCGTTCAACGACTGCGTCGGCTCCCAATACAGCACATAGAAGTTCATCATGTGTGGGGGTTTCGTATAAATGAGATACAGGCGTTACTAGAAGAACTGTCAGTGCCTTATGACGTTTTTCTGCATGATTATTATGGCGTTTGTCCAGCTGTTTTCTTTTTAAATGATCACAATCGTTATTGTGAAATGGAGAAAGATCCACTCGTTTGCCAGCGTTGTTTAGAAAATCAACATAAATCGAAACGATTACTTACATTTGGGCCACCGCCACATACGGTTGAAGCGTGGCGAGCGTCATTCAACCTGCTTTTTCAGCGCGCTTCTCTGATCATTGCACCGAGTGAATCCACTAAACAAGCTTATCTTACATACTTTCCAGTCTTATCAATTGCTGTTCAACCTCATCCACTTCCCTCCATAAAAAAAAGTGTGCATAAGCAGTCAATACGGCGTAACCAAACTCTACATGTAGCCGTGATTGGATCGATTTATCAACATAAAGGAGAAGCGGTCCTGCTTGAATTGTTGAATAGAATGGAACAGGCTACTGCACCCTTACCACTCAGTATTTATTCTTATGGAAGTCTTGCCCCAGCGCTTTCGGAAAAAAGAATGATTCACGAAAGAGGGACGTATGAGATTGACAATCTTGCGGATCTGCTTCTGGAAGATGCCATTGATCTCATTTGCATTCCTTCCATTGTCCCAGAGACGTTTTCCTATACTACTCATGAAGCGATGCTACTAGGCTATCCTGTGCTTGCGTTTAACCTAGGAGCGCAAGCGGAAGCAATAAAGACAAACCGTGCGGGCTGGCTAGTGGAGTCGACTACTGGAGAAGCGTTGTATAAAAAATTAAAAGAATTATGTGAAGCGAAACAAAAAGAGCTGGAATCGGAGCTTACCTAGATTCCAGCTCTTTGTATATAGTATATGCACGATCGGAAAAACGATGGCCATGTATCCGTTGACGACTTCTATATGCATGGTCTTTTCTTAAATCTGAATCATTTAGAAGGGTTTGCACGGCATGAAGCAACTGTGAAGTATCGGTGAACGTAACGATTTCTTGATTCGGAAAAAATGTCTCAATTCCTTCGCGGTATTCACTTAGCTGACATGCTTGAGAAGCAGCGATGTCAAATGTTCGATTATTAATACTGGTTGCCATGATTCCATCATGTGCAGTACGGTAGCTATTTAAAACCATTTTTGCTTGTCGATAGAACGCACCTATTTCTTTAGGGGCAAGCCAGGTTGCTTTGTGATAAGCGTTAGGCGGACATTGATCTGGACGCCACGGACCCACAATCGCTAAAGTTAAGTCGATGTTTTTGGCGATAGCATGTAACCATTTCACTCGATTTTCATATGGATAGCCTGCAAATACAAGATCATACAGAGGTGAACTTTCTGCAGGATAAAACCAGTCCTCTTCAAAACCGAGAGGTAAGAAATCTACATGATCGTACTGATGCTGTTGACGGTACAGGTCAACTGCAGCGGTATCAACGGACCAAGCTTTTGTTGCAATCGAGAGAATGTCCATTGAAGGTGAAACATAATACGGGTCTTCGGTTAGCCAGACTGCTAAAGGTGGAAGATGACCAGCGCAAAAAAGCTCTTTTTCATCTTTCGAAAAAAAATAGCCATTGAACGTAATGATCCAATCAATCTGGTGTTGTCTGCAAAACGAAACGAGTCGGTTATTTTTAAATCGATTGTAAGGTTCATCAACTACTGTGCAATGGCGTCTTAATCCTTTTGTTAGAGAACGCTCAAAATCGCTATAAATGCCACCGTAGGGTGCTTTTAGCAATAAAATATTCATGATACTGTAAGCGTAATCGTGTTTAAGGAAGCTTTTCCTTCTGGTAGTTCAGCTCCATAAACATATCCTGATACTTGTAAAGAAAGCGATTTGTCCTGAGCTTGTGTCGGGATAATAATTTCAAAATCAGAGAATGTAATGGTTGATTGTGCTGGAATTTCATCAATTGGAGGGGTTAGCCAGAATTGGCCTGTTTCTTTCGCTTGCTTATCATCCTTATCTTCTACAAATCTCCACGTGTCGGTCACACCATCTCTAGAAACCGAATATTGATTTAAATTTGTTTTTGAGCGCTCAATGCGTCCAGACAAATTTGCAAGCGCTGGTTTGTTAAAACTTAAACAAATAACTGGATTAATAAAGGAAGAAGAACTACGATTTTCTATGACCATATGTCCTTTAATAACAAATGGCTCGTCATCCTTTGTTTCAAAAGGTGCCATAATTGCGTAAGTGAAATAAGAATCAATTTGAATGGTGGGTTCTTCCACTTTAAGATTCGCTTCGCTTTTTAAAGGCTCAGCTACTTCTTCTTGGATAGCAATCGCAGGATTGTTCGCCAACTCTTCTATACGCGCGGTTAGTTCATGAATGACTTCATCTTGATCAAGCAGTCGTTTGTGCTGATCAGCAAGGATACGATCTTGCTTCACAACTTCAGAACGGTAATGAAGAAGTTTTTGGTTTAACTGAATCATTTTTTTATCTTGTGTGTTGCTTCGCTCTTCTGTCAATTGAACCGCCTCACTTTTTGATAGCCTTCGTTTATTCTATGAGAAAGCAATCGATTTAAGAAGAGAAAGCTACACATTCGCTAGACAAGACAACGCAAAAAGCCGCACGATTAGGTGCGACTTCCATCCTGTTTATTTTACGGTTGATTTTTTCCCGAACCCTTTGCCAGGGAAAACAACTGGACATTGTGGCGGGAATTTATTTTCGCTGCAAATGACATCAGAAACAGGAAACTCATGTCTTGGTTTGCAGTATGCTGCTTCAATTTCTAAGCGAACATCTGCGAAGACGTGTACATCTAGACAGAATGAGAAGGAGATGTCTAGTTGTGAGAAGTTTGTATCGCAAACAACTTCTGCATCACATTGACCTGCAGAAATAAAAGCATCTACAGATGTTCCTTCAGGTGCGCAAAGATAGAATGTTTGAATCGTTGCAAAGTCGATTGGATCAGAAGTACAGATAAGGTTCCCAAGCTCATCTAAAATATCAACTTCAATTAATCCTTTTGCTAGTACTTTTACTTTCTCTAAGCAAACATCTTCGCCATTCGGTAGCGTAACTTCAACTTCCGTACGACCGAAAGGATTTGTCACTTCGTTTGTCAAAAGAGAATTTTCAAGTACACGACAAACAGTTTGGTAATTTGGGAATGCTTGTAGTAATGCGCATAAAGAGCCTGGTCCCGGTGTTGGACCTGTGCAATCTGGGAAAAGCGTCGATAATTCTGGCTCTCTGAAACTAAGTGTTGGTAAATCAACTTGGCGTGTTACCCAATCAAATACTTTAGGAACACTGATGCAAACATTGTGTTTTTCATGGTCGTGACTCATGGAGGGACCTCCTTTTAATTTTAACCGTTAGTCAGCTTTAGAAAAAAATGAACAAAGCAACTAAAGGCGTTCGGACTACTGTATATTATGACTATTGTCTAAATATGTGCGGCTTATTTTGAAACCTTAAACAAACTTTCTTCAATCTGCATAGAATACATCGAGCCATACTTTCTATATAAGGAGAGAATAAGATGCAGTACAAAAAAAATCCTCAAGGATACTTTGTGACGAAAAAGCCAGTTGCGAAACCTGTATCAGATAAAAAGCACAACACCGGCTGTTGTGGAAAAAAAAGACCATAGGTTCATCTATAAACCCACACCATTCTATTCTATAGATTGGTGTGGGTTTTTGTTTTGCTGAACATTTTGGTTTTCAAATGAATAGTGTAAACCAATAGGCAAATGTGTAGGGAGAATGAATAAAGGAGTTTAATATGAAGAAACAAAAAATTGCCATTATTGGTTTAGGGTTTGTAGGGCTACCTTTAGCATTCGAATTCAGTAAAAAAGGCCATGATGTTATTGGCATTGATTATGATGAAAATAAAATCGCGCAATTAAACCAGCGTCAATCGTATTTAAGCGAAATGACAGATGAAGCCATCGTTGAATTAATGAGCTTTCCTTTTGTTGCAACGACTGTTTATGAAGAAATCAATCAAGTTGATGTCATCCTTATCTGTGTACCAACCCCTTTAGCAAGCACAGGATCGCCAAACCTTTGTTATGTACAAATTGCTTTAAATCAAATGCTGCCATTTTTACAAGAAGGGCAGCTACTGGTTTTAGAAAGTTCTACCTTTCCTGGAACAACCGAAGAGATTGTCGTGCCGATTGTTGAACAGGGAGGCTTCGTCGTAGGAGAAACCATTTTTATCGGCTACTCGCCAGAGCGATTGGACCCTGGGAATAAAAAGTTTCATTTAAGGAATGTGCCGAAAGTCATTAGCGGGATAACATCCAATTGTTTAGCTGAAGTAAAGCGCCTGTACGAGACGTTGTTTCACGAACTAATTCCAGTGAGTTCAACACGAACCGCAGAGGCAGTGAAGATGGTTGAAAATGCGCAACGCTTTATTAACCTTTCGTTCGTTAATGAAATGGCACGGGTGTGTAATGAACTTGATGTGGACATTTGGGAGGTTTTGCAAGCTGTCGAAACAAAGCCATATGGCTTTTCAGGATATCGACCTGGTCCAGGAGTAGGTGGACATTGCATACCAGTTGATCCCCTTTATTTAAAATGGAAGGCGAATCAAGCAGGAAGTCCAACTCATTTTATTGATGTAGCTAAAGCGATTAATGATGAGCAGCCTGAATATATTGTCAATCGAGTCCGTTCGCTTATACACCCCCTTGACCAAAAAAGCATCTTACTGATCGGCTTAAGCTACAAAAAAAATAGCAAAGATGTGAGGGAATCAAAATCAATTGTTGTAGCGGAACAGCTAATTCAAGCTGGCTGTCAAATTTCTTATTATGATCCATTTGTTTCAATGTGCTCGTTAAATGATCGTCTGTACCATTCAATTGATTTAACGAAAGAAGGATTGGCGTCATTTGATCTAGTTGTCCTTTTGACCGATCATGATCAATTGGATTACGACTTTATTATGCAGCATAGCCAATTGATCTTTGACACGAGAAATCGACTAAATGGAAACACGCCGCATCTTTTTACGCTTTAGGAGGAAACGAATGAATATTTTAGTGACCGGAGGAATTGGTTTTATTGGCTCTCATTTAACAGAGCTGCTTCTAGCGGAAGGCTTTCAGGTTTGTGTGATTGATCAAGATAATACTGACTCTGTTATGAATCAGTTCAAGCGATCGGCGAATTTTAATTTCGTCCATGGGAAAGTAGAAGATGAGGCAGTAATGGAGAAGTGGGTTGGTTGGGCAGATGTTGTGTTTCATTTAGCTGCCTCTTTAAGTGTAAAGCGCTGTGTTGAAGAACCTGATTTTATTATTAATGGTAACTTAATCCCTGCTCAAGTTGTATTAAATAAGGCGTTGAAATTTAAGAAAAAAGTCGTATTTGCCTCTACTTCTGAAGTGTACGGAAAAAGTGAAGCCATTCCGTATCAAGAGGACGGGGACAGATTATTAGGCGCAACCTGTACACATCGCTGGTGCTATGCAACGGTGAAGGCTTTAGAAGAGCATATGTTTTTAGCGGCAGCAAAAAAAGGGCTACCCGTCACGATTTTACGGTACTTCAATGCATACGGACCTCGGGCGAAGTCAGGTTTATATGGAGGGGTTATTCCCATTTTCATCACTGCTGCCTTGCGGAATTCCCCTCTGTACGTACATGGTGACGGGTTACAGTCAAGGTGCTTTACGTATGTGAAAGATACTGTTGCGGCAACACGGTTTGCCGTAAATCATACGTGTAATGGGGAAGTAATAAACGTTGGTTCTGCTAATGAAATGTCGATTTTACAACTTGCAAAAGTCATTATTGACCTAACTAATAGTAAATCAGAGATTCAATTTACCCCCTATAAAGAAGTCTATGAAAGTGGCTTTGAAGACATGAAGAAACGTATACCGTGCACAAAAAAAATGGAGCAGTTGTTACATTATCATGCTCAAACACCTCTTAAGGAAGGGTTAACTGAGACGATTGATTACTATCGGTTACTTCTTGGTTCGTGATTTTATGCTTCGAGAAAACCAATTGGTCGTGTGATCGTCTGTTTCAGGCGAATCTTGCTCCTCTTGTTCAGGAAGTTTTGCTTTGCTTGAAAAAAAGATGGACTCATCTGCTGGGAGTGTCGTTCGACTTGTTTCAGTGACCTTTGAAGACGTCTCTTTCTGCTGAGTCGAGTGAGGTGTAGTGGAGTTCGGCATGACTGGCTCATTTTTAGTAGGAGGATGTGACTGTTGCTTCAATGCAGTAATTTCTTCAAGAAGTTTTTCATTTTCCGTTAGCAACTCATCAATCATATTGTAATGATAATCATTTTTATAGCGATTAAGCTCTTTCGTTAATCGAGTAATTTCTGATTCTGCATGAATTAACCGTTGATGAAGCTGTACGGGTGTAAGTCGTGAAGTGGATGATGACATAGCGTTCAGTCCTCTCAACTAGCTTTTCTATAACCATATGAAAGAACGATGTTAATCATGATGAAAAAAGAAGAAAGGAGCTGACAAATGCAATATTTTCAGCGCAAAACTCAACGTGCGTATCAAAAGCAAGTGCATACAGAAAAAAAGCGACCGGTGCACCGAAATCGCTCGTTTCGATTAGCGGTAATCGTTCCAGCAATGAACGAAGAGGATACACTTGGGGGCGTGCTTGATGAAATTAATCGGCTAGAACCGGATGACCTTATTGTCGTGGTAAACGGGTCGACAGATCAAACCGCAGCGATTGCCCAGTCTAAAGGAGCGAGAGTTGTCCACTATCAATATCCACTCGGAAACGATGTTGGTCGAGCAATTGGTTTGAAGGAGGCCCAGGCAGATATTTATTTAATAACAGACGCCGATATCATTATAAAAGCGGAGCAATACCTCCCGTTTATTAAAGCGATTGAACAAGGCGAGGATGCTAGCATAAACTCAATTGATTGGATTACCCATTATGAAAAAGCGGATACAATCTCTGCAGCACGTTATTTTCTAAATGAAGTGCAAGGACGATCCGATTTAAGAGCAGAAAATCTATTAACCATTCCTCATGCTATTAGTCATTCTTTAAAAGAAAATATGGGGGTGAGCGCATTTGCAAATCCGATGCTAGCGACGAGCGTCTGTTTAGAAAAAACGAAAAAAGTAAATTCACCTTATGCCATCGATGTATTAAAAATGAATAAGCCAAGAAAGAACCATGTCGCTAGAGGAACGGAGATTCTATCTCTCGCCATGCAAAGGATGCAAGGAGATGCGCTAGAAGCAATTGCTTACTATGTTAGCGAAGCGAGTCAGCCGGTTATAGAAACGGAGATCAGCTATAGCGAAAGCGATCGAAACCATTGTCGAGAACAATGGTGGAGTGGGCATGAAGAAAAACCAGTCTCTTTCATTGTTTATTTCGATCAGTCATACGACCCAAGCATGGTGACCACGATCGCTCAATTACAGCGTAATGAAACGATTGAAGTGATTCCCATTGTTGTAGAAGAGTGTTCCGTTCTATGCTGGCAATTTCAACAAATGAAGCAGCCGTATATTCGGCTAACGAATAGCGATAAGCTGGGCCATGCTTATGAAATGGGCCGCTATTTAGCTAGAGGGCAGTTTTGTCTGTATCATCATGGCTTCATCCCGCTAGCGGTTTATCAGATCGCTCAATTCGTCGACCAAGCAACGGCTAATCCTGATGCTTTCATTGTGAATGATCAAGAAGACCATTTTACAACGCTTGAACAAATGGACAGTTTTTTTAAAGGACAACAACTTGTAACGATGTTAAATCCATCTGTAAACATTCATTTATCAAGTGTGCTCCTCCCACCGTTTTTGTTGCCGACATCGTTCGCATGCGAGGTACGTTCGCCTGAAAACCTTCAAATTGATCTTTTTGTCGATCAAGTGCCTGTCGTAAAGGGTGCGAAAGTAGATGTGCGTGCCTACTTGCAAAACAAACAGCAGGATTTGCTCCGTGATTTGCTTAATGGATTTAACCATTTATTTTTAAAAACGAATCGACGTGGTGGATTTACGGATGAAGGAAGAAGGCGGGAACTCTTACCATCATTATCATTTGCTGACTGTTTAAAGCAAGTACAGGTGAAAAAAGCAAGCGTGTCCTATATTCATACAGGCACAACACAGCCTGAGCGCACATAAACTGGGCTGTGGAGGTGGTGCACGTGATTGAAATCAGTTTGTGTTTGATTGTAAAAGACGAGGAACAAGTTTTAGCGCGTTGTTTGGAAAGCGTAAAAGAAGCGGTGGACGAAATTGTTATTTTGGATACAGGCTCAACCGACCGAACAAAAGAAATCGCGTCGACTTTTACGGACCACGTGTTTGATTTTAAATGGGTCAATCACTTTGCAAAAGCGCGTAATCAAGCATTTTCCTATGCGACAAAACCATATGTGATGTGGCTCGATGCCGATGATGTCTTAAAAGAAGACGATGTAAAAAAACTCATTCACTTAAAATCAACGCTCCCTAAAAAAGTCGATGCGGTATCCATGGATTATCATTTAGCTTTTGACGAAAGTGGTCGTCCTAGTTCAAGTATAAGACGGTTTCGAATTGTAAGGAAAGACCGTGGGTTTGTCTGGCATGGAGCCGTTCATGAGTATCTTGAAGTATTCGGCGAACTTTACCATAGTGACATTGCTGTTACGCATTTAAGTGTTGACGATGGGCACGATCTTACGCGAAACCTAGATATTTATGAGCAAATGAAAGCATCTGGAGAAACGTTTACACCAAGGGACTTATTATATTATGCAAATGAGTTAACGGACCACAGGCGATTTGAAGATGCGATTGAGTATTATTTGAAGTTTGTTAAGACGGAAAAAGGGTGGTCCGAAGATCTCATTCGAACGTGTCACAAACTGTCCGATTGTTATTTAAATTTAGGCGTGCCAAAACAAGCGAAAGAATGGGTGTTTCGTGCATTAGAATACGGAAAACCAAAACCGGAAACATGCTGTCGAATCGGACATTTATTTTTAGAAAAGCAAGCATTTGCAGAAGCGACTTTTTGGTATGAGCTAGCAATTGCAAATAAAGAAGAAAATGCTTACTTTCAAAATGTTGCTTGTGAGACGTGGATTCCGCACCTACAGCTTGCGGTTAGCTATGATAAACTTGGCATGGTTGAAAAAGGAAATGAGCATAATGAACAAGCTGCAACGTATTTACCGAATGACAGTCGGATTGAGTACAATCGTACGTATTTCAAAGAGCAATTAAAGCTTCTTGAACAAAACGACTGATTGGTACGTTCGAATCGCGTCTGTAAGTCCATCTAAATCAAAATCGAATTTTTTGCCGAGTAAGCTAACTTCATTAAAAAACGTACTTACTTTTGCGTCAATTGGCACATGGGTTGAAAATTGTTGCCGGATTGAAAACTGATCAGTTGGAAATAACGTATACAACGTTTGTGGTGTGAAAAAGCGTAAATGCGTTTTATCGAGAATGCCAGCGTCTCGATAGTCAAAGCGACCTGATAAGAGCGGTAAAAGAGCTTCTGCATGACCAATATTCGGAATACTTGCGATGATGGCGCCGCCTTTTTTTAAAAAGGCTGCATACTGTTGAACGATTTTCCATGGGTCTTTTAAATGTTCAAGGATATCTGCAAATAGAATGACATCAAAGGACTCTTGCTTTAAAGGCGGGACTGTTTCGTCAAGATTAATGGCATAGACAGCTTTGTAATAACTACGAGCGATCTGTGCCATTTTTTCATTTCCTTCCACGCCTACAAGTTCACTATTTTGACGGTTGATAAGCTGCAAACCAGTAGCGCCAGCACCACAGCCGATATCGAGTATCTGCTTGGCATCTTGAGGGACAAGTTGTACAAGTTCAGGTCTACCGTGCATAAAGTAGGAAAGATCTTCTCCCCATTTTTGAACGTAGCGCTGATAATTATCCAAATACGTTTGATTAAAATTAATTTCAGGGCTACCGGTAAACGTTGCGTGACCATGATGATGGACGTGGACGTCTAAAGCAATCGCTAATCGGTAGCCGGACTGTACGGCTCTTAAACAAAAATCATCGTCTTCAAAAGAGCCGATTTCGAAACGTTCATCAAATCCGCCAATATCTTCTAATACCTTTTTTCTTACGAGTAGACAAAAGCCCACTAACCGCATAACGTATGCTTTTTTTTCATGGAAACGTTTGTGTCTTGTTTCAACGTAGGCCTCAATTTCTTCTAGTGAATGGTAGGGATCTTGAATAAGCTGTTCACCACTTACATAGTTACTCATTGGACCTACTAAGCCTATTTTTTGATCAGAATCAAGAATTTTCCTCATTCGTGTTAACCATTCTTTTGTCACAATCGTATCGTTGTTTAAAAACAAAACCTCATTCCCAGTAGCAAGTTCAGCGCCTTGATTACAAGCTTTTGCGAAACCTTGATTGCTTTCATTTGCCACGAAGATGATTCGTGACTCTTTTGTAAGATGGGCTACCGTGTCATCGGTTGAACCATTATCAATGACAATCACTTCAATCTCTTCTGGATTCGTGTGAGTAAAGAGACTTTCTAAACACATCTTTGTTAACGCCCACTGATTGTAGGTTAAAATCACGATACTCGTTTTTCGTCTCATTTGCCTTGCCACCTTTCCATGTTCATGTCCTTTAGTACTCTATGTCATGAAAAGGTTGTACTAGTCCTGAGGAAAAAAGCCGCTCACGAGCGTGAACGACTTTGTAATAGCGGAAGCAAAAAGCGTGAGACAAAGCTTTTATGTTCAAAGTAATAAAGAGGGGCGGACAAATAAAGAAAGGATTTTGCACGAGTCATCGCAACATACATTAATCGTCTTTCCTCTTGAAGCGGTCCCTCATCTCCATCTTTTAAAGCGTCAAGTGCATAATCGTGAGGAAGGGAGCGGTCAACGCAACCGATCACAAAAACTTGTTCGAATTCAAGCCCTTTTGCACGGTGAATGGTTAACAGACGAACGCCTTTTTTATTTGTTGACTGCTTATGTTCATTTACTTTTTGCGTCATCGCATCAATATAGTGTAGAAATGAAGCGACTGTCTCATGTTGACGGGCAAGCGCTTTTAACTGCTTAAATGCGTCACTGCCTTTATCAAGCTGATTGCCTTCTTGTGCTTGTTTTTTTAAGGTATCTTTAAAACCGATATCTTGCTCAATACTTTCTAATGCTTGAATTGGCGTAAGAGCTGTTAACCTACGACATAACCCAGGGAGTTGATGCAACTTTTTTTTCTGAAAGGGTTGTGTATTTGTTAAAAAGGGAAAAGCTTCTAGTAACGTACAACCGCGTTGTTGCTGTAATTCGAAAAGTTCACGCTGCTTGTCTGCTTTTAAGAAAAGTGCTTGCAAGGCATAGGGCGCTGCTTCAACGTGGTCTTCATAGAGAGCGAGCCGTAAAAAAGCGAGAGCCTTTTTGACTATGGGTTTCTCATAAAAGGTCCCTATCGATTGATCCATTAAAAAAGGAATGTCAGCGTCAATGAGTCGTTCTAGTAACGCTCGAACAGACGCTGTTGTCCGAAACAAAATAGCAATGTCATCAATGACTTGTCCATCTGATTGTTTGCGAAGAATCTCTTCAACGATAATGGATGCTTCTTCTTCTTCATTATAAGGATAAAACAATAATGGCTTTTGTTTCGCTTCACTTCGCTGTGCGTGCAAAGTTTTTTGTAGACGACTTGAATTTTTTTTAATGACAGTATTTGCAGAAGCAATAATTTCGTGTGTGGAACGATAATTTTGCTCTAATGAAACAACAGTCGCATTAGGATAATAGGATGTAAATTGTTGAATGAAGTGAGGGTCACTCCCTCGAAAAGCATAGATGGACTGATCGTCATCGCCAACCACACATAAGTTCCGCTGTTTTGCAGACAGCATGCGGACAATTTCAAATTGAAGAAGATTAATGTCTTGAAACTCGTCAACGGATAAATAAGTAAATCGCTCTTGATATCGCTCAAGTAAAGGCGGGTTTTCTCTAAGCAACTGAAAGCACCCTAATAAAATATCGTCGAAGTCATAAAGCGTCTGACGCTGTTTTTCTTCTTCATAAGTCACATAAATGGATTTCACCTTTTTTTCAAAGTTTGTTTTTGTTGTAACCTCATCTGGTTGTAGCATATGGTTCTTCCAATAGCTAATTTGTGTGACAGCTGAATCGTATGCAAATTCGTTTTCGTCGTAGCCGAAGCTTAATCCAATCTGCTTAATTAGCGGCAGAGGGGATTGGAGTAACCGAGAGTGGTGCCATTGATCAGGGTGATGATGTTTGAGCATTTGTAAAAAAAGACTATGGAACGTGCGGATCAATAATTGCTCACCCATTTTTCTTGTAATATTTGGGTAGAGCATCATGCGTTCTTTCATTTCTTTTGCCGCTTTAGACGTAAAGGTGACAAGGGCCATTCGGTTTATTGGGATATTGAGCTCGGTTAACATATAAGCGGCTCTTGCAGTGATTACACGGGTTTTTCCGCTTCCTGCACCTGCGAGAATAAGTAATGGACCATTAATTTTTTTTATACTGTTCCATTGTTCTTGATTAAAGGTTAATGAGGCTGCCTCTAGTGTCGATCTGTATGGATCATGGTCGTGCGTTTGCTCTGTATCTGGTTGAAACGATTGCAGACCAGTTAAGGATTCCGCTTCTTTCCAAATCGTTTCTGTTTGTTCGTTTCCGCCAATTTGGTTGTTTTTCGGTAGACTAAAGCCAGCAAATTCTTTTGGCTTTTCTATTGGTGCTTTTGTTGGAGGGGATGCAAGTTGATTTTTCCGACAGGCATCCTTCACGGGTTCCGGATGAATAAATAAAGGTTTATCTTGAATGAATAACGTCATGCGCATAGGAGCTTGACAATAAGTACAAGTAAGATTGCCTTGTTTACTTGCCAAATACAATTTATTCCACTCAGAACGTTCAAGAGTGTGTAAGTCAATTTGTTGGTTAAAATAACGTGCGATATGCATGAGAGCTCCTTTCAATCTCTTATCGTATCAATGAAAGGGAAAGAACTCAATAAAAAGCTGGAGGCGACAAAAGTGAAACAGGAGACTTGTGAACTATGTGAGCGTAAAGGAGTGCGAACGACGGTTCATCATTTAACACCAAAAGAAGAAGGGGGAACGTTTAAACCGACGGCAGATCTCTGTGTGCCTTGTCATAAACATATTCACGCGGTCTATACAAATAAAGAGATTGCTTCTAGGTTAACAACAATAAAAGAGTTAAAACGAGATGAGAAAGTAAGTAAATTTATTAAATGGATTCGAAAACAACCGGCGGAAACAATCCCAAAAATAAAAAAAGCAAATAGACGCAAAAAAAGATGAGAAGGAAATGGGAAAACGATGTCGAATGGGTTATACACATAAAAGGAAAGGAGGGTATTATGCTCGAAACATCCCATTCGTTTATAAGTGATACTTTACTAAGTAAAGCATTAGAATTACAAGCCTCTGACGTTCACCTTATTCCGAATCAGCATGGCTATGATGTGCATTTTCGTATGGTAGGAACTTTAACGTTTGTGTACACGATGAATACAGATGAAGCAAAAAAGATTTTAAACCATCTGAAGTACATTGTAGGCATGGACATAAGCGACCGGCGTCAATCACAAAGCAAAGCATTTGAGTACATGTGGAACGAACAACCAATTGCGATGAGAATCTCAACGCTCCCCACAACCCCGTTAGAAAGTATTGCGATTCGAATTTTAAACAGTTCTTCCATCGTCCCGCTACAGTCCCTTTCCCCTTTCTTAAAAGATACCCATCATTTCAATCAACTCTTATCGGCACTCCCTGGCTTGTTTTTAGTAACCGGTTCAACAGGCTCTGGCAAAACCACCACCATTTATTCATTTGTAAAACAACTTGTTCAAATTGGAGGCTTTCGAATTATCTCTGTCGAAGATCCAGTCGAGCATCGATTGCAAGGCATAACGCAAGTTGAAATTCAATCAAGAGGAGGCTTAACGTTTGAACGGGCATTACGAGCAATTTTACGACATGATCCCGATGTTATTGTCATTGGAGAAATAAGAGATAAAGAAACGGCAGCTCTTGCAGTTCAAGCGGCCATTACAGGTCATTTTGTCATTGCTAGTCTTCACGTGACAAATTCAGCCTTAACCATTGATCGATTAAGAGATCTTGGCATTGGTGGGAACCTATCTTGTCTTCAAGCAATTGTGTATCAGAAATTGATTGCACAAAAAGGAGCTGATCAAAGACTCGCCGTTTTTGATTGGCTGTTGGCACATCAATTAAAAGAAGTAGGAGAAGGGAAGCGAAAGCCTCGCCCTTTCTTAAAAAAAGCTGCAAAAGCATGGGCAGTAGGAATTCTTGACGACGATGCGTGCATTCGTCTCAGTAGGGTGGAGTAATGATGTTTCGTTCAGTGTGGAAAAAACGAAACAAACAAGCCGACATTTCATTTATACAAAAACTAGGTGAATTGTTGCAAAGCGGCTATAGCGCAGATCAAGCATTATCCTTTTTATCGGTTCAAGTAAATGATGATTGGAAAGAGATGATTCGTTCAATTAAACAACAACTAACAATGGGCCAGCCGCTCTCAAAAAGTTTGCAAGCATTAGCGTTACCAAGTGATGTTCAATCATATATCTTTTTTTATGAAGAGCAAGGGCAAGTGGCAGACGGGTTAATGGAAGCAGCAAAACTTTATCAAAAACGGCTTAAAACGACACTGCAGCTGCAAAAACTATTACGGTATCCGCTCGTATTAGCATTTGGTGTAATGATGGCTTTGCTGATTTTAAATCTGTACATCGTTCCACATTTTCAATCTCTTTTTTCAACGTTAAATCAATCCCCACCACGTTTTATTCTTTTTTTCTTTTCTTTCCTAGAGAATCTTCCATATGTGTGTATCGCCTTCTTGCTTTTAGCGAGTATTGGATACGTGAGCAGCAAACGCTATATTCACCATTTAACCCCACATGAAAAAGTTCACATTTTATTAAAGTGGAAACTTTCGCAAACGATTATGAAGCAGGTAATTACATTTTATTTCTCGCTACAGCTTGGGAAATTGCTGCAAACAGGAATGTCCATCAATGAGGCATTAAATATTTTTGAAAAGCAGTCGTATTTGCCTTTTTTTAAAGATGAAGCACGAAAAATGAATCAAAGTTTAAAGCAAGGAAATAGTTTAGCATCGTATATGCGACACCAACCTTATTATTTAAGTGAACTCCCAATTGTCGTGGAGAACGGTAGCCGAACAGCCAAGTTAGCGCTAGACTTACAATTTTTTAGCGAATGGATTATTGAAGAGTTAGATCGGAAATTGGAAAAGCTGCTGCAAATAATACAGCCGATTTTGTTTGTATGTATAGGTTGTTTTATCTTTTTCTTGTTTTTAATGATCATGCTTCCCATGTATGAAATGTTTGATCTCATGTAAGCAAAACTTGCATGAGATCCAATTAATCGGTAAAATAAAACCATTAATTCGTTTTCCAGAAAAAAGTTTATAAAAAACACTTGTGCTTTTATAAAAGCTGTGATATATTATTAAATGTCGCTGAGGTAATCACTTGAGACGACATACATATACGAATTTATGGGGCCTTAGCTCAGCTGGGAGAGCGCCTGCTTTGCACGCAGGAGGTCAGCGGTTCGATCCCGCTAGGCTCCACTTATACGGAGGAATACCCAAGTCCGGCTGAAGGGATCGGTCTTGAAAACCGACAGGGGTGTCAAAGCCCGCGGGGGTTCGAATCCCTCTTCCTCCGCCATATTTACTCTTCAGCAACAATAGATGCCTACGCTTCTTTGAAAGACGAGAAGAGGAAGATGTTGGACATCATTGGATAATCATCATCTAAATACTTTGTAACGACGCGGGGTGGAGCAGTCTGGTAGCTCGTCGGGCTCATAACCCGAAGGTCGGTGGTTCAAATCCGCCCCCCGCAACCAAACTTTGGGCTATAGCCAAGCGGTAAGGCAACGGATTTTGATTCCGTCATTCCCTGGTTCGATCCCAGGTAGCCCAGCCATTTATATGCGGAAGTAGTTCAGTGGTAGAACACCACCTTGCCAAGGTGGGGGTCGCGAGTTCGAATCTCGTCTTCCGCTCTTTATTTGAAATAAAGAGCGTTTAATGTTATACTTAATTCATATTGTTTAAGTGAATACGTTAGTAAGATTTTATTTTTACCATGCGGGTGTAGTTTAGTGGTAAAACCTCAGCCTTCCAAGCTGATGATGTGAGTTCGATTCTCATCACCCGCTTTTTTATTTTGTGAAAAAAGGGGCCTGTAGCTCAGCTGGTTAGAGCGCACGCCTGATAAGCGTGAGGTCGGTGGTTCGAGTCCACTCAGGCCCATCCCTATATATTACGGAGAAGTACCCAAGTGGCTGAAGGGGCGCCCCTGCTAAGGGTGTAGGTCGTGTAAGCGGCGCGAGGGTTCAAATCCCTCCTTCTCCGCCAGAAATCGCGGGTGTGGCGGAATTGGCAGACGCGCTAGACTTAGGATCTAGTGTCTTATGACGTGGGGGTTCAAGTCCCTTCACCCGCATAAAACAAATACGTTAAAACAATGGAGATGTTCTCCATTGTTTTTTTATGCATTGAGCTACAATCGTGAATGAAAATCCATTAACGATGGATATGTTCTTTCTTTTTTACCTCGGGTACATGGTCAAAGCCTCCAGGGTGAAAGGGATGACACTTTAGAATGCGCTTAATGGTTAAATAACTCCCTTTTATTGCTCCGTGCTGTTCGATTGCTGTTAAACCATACTGAGAACAAGTCGGATAAAAGCGACATCTTGGTGGAAGTACGGAGGAAATATATTTGCGATAAAAACGTATGATGGCTAATAAAATTGATTTCACAGTAAAGATCCTTTCATCCATATTCCCTCTATTATATCAAAAAGAGTGCTAAGAAAAAAAGAGCCAAGAAATTTCAAAAAGTAGTCAAATTTAGCAGGAGTTTGTAAGGATTTGTCAAATAAAGTAGAGACACATAAAGAAAGGAGGTTCAGGATTATTTAATCTGTCTGATGAGGTGATTTATGATAAAGCGCTTAAAGAAAGATGATGGCTTCACGTTAATTGAAATGCTCGTTGTGTTAATGATTATTTCCGTTTTACTGCTTATTGCACTTCCTAATATGAGCAAAAACACGGATATGGCAGGTGGAAAAAGCTGTGATGCGACAAAGAAACTTGTGCAAACTCAAGTTGGCGCTTATGAAGTCGAACACGGAAAAATTCCTGCCTCACTTGATGTCCTCGTATCTGAGGGCTATGTGGACCAAATCACATGTGCTTCAGGCAAGAAATTAGTTTTAAATGGAAAGCAAGTTCTTATTGAAAACGAATGAAGGTTTTTCGCTCATAGAGCTCCTCTTTACACTTCTTCTTATATCCGTTTTTCTTCTTCTTCCAATCCTTTACATTCAATCACAAGATAAAAAAATCGAACAACAAACGATTGAGCAGTTAAAACATGATCTTTTATATGCCCAACATGTTGCCATGACAGAAGGTAAAGTGACGTCTGTCCAATTTGAAGACAATACGCTGATTATCTATGTTGAACAACAAGAAAAAACGCGTGTCCAGTACCCAACTTCTTTGGAAATGGAACCAGTAACCCTTGCCCTTCAAGACGTTTCATTTTTGGCAAATGGTCATCCTCGTAAGTCCGGTTCATGGGACGTGCGCACGCATTATCATCATGTACGTTTTACAATCCAAATTGGAAAGGGGCATATTGTCTATCGCCAACAGGAGTCATGATGAAGGTTTTATACTGCTAGACGCTATAGGTGCTTTTCTATTAATTAGCCTCATGAGTTTAAGTTTAATACCTGCTTGCATTTGGCTAATAGAAGAAAGGCGAGCAATTGATGAAGAACTCTCACTCTTGTACGATTTAGAGAAAAGTCGTCTTTCCTATCATTCTGGTTCTCAAAAAGCATGGGAACAAATAGGAGATGATTCAATGTATAGGAAGTGTCAAGAAAGTCATTTAAAACGAAGTAAAGCACTATGTGTCTATGTGTTGGAAAAATGATACAGGGTTTACGTACCTTGAACAGTTAATTGGATTAAGCTTATTAAGCCTAGTTGTCCTCGTTTTGCCGAATATCTTCCTTGTTGTCACAACAACTGAAAATGCCGGTAACGATGATGTGATTCGCTTTTTTAATCATGTTTCTCAAGAAGCAAAAGAAGCAGATGCAATAAGATGGAAAGACAATGAATTAGAATTGTTTATAGACGATACGGTTATTTCCTATGAAATGAGGCTAGAAACAAGAATTCAACGGTTTAGAGACAAAAAAGGACATGTCGTCGTATTAGAAGGGGTAGACTCCTTTTCATGTTCAATAAAAGACGTACACTATACATGTAGCCTGACAATGAACACCGGCAAAATGTACGAGAAATTGATTGTATCAATGAAAGAGTGGGTGCATGATTATCAAACAGTCAGATGAAGGGCTGGTTTTTCTACCAACCCTCTTTTTTCTTCTTCTGCTAACGATCTTTTTATTATGGCAACTGAATCAATATCAACGTGAACATGCTTATCTGATTCAACAGCATGAGTATATGCAGCTTGAAAACTTACTACATCTTGGTTTGCAACAAGCCCTTGATGATTACGAAGATGCCTTCCACATTTCGGTTGATATCGGAGAGGTTAGCGTGCAAATGGTTCAAAAAGATGAGAAATTAATCAAACTGACAGCTGTTCTTAAAAATGGAAAAAAACGAACAGCGACATTTACGTTAGAAAAATCTGGTGATATCAGCTCATATAAAGAAGGATTATAGGATAAAACAAATTGAATTTGGAAAGACTGGTAGCAAGAGGTGACAGGATGTCTTTTCAAGATTTACTTAAATTTGCAACGCAAGAAGCGGTAAAAAAAATTGATGAACCAAAATCTGAACGTCATCGAAAGCGCGAGGAAAAGAAAAGCGAGCAAGAACCACTTTCCCATTGGGCTTTTGGAATCATCCCGTTTGCACTCTCCGTATTTAAACGACAAAGAAAGAACGAACGGCATAAGTAAGCATTTACAAAAAATCATCTTCTCGTATATAATGAAGAGGACAGCCGTCTAAGATAAGGAGGGGTAGACATGATGGATCGCATGTATCGAGGCCTAGGTTTTTGGACAGGAATTTTTGCAGTTTTATTTTATATTGGAAATATGTATAATATGTCACTCCTGTTCTTTGCTCAAACGTTTATTTTAATTGCGCTTGGCTACCTAAAGCTGTCTGAACGTGTATATGTGTATATTTTTGCTGGCTACTGTACTGTATTTTTCGTAGGGTTTACGTACTACGCTTTATTTATTAATGTACCAAGCTTTGGCCACTAGTATATACATACATTAAACCGCCGCTTAACATTTGTAAGCAGCGGTTTCTTTTAATAACCTGTTAGAAAAGGATTATGGTCCATTTCTTGACCAATGGTTGTCAACGGACCGTGACCAGATGCAACGGTGGTCTCTTCTGGTAAAGGAAGTATTTTATGATGGATAGAGGATAGTAATTGAGCATGGTTTCCGCCATGGAGATCTGTTCGACCAATTCCTTGCTGAAATAACACATCGCCAGAAAATAGGATAGCTTCTTCTTTGTAATAAAACGATACACTTCCTGGGGAATGACCTGGTGTATGAAGCAACGAAAATGTAAAAGAGCCTATCGTTAATTCTGTTTCATCTTCAAGATCATAGTCAGCCGGTTTGGCAGTTGTTAACGCTCTGCCTGTTAAGCGAGAAGAACCATTTAAAGAGGGATCGCCAAGCCAAGTATGTTCCTCTGTATGTAAATAGACAGGAATATCAAAAGCGTTTCTCACTTCATCCACAGCGCCAATATGGTCAAAATGAGCATGTGTTAACAGGATGGCGAGCGGGTTTAACTGTTCATTGTTTATCCAGTGTATAAAGGCTTCTGCGTCGCCACCAGGGTCAAAGATAACAGCCTCTTTTTTATCGTTATATAGGACGTAGGCATTCGTTTGAATCGGTCCTAAAGGAATTTGTTTAAACATAGGGGCTACCTCCTTTTCTTGTGAGTTAAAGTGTATCACAGCCCATTCGAATAGAAAAGAAGAGCGCTCGACAAACGCAATGAAAACGAGTACAATAAGATCAAATACATACTGGAGGAAAAGCTCATGGTTTTTGCAGTTATGGCATTATTTGTTGCAATTTTTTCTTTTGCAGGTGCAATTGTAAGTTTAAAAAGAAAGAACTTCTTTGCAGTAGGATTTAGCGGGGTTTCTGTACTAGTGTTTGGGTTCTTCTCCATTGCAACGATTTATAGTTATCTCGTTCACGGTGGAGGTGTTCCGCTCGAATAGAATGGAGCGGAATCTAAAAGAAGCAAGCTGCCAACGCAGCTTGCTTCTTTTTTTATGATTGAAACATTTGTTGGTGCAAATAAAAGATGCCGCCATTGACAATGGATACATGTATGTGTGGCTCGTATCGTTCTTGTAACGCATCTTTTTCAGCGAAGTAGCTTTCTGGTTTATCATCAGTTCCTTCGTAAAATGATTCTAATAGTTGTTCATCGTTAGCCCATCGTGTATGTGCAGCAGCAGCCCAGTGCGTTGGTTCATTCTCAATATACGTTTTCATAACTTTTTGCAGTCGCTTTAACCCCGATTCCAATTTCACGAGAGGGGAGAGGGTGAAGCAGTAGTCTGGTATTTTAGGCGTGAGCGTGAGCTGATCAACTTTATCAAAAAATTGTGGAACAATTTGCCCGTTAATTAAATTTAACCCAAGGGACAGCAAAACATCTTTCTTTCGATCGCATTGGAAAGAAATGTTTGCATTAACCGCTAACCACGGGTGTAGCGGATGCGAACCAGTTGTCAGATTTGGAGCTGATTCATACATGCGAATGAAGGCCCCAAGTTCATTTGCTGAATCAAAGATCTGTGATAAGCGAGGAGAGCCAAAGTGGATCACTTCACCTTGCAAATCTTCTGGAATGCGATTTTGATCAGTGATGAGCGTTATCGTCATTGGATTAGGTTCGGACCCGATTTTTTCTTGATAGTGCCAATAAAACGGGCGATTCATTAACGCTTTATCTAGCTTAATTGACAGCTTAACCGTTAAATGAGCAGGGGACTCTTCAACGATTGAACTATCGTGAGCAAGAAAATAACGTTTTAAATACTGGTGAATATCAAGCTGATTCATGATCTTCCTTCTCCTCATTTTCTGACTTGAGTTCCTCTTGCGCCTCATTAATAACAGCTGCGAGATGATCGAATTTAATCTTCATTTCACCGTCTGAAGACGATTGTTCAATAATGTTATTTACATGTTCATCTAAATCTGGAAGTTCGATTTTCGCAAGAATGTCGTCTAATTGTCCGATCACCGATTCAAACAAATGTATTTTATCGTACAGCAAGTCGAGAATTTTTTGCTCAATGGTTTCTTGAACCGCAAAATTGTATATCTGAACATCATGCTGTTGACCTAAGCGATGGAGCCGACCAATTCGCTGTTCGATTCGCATTGGATTCCAAGGTAAATCGTAATTAATGATGTGGTGACAAAACTGTAAGTTGATTCCTTCACCGCCAGCTTCTGTTGCGATAAGCACTTGCGCGTGGTTGCGAAATAATTCACGCATCCAGTCTTTTTTTCCTCGCTTAAATCCACCGCGAAAGGGAACTGAACTAATATTGTGTTGTTTAAAAAACCATTGTAAGTACATTTGAGTGGCGCGGTATTCCGTGAAAATAATGACTTTGTCATCTATGGATTGAATCAATTCTAAAGCTTTTTCCGCTTTTGCGTGCCCTTCAATGGTTGCAGCTTCATTGAGCAGCGCGACTGCATTACTCGGGTCATTACCATTTTCCTGTGCTTTTTCGATTGTGTTTTTAAGCGTCATAAATACAGCTTCGCGACTTGAACACAATTCTCGTTTTAACGTTAGCAATGTAAAGTGATTCAGCCCCGCTTGATTATGCTCAAGCTTTTCATAAAATTGTCGTTCACTATTGCTGAATTGAATCGGAATGGTTTGCACAACACGTTTTGTCCACTCAATTCCCGTATCTTCACGACGATTACGCACCATTACTTGTTGAACGAGAGAGCGTAATTGTTCATCATTTTTTGCTGA
Source organism: Shouchella sp. JSM 1781072 (assembly GCF_041949915.1). Lineage (NCBI taxonomy): Bacteria > Bacillati > Bacillota > Bacilli > Caryophanales > Bacillaceae > Shouchella > Shouchella sp. JSM 1781072. Next base: position 600,899 of record NZ_JBHFQE010000001.1, read on the forward strand.
TCGTTTATCGGCACGGAAAGCTTTATCGAAACTCTCGATATTTCCTAAATGTCCTGGTTTTAAAAGAGAGACAAGGTTAAAGATTTCCTCAAGTTTGTTTTGTACCGGGGTAGCGGTTAACAATAAGCAGTATTTTTTCTTTAATAAACGAATGAATTCATAGTTTTTTGTTTTAGGATTTTTTAATTTATGTGCTTCATCAATGATCACCATGTCGTAAGGTTGATCCAACACAATCTCCCGGTGGGGAGGACGTTTTGCGGTATCAATTGAAGCAACCACGACATCACATTGTTCCCATACGTATGCTTTTTTTTGAGGGATCGCTGGTATATAAAACTTCGAATTGAGTTCGTTTGCCCACTGTGAAACTAATGAAGCAGGCACTAAAATAAGTACTTTTTTTACAAGACCGCGAATCATATATTCTTTTAATACAAGACCAGCTTCAATGGTCTTACCAAGGCCTACTTCGTCAGCAAGAATCGCTTTTCCGTGCATTTGCTCAATGACTGTTTCTGCCGCTTCAATTTGATGTTGAAACGGTTCGAGTTGAGGCAGATATCGTGGTGCTACCAACCCACTAAACTCTGGTATTTGTAAATGTTTTTGCGCTTCAAAAGCAAGTTTATAGGTTTCAAAGTCTGACCACGGGCCATCTTGAGCGATTTTTTCTAAAAACCGAACATTCCAATCATTATCAAAGTTAATGTTAATATCCAACGGGTTCACATCCTTTATATTTCGAAAAATATGCTGAAATTCAGAAAAATTTGTTGCGTAATTCATTGTCCGTTGGTAGGATTAGAAGTATTAACAGACTTTTTTTAGTATGTACCAAATCTGAGGTTTTAAAACGATTGTTTAATTGAATAAAGCGGGTGATGGTAAAGGGAGAGACTATGGCCAATCCGGTACATAGCGCCGAAGGAGCAAACAAATGTGAATCTCTCAGGCAAAGAAGACTTTTACTTGACGCATCTCTGGAGAGTGCTTGAGCAACGAAGCCACCTACGAAGACAATTCAGAATAAAATGAGTTCTGAATGAAACTTTCTGGTTCAAAGGACAGAGCAGACACACTGGTGTTTGCTTTGTCCTTTTTTTATTGAGAAGAGCCTTGAGGAGGGTCATAATGACGTTAAAACGAACACCTTTATTTTCTTACTATCGAAATCTTGCGAAAACCGTAGATTTTGGTGGATGGGAGATGCCAGTATCTTTTAGTGGAATTAAAGCTGAACATGCTGCCGTTCGAAAAGCTGCCGGTTTATTCGATGTTTCGCATATGGGAGAACTAGAGGTAGAAGGAACAGATGCAGAAGCGAATTTACAACGACTTTTAACGAACGATATTATGAAAATGAAAGATGGCCAAGCGCAATACAATGCCATGTGTACCGAATCAGGTGGGACGGTTGATGATCTCATTGTGTATCGACGTTCTGAAAACGCGTATATGCTTGTTTTAAATGCTGCAAATATTGATTCGGATATTGCGTGGATTAGCGATCATGTTCAGGGAGATGTAACGTTAAAGAATGTGTCTGAAGAAATGGCTTTACTTGCTATTCAAGGCCCTAAAGCGATTGAGATTGTCCAGTCTAAAACAGACGTCGATCTAAATGAAATCAAACCGTTTCGTTTTCAAGAACACGTCATGCTTGGGGCGGTCTCCGCATTTGTTTCGCGAACAGGTTATACAGGTGAAGATGGATTTGAACTTTATGTATCGAGTCACGACGCTGGAACGCTTTGGAAGGATCTATTGGAAGCAGGTGAACCATTTGGTTTACTTCCATGTGGCTTAGGGGCTCGGGATACGCTACGGTTTGAAGCAAAACTTGCGTTGTATGGGCAAGAATTAACTCGAGAGATTTCACCTATTGAAGCAGGGATTGGTTTTGCTGTCAAAGTGGATAAAGCAACCCCATTTATCGGTCAGGACGTATTGAAAGAACAGAAACAAGTTGGACCGAGTCGTAAGTTAGTTGGCGTTGAAATGGTGGGCAGAGGGATTCCGCGTCATGGTTATGACGTCTATAAAGAAAACGAAAAAATCGGATTTGTCACATCGGGCACACAATCGCCAACACTCGGAAAAAACGTCGGCCTCGTGTTAATAGAGGCAGCTTATACGACATTAGACACGGAAGTTGAGATCGATATACGTGGAAAACGGGTTCTAGCAAAGGTCGTTAAAACCCCATTTTACAAACAAAGTTAAAAGGCTGAAGGAGGAATTATAAGTGGAAGCACATCGCTATTTACCAATGACCGAGCAAGACAAACAAGATATGCTAGCAGCAATTGGTGTTCAATCTATTGACGAATTGTTATCTGATATCCCACATGAGACACGATTCACACGCAAGCTTGCCATCGAGAAAGCGTTAAAGGAGCCGGAGCTCTTATCTTTTTTTCAAGGATTGGCAAACGATAATACGTCAATTAAAGACTTTCCATCTTATTTAGGTGCTGGTGTGTACGAACATTATATTCCATCAATCGTTGATCATGTCATTTCTCGTTCAGAATTTTATACAGCGTATACCCCGTATCAACCTGAAATTTCGCAAGGGGAATTGCAAGCAATCTTTGAATTCCAGACGATGATTTGTGAACTAACAGGCATGGATTTAGCCAATTCATCTATGTATGATGGTCCGACAGCGTTAGCAGAAGCAGCGATGTTGTCTGCTGGACATACTAAAAAGAAAACCATCCTCGTTTCAAAAGCGGTTCATCCGGAAGCGAGAGATGTGTTGCGTACGAATGCGTATGGTCAAAATTTAGAAGTGAAAGAAATCGATACTAAAAATGGAACAACAGACATAGAAGCGTTAAAAACGATGCACGGAGATGATGTTGCTTGCGTGATTGTGCAACATCCAAACTTCTTCGGTAGTTTAGAATCTTTGGCGGAAATAGAAGAAATTACGCATACATCTAAAGCACAATTTGTTGTTTCAAGTAACCCTCTTGCCCTAGGCCTATTAAAGCCACCTGGTGCATTTGGCGCAGACATCGTTATTGGCGATGCGCAGCCATTTGGGATCCCGACTCAATTTGGTGGACCTCATTGTGGTTACTTTGCGACAACAAAAAAATTGATGCGAAAAGTACCAGGTCGTTTAGTTGGTCAAACGGTTGATGAAAATGGGCACCGTGGTTTTGTGCTTACATTACAAGCGCGTGAGCAGCATATCCGCAGAGATAAAGCGACATCGAATATTTGTTCAAATCAAGCGTTAAATGCGCTTGCTGCGTCCGTTGCTATGACAGCTATTGGCAAAAAAGGCGTTAAAGAAATGGCGACACAAAATGTGCAAAAGGCAAATTACTTAAAGAAACAGTTAAATAACGAGGGCGTTCTTGTTCAGCAAAACGGCGCAACCTTTAATGAATTTGTTGTCGAGCTAAACCAACCCGTTTCAACTGTCAATCAATCGTTGTTTAAAAAAGGGATTATCGGTGGATTTGATTTAGGTGAGGTGGATAAGGATCGTACTCACCACATGCTCATTTGTGTAACAGAACTTCGAACAAAAGAAGAGCTAGATCAATTCGCAAAAGAACTGGGGGCGTTTGCATGACAATTCAACATGGTGGGATGGCACTGATTTTTGAAGAGAGTAAGGAAGGTCGTTTAGGTCATAGCTTACCAGAATTAGATATTCATGAAGAGGAGATTTCCTCTATCATTCCTGAAGCGTTTTTACGAGTTGATGAGCCAGAACTTCCGCAAGTATCAGAGTTGCAAATTATGCGTCATTATACAGCTTTATCGAAGCGAAATCATGGGGTAGACTCCGGCTTTTATCCATTAGGTTCTTGTACAATGAAATACAACCCTAAAGTGAATGAAGATGTGGCTAGAATAGAAGGACTTAGTCACGTTCATCCTTATCAACCGGCTTATCAGGTTCAAGGTTCGTTAAAAATGCTTTACCAACTGCAAACGTCTCTTGCTGAAATTACAGGTATGGATGAAGTCACACTGCAGCCAGCAGCTGGAGCGCACGGGGAATGGACTGGATTAATGATGATTCGCGCCTTTCATGAAGCGAATGGCGATCATAAACGAACAAAAGTGATTGTGCCAGACTCCGCACACGGGACCAATCCAGCCTCTGCAACCGTAGCTGGTTTTGATTCCGTAACCGTAAAAACAAATGAACATGGGCTAGTCGATTTGGACCATTTACGAGAAGTTGTAAATGAAGAAACAGCTGCCTTAATGTTAACAAACCCGAACACCCTCGGTTTATTTGAAGCAGATATCGTAGAAATGGCGACAATTATTCACGAAGCAGGTGGAAAGCTTTATTATGATGGAGCGAATTCAAATGCGATACTAGGCATTACGCGACCTGGAGACATGGGCTTTGATGTTGTTCATTTAAACCTTCATAAGACCTTTACTGGTCCTCATGGCGGAGGTGGACCAGGTTCAGGTCCTGTTGGAGTGAAAAAAGAGTTAATGCCGTTTTTACCAAAGCCAATTTTAACAAAAGTAGACGATTTTTATACGTTTGATTATGATCGTCCGAAATCAATCGGTCGTGTAAAGCCTTACTACGGAAATTACGGCATTAATTTACGAGCGTATACGTACATTCGCACGATGGGCGCAGATGGGTTAAGGCTTGTTTCCGAATATGCTGTTTTGAACGCGAACTATATGATGAGACGTTTAGCGCCTTATTATGATCTTCCGTATACTCAGCATTGCAAACATGAATTTGTTTTATCCGGTAAACGTCAGAAGAAGCTTGGCGTGCGAACCCTAGATATTGCAAAACGTTTGCTAGATTTTGGCTATCATCCACCGACTATCTATTTTCCTTTAAATGTAGAGGAATGTATGATGATTGAGCCAACGGAAACAGAATCAAAGGAAACGCTGGATGAATTTATTGAAGCGATGATTCAAATTGCCAAAGAAGCAGAAGATACACCTGAAATTGTTCAGGAAGCGCCTCACCATACCGTTGTGAGCAGATTAGATGAAACGTTAGCAGCGAGAAAACCTGTTTTAAAATATGAGCAACAGCACGGAGAAGCGGTGCATTCTTAAAAAATCGTAAAAAGAAAAGCAGCTGTGAGCGACAGCTGCTTTTTCGATGCGATTATTTTTTCTTCTTTACTTTGCCTGTCCATTTACGGAAACCGCCTTTTAAATGCGAAATATCTCCAGCGCCCCGTTTCTTTTTGATCACTTTTGCTGCTTGTTTGCTACGGGCACCGGATTGACAATAAATATAGACTGGTTGATCTTTACGAATCTCATTTTGTCGCTGGCGAAGTTGAGACATCGGAATATTCCGGGCGCCTAAGATATGCCCACCATCAAATTCACGGGTTTCTCGAACATCTATAAGTTGCGCTTTTCGATAGCCTTTAATAAACTCGTCTTGAGAAAGTGTTTTTAAATATTTTGGTGTGCGTAAGCGAATCACAATAAACGTTACTAACGCTATTGTCAGTACAATAAGAATAATTGTTTGTAATTCCATAATTCTAGCGAACTCCCCTTCAATGATTCATCTTTCTTTATTATATCGAGAGGGAGCGTGTTTTTCAATCTTAAGTATGTAAGAACGAAAACTACAACAAGAAGGATGCGATTCATAATGAACGAAACGTGGCGTTTTATAAACTCAGGAAACAAAAGTCCAGCATATAATATGGCGTTAGATGAAGCTTTATTAACATGGCATAGTCGTGGAGATATTCCTCCGACGATACGGTTCTACGGTTGGAATCCAGCGACACTTTCCATTGGCTATTTTCAACAATTTGAAAAAGAAATTAATATGAACATGGTAAAGGAAAAAGGGCTAGGATTTGTTCGTCGACCGACAGGTGGAAGAGGGGTTCTTCATGAACATGAGCTAACGTATAGTGTGATTGTCTCTGAGGAGCACCCATTTATGCCGGCTTCGGTTACGGAAGCGTACCGCGTGATTTCAACGGGTTTACTAGAAGGGTTTAAACAGCTAGGATTAGAGGCGTATTTTTCTGTACCTGAAAGCGCAAAAGAAAAGGAAGCGCTCAAAAATCCCCGCTCGTCTGTTTGTTTTGATGCCCCATCGTGGTATGAGCTCGTTGTGGAAGGTAGAAAGATTGCCGGCAGTGCGCAGACGAGGCAAAAAGGGGTTATTTTACAACATGGTTCCATTGTGTTCGATTTTGATGTAGACAAGCTGTTTGACTTGTTCCATTATCGATCCGATCGCATCCGTGAGCGCATGCAGCAACAATTTCTGAAAAAAGCCGTTGCAATTAACGAGTTAAGGTCCACGCCGGTTTCAATGGAAGAAAGCATTGTCGCCTTTAAACGAGGATTTGAAAAAGGGCTACATATCACGCTTCAGCCATATACATTAACGGATGAAGAAGAAAGAGAAGTCCTGCAACTTGCTAAGGAACGTTATGAAAATGATGAATGGAATTTTCGACGGTAAAAGCTTGAACTGGCAATTTCGATTATGCTACGATAGTCGATACTGTTGAAAAAGGAGTTCGCGAAAGGACGTGTTTCTTTGCAATTTGAATTTGAACGAGCTGCTTTTATTCATGCATTTATTCGTACAAAACAAACATTAATTAAACAACAGCTTGAAGGCGTGACGGAAGACGAAAAAGAAATAAAAGAAACGTTTTGGGATAACGTAACAATGAATTTTTCCAATGCGGAAGATGCGGAAGAGACAATTTCAAGTATTCGTCAGCAAGCTGAGCTTTTACATGAACGGGAACGTAGCGAAGAAGTACTGAAAAAACAAATGCGCACGTTACGTCGACTAGCGCACGCACCTTATTTTGGGCGCATTGATTTAAAAGAGCAGGGACAGTCACAAGCTGAGCCCATTTATATTGGGTTAGCCTCTTTAATGGATGAGTCTGAAGAAGACTTTCTTATCTATGATTGGCGTGCGCCTATATCGAGTGTTTATTATGATGCTGAAATCGGTTCGGTTTCCTATGAAGCGCCTGCTGGAACAATTAAAGGGGAGTTAACGGGAAAGCGTCAGTACGTGTTTCGGAGAGGGCACTTGAAGGCGATGTTTGACACATCCTTGGCAATTGGCGATGAGCGTTTAAAAGATGCGCTAAGCGATCAAGCTTCAACGTCAATGAAGACCATTGTAGCGACGATTCAAAAAGAACAAAATAAAGCGATTCGAAATGAAAAAAATCGTTTTCTGATCGTTCAAGGTGTAGCAGGTAGCGGGAAAACATCTGTTGCGATGCAGCGAGCAGCCTATTTATTATTTCGTCATAGAGAACAGCTCGACGCACAACAATTAATTTTATTTTCCCCGAATGAACTGTTTTCGAGCTATGTCTCAACCGTATTGCCTGAACTTGGTGAAGAAAACATGACCCAGCAGACGTTAAAAGGGTATTTATATAAACGCTTAGGACATAAATTTACAGTTGAAAATCACTTTGAACAACTTGAATACATCTTGTCTAATGAACAAACCGACCGTTTTCGAACGCGTAAACGAAGCATTGAGTTAAAGTCTAGTCCGAGTTTTAAAGAACGGTTAGATGAGTGGATCGGTGCCCTCCAAATGGAAGGAGTCCTCTTTAAAGATTTACGCTTTAAAGGAAGAACGATTGTAAAAAAAGCGGACATCCAAACGTATTTTTATTGTTTGAATAACGAGGTTTCTTTACAAAATCGTTTGAAATTAACGGCGGAGTGGTTGTTAAAGGAGCTAGCTAAACAAGAAGGCAGAGAGCGATCCAGTGAATGGGTTGAGCAGGAGCGAGAGTTAGTTGATAAAGAAGCGTTAATGAAGACGTACCATCAAGTTGATGGGAAGTATCCAAATGAAGATCTGTTTGATTTAGAAGACCAACAAGAAAAGTTACTTGAGAAACAAATTGTAAAAGAAGCCTTTCGCCCACTTCAAAAACAAGTACGTTCGTTTTCATTTTTAGACATTGATCGTATGTATGAACAATTTCTCATGTCGGACATTCATGCAAATGTGGAGGGTTTTTCTCAGGTGGCTCTTTTTACGGTTCATGAACTAAAGCACAATCGGTTGCTCTATGAAGATTCTGCACCTTATTTGTACTTATTGGATCAGTTAAAAGGATTACGAGTGAATCGATCGATTAAACATGTATTTATTGATGAAGCACAAGATTACTCGTCCTTTCAGCTCATGTATTTACAAATGCTGTACCCTCGAGCTCGCTTCACGATTGTAGGTGATTATTCGCAATCGTTGAATCACCAAACTGGCACAACGGCAGATCTCTTGTCAGGCACGGGGCTGCCGCAAGAGTCAACGTATATAGAATTTCATAAAAGCTATCGGTCGACGAAACCGATTATGTTATTTTGTCGAGAGCTCTTGCCGAAACCGGAAGTAGTGGAGCCGTTTGATCGGGATGGCAAGCAGCCTACTGTTGTAAAGGCAAGCAATCAAATGACCATGATTCAACCGATGGCGGAAACGATTGAAGCGGCTCAAGACAGCGGGTATCAAACGATAGCTGTATTAACAAAAACGGCCCAAGAAGCGAAAAAAGCACACGCTGCTTTAAGTGAGTGGCTCCAAATTCAGCTCGTAACAGAAGATCACCACGAGTATGAAACCGGTATTGTTGTATTGCCAACGTACTTAGCAAAAGGGATTGAATTTGATACGGTCGTCGTTTTTAACGCCTCAGATGAAAATTATCAAACAGAACAAGAACGGCTTCATCTTTATACAGCTTGTACGAGAGCGATGCATGAGCTTACGTTGTTTACGGTTGGCGCTCCATCACGTTGGATGGAAGGCATTTCGACTTCATTCTATAAAAAACAAACGCTATCCTAGACGGAAGCGTTTGTTTTTTTTGTAACGCGTTCTTGAAATGCGTGCTGAAGTTTTTTGGTTACTGGACCAACGTTTAACGTCGTTTCAATGTCACCTTTAAATGAATGAATAGGAACAATTTCAAGTGAAGTGCTTGAAATGAAGGCTTCTTCTGCATGTAACAGCACTTCTTTTGGAAACGGTTCTTCAATAACAGTGAGTCCCAAGTCAGAAGCAATTGCTACTATTTCTTGTCTCGTAATCCCATTTAAAATGAGGTTGTTTGCAGGATGTGTATAAAGGGTTTGGTTGTTTACGAGAAATAAATTAGAAGATGAACCTTCCGTCACCCCTGTATCACGATAAAGAATGGCTTCATCGCAATCATGGTCGAATGCTTTTCGCTTTGCCATGACGTTGCCAAGCAAATTAATTGATTTGATGTCGCATCGTAACCAGCGAACATCTTCCGTCACGTATGCAGCGACACCTTGTTCTTGTTTTTGGCTGACCCCTTTATCAGGTAAATCGAATCCGAGAATGACTGGTTCTTCGTTTTTCGTATAAAGGTGGTTTCGATCCGCTACGCCACGAGTTATTTGTAAGTAGATGGATCCATTTACGGTTTGAACTTTTGTTTTGTAGTCGTGAAGCAATTTTTTTAGAATTTCTTTTTCATAAGGGATCGCTAGTTCAATCTTTGCTGCACTTTCATAAAGACGATCAATATGTTCATCTAATGTGAAAAATTCTTCGTTATAAACCCGGATGACCTCATAGACGCCATCCCCGAAATGGTAGCCGCGGTCTTTGTACGAGATGGCTACATCCGCTTCATCAAGGATTGAATCATTAAAGAGAACGTATGTCATTAAGGTGCCCTCACTTTTTATCGTATTTACTTTATTATTTTCCGTAATCCTTAACAATTTGTCAATATTGAGCAAAAGCTTTGTATGAAATTGTCTATTTTTAAGCACGCTAACACTATTCAAGTTGGAAAGGAAGTTAAATTGTGAAGCCGTTTTACCCACAACTCGTCTACATTGAGCCGAAAGCATTGGATTATCCACTAGGAAAACAATTATATGAAAAGTTTAAAGCAGAAGGGGTCGAAATTCGCGAAACCACTTCCCACAATCAAGTAAGAAATATTCCTGGCAAAAATGATAATCAAAAATATCGGAATGCAAAATCAACTCTTGTTATTGGTGTACGGAAAACGTTAAAGTTTGATACGTCTAAACCATCGGCTGAATATGCAATCCCGTTAGCAACAGGGTGTATGGGACATTGTCATTATTGCTATTTGCAAACGACCCTTGGAGATAAACCGTACATTCGAACGTATGTGAACCTAGAAGATATTTATGAATCAGCTGAAACATATATTAAGGAGAGAGCGCCCGAAACAACGCGATTTGAAGCGGCGTGTACATCTGATATTGTTGGGATTGATCATTTAACCCATTCGTTAAAAAAGACGATTGAATTCATGGGAGAGCGTGACCACGGTCGACTTCGATTTGTGACAAAATACGGTCACGTTGATCATTTGCTTGATGCCAAACATAACGGGAATACACGCTTTCGGTTTAGCGTGAACTCAGCTCACGTTATTAAATACTTTGAGCCAGGAACCTCATCTTTTTTAGAAAGAATTGAAGCCGCTGGAAAAGTAGCAAAAGCGGATTATCCGTTAGGCTTTATTGTGGCGCCAATTATTTGGCATGAAGGGTGGGAAGAAGGCTATCTTGAGCTGTTTGAACGTTTAGAAGCAATCTTACCTACGTATGCAAAAAAAGACCTTACGTTTGAAATGATCCAACATCGGTTTACGAAAACCGCTAAGCGAATTATTCAAAAACGCTACCCAAAATCAAAGCTTGAGATGGAAGAAGAAGAACGAAAATACAAATGGGGTCGTTACGGTCGAGGCAAATATGTTTATCAAGATCAACAAGCAGGTGAATTGCGTGACACGTTAACCGAATACATTGACCGTTTCTTTCCGCAAGCGAAAATTGAATACTTCACGTAATCTTCCTTGGTTCTTCCTCATCTTTTATAGTAAGATAGGATAGAATGGATATTGTCCGCTTTGGATTGGGGGGAGTCTATGCCAACACCGAGCATGGAAGATTATTTAGAACGAATTTATATGTTGATTGAAGAAAAAGGCTACGCCCGTGTATCTGATATTGCGGAGGCGCTTGAAGTCCACCCTTCTTCCGTAACGAAAATGGTTCAAAAGTTAGATAAAAGCGATTATCTTGTTTATGAACGATATAGAGGCTTAATATTAACGGCAAAAGGAAACAAAATTGGCAAACGTTTAGTATATCGCCACGAGTTACTTGAAGACTTTATGAAAATTATTGGCGTCAACGATGAACATATTTATCAAGATGTAGAAGGAATCGAGCATCATATTAGTTGGGATGCCATTGATCGAATTGGCGACCTCGTCCAATATTTTCAGGAAAAAGAAAGTCGGATCGAGACATTACGAGATATTCAAAAGAAAAACGATCAGAATGAGAATTAAACGTGCAACAAAGGTGTTTGGATCACAATCCATGCACTTTTTTTGCGTTATAGAAATGAGCCAACCCTCTTGCTACATACATTTTTAAAAAGGAGGGATTGCCTTGAAGGTGGATGCTGTTTTTGCGGGCGGAGGGGTAAAGGCCTTCGCCTTCGTAGGCGCAATTGAGGAAGCAGAACAGAGTGGACTAGAATTTGAGCGCATTGCAGGTACAAGTGCAGGTTCAATTGTCGCTGCATTTTTAATGGCTGGATATACAAGTGAGGAAATTAATCACTTATTAAACTCATTAGATGTATCGACGTTTCGAGATGAACGGCTTGCTTTCGTTCCGTTAAAAATAGCCAAATGGCTAAATTTATATTTTCGAATGGGTTTATATAAAGGAGATCGACTAGAGGAATGGCTAAAGGAACAGCTTCACCAAAAAGGCGTTGCGACCTTTAATGATTTGCCTCCAGGTTCACTTAGAATTGTTGTATCGGATGTAACGAGAGGCCAAATGGTTGTTCTTCCTGACGACTTGCCTAAGTATGGACTTGATCCAAATCGTTTTAGTGTTGCAACGGCGGTGCGGATGAGCTGCAGCATTCCTTTCTTTTTTGAACCTGTAAAGTTAAAAAGTCAAATGGTTGGCAACAATTCTTCGTATATTGTTGATGGCGGCTTGTTAAGTAATTTTCCAATGTGGATTTTTAAAGATGGTAAGCGAGGTGGCTACCGAAGGCCAGTGATTGGGTTTCAATTAGCCCCCCAAAATGGAGATAAGCATGGAAACGATATTCATAACGCCCTTGATCTTTATAAAGCGATTTTTGAGACGATGACCCATGCACACGATGCACGCTATATTAGCAGTGAGCATGCAAAAAACATTGTCTTCATTCCGGTTGAGCATATTAAGTCGACTGATTTTGACGTCACGATTGAAGAAAAACAAACGATGATTGATTTAGGAAAAGAAAAAACAGCACGGTTTCTAGCTAGTTGGACTGGATAAAAAAAGAAAAAAGCATCGCTATGCTTTTTTCTTTTTTTTAGCGTTTTTCCCTTCAATGACTGTCAAGTGTGGAGAAGAACGCCGTTTTGGTACTTTTTTAAGTTGTTTTTGATTTAAGTCTCGTTGTTTTGAAGAGGATGGCATCGATTTTTTCGTTGGCGGCTTCACCGTGCTTGTTCGCTGTGCTTTTCGGATTTGAGACCGATTGGGCGCTTTAGAGGACCCTTTTTTCACTGGAGTCCCATATCGTTTAGATAGGTAAAGGCGATACCCTAAGTAAAATACGCCTACAAATAAAGCCATCCCGCCGATCGCACTTAAAAAGTAAGGAATGTTTGAAAGAATTTGAATAAAAGCCAGTAAGCAAATGATTGGCACTAAAATCATAAATAATTTTTTCATAACGATCCCCTTCCTATAGCGTAACGCAAACGTCGTTTATTTCTACTCTTAGTATAAAGTGTTAGGCACCGTGCAATCAAGTCTATGATTCATTTCTATTTAGTATGGCTTTTAAAAAGAATTGTAAACAACCGAATAAACCAATCATGTTTTGTTTATTTTAGGACACCCTAGAACTGGAGGTGTCTTAGTAGTGAACAAAACAGATAAAGAGATTATGGATACGAAGCAGATGGGATTTCCAATGAAAGTCGTGTTGATTGGTTTTTTTGGTGGCTTAATATGGTCATTTGTCGGCTACGCCTGTTATTATTTCCATTTAACGGAAGTGGGGCCTTCTTTTGTCTTGTTGCCATGGGCATTAGGAGATTGGAAAATTGGTCATACTGGTCAAGTAGTAGGGATGGCTGTCATTGCCGTACTATCAATAGGCATTGCTTTTTTATATAAAGTTCTTTTACAAAAGGTAAATAGTATGTGGCCAGGCGTCGGATTTGGAGTCGTACTTTGGGTGATTTTGTTTTATATTCTAAATCCATTTATCGTTGATTTAGATCCTGTCCAAAGCTATTCATTAAATACAATTGTCACGACGCTATGTTTATTTATTATTTATGGATTATTTATTGGCTATTCCATTTCTTATGAGTATGCTGAACAAAAAAGTTCGATGACCCAGGGTGAGTCCGTTTAAAGCTTGTTAAAGTTGTGCTACAATTTTCTTATACGATAAAGAAAAGAGGGAATTGCATGACGATTATTCAATCTCTACAAAATAAGCTAAATGAATACAATCTTGATGGATTTCTTGTAATGAGTAGTGTGAACCGCCGCTATATTAGTGGGTTTACAGGAACGTCTGGCGCGGTTTTACTTACAAAAACAAAGGCGCTCTTCATTACAGACTTTCGTTATGTTGAGCAAGCGGAATCTCAGGTGAAAGACGCTCAAATTGTCAAGCAAACGGGAACGTTAATGCAAGAAATTTTCACTCAGGTAAACGCATTACAACTAAACAAACTAGGGTTTGAAAAAACAAAACTTACATACGCAGAATATGAACAGCTTGATGAGTTCCTTGCAGAAGTAGAACTCGTGCCTGTGGAAAACATTGTTGAATCGTTACGTCTCTTTAAAACCGATGCAGAAATTGAAACAATGAAAGAAGCGGCAGCGATTGCTGAAAAAGCATATGAACATATTCAAACGTTCATTAAACCAGGTGTAAAAGAAATCGATGTATCAAACGAGCTTGAAATGTTTATGCGTAAGCAAGGCGCCGTTTCTTCTTCATTTGACATCATTGTCGCATCAGGAGCTCGTTCAGCGTTACCCCACGGTGTCGCCTCAGATAAGGTGATTCAGTCTGGTGAACTTGTTACGCTTGATTTTGGCGCCTATTATAATGGCTATTGTTCGGATATAACGCGAACATTAGCAGTCGGTGACGTATCAGAGGAATTAAAAAACATTTACGAGATTGTTCGTGTAGCGCAACAGCGCGGGATTGATGAAATCAAACCCGGAATGACTGGTAAAGAAGCGGATGCATTAACGAGAGATTATATTACCGAACAAGGCTATGGCGAGTATTTTGGTCACTCAACTGGACACGGGTTAGGAATGGAAGTCCATGAGGCTCCTGGTGTGTCCCTTAAGTCAGACGTTGTGTTAAAACCTGGTATGGTGGTCACTGTAGAACCGGGTATTTATATACCTGGCGTTGGTGGCGTTCGTATTGAAGATGACATTCTCATTACTGAATCAGGGAATGAGCGCTTAAATTATTCAGCAAAAGATTTGATCGTGCTCTGAGAAGGAATCGGAAAAGGCGAAGACACACTCAGAAAGCTGTGGTATAGTAACTATTGGAAATAACCGCGTAAATGGAGGACTTTGAATGATTTCAGTAAACGATTTTAAAACAGGTTTAACAATTGAAGTGGATAACGGCATTTGGCAAGTTATGGAATTCCAACACGTGAAACCTGGAAAAGGTGCAGCGTTTGTACGCTCAAAACTTCGTAATCTACGTACAGGCTCCGTTCAGGAAAGAACGTTCCGCGCAGGTGAAAAAGTTGCCAAAGCGCATATCGAAAATCGTCGTATGCAGTATCTTTACGAAAGTGGCGATATGCATACATTTATGGACAACGAAACGTATGAGCAACTAGAACTACCAACGAAACAAATCGAGCACGAATTAAAATTCTTGAAAGAAAACATGGAAGTTCATGTTATTACGTTTGAAAGCGAAACGCTTGGTGTTGAGGTGCCAAATACAGTAACGCTTGAAGTTACCGAGACTGAACCTGGTATAAAAGGGGACACGGCTTCTGGTGGTACGAAACCAGCGACAGTGGAAACTGGTTTAACGGTTCAAGTGCCTTTCTTTGTAAACCAAGGAGATAAACTGATTATTGATACACGTAATTCGTCTTACGTTTCTAGAGCATAAGGAAAAAAGGTTTACGCTTAGCGTAAACCTTTTTATTTTAAGCGCGTCTTATTTTTCGAGCTCGTATGCGGTGATTAACGACTCTTTTAAATACACAGCAACTTCCTCTGCCGTTAACGAGTCTGTATGCATTTGCGAGTGGTTTAGAGCATAGGCTTCCTGTCGAGCTGTGTACAACTCTTGTAATTCTTCCGTAGATTTTCCTTTGAGTATTGGTCGATTCCCTGCTAGCATATGAATGCGATCTTGCCAAGAATCAAATCGAATATCAAGAAAGATGACTAGACAATGCTTTAAACAATAAGAGCGAATGTCTTCCTGAGTAAAAGCACCACCACCAAGGGAAATCACTTTCATTTTTCCAGCACTTTCACGCAATACATGGTCTTTCTCAAGTTGACGAAAGTAAGGTTCTCCATATTGCTCAAATAATGTAGGAATGGACATGCCTTGTGTTCGCTCAATTTCAGCGTCAATGTCAATAAAGTCACGATAAAGTTTTTTAGCAAGTAAACGACCAACAGTTGTTTTTCCAACGCCCATAAAACCTACAAGGACGATATTTCGTTCAATTAAGGGTAAATGATTCACGGTACAACACTCACTTTTATTCATTATGCTTTAGTATAGCAAGAAATGATCGGTTATGCTTGAAGAAATTACACGAATATTCTTGTTGCAACTTTAGATGGAATCGAGTAAACTAATATTACATTAATTCCGATAAAGTAGATAAGAATAATAAGAAAGGGGTATTTGTGATGAAAACGAAAATGATCGTAGGTCAGTCTCATCAAGCTGAGGGCTTAGCGAGCTACGTCGAACAGAAATTTGCGTCAGTAGAACGCCATCGGCTTGATACGCTATCCGCAGCTGAAGTGGATGATTGGAAGACCGAATCGACTCACATTCTTTTTATTATTCCAGCAAAAAAAATACCGTATCTTCAATTAAAACGTTTGTTAAGTAACATGCCTAAACAGCATAAAACGACAGCTGTTACGTTAATGACAACCGATGGGACGACAGCCCATCACGCGATTATTCAAATGTCGCTAAGGGGGCATTTCCCTTGCTATACACATATTCAACTACCAGAGTATTCAGTGCAGTTAAAAGTAAATGGACAGTTGATTGAAAATGACAAGTTTTTAAAACGGCTACGACCGTTACAGCAAATGTTTCAATCCTATACGTTCACAAAAACGGTCTCCTAAGCAGGAGGCCGTTTTATTTTGGATAACATGAGTTCTGAACTTGTCTACTTATACATAACGTAATACAAAACCTATGAAACATTTTAGGTCAAACGATTTTCCATAAGAGAGGGAAGAGCAGATGCATTCCATTCTTAATTTGCTGCCTGAACACGTAGAGGCGTACGTAAGAGACATGATGGTAAAAGATGAAAGTATAGAAGAGATTCGGTTGCGGATTCACCAACCGATTGAATGTTTATTTGCAAATGATGCGCAGTTTTCTTCAATCCGCTTCACGGAGCAAGATGCAAATTTCTTTTTGAATCAGTTAAGCGAGTACTCGTTATACGCATTCGAAGAAGAGCTTCAAAAAGGCTATATCACGATTGAAGGGGGCCATCGTGTTGGCTTAGCTGGAAAAACCATTCTTGATCAAGGGAGAGTTAAATCGATTCGGCCCATTCGTTCGTTCAATATTCGAGTCGCAAAACAAAAGTTAGGTGTGTCCGATAAACTTGTTCCTGAACTTTATGATAGCAAGACAGGGTGGCGAAATACGTTAATTGTTGGGGCGCCTCAGACTGGTAAAACAACGTTATTGCGTGATTTAGCACGAAATATAAGTGCAGGCTCAAAAAGAATCCCTGCTAGCAAAGTGGCGATTGTTGACGAACGTTCCGAGATAGCTGGCTGCATGAACGGTGTTCCACAGCACGAATTAGGAACAAGGGCAGACGTATTAGATGGCTGTCCAAAAGCAGAAGGCATGATGATGATGATTCGATCAATGTCGCCGCAAGTCATGATTGTGGATGAAGTAGGTCGAGAAGAAGATGCATATGCCATTCTAGAGGCAAGGCATGCAGGAGTCGTGTTAATGGCGACTGCACATGGTCGTTCATTTGAAGAAGTCTATAAGCGTCCAATTTTTAAACAACTTCTAAATGAACAAGCGTTTGATCGAGTGGTTGAAGTCGGGCGCACGCCCTATCCAGGTGCGATTAATAAAATTCGAATACCAACATTGGTTAAGCCATCATGAGATGGCTAGGTGCACTTTTAATTATCGGTTGTACGACTATATACGGGTTTTATCAAGCTCGTTTATTACAAGAGCGACCGCGCCATATTCGCCAGCTACGGTCTGCACTCCAGTCTCTTGAAGCGGAGATGTTGTACGGGCAGACGCCTTTGGCAAAAGCTTCACAAAATATTGCTGAGCAATTAAAAGGTCCAGTTGCCGCTTTATTTGCAACGTTTTCTCGCCGTTTAGCGGAAAAGAAAGCGACAGCAAAAGATGCATGGGAAACAGCGATTCATGATACGTGGAAAGATCTTTCTTTACAAGAAAAAGAAAAAGAGGTCTTGCTACAATTCGGTGCGACTCTTGGAACGATGGACAGGGTTCATCAACAAAAACAGTTAAAACTTACGCAGACACATTTAGAAAGAGATGAAGAAGAGGCGAAAAGCATCCAAGCGCGTTACGAGAAAATGTATAAAGCATTAGGCGTTTTAGCTGGTTTGTTAATCGTCATTCTCATGATGTAGTGGAGATGGACTAAAGGAGGAACAGTGACGTGGCCTACGATGTAAATACAATCTTTCAAATAGCTGGAATTGGCATTATTGTCGCCATGCTCCATACAGTACTTAAACAAATGGGAAAAGAAGACTGGGCTCACTGGGTGACGTTAATTGGATTCGTTGTCGTCCTTTATATGGTGGCGACGATTGTCGATGATTTATTTCAAAAAATTAGAAGCGTGTTTTTATTTCAAGCTTAAGAAGAGCGGAGGGGATCAGCGATTGAAATCGTACAGATTGTCGGTTTAGGTCTTATCGCCACGTTCTTAGCTTTAATTGTGAAAGAACAGAAGCCTGTTTTTGCGTTTCTGTTAACGATGTTTGTAGGCGCGCTCATCTTTTTATTTTTACTAGATGAAATTGCGAGTGTGATTCAGCTTATTCAAGACTTGGCCGCACAAGCTAATATTCATACAGTTTACTTGCAAACAATTTTAAAAATCATTGGAATTGCCTATATTGCAGAATTTGGTGCGCAAATTTCACGGGATGCTGGTCATGCAGCGATAGCGAGCAAAATTGAATTAGCTGGAAAGATTTTTATACTCGTTCTCGCGATTCCAATCATTAAAGCAGTGATTGAGATGATACTCGCTCTACTCCCGTCGTAAGGAGGACAAGCATAATTGAAAATCAAAGCCGCTTTTATCATTGTCATTCTTATGCTTTTTTTTCCTGTTTTTCAGCAGACAGCATTCGCCGCTGAAGAAGACCCGAACGAGGCGATCAATGAACTTGTTGAGGAACAAATCGACTTATTAAAAATGGATGAAGTGCAAGCGTACTGGAATCAAATTGTTGATGAGTACGGTGGTTTTTTACCTGAAAGTCAAAAAGGTTCTTTCACTGATTTTTTAACTGGTGAAAAGACGTTTGATTTAAAAGAATGGTTTATCGGTTTTTTGAAGTATTTGCTGCATGAGCTTATTTTGAACGGGAAATTACTCGGAATGATTTTATTGTTGACGATTTTTTCTTATATCCTGCAGTCGTTTCAAAATGCTTTTGAACAACATACTGTTAGCAAAACCGCATATGCTGTCACCTTACTCGTGTTATGCATGATCGCTATGAACGGGTTTCATAGTGCCATGACCTATGCCATAGAAGCGATTGATACAATGGTCCATTTCTCCATAGCCCT
This sequence comes from Shouchella sp. JSM 1781072, assembly GCF_041949915.1. NCBI lineage: Bacteria > Bacillati > Bacillota > Bacilli > Caryophanales > Bacillaceae > Shouchella > Shouchella sp. JSM 1781072. The sequence continues at coordinate 620,067 of NZ_JBHFQE010000001.1, forward strand.
CTTACCGATGTTAATTGCGTTAATGGCTTCGTTAGGCGGGCTATCGAGTTCGGCGCTGTTTCATCCTGTCATCATTTTTCTCGTGCATACGAGCGGCATTCTAGTTAAAACGTTTGTCTTGCCGATGTTGTTTATATCAGCTGTGCTTGGGATTGTCAGCACCTTTTCAGACGATTATAAAGTGACAAAATTAGCGACTTTATTTCGAACCGTTGCTTTAGGTTTACTTGGCGTCTTTATGACCGTTTTTCTTGGAGCAGTTTCCGTTCAAGGGACGACGGCTGCAGCAGCAGACGGGTTGACGCTTAGAGCCGCTAAATTTATAGCAGGTAACTTTATCCCTGTAGTTGGACGGATGTTCACAGATGCGACAGACACGGTCATGAGTGCTTCATTATTACTGAAAAATACGATTGGCATGGGCGGCTTAGTGATGTTGCTCGCAATTTGTGCATTCCCTGCAATTAAAGTTCTGTCGATCGCCTTGATTTTTCAACTATCGGCAGCGGTTTTACAACCATTAGGAAATGGAGCCATTATTGAGTGTTTATCTATTATTGGCAAAGCGGTCATGTATATCTTTGCAGCAATGGTATTAATTGGGTTTATGTTTTTTCTAGCGATTACGATTATGGTTGCGGCGAGTAATATTGCATTTATGATGCGGTAAGGGAGTGATGACATGGACTTTATTAATGAGTGGATCACGTCGATTGTCATTCTGATCATTTTAGCGGTTGTCTTAGAAATGGCTTTACCGAACACCAACTTAAAAAATTACGTAAAAATAACGGTCAGCCTGTTGTTGCTCCTTTTCTTACTGCAACCTGTGTTAAAAATTTTTTATGAAGACCCTGATGAATGGCTACATACCGTTATTCAACAAGACTTAAGAGCGGAAATGGATATGGAGGAAGAAATAAATTCTCAAAAAAAAGATATAGAAAAGTTCTTTGATGCATATACATCTGAACAAGTGGCTGTCCAATTAAAAGACCAAGCAAGTAAAGACTTGAAAGATGAACTAGATGTCATGGTCACGGACCTTTCTCTGGTGCAAGGTAACGATGGGGAATTCACGCATATCGAAGTGGCCATCGCCCCTTATCAAGAAGGCGAGGGTACAAGCACAGCGCAATCAGGGGATGTTAAACCAGTTTCCATTGTTATTGGGGAGACGGAACCTGAGGAAGAAGCACGGTCTTATGAAGATGAGGACGTAATCTCCATGTTAGCAACCATTTGGGAAGTGCCGAGTTCAGTCATTACGCTTAGAGAGGAAGGGGGATGGGTGAATGAATAACGAAGCGAAAGATACGGATTGGTTTAAGAAATGGTTGCCGAAACAGCCCGATAAAAAAAAACGCAAAATTTCGCCCAGGTATATTTTACTCTTAGGCGGCATAGGCGTCCTGTTCATGCTTTTCGGTCAACTGTATCAACCAGATTCAGGTGACATTCCAACTGTTGCACCTGAAGAGGACGAAGAAGCAGTACCAACGTTTGCAAGGGAATCAGAAAAAAACTCAATGGAAGATTATGAGATGCGTTATGAAAACGAGTTAAGGGATTTATTAGCTGAAATTGTTGGCGTAAACGCTGTTTCGGTTAATGTGAATCTTGCTGATTCAGAAAGAAATGTGTACGAGACCAACGTTCGATCAGGAAAACAAACAACTTCAGAAACGGATCGAGAAGGCGGTACTCGTCAAGTAGAAGATGTACAGGAAGAAGAATCCGTTGTGATTATCCGAAACGGAGATAAAGAAGAAGCGCTCATAAGTTCTACGGAAAAACCGACAGTCGCAGGCGTACTTGTTGTAGCTGAAGGCGTGGAGAATGTTCAAGTGAAAGCGTTTGTTATTGAAGCCGTCACACGCTTACTAGACGTTGCGCCACATCGTGTCTCCGTATTACCAAGAAAAATCGAGGAGGAATAAAGAAATGGTCTTAAAAAAACAAACAGTCTGGTTGCTAACAATGTTAAGTTTAATGCTTGTACTAGGTGCTTATTACGTCATAAATGATTCAGATGATCAAGCAAGCTCTGGATCGATGATGGATGAAGCCCGTCAAATCGTTGATGAACTTGGTGATGAAGAAGGGGAAGACGAAACGAATGATGATCTTCTTAGCCAAGTGTCTGGTAGCGATACAATGACTGAAGCGCGTTTAAAGCGTGATGAAGTGCGTTTAAAAGAAGCAGAACAATTTTCTCGTGAAGCGTCGAGTGAAGAAAGTTCAGCAGATGAAGTAGTGGAAGCAAACGATCGTGCGCTTGACGTTCTAGCATTTACAGATGTGGAAGAACAGCTTGAAGAATTAATTAAAGAAATTGGCTATTCAGATGCGCTTGTTATGACAGCGGATGATAAAGTAGAAATTATGGTGCAAGCCGATGCTCTTTCCAAAACGGAAGCTCTTACCATTATGTCTTTAGCTCGTGAAGAACTAAGTTTAACTGAACAAGATCAAGTATTAGTCAAACATGGAGAATAAAGGGAAGAGAGCTTGAAGCAATTCAAGCTCTCTTTTAGATTGAGCATGCAATCACTCTTCACACATGGTATAATACAGCAATGTAGAATGAAACAAGGAGAGATTGTAATGGATTGGTCCGATTTAACTGAAGGGGCAAAGGCTGTCCTTGAGCAAACAAGAAACATTAAAAACGATCACATACAAATTGTAGAATTTGAAGTAGGGTTCGCAGAAGAAGTGGAAGATGAAGATGGGGACTCCTATAAAGTGTCTATTCAAGAAGAAGACTACGCAAATTTAAAACAGTATACGCAAGAAAATGAATATGGCGATAAGTTCCATATGGCAAGAAATAAAAATATCGTCAAGATTATTGTGCTTGAAAATGGAAAGATTCCGGACAACCTCTCCGAATTTCCAGTATTTCGCCAATATAAAAGTGAAGCAAACAATCCAACAGAACCAGCTGAGTAAAGAGGGGAAACCCTCTTTCCTCTTTGTTTACAATGAGAAAGATACATAAAGGAAATGACGTTGCTAATAGAGAAGTAGTAAATTGAGTTTGTTCAATGATATGAACGAAATAAGGAGTTGTATTGCTATGTTAAAAGTTGAAGAAATTAAAAGTTTAATAGATGCACTGCATGAATCGTCCATTAATGAGTTAGAATTAGAACAAGACAATGTGAAACTTTCATTAAAAAAACAAGTCGCTGTTCAAGTTGCCGAACAACCTCTCCAGGTTGCAGCTCAACCGTCTGCTAAAAGTGTACCGACTCACGATACACGAGTGGTTGAAGAGACAAATGTTGAGACAGAAACGGTAGTGGAAACAAAAGAAGACAACAAAAATTTAATTACCGTGACATCGCCTATGGTAGGAACGTTTTATTCGGCGCCTTCTCCAGATGCCGACCCTTATGTACAAGAAGGAGATGCGGTTAATGAAGATACTGTCGTCTGTATTGTAGAAGCGATGAAGCTAATGAATCCAATCGTATCTGAAACAAAAGGGAAAATTGTAGAAATCGTTGCCGAAAACGGTGAGCTTGTAGAGTATGGTCAGCCATTAATGGTTGTGGAACGTCAATAACTAGGGGCGAGGACACGTTATGATAAAAAGAGTCTTAATTGCAAATCGAGGAGAAATTGCGGTACGTATTATCCGCGCATGTAAGGAGCTAGGGATTGAAACCGTTGCAGTCTTTTCTGAAGCAGATGCAGATGCATTACACGTGCAATTAGCAGATGAAGCATTTTGTATCGGACCGACGGCCTCAGCAAAAAGCTATTTAAACTTTACAAACTTAATGAGTGTCGCAACGCTTACAGAGACGGACGCGATCCACCCAGGTTATGGATTTCTTTCGGAGAATGCCAATTTTGCAGAAATCTGCGGGGATTGCAACATTACGTTTATTGGGCCGAGTCCTTCGGCAATTAGCAAAATGGGGACAAAAGATGTCGCGAGAGAAACGATGAAAGCTGCTGGTGTACCAGTTGTTCCCGGTTCTGAAGGAATTGTTGAATCATACGAAGATGCCAAAGAAGTTGCGAATACCATTGGATACCCAGTGATTATTAAAGCGACTGCTGGCGGTGGCGGAAAAGGGATTCGCGTAGCTCGTGATGAAAAAGAATTGAAATCTGGGCTTGAAGTGACGCAACAAGAAGCAGCTACTGCTTTTGGAAATCCTGGCGTTTATTTAGAAAAATATATTGAAGATTTTCGTCACGTAGAAATTCAGGTTCTAGCAGATAATTTTGGGAATACGATTCATTTAGGTGAGCGCGATTGTTCGATTCAACGTCGATTGCAAAAACTTGTTGAAGAAACCCCGTCTCCTGCACTAACGTCAGAGAAACGTGCGGAAATGGGAGAAGCGGCAGTAGCGGCAGCAAAAGCGGTAGAATACTCAGGCGCGGGCACTGTCGAATTTATCTATGACCACCATACTGGGAACTATTACTTTATGGAAATGAATACTCGGATACAAGTTGAACATCCGGTAACCGAAATGGTTACAGGAATAGACTTAGTAAAAGAGCAGATTCGCATAGCAAACAATGAGACACTTTCCGTCAAACAAGAGGAAGTAACGTTTAAAGGTTGGTCCATTGAATGCCGAATTAACGCCGAAAACCCATTTAAGAATTTTATGCCATCTCCTGGAACGATCCAAGACTATTTAGCACCTGGTGGATTTGGCGTGAGAGTTGATTCAGCAGCTTACCCTGGCTATAAAATTAGTCCGTTCTATGATTCTATGATTGCCAAAGTGATTACTCATGGTGAGACAAGAGAAGAGGCGATCGCCAAAATGAAGCGAGCTCTTGAAGAATTTGAAGTAGACGGAGTGGACACAACGATTCCATTTCATTTACATTTGTTTAATCATGAGAAGTTTATTTCAGGGGATTTCAATACGAAATTCATTGAAGAATATGAAGTGATGCCAGCGAAACAATCGTAAAGGAGTGTTAAAGATGGAAGATCATCAGTTATTAGAATTAGATGAAGAAAAAAGCGGGTTAGGGAAAGTCGAAATTTCACCTGAAGTGATTGAGGTCATTGCAGGTATTGCTACTCAAGAGATTGAAGGCGTAGCGGCATTACGCGGCAATTTTGCTGCTGATGTTGCAGAGCGTTTAGGCCGTAAGAATCATGGTAAAGGTGTAAAAGTAGATTTAAATGAAGAAGGCATTAATGTTGATGTTTCCATTGTTATTGCTTATGGAGCATCTGTACCTGAAGTCGCAAAGTTAATTCAATTAAACATCCAGCAAGCCCTTGAAACGATGACTGCGATTCAGCTTACAGAAATTAACGTTCATGTCGTAGGCGTGTATTTTGATACACCAAATGCACCAATTGAAGAAGAAGTTGAATAACGATTCACCGATGATATGGAGAAGAGAATCGACCATGGTCGATTCTCTTTCTCTGTGTTTTTACGTATAGCAGGTTTTACGTTATAATGAAAAGCATAAATGAAAAAGGAGTTAACTATGAACAGACGTGTGGCAAGACTTCGAGCCGTACAAGCTCTCTATCAGCTTAGCCTTGTTTCAACTTTGGAAACAAGTCAAGCAATTGAGAACACGCTCAACCATGAAGAACAAGCAAGTGACTTTTTCCTCCAATTGTTGGAAGGGACGTTACAGTACAAAGAACATTTAGATGAATTGCTTAGTCAAAATTTAAAAGGCTATACGATTGACCGTCTAGGTCATGTTGATCGTTCTATTGCGCGAATGGCCTTATACGAAATGTTATATATAGATGATATTGAAAAAAATATTACATTGAATGAAGCAATTGAATTAGCAAAAGCATACGGAGGTCAAGAAGCGGGGCGTTTCATGAATGGCGTTCTTTCTGGTGCGTATGAAACAGCATTAAAAAAAGATCATCAATAGGTTGAAATGAACCAAGAGGGAAGGAGGGCTACGATGGAAGCATGGTCCGTAAGTGAAGCAACGAGATACATCAAACGACTAATAGAAAGCGACTCTCATTTAATTGAAGTATGGATTAGAGGAGAACTCTCTAACTTCAAACGCCATTCTAGAGGGCATATGTATTTCACAGTCAAAGACGAGAATGCTCGTATGCAGTCTGTCATGTTTGCCGGATACAATCAGCATTTGCGCTTCTTGCCAGAAAACGGGATGAAAGTGCTTTTACGTGGGGAAATCAACGTGTATGAACCTTATGGACAATATCAATTTTACGTAAAAGAAATGCAGCCAGATGGTATTGGAAGTTTACATGTGGCGTTCGAACGGTTAAAACAGCAGTTAGAAAACGAAGGATTGTTTGCCCAAGAGCGCAAAAAACCTATTCCCGTCTATCCTAATCATATTGCAGTGATTACCTCTCAGACAGGAGCGGTCATACGAGATATTTTAACAACAGTAAAAAGACGGATGCCGAATGTGCGTGTGACGCTTTTACCTGTTGCGGTTCAAGGTGATTTCGCACCAGCTTCAATTGAACGAGCGATACTTCAAGCAAATGAAGCAGCTATTTTCGATGTCATTATTGTTGGTCGAGGAGGCGGCTCGATTGAAGAACTCTGGGCGTTTAATGAAGAGCGTGTTGTTAGAGCGATTAGTGCTTCAACCCTCCCAATTATTTCAGCAGTAGGGCATGAAACAGATTATACCATTAGCGATTTTGTGGCAGATTTACGAGCCCCTACGCCAACAGCTGCAGCTGAAATGGCTGTTCCCGATATTCGCGAGAAATTAAATCAAGTGCATACTTATCAGCAACGAATTGTAAGAGCGATGGAACAATTGGCTGAAAAAAAACGCGCCCAACTTCAGTACCTTAAGCGCTCATATGCGTTTCGCTCACCCAAACAGATGGTCGAACAAAAAGAGCAGCAGCTTGATCAAGCTGTAGAGCGTATGAACCGAGAGATACAGCGAAGCATCAAAGAAAAGCAAATGATGTTTCACGCAACTCATCAACGCCTTTTACGAAATCAACCAGCTACACTGGTCAATGCGCAGAAAAAAGACCTCGAGCGACTGGACCAAAGGCTAATACACGCTCTTGAAACTCAAATGAACGAAAAGCAGAAGCAACTGGATTCCCTTCTTGCTCAGCTCGAACTTCTTAGTCCATTAAAGATCATGAATCGTGGGTATTCGCTAGTGTATAAAGAAGACAAACTTCTAAAATCTGTTGATGAGCTAGAGGAAAATCTTGAAGTTCGCCTTCTTTTTAAAGATGGCCGGGCTACTGGAGTTATTAAAGACATTAATCACGAAGGAGTTGACCAAGGTGGAGAAACAACAGAATGATATTCCTTTTGAAGAAGCAATGAAACAGCTTGAAGAAATTGTAGAAGGTCTTGAGCAAGGTGACGTTGCACTGGAAAAGGCGATTGACTTATATAAAAAAGGAATAAATCTATCCAAAACTTGCCATGATAAACTTGTCTCGATTGAAAAGCAACTGGATCAAATTATGACAGAAGACGGTGAAATGTTAGAGCTTAATATGAAGAAGGAGGAAAGTGAGTGAACCATACATTTGAATCGTTTTTAAATGAAACGAAGCAATTGATTGAAAGGGAATTACCTGAGTACGTTCGCTCGCTTGATGCTGAACATCGTTTAAAAGAAGCGATGTTGTATTCTTTAGAAGCAGGTGGGAAGCGGGTACGTCCTGTTTTATTAATGGCTGTTTTAGATGCATATAATTGCCCGATTAAAGATGGAATTGAAGTAGCCTGTGCATTAGAAATGGTTCACACTTATTCCCTCATTCATGACGACTTACCTGCAATGGATGACGATGATTTACGACGTGGAAAGCCGACGAATCATAAAGTGTTTGGGGAAGCAACGGCCATTTTAGCAGGAGATGCGCTCTTAACCCATAGCTTCTCCCTTCTCGCTGAAGTGAAGCACTTGTCTGCGGAAACAAAAATTCAGCTTGTTTCATTATTTAGCAAAGCAGCAGGCGCAAGAGGAATGGTCGGTGGTCAATTAGCTGATATGATCGCTGAAGGAAAGTCTCTTGATGTTGACCAGCTTGCATCGATCCATAATCGGAAAACAGGAGAATTGCTTGCTTTTGCAGTTAAAGCAGGGGCAATCATCGCAGGCGCATCAGAACACGAGACTAAATTGTTGAGTGCATACGGAAAAGAAGTTGGTTTATTGTTTCAAATAAAAGATGACATTCTCGATTTAGAAGGTAGCGTTGAAGACATAGGAAAGCCAGTCGGCAGTGACGTACATAATGACAAGAGCACCTATCCTGGCATATTAGGTTTGGACGGAGCCAAAACAATGTTGTCTAATCATTATGAGCAAGCATTACATTACCTGGATGAACTTGGATTAAGGGATACATTATTAGAAGATATGGCCACTTATATTGTTGATCGGGATCGTTAAAGAACCAGCACCGTTTGGCTGGTTTTTTTTGTGAGAATAGTGTATGGTTCACAATACAGGGTATTACTGTTCTAGATAGACTTGTTTTTGTTATAATAATGATACATACGATAACATTGACGAGATAGACGGATAAAAATGATTAGTAAATGGAGGTTTCGTTTATGAACCTTGAAGAAATAAAAGACCCAAGCTTTCTTAAACAATATTCAAATAAACAGCTTGAAGAATTAGCAGCAGATATTCGACAATTCCTTATTGAGAAGCTATCTGTGAACGGAGGCCACATCGGCCCAAACCTTGGTGTCGTTGAATTGACATTAGCTTTGCACCAATTGTTTGACAGCCCAAAAGATAAATTTTTATGGGATGTGGGCCACCAAGCTTATGTACACAAAATATTGACGGGTAGAGCGGATCGCTTTGATACGATGCGTCAATATAAAGGATTATGTGGATTTCCTAAGCGCAATGAAAGCGAACATGATGTATGGGAAACTGGGCACAGTTCAACGTCCTTGTCAGGTGCAATGGGGATGGCAACGGCTAGAGATTTAAAAGGAACAGATGAAAGTGTTGTTGCGATTATTGGTGACGGCGCGTTGACTGGTGGGATGGCTCTTGAAGCTTTGAATCATATTGGTCATGAGCAAAAGAACTTAATTGTTGTTTTAAATGACAATGAAATGTCCATTGCACCAAACGTAGGCGCTCTTCATCATATTTTAGGAAAGCTTCGTACTGCAGGAAAATATCAACGTGCAAAAGACGACATGGAATGGTTGGTACGAAAAATTCCGGCATTTGGCGGAAAGCTTGCTGATACAGCAGAGCGTGTAAAAGATAGTTTGAAATACATGGTCGTTTCTGGCATTTTCTTTGAAGAAATGGGCTTTACGTATCTCGGACCTGTCGATGGTCATGACTTAGAAGATTTAAAACATAATTTAAACTATGCAAAAAAAGTGAGTGGTCCTGTTCTTGTTCACGTTCTAACGAAAAAAGGAAAAGGTTATAAACCGGCTGAAGAAGATGCAACAGGTGCTTGGCACGGTACTGGACCTTATAAAATTGAAAATGGTGAGATGGTGAAAAAAGCCGGACCGCCTAGTTATCCAAGTGTGTTTGCAAATACACTAAAGACAATTGCTCGTGAAGATGATCGTGTAGTGGCGGTTACGCCAGCAATGCCAGGTGGCTCAAAACTTGATTTATTTGCGCAAGAGTTTCCAGATCGAATGATTGATGTAGGGATTGCAGAGCAACACGCAGCGACGATGTCTGCTGGACTAGCTACACAAGGAATGAAACCAGTGTTTGCTGTTTATTCAACGTTTTTACAGCGTGGATACGATCAAGTCGTTCATGATATCTGTCGTCAAAACTTAAATGTCTTAATTGCAATTGATCGTGCGGGCCTTGTAGGTGCTGATGGTGAGACGCACCAAGGAGTGTTTGATATATCGTTCTTAAGAGCGCTACCAAATATGGTCATCTTGAATCCAAGAAATGAAAACGAACTACAGCACATGCTTTATACAGCTGTAAAATATGATGATGGTCCAATCGCTGTGCGTTATCCAAGAGGAAACGGTACAGGCGTGAAAATGGATCAGCAATTAAAACAGCTGCCAATTGGTAAATGGGAAGTGCTAAATGAAGGAACCGATGCGGTCATTTTAACATTTGGTACGATGATTCCAGTAGCGGAAAAGGCAATTGAGACAATGACTGCTCAAGGTTATAATGTACGTCTTGTCAATGCGAACTCTGTTAAACCACTGGATGAAGACATGCTGCGTACGATTGCAGAAGAAAAGCTGCCAATTTTAACAATTGAGGAATCCGTTCTTCAAGGTGGGTTTGGTAGTGCGGTAATGGAATTTTATAACGAAGAGGCGCTTCAAGTAGATATTAAGCGACTAGGTATTCCAGATTGGTTTATTGAACATGGAAGTGTGAAAGAACTTTATGAAGAAATTGGCTTAACGTCAGAACGAATTTCTGATTTATTGCTTTCTGAACTTCCACAAAAAAAGAAAAGAGCTTAATGGCGCATGGGAAAAAAAGAAAGGCTTGATGTCCTTCTTGTCGAAAGAGGTTTAACTGACACGAGGGAAAAAGCGAAAAGAAGCATTATGGCGGGGCTTGTGTTTAGCGAGCATGAACGACTTGATAAGCCTGGTTTAAAAGTCGATTCTGATCTGCCAATACGAATTAAAGGCGATACGTTGAAATATGTAAGTCGCGGTGGGTTGAAGCTAGAAAAGGCCCTCGAAGTCTTTGAACTAGAAATTAAAGATAAAGTGGGACTTGATATTGGTGCATCCACAGGCGGGTTCACTGATTGTGCCCTTCAGAACGATGCCAAATCAATGTATGCGGTGGACGTCGGCTATAATCAACTTGCATGGAAAATTAGGCAAGATGACCGTGTAACGGTGATGGAGCGAATGAATTTCCGCTATGCGACACAAGCTGACTTTACGAACGAGCGCCCGCAATTTGCTTCAATCGATGTATCCTTTATATCGCTAAAGTTAATTTTGCCTCCGCTATTTGATATTTTATCTGATGAAGGAGACGTCATTGCGTTAATTAAACCTCAATTTGAAGCAGGAAGAGAACATGTTGGAAAAAAAGGCATTGTTCGCGATCCACTTGTTCATAGAGACGTAATTGAAACGGTTTTATCAACTGCTCATACGATTGGATTTAGTTCATTCGGTCTTGCGTTTTCCCCGATCACAGGTGGAGATGGGAATATTGAGTTTTTGCTTCATTTAAAGAAACGAGCAACCGTTGAAAAACTAGACGATGAAGAAGTGAAGCGAATTGTCGACGCGTCACAAGCGCTTCGAAAAAAAGAATAACAATCTGGACCCTCTCTTTAGCAAATACTTGAAGTGACTGCTTATGCAGTTCATGTCATGTAAATAAAGGAGGGTTCTTTTACAGTGATGTTAAATGCAATGGTTCCAACCTTGCTCAATTAGGGTAAACTGTAGATAATAGAAGAAACACCGTCGGAAAATGAATCTGTTAGAAGGTTAGGTGATGGCATGACTAAAGGACAACGCCATATAAAAATTAGAGAAATTATTACGAATGATGAAATTGAAACGCAAGATGATTTAGTCGATCAATTAAGAAATGATGGCTATAATGTTACACAAGCAACAGTTTCAAGAGATATTAAGGAACTTCATTTAGTGAAAGTACCCATGCAGGATGGACGCTATAAATACAGTTTACCGGCTGATCAAAAATTTAATCCTCAGCAAAAACTTAAACGAATGTTAACGGATAGCTTTATTAGTATTGATCAATCAGGCAATTTAGTTGTGATGAAAGCGATGCCTGGGAATGCAAATGCAATAGCGGTGTTAATTGACAATTTAGATTGGCCAGAACTAATGGGGACCATTTGTGGAGATGATACCATTTTAATTATTTGTCGAACGGAAAAAAATGGCGAAACCGTGACAGAGCGATTTTTAAATATGCTTTAGAAGGGTGGACTTGCTTGTATGTTAATGGAATTAACCGTTAAGAATTTTGCGATCATCTCTTCTCTTACCATTCCATTTGAAAAAGGGTTAACCGTTTTAACTGGAGAGACGGGAGCCGGGAAATCAATCATTATTGATGCAATCGGTTTGCTTTTAGGTGGGCGAGGATCGGTAGAATTTGTTCGTCACGGAGAGAAAAAAGCGGAAATTGAAGGCTTATTTATTATTGAAGATGCCCGTCATATTGAAGCGAAATTAGAATCATTAGGAATTGACATGGAAGACGATATGCTCATTATGAGGCGAGAAATTACCCATACAGGAAAAAGCATTTGTCGCATAAATGGAAAGCTTATGACGATCGGTACATTGCGAGAAATCGGACAGGCCCTTGTTGATATCCATGGTCAACATGAACACCAAGCGCTCATGCGCGAAGACGAGCACCTTTCATTATTGGATCAATTCGGTGGAGATACGCTCAAAAAAGCGCTAAATGAATACCGAAAGCTTTTTACGAAACTGGAAACGACAAACAAACGAATCAAAGAATTGGATCAAAACGCACAAGAAATTGCGCAAAAGACCGATTTGTATACGTATCAACTTGGTGAAATTTCCAAAATAAATTTGCAGGTTGGAGAAGACGATCAGCTTTTAAAAGATCGTAACAAGCTTGCCAACAGTGAGAAATTATTTGAGTCTCTGACGCGTAGTTATGAACATTTATACGGTGAAGACAAAGGGCTCGATTATCTAAGCGGAATGCTTAGTCATCTTGAAAGTGCCGCTGGCATTGACGAAGACCTGCAGCCTCTCTTTGAACAAATGTCGTCAAGTTACTATTTAATTGAAGAAGCTTCTTATTCAATTCGCGAGGCATTGGATCAAGTTGATTTTAACCCCTCCTTACTCGAAGAGGTAGAAAATCGTTTAGCAGAAATTGAGAAGTTAAAGCGGAAATACGGCTCATCGGTAAAAGACATTCTTACATATGCAGAAACCATTGAGCGCGAATTAGAGGAAATGGAAAATAAAGATATTCATTTAGAGGACTTGCAAGATACAAGAAACGCCATCATCGAAGACTTAACAATTGAATCTGAAACCATAACGAAAATCCGAAAACAATTAGCACAGCAGTTAGAGGCAGCTTTGATGACGGAATTAAGCCAACTTTACATGGAGAAGGCATCCTTTCATGTTGAGTTAGAGCAAACAGATTCCTTTTATAAAAATGGACAAGATCAAGCTGCTTTTTTAATTTCAACAAACCAAGGCGAACCATTAAAATCATTAATTAAAGTGGCTTCCGGCGGAGAAATATCACGAATTATGCTAGCGCTAAAAACGATTTTTTCGGCTTCTCAAAACCTTACTTCTGTTATTTTTGATGAAGTGGACACAGGCGTAAGTGGTCGCGTTGCACAAGCCATCGCTGAAAAGATGTATCATATTTCTGTTGGTTCACAAGTACTATGTATTACACATTTGCCGCAAGTTGCTGCAATGGCTGATCAACATTTATTTATTAGAAAAGAAAATAAAGCAGACCGTGTAAAAACAGAAGTGATTTCATTAAATGAAGAAGAAAAAACAAATGAACTTGCTCGAATGCTTTCTGGATTTGAAGTAACGGACATTACTAAAGAAAATGCAAAAGAATTATTAGCATTAGCAAGTCACAAAAAAACGTAATTGGAAAAAGCGACCTTGATTAGGTTGCTTTTTTCTTTTATTTACAGTTATATTTCCGTCTACTCAAGGCAACATTAATAGTACAGCCAGCATGGAGGTGTAGGTTGGGAGTGAGGAGTGAAAAGGTTGAAAAAAGAGGGTGTACGGTATGTGATTGGGGTCTTGTTTGTAGTTTGTCTACTTTTTTTAGGATTTAATCAGCAATTCAAACAATTTATTGAAATTCCTACATCAATGGTTTTATTTGAAGGAAGTGAAGAGGTTATAGAAGCAAGTGGCTTCGTGATCGATGATTCTTCACATGTGCAGATGGATCAAGTAGAGAGCCAAACCATTTTTCAAGGCATCAAAACGGGGAAAACGAACGTTACAGTCCAGCATGGAAACTGGCCAACGAAGAAGATTGATGTCTCCGTTTTACCGGAGATAAAAGTTGTTCCTGGTGGTCAATCCATTGGCGTAAAGCTTAATACTGAAGGTGTATTAGTAGTCGGCCATCATAAAATTGATACTAAAGCAGGCCAGAAATCTCCAGGCGAATTTGCAGGCATTGAAGTTGGTGATATGATCACAGATATAAATGGGGAGAAAATGCATACCATGAGTGAAGTTTCGCGGCTTGTGCAGCTTGCTGGAGAAGAAAATGAAAATTTAAAAGTAAAAGTGTTGCGTGGCGAAAAAGAAATTACAACGGTTTTAACGCCGGAAAAGGCAAAAGGGGATCATTTATACCGACTAGGTTTATATATTCGAGATTCTGCAGCTGGCGTTGGGACAATGACATTTTATGATCCTGAGAGTAAGCGTTATGGTGCTTTAGGCCACGTGATTTCTGATATTGATACAAAAAAACCTGTATCGGTATTAAATGGACAGTTATTGCGCTCATCTGTGACCTCCATTTCTAGAGGATTGAACGGGGAACCTGGTGAGAAGCTTGCGAGTATATCGAAAGACCGTGAAATATTAGGCACCATTAATAAAAACAGTTCATTGGGCATATACGGCACACTAAACGACAAAATCGAATTGAAAAACAAAGCATTTGATCAACCAATGCCTATTTCAACATCAGCAGAGGTTAAAAAAGGTCCTGCTAAAATTCTTACAGTTGTAGATGGAGAAGAAGTAGAGCAGTTTGATATTGAAATTGTATCTAATACGCCTCAAGATCGTCCTGCAACAAAAGGGATGGTAATAAAAGTGACGGATGAACGGTTGCTTGATAAAACAGGTGGAATTGTTCAAGGGATGAGTGGAAGTCCAATTATTCAAGGAGACAAGATTGTCGGGGCTGTTACCCATGTGTTTGTGAACGATCCAACATCTGGATATGGATGTCACATAAGCTGGATGCTTGAAGAATCAGGAATCCATACAGGTTTAATTAAACATCAAGCTAAAGCGAGTTAATCTCAGCTTTGCTTGATTTTTTTTACATAAAAGTCTTTCAAGAATCGCCACATCCTTCATTGCGATATGGTATATTAAAGAAAAGTGACATAGAAAAGTTGTCGAAAACCATAAGAAACACTAGAAAAAAGTAGGATTTGCTATAATTAAATTCTAAATGAATTATTTAAAAGGATTGTTTGCATCTTTGTCGAATCGGTTACATACAACAAAAGGAACTGGGGGAAAACATAATGAGTCAAATTAACGTTTGTATCGCTGATGATAACAGAGAATTAGTGCATTTATTGAGTGAATACGTAGGTGCGCAACCGGATATGGAAGTAGTCGGAACCGCTTTTAATGGACAAGAATGTTTAAGTTTAGTTGAAGAAAAAGAGCCAGATGTGCTGCTATTAGATATTATTATGCCGCATTTAGACGGATTAGCTGTGTTAGAACGTTTAAGTCAAAAAAGTAATCGCCCGCAAATTGTGATGTTAACAGCTTTCGGTCAAGAGGATGTAACGAAGCGAGCAGTTGATTTTGGTGCCGCTTACTATGTCTTGAAACCGTTTGATATGGAAGCGCTCATGTCTAAAATTCGAGAAATTGCTGGCAATCAACAAGTTCGTGTACCGAAAACGACGTCAATGTCTTTTGCATCAGTACCAAGAAAAGAAGGAAAACAAATTAATCTTGATGCGAGCATTACAAGCATTATTCATGAAATTGGTGTCCCAGCGCATATTAAAGGTTATATGTACTTAAGAGAAGCGATTTCAATGGTTTACAAAGACATTGAATTGTTAGGTTCCATCACAAAAGTACTGTATCCAGATATTGCGAAGAAATTCAACACTACGGCAAGTCGCGTTGAACGAGCAATTCGTCATGCGATTGAAGTGGCATGGAGCAGAGGGAATATTGATTCCATCTCGAACTTATTTGGTTATACAGTCAGTCATTCAAAAGCAAAGCCGACCAATTCAGAATTTATTGCAATGGTTGCGGATAAGCTACGCATTGAGCATAAAGTAAGTTAAGTAGAAAAGAGTAAACATGGTGAAGCATGTTTACTCTTTTTTTGAATGGATTTGATTGTTTATCTCATACTAAAGATGACCCTTTTCAATCTTTAGCGTTTAAACGTGGATAAACAATAAAAGATGTTGGTGATGAAACGATGATTCCTGTTTTATTCTTATCGCTGCCAATTATTGCGGTAGCTCTGATGTATGGCTTTCATGATATGCGCTGGCATGAACATAAAAAGCCTTATGCAGTCCCGTTTAGTTTAGGGGCATTTATTCTATACGCGTATCTTGCGTTAAGTTCTTTGTTAGTCGGCCGACATTTTTTCTTTTCTTATATCGCAATGGGCTACATGATGGTCTCTTGGGCGTTAGGCTTTTATCTTGATGTCAGTCAAAAAAAGTTTTACTTAAAAACGGTTAAACAAGCCATCTTAAAAAATGGCGTAATCGTTAGTTATTTGCTCGCACTAGGTTTTTTTTCCTATTTGTTAGCTTCAGGTGAGGGGAAGTCATTTTTCATTGTTAGTTTGCTTTTTCTAGTGTTTCCTATTTCGGCTTACTTTGCAAATAAAGTCCCGTATCGCTTAATGATGTATTTCATTGTTTTAGCGGTTATTGGTTGTTTTTTTATTGTGACCCCAACCTTTATTGATGTGCTTTACTTATTGACAATCATTTATATTGCCATCGTGCTTGAAGTAGAAGATCAAGCAAGCTATGGGTTTAATGGTTCCTTTGTACTTGGCGCAATCATCGCTTTCTGGGCTGTAGCGGTTCCTGAAGAACCTGTGCAAATCATGTTTCTTATTTTAGGACTAGCCGGATTAACCGTTTTTATCTTTTGGCCACTTATGAAGATAGCGATCGGAAAGTGGCTTAAGCAAACCGATATCGCAAAATAAAAACAGCTGTAGAGCTTTAACTCTATAGCTGTTGATCATTTTTTAAAAAGGTTTCAGAAACTTTGCCTCGTTTTTTATCTCTATGGAATATAAATCCTGCCATTAATCCTAATCCAATAAGAAAGAAAAGAAGACCAGCGATAAATTGAACCCATAAAGTAGGGTAAGGAAAAAGCTCAACGAGAAAGAATGCGTCTCGCATTAATTTAATACCGTAGCCAGCACCAACAATCGGGATAAGTACAATGAATAAAGCAATTATTCTGCCCATAGAACAGTCCTTTCTTGAACATACTCCACATCTATTGTAGACTAAAAAAACCTTTCTGGACAAGTTTAATCTTGCATAAGCTTGTTAATTGTACGATACTAAAAAGAATGGCAGCAGCATTTATGACCAACTACTAAAAATTTAGAGGTGCGAGATGGAAAAAATCCTGTTTATTGATGACGGTCCTGATGCATTTGCCTTATTAAGATGTTTAATTCATATGCCCATGTTTTCAGTATCTGCCATTTGTTCTGAAAACCAGGAAACGCAATCGTTAGCTCTGGACCATCAGATTGCTTTAATTGATACAATTCCTCGAACTCATCATTATGACACGGTCTTGCAGGCAAGTAACTCGCATCAATCGAATCAGCTCATTATGACGTATGAGGACGCATGGTCTGTCATTAGTAATGAGCTTGATAAACAAACTTTTATGCATAAAGCCATTGATTCCATTGATGATGGGGTTCTTATCGTTCGGGCAGACAATACTGTACTGTATCTTAATGACTCTGCTGCTAAGATGGCAGATGTTCAACAACAAGAAAGTATGGGGATGCAAATCCAAACGTTATTACCAAATAGCGGTTTGCCAAGAGTGATTGAAACCGGGCAAGCCGAACACAATCAACTGCAGACCTTTATGAATGGTACTAAAATTGTCACGACCCGTATACCTTTGCACGCAAATGGACTCATTACTGGTGCAATTGCTGTCTTTAAAGATGTCACAGAAGCAAAACAAATGGCTGAGCAAATAACAGATTTAAACCGGATGAGAGAAATGCTTGAAGCGATCATAAACTCTTCAAATGATGCCATTTCTGTGGTTGATGAATATGGCGTAGGTTTGTTAATAAATCCTGCTTACAAAAAAATAACAGGTTTAACGGAAGATCAAGTAATTGGGAAGCCTGCAACAACGGACATCTCTGAAGGTGAAAGTATCCATATGCAAGTGTTACAAACCCAAAGGCCAGTGCGAGGTGCTCGTTTGAAATTGGGACCGAATAAACGGGATGTAATCGTAAATGTGGCACCTGTAGTTGTAGATAAAAAGTTAAAAGGTAGCATCGGTATTATTCACGATGTATCAGAGTTAAATCTGCTCATGGGTGAACTAAAGCAAGCAAAGAAAAAAATCGCGAGTCTAGAAGCACGATATTCTTTTCAAGATATACTCGGTCAATCAAGCGGCATTCAGCACGCGATTGCACAAGCGAAATTAGGAGCTAATACAGCCTTGCCTATTTTACTTCTAGGTGAAACTGGTACCGGAAAAGAATTGTTTGCACATGCGATTCATCATGAAAGTAAACGAAGGGATAAACCGTTTGTCCGTGTAAATTGCGCGGCTTTAACGGAGTCCTTACTGGAAAGCGAGTTATTTGGCTATGAACAAGGTGCTTTCTCTGGCGCATTAAGAACAGGAAAAAAAGGGTTGTTTGAAGAAGCTGGTGAAGGCAGCATTTTCCTTGATGAAGTCGGAGAAATGTCTCTTCAAACCCAAGCAAAGCTCTTACGCGTGTTGCAAGAAAATGAAGTGGTACGAGTTGGAGGAACAAAGCCAGTAAAAATAAAAGCTCGGGTAATAGCGGCGACAAATGTAAATTTACAAGTTTTATTATCTACAAAGCAATTTCGAGAAGATTTATACTACCGCTTAAATACATTACCTATTTATATTCCGCCTCTACGAGAGCGCTCAGAGGATATTCCAACCATATCGTTAAGCTTAATAGAGAAAATTAACGAAGATTACGGTCGTAATATAAGAAGAATTAGCCATGAAGCGCTCAACCAATTGCAACACTATCCATGGCCTGGGAACATTCGTGAACTTGAAAATGTATTAGCGCGTGAAATGATTTACAAAAACTTAGGTGAAACTGAAATTGAAACAGTCGCGCTTACAGAGCCGAATGAGTCGCAAGATGAGATTGAGCAGGGACTACAGTCGAATGTAGAAGCCGAGACGCTTGACCATTTTTTGGCAGAAAAAGAGCGCTCATTTCTTTTACAAACGTTAGAACGAGTTGATTATGTAAAAACGGAAGCGGCAAAGCGGCTTGGCATTTCTGTTCGCTCATTATATTATAAATTAGAAAAACATAAGATTGAATGATGTTGCATGCAATATTTTTCAGGGGAGTGCAAGAATTTGCACAATGAAGGTGTGGAAAACCTTATTCCTTAAGATTAATAGTTGGCATTGTTTTTGCATGAAAAGAGAAAGAAACCATGTCTAAGACTAGCTAGAATTCTTATAGGGGGATTTAAAATGAACTTATTTACAAAGATGCAGGAAAAAGATTATGAACAACTTGTGATTTGCCAAGATCAAACGTCAGGATTAAAAGCGATTATTGCCATTCATGATACGACGCTTGGGCCAGCACTTGGAGGCACAAGAATGTGGAATTATAAAACTGAAGAAGAAGCTTTTGAGGATGTTTTACGTCTTTCAAGAGGGATGACGTATAAAAATGCTGCCGCAGGATTAAATCTAGGTGGCGGAAAAGCCGTAATTATTGGTGATGCACGAACAGATAAAAATCCAGAAATGTTTCGAGCGTTCGGACGCTACATACAAGGCTTGAATGGCCGCTATATTACGGCAGAAGATGTCGGTACGACCGTTGAAGATATGGACACAATTCATGATGAAACCGATTATGTTACAGGGATTTCACCTGCTTTTGGTGCTTCAGGAAACCCTTCGCCTGTGACTGCTTATGGTGTGTATGTCGGAATGAAAGCCGCGGCTAAAGCAGGACTAGGTACGGAAGACTTAGCGGGTAAAACAATTGCTGTTCAAGGTGTTGGAAATGTATCGTATAATTTATGTAAGTATTTACACGAAGAAGGCGCGCAATTAATTGTGACAGACATCTATAAACCATCCGTTGAAAAAGCTGTCGCAGAGTTTGGTGCTAAAGCAGTTGATCCTGATGATATTTACGAGCAAGATTGCGACATTTTTGCACCGTGTGCTTTAGGAGGCGTCATTAATGATGAAACGCTTTCGAAATTAACAGCAAAAGTAATTGCTGGAGCCGCAAACAACCAGTTAAAAGAAGAGCGTCACGGCCACCTTCTTCAAGAAATGGGCATTGCGTACGCGCCAGATTACGTGATTAATGCTGGAGGCGTCATCAATGTTGCCGACGAATTAAATGGATACAATCGTGATCGTGCATTTAAAAAAGTAGAAGGCATTTACGACAATGTCTCTCGTGTATTTGAAATTGCTAAAGCGAAACAAATCCCAACGTCTCAAGCAGCTGATAAGATGGCTGAGGAACGAATTGAACGTATGCGTTATGCAAGAGGCACGTTTTTACAAAATGAACACCATATTCTTTCACGTAAAAAATAATGGAGGCAAACAACCATGGCAGAGAATTATGATCTCGTGATCGTGGGAGGCGGAACAGGCGGTTATGCAGCCGCCATCCGCGCCTCACAATCAGGGTTAAAAACAGCACTTGTTGAGGAACAATTGTTAGGAGGCACATGCCTTCATAAAGGGTGTATCCCTAGTAAAGCGTTGCTTAGAAGTGCAGAGGTTTTTCGTTTAGCGAAGGAAGCTGCTTCATTTGGCGTGACGGTTGGAAAGGCCGAGCTAGATTTCACTAAAGTTCAAGAACGAAAGCAAAGCATTGTTGATCGTTTAGCGACGGGTGTAAAGGGATTAATGAAAAAAGGAAAAATTGATGTATACGAAGGAAGAGGTACGCTGCTAGGGCCATCCATTTTCTCGCCAACACCTGGCACTGTGTCGGTAGACTTAGGTGACGGAGAAAATGAAATGTTAATTGGCTCCAACGTTATTTTGGCAACAGGCTCTTCTCCAAGAACTTTACCACAAACACCATTTAACGGATCATCAATAATCAGTTCAGAAGAGGCGTTAAACTTTGAAGCGTTGCCTTCATCGATCGTCATAGTTGGCGGAGGTGTGATTGGCGTTGAGTGGGCATCGATGCTCATTGATTTTGGTGTCGAAGTAACAATTGTGGAAGCTGGTGATCGAATTCTTCCAACTGCTGACAAAGATATTTCCAAGGAAATGATGAAACAGCTCCAAAATCGAGGTGTAACCATCTATACACGAGCAACGCTTAATGAAGCGGACTTGAAAATAGAGGATCATTCCGTGACCGTTTCGGTTTCGTGTCAAGACGAAACCTTATCGATTCCTGTTGACAAAATGATGGTATCGATTGGTCGATCAGCAAATGTAAAAAACATTGGCTTAGAGAACACAGACATTGTTTTGGAAAGCGGTTACATAAAGGTGAATGAATACGGTCAAACGAAAGAATCCCACATCTATGCGATTGGAGACTGTGTTGGGGGGCTTCAACTTGCCCATGTGGCTACTCATGAAGGACTCATTGCTGTTGCTCATATGACACGTGAGCCAGTTGAACCGTTAAATCCAACAATGGTACCTTCTTGTATTTATAGCTTTCCCGAATCTGCTCAAGTTGGATTGACAGAGCGTGATGCGAAAGAGCAAGGCTATCAAATTAAAGTGGGAACATTTCCATTTGCGGCAGTCGGCAAAGCGCTCGTTCAAGGAGAAGAAGAAGGGTTTGTTAAAGTGATTTCTGATGAGAAAACGAAAGATGTTCTTGGTGTTCACATTATTGGCTCTCATGCAACGGATTTAATAAGTGAAGCGGCACTAGCGAAATATTTAGATGCTGCGCATGTTGAATTAGGAGACATGATTCATCCGCACCCGACCATGTCGGAAGCAATCGGTGAAGCCGCATTATTAATTGATAAACGCGCAATTCATATGTAATAGGAGGGATTCATATGGCAAAACAAAAACATGAGCAGCTCGGTTTGACCGATGCAGAAGCCATTGATATTTATAGAACGATGTTACTTGCCCGTAGAATTGACGAACGGATGTGGTTATTAAATCGGGCTGGAAAGATTCCTTTTGTCATTTCATGTCAAGGGCAGGAAGCGGCGCAAGTAGGTGCAGCGTTTGCGCTTGATCGAGATAAAGACTATGTACTGCCTTACTATCGGGATATGGGCGTTGTCCTTACATTTGGCATGACTGCGAAAGATTTAATGCTGTCTGGCTTTGCAAAAGAAGAAGACCCGAATTCCGGTGGACGCCAAATGCCAGGTCATTTTGGTCAAAAAGTAAATCGCATTGTGACAGGATCATCACCTGTTACCACTCAAGTCCCTCACGCTGTCGGGGTTGCTTTAGGTGGTCGCTTAGAAAAGAAAGACTTTGTTACGTTTACAACGTTTGGAGAAGGATCCTCCAACCAAGGAGATTTTCACGAAGGAGCGAATTTCGCAGGAGTGCACAAGCTACCTGTTATCTTTATGTGCGAAAATAATAAATACGCCATTAGTGTACCGATTGAAAAACAACTTGCTTGTGAAAAGGTTTCAGACCGAGCGATTGGTTATGGGATGCCAGGTGTCACGGTGGATGGAAATGATCCTCTAGCTGTGTATGAAGCTGTGAAAGAAGCCGCAGACCGAGCGAGAAAAGGAGAAGGGCCGTCTTTAATTGAAACGGTTTCGTATCGCCTTACACCTCATTCAAGTGATGACGATGATCGTGCGTATCGTTCACGGGAAGAAGTGGCAGAAGCAAAAGCGAAAGATCCTGTTCATACATACGCCACATATTTAATGGATGCTAACTTATTAAATGAAGAAAAGCTGAAAGAAATGGAAGAAGAAGTGAAGCAGCTCGTGAATGAAGCGACAGAATATGCGGAAGAAGCGACGTATGCGGATCCAAGCACAACGTATTTACATGTTTATGGCGAGGAGGGGAACTAATGGCTGTTTTATCTTATATTGAAGCCGTAACGAAAGCGCTGCATGAAGAAATGAAGCGGGACCAAAAAGTCTTTGTTTTAGGTGAAGATGTTGGAAAGCGCGGCGGAGTGTTTCGCGCAACGGCAGGTTTATATGAACAATTTGGAGAAGCACGTGTCATTGATACGCCACTAGCAGAATCGGCTATTGCCGGCGTTGGTATAGGTGCGGCGATGTATGGAATGCGTCCTGTTGCCGAGATGCAGTTTGCCGACTTTATTATGCCAGCAGTCAATCAAATTGTGTCTGAAGCGGCGAAAATCCGCTACCGTACAAACAATGATTGGACGTGTCCGATTACTATTCGTGCGCCTTACGGTGGAGGAATTCATGGTGCACTCTATCATTCACAAAGTGTTGAAGCGATGTTCGCGAATACACCAGGATTAAAAATTGTCATGCCCTCGACACCTTATGATGTAAAAGGTCTTTTAAAAGCAGCAATACGATCAGACGATCCGGTTCTATTTTTTGAACATAAGCGTGCGTATCGCTTAATTAAAGGCGAGGTTCCAGATGAGGAGTATACACTTCCAATTGGAAAAGCGGATGTGAAGCGTGAAGGAGACGATGTCACCGTTATTACGTATGGGTTGGCTGTACATTTCGCGCTACAAGCAGCGGAGCGTCTTGAAAAAGAAGGGGTTCAAACCCACGTACTTGATTTGCGAACGGTGTATCCGCTTGATCAAGAAGCGATTATAGAGGCAGCTAAGAAAACAGGGAAAGTGTTATTAATTACCGAAGATAACAAAGAAGGAAGCATTATCAGTGAAGTTAGTGCAATCATTGCAGAACACTGTTTGTTTGATCTGGATGCGCCAATTAAACGCTTGGCTGGTCCAGACGTGCCAGCTATGCCGTATGCACCGACATTAGAAAAAGAGTTTATGATTAACCCTGATAAAGTCGAGCAAGCCATTCGCGACTTAGCAGAGTTTTAAAGGAGGGATACAATGGCGACAAAAATGACAATGCCTCAGCTTGGTGAAAGTGTCACAGAGGGAACGATAAGCAAATGGCTTGTGGCACCTGGGGACAACGTAACGAAGTATGAACCCATTGCTGAAGTAATGACGGATAAAGTGAGTGCAGAAATTCCGTCTTCCTACACAGGGGTTATCCAAGAACTCCTTGTCGAGGAAGATGACACGGTTTCAGTCGGTACAGAAATTTGCTCCATTCAAGAAGAAAGAAGCAAAGAGGCAAAAGAAGGCTCAAACCAACAAGAGAATCAGCAAGTTGAATCGGAAAAACCAGCAAACACGACTGAAGCAACGGATCAACGGAACCGCTATTCTCCTGCTGTTCTTCGATTATCACAAGAGTACGGCATCTCATTAGATGATGTTGCAGGATCTGGAAAAGGGGGCCGTATTACAAGAAAAGATGTTGAAGCGCATCGGAAGAATGGATCATCCTCGACAGCTCAGCCTGATCAAGCACCCGTTAAAGTGGAACAACCGAAAACAAAAGCTGAAGACGTACAGGTTCAAAGCTCCGCTGGAGATACAGAAATTCCAGTATCAGGAATCCGTAAAGCGATTGCCGCAAATATGGTAAAAAGCAAAACAGAAGCGCCTCATGCTTGGACGATGGTTGAAGTTGATGTAACCAATCTTGTTAAGGTACGTCAACGTCAAAAAGATGTATTTAAAGAAAAAGAAGGATTTAACCTTACGTATTTGCCTTTCTTTATGAAGGCATGTGTCGAAGCGTTAAAGGAATATCCTGAAGTGAATGCGCAGTGGGCTGGCGACAAAATTATTCGCAAAAAAGATGTTAACCTATCGATGGCTGTTGCAACAGACGACGCACTGTTTGTACCAGTAATTAAAGATGCAGATGAGCTGACTGTTAAAGGATTAGCGAAACGTACGAATGAGTTAGCAAAAAAAGTAAGAGCTGGTCAATTGAAAAGCGAAGATATGAGCGGAGGAACGTTTACCATTAATAATACAGGTTCGTTTGGCTCCATTATGTCTCAGCCTATCATTAACGCACCTCAAGCAGCGATTATGTCTGTTGAGTCAATCGTCAAGCGTCCTGTTGTGATGGATACAGAAGCAGGTGAAGTTATTGCGATTCGGCACATGGTCAATCTCTGTCTATCCCTTGATCACCGCGTGCTAGATGGTTTAATTTGTGGGAAATTTTTACAATCAATTAAAACAAAACTTGAATCAATCGATGAGACGACGTCGATCTACTAAGTTTGATTTTAAAAACTTGTGCAAACCAATCGTTTCCCCTAAAATATAAGGGAAGGAGGGTGATTTCATGCAACAATTTAATTTTTTCATGAATGATGTCGTACAAGATGCGAGAAATGATATGGTTCAAGCAGGCTATACGCAATTACAAACAGCCGAGGACGTTGAGCAATCGTTAACAGAAAAAGGAACAACGCTCGTTATGGTGAACTCAGTCTGTGGGTGTGCCGGTGGTATTGCGCGTCCTGCTGCCGCTTATATGAAGAATTATGAGGCAACACCAGATCGTTTTGTGACTGTTTTTGCTGGTCAAGATAAAGAAGCGACTGCTCGAGCAAGAGAGTTCTTTAAAGGATATGGTCCATCTTCCCCTTCATTTGCGCTTTTAAAAGATGGCGAGATTCAAATGATGGTCGAGCGTCATGAAATTGAAGGTCATGAGCCGATCCAAGTTGTTCAAAAACTTGAACAAGCATTTGATGCTCACTGTAAATAAGACCACAGGACTTGCCCCAAGGAGGAGTTTTCTCCTTTTTAGGGGGAGTCCTCTTTTTTTCGATACAGTCGCATGCCAAAGTTTCCTATGGTATAATAGCCAAGAGCAAAGGGGGTAAAATCATGCAAGAACAATATGATAAAATTCAGCATTACTTGAACATGGAAGATGACATTACGTTTAAAGAATTTCAGCAATTCTATAAAGAGGTTGTTGACGAGTTAAGCACCATTCACCAAGGAATGGATGAAGAGACACTATGGAAAGCGTTGTTTGTTGTGGAAAATGTGATTTCAAATGCAGACGGTCGTGCTAGTGAAGTAAAAGGTACAGAAGCAAAGAAATATAAAAAGATGTCACAGCGTCTTCAACTCTATGCGAAGAATTTTGGCGTTCGTCTTGGACAAGCAGGGTATAAGGAAGAAGACATTAACGAGCGTTTTAAAGTGATGTTTGCTGAGGGCGAAAAGAACCATCAATCTTCTTAATTATGGCTAGAGGGAGATTTTATAATTGACAACTCCCTCTCATTCAAGTATATTTATACGTGTCGTTGGCGCCTATGGTGAAAGGGGATATCACACGAGATTCCGGTTCTCGCGTTGTGGGTTCGAATCCTGCTAGGCGCGTTTGAAAGATGTTTACATAAGCACGAAAGAAAGAGCACGCTCCTGCGTGCTCTTTTTATATACCTTTGGCGTGTTAATTCAGTAACCCAACAAGGGAAAGGCCATGCTTGATGCCATCTTCATTAACATGTTTCGTAATGTAACGAGCTTGCGATTGTACTTCTTGAGGCGCATTTCCCATCGCTACGCCATGTTCAACATAGGAGAGCATCTCAAGATCATTTAATTGATCACCGAATGCGTAAACACTTTTTAAATCAATCCCTGCGTGTGCAATAAATTTCGAAATCCCAATTGCTTTCGAACCGTTAACTGGGAGGACGTCTACGGATAGAGGATGCCAGCGTACGAATTTAAAATCTGGAAACCGCTCACGGTAGTCTGCTTCTTCATCTGGTTTACAAAATAACAAGGCTTGATGTAAATGGCTTTGTTCATAATAATTAGGGTTATAAGTGGGTAAATCTAATTTTAAAGATGACATACTTTCTCGAATATCAGGATGATCCGCGTGATTTGCTGTAAACGCATCTGCAGACATAAAAATGAGTGGATGATTAGACGTTGAGGCATAGCGCTCGAAGCGACTAAATGTTGTTGGGTTTAAAGTATCTTGATAAATGAGCTCGCCTTTATAAACGACGTATTGTCCATTAAAACAAATGTAGGAATCAATGTTCAGCTCATCTCGTAATTCTTTAAAAAAATAAGGGGCTCTACCCGTTGCGATTGCAACATGATGCCCATCCCGTTGTAGCTGTTTAATCGATTCTTTTGTCGATGAAGGCAATTCCTTGTTGTCATCTAAAAGCGTCCCATCAATATCAAAAAAAATCGTTGCTTTCTCCATAGTTCCACTCCCAATACATTGATAAATTCGTTTTTCTCTCTTGTAAGATCTTCTACATCAAAAAGATATCGCATTGGCTGTAGCGTGTCAATGATGAAACCCTTGTTTTTACAATCAAACATGGATCTTGTATACTAAAAGAAAGATCGGGGTGAGTGTAATGCATAAGCAACAATCCGTGACAACGGAGCAAAAGACGCATCGACATCATGATGAAAAGACATCATTAACGAATCGTTTAAAGCGCATTGAAGGACAAGTGCGAGGGATTCAAAAAATGGTTGAAGACGATCGCTATTGTGTGGATGTACTCATTCAATTGTCAGCCATTCAAGCGGCTTTAAGAAAAGTGAGTATGACCTTGTTGGAAGATCATTCCAAGCATTGTGTGTCTGATGCTATTAAAAATGGAAATGGTGACGAAGCAATTGCGGAATTAATGGATGTTATCAGTCGGTTTTCGAAATAAGCCTGTTTTAACTAAGAGGAGGTAAGAAAATGGAACAATCAATTATTAAAGTAAGCGGTATGTCTTGTCAACACTGTGTAAAGTCAATTGAGCAAGCCTTAGGGAGCCTTGATGGAGTAGAGCAAGTTGATGTTGCTTTAGATAAGGAAGAAGTGAGTGTTCGCTATAAAAAAGACCTTGTTAGCCTCGACGGTTTGGAAAATGAAATTGAAGAGCAAGGGTATGATGTGAAGAAGTAAAAAAACCGTTCGCCTCGTAAGGCGTTCGGTTTTTTTAGCGAAGGGATGAATCAAGTTCTTCAGATAAAATGGAGAAAACAAGTTGATCCACAAATTTATCCCCTTTTTTTAATGCGCCGCGTAAGCGCCCTTCATGCATAAAGCCGAGTTTATGTAAAGCATGGTAGGATCGATCATTTTCTGGCTCAATTCTTGCTTCAATTCGGTGTAGGCCCAGACGAGTGAAGCCGTCTTTAATAATCTCAAATAGCGCCTCAGAAGCGTAGCCTTTTCCCCAGCACGTTTTACTTAACTCGTAACTAATAGTGCCGCTTTCGTGCTCGCTATGGAAACGATCAAAACCGCATGTGCCAATTACCGTATTTGTATCTTTTAATATAATAGCGTATCGGGAAGATTGGCCAGCTTTAACTTGACTTTTTAATAAAGAAATAAGCTGTCGTGCTTCCTCTTCTGTTGTTAATCGGTCAATTTTCATGTATCGGGTTACTCGGATGTCAGACCAGATTGGTAAAAGCGAAGGGGCATCATCTAACGTCAGTTCACGTAAAAGTAGTCTAGGGGTACTAAAGCTTTCAGAATCCAACAGCTTTCACCATCTCTCTATCGTATTACTCGTATTCTAGCATGTAGTCGACATATTTGTACAATGAAACTAACAGATAATAAAAGAATAGTTGACTTCTTTAAAATGATTTGCTACTATAATATTTGTTGATCATACATAATGATTAGGCGCTGTTAGCTCAGTGGGAGAGCACTTGCTTGACAGGCAAGGGGTCACAAGTTCAAATCTTGTACAGCGCATCTAAATAAAAACTCGTCATACAGCCGATGTATGACGAGTTTTTTTATGAAATAAATGGAGGCGTGTTCTCAAATTTTGTTAAAAGGTTGCTTGTTCATATTGTTTTGGTGCATGGATGTCTAAATTGAGTTGTTTAGCTGCTGAGAACGTCCAGTACGGGTGAGAAAGCAGTCCGCGACCGATGGCCACTAAATCAGCATCATTTGAGCGAATGGCGGCGTTCGCGATTTCTGGATTTTCCAGCATACCAACTGCCATAACTGGCACGCCAATTTCTTGCCGTATTTTTCGAGCGAAAGGAAGCTGGTAACCAGCGTAAGGTTTCTGAAAACGTGCTGAACTAGGCTTGCCTTCACCACCGGAACTAACATCAAACATGTCAACTCCTGCTTCTTTTAACGTACGGGTAAAGGCAACTGCATCACTTAATTCATACCCTTCCTCTACATACTCCACGGCAGATATTCGCATAATAAGCGGCATATCTGTAGGCATAACAGCTTTCATCGCTTTAATGACTTCTACTGCAAATAATGTCCGCTCTTCTCCGTAACGATCTTGACGCTGATTGGTATAAGGAGATAAAAATTGATGAATTAGATATCCGTGAGCACCGTGAAGTTCAATGACATCAAATCCAGCTTCTACTGCCCGACGTGCTGCATCTTGATAGCCAGTCACTAAACGTTTAATATCGCTTTTTGATGCTTCATAAGGTGTTTTAAACGTTTCATCGTAAGCGATAGGAGATGCTGAAATAGGTGAATCCGTATCTTCAGCTTTTCTGCCAGCATGGGCAATTTGAATGCCTATCTTCGCGCCGTGCTTGTGTGCTTGTTCAACGATAGGTTTGAAAGCATCACGGTGTGCATCTGACCATAAGCCTAAACAGTAATCAGAAATCCGACCATCTTCTTCTATATTTGTCATTTCAACTAAGATCAATCCAACACCACCTACAGCTCTTGTTGTGTAGTGGTGCAAATGCCAGTCTGTGGGCATTCCATCTTTTCCAACCGCTGAATACTGACACATGGGCGACATGACGATGCGATTTTTTAGTTCAAGGTTTCCAATTGTATATGAAGACATTAAGTGATTCATATTTTCTCCTCCTTTTTCATTATTAACGGTAATGCCCGAACGATCTGGAAGCAAGCAATCTGCTTAATGCGTTGATGTTTTTATTCTATTGACTAGGGGTAATATATAAGTAGTAGAAGCAAGAAAGGATGAGAATACATGAACGTTTTTGTCATTGGTGCAAATGGACAAATTGGTCGTCATTTAGTGCAGAAATTAGAAAAACATACGAATCATACGCCGACAGCAATGGTTCGCAAAACGGAACAATATGAAAATTATCAAGATCTAGGAATTCATGCTGTAATCGGTGATTTGGAAGGACAACCAGAAGATCTTACTTCATTGATGGAAGGCATGGATGTCGTTGTTTTTGCAGCAGGGTCTGGTGGCCATACTGGAGCTGATAAAACAATGATGATCGATTTTGACGGTGCGATTAAGTCAATGGAAGCTGCTAAACAAGCAAATGTTGATCGCTTTATTATTGTGAGTGCCATCGGCGTTCATAATCGCGACAACTGGATGTCTAAAGCCCCTTACTACAGTGCTGCGAAACATTATGCCGATGAATGGCTGAAAAATAGCGGATTAGCCTATACAATTATTCGTCCAGGCGGATTGACGAATGAAGATGGAAACGGAAAAGTGAAAGTGGCGACAGAACTTGAGCGAGGCGATATTCCAAGAGAAGATGTCGCGAATGTGATTGTCGCTTGTTTAGAAGATGATAGTACGGTTAATCAAGCCTTTGATTTAACGAGCGGAAATCATTTAATTGAGGATGCATTAAAGCAACTATAATATAAAAGAAGCTGCATGGAGTATGAATCCACGCAGCTTTTTTAATCAGGAGTCGTTTTTGGCGTTGAAACGGGTGCTTTTTCAGCGGTTAATTGAAACAGTCCTGCTTCTTTTGCTGAACGAATGGCGATATAAACAAATGGACCTAAAATCAGACCGAGCACTCCGAAGAAAACAAACCCAAAGTACATCGACAAAACAGTCGGTAACGCATTTAAGCCAATCGAATCACCTAGTACTTTCGGTTCGATGATCCGGCGAATGATTAATAAAACGAGCGCAAGAACGATTAATTGAACCCCTTGTGCAGTACTGCCAATAATCATCGCAATCAATCCCCATGGGACAAGGATTAATGCTGGGCCGACATAAAGAGGAATAATATCGACTACCCAGATGAGAATGGACATAATGAGCGCGGGTCCAGGAGCGATAAATAATAAACTTATGTAACAGACAAGAAACACGCCGACACTTAAAATAAACTGAGCTTTCCAGTATCCTAAAAACACTTTTCCCATACGTCGAAACACGAATTGTAATTTTTGTGAAGTGTCGTCTTTAAATAAATTAAATGTATTTGTTAACAGGCGTGGTAAGTCCAAGCTAAATAAGAAAAGAGTGATCACGTAAATAAGCGCAACAAAGAGCAAATTCGGTATCGATTGTAGCCACGATGCAACGGACGTGATCACAGTCGCGGTAATACCTAGTACAGCGTCAACCATCGTAGTGGACAACCGCTCTAATTCTGCGACAATGGCTGTACCTTGTGGAATGCTCTCAAGAGTTGTTTGAAACCCATCAATCATGTCGTCGGCAAACTGTTGTACTTCAAAGGCATATTGAGGGATTTGCAAAGACCAGCTGTAAATTGATTCTACAAGATAACGGATCGATACATAAAGTAGAATCCCGCAAATAAGTAAAAAGGATAAGAAAACGATCGTAACCGGTAAAAGTCTGCGTTCACTTTTCATTTTACGCTTTAAGTATTTTACAAATGGCTCAAAAATCATGGCGGTTAATAGAGCCAAAAGAATGGGCATAAAAGCAGAAAAATTAAAGTATACAAATAGCGCCGCCGCAACAATCAGTAAGAAGATGATCAGTTTCTTTAAAACGGGGCGATTAAGCATAAAATAAGACAACCTCCTCTAATACAACACAGCACATGATTTTAGTGTAGCCAAGCATACTTTTTTAAAGAGGGCTATCTTTTTCATCAAATTAATTGTGCTGACATTCAGTATCTTCTTCTTATTATAGCTGAAACTTTATCATCTCAAAACGAAAATTTATGTATTTCTTTTATTTTTGTATGAATTTTGCATGAGATTAGTAAAAAAACAAGCCATGTTTTATACATGACTTGTCAACACGGTTATTTCTTTTTATTACGTGAAACAACAAATCCAATTAAACCACCAATGAATAAAATGGCTAGAATGATTGAGATCCATAGGACGGCAGAACCTGAATCAGCATTGTCTGTTTCTGACTGCTCATCTTCAACATTTGTTTCTTGTTCAGAAGCATCATCAGTAGACTCTTCTTCAGTCGCGTCTTCATTGGTTGTGTCTTCTTCTGATGTGCCTTCTTCTACCTCTTCTTCAGGAACGTTCACGGTAAATGTAAATTCACCATCAATGTGGTGCGTGTCGTCTCCGATATTTTCCCAATAAACGATGTATTCGCCGTTTGGAAGCGGCTCATCAAATTGAGCTGTAATGACAGTAGACTCTACTTCAACAGAAGCAGGCTCGATTTCTTCATTCGTTGTATTGTTTGTCACTTCAATATCTCCGTTAGCGATCCCAGCATCAAATGTAACGGTAATTTCATCTACTGGTTCCGTGACCTCTTCATTCTCACTTGGTGAAGTAGACTCTTGATGAGAATGAGCGAATGCCACATTTGTTGGCAAAGCAAACATAAAGGCTAAAAGTAGGATAAAGCCTGTTAGTAATTTTTTCATTTCGAAACCCTCCAAATCGTTTTCTCGCTTTTATCATAACAAGAAAATGTGTGTTTTTAATGAACTCTACGTTTGTCTACAAAATCGTCACGATTACTAGTATAGACGGATTTTAAGTTCAGGAATCATTTTATGAAGAAATAAAAGGTGGCTCATTTCACATACTAACAAAAAAGGAGTATGGAGACCGTGAAAGAAAAACGAATTGATTTGATTTTATTGATAAGTGTAGTCATCTGCATCTGTTTTGCTTGTTCGTATACAATTCGCTCGAGGCCAATGGTTTATGTTGAGAACCGACCAACGTTGTATACAATTAGTCAAAAGTCCAAACTTGGTCGTTTATTTCGCATTCTTTTACAATAGCCTATTCGAAAAGTCCATGCTAGAATACGGTTAGAGTAATTGTAAGAGGAGATGAACCATGAATGCAATTTGGGATTCAATTGTAACATTTTTTGTAGAATTTCCATGGCTATCCCTTCTAATAGCGCTAGGAATTTTTACCTTATTTCTTCTATTTCGGAAGATCTTTATTACGTATTTGTTTAAAATTATTTTAGGCTTATCACGAAAAACACATGCTACATTGTTGACGCAGCTTTTGCTTTCTTATGAGAAGCCGCTCCGTTTTCTCTTTGTGATTATTGGGGCGCGTGTAGCGCTAACGTATTTTGGCGTTGAGTTTTCGGATAATGTTGCGTTGATGCGACTGTTTAACGCCAGCTTGATCATTCTAGGTGGTTGGGGATTGTATAATTACGTGTCCACCCACGGAACATTCATGGCTTTCACAAAAAAGAAACTACAGTTAAGCGATGACCATATGTTGCTTCCCTTTATTTCAAACATTTTGCGGTTCGTCGTGATTGCTTTGACATTTGTAACCGTCTTGTCAAGCTTTGGTGTTGATGTCAATGGCTTTATCGCAGGGTTAGGTCTTGGGGGCTTAGCTTTTGCTTTGGCTGCTCAAGAAACAGTGGCGAACTTTTTTGGTGGAATTGTCATTATTACGGAAAAGCCATTTAAAAAAGGAGACTGGATTTCGTCTGCTTCTGTTGAAGGGACTGTAGAGGACATTACATTCCGCAGTACAAAAATTCGAACCTTTGATGACGCCATTGTGGTTGTTCCGAATAAAACGTTGTCTAATGAAGCGATTACGAACTGGTCGGAAATGAACATGCGTAGAGTAAATTATTCAATCGGTGTCGGCCAAGAAACAACCCGATCTGAACTAGAGCATGCTGTACAAGAAATTAGGAAGCTTGTGATCAGTCATCCTGGTGTGGTGACGGATACGGTTATGATCTATTTTGATGAATTTGGTGAGACGAGCTACAACATTTTCATTTATTATTTTACAAAAACCGTTGCTTGGTCTGAATGGCACGACGTAAAAGAAGAAATTAACTACGATATTCTTGATATCTTATCAAAAGAAGGCGTATCTGTTCTAAAACCTATTGTGGTGTTTGATTCCCATGAACACGAACAACACCAGCTAGAAAAAGCAGAGAGTTAAGTGGAGAGTAAATGAATAGCTGCGACCGAGATCTTTATGAATGAGAAACGACATTCATAAAGGTCTTTTTCACGTTGTCGATCATAAATAGTCTTTCTAAAAAAGAATTCATTCGCTATAATAATGAAAGCGTTACGATGGGGAGGAACGTGTATGGAACTACATGGTGATATGAAATACGTGCGTTTACAAGAAGTGCTGCCTGGCGCATTATTAGGAAAAGAAATTTTTTCTGTTGATGGACAGATTCTTTTGCGAGAAGGGGCGTCGTTAACTACCTTGCATTTAAAGCGCTTAAAAAAATTTGGAATCGATGTCTTACCACTTCAAGTGCCAAAAAAACAAGCGAAATCGTACGATCATTTACATGTATACATGGCCAATCTGAAAACGATTGTAGAAGAAAAATCGGTTACTTGGAAAAAAAGATTCGAAACGCTCTTCAAACAGGTTATAAAAGACCCGCAATTGCAAGAATGTTTGGCTTATTTAAAGGCGAGAAGTGACTCAATTTACGTTCACTCGCTAAGTGTCGCCTTCCTTTCAACGAGCATGGGATTTCAACTAGGCTATAAAGACAAAGACTTAGAACGCTTAATTCGAGCAGCGTTGCTTCATGATGTCGGAAAAGTGGTTTCGCATCAGTATACACAAAAAGGGGTAGCGTTTGGTCATGACCATACGTGGAGAGGGTATAATTATTTACAGTCATTAAGCCATGTTGATCAATTAACTTCAATTGTTGCGCTAACCCATCATGAAACCGTGGATGGGAGTGGGTACCCTAGACAATTAAACGCCCACATGCTCCATGATATAACGCAAATTGTAGCAATAGCAAATGTATACGATCAATTAACTCATCAACGAAATATAAAGTCGCTCATGCCTCCGTCTGATGCGTTAGAATTTATGCTCGCATTTACGTCTAAACGATTTAATCCGATAGGTATGGCAGCTTTAATGGATTGCATTGCTTTATTTCCGACGGGCAGCCAAGTGATTCTTTCAAATGGTGGGGTCGGAACGGTCGTTGCGCAAAACCGTGGCTTGCCTCATCGTCCGATTGTGAAACTGATTTACATAGACAACCAGAGTGAAGAGGAATTGAACGTGGAAACCGTGGATTTAGCAAAAATACTCACTCTTTTTGTGACGCAATTTGTTTCTTAACAGGTAGAAAGGTTGAATGTTGTGACCATTTTTTTTTCAAGTAGTCTTGCCTGTCTTTCTTATTTTTGGCGCAGGCTTTCTCTTGCAACGCGCAAGTATGCTCGATATCCGTTCGATTTCAAATTTAGCGATTTACATTCTTACTCCGTGTCTTGTTTTCCGTACCTTCTATACATCTCCTCTTAATATGGACTATTTATTTATGGTCATTTTTTCATTGGTACTAATGACTGTCCTTATTAGTATAACGAAACTTTATGCAAAAATAAGAAAGCTTTCTGTTCAAGATGAAAGCGGAATGATTTTGTCGACTGCTTTTATGAATGTTGGTAACTATGGCACGCCTATTATTTTATTTGCATATGGACAAACGGCTTTTGATTTAGCCATAACCTTCATGGTTCTTCAGTCAATCATTATGAATATTTTCGGAGTTTATTATGCGGCGCGAGGGAAAGCATCAATGACGTTTGCAGTAAAAGCAATTTTTAAAATGCCAGCTACGTACGCGACAGTCGTAGCACTCGGGCTTAATGTTTTTTCTATTCCGTTTCCGCAACCGTTCTTTTCCACGATTGACCTAGTAGCCGAAGCGGCGATTCCAGTCGTTATGCTTATACTAGGGATGCAGCTAGCGATGATTGAGTGGAAAGCATTTGATTGGGAAAAAATTAGCGTAGGTGTATGCATTCGGATGATTTTTTCACCTCTATTGGCATACGGGATTACATTATTCTTACCAATTGATGAATTGCTCCGAAATGTTCTTGTTGTTGCTGCAGCGATGCCAAGTGCTGCAACAATTGTCATGTATGCGGTTCGGTTTGATGCAAAACCGAAGTTGGTTTCGACGATTACGCTTGTCACAACACTAGTCAGCTTAGTCTCAATTACATTTATTATTTGGATTTTAAGCTAGTTCATTGCATTTTTTCGTAACACACTTTATCATAATGAACAGTGATAAAAGGAGGCAATACAGATGAACATGATGGATGCAAACGAGATTATTCAATTTATTTCAAAAGCAGAAAAGAAAACCCCTGTTAAGATACATATTAAAGGTGAGTTAGACAAGCTTTCTTTTGATCAAGCTGTACAAACATTTTTCAATGGTCAGACAGGCGTTATTTTTGGAGACTGGGCATTAATTGAGCCTGTTTTAAAAGAAAACGAAGCAAGCATTGAAGATTATGTTGTTGAAAATGATCGCCGCTATTCTGCTATTCCGTTACTAGATCTTAAAGACATTGAAGCGCGTATTGAGCCAGGCGCGATTATCCGTGATCAAGTTGAGATTGGTAAAGGTGCAGTTATTATGATGGGCGCCAGCATTAATATTGGTTCCGTTATTGGTGAAGGAACAATGATTGACATGAATGCTGTACTAGGCGGACGTGCAACAGTAGGGAAGAATTGTCATATTGGTGCAGGTTCTGTATTAGCTGGTGTGATTGAACCGCCTTCCGCTTCCCCGGTTGTAGTGGAAGATGGCGTTGTTGTTGGTGCGAATGCAGTTATTCTAGAAGGTGTTCGTGTTGGAGAAGGAGCGGTTGTAGCGGCAGGAGCGATTGTAACAGAAGATGTGCCAGCTAATACAGTCGTTGCAGGAACACCGGCAAAAGTCATTAAAGAGATCGATGAAAAAACAAAAGGTAAAACAGAAATTAAGCAAGAACTACGTCGTTTAAACGAAGATTAATTCAATCGTGCAGCTTTGCCTTTTGGGCAAAGCTGTTTTCATAAAAAAGGAGTCTTTGAAATGGATTGGCTTAAAAGAGATGAACAGGCTTTAATGAACACATACCGTCGCCTTCCGATCGTTATTAAAGAAGGTCAAGGAAGCTATTTAATTGATGAAGAAAATCGCCGTTATTTAGATTTCATTACGGGGTTGGCTGTTAATATTGTTGGCCATTCTCATCCTGCTATTATGGAAACCTTACAAGAACAAGGTACAAAATTTTTACATATCTCAAACTTATACGTAAACAAGCCCGCGGTAGAGCTTGCTGAGAAATTATCTGAAAAAACAATTGGTGGAAAAGTGTTCTTTGCCAATTCTGGAGCAGAGGCAACAGAAGCGGTTATTAAACTTATTCATAAATGGAGTAAACAACAAGATTTTGCAAAAAAAGGTGTTGTTGTGTTAAAGAGAAGTTTTCATGGACGAACGCTAGGTGCCATGAAACTTACAAGGCAAGAGGGAGTGTATCAAGATTTTCCGCTACATGATTTACCGGTTTATGAAGTGGAGCCTGAAGATGTGCATGGGTTAAAAGAAGTTTTAGAACAGTATCAGCCTGCCGCAGTTTTACTGGAACCTGTCCTTGGGTCTGGTGGGGTTGTCCCGCTGTCACATGACTATTTACAACAAATTGAATCCCTCTGCAACGAACACGATGCATTATTTTGTATGGATGAAATTCAAACAGGGATGGGGAGAACAGGCACTCTTTTTGCATATATGCAAGCGACCGTGACACCAGATGTAGTGTTATTTGCAAAAGGAGTTGGAGGGGGCTTGCCGCTCGGTGGTATGATCGTGGACCCACGCTTAAATGATTTATTTGCTCCTGGTGATCACGGGACGACATTTGCACCATCGCCATTAAGCTGTGCGTTAGGGTTGACTGTGCTGGATCTTTTAGAAGAGGGGTTATTAGCGCATAGTCGAACAGTCGCTTCACATTTACAAGAGTCACTCGAAACGCTACAAAAAGAGTTCCCTTCTTTGCTTGAATCTTACCGTGGTAAAGGTATGATGATGGGACTTCCGACAAAATTAAGTGCGCAACAAGTTGCTACAATCCAACAAAAAATGATAGCAAAAGGTGTGCTTGTAGATGTCACCCAGGGGACGATTATTCGACTGCTTCCCCCGCTTATTGTTTCACAGGAAGAAGTAAATGCGTTTATCGCTTGTTTCAAAACCGTATTAGATGAAATGGAACAGGAGTTAAATGAATGAAAAAAGACGAGTTAATTCAATTAAGACGACAATTCCACCAAATTCCGGAATTAGGGTTTGAAGAATTTAAAACACAGGCATTAATTTTAGAAACAATCGCAGGGATGCGACAGGAGCGTTTAACCGTATCGACGTGGAAAACAGGGGTACTTGTTAAAGTTGAAGGCGAAACACCCTATACGGTTGCTTATCGAGCAGATATAGACGGTTTACCTCTACATGAAGACACGAATCTTTCCTATGAATCTCAGCACAAAGGCAGTATGCACGCTTGCGGGCATGATCTTCACATGACGATTGCGCTAGGCATGTTGCAACATTTTAGTGAAACGAAGCCTCCAACATCCTTATTATTTATTTTCCAACCTGCTGAAGAGGGGCCAGGTGGAGCAAAGCCGATGTTAGAAGAAAAGATCTTGGACCAATGGCAGCCAGATGAAATCTATGCGCTACACATTGATCCGAATTTACCAGTTGGGACGATCTCAACGAAGCCTGGCCTTCTTTTTGCCAATACTTCTGAACTATTTATTGATTTTAAAGGAACTGGCGGCCACGCAGCTTACCCGCATACGGCGAACGACATGGTCGTAGCGGCAGCGCACTTTGTTACGCAACTGCAATCCATTGTCTCTCGTAATATCGATCCGCTCGATTCTGCTGTCGTCACAATTGGCGTGATACAAGGTGGGACAAAGCAGAACGTGATCGCAGGACAAGCAAGAGTAGAAGGAACGATTCGCACGCTGTCAATGGAAGCGATGCAAAAAGTAAAAGAGCGGATTGAAGCGTTAACGAACGGCATTAAAGTCAGTTTTTCTTGTGAGGCGACGATTGATTATGGTTCTAACTATTGCGAGGTTCGGAATCACGAAGCGTTAACGAACGCATTTATTCAATTTAGCGAGAACCAGCCTAACGTTCACTTCACTCTCGCAAAGGAAGCCATGACAGGAGAAGATTTTGGCTACTTTTTAAAAGCGTATCCGGGAATGATGTTTTGGCTAGGTGTCGACAGCTCATTTGGTTTACACGATGCACGACTGAATCCAAATGAAGATGCCATTGAAGTCGCAGTTAGGCATATGTGTGCATTTTTAGAACAAAAGTCTACTACTTTGTAACAAAGGCTGAATAATTCATTTAGTCAACGCGCATACTACCTCTGAATGATAGAAGGAGGGTTTAGTATGGCGAAAATTGGTGTTCAGTCTGGTCTAACAGATATTGAAAACGAGCTACAAACGTTAGGACATGATGTGGTTCATGTTCAGAACGAAACGGATGCAAGTGGTTGCGATTGTTGCGTCGTATCTGGACGTGATGCAGATGTTGCAGGAATGAGTCCTCAAGGCAATATGAGTATTGTTTCAGCAGACGGTT
Organism: Shouchella sp. JSM 1781072; assembly: GCF_041949915.1. NCBI lineage: Bacteria > Bacillati > Bacillota > Bacilli > Caryophanales > Bacillaceae > Shouchella > Shouchella sp. JSM 1781072. Next base: position 659,774 of record NZ_JBHFQE010000001.1, read on the forward strand.
TAAGTGCACAAGAAGTTGGACAACGCGTGGAACAAACATTAAGCAATCAAAATGGATAGAAAAAAGGTGCTGTTACGTATAACAGCACCTTTTCTTATTTACGAGCGACATAGCCTACACTATGATATTGACAGCCTAACTATTAATAAACTTTGTTTATCACGGTGATTCCTGATTAGCGTCTTGTTGCTGATTTTCAAAGTAGTCGCGAATAACTTTTCTTAACTCGCGCTCAACGGCCCATTGCTGCATATTTTCGGTCTTTGCAATTACGCGAATAACGGTAGCAGCAAGGTCGTTTGTTTCTACACCAATGACTTCTGGCTTCGTAATAAGAGCCGGATGAGAAAAGGATTCAATGGCTGTTTGTATTTTTTGAATGGAATCTTCTGTTGTTTCTCCAGCAGGTATCGTTAAATCAACAAGTGCACGCATATTTCCTCGTGAATGGTTGTCTACATTTGTAATGTTTCGATTTGGAATATAGTGAAGGGTACCGTCAAATCCTCGAATCATCGTTGTTCGGAACCCAAGTTCTTCGACAATTCCTTCAATGCCGGCTGCGCTTACATAGTCTCCTACTTCTAACTGTCGCTCTAAAAGTAAGAAGAATCCAGTCACGACATCGCTAACCAATCCTTGTGCACCAAAACCAATCGCTAAGCCAACGACACCGGCAGCTGCAAGTAATGGTCCTAAATGAAAGCCAAGTGTGTCGAGAATATTAAAAGCGATAATAAAAAATAGAACATAGGAAAACACGTTAAGCAATAGTTTTTCTAACGTTTGAAGTCGAGCAGGTGAAACTTGTTTCTCTTGTTTTTTGTTAAACACTTTTTTAATGAGCTTTTTCCCAACGGAGCGTACAATAAAATAAATAATAATGGCAAAGAGGATTTGCCATAACGTTTGGGTAATGGGATGATAAAGCACGTCATTTACATTCTCTAGCATCGTGTCATTCCTTTCGTTACTTTATGCAAAATTGAGCGTACCATATTTACGGAAAGATCTCAAAAGCTTTACGATAAAAAACGCTGCAATATGCTGCAGCGTTTTTTCTTATACTTCCATGATGATTGGTAAAATCATTGGCTTCCGTTTTGTTCTTTCGTATAAAAACGGACCGAGCAAATCGGATATTTCGTTTTTGATTTCGGACCATTGATTGGTCTTTCTTTCCATTACTTGATGAAGGTGAGCGGTTAATAATTTCTGTGCTTCGTGGATGAGGTCTCCTGATTCACGCATATAAACAAAGCCACGTGAAATAAGATCCGGTCCTGCAGTCACCTTAAATTCTTTCATATCAAGACTAACTACGACAATGACTAACCCTTCCTCTGACAAGATTCTTCTGTCACGTAAAACAATGTTGCCAATATCGCCAATGCCGTTTCCGTCAACGTACACAGAACCAGATGGAATCTTTCCTACAACGCCAGCTTCATTCGGATGTAAGGCTAATACATCGCCATTGTCCATAATAAAGCAGTTATCTTTTGCGACGCCACATTCTTGAGCTAATTTAATGTGCGTTTTTAACATCCGGTATTCACCATGAATCGGCAAGAAGTACTGTGGCTTCATTAACCGTAGCATAAGTTTTTGTTCTTCTTGTCCACCATGACCAGACGTATGAATATCATTTAATGGCCCGTGAATCACATTTGCACCAGCTCGATAAAGTTGGTTGATAATTTTCCCAACTGACAAGGTATTGCCAGGAATAGGGGAGCTTGAAAAAACAACGGTATCCCCAGGAATAATTTGAATTTGACGGTGAGTGCCAAACGCAATACGAGACAAGGCAGCCATTGGTTCCCCTTGACTACCAGTACAAAGAATTGTTACTTGATGGTCAGGGAGTTTATTTAGCTGAGAATGCTCAATAAATGTGTTTTTTGGCGCGTTAATATATCCTAGCTCTTGTCCGATCGCAATGGCAGAATCCATCGAACGTCCAAATACACATACTTTTCGATTGTTGGCAACTGCTGCGTCAATGACTTGTTGCAAACGGTGGATATTTGAAGCAAATGTAGCGAAAATGATGCGGCCATCGACTTTGCGGAAGATGTTGTTAATGCTATCGCCGACTTTTCGTTCAGACATAGTGAAGTCAGGAATTTCACTATTTGTACTGTCTGAGAGGAGGCATAACACACCTTCTTCTCCGATTTTAGCCATTTTCGTTAGGTTCGCTGGCTCTCCAACAGGTGTAAAGTCAAATTTAAAGTCACCTGTATGTACAACATTTCCAGGAGGCGTTTTAACAACAACACCATAAGAGTCAGGTATGCTATGGGTTGTCCGAAAGAACGATACTGATGTTTTCGTAAACTTAATTACTTGGTCTTCGGAAATGGGATGTAGCTTAGCGTTACGAAGTAGGCCATGTTCTTCTAATTTTCCTTTGAGCAGACCAAGAGCTAGCTTTCCTCCATACACATCAATGTTTAATTCTCTTAATAAATAAGGAATTCCACCAATGTGGTCTTCGTGACCATGTGTAATAAATAGCCCTTTAATCTTATCTTTGTTCTTCACAAGATACGTATAATCGGGGATCACATAATCAATTCCAAGTAAATCGTCTTCCGGAAACATAATTCCAGCATCAATAAGAATGATTTCATCTTGAAACTGAACACCGTACGTATTTTTCCCGATTTCACCCATTCCTCCGAGAGCAAATACGGCGGTTTGATTATTTTTTACTTGTTTCATTTACGCATTCACAACCTTAAAATCTTCACGTTGCTGCTCATACTCTAAGAATGAACCAGTGAGCGGTGTAATGTATTCAATATTATAAGGCTCATCTACAAGCTTAGCACGAACATCACTAACACTCTCTGCCTCAATATATAAAGATTCTGTACGTTCTCTTACAGGGGCTTGCGAAAAATCTTCTTGAATAAATACTTTAAAAATCATGATTAAACCTCTCCTTTTACTACCATTGTTTATCTATTATATAGGAAATGAGGCTTTTTAGAAATGCCAAAAAGCCAACCCGTATAAATAATACTGGATGGCTTACAGTCTTGCCACTTTAAAGTGGTCTTACACATCAAGAAATAATGACTTTGGTAAAAGATCTTTGCACCGCTTTAAGAGTTTTTCACGCCATTTTTTTAACAAAAGAAAAACCCCCTCTCTACTTGTTTTGCTCTTAGTTTGTAGTAAAGCTAAGAAAAAACACGAGGGGGTTTTTGGGAATTATAGCGCATAACCAGGTACGGGTTGTTTAAACGGATCTTCTAGTCCTTCTATGCGATCATAAAACATGACGCCATCTAAATGGTCGAGTTCATGTTGAAAAACAATGGCGATGTATCCGCGTAAACGTAATGTTACTTCTTCATTGTTATGATCGATTCCTTTAATTGTTAAACGGGCGTGTCTCGGGACAATGCCTTCAACTTCACGATCAACGGAAAGGCATCCTTCTCCATTTTCTAATTGATTTTGTTCAACTGAATGGCTAATAACTTTAGGGTTTGCAATTCCTAAACTATATAGTTTATCGTTCTCATCCATCGCGTGTACAGCAAACAAACGTTTTGAAATACCGATTTGTGGCGCAGCAAGACCAACCCCTGGGCGCAAGTCGTACTTCTCCGCCAACTCAGGGTCTTGGCTATTCTGTAAAAATTCAAGCATAGATGTAAGCGTATGGCGGTCTTCATCACTTAATGGAATGCTGACTGGTTCAGCCACTTTTCTTAAAACAGAATGTCCTTCACGAACAACATCATTCATCGTAATCATATAAGTACCACTCCTTTCCCTTTCTTTCAATAGTTTAAGGATTATTATTCTTATGTGCAAGCAGAAAAAAGCGACACGATTTCCTCGTGTCGCTTTTTCGCTTAAATTTCTTATTTTTTCGGACCGTGACCAGGACCTGGACCACAGTCTGGACCTTCGTCAACGCCGCCGGCGAACCAAGATGCACCAACGATAATTAATAGAATGAAAAGAACAACGATTAGTGCAAATCCTTTACCACCACCGCCACCGCAGTTCTGTTGCGTGTAGCCATATCCGTATCCATAAGGCTCACAGCATTGATCGTAACCATAGTTATATCCGTATTTTTCAGCGTAGCTCATGTTTGAAATTCCTCCTTTAATAACCACCACACTAGGCGATTTATATAGCTATCCTATGCAGAAGTTGAAAAGATGTTTGGATAAATGCCTATTTATTTTTTAAAATAAAAGTAAATGCTTGCCAAATACCTATTTGTTAGATATTGTGAGAGAAGAGAAAAAGAAGTTGAGAAAACTCGAAGGAGGAGAGGTTTTTGTCGAAAAAGTTTATTGCTACTGTAGCCTTTTCAAGCTTGTTTTTAGCAGCTTGTGGTCAAACCGCTACAGAGTCGATTCATAGCTCGTTAGAAGAAGCCGCTGAAATAGAAAATGAAGGTTTTGATGAGCTACAGCAACCAATGTTAGATGCCGAGGAGCAAGAGGCAGAGCTTTATTCGCAAATTGTCGATTTAGATATGGATGCTTACGATGAAATCGTTGAATTATCGGATCAAGCAATTGAATCTGTTAACGAACGTCGCGAGCTGCTTGCAGAGGAAAAGGAAAGCATTGAAGAAGGGTATAGTGCGTTTGAAGATGCAGCAAGTGATTTTTCCGAACTAGAAGATGATAATTTAGTTGATTTAGCAAATAATGTTCAAGAAGCGATGGATAATCGCTATGCAAGCTATCAAGACTTACATACCATTTATGAAGAATCGTTAGACTTGGATGAACAATTATATGAAATGCTTAAAGATGAAGAACTAGATGCAGAAACGTTAACCGCACATATTGAAGAAACAAACCAAAAGTATGAAGACCGTCGTGAAGCAACGGAGCAGTTTAACGAATATACGACAGCGTATAATGATGCGAAACGCGAATTTTACGAAGCGTCTGATTTAGAAGTAAGTTTTGAATAAGCTTTAGCTTGTCGACAAAGTCGATGAGCTTTTTTAATGTAAAAAAGGCGCGAGGGAAGTGTTTTGATTGATTGCGGTTACATGAGAACATTTAAATTCGATCTGTACTAGTTCAGAATTTACGTATACTATAACACATGGATTTTTGAAGCGTTTCCAAAGATTGTTAGTGGATATCGCGATTAATAAGTGTGCAAAAGGATTGACGATTGTTAGGTCGTTCATGTAGACTAACAATCAGTAGGGAGTTGTACTACTAGATATTCCATTTCATTGTAACAGATGACCGCATGTTTCTTACGTAAACAACAGTCTGGTTTAACAACGTCTTATTGCGGTTATGTAATCTTTAGGATTGGGCATGCTAACAGTGCATTTTTCATATGAAAAACGTATACAAGCAAGAATTCACATACCGCTTTTAACTAACTGAAAGGATTGGTGAACAAATTGAGTACAAGAACAATTGATCAAGTTGAAGAACAATTTGAGACCTTCCAGATTCTTAATGAAGAAGGAGAAGTCGTGAATGAATCAGAAATGCCTGATTTAAGCGACGAACAACTACAAGAATTAATGCGCCGTATGGTCTACACGCGTATTTGGGATCAGCGTGCGATCTCGCTAAACAGACAAGGACGATTAGGTTTCTACGCGCCTACAGCGGGACAAGAGGCATCTCAACTTGGTTCTCACTTTGCGCTTGACCAACAAGACTGGATCTTGCCAGGGTATCGCGATATCCCACAAATTGTTTTCCATGGTTTGCCATTACACCAAGCGTTTTTATGGTCTCGTGGCCACTTTAAAGGAAGCCAGTTTGAAGATGGACTAAATGTTGTTGTACCACAAATTATTATTGGTGCACAAATTATCCAAACTACAGGTGTTGCGCTAGGACTTAAGCGTAAAAAGAAAGATAACATTGCGATCACGTATACAGGTGATGGCGGTGCGTCACAAGGTGATTTCTATGAAGGAATTAACTTTGCTGGTGCGTATAATGCTCCTGCAGTATTCATCGTTCAAAATAACCGTTTTGCCATTTCTGTACCAGTTGAAAAACAATCTGCTGCGAAAACAATTGCGCAAAAAGCAGTTGCTGCTGGAATCGAAGGCATTCAAGTAGATGGAATGGACGTACTTGCAGTATACAAAGCAACACTTGACGCTCGTAAGCGCGCGTTAGCTGGAGAAGGTCCTACATTAATTGAAACATTAACATATCGTTATGGTGCTCATACAATGGCTGGTGATGATCCAACTCGTTACCGTACATCTGAAGAAGATGACGAGTGGGCGAAGAAAGATCCACTTATTCGTTTCCGTAAATTCCTTGAAGGCAAAAAGCTTTGGAGCGAAGAGAAAGAAAACGAAGTCGTTGAACAAGCAAAAGAGGAAATCAAACAAGCGATTAAAGATGCAGATAAAACACCTAAGCAAAACGTTACAGATTTGCTAGGATTTATGTTTGAAAACCCTCCAGTGAACATTCGTGAACAATTGGAAGAGTATACGGCAAAGGAGTCGAAGTAACCTATGGGTAATTGGACAATGGCGCAAGCGATTACGGATGCCATGCGTAATGAGCTTAGCAAAGATGAAGATGTACTCGTTTTTGGTGAAGATGTCGGCCAAAACGGCGGCGTTTTCCGTGTAACAGAAGGTTTACAAAAAGAATTCGGTGAAGAGCGTGTATTCGATACACCACTTGCTGAGTCTGGTATCGGTGGTTTAGCAATTGGTTTAGCCCTTACTGGACATCGTCCTGTAATGGAAATTCAATTCTTCGGTTTCGTATTTGAAGTATTTGATTCAATTGCAGGTCAAATGTCGCGCTGGCGTTTCCGTTCAGGCAATAAGCAAACAATGCCTGTTACTGTTCGCTCTCCATTTGGTGGCGGTGTAAAAACACCTGAAATGCATGCAGACTCATTAGAAGGTTTAATGGCGCAAACACCTGGACTTAAAGTTGTTATTCCATCTAACCCGTATGATGCCAAAGGTCTTTTAATTTCAGCGATTCGTGATAACGACCCCGTTGTATTTCTTGAGCACATGAAATTGTACCGTTCATTCCGTCAGGACGTTCCTGAAGATGAATATACAATTGAGCTAGGAAAAGCTGATACGAAGCGTGAAGGAAAAGATATTACGATCATTGCTTATGGTGCTATGGTACAAGCTTCGATGAAAGCAGCAGAAGAGCTTGCTGAAGAAGGTATTGAAGCGGAAGTAATCGATTTAATGACTGTAAGCCCATTTGATGTGGAAACCGTTGTCGCTTCTGTTGAAAAAACAAACCGTGCAATCGTTGTACAAGAAGCGCAAAAGCAAGCTGGAATTGCATCACAAATCGTGGCAGAAATTACAGAGCGTGCGATTCTTTCGTTAGAAGCTCCTGTACTTCGTGTCACTTCACCTGACACCGTTTATCCATTCGCTGCAGTTGAAGATGCATGGTTGCCTAACCCAGCAATTATTGTTGAAAAGGCGAAAGAAGTTATTAACTTTTAAGTAAGGAAATGAAGAAAGTGACGAAGCTAGTCGAAAACTAGGTCGTTCTTTCTTTTATAGAGATTGAATTCGAGTTATAATGAAGGAGGCGCTTAGCCGTGGCTTATAAATATAAACTGCCAGAAGTGGGCGAAGGAATCCATGAAGGCGAAATTGTAAAATGGTTTGTTAAAGAAGGCGACGAAATTAAAGAAGATGATATCCTTCTTGAAGTACAAAACGACAAATCTGTAGTGGAACTGCCATCTCCAGTTGATGGGAAAGTACTTGAAGTAAAAGTAGACGAAGGCACGACAAGCTACGTTGGAGACGTTATCTTAGTCATTGATGATGGTTCTGAAGACGATGGGGAAGAAGAAAGCGGTGGCGAAGAGTCTGGAAAAGACGAAAAAGCAGAAGCTTCTTCTGATGAAGAAAAAACAGAAGAAAAAGCAGCTCCGTCAGCTGATTCAGATTCAAGCGACAACGCTCGTGTCATTGCGATGCCATCTGTGCGTAAATATGCACGTGAAAAAGGCGTGACGATTTCAAGTGTAAAAGGCTCTGGTAAAAATGGCCGCGTTGTAAAAGAAGATGTGGATGCATTCTTATCTGGCGATCAAAGCGAAGATACGTCTTCTGCTGATCAACAAGAAGAAAAAGAATCAAAAGCGACAACTTCTGCGCCAGCTGCTTCTAATGAACAATTAGAAGAGCGAGTACCGTTAAAAGGTATCCGAAAAGCAATTGCCAAAGCAATGGTGAAGTCGAAGCAAACAGCACCTCACGTTACGCATCTTGACGAAATTGATGTAACAGCACTAGTTGCTCATCGTAAACAGTACAAGCAAATTGCAGCTGATCAAGGAACGAAGCTAACGTATCTTCCTTACGTTGTAAAAGCGTTAACGTCTGCAATCCGTAAGTACCCTGCAATGAATGCGTCAATTGATGACGAAGCAGGCGAAATTGTTTACAAAAAGTACTTTAACATTGGAATCGCAGCAGACACGGATCAAGGTTTAGTTGTTCCAGTTGTTAAAGACGCAGACCGTAAATCAATCTTCCAACTGGCAGATGAAATTAATGAGCTAGCTGGAAAAGCCCGTGATGGTAAACTTTCTGCTGCAGATATGCAAGGCGGATCAGCAACAATTTCCAACCTTGGTTCTGCAAGTGGACAATGGTTTACGCCAGTAATTAACCACCCAGAAGTAATGATTCTTGGTATTGGTCGAATTGAAGAGAAGCCAGTCGTAAAAGATGGCGAAATTGTTGTGGGCACAATGCTATCACTATCAATTAGCTATGATCACCGTTTAATTGATGGTGTAACAGCGCAAAGTGCATTAAATCAAATCAAGCGTTTGCTTAATGACCCACAATTACTATTGATGGAGGGGTAAGACATGGTTGTAGGAGATTTCGCACAAGAAGTAGATACGCTCGTAATTGGTTCTGGTCCAGGAGGCTATGTGGCTGCTATTCGCGCAGCCCAGCTAGGACAAAAAGTAACAATCGTTGAAAAAGATAGCATGGGTGGTGCTTGTTTAAACGTTGGATGTATTCCATCAAAAGCGTTAATTCAAGCAGGTCACCGTGCGCATCAAGCTAAATCTTCTGAAGATATGGGGATTATTGCTGAAAACGTTACGGTTGATTTTGACAAAGTCCAAGAATGGAAGGGCTCTGTTGTTAATAAATTAACTGGCGGCGTTGAAGGATTGTTAAAAGGAAATAAAGTCGAGATCATCCGTGGAGAAGCTTATTTCTCTGGTGAGGATTCCGTTAAAATTATGGATGAGAAGAACTCAAGCACGTACAAGTTCAAGAACTGTATTATTGCTACAGGTTCACGTCCAATCGAAATTCCTTCGTTTAAATATACAGACCGCGTTATTAACTCAACTGGCGCACTTGCATTAAAAGAAGTGCCGAAGAAAATGGTTGTTATTGGCGGAGGCTACATCGGTATCGAGCTTACAGGTGCATACGCAAACCTAGGTACTGAAATTACTGTATTAGAAGGTTCTAAACAAATTTTACCTGGCTTTGAAAAGCAGATGGCGAAATTGGTTGAGAAGAAGCTTAAAGCCAATAATGTTACTTTCCATACAGAAGCAATGGCTAAAGGCGTGGAAGAAACAGATAAAGGCGTTAAAGTAACAGCTGAAGTAAAAGGTGAAGAAACAGTCATTGAAGCGGACTATGTTCTTGTAACTGTAGGCCGTACACCAAATACGGATGAGCTTGGTCTTGAAGGTATTGGAATTGAGATGACGGATCGCGGAATCATCAACATTGATAAGCAGTGTCGTACAAATGTGAAAAACATTTATGCGATTGGGGACATTGTCCCAGGTCCAGCGCTTGCTCACAAAGCTTCTTATGAAGCGAAAATTGCTGCTGAAGCGATTAGTGGTGAAGCATCTGAGATTGACTATTTAGCGATTCCAGCTGTATGTTTCTCTGAGCCTGAACTTGCAACAGTTGGTTATACAGAAGCAGAAGCAAAAGAAGCAGGCTATGATGCGAAAGCAGCGAAATTCCCGTTTGCAGCAAATGGTCGTGCCCTCTCTCTTAACGATACAGAAGGCTTCATGAAGCTTGTTACGCGTAAAGAAGATGGGTTAGTAATCGGTGCTCAAATTGCTGGGCCAAATGCTTCAGATATGATTGCTGAAGTAGGTCTTGCAATTGAAGCAGGTATGACTGCTGAAGATATTGCGTTAACGATTCATGCTCACCCATCTCTTGGTGAGATCACAATGGAAACAGCAGAAGTAGCGCTTGGAACACCAATTCACACAATGCAATAAATTTAGAAGTCCTTTATGTGATGTAAAAGTCATATAAAGGGCTTTTTTTGCGTAAATAAAATACTGTAAGAAATTCTTTCAAAAAAAGATTGGCAAACGTACTTTTTGTGCTATAATTATCAAAAAATTAGCAAATTAAAACAGCGGAGGTTGAGATGGGAAAGCCATTACTGGAGCTTAATAATGTTAAAACGTATTTTCAAGTAGATAAAAATCGCTTAGTTAAAGCTGTAGATGGCGTAAGTTTTCATATTGCCCAGAATGAAGTTGTCGCGCTTGTCGGTGAATCTGGAAGTGGGAAAAGTATGACCTCCATGTCTATTATGGGCTTAGTCGATTCCCCAGGAGAAGTGTCTGGTGAGATTGTACTAAACGGAACAAACTTAAATGGATTGTCTGCAAAAAAATTAGACAAGTATCGCGGAAAAGACATTGCAATGATTTTCCAAGAGCCTATGACGTCGTTGAATCCCGTTTTTTCAATCGGAAATCAGATTATTGAAACAATAAGAAAGCATACACGTACATCAAAAGCACAAGCGAAAGAACGAGCAATTGAATTGCTAAGGCTGGTTGGATTTAGCCGTGCTGAAGAAAGTTTAAGCGAGTTTCCACACCAGTTATCAGGTGGCATGCGACAGCGTGTGATGATTGCGATTGCAATGGCATGTAACCCAAAATTACTAATTGCAGATGAACCAACAACCGCTCTAGATGTAACGATTCAACAGCAAATTTTAGACTTAATGCTTAAAGTGAAAAATGAGTTTCAATCATCCATTTTATTAATTACACATGACTTAGGTGTCGTAGCCGAAACAGCGGATCGTGTACTCGTGATGTACGGTGGACAGATTGTTGAAGAAGCACCAGCCTATGAATTATTTACAAATCCTAGCCATCCTTATACACAAGGCCTTTTAAAAAGTATGCCAAACTTAGAAGACGATAAAGAACGGTTAGATGCCATTCGAGGAATGGTCCCTCCCGCTCATCGGTTTCCATCAGGCTGTCGCTTTGCTTCAAGGTGCGATTTTGCCACAGAATGGTGTGCCGATAAGATGCCTGAACTGATTGAAACAGAGGGTGGTAGAAAAGTTCGTTGCCTTTTGTATGAAGCTGGATCGCTTACACCTGACGAACAACGTCTTCAAGAGAGAGAGGTTCATTTATGATGGATGTTCTTGTAGAAGCAAAAGACATTAAGATGCACTTTCCAATAAAACAAGGTGTCATAAAACGAACGGTTGGACATATAAAGGCAGTAGATGGGATTTCATTAAAAATCTTTGAAGGAGAATCACTTGGAATTGTAGGCGAATCTGGTTCTGGAAAATCAACTTTAGGAAGAATTTTGATGCAGTTACAAAATCAAACGAACGGTGACGTTTATTTCCGTGGGGAAAAGATATCCGGCATCTCAAATCGAAAGTTAAGACCGTATCGTCGCGATATGCAAATGGTTTTCCAAGATCCATACGCTTCGTTGAATCCAAGAATGAGTATTGGGGAACTAATTGAAGAGCCGCTGCTTATTCATAAAACAGTCGAAACAAAAGCGGAGCGAAAAAAAAGAGCCGAAGAATTACTAGAAACCGTCGGCCTGCCAAAACAATCGTATGACAAGTATCCACATGAATTCTCTGGGGGGCAAAGACAACGAATTGGCATTGCCAGAGCGTTAAGTACGAAACCGAGTTTAATTATTGGTGACGAGCCTGTTTCAGCTTTAGATGTATCGATACAATCGCAAGTCTTAAATTTAATGAAAGATTTACAAGACGAATTTAAGCTTACATATGTGTTTATTGCTCATGACTTAAGTGTTGTCAAACATATTAGTTCAAGAGTAGCGGTGATGTACCTAGGAAGAATTGTCGAAATTGCCAATAAAACTGATTTGTACGAAAATAAGCTTCATCCTTATACCGAAGCATTAATTTCCGCTGTGCCATCTACAGATGTAACGTTTCAGAAAGAAAAAATTGTCTTAAAGGGAGAGTTGCCGAGTCCAGCGAATCCACCTGTAGGCTGTGCGTTTCACACTAGATGTCCACACGTGCATGACCGCTGTAAACAGGAAAGACCGGAGCTAGTGGAACATACGCCAAATCATTTTGTCGCTTGTCATTTGTATACAGAGAAAAGCGAATAAGCGTGAATTTTATAGAGGAGGTGAGGCTTCTACATACGAAGGTCTTACCAATAAAAAGGGTGAACACACATAAGGGGGAAGATGAATGAAGAAAAAGCCGTTTTACACATTTTTAGCAACGGCCGTATTTGCAACAGCTTTAGTGGCTTGTAACGGTGGAGATTCAGAAACAGGAACAGATGGTGAAGAAGGAGAAGGCGGAGGAGAAGCGGTTGAAGGTGGATCTATAACGCTCGGAATGACATCTACACCAGAAAATCAATTTAATCCAATCATTTATTCATCTGTTTATGATAACAACATTATTACGTTTGTAAATGAAGGTTTAACGACACAAAATAGTGAGCTTGAATTTGAGCCAGGCTTAGCAAGTGAATGGGAATTTAGTGACGACATGCTAGAGCTTACGTACCATTTAGAAGAAGGCGTAACGTGGCATGACGGTGAGCCGTTTACAGCAGATGACGTTGTCTTCACGTTCACTTCTATTGCTGATCCAGGCTATACAAGCACAGGAGCAACTCGTCACTCTTACGCCAGTTCGTTAGTTGGCTATGAAGAATATTCAAGTGGTGAGTCAGATACGTTTGAAGGGGTAGAAGCGATTGATGAGCATACAGTTCGCTTTTATTTCAAGGAGCCAAACGTAAAAGCATTAGCGGATACAGCGATTGGCATTTTCCCGCAACATAAATTTGAAGGAGTAGCGGTAGAAGACTTCCCGAATCACGCTGCTTCAACTGATGCTGGAGAAGTAATCGGAACAGGACCATTCAAATTACAAAGTGTATTAGAAAATGAGTCTTATGAACTTGTTGCCAATGAAGATTATTGGAAAGGTGCACCGGAACTTGATGCGATTACATGGCGTGTTGTTGATGCAAGTGTAGCGGCAGGAATGCTTGAACAAGGTGAGCTTGATTTTATGCCGAATTATTTCCCGGCAGCTGATTATGATCAAGTTGATGCAGTTGAAACATTGAGTATTAATGAGCAGCCAGCACTTGGTTATCAACATATGTCATTAAAAATGAATCACGGGCCAAACGATGATTTGATTAATCCAGATGCTTGGACACCTAATGAGAAATTTGAAGATGTCCGATTCCGTGAAGCGATTTTTAGCGCTGTTGATCGTCAGTTGTTTATTGATAGTTTCTTACGAGGACATGGCGAAATGTTAGATGCGCCGTTTGCTGAAGCTTCATGGGTGTATGATCCAGAAGGAGTCGAAGGGTTCACGTATGATCCTGAACATTCAAAAGCGCTCTTAGAAGAAGCTGGCTATGAGGACACAGATGGCGATGGATTTGTAGAAGACCCAGACGGGAATGAGCTTGTTTTAAATATCGACTATCCACTTGGAAATCCTGTTCGTGAGCGTGTGGCGCCGGTTGTAGCAGAGCAGTTAGCGGAAGTTGGGATTAACACAAATGTTCGAAATCCAATGGAAGCTGGCGTTTACTTTGATAACATTCAAAACAATGAAGATGAGGATTTAGATATTTACCTTGCAGGTTGGAGCTTAGGTTCTGGTGACCCGGATCCAGGAGATTTATATCGTTCAACGGCAATGTTCAACTATACGCGTTTCCAAAGTGAAGAGCAGGATCAGCTACTTTTAGAAGCGGTTGACCCAGACCAAGCTTTTGATAATCAGGAGTTTAGACAAGAGAAGTATATGGAATGGGCACAGTTGTTTATTGATAACTCGTATGTTCTTCCTCTCTATGCAGAAAGTGAAATCTCTGTCTATAATTCTCGTTTACAAGGTGTAGAGTTCTTGCCACATACGTACACAAACGATACGCATTTATGGTACGTAACGGAGTAGGCGGTATGTAAAGAGGGCAGCAACGAGTATCTGCTGCTTTCTTTTCTTCATTTGTTAGGCAGACAGGAGGAAAAACGATGACAAAATTTATTATCCGGCGACTACTTTTATTTATACCGATGCTTGTCATTGTAACGATGGTTGTTTTTTTCTTCGCATGGTTAGCTCCAGGTGATGCATTAACTGGAGAAATTGTTGACCCATCTTTACCTGCAGAGGTTTTGGAACAACAAAGAGACTTGCTAGGCTTAAATGATCCTTTCATTGTTCAATACTGGAACTGGTTGTCAAACATCGTTCAAGGGGATTTAGGTCAATCCATGAGTTTTAATGGAAGAGACGTAAGTGATTTAATTTTACAACGTTTAGATAATACGTTTTATTTAGGTGTTTTCTCGTTGTTTATCACATTGTTGTTTGCTATCCCAATTGGTATTTATTCGTCAAGAAAAAAATACTCTGTTTTGGACTATAGCGCAACAACATTTGCGTTTTTAGGATTAGCAACACCCAATTTCTTTGCGGCGTTACTAGGAATTTATTTATTTTCATTTACATTAGGTTGGCTACCCACTCAAGGGTCAATGGCTTCACCAAGTTTAACAGGTTGGGATGCGTTTATTAGTCGACTTCATCACTTAATATTACCAGGTATTACGTTAGGGCTCTCTAGTACAGCCGTCTTTTTACGTTACTTACGATCAGAAATGCTTGATTTAAAAGGTAGCGATTTTATTCGAACAGCACGTGCCAAAGGAGTTGGCTCAAATTCAGTTCTGTACAAGCATACATTGCGAAATGCCTTAATTCCGATTATTACGTTGCTAGGTATTGAATTTGGGACGATCTTAAGTGGGGCAATTATTATTGAAACCGTGTTTGGTTACCCAGGAATTGGGACGCTATTTGTTTCATCACTAGCAAATCGGGATTATCCAGTTATTATGGCAATAAACTTAATTGCAGCGATGACAATCTTAGTTGGAAATTTATTGGCAGACATATGCTACGCGATAGCAGATCCACGAATTCGATTAGACTGAGGTGAGACCATTGGAACCAAAACGAGTAGATATGCAGCCTTCACCGCCTCAATTCACGCAAGTAGAGGAAAAAAGCTTAAGTCCGACACGTTTAGCATTTAACCGTTTCAAAAAAAATAAATTAGCGATTACAGGAATTGTGTTCCTTGCACTGATGGTTCTAGTCGCAATATTTGCTGATGTTATTGCCACCCACGACCCAACACAAAGTAATTTAGCAAAAGTAGAAGCAAATGCAGATAGTGAAAACATTCTTGGTACAGATCAATCAGGTCGAGATAACTTTTCTCGCTTGGTGCACGGTGCCCGTATTTCGTTGACCGTCGGCTTTTTTGCAATGCTTTTTACCGTACTAATCGGTGGGAGCTTAGGATCAATAGCTGGATATTATGGAGGGAAAGTTGACTCTGTTATTATGAGGGTAACGGATGGGATGTTAATTTTTCCGTTCTTACTATTATTTTTAACGATTGTTGCTGTGTTACAAAATATTACCGTTCCAATTTTCATATTCGTTATTGCGTTAACATCGTGGACTGGAATTTGTCGGATGTTACGTGGCACGTTTCTTTCTATTCGAGAAAAGGAATACATATTAAGTGCAAGAAGTATTGGTTGCTCAGACTTAAGAATTATTCGTAAGCATTTTATTCCCAATGCTGTAGGTCCGATCATTGTTAATGCAACCATAATGATGGCTTCAATGATTGTGGCTGAGTCGGCATTAAGTTTTATTGGCTTTGGTATTCCTCAGCCAACACCAACGTGGGGTAATATGTTAACAGAGGCGCAAAGTGTGAGGATTTTACGGAATAACCCAGAAGCTTGGATACCGCCTGGTTTATGTATCGTTTTAACTGTTCTGGCCATTAACTTTATTGGAGATGGTTTACGAGATGCGTTTGATTCAAAATCATAGCACGAAATAAGAGGGGATAAGTGTTCATACTTATCTTCTCTTATTTTGTAGATTGGCGAATTTCACGAACAACTTGGTCGAAGTCTTGTTTGCCAGATAGTCGTAAAATCTCTTCTTCCCCCTTATAAATGAGCAGACAAGGGAATGTGTCAATATCAACGTCATAATAAGAAACAGAACGCCGATCTGTTGATTCTTTAAAGATAAATTCGTGAAAGGAGAAATGATGATTCATTTGTAAGTGTTGAATAGCGTTATAGTATACACGCTCTTTGGCAAGCTTGTTCTCATCGGAGAATAAAATAAGCACGACTTGACTGGTTTCACTGGAATGAGCTTTTCCTGTAGTCGTTGAACCAGGTATCAAGGAAAAAATCGCAATGAGAATGATGGCACTAAACGTAATCGTAAAGACAATATGACGTTTTTTCATGCTTTACCATCCTCCCTTTAAAATTTCCATTACGTTTCCGTACCCGTATCAAACAGGAAAAAAACGTAAAATCTTGAAAATAAAACAGCACCTTCAATTGGAAGGTGCTGTTTGGCTTTACTCTTTATCTTTGGTGTCGTCGCTTTCTACTTCATCGTTTGTGTTTTGCAGACGACGACGTTCTCTCTTAAGCAGTTGTTGTTCGCGTTTGACGCGCTCACGTTCGTTACGTAAAGCAAGTCGCTCTTGACGAAGGCGTTCTCGGCTAACGGTTAGCGTTTCCTTCTCATTTCGTAACTCTTTAAAGAGAGAGACAATCATGAGAATGATAATGATGGCAAACGGGAAGGCGCCAATAATCGAGGCAGTTTGTAAGGCATCCAAACCTTCTTCACTCGTCACGAGTAAGACACCCGCTGTACCTGCAATAATTAATCCCCAAACTAATTTTACCGAATTTGGTGGGTTTAAGTTACCGCCAGTTGTTTGCATCCCTAATACAACTGTTGCTGAATCGGCAGAAGTAATAAAGAAAGAAGCAATTAGTAAAACCGTAATGAGTGCGACAAAGAAGGTGAGTGGGAACTGTTCAAGTAAGGCAAATAATGCCATTTCAGTTCCGCCTTCTTGCATTTGCGCGTACAAGCCACCGCCATTATTTTCAAAGAAAATGCTTGATCCTCCGAAGACACTAAACCAAAAGGCTCCGAATAACGAAGGAAGAGCAATGACGCCAATAACAAACTCTCGAATGGTACGTCCTCGTGATACGCGGGCAATAAAGGCGCCTACAAATGGTGCCCAAGAAATCCACCAAGCCCAGTAGAAGAGGGTCCAATCTTGCACCCAAGAAGAGTCAGGGTCATAAACGTCCATACTAAAGCTCATCCCAAAAAAGTTTTGAACGTAGCTTCCAATTCCTTGCGTGAAAACACCCATAATGTAGCTGGTCGGTCCGAGTAACAAGACGAATGCCATTAATAAGATGGCTAAACGAACATTTAAGTTACTCAAAATTCGAATGCCTTTATCAATACCAGTTGTTGCTGAGATTGAGAATAATACCGTTACAATGAGAATAACTGCAATTTGAAACACATTATAATCAATTGCATCAAGAGATGGGAATAAGTAAATGAGTCCCGCCGTAATTTGAGCAGCCCCAAAACCTAATGATGTTGCCGTCCCAAAGATTGTGGCAAAAACAACAAAGACATCAATTGTTTTTCCAATTGGACCGTGTACCCGATGACCGATAAGAGGACGGAACGTAGAACTAAATAGTGCAGGTTCGTCTTTTCGATATTGGAAATACGCAAGCGTTAATGCCACCACTGAATAAATGGCCCAAGGGTGTATGCCCCAGTGGAAAATGGAATAACGCATCGCTTCAGCAGCAGCTTGCTGTGTGCCAGGTTCTGCATTAGCAGGTGTGAAAAAGTGCGATAATGGTTCAGCGGAACCCCAAAAGACTAGTCCGATCCCCATTCCGGCTGTAAATAAAAACGCGAACCAGGTTAAATATGTATATTCTGGTTTTTCATCTGGTTTTCCTAGACGAATACTTCCAAATGGACTTACAATTAAATAAATCCCGACCGCCACATAAAATGTAGCAGATAGTAAATAAAACCATCCTAATTCAGTTGAAATAAAACCTTGAATGTTTTCTGTTACTTCAAGCATATTTTCTGGAAAAACAACACCCCAAAAAATGAATGCAAGAGCAACGGCCACAGAAATATAAAATACCGACGTTGCTTGCTTCATATTGATTGTCAACCTTTCCAAATGATTTTCTTTTTTAAAAACAAGACAAAATCATACCATAGATAACTTTAATGTGCCAGAGTTCATCTTGATAAAGACAACGTTGTTTACCCTAATCTGCTGATTAATAAACCTGTTTGTAGTATGAAAAAAAAGAGGAATTTTATACATATGTCAAATTGATGGCTTTTTTTCAAATTGCTTTTTCACTGTCGAAATAAGGAAAAAAATGTTATGATGAGTCAAGAACATTCTGAGAGGGGTCAATGTAATGAAGAAATGGCTTTTAGTACCTGCTGTAAGTTTACTTGCTTTATCAGCTTGTGGATCTGATGAGACTGACAATTCATCTGAATCCGTTAATGTAGATGGGGACGAGCAAACGGAACAAAATACAGAAGTAGATAGTGAAACAGAAGCTACAGAAAATGAAGCGGATGAGAATGAAGATACAGCTTCTGCCGATGAAGGTGAAGATGAAGAAGTAGAAGTTGTTTACGAAATTAACCCAAATATGTGGACAGTAGAACCAATTGAAGGAACAGACGCAGATCCAGAAGTGGTTTTACTTACGATTGATGATGCACCAGATAAGCATGGGGTTGAGATGGCAGAAACATTGAAAGAACTTGATGCTCCGGCAATCTTTTTTGTGAATGCACACTTTATAAATACAGATGAAAAAGCTGACGAATTAAAACAAATTCACGAAATGGGCTTTGAAATTGGAAATCATACGATGAGTCATCCGAACTTAAGAGAAATCTCTGAAGAAGAACAATATAATGAGATTGTTGGTTTAAATGATAAGATTGAAGATATTATTGGAGAACGACCAAGATTTTTCCGTGCGCCATTTGGTGCGAATACGGATTATGTAAAAGAAGTTGTGGAACAAGAAGATATGACGCTTATGAACTGGACGTATGGCTATGACTTTACTGAAGGTTATATGACAGAAGAAGCAATTGCGGATATTATGGTGAACGCACCAGAACTAGGTAATGGCGGTAATCTTCTTATGCACGATCGAGAGTGGACAAATGCTGCCCTTGAAGACATTGTTACGGGTCTGCAAGATAAAGGGTACGGCTTTGTTGATCCTGATCAATTAAAGTAATATCAAATGAAACTCTTGCCTTTTGGCAAGGGTTTTTATTATATGTTCGGCTGTATCTAAATATGATCATTAATGAGGCGAATAAAAAATAATTGTGACACACTAATTAAAGGTTGACGAATACAATAAGACATACTATTATAGGTAGTAAGGAAACGAAAGCGATTACAATTACTGAGGAGGATGTATTGTGGGAACATTCATATGTCAAGTTTGCAGCCAGACATTAGGTCACTTTGAGGGAGAAAAAGTAAGTCGCCTTTATGCTGTGTCAAACTGTACGCACTGCCAGGCAAAATCCGCAAAGCCATCTTCATCACAAAAATAAATAAACATAAAAACAACGTAGCGTCTCTCGCTACGTTGTTTTTTTATACGATGGCTGATTGTTCTTTAATGACTTTTAAAAAAGCAAGTGTTTGATCTTCTGGTCCTTGAACAGGTAAGCCAGCAGCCATATTTTCTTTTACATAGTCTAAATTCTCTTGGGTAATGAGCTCGCCTGGACTTAGAATCGGAATTCCAGGCGGATACACCATGATAAATTCAGCGATTATTCTCCCTGTAGACTCTTGAAAAGAAACAAATTCTGTTTGTGCATAAAACGCATCCCGAGGAGATAAAGCAAGAGTAGGAATGTCTGGTACTTTCACATCAAGCTGAACGGTTTGCTTTTCCGATTGTTTAAAGGAATGGGCTAATTCCGTTAATGCGTTCAAAAGCAAATCAACCTTCGTCTGGTCGTCACCAAGCGTAATAATACAAAGAATATTATAGAGGTCAGAAAGTTCTACCTCAATTCCATAGTTGTCACGCAACCAAACCTCGGCTTCGTACCCACTAATTGATAACTCGTTTAACGAAATAAAAAGTTTCGTTGGATCGTGAGCGAATGTCGCAGATGACGTTAAGCACTCTGCGCCTACACAATGGATGCCATCAATGGAATTTAATCGTTTGCGAGCAGAATGAGAAAGATCAATGACTCGAGCGAGCTCAGATCGACCTTTTGTTGCCAAATGTTTTCTTGCAACATCTAGAGAAGCTAGTAAAAGATACGACGTTGATGTTGTTGTTAACATACTCATAATAGCGGTTGTGTGGTCAACCGATACAAGTCCAGATTTAACATTTAATACGGAGCTTTGAGTGAGCGATCCACCTAGCTTATGGACGCTTGTTGCAGCCATATCGGCACCAGCTTCCATGGCACTAATAGGCAGGTCCTCTGAAAAATGGGTGTGAACCCCGTGTGCTTCATCAACAAGTACAGGTATTGATGCGCTGTGAGCTATTTTTACAATTTCTTTTAAATCACATGCAAAGCCGTAATATGTTGGGTTAATGACGAGGACGGCTTTTGCATCGGGGTGAGCCTCGACGGCACGCTGAATCGATTCTGTTGTAACGCCGTGCGCAATTCCATGTGTACGGTCAACAACTGGGTGAACAAACACAGGCATGGCGCCTGAAAAGATAATGGCAGACATGATCGATTTATGGACGTTCCGGGGAACAATGATTTTATCGCCAGGTTTGCAAACACTCATAATCATCGTCATAATGGCACCACTTGTACCTTGTACCGAAAAAAAGGTATAATCTGCACCGAAAGCATTTGCTGCTAATTGCTGGGCTTCGTGAATAAAACCATGTGGATGATGAAGGTCATCTAGTGGCGCAATATTAATGAGATCAATTGATAATGCATTTTCTCCAATGAAATCTCGAAAAGACGGCTCCATACCTTGTCCTTTTTTGTGACCGGGAATATGGAAAGGAGTTGGATTTTTACTTGCATATTGTTTAAGCCCTGTAAATAAAGGCGTTTTTTGCTGATCAAATTCCATGAAACGAACACCTCATTTCTTTAACACACATGCGTCTAATTTTACGCAAGCAAGAAGAGTATAGCAAATGAAGGTCGATTTCGCTATTAAAAAATGAAAGGATGAGAAAGAATGAATATTCCAATCCGTTACGAGTGGAGTCAACAAGAAATTGTCGACGTCGCTGAGTTTTTTGATTTAATTGCTCAAGCGCAAGAGAAAGGTGTTGAGGCAAAAAAACTTCGAGAAGCGTATGCGATGTTTAAAAACGTTGTACCGTCAATGTCAGAGGAAAAGCAAGTATTTCGAGAAGTTGATGAACAGCTCGGTTTATCGTGCTACAAATTAGTCAAACAAGCAAAAGAACATGATGGCATAATTAAAGCTAATTAATAGTGAAAAGGTTGATTTTTACTTAGTAGACAACCACGCTTTCCCCGCTAAAACCAAAACGATTAATCCTAGGATTAATCGTTTATTTGTGGTGTTCATTGTTTCTTGTTCGTGTCTGTTTATTCGATTGACTGTTCGTTTAGTGCTGTGTAGGAAAGCTTGTACAAGGGCAGAAGCGTATCCATTGTCGTTTTGATTTCGATCATTAATGCTTCGCCATCTTGAACAAGCGGATCATTAGAAGAAATGTGCTTCCCAACAAGGAATTCAGCTTTTTTAACATCGCGAAAACGCTCAAGGCTGGCGGTTAAGTCTAACGTTTGAAATGATTTTGCAGGTTTTTTCGTGTGGTCAAGGGAAACAACGTAATCTTGAGGAATCGTCGTGTTCAAATCCTCTTCATGCTCAAGAAATAACTTCGCGATCTCCTGCTTACCGGGAAGTTCGTAAATATAAGCGAGCCAGATAAAAAGGTGATCATCAAATAAACCGACTTGAAAATGAGGGTGTTTTTTGTAGCCTCTTTTATTGGAAGCGACAGCTAACCACGTATCATTTGGTGGATTTGTCGTACGTCGAGCATGCTGAGCAATGTGTAGGTGCATATCTGTATCAAGGGCTTGGGCCAAATGTGCTCGAAGCTCTTCACCAATAATTTGAAATTTAGGTTGGATGGAAGACCGAATTGCTTCCATTCGAGGTTCTAACCCTTCGATTGTAAATGTATGAAAATCTTCTTTTGTGAAACCAACATGTGTCATGATTCATGCTCCTTTCAATCTATTACCTAAGCTTAGCGAACTTTTTCTAAAAGATCAAACCGCATTGATTTACGAAATCCTCTAGGCGAAACCCATTATGTATGGTATAATATCTGAAAATTTAAAAACATGTGCCGACCGGTACAAAAGGAGAGCCGCAGATGAAACAAGTCCTTCCGTCTTTTCAATCACTTGAACCTGAGAACCGTTTGTCCGTCTTGCGCCTTGAAATTGATTACCAATTAATGACGTTGTATGACGCGATTTTAGCAGAAAACAACGAAATGATGAATCAAAGTAAAGCATTATTAGATGAATATAGACAAGAAATGTTAAGCCTTCAAGCGTAAAAGAAAAAGTGCATGTGTGCTTTTTCTTTTTTTTTGAAGTGGAAGAACTTTGTATTCAAAATTGTTTATGAGATAATGTACAGGAATGAAGCTTGTAGGAGGTAAACATGGACGTGACATGGAGAGAAATTGAACAGCAAGCAAAAGAGTGGATTTTTCAAGCAGGGGAACAAATAAAAGACGCGTTAAATGGCTCATTCGCCATTGAGACAAAATCTAACCCCGATGATCTTGTTACAGATATTGATAAGTCGACGGAGGCATTTCTTTATAAAAAGATTCGCCATACATATCCAGAGCATCGTTTTTTAGGTGAGGAAGGAGTTAGTGAAGCGATTGACCATCTCGATGGGATTGTCTGGATTGTTGACCCAATTGATGGAACAATGAATTTTGTGCATCAGCGACAGAATTTTGCTATTTCCATCGGTATTTATGAAAATGGGATTGGAAAAATTGGGCTGGTCTACGATGTTATGAAAGGAGAACTGTTTCATGCGAATGATCAAGAAGGGCTATTCATTAATGAAGAGAAAGTAGATAAACAAACAGAACGGCCTCTTCATGAAGCGATTATAGGGCTTAATTCCAACTGGCTGCTTGAAGAACGTCAATATCAAAAAGCATTAGTCGAAGTAGCGAGAAATTGTCGTGGAACAAGGTCTTATGGTTCTGCAGCGTTAGAAATGGCTTATGTTGCTGTAGATCGAATAGACGCGTATATTAGCTTGAACTTGTCACCTTGGGACTACGCCGGGGGAGCAATTTTATTAAGAGAAGCTGGGGGCATATCAACACGGTTAGACAACCAAGAGCTATCGTTTCTAAAGAAAGGAACGGTTCTAGCTGCTAAGAAAGAGCTCCATCCAACTATCATCGAACATCTTCAGGAGGGATAATCGTGAGAATAGGTTTTATTGGACTTGGGACAATGGGATTACCGATGGTCAAGCATCTCGTAGATGCTGGATATGAAACGTATGTAGTCAGTCGAAGTAGAAGTCCGATCGAAACAGCTGTTGCGTATGGGGCTGTTGAAAAAGAATCGCCTAGGCATTTAATGGAAGCCGTTGATATGGTAATGACGTGTTTGCCAACACCTAGTTCCATTAAAGACGTTTATGATGGTGAAGACGGATTGATCGCTGGAGCTTCAAGAGGGAAAATCATTATAGACCATTCAACCGTTGATCCAGCTACGAATGAATGGGCGTACAAAGCAAGCGCACAAAAAGGGACAGCATTTGTTGATGCGCCAATTAGTGGGGGGCCCATGGGGGCAGAAGCTGGTACTTTAACGATTATGTGTGGATGTGATGAAGAAATATTTCCAGCGATTCAGCCTGTTTTAAAAGCTTTCGGAGACTATATTGTTCGTGTTGGAGAAGTCGGAAGTGGTACAACAGTTAAATTACTAAATAATATGCTCATCGGTGTGCACCAATCTGCTCTAGCTGAATGTTACGTGATGGCGGAAAAAGCCGGAGTGGATCCTGCAATTGCGTACGACGTAATTAAAAGAAGTGCAGGCTTCTCAAAAAGTATGGATTGGGCGGTAGACGCAATTCTTGATCGTAATTTTGATGCACGCTTTTCCATTAATTTATTGGACAAAGACATTAAATTAGCGCTAGGATTAGCTGATGAACTGAATATGCCTCTTGAACTCGTGCAGTTAGGAGCAAGTAAAGTCGCTCACGCAAAAGAAAAATATGGACATCAAGATGTGAGTGCCATTATACGTCCTTTAGAAGAAGCAACCAATACAATTGTCAAAAGACGAACAAAGGAGAACCATTAATGGCTCTCCTTTTTAACAATTTAATTATGGCTATTCACGTTTTTTTTTCGTAATCCAAACCCAAGTCCCATGGAGACAACAATTCCGACGATAGAGATAATGGCGATTAAAAGACTACGTTCAGCAACCGCAACGCCGATCCCCATAATACATAGTACAGTTATAATGGATAGTGTTAGGAATATCACATTTTCTTTATTCAAAACCTGTCTTACCCCCTCTGTTCACTAATAAATAGTGTAACGCTTTCTCGTGCTGAGGGAAAGTATTACGTGTGACAAAAAGGGAAACATTTTTTTATGTGGAACGTTTTTTAAATAAAATAGGAACTGATTCAACTTTATGCTATACTTAGACAGTTGAACATCTCTATGGTGGAAATAAAGGAGAGAATAAAATGAACGTACGTGAAGATATAAGAAATATTGCGATCATCGCTCACGTTGACCACGGAAAAACGACGTTGGTAGATGAATTGTTGAAACAATCTGGAACGTTCCAGCAACATGAAACAGTTCAAGAGCGCGCAATGGACTCCAATGCTTTGGAAAAAGAACGAGGTATTACCATTTTAGCGAAGAATACAGCGATTAATTACGCAGATAAGCGTATCAATATAATGGATACTCCAGGGCACGCTGACTTCGGTGGTGAAGTGGAGCGAATCATGAAAATGGTTGATGGTGTGTTGCTTGTGGTTGACGCCTACGAAGGCTGTATGCCGCAAACTCGTTTTGTATTAAAAAAAGCACTTGAACAAAAGTTAACACCGATTGTTGTTGTGAACAAAATTGACCGTCCAGCAGCAAGAGCAGCTGAAGTGGTTGATGAAGTGGTTGATTTATTTATTGATTTAGGAGCAGATGAAGATCAGCTTGATTTCCCAGTTGTCTATGCATCTGCCATTAATGGAACATCTTCTATGAACCCTGATAAGCAAGAAGATTCAATGGAAGACTTATTTAAAACGATTATTGAATCAATTCCTGCACCAGTTGATAATAGTGATGAGCCACTTCAATTTCAAATTACCTTACTAGATTATAACGATTACGTTGGTCGGATTGGTGTTGGTCGAATTTTTAGAGGAACCATGAAAGTTGGCGAGCAAGTTGCGTTAATGAAGCTTGATGGTTCTGTGAAGCAATTCCGCGTAACGAAAATGTTTGGTTTCCTTGGCTTAAAACGTGTCGAGATCAACGAAGCCAAAGCAGGCGATTTGATTGCTGTTTCAGGAATGGAAGAAATTAACGTTGGTGAGACAGTTTGTCCTGTTGATCAACAAGAAGCGCTACCGACATTACGAATTGACGAACCGACGCTTCAAATGACATTCCTTGTAAATAATTCGCCATTTGCTGGAAGAGAAGGCAAGTTTGTGACAAGCCGTAAGCTAGAAGAGCGTTTGAAATCTGAATTAGAAACAGATGTAAGCTTGCGTGTTGAGGATACTGATTCTCCAGATGTGTGGGTTGTTTCAGGTCGTGGTGAGCTCCACTTATCGATTCTGATTGAAAACATGCGCCGCGAAGGGTATGAACTTCAAGTATCAAAACCAGAAGTAATCATTCGTGATATTGATGGGGTTAGAAGTGAACCGGTTGAACGTGTGCAAATTGATGTTCCTGATGAGTATCAAGGTGCTGTTATGCAGTCGATTGGTGAACGTAAAGGTGAGCTTGTTAATATGACAAACACTGGAACAGGACAAGTTCGACTTGATTTCTTAGTTCCTGCTCGTGGGTTAATTGGTTATACTACTGAGTTCCTTACGCAAACACGCGGTTATGGCATTATCAATCATTCATTTGATTCGTATCAACCAATGGTTGCTGGTCACGTCGGTGGTCGTCGTCAAGGGGTTCTTGTTTCAATGGAAACTGGAAAATCGACGCAATACGGCATTATGGGTGTTGAAGATAGAGGAACCATTTTCTTAGATGCTGGTACTGAAATTTATGAAGGTATGATTGTCGGTGAACATACAAGAGAAAATGACTTGACTGTCAACATTACTAAAATGAAACAACAAACAAATGTTCGTTCAGCGACGAAAGATCAGACGGTTACGATGAAGCGTCCACGTATTTTAACGCTAGAAGAAGCGCTTGAATATTTAAATGACGATGAGTATTGTGAAATGACGCCAGAATCCATTCGTTTACGTAAGAAGATCCTGAATAAATCAGAACGTGAAAGAGAAGAGAAACGTAAAAAGCTAGCTTCGAATTCATAAGATGAGCGAAGGGGGGCATCATGATGCAAAACGAGGAAGAGATGGTACCTGTTGAAAGTTTGTCTTGGTTAATGCAGGCTACCTATGAGCAGCCTTGGATTGGGTTTGCAGCTTTTGTTGTCACAACATTGCTTACTGTTCTCGTTTTTAACTTAGGGTTTGCTCGAAAGTTACCAGTGTTAAAAATGGTCGTTGTGTATATTATGCTTATCATTGGAAGCTTTGGCCTATGGTTTTTAGAATTTGTGTTTGGGGCGCCAATTATGGCAGTACTCGCAATTTCTGCTTTAGTACTGGGGATTTATCGTTTTCGTTTGTTTATGCATCGAAAAGAAAAAGCACGATCCGAAGAAAATGGAGGGAGCGTTGGTTAAGGCCAATCGCTCTCTTCTTTTTGTCTATGGGGAACTGAAAAATTTCCTGTCGCTTTCCGCTCGTCTGTTCGCTTCGTAATTCGCTCTTGGCAATGCTCGCACATATACGTGTGAATCGGGCGATTGCGGAGTTTTTTTGCTATTACACTATAATCATCAATATCTTCTATTTTATCGCAAATCACACATTGTACTTTCATCTTACGTCTTTTACGACCTACACCTCTCTTTACCTCTATCTAGTCTTAGTGTATCGAATTACAGGACAAAAAGAAACTCTCATAATAATCAATAATCACTCGTCTAAGTTGTTGTCTTCATTCATACGATTAAAAGGAGAGGAAGCTTGCTTCATTGAAAGGCAAATTCTTGACGCACTTACTTAGGAGGCGTTTTTTTGACTAATGCCAAGAAAATGTATGTTCTTGATACGAATGTATTATTACAAGACCCGTATTCGCTCTACCAATTTCAACCTCATGACGTCATTATTCCAGCAATTGTTCTTGAAGAAGTGGATTCAAAAAAGAAAAACATGGATGAAGTAGGTCGGAATGCTCGTATGATTGCGAGAATCATTGATCAATTAAGAGAAGATGGAAAGCTTCATACCGGAGTGGCGTTAAAAGAAGGAGGATCCGTTCGAGTAGAACTAAACCACCGTTCATTTCAGCATTTAAAGCATGTGTTCGCTGAAATGACGAACGATAATCGCATTATTGCGGTGGCGCTAAATTTACAAATGGAAGAAAACGAAAAAGCAAATGGACGAGATGTTGTGCTCGTAAGTAAAGATGCACTCGTCCGAGTGAAAGCAGACTCGTTTGATTTACTAACGGAAGATTTTTTGAATGACCGGGTCATTGAAAGCGACGAAGGTTATAATGGGTATAAAGATTGCTATACAAATCAGGAAGTCATTAATGCATTTTATCAAAATGGAGAAATTTCCGTTGATGAATTAGAGGTTGGTCAGCTGTACCCAAATCAATTTGTTATTTTAAAAGATTATACGCAAGCTTCAAGTTCCGCTATTGGAAAAGTTGACTTATTAGGAAAGAAAGTAAAGCCTTTAATTGGTGAATATGATCATGTATGGGGGATAAAGCCGCGTAATGCTCAGCAAAAGATGGCATTCGAGCTGTTGCTTCGAAATGATTTGCCGCTCGTCACGTTAGTCGGCAAAGCAGGTACCGGCAAAACACTGCTTTCATTAGCGGCAGGCTTGTTGCAAACGGAAGATTTACACCTGTATAAAAAGCTCATTGTCGCTAGACCTGTTGTCCCACTAGGAAAAGACATCGGCTATCTACCAGGTGAGAAAGAGGAAAAATTAAAGCCGTGGATGCAGCCAATCTACGATAATTTAGAGTTTTTATTTGATACAAAAAAACCTGGAGAATTGGATCGTATTCTTGCTGGCATGAGTTCAATTCAAGTGGAGGCTCTTACGTATATTCGCGGTAGAAGTATACCTGATCAATATATTATTATTGATGAAGCACAGAATTTAACGAAGCATGAAGTGAAAACGATTTTGACGCGAGTAGGTGAGCGAAGCAAAGTCGTCTTGATGGGAGATCCGCAACAAATTGATCATCCATATCTTGATGAATATACAAATGGGTTAACGTATGCGGTCGAAACGTTTAAAAAAGAAGCGCTGAGCGGCCACATTAAATTAATTAAAGGGGAACGTTCAGCGCTTGCACAATTAGCGGCAGATTTACTTTAAACAAATTTGAGTTGCTTCACGCGCTTAATAGCTGTTTTGCTCGTACCGTCTGCCACGTAAAGGTGTACAGGTCCATCTTCTTTTAAAGGCTGTCCGTGATCAGAAAAAGCAGCAACTAGAAAATCCGCTTTTTCAATCGGTAGGGTTACGTGTTGATTCTCCGTTGTTTCAACTAGAATGGACTGAGCGTCATCATAAGGTGCAGCGTTGCGGATAAATGAGCGCAACGGCATGCCGAAAGAACCGTTAATCAATTCTTGGCGATCATATTTGATTCGATTTGAATCACGGTTTGGGTTTGGTGGCTCAGAACCTTGAAGCATTTCTTTATCAAATTGCTTTGAAATTTTTTGTGTATAATTTGCTAAATCATTATCATCCTCAAGCTGGATCGTGGATTCAAAAAAAGTTTGCAAATCAATCTTTCTTTCATCAAAAATCCAAACAGTTGGATCAATGGTTAATGGTTTCTTCACTTTACCAGAAATAAAAAAAACAAATTCTTGCATGGAATCCCTCCAAAAGTATGTACGATAGTGAAAAGTATACGCCTTCATTTGATATTTGTCACGATTA
Organism: Shouchella sp. JSM 1781072; assembly: GCF_041949915.1. Classification (NCBI taxonomy): domain Bacteria; kingdom Bacillati; phylum Bacillota; class Bacilli; order Caryophanales; family Bacillaceae; genus Shouchella; species Shouchella sp. JSM 1781072. The sequence continues at coordinate 689,384 of NZ_JBHFQE010000001.1, forward strand.
GAAACTTATTGAGCGTAATGAAAATGATTGCATTTTGACGCAAATGTCTATAGTATGGAAAGTAGGACACTAACTCAGACGAGGAGGGGATAATTTGACGTTACATGCTGTGACAAGCCAAAGTGAAAAAGCGTACAGTTTACTTCAAGAAGATGCGGAAAAAATCCGTCAGCTTATTGAGGTTCAGCTTGAAAACTTAACAATGCCGCAATGCCCCCTCTACGAAGAGGTTTTAGATACAAGAATGTTTGGTTTATCAAGGGAAATTGATTTTGCCATTCGACTTGGGCTTGTTGAAGAAGAAAAAGGGAAAGGGATCTTAAGTGAGCTAGAAAGAAAACTAGCGTTGCTTCATGATTCTTCTCTAAAGTAGTAGTACCAAACCGGGACGCTGATGCGCCCGGTTTTTCTAAAACCTTTTTATGCATATTAGTTGCGAAATTTAGAGAAATCAGTCAAAGTAAAGATAAAATACTTAAATGCTTGAGGAGAGGGAATACGTACATGAATGGACTACATAACATTAATAAAGTTTTAGTAGCAAATCGTGGTGAAATTGCTATTCGGATTTTTCGTGCATGTTCTGAACTAAATATCCGTACTGTTGCGATTTATTCAAAGGAAGATACAGGCGCATTTCACCGTTATAAAGCGGATGAGGCTTACTTAGTTGGAAAAGGAAAGAAACCGATTGATGCTTATTTAGATATTGAAGACATTATCGCTACAGCAAAAGCTCATGATGTAGACGCCATTCATCCAGGATACGGCTTTTTGTCAGAGAATATTGAATTTGCTAAACGTTGTCATGAAGAAGGCATCCGTTTTGTTGGTCCGGAGCTCGAGCATTTGGAAATGTTTGGCGATAAAATTCAAGCTAGAGAGCAAGCGTTAAAAGCAGGTCTTCCGGTCATCCCAGGTAGTGATGGACCTGTAAGTAATTTAGACGAAGTGAAATCATTTGTTCAAGAACACGGCTATCCGTTTATTATTAAAGCATCTTTAGGCGGTGGCGGTCGTGGAATGAGAATTGTTCGTACGGAAGAAGAATTAAAAGAAGCATATGACCGTGCAAAATCTGAAGCCAAATCGGCGTTTGGTAATGATGAAGTCTATGTTGAAAAATTTGTTGAGCGTCCGAAGCATATTGAAGTTCAAATTTTAGCGGACAAGCATGGCAATATTGTTCATTTACATGAGCGTGATTGTTCTGTCCAACGTCGCCACCAAAAAGTGGTCGAGATTGCACCGAGTGTTTCGTTAACGGATGAAGTGCGAAACAAGATCTGTGATGCTGCTGTTCAGTTAATGGAAAATGTCCAATATGTCAACGCTGGTACAGTGGAATTCCTTGTAACCGATGACGGAGCTTTTTACTTTATTGAAGTAAATCCTCGTGTTCAGGTTGAGCATACGATTACAGAAATGGTAACAGGCATTGACATTGTACAATCACAATTAAAAATTACAGCAGGATACAAATTACATGAAAAAGAAATTAACATTCCTGCTCAGAAAGACATTCATTGTTTTGGCTTTGCGATCCAGTCGCGTGTCACAACGGAAGATCCGGCTAATGGGTTTATGCCAGATACAGGTCGTATTAACGCCTATCGTTCAAGCGGCGGATTTGGTGTTCGTCTCGATGCAGGGAATGGATTCCAAGGTGCCGTTATCAGCCCTCACTACGATTCACTCTTGGTAAAGGTGTCGACGTGGGCATTAACGTTTGAAGATGCTGCCCTGAAAATGGTTCGGAACCTCAAAGAATTCCGAATTCGAGGCATTAAAACGAATATCGCTTTTTTAGAAAACGTTGTAACGCATGCTCAGTTTTTAAATGGCGAGTACAACACAGGTTTTATTGATCAAACACCAGAATTATTCGTTTTCCCTAAGCGTAAAGACCGTGGTTCAAAAATGCTGTCGTTTATTGGGGAAACCGTTGTAAATGGGTACCCAGGTTTGCAAAAAGGAGAAAAGCCTCTCTTTGATACACCTGTGCTACCAAGCTTTGACCAAAGCGAAACGGTGAAACCTGGCACGAAGCAAATTTTAGATGAAAAAGGTCCGGAAGGTTTAGCTCAGTGGGTAAAAAACGAGAAAAACGTGCTTTTAACCGATACAACGTTCCGAGATGCTCATCAATCCTTACTTGCTACTCGTGTGCGGACACATGATTTAAAGAAAGTAGCAGAACCGACTGCTCATTTATTGCCAGATCTTTTTTCAATGGAAATGTGGGGTGGTGCAACGTTTGATGTAGCCATGCGATTCTTACATGAAAATCCATGGGAAAGACTGCTCGTGTTGCGCGAGAAAGCGCCAAATATTTTATTCCAAATGCTCCTCCGTGCATCGAATGCGGTTGGGTATACAAGCTATCCCGACAACGTCATTTATGATTTCGTACAAAAATCAGCCGATGCTGGAATCGATGTGTTCCGAATCTTTGATAGCTTAAACTGGGTGGAAGCAATGAAACCGGCGATTGATGCGGTGAGAGAAAGTGGGAAAGTTGCGGAAGTAGCGGTTTGTTATACAGGAGATATTCTTGATAAAAACAAGACAAAGTATGATCTTGCTTATTACAAAAAAATGGCGAAAGAGCTCGAAGCTTCTGGTGCACATATTTTAGCCATTAAAGACATGGCAGGTCTCTTAAAACCTGAAGCGGCCTATCAGCTCGTAAGTGAACTGAAGCAAACGATTGATATTCCAATTCACTTGCATATGCATGATACAAGTGGCAACGGCGTCTTCTCCTATGCACGTGCAGTTGAAGCTGGTGTAGATATCGTCGATGTGGCTGTTAGCTCAATGGCAGGCTTGACCTCGCAACCGAGTGCGAATAGCCTTTATTACGCATTAGCAGGAACGGAACGCCAACCGAAAATGAACATCGAAACGTATGAAAAGCTTGATCAATTTTGGTATGATACGCGCAAGTTTTACCAAGGATTTGAAAGCGGCATGAACGCTCCGCATACAGAAGTTTACGAGCATGAAATGCCAGGGGGACAATATAGCAATCTCCAGCAACAGGCAAAAGCTGTTGGACTCTATGAAAAATGGAATAACGTCAAAAAAATGTATCGAACGGTCAATGACATGTTCGGAGACATTGTCAAAGTGACGCCATCTTCCAAAGTCGTAGGTGATATGGCGCTTTACATGGTACAAAATGAGCTGACAGAAGAAGACTTGTATGAAAAAGGGGCAAGTTTGGATTTCCCTGATTCTGTGGTGGAGTTTTTCCAAGGACAGCTAGGAAAGCCGTATCAAGGGTTTCCTGAAGAATTGCAGCGCATTATACTAAAAGGAAAGATGCCAATTGAAGGGCGTCCTGGTGCTGAGTTAGAACCGGTTGATTTTAAAGCAGTGAGCAAGCAGTTATATAATGAACTGGGTCGTCAAGTTACGAGTCACGACGTGTTGTCGTATTTGCTCTATCCGAAGGTGTACAAAGAATATGAAGAATTTAGCGAACGATTTGGTGATGTTTCAGTGCTTGATACGCCAACGTTCTTCTACGGGTTAGATCTTGGAGAAGAAGTGGAAATAGAAATCGAACAAGGGAAAACCTTAATTGTAAAATTAATTTCCGTTTCAGATCCACAACAAGACGGTACCCGAATTGTGTATTTTGAGCTTAATGGGCAGCCCCGTGAAGTAAATATTTTTGATTTAGATGTAAAAACAGATGCCGTTCTCCGTCCAAAAGCTGAGAAAAATAATTCGAGTCATATTGGAGCATCTATGCCTGGTACAGTTGTAAAAGTGCTTGTTTCTGAAGGAGATGAAGTGAAAAAAGGTGATCACCTCATGATTACAGAAGCGATGAAAATGGAAACAACCGTGCAAGCTGCAAAAAATGGCGTGGTAAAGAAAGTCCATGTGAAAGATGCCGAAGCGATTTCGACTGGAGATCTATTAATTGAAGTAGAATAAGGAGTGAAAGCTTGCTGATTCGTTACGTTCAGCAAGCTTTTTTGCCGAAAAAAACCTTCATGATCGATTCATCATGAAGGTTTAATCTTATTTTTGTCGATGGCGAAGAACGAGCATTACCATATAACATAAAACGGTAAAGAGTAGTGAAATAAGTAATGCGTGGAAAATACCAATGGTTAGCGTCGAATTTTCTGTTAACACAACCGCGATACCAGAGGCTGCTTGTCCAGCAACAAGAATAATCGTTAGTACAGAACAAAACACCAATACTGCTTGAGATCGATACGTTTTTAATGTCCAAATGAATAAGATTACTAGTAGCGCAACGAGAATCATTGCCGCCCCGCGGTGTAAGAGTTGGACCGCGATTCCGCTGTGAAAAATCGATGGAATGAGCTCCCCATTACAAAGTGGAAAACCGGAGCAAGCGAGTGTTGCGTCACGATGTTTGACATAAGCGCCGGTGTAAATCGCTAAGTAAGAATAAATGGTTGTCCCAATTACAAACCACTTGTATGACTTTGAAACAATTGGTACATAATGTCTTTTAGGGTTGCTGTCTTCAAAGGCAAGTCTTGTAAGTAAGACAACAGAGGCAAAGGATAGGGCTGAGAATCCGAAATGAAGGGCCATAATTAAGTCAGATTGACCAAAAACAACCGCGCCTGCTCCTAATAAGCCTTGGAAAATAATCATGAAAACGGAGATAATCGCTAGAAATTTTGTTTCTTGGAGATGTTTTAATGTTCTCCACGACCAAATGGCCATTAGAATAACGAGCATCCCGACAATGCCTGCAATTAAGCGGTGAGAAAATTCAATAACAGTTTCAGGTGGTGGATCAATCGGGATCACTTGTCCAAAACAAAGGGGCCATGTTTGGCCGCACCCTTCACCCGAACCAGTGTTTGTTACAACGGCTCCTTGTATCAAAACAAGAAGTACACCTAATGAGGTGAATACGCCAAATCTTTTTAGTCCTTTATGCAATCGTTTCACCTTTCCTTCTATAAACTTGTTGAAAAGTATGATAAAGTTAGTATGGGTCTTATAATGTACTTTCTCCATGATAAGAAAATGAACAGGGTAAAGTCAATTTTTCAACTGCGAACAATTTTTGAAGATTGTAAATGTGAAAATCGTGTGAACAAAAGGAATTTGATGAAACCGCCCACATTTTCGGTTATAATCGATATTGTGGGAGAATGTAAGAATATGTGTGTAAGTAAATATACATATTCCGCCATGAATAAAAAAGGTTGTATCCGTTTTCGAATCTTGTAAACTGTTCAACCATTTTGTTATTCACGCCGCTGTTTGAAAAGGCCAAGACAATTACATAGAAAGTGAGGGAAACGAACATGTTAAAAAACCTACTGTGGCGCTTAACACCTGCAGCTCTTGTGCTTGTTTTTTTATCAGGCTGTCTTGGTGAAGAAAACCTAACTGCTCTTGATCCAAAAGGAGAAGCGGCACAATGGATCTACGATAACATGGTCTTGTCATTAATTATTATGACATTTGTATCCGTTGTCGTGTTTGCAATTTTCTTCATTATCGTCGTGAAATTTCGTCGAAAAGAAGGCGATGATGAATTACCGGAACAAGTTCACGGAAATACAGCGATGGAAATTACCTGGACTGTTATCCCTGTGCTCTTACTCATCATCTTATTTATTCCAACCGTAACAGGAACGTTTGAATTCCATGTGGATGCTGATCCAGCTGAACATGAAGATGCGGTATACATAAACGTTACTGGGCACCAGTACTGGTGGCAGTTTGATTACGAAGAAGGCTTTACCGCTGGCCAAGAAGTGTATATTCCTGTTGGAGAACGTGTAGTATTTGAACTGAACGCAGAAGATGTGATTCACTCCTTCTGGGTACCCGCATTAGGTGGAAAAATTGACAATATTCCTGGAATTTCGAATGCCCTATGGTTACAAGCAGATGAACCAGGTGTTTACCTTGGAAAGTGTGCTGAATTATGTGGCCCATCTCACGCCCTTATGGACTTTAAAGTTATCGCGCTAGAGCGTGACGAATATGACCAGTGGGTCGAGGACATGCAAGGCGTTGAAGCAGAAGAAACAGCCGCGAACGCAGAAGCAGGATATGAAGTGTTCCAAGAGAATGCATGTATTAACTGTCATGCGATCGGTGGAGAAGGAATGGCAACAGGCCCAACATTAACAAACTTCGGTGACCGTCAAAAGTTTGCCGGCGTTTACGATATGGATGACGATGAAGAGCTTGCGAATTGGATTCGTAATCCTGAAGAGTTAAAGCAAGGCAATAACATGCCGGCTCATGATATCAATGATGAGGATATGGAAGACTTAATCGAGTACTTACGCTCACTACAAGTCCGTCCAGCAAATTCGGATAATTAAAAGGAAGATTGGGTAAAGGAGGGTCTTGATTGGCTAGTTATAAAAAAGAAAAAGGCGTCATTTGGGACTGGCTAACAACGGTTGACCATAAAAAGCTCGGCATCATGTACTTGATCGCCGGGACGCTTTTCTTCTTAAAAGCTGGACTAATGGCTGTTTTCATGCGAATTCAGCTCATTATACCTGAAAATAGCTTTTTAACCGGACAAACGTTTAATGAATTTATTACGATGCACGGAACCATTATGTTGTTCTTGGCAGCCACCCCGCTCTTATTTGCATTTATGAACTTTGTTATACCGCTTCAAATCGGTGCTCGAGATGTTGCGTTTCCGTTCGTCAATGCATTAGGATTCTGGATTTTCTTATCAGGTGGTTTATTACTATCAACAAGCTGGTTTTTTGGTGGAGGGCCAGATGCAGGTTGGACTGCTTACGTTCCGCTATCACTAAATGAAGAACAGCTAGGACTTGATTTCTATGTACTTGGACTTCAAGTATCAGGGATTGGTACGCTAATCTCAGCAATTAACTTCTTAGTAACTATTATCAACATGCGTGCACCAGGAATGACGATGATGCGCTTGCCTTTATTTGTATGGACATCATTTGTTACATCAACGCTCATCTTGTTTGCATTTACACCACTTGCTGCAGGACTTGCGCTTCTTATGCTCGAACGGATTTTCGACGCGCAGTTCTTTAACCCGGCAGCTGGGGGGAACGTTGTCATTTGGCAACATATTTTCTGGATCTTTGGTCACCCGGAAGTATATATTCTCGTATTGCCAGCATTTGGGATTATCTCTGAAGTTATACCAGCATTTTCAAGAAAACGCTTGTTTGGCTATACGGCAATGGTTTTTGCCACTATGATTATCGCGTTTCTAGGATTCATGGTTTGGGCTCACCATATGTTTACAGTTGGTATAGGACCAGTAGCAAACTCCATCTTTGCGATTGCGACGATGACGATTGCGGTACCAACCGGTATTAAAATCTTTAACTGGCTCTTCACGATGTGGGGCGGGAAAATTACTTTTAATACAGCGATGTTATTTGCATCATCCTTTGTGCCAACCTTCGTACTTGGTGGGGTAACAGGGGTCATGCTTGCAATGGCACCTGTCGATTACTTATACCATGATACGTACTTTGTTGTAGCGCATTTCCACTACATCATTGTTGGTGGGATTGTCCTTGCGCTTTTTGCCGGTCTCTTTTACTGGTATCCAAAAATGTTTAATCATAAGTTAAATGAAAAATTAGGTGTTGTTTTCTTTATCCTCTTCACCATTGGTTTCCATTTAACATTCTTCGTTCAGCATTTCCTCGGATTAATGGGAATGCCGCGCCGTGTGTATACATATTTAGGCGGTCAAGGACTGGATGAATTTAACATGATTAGTACAATCGGAACATTCTTTATGTCAGCTGCAGTCATTGTCCTTGTGATTAACATTGTGTACTCAGCGATTAAAGGAGAGCGTGTTATTGGGATTAATGACCCTTGGGATGCACGTACGTTGGAGTGGGCTACACCAACACCTGTTCCAGAATATAACTTTGCTCAAACACCACAAATTCGTTCACTTGACCCACTTTTTTATGAAAAAGTACACGGGGACGGAACGATGAAACCGGCTGAACCTGTTGATGAGATTCATATGCCAAACGGTTCCATTTTGCCATTGATCATTTCAGTTGGTTTGTATTTCTTAGGCTTTGGTCTAATTATGTTAGAAATGTCAGAGCCATTTATTAGCCCGTGGATCGTTGTTGCTTTAGGTGGTTTACTCACATTTGGTGGGATGGCTGCTCGTTCTATTAAAGACGATCACGGTTATCACATTCCGAAAAGCGTCATTCAATCGGATCTTAAAAAGCAAGGAGGTGGCAAATAATATGGCTGGTGCAGTTGATACATCCAAAGGTTTACCATCTCACCCGGAAAGGGCGACGCTGGAAGGAAAGAATAAGTTCTTAGGTTTCTGGTTCTTTCTAGGCGGGGAAACCATCATGTTTGCCACTTTCTTCGGAACGTATTTAGGGTTACGTAATGGTGTTGGAAGTGGTCCAGCTTCTGATGAAATTTTTGCACTTCCGCTTGTGTTTATCATGACAATGATTCTTTTAACGAGCTCGATGACAAGTGTATTGGCAATGTTTGCGATGAAGAAAAACCAATTTAGAAAAATGATGACGTGGATGATTATTACAGTCGTTCTAGGTGCTGTTTTCTTAGGGTTAGAAATTTATGAGTTCCAGCATTACGTTCATGATTATGAATTTGGTTTTACAACAAGTGCATTTTCGTCTTCATTCTATACACTTGTTGGTTTACATGGTGCTCACGTGTTGTTCGGTCTTTGTTGGATCACGTTGCTTATCATTAAAAACATGCGCACAGGTATTACGTTAACGAATGCTCCGAAGTTCTATGTTGCAAGTCTTTACTGGCATTTCATCGACGTTGTTTGGGTATTTATCTTCACCGTCGTTTACTTAATGGGAGCAGGAGGTTATTAATTATGGCTGACGACCACTTAAGCAAACCGTTTGAGAAAAGTTCACTAACAGCTGCTGAAAAGCGTGAAATGAAGCGAGATATTAAAAAACAGTTTATCGTGTTTATCTTACTCCTGTTTTTAACGGTTCTCGCGTTTGTCGCTGTAGGTGCAGACCTTATTCCAAATAACTTTGCGGTACCATTTATTTTAATTCTTGCGATCGTGCAGCTACTTCTGCAACTTTTGTTCTTCATGCATATGAAAGACAAAGACCATGCTTGGGCAACGGTATTTATGATTACTGGTATTTTTGTAACCATGCCGACGATTGTGGCATTAATGCTGTTAATTGGTGTTGTAAAGTATTAGGAAGAATGAAGAACGGCTAAAAGAAAAAGCGGGTATGGACATGACGCCATATCCGTTTTTCTTTGTGTATGATCAATTTGTTTAGTAGATAGAAGTTGTATGTTTACGTTTATTGTTCACTAGATTGTAAATACTAGAGCTAGTGTGGGACGGTATCACTTTGTAGTATACTTAGACTATACAGTTGAGAAAGTTTTGCTAAGGAGTGACAACTATGGATAATGGTTTTGACAAACCAATAAAAAAACGAAATTACAAACCAGCTATTATTATTATTTCGATTGTTTTAATTGGCGCGATTGGGGTTTTAGCTGGTTTGCCAGGCGTTGATGACTTTGATGCGTTTGATGTAACGATTCTTCCGCTAATGAATGCCATCTTTAATACATTTACATTTTTGTTTTTAGTCGGTGCATTAATTGCAATTATGAAAGGAAAAGTACGCATTCATAAGCGTTTTATCTATGCTGCATTCGTTACAACAACCTTTTTCTTGTTTACGTATGTTGGGCACCATTTCTTAGCTGAATCAACAGCGTTTGGTGGAGAAGGCTTTGCAAAGTACTTTTATTATTTCATTTTGATTACACATATCGTGTTAGCCGCGGCAATTGTTCCGTTAGCACTCACAAGCGTTGCGAGAGCTTGGAATGGCGAGAATCAAAGGCATAAGAAAATTGCTCGGTGGACGATGCCAATATGGCTTTATGTGAGCTTTACAGGTGTATTAGTTTACATCTTGATTTCACCTTACTATTAAAGGTTCCCCTCCATTTAGAACTTTTGTATACTAATGAAAGACAGGGTGGACAGAAAGGGTTTGTTGTGCGAACAACTAAACATGTACTTCCTCTATTGGTAATGATGCTATTCCTTGCCGCGTGTGGGTATAGTGAACCAGAAAACTTGGAAGAAATTAACGATGAAGAAGTGGTTGAATCGATTACGACATTCGTGCATGATTATAAGGATGAGATGTTGTTAGCGATTAATGAGAACCAAACGGAGCGGTTAGAGGAAGAGTTTCTTATTCCAAACACATCGTTTTATCATGCTTTACATCGGTTAAAAGAAGATTTACAAAAAAATAATTCACGTAAAGAGCTCGTTTCGTTAGAAGTTGACGACATTTGGTTTGAACCTGAAGAAGGAGATTACTACGCGGACGCACATGAACACGTTCAAGTTGTGACAGGTGATGATGTAGAAGATATTGAACGAGAAATTCGTTTTCATATTATCGAAGGTTCAGATGGGACATACCGTCTATATACCATTATTAATGAGAATGAAGAAAGATATTAAAGACAAATGAAAGTTGCTTGCTATAAAAAAGAGCCGTCGCAAGGGACAGCTCTTTTTATAGTTCATCTTCAATTCGTTTAGCTAACAACTCTAGCTTCTTTTTTGATTTTTCGACGATGGCGTCAGGGAATGTCTCTCCTTCATATTCTACGCCATGTGGATAATAGTGCTTTCCTAAAACAGGACTCATAATTTGGACGATGGTTGATTGAGCTGGGATATCCCCCTTCACCGCGTAAACAGGTACTCTTAAGTAAAAGGTTCCTTCGTGGTGCACCATTTTGTAGTCAAACATTGCGCGCTCGTAATCCCACTGATCGGCATGAACGAAGCCAACTGATTCTGCTGAGTCATGTACGAGTGTAAATTTAATTTGATGGTTTTCTAGACCTGTTTCCGTGAATTTCAAAAGTATTCCTCCTTAACTAGCTGTTTCACACTTCTTAATCATAGTATGAAACGCTTTCTTATGCAACGTTTTAACAGATCTTTTCCTCTGACCCTGTTGGAAGATGAAAGGTTTTATTCAAGTGAGATGATCGAACAGCGATATCCTACAGGATAAAGGAAAGAGTGGTGCTTCGTGTATAAACGTCTCGGTCTATTATCCGTACTATTAGTTATTTTATTTATTTTAATCAATGAATATCGCCAACTCCCGTCAGAAGCGGTGGTTGGTTATGAGTTATCAACAAAGCAGCCATCTTTACATATGGACTATACGAGTCGAGCAATCCCTTCTTTTTTAGAACAAGATGAGATGAATCCCGATGCGGAACGAAATGAGGCGGTACCGTTTTCTTCTAATATTGGTTCGCTTATGGGCTTAAATACCGAAGAAATTGTTGACGCGCTTGGAGATCCGAAGCGTATTGATCCTTCAGCGTTCGGCTATGAATCATGGATTTATAACAATGTTGAGGCAGGGTATTTAACAATTGGCGTAAAAGATGACCAGGCTGCAACTGTAGTCGCACAAGGTTCTCCCATTCATGCGTTTTTAGGGGAAGGCGAGCTTAGCTTTGAAGCGTTAAATCGGATGTTCTTGTTCAATGAGACGGTTCCACTTGAAACAGAAACAGGCTTGTTTACATTTCAGTTATCGGAACAAGACTTGCAAATGAGACCAATCGCACAAGTGGGCGATTATTATATTCAATTTTATATGGATATCCATACAAATACATTGGCTTCAGTTCGGTTAATGACAGACGAAGTATTGTTAAATCAGCGTCCTTATTCATTCCGATACACAAACGACCTACCTGAAAAAGTGTCGCTCAGTCAATCTGATATGGAAAAAATTGATGAAGCGAATGAAAAGCAAATTTTTGAACTAACAAACGCAATTCGAACAAGCTACGGTTTAAAGCCGTTTACTTGGTCCGATGATGTTGCTCAAGTTGCGTACAACCATAGTAAAGATATGCACGATGAAGAATATTTTGATCATGTTTCGCCTATACATGGGACGCTATTAGATCGTTTTCACGCTGGACATGTTTCGTTTGCGGAGGCAGGGGAGAATATTGCTTTTAACTATGTTGACGGTATTGCAGCTGTTGGTGGTTGGTTAAACAGTGATAGTCATCGCGTGGTGTTGCTTCATGAAGAATTTACTGATCTTGGAGTAGGTGTGCACGACTCGTATTACACACAGAACTTTTCGGTTGAATAAAAGGAAAAGGTACGGATCGACCATTGTCTTTCCGTACTTTTTGTATGAAAAAAAGCCCATCAACCAACGGGCTAACGAGCTATACAAGCAATTATTTGCGCGGAATGACATAAAACGTTCCAGTAGCCTTTGCGATTAATTTCTGTTCATTATTATAGGCGTTCCCTTCAACAATGATAAGTTGCTTTCCAGCATGAACAACGGTCGCAAAACATTCTAAGTATTCGCCAACGCCAGGTCGTAAATAATGAATATTTAATTGAGATGTTACAGCTGTTAAATCATCAGGTAACGCTTCCATTGCAGCGCCACCCATAGTAGAGTCAAGAAGTGTTGCCGTCATTCCACCATGAACAATTTCTAGTGGATTATGAATAAGCGGGGTAATCGGTACACGAATCGAAAATGTGTCTTTAGACGGTATGGATGCTTCTGCTTTCGTAATCCCCGATAAATACGTTAATTGTTGTTTCTGTTGCTTAGCTAAAAAACCATCAATGACTTGCTCTAGAACCGTTTGTTCTTCTTCTGATGCGTTGTTCATAAATGTACGAATTTTGTCTTCTACTGTCACTATTTTCACCTTTTCATTTCTTTATATTGCGGACAAGTATTAGTGTATCAAATCTAACGAATAAATAGCAAAAAAACATGAACATTGGACCAGACTATTGTATACACTACTTATATATAAGTCTATAAAAGGGGATGAGTCAGATGAATCAAACCAATCTGCATCCTTCGGTTCGGCAATTTAAAGTTTTTGTGCGAAATCATCCAGGTTTAGTAACGGAAGTGAAGGATGGGAAGCGGACATTACAAGATATTTATGAGGAATGGTCGATTTTAGGTGAAGAGCATGAGCAGTGGCAGCCATTTCTTTATGATGAAGAGATTCAATCGGGCCAACAAGTAAACGATCAACAAGAGCAAGAAGAGGTTCAGGAGGAGCAAACATCAACAAATGCAGCGGAATCGACTACTTCAAGCGATGCGACTGAAGAAGAGAGTGCAGCAGGTACAGGAGAGTTTCTAGGTCAGTTAATGGGTTTAGTAAAAAAAATGAATGTCCAAGATTTACAATCTCATTTAACACAGTTTAGTTCAGTACTTGGGAATGTACAGAACTTAATGCAGACGTTTCAAAGACCACAGGAGCCTACCCGTTCGTCGGAAAGTGAATCGCCTTTTTCGTTTAGGCGTGACTAAGGAGTGCTTATGAGAGAAGATATTCGCTTAAAAATGATGCAGGATGCAAAATTACGTGAATTTATGCGTTATCATCCGGAATGGTACCGTACCTTGTCTCGAAATCCGCAGCGATTAAATGAAATGGAAAAAGAGTCGAATTACTTTTATGGTAAGACGTTTCCTCAGCGTGTAGAGCGCATGCAAAATAATGTGAGTATGATGGTGATGCTAATGGAAATGATTAAAATGGGTCAGAGTACAGTTTCAGAAACCGTGCAGTCTGTAACGAATTAACTCGTTACAGACTTTTTGATATGCGCGTAAATGTAATCTTCAACGCGTATACCTTGAGCTAAGAACCCTTGATTTCCGAATAACGTATTGAATTCTAAAATATAAAATTGGCCATCTCTGACAATAACGTCAAAGCCAACATGATCCAATGAAAGTTTTTTTGCCACTCGTTCAACGAGTATAATAGCCTCTTGAGGAATCGATTCGAACGAGATCACCCCGCCTTGCGCAACATTGTTTTTGAAACCACTGCTTTCTCGCCAATAGCTATTCACGACTTTATCACCAATAACGCATAGTCGAAGGTCTCGGTTTGACTCGATGTACTCTTGCACATACAAAACATCATGATTCGATGCATAGGCGTGAAAATCTTCTTCGTTTTGAATAAGAAACACACCTCTTCCCATTGATGAGCGGGTGGTTTTCGCTACGAAAGGAAAGGCGAATGTGTCGAGCACATCTTGTACGGTTTTTGAGCTTGATCCTAAGATGAGTGTATAGGGAATGTTTGTCGGACAAATTGTCCATAGCGCTCGGGTCATTTCAATTTTGTTATAGCCGAGGTGGATACTCTCGATACTTGGGAATATTTTCTTTTTTAAGCCGTAAACAAGGCTGTTCACTTGCCAATTTTCTGGAAATAAACAAAGGTCGGCTTGCTCAATTCGATTTTGATCTTTAAACATATTTTCTGGTTTTACATAGTCAATACCAGGAAGTCCAATCGTTCGAAACGGGTTGAACGTAATTAAATTCATGTAAGCGTCCTCCAGTGTGTGTCGAAAGAATTATATGGAAGAAACCTGTCCTTGTCAAATTGAAAAAAACCTTTCGATCTACTAAATACCCATGATACAATATGCTAGAGGAGGTGCAGCCGTGATAGCTACATTAGATACTGTTGAACTACTTAACGCCTCTGATGAACTCGCATCCGTTGTTCTTCAATCAGAGCTGTTCGCACAGTATATCGAAGCGCGTGATCGCCTTAATCGTGATACTGAAGCTCAACAAAAAATTGAACGGTTTTCTAATTTAAAAGTTGCGCATGAAGAAGTGCAACGGTTTGGGAAATACCATCCTGATTATAAAACCGTATCAAACGATATACGTACAGCAAAGAGAGATTTGGATCGAGACGAATCTGTTGCTGAGTTTAAAAAAGCTGAAACGGAGCTTGAAGATTTATTAAATGAATTGAGTGGCGTGCTTGCCCATACGGTTTCGCCATCAATTAAAGTACCAACTGGAAATCCATTTTTTGATTCGATGTCATGTAGTGGTGGATGTGGTTCTGGTGGTGGATGTAGTTGCGGATAACGCAGCTACATTCTTTTACATAAAAAAAGAAAATTGTGGTAAAATAAAGTAATGATTTTTTAAAAAGAGGGGTATGAGCTATGTTAAGTCCAAGTCGTCAAGGGATTGTTGTTTGGCTTACATCACTAAAGTATGCAAGGCAGTTACGACGCTTTGGCCATGTTCAATACGTATCAAAAAAAATGAAGTATGTCGTGTTCTACTGTGATCAAGAGAAAGTAGACGACATTATTGATAAATTGCAGTCGTTTCATTTTGTGACTGATGTGAAGCCTTCTATGCGACCGTTCGTGAATACCGAGTATGAAGATGCAAAGCCTGATAAAGCGAAAGAATATGATTATAAGCTAGGGATTTAAACCAGACGTTCGTCTGGTTTATTTTTTAACTCATAGGGGGGATAACTCGCTGTGATCGTAACAGTCCGATTAGGTAACGAGCATATTGCTCTTCATCAAAAAATTGGTTAAGTGCCTTTACAGCAACTGTATGGACAGTGAGGTCTTCTTGGTGTGCAAAGGCTGTAAATTGTTGTACTCTTTTACTATCTGGTTTAAAGCCTTCAAGACAAAGGTAAATGGGCATAAAGGTAGACGGATGACGAGCAGGCTTGAAAACAATGCCGAGAGACAAGCGGTCTTCTAACGTTTGAAGCTGAAAACAAGCAAGTAAACGAGCTTTGTTTGATGACGCAAGTTCCATCAGTTCAAAGAAATCAGCGTGACCATTACCTAGTTTAATGACGCGTTGGTTCATCTTTTCTTCCTACTTCCTTCTCTAGAATCGCTTGCATCATACCATGTCTTTGGACGAGTGTCGATAAAAAAAGGCATTCTTCACGAAGAAGAATGCCTTGCCATGATCCACATGGCAATGGGAGAGGAGAAACCGGAGGAAGATCTTATGGGGAAATGTAAGTCTTCTCCGCGGTTGTCGCAACACGATCTGTGTTGCTAGATTTAGTATGTACAAGAAACGCATGCGTTATACATGTATTCATTAATTCATAGGATAGGGTGATAATGTGAGGGTAATCTCAGGTGAACAAGGTGGATTAAAACTTAAGCCTGTTCCTGGTAAACAAACAAGGCCAACAACAGATAAAGTGAAAGAATCAATTTTTAATATGATTGGCCCTTATTTTGAGGGGGGACAAGTGCTTGATTTGTTTGCAGGCAGTGGAGCGCTTGGAATTGAAGCGATAAGCCGAGGGATGGATAAAGGATTTTTTATTGAAGCGCAACATCAAGCCGTGCAAACGATTCAAACGAATTTAACCCATACAAAATTAAGTGATAAAGCAACTGTTTATAAAAATGACAGTTTGAGAGGTCTAAAAGCAGTTATTAGCCGCGGTGAAACCTTTCAACTAATAGTAATTGATCCTCCATATGCTAAGGCAGAGTTATACATAAAAGATGCATTAGAAAAAATTAATGGTAGTGAGGTCTTGGAGCGAGGAGGCCTCATCGTTTGTGAAACAGCCGCATCAAGCGAACTGCCTCATTTTGAACATTTATCTATTATTCGCTCGGAACGATATGGAGAAACCAAAATAACGATATATGAAAGGGTGAATGTAGTTGAGGAAAGCAGTTAGTTCAGGTAGTTTTGATCCAGTTACAAATGGACATATTGATTTATTTGAACGAGCGGCAAATCAGTTTGACGAATTAATCATTGTTGTGTCTGTAAACAGTAAAAAAACGCCGCTTTTTTCCTTAGAAGAGCGGGTTGAATTATTAAAACGAGCAACAGCTCACATCTCTAATCTAACAGTGGAGCCTTTTACAGGTTTACTTGTTGATTACGCAAAAAATAACGGCGCCTCAGCCATTATACGGGGGTTACGCTCGAGCACGGATTATGATTACGAACATAATATTGCTGCAATGAATAAAACCATTGTTCCAGATGTGGACACGCTTTTTCTAATGACAAAACCTGAATATAGTTATGTGAGCTCTACGATCGTAAAAGAAGCGGCGAGCTACGGCGGAGATGTGTCCTCGCTCGTGCCCGCGGCTGTGGCTGACGCGTTAAACCGTGTGTATGCAAAAGAATAAGGGATCGTCGCCTAACGCAATTGAAGTGTCTAATTCATTAGATTTCTAGCTTAAGCGATCGTCTTTTTTTACGTGAGGGATTTTGAGCACGATAAACAAGCTTAGGAAGAAAAATGTTATGTATGGTGACCAGTCAAGAAACGAATGCCATACAGTTTCTGCAAATGTTGGGAGCATCCTACTGTCAGGACCGCTCACTTCATCTGTTAACGGTTTATATAATAAATGATAAAAAACAACGACAAGACCAGCTGCTGCAATACCTTGTAATAACCGTGCTAAAAGAAATGGGCGAAAGCGGATGTCTGATTCAGCAAGTATGCTGGCAACTTGTGCTTGAATAGAGAATCCACCAAAGCCAAGAATAAATGAAACAACGATAATTTGAGATAAAAAATCAGCGGATGTTGTTTCACTAATAATTTGCGCCCCAATTGTGATTTCGAATAAACCAGAAATAAAAGCGTGAGCTAGTTCTGGAGACAGACCAATGTGGCCAAAAAGATGACTGACGAAAAATGCAATGATCGCTATAACCCCTAATAAGCTTAATAATTGATTTAAAACGGAGAACAAAATAATAAATCCACCAATCAACAGTAACGTTTCAATGGATGATCGAACGGCATCTCCAAGGAGTTTTCCAATGGTCCGACCATCCTTTATCCGTTCTTGGTGGAGGGCTGCGAATGCATCGGTGATGTGTAAACGCTTCTTACCATGTGTACGAGGTAACGTTTCCGTTTCTTTTCCGTAGAAGCGAAATAAGAAACCAACAAATAAATTGCCAACATAATGAGCAAGCGCGAGAATCATACCTAAAGCCGGATTATGAAAAAAACCTACGGCGATTGCGCCAAAAATAAATAAAGGATTAGAAGAATTGGTAAAGCCTGCAAGCCGTTCTCCTTCGATACGCGTAATCTTTCCCAGTTTACGCATTTGCACAGCTAATTTAGCGCCAGCAGGGTTTCCGCTTGCGAGGCCCATCGCCCAAACAAAGCCACCAATTCCCGGTACTTTAAAAAGGGGGCGCATAAGCGGTTCAAGAACAACGCCGAGAAACGCGACAACGCCAAATCCGATAAGTAGTTCTGATACAATAAAAAAAGGCAACAATGATGGAAAGACAACGTTCCACCACATATCTAGTCCTCGTGTGGATGCGTCAAGAGCCTCTTTCGGAAAAAGAACGAGTGAGAGAGCTAAAATAATTGCTGCCATAGCAAAGATGGCGGATTTAATAAGAGAGGTTTTTCGCGCTTCATGCATGCATTCAGGACTCCTTTACTGTGGCTAGCAAACAAAAGCATGTCCCTATAAATATACGCATACGGATTTTGTTTAGACCATAAGATTAAAAGCAGATGTAAGGAAGTGCATCAGGAGAAAAGGAGGGGCTCATGTGGAAGCGAATCGCCCTAGAATTGGACTTGCATTAGGCTCTGGTGGCGCACGAGGTTTTGCGCATATTGGCGTACTACGTGCACTTGAGAAGGCGGGGATTCACATCGATTTTCTCGCAGGAAGTAGCATGGGTGCTCTTGTAGCAACGATGTATGGAGTCGGTCATTCCATTGAGCATATGGAGCGTTTTGCAAAGCTATTTAAAAATAAATTTTACTTAGATTTTACCGTTTCCAGGCAAGGGCTAATTGCGGGTGATAAGATTGAAAGTTTAGTACGTATATTAGCGAAGCAAAAAACGTTTAAAGAGCTCAATAAAGAGGTTCGGGTCGTGGCGACAGATTTGTTAACTGGAAATCGAGTCATTCTAGCTGATGGCGATGTGGCAAAAGCAGTCCGAGCGAGCATGTCGATTCCAGGTATTTTTGTACCGGTCAAATGGGGCGATCAACTCCTGGTTGATGGTGGAGTGGTGGAACGCGTGCCTGTGTCGGTGGCGCGCGAAATGGGTGCCGACATTATTATTGGCGTGGACGTATCTTTTTTTCGTTCCCATTTAAAAACGTCGTCTATTCATGAAATTGTTATGCAAACGATGGATATTATGGGTAGAGAACTAGCTCGCAAACAAAAGGAACAAGGGGACATTATGATTCGTCCAATTATTAAACATTCTTCTCCGTTAGATTTTTCCGAAACGGAGAAACTGATTGAACAGGGTGAGCAGGCATGCCAAAACGTATTGCCTGAAATAAAGGATAGAATGAAGCAGTGGAGGTAAAGAATGGAACAAAAGCGAAAGTCATTTCCATGGGTAAAATGGCTCGTCCTTGTCGTTGTCTTACTTGTAATCGTTCGTCTTGAACTGCCGTACTATTATAGTCAACCAGGATTGGCGCAATCTGTAGAAGAGATGGTCGATGTAAGAGATGGAAATAAAGATGATGAAGGAACGTTTATGTTAACGACAGTGAGAAGTGCAAAAGCGACACCGGCATTAATGGCGTGGTCGTGGTTTAGTGAATTTCGGTCTCTGAATCCAGCACCGTCTGGTATGACAGATGAAGAATATGACCAGCGACAACAGTTGTTAATGTCAAACTCTCAAGATGATGCAAAAATTGCAGCCTTTCAAGCATCTGAAGCTGGGGAAGTGGAGATTGAATATACCGGCGTCTATGTTGTAGGTACCACTGAAGGCATGTCCGCTGATGAACAGCTGGAGCCTGGTGACATTATTACCCACGTTGATGGGGAAGCCATTGAGACAAGTGAAGCGCTGATTGATACACTAGCGATGTATTCTGAAGGGGATATTGTCACACTGACGTTTGAACGAGAAGAAGAAACCCTTATGAAAAACCTTGAATTTTCTTCGTTTCCGGACGAGTTAAACATGGATCGTGACCGCGTTGGCGTAGGAGTATCAGTAGAAACGGTTCGAACAACGACCTTTACTCCAGAAGTCGACATTGCTGCAGGGGCAATAGGGGGGCCTTCAGCGGGTCTTATCTTCGCATTGGAAGTATATAGTCAATTAGAAGATATTGATTTAACTGCTGGCTATCAAATTGCTGGAACAGGAACGATCAATGAAGATGGGGACGTAGGGTCCATCGGTGGTGCAAACCAAAAAGTAGTCGCTTCCGATCGAGCAGGAGCGGACTATTTCCTCGTCCCAACAAGTGGAAATAATTATGAAGATGCACGTGCAGCGGCTGAATCCATTAACACAGATATGGAAATTGTGCCAATTCAAACGTTTGAAGAAGCATTGAGCTTTTTAGAAACCTTACAAGATGAATAGTACGGGTTAAAAAAATCGTCGCACTGATCCAAGCTAAGGGTTGTGCGACGATTTTAAATGAGAGAGATGAACATTGTGTTCCAGTGTTATTCATCTTTTATGTAAACTGGTGTCGCTTTAAATTCACGCTCGATCGTGTTTGCATGAAGGGATGCTGGTTTTGTTAACCAATAGCAATTTGTTGCTCGTTGGTCAAGAGCACCTAATGTACCGTAATGCTTTAGTTCAGCTTCTCTTGTAATGATAGGGAGGGTGAAGCTTTTTTTATGCTCATTTAAGTATTGTCTTCCCTTTTGACTCATGCCAAGTAAACGAATGTAAGAATGGTCGGCTTCTAAACGTGCTGCTTCGACTTGTTTTTTCGTTGTTCCAGTTAATAAATGGACAAACAAACGTTGTAGCCTTGTGCTCGTATACCGTTTTGTTTTCAATCGATTGAGCCAGTCTTGAAAAGTGGTTGCTACTTTTCCAGTCTCAATTAATCGGTATTCCAAGCCTTCTTCACATTCAGCAATCTCTTTTAACTCTTCAGGGCTGCGGGTTAAAATTTGATAGTTGAGATAAGGAAAATAGGCTTCCCAAAAGTGAAACTGACCATGTTCTTCTTTATAATTGTCTAACAATAATCTTGAATAAGGAGGTAAAACGTGTTCAGTTGTTTTGTTTTGGTTAAGCGCGTGGCGAATACTTGTGGCGCTTGCAATTGAATGGGTTCCGAGATCTTCGTCGTGATAGTTTGCTACAATACGTTTTGTTGTAAAAGCTTGCATTGATGTATGTTGGGCATAGAGTTGCTGAACATAATGGAACCCAAGAATATTATTTGGCTGGTTTAACGGTAGCTGCTTGTCAGAACCAACTAAAGATGAAAAGGCCTCGGCGCTTGCTTTAGGGTATGAATCGCCTTGTTTTAAATAGTGTCGTACATAAGCGTCATATTCAGCCTTATGGGTACGGATAAAAGTCGCAAGATCTGTAAAACGCTTGATTTCCCCTTCTTCACTGCCGAAGTGAAGCGAGGAGCAGCACAACGCTGACAGAATTCGAACCGCACCTTCTGCGAAATAGGGAGCGGTTTGAACCGCGTATCCATAAGGTAGTTCAACTACAACATCAACGCCTGTTCGGAGCGCCATTTCCGCTCGAACCCGTTTAGAAAGTAGTGCTGGTTCTCCTCTTTGTAAAAATGATCCGCTCATAACGGCTACTACTACGTCCGCTTGTGTATCTTCTTTTGCTTTTAACACGTGATGCAAATGACCATTATGAAACGGATTATATTCAACTACAAGACCGACGGCTTTCATTCAAACCCTCCTTTTTTTGCATGAAAAACGTTCTCGTGATAAACTAAATGTTAGTCGTCTGTGGCTACATTATACAAGAATAACGGCAGAGAATAAAAGGCTTTTGCTGTAAAGAAATAAGGTTGACATTCCTGTCGTTGAGACTTATAATGATTTTTGTTGCCTATGAGGTGAGGATACATGAAATGGACCGTTCAAGCTCTTCAACAAGCGCGAAATGAATCGTTTCATTTTGATGAAAATGTAACGTTGGAAGATCAATTAAAAGAACACCAGGATGTTCGAGCCGCAAGTCCTGTTTCCTTTAAAGGGACAGCAAATGCAAGTCGAAACGTGTTTTCATTTGATTTTGCTGTGAAGGGGCATTTGGTTTTACCTTGTTCCCGAACATTAGCGGATGTCGAATGGCCATATGATATAAAAGGTCAAGCTCATTTTGTCCCAGAAGGTGAAATGCCTCCTTCCCATTTAAGAGAAGAAGATGTTTTCACGTATGCGGGTGATGTGATTGATTTATCTCATATGATACAAGAGCGCATTCTTGTAGAAATTCCTATGCAAGTGTTCGCTGATAAACCAACCGAAACACCTGCTCCTTCTTCTGGGAAGGATTGGGAATTGGTTTCAGATGAGAAGAACAGTGACCAAATTGACCCAAGGCTAGCAGACTTGGCGAAATTCTTTGATGAAAAATAAGCGCTATTCTTCGACTTAATTTTAAGGAGGTGTAATAAACATGGCAGTTCCATTTAGAAGAACATCTAAGACTAGAAAAGCGAAGCGTCGTACGCATCTTAAACTAGAAGTACCAGGTATGGTAGAATGCCCAGATTGTGGAGAGTACAAACTTTCTCACCGCGTCTGCAAAGAGTGTGGTTCTTACAAAGGTGAAAAAGTAGCTTCAAAATAAAAAGAAAGCCATTCGATGGCTTTCTTTTTTTTTGTATAAGCAAGAGTAGACTTGGAGATGATGTTTTAATAGAAACGTCTATTTCTGTAAATTGGAGCATAGACTTAACTACGGTTTAAGTGGATAAGGAAAGGGAGGGGCTAAACATGACGGCAAATCGTCAAGATGCATGGTCGCATGAAGATGATTTACTTTTAGCTGACACCGTATTGCGTCATATTAGGGAAGGAAGTACGCAGCTAGCAGCATTTGAAGAAGTTGCAGACGCACTTTCTCGAACGAGTGCAGCGTGTGGATTTAGATGGAATTCAACAATCCGAAAAAAATATACAGCAGAAGTAAATATGGCGAAGAAAAAACGTACGGTATTAAAGAAGGAAAAAGCAAAGTCAGATTCAGAAATGGTGTATCAGCATGAGCCAGAAGAAATTCAAGCAGCACCAATTGATCATGTAGAAGAGGTTTCACAAGAAAAGCCATTAGACTTAGATGCAGTCATTGATTACTTACAATCAATGAAAGCAAAGCAAGATGTTGACGATGCAAGCATGCTTAAAGCGGAAAATGAAATGCTAAAAGAAAAGCTCGAAAAAGTAGAGAAAGAAAAGAATGTCATCACGCAGGACTATCGCTCTCTTCTAGAAATTATGGATCGTGCTCGGAAGTTAACCAATCATAGTTTGCTTGAAAAGACATTATAAAACAGCCGCGTGAAAACACGAGGCTGTTTTTTCTTATTCTTGGGATTGTGTTTGTTTCGGTTTTGGCTTCTTTTGTTCAAATACGCCGGAAGGGAACCAAACGTAAGGACTTTCGCCACGGTCACGCTCTTCTTGATACGTAATCGGTTCAAAACCGAGCTTTGACCAAAATTCGCCTGTGCTTTGGCGGGCGTTTGTTTTAACCGGAATTTCAAAGCTTTTAGCAAAATCAATTAAGGCACGTCCGTACCCTTGACCGCGATAAGGCTCTAGCACTTCAAGCTTCCATAATTCTAGATAATCTTGTGGAGGGTCAAAATACTGATCGAAGTTTCCGTCAATTTGATACAGACTCATCCGTGCAACAAGTTTTTTCCCGTAATAAATGCCATAAAAAGGAGACTCGCTATCATTCTCAACGATGCTTTGATTTAAATCATCTTTCATCGAAAGCTCAGCTGCGCCATAATCACGAAAATTCCTAAACTCTTCTAAAGTCTTATAATTAATTAGTAGTCGTTCAACTTTAATCATTGTGTATAAAACCTCCTGCTCCACTGATGTGTTCTTCTTTATTTTACTATAAATTGAATGGAAGCGCATTAAAAACAAACATGTTTGTCAATTTAAAAATCAACGATCACCACGTATAATGGGAAGTATTCAAAAAGTAGTGGTGGTGGAAGGATGAAAATTGCTGTGATCGGAGCGGGTGCAGTTGGATTGTTTATAGCTGCAACGCTACGAAGTGAAGAGGTTGACGTGTCTTTATTTATGCGAAGCAAACAAACTGCTGCTCTCATAGAAGCAGACGGGGTTAACGTGAAGCGAAAAGACCAAGACTTTAATGCGAGGGACTTCTTGATAAACAGGTCGTTAAACGAAACGTATGATGTCATTATTGTTTGTGTGAAGTCCTACCAAGTTAAGCAGGTAGTAGAAGAATACCGTAGGCTTGATGTAAAGGGGACAAACTGGCTATTTTTGCAAAATGGAATGGAGCACTTGCAAACTATTGAACAGCTTTCAGAGCCTGTCTACGTTGGAATTGTTGAATATGGATTACTGAAAGACGTAGATAAACCTAATCTTGTTTCTGTGAAAGGGGAGGGGAGAGTGAAAATCGCTGCTTTTCGTAATGGATTTGCAGGTGGAACGCTTGACTTCACTACTCTTATTGCACCCAATCGGTTATCGTTTGTGTGGCAGAACGACTATAAAGATATGCTAGAATCAAAGTTAATTATGAATGCGTGCATCAATCCGTTAACGGCATTATTAAACGTAAAAAATGGAGCATTAATCGCCAATCCTTTTTATGAGCAAGTGATGGAGCGGTGTTTTTTAGAAGTGATGCTGGTGTTAAACCGATGTGATCGAGATGAAAAGTGGCGAGAAGTAAAGCGCATTTGCGAACAAACGAAAGAAAATCAATCGTCGATGTTAACGGACTTACGACAAGAACGCCCGCTAGAGTTGGATGGAATTGTTGGATACCTTTTAAAGAAAGGAAAGGAGCGTCAACTTCCAATTCCGCTGCTTTCTTTATTGTACGAGCTGTTGCAAGGAAAGCAAGCGATGTACAAATAGGAGATGATGAAGCAACTTATTTGGTTGTGTCACCTGTTTTTGCTATGATGGTAAGCGGATATGGAAAATGGCTGATGAGGAGAAGATTTGCTATGAAAATTGAGGAGCTTAGTGAGAATACCTTAAAAGGCTTCGCCGCCGATTATGAGAAAAGTCAAGAGCAAATGGCTGACTTTTTTTCTTACATCCCATCGGATAAGCAATGGTTACAAAAACGATGTCAAGATTTAACGGACCGTCGTTTTACGCATAAACAAGATGTTATTACGTATTTGGAACGGAATATGGAGAGCCTTCCGAATCGAAAAAAAATCGAGGAGCAATTACATAAATTAAAGCAAGAAGATGCGATGGTTGTTGTAGGTGGACAGCAAGCTGGCTTATTTACTGGCCCTTTATACAGTGTTTATAAAGCAATCACCGTCATTGTACTTGCGAAATCCTATGAAAAAAAGCTAGGCCGTCCCGTTGTACCGTTATTTTGGATTGCAGGGGAAGACCATGATTTGGATGAAGTGCGAACAATCTATAGACCTGAAGCAACGAAATGGAAAAAACGATTGCTTGCGGATGAAGTGGATGGGACATCTGCTTCCAAAAAGGTTTTACCACAAGCGGAACTACACGACCTAATTAGTGAGTTATTTTCAGCGCTACCCGAAACGAGCCATACGGCTGAATTAAAAGGAAAAGTTGACCATCATGCAAAACATGCCCGTACATATGTCGACTTTTTTATGACGATGATGCACGACTTGTTTGCAGAAGAAGGCTTGCTTTATTTAGATAGTGATGATGAAGCGTTAAGAGCCATTGAAAAGCCATTTTTCAAAAGCCTTATTGATCGTGTGGAAGACTTGCAAACGGCTTACATCGATGGAGAAACTCGATTTGCAGAGCAAGGCTATCAGAAACCGATTGATACAGATCAAGACAATGCCCATCTTTTTTATACAGTCGATGGAAAACGTCATCGACTTAACTATAGTGACGAGATCTTTTACATTGCAGAAACGTCAATACGATTCTCGAAATCGGAATTACTAGCAGAACTTGATGAACATCCTGAAAGGTTTAGCAACAATGTAGTAACAAGGCCGCTTATGCAAGAATGGTTGTTGCCTTCGCTTGCTTTTGTAGGCGGACCAGGAGAGATTGCGTATTGGGGCGCGTTAAAAGATTGCTTCTCATGCTTTGAATTTAATATGACGCCTGTTGTGCAACGATTTTCAGCAACGATTGTACCAAGATCTGTTGAAAAACATTTAGCCGACAAAAACGAAGACCCTGCAGCCTACATTAACGGGAATGGTCCACAGTTAAAGCAACAATGGCTTGATCGCCAGCATTCATTTGAGATTGAAGAGGAGATTCAGCGTGCCCAGCAGCAAATGGAAGTCGCTCATCTTCCGTTACGAGAGCTGGCGAAAGAAATGGATCCAACAGTTTATGACCTAAGTTTAAAAAACAAAGCCTTCATAGAAGATCAATTAGTTCGTCTCAAAGCATTTATGAATAAAGAAATGAACCGTCGCTACGAAACAGAATTGAGAAAATATGATGAAGCAATTCGCTGGTTGCATCCTTTTTCTAGTTTGCAAGAACGAATTTTAAACCCAATTATTCTGTTAAACCTTGCAGGGACCGACAGCATCCAACGCTTCATAGATGAATTAGATGGAGATTCATATCGTCACCTTTTAATTTACATCTAATCCTGTCAGTGCTTGTCAATAAAAAAATCAACGGAAAATCCTGTAGGAATGCAGGATTTTTTTTTATTTCGTGGAAATGTGCACTTCAGAGTGGTACAAAGTGGGGGTTTGTGGTAAGTTTAGGGGAGAAAGTGGTGGGAGGTTGGCAGCGTATGTTTTTAGGCGAATATCGGCATACCATTGATGATAAAGGCCGCATGATCGTTCCTGCCAAATTCAGAGAACCGCTCGGCGCTTCGTTTGTTGTAACAAGAGGCTTGGATCACTGCTTATTTGTCTATCCAAAAGCAGAGTGGGACAAGCTTGAAGGCCAATTAAAAGAACTCCCTTTTACTAAAAAAGATGCCCGTGCGTTCACTCGATTCTTTTTTTCAGGTGCTGCAGAGTGTGAATTGGATAAACAAGGAAGAATAAATGTTCCGAATCACTTACGAGAGTATGCTAAATTAGAAAAAGAGTGTGTAGTCATAGGCGTGTCAAGCCGAGTAGAAGTATGGAGTAAGTCTCTTTGGGAAGACTATGTGTCAGACTCGGAAGACTCTTTCGCAGAAATTGCGGAGAATCTCGTTGACTTTGATCTATAGCTCTAAAGCAAATTGAAAAAAGGAATTAGGTGCAAGATGTTTTTACATACAACTGTGTTAAAAGAAGAATCGGTTCAACAATTGGACATTAAAAAAGATGGAATCTACGTGGACTGTACCTTAGGTGGTGCAGGTCACTCGAAACGAATTGTTGAGCAGCTTGATCAAGGCCATCTGTATGCGTTTGACCAAGATGAAAAAGCAATTAATCATGCAAAAGAAGTGTTGCAAGATCAGCTCCATAAAGTGACATTCATCCGAAGTAATTTTCGTTTTTTGAAAGACGAGTTAGCAGAGCATGGTGTTCATGAAGTAGATGGGATTCTGTTTGATTTAGGTGTCTCTTCTCCGCAATTAGATGAAGCGGAAAGAGGGTTTAGCTACCATCAAAACGCGCCACTCGATATGCGGATGGATCAGCGTGCAGAGCTTACCGCTAAACAAGTTGTGAATGAGTGGACCTTTCAAAAATTGATGGCGATTATTTCTCGCTATGGGGAAGAAAAATTTGCTAAACAAATTGCGAGAAAAATTGAAGCAGTGCGAGAAAAAGCTCCAATTGAGACAACCGATGAATTAGTTGAGATTATAAAAGATGCGATTCCAGCTCCTGCTCGTCGGGCTGGAGGTCATCCGGCAAAACGAACGTTTCAAGCGATCCGCATTGCCGTTAATGATGAATTAGGTGCATTTGAAGACGCTCTTGTTGATGCGCTCCAGTTGTTAAAGCCAAGTGGGCGCATAGCGGTTATTACGTTTCACTCTCTTGAAGACCGTTTGTGTAAACAAGTGTTTAAAGAGAAGACGTCGATTCCTGATTTGCCAAAGGGATTACCGATTATACCAGATGATAAGCAAGCGCCATTCAAATTAGTGACGAGAAAACCCATTGTTGCGTCAGACGAAGAGCTGAATGAAAATAATCGCTCTCGCTCAGCGAAATTACGTGTGATTGAAAAAAGGTAGGCACGATTAAAAGGAGGATAAAGGATGTTAGCTAGACAATCGTACACACAGCCACAGGAACGCCCGATTCACAAGGAAAAACAAGTCATTCGTTACCGTGCAAGAATTACACTAGGTGAAAAAATGATTGCCACGTTGTTCGCAATCGTTGTATTTGCTATGCTGTGTTTGATTGTACATAATTACTCGAACATTTACGGATTAAGCACGTCTGTTCAAAGTGAACAAACGAGAGTAACTGAATTGACAATGGAAAATGATGGGCTAAAAACAATCCTTGCTGAAGAGAGTGCGCCAGTGAATGTCATGCGTCGAGCGAAAGAGATGGGGATGCAACCATGACTAGTTCAAATTTGAACTAGTTTTTTCTTTAGATTTTTAAAGGAGGAACCGAATTGGAAATAAAACGCGCCGTTACAAACAAGCGAGCTGTTGTCCTACTGTTTATTTTCTTAGCGGTATTTGCTGTTTTAGTAGGGCGAATCGCTTATATACAACTTGCAAAAGAAGTAAAAGGAAATGATTTGGTTGCAATGGCAGAAGAGCGTTACAACCAATCGGAAGTATTGCCGAGTGAGCGAGGCTCCATTTTAGACCGAAATGCAAGCGTGTTAGCTGAGGATGTTCCAGCCTATCATGTGCTTGCGGTATTGTCAGAAAATCAAGGCGAAGGAAATTATATCAAAGATACCGAGGCAACAGCTGAGCAACTGGCTCCTTATGTTCAATTAGAAGTGGATGAATTGGCGAGCATGCTGAACAAAGGAAAAGAAGAAGGACGCTATCAAATTGAATTAGGGCCAACGTCTCGATACTTGCCGTATGAAACAAAGGAAGACATTGTTGAACTACAGTTACCAGGCATTCAAATGGAAGAAACGACACGCCGTTATTATCCGAAACAAACGTTTGCTTCTCATGTGATTGGTCAACAGAGTGTCAATGAAGAAATCAATAATATCGGTTTAGAAGGTCGATTAGATGAGTATTTAGCTTCAGAGGATGGCGCAATTGAATATAGTCGATTAGGCAAAGTGAATTCACCAGCGGAAAATATTACGTTGCCTCAAGATGGAGCTGATATTCAGTTAACCATTGATACAAGAATTCAAGCCTCAATGGAACAAGCGATGTCTCAAGTAGAATTAGAATATGCGCCAGAAAAAATGACCGCAATTGCTGCGGACGCAAATACAGGCGAGATCTTGGCGATGTCAAACCGTCCGAGTTTCAATCCGAACCAATACGGACAAATTGAAAATTATTTGAATTACGCAGTTACCGACGCGGTTGAGCCAGGTTCAACCTTGAAAATGTTTACCGTTGCTGCGGCCATTGAAGAAGGATATTTTAATGATGAGCAAATGTTTAAATCTGGTAATTATGAAATTGACATGAACAGTAAGATCCACGACGTTAACCCTGACGGTTGGGGGGAGATCACGTATGAGGAAGGGTTCCATCGTTCATCTAATGTGTTAATGTCTAAGCTTGTTTTAGAAGATTTAGGGATCGAACCATTTTATCAATACTTAGAAGCATTCGGCTTTTCACAGCCAACTGGCATTGACCTTGACCAAGAAAGCCCTGGTCGACTTGAAAAAGGAAGACGGCTTGATGCTGCAACAACAGCGTTTGGACAAACGTCGACGATGACGCCGATTCAGCTTATTCAAGGAGCGACGGCAATTGCCAATGGTGGCACGATGATGAAACCGTATATCGTCCAAGAGATCCGTGATGAAGAGGGTGAATCGTTGCAACAAGGAGAAAGTGAAGTGGTGGGAGAGCCGATCTCAGCAGAAACGGCTGCTCACGTACGTGACTTGCTCCGTGGCGTTGTAACAGAAGAGCACGGAACAGGAAATAAATACAATATTCAAGGTCTTGAGGTAGCTGGAAAAACTGGGACCGCGCAAATTGCTGAACAAGGTGGCTATTTAAAAGGGAACGGTCAGTATTTGTATTCGTTTCTTGGAATGGCTCCATATGACGATCCGGATATCGTTGTCTACGTATCCGTAACAAAGCCTAATTTAAGCTCAGATCAATCTGGAAATGACCCTGTGTCGACTATTTTTAATGCCGTAATGCAAAGTAGTATGGCGTACCTTGACTTAGAGCCGAATGACGAAGAATTACAAGAAGAAGCAGAAGATCAAGGGTTCCATATGATTGAAGCAATTGGAGAACGGACGTCTCAAGCGACCGAAACCCTTGCGGACAAAGATGTCGTTGTAATCGGTGACGGGGATACAATCGAACATCAAGAACCGGAAGCAGGCACGCGATTACTAGAAGATGAAACCGTCATTCTTATTACAAATGGTGATGAAAAAACCATTCCTGATATGAGCGGATGGTCAAGAAGAGACGTATTAAAAATGGTCCATTTACTTGATTTAGAGTTAGATTACTCAGGCAGTGGCTATGTTGTTCAGCAAGAACCGATTGCAGGCACAGCGATAGCTGAAGGAGATGCTGTTTCCGTAACCCTTGAATCAACGCCGCCACAAGATGTAGATGAGACGGAAGAGGAAACCGAAGCGAGCGAAGAAGACGCAAGTGATGAGTAAATGTAGTCAATTTAAGCTTAAGAAACCGATAAACACCTCGAGATTCCTAATCTCGGGGTCTTTTTTTGTAAAAGCCCTTATTTAGTTGTTCACAGACAGCTCGTTCTAAATTTAGTGATTGCCTCATAGGGTTAACCATAGGACAGGATGCTAATGAATAGAAGGTGGGGAAGAGCCGTGCGAGTTTCAAATGTGACCGTTAGAAAACGGCTTCTATTGTTATTTGCTGTAGGATTTGTTGTGTTTACAGTAATTGGAGCGCGTTTAGGATATGTGCAGTTCGGACAAGGATTATGGTTAACAGAAAAAGCAGAGGATTCTTGGGGTCGAGACATTCCGTTCCAACCAAAAAGAGGAGACATACTGGATCGTGATGGTGTAGAACTCGCAACGAATATTAGTACGCCTTCGATTGTGGCGTTTCCTAGACAAATTACAGATCCTGTTGATGCTGCAGAGAAATTAGCCTCTGTATTAAAAGGGAATCAAGAAGAGATTTACAAAACTATTACGAAGAGAGAAAGTAAAGTATACATTCGGCCAGAAGGTCGGAAAATGGATCAAAAAGTAGCGCAAGAAGTTCGACTGTTAAATTTAGAAGGCATCTACATTGCCGAAGATTCAAAGCGCCACTATCCGTTTGGTAGTTACTTGTCACATGTTTTAGGATTTGCTGGCATTGACAATCAAGGACTTACAGGACTTGAATACGTATACGATGATAAACTAAAAGGAAAAGAAGGCTACGTTTCGTTTTATTCAACAGCAAAAAATACGAAGATGCCGAATTTGGCAGATGAATATACAGCGCCGATTAACGGATTAAATTTAAAATTAACGATTGACAGTGAAGTGCAAACGATTATGGAACGAGAGTTGGATATTGCCGAAGCAAAGTACGATCCTGACGGGGCTATGGCGATCGCCATGAATCCGAAAAACGGGGAAATTTTAGCGATGAGCAGTCGTCCCCACTTTAATCCTGAAAATTATCGCGACGTTCCTGCAGAAATTTACAATCAAAACAAACCAGTATGGATGCAGTATGAGCCTGGATCAACGTTTAAGTTAATCACCTTAGCGGCAGCACTAGAGGAAGATCTTGTAGATTTAGATAACGATCATTTTTATGACCCAGGGTATGTGGATGTGGCAGGTACAAAGCTTCACTGTTGGAAACGAGGAGGCCACGGTTCGCAAACGTTTTTAGAAGTCGTGCAAAATTCCTGTAACCCTGGGTTTGTCGAGCTCGGGCAGCGTTTAGGGAAAGATCGATTGTTTGACTATATTGAAGACTTTGGTTTCGGGCAAAAAACAGGCGTTGACTTACAAGGAGAAGCAAAAGGAATTTTGTTTAATCGTGATCGAGTAGGACCGCTAGAGCAAGCGACGACTTCTTTCGGTCAAGGGGTGGCAGTGACGCCAATCCAACAAGTTGCGGCCGTTGCAGCAGCGGTAAATGGGGGCTATTTGTATGAGCCTTATATCGCCAAAGAATGGGTTGATGATGTAACGGGAGAAGTAGTGGAACGTACGAACCCGGTGATGAAACGACAAGTCATTTCGCCAGAAACATCTGAGCAAGTTCGCTATGCAATGGAACACGTCGTTGCGCAAGGGTCTGGGGTAAAAGCGTTTGTTGATGGGTATCGTGTTGGGGGGAAAACGGGAACCGCACAAAAAGCAAAAGACGGTCGCTATTTAGAAAACAATTACATTCTTTCTTTTCTTGGCGTTGCACCTATGGATGACCCGGAAATTATCGTTTATGTTGCGATTGATAACGCGACTGCTCCCTTACAGTATGGAGGTCAAGTTGCGGCACCAATTGGCGGTAAAATTATTGGCGATAGTTTAGAAGCGATGGGTGTAGAAAAACGAAACGATCAAATTGAAAAAAAATTAACTTGGGATGAAGAAGGTTTAGTGGAAGTTCCGAATCTACTTGGTCGAACGACAAGAGACATTTATGAATCGCACTATGAACTGCGTCTTTCTGCCTCTGGAGAAGGGGATGTCGTCGTTCGTCAAGCCCCGGAACCAGGTTCTAGAGTGCCAAAAGATTCAACAATCCGTGTATATATGGGTGACAAAACGAGTGAGAACGACTAAAATAAAAGACGTGTGTTTATTACTCATTCATCTTTAAACAACTAGAAACGTGGATAAGATTGATTGTTGAACGTTGGAGGCAATAAAAAATGAAATTAGAAGAATTGCTTCACCAAATTAGAGGCATAAAAATAGCAGAAGAGAAAGAAGCGGCGATTGAGATTGATCATTTAGAGATGGATTCTCGAGAAGTGCGTGCTAAAACATTGTTCTTCTGTATTAATGGCTATACGGTAGACGGACACGATTTTGCTAAAAGCGCGTATAACAATGGAGCTGTCGCTATTATCGCAGAAAAGGAGCTTGACCTGCCTATTCCTGTATTTGTCGTTCGTGATACAAAGCGAGTGATGGCACAGCTTGCGAATCGATTTTATGATAACCCGACAAAAAAATTACAATTGATTGGTGTAACAGGAACAAACGGCAAAACATCTGTCACGCACATTTTAGATCAACTTTTTAGACAAGAACAACGCACAACGGGCTTGATTGGAACGATGTATACGAAAGTCGGCGACGAAGTGATTGAAACGAAAAATACGACGCCGGAATCGCTCGTATTGCAGCAACGATTCCAAGCGATGGTTGATCAAAAAGTCGATACAGCATTGATGGAAGTGTCTTCTCATGCTCTTCACTTAGGGCGTGTGCGTGGATGTGACTTTGATATTGCGATTTTTACAAACTTGTCGCCAGATCATATCGATTATCACCAAACGATGGATCACTATATGTATGCAAAGAGTTTACTGTTTTCACAACTTGGTAACACTTATGATGGGAAAACAGCCATTTTTAATAGTGATGATCAAGTGGCGGATCAACTGATTCAAATGACAACAGCAGATATTATTACTTATGGAATAAAAAAACCAGCAGATATCATGGCTTCCGATGTTCGCATTGAATCTAACGGAACGACTTTTACCCTTACGGTCTTCGGAGAATCGGTCGAAATTAAAATGAGTTTAATTGGCTTATTTAATGTCTATAACGTGTTAGCAGCAGTGTCTGCGGCATATGTATCAGGATTCTCGCTTTCATCGATTCAAAAAGGGTTAGCGCACATCTCAGGAATTGCAGGTCGGTTTGAGCCTATAGACTCTGGTCAGGATTTTGCCGTCATTGTAGACTATGCCCATACACCGGACAGCTTGGAAAATGTATTAAAAACGGTTCAAGACTTTGCAAGCAACAAAGTTCGTGTTGTGGTTGGTTGTGGTGGAGATCGTGACAAATCGAAGCGACCAGTTATGGGAGAAATCGCGGTAAGATACGCAGATGAGACGATTTTCACGTCTGATAACCCTAGAACGGAAAATCCTTCAATGATTTTGCAAGACATGACGGCAGGGCTCGATCGTGATCAATATCGTTTAATTGAAGATCGGACGGAAGCGATCCATTACGCCATGAATCAAGCCGAGAAAAATGATATTATTGTCATAGCCGGAAAAGGACATGAGACGTATCAAGAAATCGGTCGAAACCGTACGTACTTTGATGACCGAGAAGTGGCAAGGACAGCGTTAAAGGAGCGAGTAAAATGATTGAATCAAAAATGGTTGAATCCGTTGCAAAACAAGTGAACATTCAACAGGACGTTCGATCTTTTGAATGTGTCACAACTGATTCAAGAAAACAAGCGAAGCATGCGCTGTTTATTCCGCTCGTTGGCGACCGTTTTAATGGTCATCATTATCTTCAAGCAGCTATCGATTCTGGCGCTACAGGATCGATTTGGCAAGAGGATGAACCCATCCCAACGTGGCTACCTGCTGATTTTCAACTTTATTTTGTTGAAAACTCGCTAGTGGCGCTTCAAAAACTGGCTCAAGTTTATCGCGATGCTGTTAATCCTTATGTCATTGGCATTACGGGTTCAAATGGAAAAACGACAACAAAAGATATTGTTTTCCAACTCTTAGGTGGGGAACCGTATGTCCATCGTACTGCTGGGAATTTAAATAACCATATTGGTTTGCCCTTGACGCTGCTTTCAATGTCGCGTGACTGCAAATTTGCCGTTGTTGAGATGGGCATGAATCATGCAGGAGAAATTTCGCTTCTTTCCAAACTAGCGCGACCAGATTTGGGCATTGTAACAAATATTGGGGAAGCGCATATTGAACATTTAGGTTCAAGAGAAGGTATCGCAAAAGCGAAAATGGAAATGCTAGATGGTTTAAAACCGAACGGAGCGCTCGTAATGGATGGAGATGAACCGTTGCTAGAATCGTTTCAGCAGCAAGAAACGATTTCAATTGGTTTTGGCGCTGCTGCAACAGAAACCATTTCTGACGTGAAACAAACAAACGAGGGGTATACCTTTTCGTTTTTAGGTGAATCGTTTTGGCATTTGCCTCTACTTGGCAAGCATAATGTAAAAAATGCGGCGTATGGCATGTGGATCGCACAGCGACTAGGTGTACCAGATAGCTTGATAAAAGCGCGTCTAGCGCAAACGGCGATTACAGGTATGAGGCTTGAACGAGTAGAAGGTCCTGAAGGCTCGATCTTTATTAACGACGCCTATAATGCGAATCCTAGTTCGATGAAAGCTGCAATTGAGACGGTAAAATCAATGTCTGGTTTTCACAAGAGAATTGCGGTACTAGGAGATATTTATGAATTAGGACCTGATGAAGAAGCTCTTCATCGAAGTGTAGCAGAAGCCATTGATGCACCGATCACCGATGTTATCTGTGTCGGAGAAAAGGCATTTTGGATTTACGATGAATTAAAGAAACAGCATGGGTCAGTAGCGATTGACTACGTAGAAAAAGTCGAAGATGTAGCCGCGTTAATACGACCACATTTGAAACATGACACCGTTGTATTGCTAAAGGCATCACGACGTCTTGCTTTGGAGCAAGTGTTATCGGCTGTCAAAGGAGGCGCTTAAAATGGAAGAATGGACGTTACTGATCGTCCTCTCGGTGTCCTTTTTATTTGCGGTCATACTCTCGCCGATTTTTATTCCTTTCCTTAGAAGGTTAAAGTTCGGACAGAGTATTCGTGAGGAAGGACCGAAATCACATCAAAAGAAAAGTGGTACACCGACAATGGGTGGTATTGTCATTGTCTTGTCCATTCTTGTAACCTCATTATTAATTGGCTTTGTCTTTTTTGAGTTTACACCTGAATTACTATTGTTGATGCTCGTAACAATTGGCTACGGGCTCGTTGGCTTTTTTGACGATTATTTAAAAGTCGCGCGTAAACATAACCTAGGGTTAACGTCTAAGCAAAAACTAGTCGGTCAGCTCATTATTGCAGGATTGTTTTACGTTGGACTGCTCTATATTGATTTAGACACGATGATCTCTATTCCAGGAACAGAGATTGGAATTGACTTAGGATGGTTTTATGCAGTTCTCGTTGTTGTCATGCTGCTAGCAGGAAGCAACGCTGTGAACTTAACCGATGGCCTTGACGGTCTTTTAGCAGGAACAGGTGCGATTGCGTTTGGTGCATTTGCGATCTTAGCGTGGAGCGCTGGATTTATTGATGCAGCACTTTTTTCAACTGCGATTACTGGTGCGGTACTCGGGTTTCTTGTATTTAATGCCCATCCCGCAAAAGTTTTTATGGGTGATACCGGCTCCTTAGCATTAGGCGGGGCGATAGCGGGTATTGCAATTTTAACTAAAATGGAATTAATGCTGATCATTATCGGTGGCGTTTTTGTGATTGAAACCCTATCCGTTATTATTCAAGTCATTTCGTATAAGACAACAGGTAAACGTGTATTTAAAATGAGCCCTCTACACCATCATTATGAGTTAGTTGGTTGGTCTGAATGGCGAGTTGTTGTGACGTTTTGGTTACTAGGCATGGTGTTTGCCATTATGGGGATTTATATTGGAGTGTGGTTAACATGAAGCCCTTTTCAAGTTTAACGAACAAACCAGTTCTTGTTGTGGGCCTTGCAAAAAGTGGAATGGCAGCTGCACTGGCACTTCATAAACTTGGTGCGATTGTCACTGTGAATGATGGAAAGCCTCGTGAGGAAAGCAAAGAAGTTGAAAGCTTGGAAGAGAAAGGGATAACGGTTGTAAGTGGTGGTCATCCATTGCATTTATTAGACGAAACAAGCCTCATCATTAAAAACCCCGGAATTCCATACTCGAACTTGCTTATTTCGGAAGCCGTCCAGCGTGACATTCCAGTTTGGACAGAAGTGGAGCTTGCTTATCATTTATCTGAAGCTGAGATCGTTGCGATTACAGGCTCAAATGGAAAGACGACAACGACTACACTCGTGCACGCGATGCTAATGGACTCAGAAAAAACACCTTTAATAGCTGGGAACATTGGTACAGTGGCTACGGGGGTTGCGTTAGAAGCAACGGCGGACGATATCATCGTCCTAGAGCTATCTAGTTTTCAACTTATGGGCATTGATCAATTCAAACCTAAAGTTGCAGTTTGGCTCAATTTATTTGATGCGCATTTGGACTATCACGGGACAAAAGAGTTATACATAGAGGCAAAGGCTAAAGTGTATCAGAACATGACAGAATCAGATTATCTCGTCTATTCAGCGGATGATGCCATTGTGTCAAGTTACGTTCAGAATGCTTCTACAACACTCGTCCCTTTTTCAACAACATCCACCCAACCAACAGGTGCCTATGTGAAAGACGGGGCCATCTATTTCAAGGAAGAAATGATTTGTGCGCTAAACGAAATTGTATTACCAGGAGCGCATAACTTAGAGAATATGCTTGCTGCTGTAGCCGCTGCTAAATTAGCAGGTGCGAAAACGACACAAATTCAAAACGTCCTGACTACTTTTACAGGTGTGAAACATCGTCTACAATACGTAGGAAATGTTCAGGGGCGTAAGGTATATAATGATTCAAAAGCAACAAATGTATTGGCTACACAAGCTGCACTTACATCGTTCTCAAAGCCTGTTGTCTTATTAGCAGGCGGGCTTGATCGTGGCAATGATTTTGACGATTTAGCACCGAGCTTGTCTCACGTTAAAACAATGATTGTATTTGGTGAAACAAAAGACAAGCTCGCGTCCCTTGCTACCCGTCTAGGCATTGATGTTGTACAGGCTGTTGATGTTCGTGACGCTGTAAGAGAAGCGTTTATTCATTCAGCAAAGGAAGACGTCATCTTGCTTTCGCCAGCGTGTGCAAGCTGGGATCAATATGCAACGTTTGAAGAACGTGGGGACGCCTTTTTGGCGGCTGTGTCACAAGTGAAAGAGTTACAGGGATAGCGTGAACTTGCTTATAGAGTTACTTAAAAAACGGATGCCTTTATGGGATCCGTTTTTTTGTTGAGTTCGGAAAAATTGGAAGAGTCAGAGGCAATGTTTTGGACATGTTTTCCCCTTCTTGTTCATATAGTGAGGAAGAGAAGGTACATGCTGGGGGTGAACAATGAACAAAGAAAGACAGGCGCCCGACTATATCTTAATTGTTGCAACCATCGCATTGCTCGCAATTGGATTAATTATGGTATACAGCGCAAGTGAAGCGTGGGCAACCTACCGCTTTGATGATTCATTGTTTTTTGCAAAGAGACAATTTTTCTTTGGAAGTGTAGGGGTCCTGTTAATGTTCTTCATATCAAGAGTTGATTATTGGACTTGGCGCACCTATTCAAAAGTATTGTTAATCATTTGCTTTGTGTTGCTCGTCCTTGTTTTAATTCCAGGAGTTGGATTAGTGCGTGGAGGTGCAAGAAGTTGGTTAGGAATTGGTGCATTCTCCATCCAGCCGTCAGAATTTATGAAGATCGCAATGATTATTTTCTTGGCCAATTTTTTAGCTGTTAACCAAAAGCGAATTGTTTTATTTCGAAAAGGGCTATTGCCAGCATTAGGTTTTGTTATGGTTGCCTTTGCGATGATTATGTTGCAACCAGACTTAGGGACAGGCACGGTCATGGTAGGAACATGTGTGGCGATGATATTTATCGCTGGCGCTCGTGTGAAGCATTTTATGGGCTTGTTTTTAATTGGCGTAGCAGGGTTTGTTGTGTTAATCATTAGTGCGCCTTATCGAATAAAACGAATTACTTCCTTTCTTGATCCGTGGGCAGACCCAATGGAAAGTGGTTTTCAGATCATCCAATCTCTTTTGGCTATTGGTCCTGGTGGATTGTTAGGAATGGGGCTAGGAGAAAGTCGACAAAAGTATTTTTATTTACCCGAACCACAGACCGATTTTATTTTTGCGATTTTAGCAGAAGAATTAGGTTTTATGGGTGGTGTGTTCGTTTTACTTTTATTTGCCGTTATTTTCTGGCGTGGAGTCCGAATTGCGCTAGGCGCCCCAGATTTATTTGGTAGTTTTCTAGCGGCAGGTATCGTCACCATGATCGTCATTCAAGTGATGATTAATATTGGGGTGGTTACAGGGTTGATGCCTGTAACCGGGATCACGCTTCCGCTTTTAAGTTATGGTGGTTCATCCTTAACGTTAATGCTAATGTCTATCGGGATTTTAATTAATATTAGCAGGCATAATCGGTAAACCAATCGTAGTTTTTCGTCGATACATGTAGAGAGAGGGGGGTTTCCCTTCTCTCTTTTTATTATTAATAGAATCAAAAAGGGGATTTATGATAAAATGCAGAAAACATAACGATAATTGGTTTTGTTTGATAATAAATAGGGAATAGAAGCAAGTCTAGCATCTTTTTTATTTTATAGAATTGCTTGTGTTCAATCATCAACTGATGAATTCGTTGGAGGAATGAATGTGAGTAGAGATGAAAAAGTGGTATCTGTAAACGAACGAATTCCCACTTTACAAGAAAAACGACGTCGTAAAGCGAACAAACGCTTATTGAGTATTGTGATTGTGTTTTTCTTTTTAATTATGGTGCTCGTTTATTTTCAAAGTCCGCTTAGTGAAGTGAAAGCGATTCATGTAGAAGGAAATCAATTGCTTACGGAAGAGGAAATTCGTCAAGCGAGTGGACTAAGTGAAGGTATGAATATATGGAACATTGATAAGGACCAACGCATTAATCAAGTCGCTCAATTAAAAGAAATTGAATCTGTAGAGATTCATCGTACCCTTCCTTCGTCGGTCCAAATTCGAGTGGAAGAGTATCCTCGTGTTGGGTATGTGTATAGCGATGAAGGTTATTTACCCCTTCTGCAAAATGGACAAACGCTTGATACCGTACACGAAAGTCAGTTGGTTGGCGATGCGCCCATTTTAGTTGATTTTGAAGACGAAGAAACCCGTGCAATAATCGGTGATCAATTAATGAATACGGCTCCGGAAATTGTTGGACGAATATCAGAAATTATCTATACGCCAACAGAAGAAGCACCGGAAGAGTTAACTTTGTATATGACGGATGGGATTGAAGTTCGGACAGATTTATCGTCATTTGCAGAATACATGCAACCGTATCCGCAAGTTCATGCACAAGTAGATTCATCTCGATCAGGTGTACTTTATATGAAAATGAGTCCATATTTTAGAGAGAACGAAACGGCTGAAGAGTAGGGATTTGGAAGGATTTTTTTGCTCTACTTTTCTTCCGACACACGATATGAAGCGGTTCAAGCCGTTGATGAACACGTTTATTTCATTATGTAACACATTCTTAATAGAGGGTTGCGAAAGGTTTTATCTTTTCACCTGCAGAAACATGGTGTAGACTAAAGAACAAGAGCCTTAAAACATACATAATGCTACGAGATTTAAAAGGATTCTATTAACGCTTGTCGAATACTGTTTGTGTGATAAAAAATTGAAACTATGAAAGTTGAACACCATGATTGTGCAGATGAGGAGGTGCCATTGGTGAGTAATGAAACATATGTAAGTTTAGATATTGGAACATCTTCAGTAAAAGTCGTTGTGTCGGAGATTGCTGGAGGTTCAATAAACATTTTAGGTGTCGGCAGTGTTCCTTCTGAAGGAATTAAAAAAGGAGCCGTCGTCGATATAGATGAGACGGTAAAATCAATTAAACGAGCGGTCGATCAAGCCGAGCGCATGGTCGGCATTCAAATTGAGCATGTTGTTGTCGGCGTGAATGGAAGTCACATTGAATTAACGCCTTGTCACGGTGTAGTAGCAGTTTCTAGTTCAGATCGAGAAATTGAAGTAGAAGATGTACGTCGTGTAATCGATGCTGCGCAAGTGATGTCAATCCCGCCTGAGCGAGAAGTGATTGATGTCATTCCAAAACAATTTATTGTTGACGGTTTAGATGAAATTACAGATCCTCGCGGAATGATTGGCGTTCGTTTAGAAATGGAAGGAACGTTAATTACTGGGTCAAAGACGGTCTTACATAATTTATTGCGATGTGTAGAGCGTGCAGGGTTGTCAATTGCTGAAATCAGCATTAATTCACTAGCTACGGGTTCAGTCGCTGTGTCAAAAGACGAGAAAAGTTTAGGTGTATGTGTACTCGAAATTGGTGGAGGTTCAACGACTGTTTCCGTTTTTGAACAAGGTTCGCTCGTTGCGCTGTCGGTGTTACCAATCGGTGGCGATCATATTACAAATGACTTAGCTGTTGGGTTAAAGTTGACAACGGAAGAGGCTGAGCGAGTAAAATGTAAACATGGACATGCTTTTGTTCCAGAGGCATCAACAGAAGAACAAATTACTATCCAGAAAATCGGCTCGAACGAAAGACATACCATTACGCAACAAGAATTAGCAAGTATTATTGAACCGAGAGTTGAAGAGATCATTGAGCTATGTGCACGGGAATTGGTACGATTAGGCTTTAAACAGTTCCCAAGTGGGTTTGTACTAACAGGTGGAGCTGTTATGATGCCTGGTGTACTAGAGTTAACGAAAGACATGCTCGAAGGTAATGTTCGAGTTGCCATTCCGAATTATATCGGTGTACGCGAGCCACGCTACACGGTAAGCATCGGATTGATTCACTTTGCACACAAAAATGGCCGTGTACAAGGAAAAGAAATTGCAGCTGCTTTTTCGTCAGCTGAGCAGGTTCCTGAAGAGGCGAAAGCCGCACCTGTTGCCAAGCGAAGTAAGCGAAAAGAAACCGAAACGGTGCAAGATGAGAAAAAAGAATCCAAGATGAAATCTTGGTTTAAGACATTTTTTGATTAATGAAGAGAAGCTTACTGCCAGTATGGTTAGGGGGACAAATAAATGTTTGATTTTGAAATGGACATGGAACAATTAGCACAAATTAAAGTCATCGGCTGCGGTGGCGGCGGTTCTAATGCTGTAAACCGTATGATTGAAAATGGATTACAAGGTGTGGAATTTATTGCCGTTAATACAGATGCACAAGCGCTGCATCTTTCAAAAGCTGAAAAGAAATTACAGCTTGGAGGCAAATTAACAAGAGGTCTAGGTGCTGGAGCCAATCCAGATATCGGCAAAAAAGCTGCTGAAGAAAGCCGTGAGCAGCTAGAAGAAGTGCTAGGTGGAGCGGACATGGTCTTTATTACCGCTGGAATGGGCGGTGGTACTGGAACCGGTGCTGCACCTGTAATCGCTGAAGTCGCAAAAGAAATTGGTGCCTTAACAGTAGGGGTTGTTACAAAGCCATTTACATTTGAAGGTCGGAAGCGTCAAAACCAAGCGCTTTCAGGAATCGTTGCGCTTAAAGAAAAAGTCGACACGTTGATTGTCATTCCAAATGACAGATTGTTAGAGATTGTTGATAAAAATACACCGATGCTTGAAGCGTTCCGTGAAGCGGATAATGTTCTTCGCCAAGGTGTACAAGGGATTTCAGATTTAATTGCTACACCTGGTTTAATCAACCTTGATTTCGCTGACGTAAAAACGGTCATGAGTGAAAAGGGATCTGCGCTTATGGGCATTGGGATTGCTACTGGTGAAAACCGCGCGGCTGAAGCGGCGAAAAAAGCGATTTCTAGTCCGTTACTTGAAACGTCAGTGGACGGCGCGCAAGGCGTGTTAATGAACATCACTGGTGGAACAAACCTTAGTCTTTATGAAGTGCACGAAGCAGCGGAAATTGTTTCTGAAGCATGTGATGAAGAAGTAAATATGATTTTTGGTTCTGTTATTAACGAAAACTTGAAAGATGAGATTGTTGTGACGGTCATTGCCACAGGTTTTGAAGAAGCGGAAAGAAAACCTCAACCGCGTCCATCTACACAAAAACCAGCGCAATCTAAGCAAGTCGAATCAAAATCATCAGAAAAGCAAAAGCCAAGCAACGACGAACAATCGGATACACTCGATATTCCAACGTTCTTACGAAATCGTAGAAATCGTTAAATAGGCTAAAAAGACCTGTTACCAGCTTCATAGGGTAACAGGTCTTTTTTTGTTGTTCGCAGAAAGGACAACGTTTGGCAAAAGCTTTCAAAATAACAGGCTTGTCCTTGCCACGAAGTGACAGACTTCCTTCTTCGTATCTACTATACTAAGTTTTATCACTATAGGGGGAGCCTTCATGACCGTTTATCTAGACTTAATTTGGTTACTGAATCTAGGAATTGATTTTCTTTTAATCATAGGAACGGCTCTCTTGTTAAAACGAAAAAAAAACTATGTGCGTATGGGGGCTGCTGCTTTTTTCGCTTCTCTCGTTGTGTTTTTTATGTTTACGCCTTACGTTTCCATCTTTATGAACCCAATTGTTAAGTTTATTTATTCTTGTTTTATTGTATTCATTGCTTTCGGATACATACGTTTTACTTTTTTTCTGCAAAATCTAGCCGGTTTTTTTTTCCTTACTTTTGTTACTGGCGGCGGGCTGTTTGCGATGCATTATTTTTTTCAAACTGATGTTGATTTAATGGCTCATTTACCAGGACATGGACTCGGTGGTAGTACAATAAGCTGGGCGTTTGTGCTTATTGGTTTTCCCCTGGTGTTTTGGTTTAGTAAACAACAAGTTGATACCTTCAAGATAAAAAAAGTACATGCAAGTGAAATGGCAACAGTGAAAATTGAAATTGAAGACTTTACATTTGAAACAAGGGGGCTTGTCGATACTGGAAATCAATTAAAAGATCCACTCACTCGAGCGCCAGTGATGATTATTGAAGCACATCTACTTCATCCGTTACTTGGAAAACAACAGACCGATGACATGCTCAATATGGAAACGAAAGAAAATCATCCATTTATGCATCGAATTCGCCTCGTGCCGTATAAGGCGGTAGGGCAAAAACAACCGTATTTAACTGCATTTAAACCTGATCAAGTGACCATTTATTATGGCGATGAACAGTTTGTGACAAAGCGTGTGTTGTTAGGGCTGTATGGAGAAGCGTTATCGGCTGAGGGGCAGTATCAAACGATTATCCACCCTCAGCTAGTTATTTCACAAGTGAGCTAAGGAGGAAGCGATGATAAAAATGAAATGGAAGTTACTTATAGTTCGTCTACTGAAAAAGTTTGGGATGAAAGAAGATGAAATTTACTACATTGGTGGGAGTGAGGCATTACCTCCGCCATTATCAAAAGAAGAAGAAGCTGAACTACTTCAAAAACTACCAAATGGAGATGAAGCAGTAAGGTCTGTCTTAATTGAGCGTAATCTTCGACTTGTTGTTTATATTGCAAGGA
Source organism: Shouchella sp. JSM 1781072 (assembly GCF_041949915.1). Taxonomy (NCBI): domain Bacteria; kingdom Bacillati; phylum Bacillota; class Bacilli; order Caryophanales; family Bacillaceae; genus Shouchella; species Shouchella sp. JSM 1781072. The sequence continues at coordinate 733,679 of NZ_JBHFQE010000001.1, forward strand.
AGTTTGAAAACACCGGCATCAACATTGAAGATTTAATTAGCATTGGTACGATTGGACTCATTAAAGCCGTGAATACCTTTAATCCAGAGAAAAAAATTAAACTAGCGACGTATGCTTCACGTTGTATTGAAAATGAAATTTTGATGTATTTACGTCGTAACAATAAAACTCGCTCAGAAGTGTCGTTTGATGAGCCGTTAAATATTGATTGGGATGGGAATGAATTACTCTTATCAGATGTCCTCGGAACAGAAGAAGACATTATTACAAAAGGAATTGAAGAGCGAGTGGACCGTCGGCTTCTCGTAAAAGCGCTGCATACCTTGTCTGCCCGTGAAAAACAAATTATGGAGCTACGCTTTGGGTTAACAGGTACAGAAGAAAAGACACAAAAAGACGTTGCGGATATGCTAGGAATTTCACAATCGTATATCTCTCGATTAGAAAAACGAATTATTAAAAGGCTACAAAAAGAATTTAACAAAATGGTTTAAAAATGAAAGCGATGAGCAGAAAAAATTATTTCTAAATTTTAGCAGTGTCGTGACAAGGGTAAGTCTCCGTTTTCCGATTTCCAAACATAAAACGAGTGCATAAAATTTTTTTCCCAGGGAGATACTTTTTTTGACATCATCTTCCGTTTAGGGGGTAAAGAATTTGACTCGTAATAAAGTAGAAATCTGTGGCGTTGATACATCAAAGCTACCCGTTTTAAAAAATGCTGAGATGCGGGAACTTTTCTCGCAGCTACAGTCAGGGTATGAGCCGGCAAGGGATACATTAATTAATGGCAATCTTCGGTTAGTCCTTAGCGTTATTCAGCGTTTTAATAATCGCGGTGAGAATGTCGATGACTTATTCCAAGTCGGATGCATTGGGTTGATGAAATCCATTGATAATTTTGATTTAGGTCAAAATGTAAAGTTTTCAACTTATGCGGTTCCGATGATTATTGGAGAAATTCGACGATACTTAAGAGATAATAATCCGATTCGCGTATCTCGATCATTACGAGATATTGCGTATAAAGCGTTACAAGTTCGGGATCAGATGATGGCAGAAAAGAAAAGAGAAAATGAACCAACTGTTCAAGAAATCGCGGCGGTATTAGACGTACCAAAAGAGGATATTGTGTTTGCACTGGATGCAATACAAGATCCAGTTTCTTTATTTGAGCCGATTTACAATGATGGTGGTGACCCAATCTTTGTGATGGATCAAATTAGCGATGAACGAAACAAAGATGTAAATTGGGTAGAAGAGATCGCTTTAAAAGAGGCAATGATTCGATTGAATGATCGTGAAAAAGTCATTTTAAATATGCGTTTTTTCCAAGGGAAAACACAAATGGAAGTAGCTGACGAAATAGGGATCTCCCAAGCACAAGTGTCACGTCTAGAAAAAGGTGCCATTCAACAAATGAATAAGCATATCGAATCGTAAAAAAGTCGTTGCTGTTGCAACGGCTTTTTTTCTTGTTCATAAATGATTCTAGGAGAAGCATATAGTAAGATAAAAGGAGGGAATGTGATGATTAAAATATCTGAACTCTCGTCGAAAGACATTGTGAATATGGAGAATGGGAAGCGTCTAGGTCATTTAAATGATTTAGATATTAACTTGAATACAGGTAGAATTGAAGCGATTATTATTTCAAGCCAGGGAAAGATGATGAATTTATTAGGAAGCAGAGATTCAAATGAAACCATCATTCCTTGGAAGAATATACTGAAAATTGGTTCTGACGTCATTTTAGTAGAGCTACCTGAACGTTACAAGCAAAAGCAAATGATTACGGAATTGGAGCAAGAGCCAGAAAGAAAAGAACCGCAACGGTAAACATTTCTTCTCCGCAGGCATTATGGTAAAATAAAGCGAGGAATACAAAAAGGAGTCACAACGATGAAAGCAAACTGGCAGTTACTCACAGAACGAGTAGAGTATGAAACCAATTTTAATTCTTTAGACCAAGGGTTGTTCGCCGGTTTTACAACACGTCATGGCGGTGTGAGCAACTCACCCTATGATTCGTTGAACATGGGCTTTCATGTTGAAGATTCTGCTGATGCGGTTGTACATAATCGTGAGCGCGTTGCTCACGATATCGGTTTTGCTCTTGATGCTTGGATCGGTTCTGAACAAGTTCACCATGCAACGATAGCGGAAGTGACGGAACACGATCGAGGAAAAGGGGCGCGCCAGCTTAATACAGCTGTTCAGGGAACAGATGGGCTTTATACAAGCGATCCAAATGTTCTGTTGACAAGCTTGTATGCAGATTGTGTCCCGCTTTATTTTTTCTCGAAAAAGAGCAAAATGATTGGCCTTTGTCATGCAGGTTGGAAAGGGACAGTGGCGGAAATTGGGCCTAAGCTAGTGAAAATTTGGGTTCAAGAGCACGCTGTTGATCCTCATGATATCTACGTTCTAATCGGTCCTTGTATTTCCAAACAAGCGTATGAAGTCGATCACCATGTCATGGAACAGGTAAAAACGCTCTTACCTGGAGACAACATGAACATCTTTACGCCCACTCAGAATCAGCGCTATTTACTTGACTTACCTGCTTTAAATCGATTGTTATTAGAGCGTGCGGGTATTCTCCCTGAGCACTTGATTGAATCTGATCGATGTACCTATGGGGAGGAGCGTTATTTCTCTCATCGACAAGCAGAGGGTAAAACAGGTAGAATGATGAGTATGATAGGCTTAAAGAAGGTGAAAGAAACATGAAGACAAACGTAGAAGAGAATCGTGCTGCACTACGTTCTCGTATTGAAACTGCTGCGACTAAAGTGGGTCGGTCGTTAGAGGATATCCAAATTATTGCTGTAACAAAGTATGTTTCAGTCGAAACGGCTAAAGCCGCAATAGATGCAGGCATTTCTCATATAGGTGAAAACCGCATAGAGGGTCTGCTTGCGAAAAAAGAAGCGCTCGATACAGAAGATGTTGACTGGCACTTCATTGGCTCGCTGCAATCGAGAAAAGTGAAGGACGTTGTCGGTGAAATATCGGTACTCCATTCGCTTGATCGCTTAAGTTTAGCCAAGGAAATTCAAAAACGTTTAAATCAGCAAGATCAAACGCTACGATGTTTTGTGCAAGTAAATGTGTCTGGAGAAGAATCCAAAAGTGGACTAGCTCCTGGTGAAGTTGAGCCATTTATTGAAAAGCTAGAAGCGTATGACCGCATAACAGTGGTGGGTCTTATGACAATGGCGCCGTTTGTTGACGATGCTGAAGAAACGCGTCCCTATTTCAAAACGTTAAAACAACTGCAACAATCGATTGCCGATAAAAACTATGAGCACGCTCCTTGCACAGAAGTGTCGATGGGCATGTCGAATGACTTTGAAGTGGCAATAGAAGAAGGTGCTACGTATATACGCATTGGAACCATTCTAGTAGGCAATGAACACGTGTCTGAATAAGGAGGATGGAAATGGGCTTTAAATCAAAGTTTAAAACGTACTTTAATTTAGATGACCATGTCGAAGAAGTCGAACGTTATGTAGACGAGCCTGAAGAAGATGAGGGACGAACAATGCCAAATCGATTTCAAGGAAATGAAGCAAAAGAAAAAGAAACGCAATCGAATATTGTGAGCTTAAAAAGTGTTCAGCAACATGCGAAAATGACGCTGATTGAGCCACGTTCATATGATGAAAGCCAAGACATTGCGGATCAATTAAAGAATCGGAAAACAGTCGTTATTAATTTACAGAGAATGGAACACGATCAAGCATTACGGGTAGTAGATTTTTTAAGCGGAACCGTATATGCTATTGGAGGAGACATTCAAAAAATTGGTGCGAGTATTTTCATATGTGCACCAGATAATGTGGAAATATCAGGGTCGATTAGTGATATTGCTAATCAATTTTGATTTTACAAGGTAGGTGATGAGAGCAAGATGGAATTGTTTGTTAACTTTATATTTAACCTGATACGTTACTTAGCGCTAGGGTACTTCTTTGCGATTTTAATTTACATCATCATGTCATGGGTAGGTGGAAGAGATTCCGCTTTTGGCGAATTCCTCGGCAGTATTGTTGAACCGTATTTAGGAATTTTCAGGAATATTATCCCACCAATTGGCATGATCGATTTATCGCCGATTGTTGCGATCTTCCTTTTAAACTTAGCGGTTCGTGGTTTAGGGCCAGTTCAACAGTGGATTATGGGGCTATTCTAGACGATGTACGAACATTTTCGAAAGGAAGAGCACCCTTTTGTTGATCAAGTCCGCGACATGATTGAGTCCGTCACCTTGTTTCATCAAGAACGGCTGACGGATTTTCTTGACCCAAGACAGCAAGATATTTTGACTTCGATTGTAGGAAAAAATGAGGAGTGTGAGCTTCTCTTTCATGGTGGCGCTCAAGGCTGTGAGCGAAAGCGGGCTCTTTTGCGACCGATTTATTTACAGGATGAGCCGCCAAAATGGGGAATTACATTTTTGTACGCTTCGTTTTCCTCAAAATTTGTAACGATTTTGCATCGTGATGTATTAGGTGCACTCATGAATACAGGGTTAAAACGTGAGAAGTTTGGTGATATTGTTGTAGGCGATGACTTCTTTACGTTTGCAACAGCGACAGATACAGCAGCTTACATACGAATCTCGCTTGATTATGTCGGAAAAACCTCGATTTCATTGGAAGAAACAGATACAATGGAATTAGAAGAAGAACATTGGCAAACAGAGCAGGTGCTTGTTTCCTCGATGCGATTGGATGCTGTTCTTTCTTCTGTGTACGGTTTATCCCGTTCAAAAGGGGTTGAAGCGATTTCCAAAGGATATGTAAAAGTGAACTGGCGATTGGTTGATCAACCAGCTTTTACATTGGCAATTGGTGATTACTTGTCTCTGCGTGGCTACGGTCGTGGAAAAGTCATGCATTCAGACGGGACAACCAAGAAAGAAAAAATTCGTTTAACAGTAGGACGAAAGAAGTGATTTTGCCTTGACGGCGAAATTTGTTGTTTTTAGAAGGTATTTTTCGGGGAATGTCGAATGAAGAAAAGAATCAAGATTTCATGGAGGTGGGACGGTTGCCATTAACGCCGTTAGATATTCATAATAAAGAGTTTACACGCTCGTTTCGCGGGTATGACGAAGATGAAGTAAATGAGTTTCTTGATCAAATTATTAAAGATTATGAAGCGGTCCTTCGAGAAAAAAAGGAATTGTTTGAACAAGTGAACAATCAAGATGAAAAACTTTCACATTTCCACAATATCGAAGAAACCTTAAATAAATCCATTATGGTTGCGCAAGAGGCTGCAGATGAATTGCGTAACAATGCTCACAAAGAAGCGCAGTTAATCGTGAAAGAGTCGGAGAAAAATGCAAACCGAATTGTTAACGAAGCGTTAAGCAAGTCAAGAAAAGTAATGATGGAAATGGAAGAGCTTAAAAAACAAGCGTCTGTTTATAAAATGCGGTTTAAAATGCTAATTGAGGCGCAGATGGAAATGCTTCAGACAGACGATTGGGAACAATTTGCTGGCAGCGAAGATAACTTTAACGAAGAAGAACTGCTTAAAGAATTTGAAGAACAAGAGAGCAAATCGTAAGGTACATTTTACATACAAGATGTAACGGTTTATCTGCGTTATTGAAATAAGGATTTTAAATGAAGCATCGACTCACGTTCCGTAGAGATCGATGCTTTTTGCATGAGAAACAATGCTCTTTAAGCTGGTTTTATTTGGCGCTCAATGAATACGTAGAACGGGTCATCCTACGTATAAGGAGTGATTCTAAAATGGATACAACGTGGTATAAAAGTAAGCTGATTGAACGAAGAGAACAACTCGTAAAACATCAATCTTCTCATGATCCAAAACAACAACAGGCGGAGTTATCAAATTATGATAATCATCCTGCTGATAATGCGACGGATTTATTTGACCGAGAAAAAGATGAAGCATTATTTCAACACGCGGAGCATGAACTTCATGCAATCGACGATGCGTTGGAAAAAATTGATCATGGTACGTATGGCTTTTGTGAAGTGACGGGGGAACCCATTCCTGAAGAAAGACTTAAAGCCTATCCAGAAGCACGAACTGTTGCCTCGGTGGCTCCCCAATCTGTTCCCACGGATCGACCTGTTGAAGAAGAGGTTGTACAAGGGTTTGAAGCGTATAATAAGGACCATGATGAAGATGAAACAGAGTTTGATGGAGAAGATGCCTATCAAGCAGTTGCTCGTTTTAATGATACGTCGTTGGAATACGATGAAGAAACAGGAGATACCGACTTGTACGGCGCAAATGGTGTGGAGGATTTTGAAGGATTTCTTTCCACAGGAATTGATGGGTATCATGGTCCGGACAGTGTGACGGTTGAGCAAAATGAACATTATAGTGCTTATCGAAAACGAGACCAGACGTAATAGTGGTTCGCGCTTAATACGGAGGTTTTATACCTCTGTATTCCTTTTTTATATGAACGTAATTGCTCAGTGGAGAAAGAACAGACATTTATTTGTATTTATGCTACACTAATCCTATTACATAGTGGAGGATACGGATGGCTTACATAATTGCGTTACTTATTATCGGACTTGATCAGTTAACCAAATGGCTTGTTGTTGAAAATATGGTTATCGGTGAACGCATCACAGTCATTGAAAATGTTTTTTACATTTTCTCTCATCGGAATTCTGGTGCGGCGTTTGGCATTTTGCAAGGGCAGATGTGGTTGTTTTACATCATTACCGTCATTATGGTTGGTGTGATTATTTATCTGATTCAAACGGAAGCTAGAAACCATACGTTATTAAAATGGGCTTTAGGCCTTATTTTAGGTGGCGCGATCGGGAATTTTATTGATCGGCTTTTTCGTCAAGAAGTGGTTGATTTTATTGATACATTTGGAAACTTCCCGATCTTCAATATTGCTGACTCGGCTTTAACAGTCGGAGTGGGGTTATTTTTGATAAATTTAATTTTAGAAGCTAGGCGTGAAAAGAAGGAGAGCAAGAACTAATATGAAACAATGGACAATCGATGAAACACAAATAAATGAGCGAATTGATAAGATGATCGTTCTATTACATGGTGATACATCACGAACCCACGTACAAAAATGGATTCAAGACGGTCTAGTGACTGTGAATGAACAAGTAATTAAAGCAAATTATAAAGTTCAACAAGGTGATGTGATTGACGTTTCGGAACCAGAATTAGTGTCAACGGAAGTGAAAGCTGAAAATATCCCCTTAGACGTTGTCTATGAAGATGCAGATCTCATTGTCGTCAACAAACCGAGAGGCATGGTTGTACATCCAGCACCGGGGCATTCAAGCGGGACACTCGTCAACGCGCTTCTTTACCACTGTACCGATTTGTCAGGCATTAATGACGAAGTTCGACCTGGCATCGTACATCGAATCGATAAAGATACGACAGGTTTAATTGTTGCCGCAAAGAATGATCACGCTCATGAACATTTATCCAAACAATTAATGAACAAAACAACAAAGCGTCAATATAAGGCGATTGTACATGGTGTGCTTTCTCATAAGAAAGGAACCATTGATGCGCCAATCGGTCGAGATTTAAAAGACCGTCAAAAGATGGCGGTAACGGATAAAAACAGTAAGCAAGCTGTTACACATTTTACGTTGGAAGAAACGTTTCGCGCTTTTTCTTACGTGACGTGTGAATTAGAAACAGGGCGGACTCATCAAATTCGCGTACATTTTCAATATATTGAACATCCATTGGCAGGAGATCCGAAATACGGCTATAAGAAAACATTGCCGATTGCTGGACAAGCGCTACATGCAGAAACCCTTGGCTTTGTTCATCCGAGAACAAATGAAGAACTTTTGTTTACTGCACCAGTGCCTGAAGACATGGAAACATTATTGCAAGATTTACGAAAACAAGATTGACAAATCCTTTCGTGTGATGCATACTACAATAGAAGATTATAGGTCCTTTAAGCATAGTCCTGTGAGGCTATCAAGGAGTCGGTGAATTAGGATACGTCTATCTAAATCCCTAGCTGCTCCTTTTGGACAGGTAGGGATTTTTTTGTGAGGAGGTTCGACGATGGCAAGAATGATCATTGATGAAGATGCGATGCGCCGCGCAATAACGAGGATGTCACACGAGGTGATTGAGCGAAACAAAGGCGTAGAGAACTGTGTGTTAGTCGGGATTAAGACACGAGGCATTTATCTTGCTAATCGGTTGGCTCAACGAATTAAGGATATTGAAGGACAAGATATTCCGGTCGGTGAAGTGGATATTACGCTTTATCGTGATGATTTAACACCTAAAACAAGCGATCAGCAACCTGTTTTACAAGGAACCGATATACCGGTTGATATTACCGGCAGAACCGTCATTCTTGTAGACGATGTACTTTATACAGGAAGAACGGTGCGATCTGCGCTTGATGCGTTAATTGATTTAGGAAGGCCTTCATTAATACAACTCGCTGTATTAGTTGATCGAGGGCATCGTGAACTGCCAATTCGACCTGATTATGTTGGGAAAAATGTGCCAACTTCGAAGCAAGAGCGCATCTCCGCTAAGCTTAAAGAAGTAGATGAATTAGACGAAGTCACAATTGTATAGCTCCTCTTTAATCGTAGTCCTGTGAGGCTGGCAAGAGGAATAAGAATGCACGCAAAGCAATACGTTTGTGCTTCTTTCTTGCCGCCTCCTAGACTCTAGGGGGCTTTTTATATGAAGAAAAAGGCAAAAGGAGAAAATTGATGAAACAACCAAAAATGAGATTAGGCATCCAAGAAATACCTCGAGCGGATCAATGGCTCTTGTTCAGTTTACAACACTTATGCGCAATGTTTGGCGCAACGGTACTCGTTCCATTTTTAATTGATATGAGTCCAGCAACGGCTCTTTTATCAAGTGGACTAGGGACATTGGCATTTATCCTCATTACAAAGGGGCAAGTACCAGCCTACTTAGGGTCATCGTTTGCCTTTATCGCTCCGATCTTGTCCGCACAAGCAATTGGAGGTACGGAAGGAGCGATGATCGGAAGCTTCTTCGCTGGAATCATTTATGGAATTGTAGCACTCATTATTAAAGCGGCAGGAACAAACTGGATAACAAAACTTTTACCACCAATTGTTGTAGGTCCAGTTATTATGGTAATTGGTCTAAGCTTAGCAACGACGGCAGTGGATAATGCCATGTATTTACCGGGAACGGACGAATATAGTCTTGTTCACATCATAACAGCAGGTATTACATTAGGGGTTGCTGTCATTGCGACGATGTACTTTAAAGGGTTTTTAAACTTAATACCGATTTTACTTGGTTTAATTGCAGGTTACGCATTCGCGCTCACACAAGGCTTAATTGATTTAAGTCCGATTCGAGAAGCAAACTGGTTCGCAGTTCCTGAATTAATCATTCCATTCTACACGTATGATCCATCCTTAAACTGGGCAATCATTGCCATTATGGCGCCTGTTGCGTTAGTGACATTGGCGGAACATACAGGACAATTAATGGTGTTAAGCAAGATTTCTGGAAAGAACTTTTTGCAAAAACCAGGCATGCACCGAACGGTCATGGGTGATGGTGTAGCGACGATCATAGCAGCGAGTATCGGTGGACCACCGAATACCACATACGGTGAAAACGTTGGCGTCATTGCGATTACTCGAGTGTTCAGCGTCTTCGTGATAGCAGGTGCGGCAGTGTTGGCGATTACATTCTCGTTTATTGGAAAAGTGGCCGCGTTAATCAGCTCGATTCCTGAAGCGGTAATGGGCGGCATCTCCATTATGTTGTTCGGGATTATCGCTTCTGCTGGTATACGCATGCTCGTCGATAATAAGCTTGACATGGGTGAAAAAAGAAATATGGTCATTGCATCGATTATTCTCGTAGTGGGGATCGGTGGCGCAACTGTACGCTTCTCCGACACATTTGAAATTGCAGGTATGTCACTCGCCACCATTATTGGTTTAGTCCTACATGCTGTCTTGCCAAATAAAAACGTTAGCTACGGTGAACAAAACATGTTTGAAGAAAATCCGGAACAACACTAAAGGAGGATGTACGAATGACGGTTCAATTATATGGCTCTCGCAATCAGAGCCTCTATACGATGACACAATTACACGTAGACGAGGTGTACGAGATTCTTCAGCAAGCTGAGCGATTTGCAAACGGGGAAACGTGGCAATCAAGAGAACAAACCTTTATCGCAAACTTATTTTTTGAACCGAGTACACGTACACGATTTAGCTTTGAAGTAGCGGAACGCCGACTAGGTTTTGACGTCTTACAATTTGATGGGGCGTCATCAAGCACTCAAAAAGGAGAATCTTTATACGACACTGTGCGAACACTGCAATCCATAGGTGCAAGCGCCGTCGTGATCCGTCATTCAAAAGATGAATTTTATGAAGAGTTAAAAGAAATAAACATTCCGGTTCTTAATGCTGGAGATGGGTGCGGCAATCATCCAACCCAATCGCTTTTAGATTTGCTAACGATTAAGCAAGAGTTTTCCCGGTTTGAAGGGCTGACGGTCACGATTGTAGGGGATCTTCAACATAGTAGGGTAGCGCGCTCAAACGCTGAGATTCTTCAACGGTTAGGGGCAACGGTAACCATTGCTGGTCCGATTGAATGGATGGGGGATTTCCAGACTCGCTATCGATATCTCTCAATGGATGAAGCAGTTAAAACTGCAGATGTGGTCATGTTGCTCCGAGTCCAGCATGAGCGCCATGATGATGCGTTTCCTTTTTCCAAAGAAGACTATCATCAACGTTACGGCTTAACGACTGAACGTGAAAAAAAGATGAAGCAAGACAGCATTATTATGCACCCAGCCCCAGTAAATCGTGATGTTGAAATAAGTAGTGCATTAGTTGAATGTGATCGTTCTAGAATTTACAAGCAAAGCGAGAATGGTGTGGCCATTCGCATGGCGGTGTTAAAACGAGCGTTACAACGTTAAGTTTAAAAAAGGGGATGAAGACAAAATGACACTAAAAATTAGCAACGGATTTATCATAAACGCGGCAGGCGAGAAAGAGCAAAAACATTTGTTTGTACGGGATGGCCATTTTGTAGAGGAAACAACTGAGGTTACAAAAGAAGTTGACGCCGATAACCTGTTGATTACGCCAGGTTTTGTTGATCTTCACATCCACTTAAGAGAACCAGGTGGCGAAAAGAAAGAAACGATTGAAACAGGTACAAAAGCAGCAGCGAGAGGGGGATTTACGACAGTAGCCGCGATGCCGAACACAAGGCCAGTTCCAGATACAGCTGAAACGATGACTGCATTAATGGCACGAATTGCTGAAAAAGCACATGTGCGCGTGCTTCCTTATGGCTCCATTACAACGAGACAACTAGGAAAAGAGTTAACAGACTTCTCAGCTCTTAAAGATGCAGGCGCCTTTGCGTTCACAGATGACGGGGTCGGCATTCAAGACGCTGGCATGATGCTTGCGGCGATGAAAGAGGCAGCAAAGCATCAAATGGCTGTTGTCGCTCATTGCGAAGATAATACATTGATCAACGGTGGTTCTGTGCACGAAGGACAGTACGCCAAGCAAGAAGGCTTAAACGGGATTCCATCAGTATGTGAATCTGTACATATTGCAAGAGACGTGCTGCTTGCAGAAGCGGCAAATTGTCACTACCACGTTTGCCACGTGTCGACGAAAGAGTCTGTACGTACGATTCGAGATGCAAAAAAAGCAGGGATTCGGGTAACCGCAGAAGTAACGCCGCATCACCTGCTCTTAAGTGAAGAGAACATTCACGGTCAAGATACAAATTTTAAAATGAATCCGCCGCTTCGATCAAAAGCGGATCAAGAAGCGTTGATTGAAGGATTACTCGATGGAACAATTGACTTTATCGCAACAGATCATGCACCGCATACTCAAGAAGAAAAACAAACGAGCATGGATCGAGCGCCGTTTGGCATTGTCGGACTCGAAACGGCTTTCCCATTATTGTATACCCATTTTGTCGAGTCGGGATCGTTTCGCTTAAATCAGCTCATTGATTGGCTGACCACAAAACCAGCAGAAACATTTGATCTTCCATATGGAACATTAAATGTCGGAGCTCCAGCCGATTTTACGCTAATTGATTTACAAGCAACGGAAACGATTAACCCTGAGACATTTTATAGTAAAGGTACAAACACACCGTTTGTAGGGTGGACGTGTACAGGAATTCCACATGCTACTTATGTAGCAGGCGAGGCGGTTTTTACAAAGGAGCGAGTAAACCATGGATAAACAACTGATCTTAGAAGATGGCACCGTATTTATTGGTGAAGGTTTTGGAGCTGACGTAGAAATAAGTGGCGAAGTTGTGTTCAACACGGGAATGACTGGCTATCAAGAGATCTTGTCTGATCCATCCTACTGTGGGCAAATTGTGATGCTAACGTATCCGCTAATCGGGAACTATGGCATCAATCGCGATGATTTTGAATCCCTTGACCCGGCCATCTCTGCCTTAATCGTGCGAGAAGTAGAGGATGAACCAAGTCACTATCGAGAACAAGAATCGCTCCATGAGTTACTCGTTGCAAAAGGAATTCCAGGGTTAGCAGGAATCGATACACGTATGTTAACGAGAAAGATTCGCGCACGCGGAACAATGAAAGGCTATGTGTGCTCGTTATCAGTAAAGGTTGAAGATGTGGTCGAAGAGCTCCAGCGCATGCCCCTTCAGACGACGCAAGTATCGCAAGTATCAGTAAATACGGCTTATCATGTCCCAGGAAAAGGAAAGCGCGTTGCATTAATTGATTGCGGGATGAAACATGGCATTTTACAGTCGCTCATTGAACGACAATGCGATGTAGTCGTTGTGCCATACAACACAACTGCACAAGAGATCAAACGCCTCGGTGTTGATGGTGTGCTTGTTTCAAACGGTCCTGGAAATCCTGAAGATGTTCCTGAAACGATTGAAACGGTACGTGCTCTGGTAGGAGAAATCCCGCTATTCGGAATCTGTTTAGGCCACCAACTTTTAGCACTAGCAAGTGGTGCAACCACGAGCAAATTGACATTTGGTCATCGTGGATCGAATCATCCTGTGCGGGAATTGGAAACAGGTCGAATTGATATTACAGCGCAAAATCACGGGTATACCGTTGATCTCGCTTCTTTAGAAGGAACAGAATTACTGTTAACGCACGAAGCGGTTAACGATGGCACAGTGGAAGGATTATCCCATAAACGAGCAGCTGCCTTTAGCGTTCAGTATCATCCAGAAGCAAACCCAGGACCGCATGATGCAAATGATCTCTTTGATCGTTTTGTCGAGATGATGAAAACAGTAAAAACAAACGTACTTGTTTAATAGGAGTAGGGGAGAGTGTTGTTATGCCAAAGCGTACAGATTTGAAAAAAATTCTTGTGATCGGATCAGGTCCGATTGTAATCGGTCAAGCAGCTGAGTTTGATTATGCAGGGACACAAGCGTGTCAAGCGTTAAAAGAAGAAGGATACGAGGTTATTCTCATAAATTCAAATCCTGCAACGATCATGACAGACACAACGATGGCAGATCGTGTCTATATTGAGCCGCTCACGCTCGATTTTGTAACAAGAATTATTCGGAAAGAACGTCCAGACGGACTACTGCCAACGCTAGGAGGGCAAACAGGTCTCAACATGGCGCTTGAATTGAAGAATGCGGGCGTGCTTGAACGCTACGACATTGAGCTACTTGGAACAAAATTGAGCGCAATTGAACAAGCAGAGGATCGTGAGCAATTTCGCGCGCTTATGAACTTACTAGGTGAGCCGGTTCCTGAAAGTGAAATTGTCCATACGCTAGCCGAAGCGGAAAAATTTGTTGCGCATATTGGCTTCCCAGTGATCATTCGACCCGCCTACACACTTGGTGGTACAGGTGGAGGCATCGCTTATAATGATGAAGATTTACAAGAAATTGTTGCGAGTGGGTTAAAATATAGCCCAGTTACGCAATGTTTAGTGGAGAAAAGTATTGCGGGCTTTAAAGAAGTAGAGTACGAAGTCATGCGCGATGCACAAGATGAAGCAATCGTTGTTTGCAACATGGAAAACTTTGATCCCGTCGGTGTTCATACAGGAGATTCGATCGTATTCGCTCCTAGCCAAACCTTATCTGATCGCGATTACCAAATGTTACGGAATTCCTCTCTTTCCATTATTCGCGCACTTGGAATCGAAGGGGGCTGCAACGTACAGTTTGCCCTCGATGCACATAGTGATCAATACTATATCATTGAAGTAAACCCGCGAGTCAGCCGTTCATCTGCTTTAGCATCAAAAGCAACAGGCTATCCAATTGCCAAAATTGCCGCGAAAATCGCAGTAGGCTACCATTTGGACGAGTTAAAAAATCCAGTAACAGAAACAACGTATGCAAGCTTTGAACCAGCGTTAGACTATGTTGTGTCGAAAATTCCACGCTGGCCTTTTGATAAATTTGAAAGTGCCAACCGTACATTAGGGACGCAAATGAAAGCAACTGGTGAAGTGATGGCGATTGGACGTTCGCTAGAAGAATCGCTTCTAAAAGCCGTTCGATCACTTGAAGCAGGCTATGACCATATTCAAGACGCAACGCTAGACATGCAGTCTGAAGAAGATTTGCTCAAGAAAATATCGAAAGCAGACGATGAGCGCCTGTTTGCGATTGGTGCGCTGCTTCGAAAAGGAACATCTATCGAAACAATCTATCAAACAACGAAAATTGATCGTCTCTTTTTGCAGAAACTAGCGCGGATCGTCGCATTAGAGGGACAGTTGACCGAGGCAAGAACGAACGAAAAGCTGTTCCGAAAAATCAAAAGAGCAGGATTTGCCGATTCGTTTATCGCCAAGAGATGGGAGACGGAGGAGCAAGCTGTATTTGAGTTAAGAGATGCAGCGGGAATTAAGCCGGTTTTTAAAATGGTCGATACATGCGCAGCAGAATTTGCTTCGGCTACACCATATTTTTATAGCACGTATGAACGTGAGAATGAATCCGAGGTGACTGAAAGAGAGAGCATCCTCGTTCTAGGCTCAGGTCCAATTCGAATCGGTCAAGGCATTGAGTTTGACTATGCAACCGTTCATACTGTTTGGGCGATTAAAGAAGAGGGGTATGAAGCGATTATTATGAATAATAATCCGGAAACCGTCTCGACAGACTTTTCTACCTCTGACAAACTTTATTTCGAACCTTTAACGATTGAAGATGTCATGAATGTCATTCACCTTGAAAATCCAAAAGGGGTCATCGTGCAATTTGGTGGGCAAACGGCGATCAACCTTGCTGCGGATTTAGCTGCTCGAGGCGTGAAAATTATTGGCACTCAGCTAGACGATATGGACCGTGCTGAAAATCGGGATAAATTTGAGCAAACGTTGATGAATTTAGCGATTCCACAACCATTAGGCAAAACGGCAACCTCGGTCGAGGGTGCGGTAACGATTGCCAATGAGATTGGTTATCCCGTTCTAGTGCGTCCATCGTATGTATTAGGCGGACGGGCGATGGAGATTGTCTATCATGAAGAAGAGCTTCTTCGCTACATGCAGTCAGCTGTTAAAGTAAATCCGAAACATCCAGTGCTCGTTGATCGTTATTTAACAGGGAAAGAACTTGAAGTCGATGCGATCTCAGACGGGAAAGATGTCTATATACCAGGCATCATGGAACATATTGAACGAGCAGGGGTCCATTCCGGTGATTCCATCGCGGTTTACCCG
The DNA here is from genome assembly GCF_041949915.1 of Shouchella sp. JSM 1781072. Lineage (NCBI taxonomy): Bacteria > Bacillati > Bacillota > Bacilli > Caryophanales > Bacillaceae > Shouchella > Shouchella sp. JSM 1781072. The sequence goes on from NZ_JBHFQE010000001.1 coordinate 749,419, forward strand.
CCTCAAACGGTTCCAGAATACTTAAAAGAACGGCTGATTGAACGAACGACTAAAATTGCCCGTGGATTAAACATTATTGGACTTCTAAACATTCAATTTGTGTGGCATCAAGATGACGTCTTTGTACTAGAAGTAAATCCACGTTCTAGTCGTACGGTACCGTTTCTAAGCAAAATAACAGGGGTGCCAATGGCAAATGTTGCAACTCGCGTTATGCTAGGAGAAAGCCTTGCATCACTCGGTTATGGCACAGGCTATCATCCTGAAGCAAAAGAAGTCTCGGTGAAAGTTCCAGTCTTCTCGTTTGCGAAGTTACGTCGAGTCGACATCACTCTTGGACCGGAGATGAAGTCAACGGGAGAAGTTATGGGGCGTGACCGTACATTAGAAAAAGCGTTATATAAAGGACTTGTAGCATCAGGTATGAATATTCCTACTCACGGATCGGTTTTGTTCACCATCGCTGATAAAGATAAGCAAGAATCGATTGAGATTGCGAAACGCTTCCATGAGATAGGCTTTAGCATTATGGCGACTTCTGGAACAGCAACCTTGTTAGAGATGGAAGGGATTCCTGTTCGTGTCGTTAATAAAATTAATGAAGGCAAACCTCATTTACTTGATCTTATACGCCAAGGGGAAGCCCAGTTTGTCATAAATACTCTTACAAGAGGAAAACAACCAGCTCGGGATGGCTTTAGAATTCGCCGCGAGTCCGTTGAAAATGGTGTTGTTTGCCTCACATCGATTGATACAGCAGCAGCTTTGTTAAGCGTACTTGAGTCAATTACGTTTGCAGCAGAAAGCATGCCGCAGCCGGTATAAATTGTGAAAACGGGTCACGGCCACAGGTGCGTGACTCTTTCCATGAAAACATCAGAGGGGGAATCAAGATGAGAGATCGCTATGGCGCATTAACAGTTGTTGAGCAAACATTACTTGCAAAAGACAGCTATCAGCTTGTTTTGCAAGGGGAAACGGTTGCGCAGATGACGCAACCTGGACAATTTTTACATGTTCGTGTAGGGCATTCGGAAGATCTACTTTTACGTCGCCCAATTAGCATTGCTGACGTTGATGTAAACAAACAGCAAGTAACGATGATTTATCGCGCTAGTGGCGAGGGAACATCTCGACTTTCACACTATGAAAATGGAAAAACGTTAAACGTCATGGGTCCCCTCGGAAAAGGATTCCCTGTTGAAGAAGCACAAACAGGTGATGTTGCACTACTTGTTGGAGGCGGTATCGGTGTGCCGCCACTCTACTATTTAGCAAAACAACTCGTAAAAAAAGGGGTTCGCGTGATTAGTGTGCTAGGCTTCGCTTCAAAACAAGATGTCTTTTACGAAGAAGCATTTAAAGCACTCGGTGATGTGTATGTGACGACGGTTGATGGTTCTCACGGCGTCCACGGTTTTGTGACAAATGCCATTGACGAATGCGAGCTCAAGTGTGATGTCCTTTTTGCATGCGGTCCGACACCAATGTTAAAAGTGATGTCCGAGCGATACCGAAACCAAAAAGCGTTTATTTCGTTGGAAGAACGAATGGGTTGTGGAATCGGTGCTTGCTTTGCCTGTGTGTGTGCGGTTGAAGATGGAGATGCCCATGAATATCGTAAAATTTGTTCGGATGGACCGGTATTTCCAGTCGGGGAGGTTGTACTATAAATGAATCGATTAGAAGTGAATTTACCAGGGTTATCGATGAAAAATCCAGTCATGCCAGCTTCCGGTTGCTTTGGATTTGGCGGCGAGTATGCGGAATTCTTTGATTTAAATCAACTAGGGGCCATTGCAATAAAAGCAACGACGCCAGAACCGCGATTCGGAAACGCTACACCTCGTGTTGCCGAAACAAAAGCAGGTATGCTCAATGCAATCGGCTTGCAAAATCCCGGATTAGCTGGGGTAATTAAAAAAGAATTGCCTCGGTTTGATCGCTACGATGTGCCGATTGTAGCAAATATTGCAGGTTCAACAATGGGCGACTATATTGAAGTCGCCGCCCGATTATCGGCAGAACAAAACGTACACGCGTTAGAGCTGAACATCTCATGTCCGAACGTCAAACAAGGTGGAATTGCATTTGGAACCGTACCTGAAACCGCCGCCGAATTAACAAAAGAAGTTAAAGCTGTTTCTAAAGTACCGGTATACGTCAAGCTGTCTCCGAATGTTACGGATATCGTAGCGATGGCAAAAGCAGTTGAAACAGCTGGTGCAGATGGACTGTCGATGATTAATACCCTGCTCGGCATGCGAATCGATCTTAAAACACGTCAACCGATTTTAGCGAATACATACGGTGGATTATCGGGTCCAGCAATTAAACCAGTCGCATTACGCATGATTCATCAAGTCAGCCAACAAGTCGACATTCCGATCATTGGAATGGGCGGCATTCAAAATGCGCAAGATGTCATTGAGTTTTTACTAGCTGGTGCGAGCTGTGTTGCGGTAGGAACAGCGAACTTCGTCGATCCGTACACATGTCCAACGATTATTGACGAATTGCCACAGTACTTAGATGAGATGGAAATGAACAGCATTACGGACATTATTGGAGGGAGCTGGAAATCTTGCAAAACCCACTCTTTATCGCGCTAGATTTTAATCATCGCGGAAAACGAAGACAATTTCTTGAACATTTTTCAAACGAAACGATTGATGTCAAAGTCGGTATGGAACTTTTTTACCGTGAAGGGTTGAAAGTGATTGAAGAATTGAAAGAGGCACAGCACGATCTTTTTCTTGATTTAAAACTTCACGATATCCCAAATACAGTGAAACGAACGATGCGTGTGCTCGCAGAAATGGAAATTGATATGGTGAACGTACATGCTGCCGGTGGGCAAGCCATGATGGAGGCTGCAATTGAAGGATTAGAAGCAGGTACACGTCCAGGAAAAGAACGACCAAAATGTATTGCTGTGACACAGCTAACAAGTACAAACGAAGACATGCTCAAACAACAGCTTCACATCGATCGACCTTTAAAAGATGTTGTCTGTTCTTACGCACAGCTAGCAAAAACGTCTGGTTTAGACGGAGTCGTTTGCTCAGCCAAAGAAGTGCCATTTATTCATGAAGAATGCGGCCAAGACTTTTTAACAGTTACCCCTGGAATTCGTCGAGCAGAAGACGATAAGGCAGATCAAATGCGTATCGTAACTCCTGGCGAAGCAAGACAATTAGGAAGTTGGGGAATCGTTGTCGGTAGAAGTTTAACGATGGCAACAGATCCTCTACATGTTTATAAAGACATGCATTCGGAATGGAAGGGAGTGACTCTTACATGAGTCAAACAATTGCTAATCACCTACTCGATATTCAAGCTGTTACATTATCACCAAACGAACCGTTTACGTGGAGTTCAGGATTGAAATCACCCATTTATTGTGACAATCGCTTAACGATGTCGTATCCACGTGTACGAAAGGACATTGCAAAAGGACTGGCTCAATTGATTAAAACCTATGCGCCAGATGCGGATGTTGTGGCCGGAACGGCTACCGCAGGAATTCCTCATGCCGCATGGGTCGCGGAAGAATTACAGCTACCGATGATCTATGTACGAGGTAGCGCAAAAGGTCATGGGAAGAAAAATAAAATTGAAGGACATTTACCGGCTTCTAGCAAAGTAGTCATTATTGAGGATTTAATCTCTACAGGAGGCAGCTCGATTGCTGCTGCCGATGCTGTTCGAGAGGCTGGAGGAGAGGTTTCCTTTGTTGCTGCCATCTTTTCTTACCAATTAAATGCAGCTGAACTAGCGTTTAAGCAGGCAAATTTAGACCATCACGTTCTCTGTGCATATAGTGAATTAATTGAACAAGCAAAGGAAAGAGGGTTTATTTCTGTGCATGAGCAGCAAAAGCTAACCTTATGGCGAGAAAATCCACATAATGAAGATTGGCTTACCGTTCGTTCATCATAAGAGGAAGGTAGGATGTCTATGCGTAAAATGGAAGGCAGTGAATTTGATCCGTTAGTCAATTTCTTTGACGAGATGGTCCAAACGGATTGGCTGTCCGCAATTCATGCGGAATTAAAGCTGTTCTCAAGTTCGTGGGAAAACAAGCGGGTGCTTGATGTTGGCTGTGGTACCGGACGATTTCTGCTTAGAGGCGTAAAAGAAGCGAAAGAATTGGTCGGTGTAGATATTTCCGGGGAAATGGTTAAGCGAGCAAATGACTTATTCACAAATGCCAAAGTCGATGATAAGGCCCATGCAAAAGTTGGGGATGCACTAGCGCTTGCAGAAACAGACGCGTCCTACGACCGTGTCTTCTCAACGTGCGCATTGTTTTTATTGCCTTCAATCGAAATTGGAATCGCTGAATTACGAAGGGTGACAAAACCTGATGGTGAAGTGTTTCTCTTAAATCCTGCTCCCCATATGTCGATTGCAACAGCTTCAAGCTATGCCAAAGCCTATGAATTTTCTGATAACGAAAAAGCATTTTTACTGAAGTGGGCAAGCGTATCGGAACGACGTCATCGTAAAAGCGAAACAGAATTAACCCGTCTTTTAACAGATGCAGGCTTTTCACAAGTGGAGCATCGAAACGTGTTAAATGGTCTCGGGATGATGACAAAAGCCTATTAAAAAAGAGTGAGCGTATGGAAGAGTTTTCTCCATACGCTCATTTTCGTTATGCTTTCAATTGTCGAACCTTTTGTTCATTAGGAGTGACGAATAATGTCGTTTGATTGTCGTATGTCACGTAGCCGGGCTTTGCGCCATTTGGTTTTTTAACGTGGCGAATTTTTGTGTAATCAACAGGCACCGAACCAGAGTCTCGCGCTTTCGAGAAAAACGCAGCAACAAGAGCAGCTTCAGCTAACGTAGTGTCGTCGGGTTCTTCCGCACGAATGACAACATGAGAACCTGGAATATCTTTTGTATGCAGCCAAATGTCGTTTTGACGGGCAAGACGATTGGAGAGATACTCATTTTGACGATTGTTTTTACCGACAAGAAACTCGATTCCTGTCGATGATTGGTACCGTTCGAGTGTAGGTGTTGTGGCTTGTTTTTTCTTTTTCTTGCCTTGCTGAAGGCGTTTTTTTAAATAGCCTTCTTCCATTAATTCCTCACGAATTTCTTCAACGTCACGAGGAGATGCTGAATCCATTTGCTGAATGAGGGTGTCTAAGTAAGCTAATTCTTGTTTGGTTCTATTCATCTGCTCGACTACTTCTAAACGTGCGGTTTTTGCCTTTTGGTATTTTTTAAAATACCACTGTGCATTTTCTGAAGGCGTTTTTTGCGGGTCTAGTTCAATCGCGACCATTCCACCAGTTTCATCGTAATAGTCAACTACTTCAATTTGAGTATGACCTCGCTGAACGAGATGCATATTTGCTGTCAGCAACTCGCCTAATTTTTGAAACTTCGACGCTTCTTCTGCTTGTGTTAATGTTTGTTCTAGTTTTTTTTGTTTGCGAACATTTTTTTGGTATTCGTTTTTTAACAATCGATCCAAATCATGCGCTTGCTGTTTCACTCGATCGCGCTCTGCTTTTCCGTAATAAAATGAATCTAGTAGTTCACTTGCACTTGAAAAAAGCTGCCGTTCACCTTCCACATGTTGCAAAGAGACATAAGAGAACGTTTCTTTTTTCCCTTTTACATATTCGAATGAATACTGATGCTCACGAATTGCTGCCATAATTGCTAAAAATGATTCCGGTAAGGATGTTTGATTTGCAAACGGAGCGCGACTGACAATTTCTTTCGTTAAAAGTGGTGACAGTCCAGCAAACGCTGATACAAGCTGCTTATCTAATTTCCCGGAATTAAAATCAATTTGCTTTAATACATCATCCGCATTGGCTTGAAGCGGATCTTTTTTATCTTGAGCAGGTGGAGCTTTATACGTTTGACCTGGACCAACTGTTCTGTAGCTGCTTTGGTCAAAGCGCACATGTTTAATACTATCCAAGATCCCTTCTGTATGCGGGTTCAATAAAATGATATTGCTATGGCGTCCCATAATTTCAAAGACAAGCGTTCGTTCTGTTTGGTCGCCAAGCTCATCTTTATTGGCAACAGTCATACGAACGACACGGTCAAACCCATCTTGGGTAATCGATTGAACAAAGCCACCTTCAAGATGCTTACGAAGCAACATACAAAACATCGGAGGCTCGCTTGGGTTATCGTATTTTTCTTCTGTTAAATGAAGCCGAGCAAATTGAGCATTTGCTGAAGCAAGTAAGGCGTAATTTTTCCCTTTTGCCCGGATCGTTAAAATTAATTCCGTTTTAAACGGCTGATGAATTTTTGAAATTCGTCCGCCAATTAAGTGTTGAAGTTCATGTGTAATCGCTCTTGTCATCATGCCATCGTAAGACATGTGATCACCTCTTTACTTTCTGCGAATCGTTTCCTTGATAAAGTATAGCATTTTTTTGGGACTTGCTGAATAAGATGGCTTGTAAGTATAGCATGTACAGTTTATGAGGACAAAGGGTGGATGTAGATGTGTGAGGTGTATTCATGAAATGGTATAGCATGAAGCCTGAAGAAGTGGAACACAAGACGAATGCAAGCATAACGAAAGGTCTTACAGACAAAAATGTCAAAAAACGCGTCAGTACGTATGGATTGAACAAGCTTAAAGAAGCAGAAAAGGCATCAGCGTTGGCGACTTTCCTCGCTCAATTTAAAGATTTTATGGTGCTCGTCTTACTGGCAGCAACGTTGATTTCTGGTTTAATTGGTGAAATGCTTGATGCGGTCACGATTATGGGTATTGTGTTTTTAAATGCCATACTTGGGTTTGTTCAAGAACGCAAGGCCGAGAAATCCCTTGATGCATTAAAAGAACTTTCAGCGCCACAAATGAACGTGAAACGAAATAATGAATGGACGAAAGTATTATCAACTGAAATTGTTCCAGGCGACTATGTGAAAATAAGCGCTGGGGATCGGGTTGGTGCAGACTTACGTCTCATCTCTGTATCAGGTTTACGGATTGATGAAGCTTCTTTAACCGGTGAATCGGTTCCGACCCATAAACATCACCATCCCATTGAACAGCAAGACGTTTCTCTCGGTGATCAGGAAAATATGGCGTTTATGGGAACAATGGTTACACAAGGAAGTGGAACAGGCATTGTTGTTGGCACTGGAATGAAAACAGAAATGGGCAAAATTGCACATCTTCTTCAAGAAACAACCAATGTCGTCACCCCCTTACAGCGTCGTCTTGAACAACTAGGGAAGACCTTAATTGCGGTTGCGTTGCTTCTAACTGCCCTAGTCGTAGGCATTGGGGTTATACAAGGCCATGACGTGCAAACCATGTTTATTTCCGGGGTATCACTAGCTGTTGCGGCGATTCCAGAAGGCTTGCCAGCGATTGTAACGGTTGCGTTAGCGTTAGGCGTTCAGCGGATGATTAAGCGTCGCGGTATTGTACGTAAGCTTCCTGCCGTCGAAACATTAGGGTGTGCATCGGTCATTTGTTCCGACAAAACTGGAACTTTAACGCAAAACAAAATGACCGTTAAAGAATTATGGACAGCAAATGAGCACGTTCACGTTACTGGAAATGGGTTTGAAACAGAAGGGACGTTTAAAGAACACGATGCTGTTGTATTACCAGATAAAAAACCAACTTTAAGCCGACTGTTAAGTTATGGCGCTCTTTGTAACAATGCCTCTTTTGTTAAAAAAGACGTGCGTGAAAAGCGTAAAACGAAACAAAAACTTGTATTAGATGGAGATCCAACGGAAGGGGCGCTCCTCCTTTCAGCCATGAAAGCAGGCTATTCAAAAGAAGGTTTACACGAGCAGTACAGCCGAGTAATAGAGTTTCCGTTTGATTCGGCCCGGAAAATGATGACCGTCGTCATAAAGGATAAAAAAGGCCAATCGTACGTAATTACGAAAGGGGCACCAGATGTTGTCCTTGCTCATTGTGAGCGCATCCGCAAAGGGGCGATGGATGAACAGTTAACCCAATCCACACGTCAGCGAGTAAATGAGACTGTAGATGAAATGGCAAGTAAAGCGTTGCGAACCATTGCCATTGCGTATCGTCCGTTACGCTTAGGGGAAACGGTTCAAACAACAAAAGAAGCAGAAACGGATTTAACGTTAATCGGCATTCAAGGCATGATCGATCCTCCGCGGGAAGAAGCGAAACAAGCGATTCAAGAATGTCGAGAAGCCGGTATTAAAACAGTCATGATTACAGGGGACCATAAGATTACGGCCGCAGCCATTGCAAAAGAGCTTACGATATTGCCACATGGTGGACTCGTGATTGATGGAAAAACCCTTGATAGCCTTTCAGTGGACGAACTGCAAGAAATGGTGGATGACATTTACGTCTATGCGCGGGTGTCGCCTGAGCATAAGCTGAAGATTGTTCAAGCACTTCAAAAGAAAGAACATATTGTGGCAATGACTGGGGATGGCGTGAATGATGCGCCTGCCATTAAAGCGGCGAATATCGGCATATCTATGGGTATTACCGGGACAGATGTGGCAAAAGAAGCATCAGAACTCGTGCTTGCTGACGATAATTTCTTAACGATTAAAGAAGCGATTAAAGAAGGGCGAAACATTTATGAAAATATTCGTAAGTTTATTCGCTATATGCTCGCTTCAAACGTAGGCGAAATTCTCGTTATGCTGTTTGCAATGATTTTAGGCATGCCGTTGCCGCTCGTAGCAATTCAGATTTTGTGGATTAATCTCGTAACAGATGGACTGCCAGCTATTGCGCTTGGCATGGATCAAGCGGAAGGCGATGTGATGAAACGGAAACCTCGAAAACAAAATGAAAGTGTTTTTGCTCGGGGTCTTGGCTGGAAGATTATCAGCCGTGGCATTATGATTGGGGTCGTGACGATTGTCGCGTTTGCATTAACGTATAATAATGATCCTGAACAGCTTATCCTAGCGCAAACTGTTGCATTTTTGACGCTCGTTATGGCACAATTAATTCATGTTTTTGATTGTCGAAGTGAGTATTCGATTTATCACAGAAATTTATTTGAAAATAAATACTTAGTTGGGGCTGTGCTAATCTCGGTCATCCTTATGGTCGCCGTTATCTATGTACCGCAACTACAACCGATTTTCCATACTGTGCCTCTTGGTTTACAAGAGTGGCTTCTAGTAATGGGAATGGCAGCGATTCCTACTGTTGTACTTGGTGGATTTCAGTTATTCAAGAAACATGACGTCCGTTCAGCCGCATAAATACACCCGAAGTCCTTGTCTATTCATAGATAAGGGCTTCGTGATCTTTACGGCACATGCGAAATAAGGTAAAATTAAGTTTACACGAATCTTGTACGAGTTTTAAAAACCATTTTATCCGTATAACAAAAGAGAGATTTGGTATAATGAATGATAGAATAGCAGCTCGTTTACTTTTTTGGAGGATTGAAGAATGACCATTAAATTAATTAATATTGGCTTCGGCAATATTGTCTCCGCGAATCGAATTATTTCGATTGTCAGTCCAGAATCAGCACCGATCAAGCGCATTATGCAAGAAGCTCGGGAGCGAAATATGTTAATTGACGCGACATATGGAAGAAGAACACGAGCTGTCATTGTTACAGATTCTGACCATGTAATTTTAAGTGCGGTTCAACCAGAAACCGTTGCCCAGCGATTACATACGAAAGACGAAGAAGCTGACGAGGCTTAAGCAGGAGGGTAAACCATTTTGATGAAGAGAGAAAAGGGGCTGCTAATTGTTCTGTCAGGTCCAGCTGGAGTTGGCAAAGGAACGGTTTGTGGGGCTCTTCGAAAACAAGATACAGCCATTCAATATTCTGTTTCAGCGACAACGAGAAAACCACGAGCTGGGGAAGAGCATGGTGTTAACTACTTCTTTAAATCAAGAGAAGACTTTGAACAAATGATTAAAGATGAAGCTTTATTAGAATGGGCGGAGTACGTAGGAAACTATTATGGAACACCTGTTGAATACGTTAGGGAAACGATTAACGCTGGAAAAGACATTATTTTAGAAATTGAAGTTCAAGGCGCACAGAAAGTACGTCAAGCGTTCCCAGAAGGTGTATTTATCTTTTTAGCACCGCCAAGTTTGAAAGAATTACGTGATCGAATTGTTGGTCGTGGAACGGAAACCGAAGCGATTATAAATGAGCGTATGCATGTGGCAAAAGAAGAAATTGACTTGATGCGCATGTATGATTACGTGGTTGAAAATGATGAGGTTGAGCTTGCGGTGGAGCGAATTAAGTCGATTGTCACAGCTGAGCACTGTCGAAGAGAACGATTAAAATACCAAGAATTAGTTGAGGTGAAAAAATAATGCTATATCCATCCATTGATAGCTTATTAGAAAAATTAGACTCGAAATACTCCCTTGTCACTGTCTCTTCAAGACGAGCAAGAGAAATGAAAGAAGTGCCAAGCCGCACACCGCTTGTTCCAGATGCAAAATCATACAAGTTTGTTGGCTTAGCGCTAGAAGAAATTGTTGGAAATCAATTAACACACCGTGTTCTATCAGAAGACGAATTAAATAATAAAGAGTAAATCGTAAGCTGTCTTCGTAGACTAATCAGCATGTTTTGTGTCAACAACGTGCTAGTAGAGGAGACAGCTTTTTTTATGTGGGGTGATGAACGTGTTGAAGAATAAAACCATTGTTATTGGCGTAAGTGGGGGAATTGCGGCGTTTAAAAGTGCGGCGTTGGTTAGTAAACTAACACAAGCTGGGGCAAACGTCTATGTCGTTATGACTGAATCAGCAAAGCAGTTTATCGCGCCGACAACGTTTCAAGCACTTTCAAGAAATGAAGTGTTTACAGATACGTTTTATGAACCAGATGCAACAAAAATTGCTCATATTGATGTAGCGGATCGAGCTGATTTAGTGCTCGTGGCACCAGCAAGCGCCAATACGATTTCAAAATTAGCGAATGGAATCGCTGACAATATGTTAACGACGCTATTACTCGCGACAAAAGCACGAGTTGTTATTGCGCCTGCGATGAATGTCAATATGTATGATCATCCAGCAACGCAGCGTAATTTACAACAATTAAAAACGTATGGCTATCAGTTGATTGAACCAAATGCGGGCTACCTCGCTTGCGGCTGGGTAGGAAAAGGCAGAATGGCTGAACCAGAAGATTTGCTCGAGCTCATTCAATTGATGATGATTGATAAGACCATTTTTACAGGAAAGAACGTTCTCATTACAGCCGGTCCGACGAGAGAAAAAATTGATCCGGTTCGCTACTTGTCAAACTATTCATCGGGAAAAACAGGCTATGCGCTAGCGCTTGAAGCAAGAAATCGTGGTGCTCACGTTACGCTTGTTACCGGTCCAACAGGGTTAACGCCACCAACAGGCGTAGAAGTGATTTCAATTCAATCCGCAGAAGACATGTATCGAGAAGTCACGGCTCGCTACGATAAAATGGATATTGTAGTCAAATCTGCAGCAGTAGCCGATTATGCAGCGGAAACGGTTTCCGACCAAAAGCGAAAAAAACAAACAGAGGATTGGTCTCTTTCTCTTACAAAAACAAAAGATACGTTAAAACGTCTTGGGGAATTAAAGCAGCATCAACTATTAGTCGGATTTGCTGCAGAATCGGAACATGTTGAGCAGTATGCAAAATCTAAGCTTGAACGCAAAAATTTGGATATCATTGTCGCGAACAATATTACAGCTGAAGGGGCTGGTTTTGATCACGATACAAATATTGTGACAATTTATGCGAAAGATGGCCAAGAACGAAGCTATCCTTTAGCGACAAAATCAGAGGTGGCTCGCCACATTTTTGATGAAATGGAAGATTATTTGAATAGAAGAGATGCTTTGTGATTGCACGTATTATTGTTGATGTACCAACGGCCCAGACAGATCGGCAGTTTGACTATCTCGTGCCTCAAGCGTGGACAACGGTCGTGCAGCCAGGCGTTCGGGTTGTTGTGCCATTTGGCCCTCGTAAAATTCAAGGCTTTGTCGTTGAACTTGTCGAAGTAAGTGATGTGAAGAAATTAAAAGAAATAACGGAAGTGCTAGATCCAGTTCCTGTTTTAAGTAAAGAGTTGTTAGCGCTAGGAAAATGGCTCGCAAACTCAACGATTTGTTTTCAGGTAACGGCATTTCAAGCGATGCTTCCTGCCGCATTGAAAACGAAAGTATCAAAAAAAATTAATTTACTTGCAGATCGATCGCAGCTAACGCATACGCTTCAAGCATTATTCCAGCAGGATCAGCTCGATTGGGATGACGTAAAAAAACAATCGCCACAACATCTCGTTGATATTAAAAAAGCGATGGAAGCTGGGCTAGTAGAATTAGATTATGCAACAAGTGCCCACACAAAAATGAAAACACAGCGTGTCGTAGAGTTTGTACATGGGACGGAAGAAGATTTAAAGGAACTCCAACGAAAAGCCAAAAAGCAATGGGTGTTGCTCACACATTTAAAAGAGAACAAGCAAGTTCCGACGCAAGAACTGTTAATAAAAACGAACACAAGTCGAGCGTCGTTAAAAGCATTAATCGATAAAGGATTTGTGCGAGAGTGGGACCAAGAAGTCTATCGTGATCCAACGTTAAACGAAACGTTTAAAAAGACGGCACCGCTATCGTTAACAGAAAACCAACAGCTTGTTTTAGACGAGATTTCCGAACCGATTGATAAGGAAATCCACACAACCATGCTTTTACACGGCGTAACAGGAAGTGGAAAAACGGAAATTTATCTTCAGGCGATTGCCAAAGTGTTAGAAAAAGGGCAGCAAGCGATTATGCTCGTACCTGAAATTTCGTTAACGCCACTTATGGTTGATCGTTTTAAAGCGCGATTTGGAGATTTAGTTGCGATCATGCACTCTGGATTATCAAATGGAGAGAAGTACGATGAATGGCGAAAGATTCATCGAAAAGAAGTGAGTGTCGTTGTCGGTGCCCGATCTGCAGTATTTGCTCCTTTTGATCAACTGGGTATTATCATTATTGATGAGGAGCATGAGACGAGCTATAAGCAAGAAGAGGCGCCACGCTATCACACGAGAGATGTAGCCATTTATCGTGGGGAATCTCATCGAGCACCAGTGATTTTAGGGAGCGCCACACCATCTATTGAATCGTTTGCTCGTGCAAAAAAAGGCAATTATAAATTGCTCTCACTAGGTGAACGAATTAACGCCAGACCGATGCCGGACGTCACGATTGTGGATATGCGGCAAGAGTTACGTAACGGGAACCGGTCCATGTTCTCGACTGCCCTTCTCGACGGTTTAAAAGAGCGTTTAAATCGAGGCGAGCAGACAGTTCTTTTCTTAAATCGCAGAGGCTATTCCACGTTCGTGATGTGCCGCGATTGTGGGTATGTGGCCACATGTGATTACTGCGATATTTCTTATACGTATCATCGGAAAGGGCATGCACTTAAATGTCACTATTGCGGCGACGAAAAGCCGATGCCGACGAAGTGTCATGAATGTGAAAGTGAGCATATTCGCTTTTTCGGTTCAGGGACGCAAAAGGTGGAGGAAGAGCTTTATAAGTACTTTCCTGAAGCGAAAGTGATTCGTATGGATGTCGATACAACACGGAAAAAAGGCTCTCATAAAGCGCTTTTAGATGCATTTGGGCAAGGGAAAGGCGACATTTTGCTAGGAACGCAAATGATCGCAAAAGGACTAGATTTTCCTAATATCACGTTAGTAGGTGTGCTTGCTGCAGACTCCATGCTTCATATACCTGATTTTCGAAGTGCTGAACGAACGTTTCAAGTCCTTGAGCAAGTAGCTGGTCGAGCTGGTCGTGCTGAATTAACAGGAGAAGTGATTGTTCAGTCCTATACACCTGATCACTATAGTATCCAACTTGTGAAACAACACGATTATGAGCAGTTTTATGCTAATGAGATGCAAATTCGGAAACAAGGTGGGTATCCGCCTTATTACTTTATGGCGTTAGTCACGATTTCGGATGAAGATTTAGCATCAGTCATTAAAGCATCAGGTAAGATTGCTGCATACTTTAAACAAGCTCTTTCAGATGAAACGATTATCCTCGGCCCAGTTGTCTCGCCGATTGCTCGGATCAAAGATAGATATCGCTATCAATGCGTGATAAAATACAGGCATGAACCAAAGCTACACGATACGCTAGAAGCGGTGTTAAACCACTATCAGCGAGATAAAACAAACAAAAGGTTAGCCATTAGTATGGATGTCCATCCGTACTTTTTTATGTAAGAGTAGGAGTGATGAACGTGAACGTAGTTTTTATGGGGACGCCGGAATTCTCGGTGCCTGTTTTAAAGAAATTAATGGAGCATCATCGCGTGATGGCCGTTGTCACGCAACCAGATCGACCTGTTGGAAGGAAGCGTGTTTTAACGCCAAGTCCTGTTAAAGTGGAAGCGCAAAAACACGATATTCAAGTGATCCAGCCAGAGAAAATTCGAGAGAACTATGAAGAGATTGTCTCGTTAACTCCTGACATTATCGTTACGGCAGCTTACGGGCAAATCGTTCCTCGTGCTTTGTTGGATGCGCCTAAATACGGTTGTATTAATGTCCATGCTTCATTGCTTCCGAAATATCGTGGTGGAGCGCCTATTCACCAAGCGATTATAGATGGGGAAAAAGAAACTGGTATTTCCATTATGTATATGGAAGAAAAACTAGACGCAGGAGATGTATTAGCTCAACAAGCAACGCCGATTGAAGCAGACGATGATGTTGGAACGATGCATCATAAACTAAGTGAAATTGGAGCCAATTTGCTTATCACAACAATGGAAGAAATTCAGTCAGGGCAGGCAAAAGCCGTTCCTCAAGAAAGCGATCAAGTCACGTTTGCGCCAAATATTCGTCGTGAACAAGAAGAACTGAGCTGGCAAAAGCCGGCGCAGCAGCTTGCGAATCAAGTACGCGGCATGCGCCCTTGGCCAGGCGCGTTTACATGGTTCGAAGGCAAGCGTTTAAAGGTGTGGGCAGCCACTGCCACAACCGAAACGACTTCCATCAAGCCGGGAACGGTGCTACGGAGCAATAAAGAAGGCATTTTTGTTGCTAGTGGAGAGGGGACAGTTCTCTGCTTAACCAATGTGCAGCTAGCAGGAAAAAAAGCAACGAATGCTGGTCAGCTCTCGCAACAATTTTCTCAATCCATACAACTAGGAGTACAGCATGACGAAGGATAACGTAACCGTACGAGAAGTCGCGCTTGATGCACTAATAAAAATTGAAAAAAACCAAGCATACAGTCATTTACTCGTTAACCATACGCTAAAAGAAGCAGGATTATCGCAACAAGATACAGGACTTTTAACAGAGCTTGTCTATGGGACAATTGCTCGTCGACTAACCCTTGATTATTATTTAAGTCCATTTTTACAAACAGGCAAAAAGAAGCGCGAACTTTGGGTTGATGTGCTATTGCGCCTGTCTGTTTATCAAATGGTTTATTTAGATCGAATCCCCGATCGTGCCATTGTGCATGAGGCTGTAAAGATCGCAAATAAACGAGGTCACAAAGGGATTAGTGGATTAATTAACGGCGTCCTCCGCTCTATTCAACGTGAAGGGGTGCCAGCTATTACGGCAATTGAAGATGAAATTGAGCGTTTAGCGGTTGAGACAAGCCATCCAGAGTGGTTAGTGAAAAAATGGGTTGCGCAGTATGGTTTTCAAGATGCTCAAGCAATGGCATTGCAAAACAATCAACCACCAGAAACAAGTTTGCGTGTGAATCAAATGAAAGTGACGGTTGCTGAAGTCATCGCTCAGTTTGAAACGGAAGGTATCGAAGCCGTTCCATCAAGCATTCTTCCAGAGCTGGCTGTTACGATCAAAAAAGGAAACCCCTTTTCAACAGCGGTTTATAAGACGGGTCTTGTTACCGCACAAGATGAAGCATCTATGTTGGTAGGGGTGCTAGCTGGTGTAGAAGAAGGTATGGATGTACTTGATACATGCGCAGCTCCTGGAGGAAAGACAACCCACTTAGCCGAAGCGTTAAATGGAACTGGAAGTGTGACGTCTTTTGATTTACATAAACAAAAGATTCGTCTTATCCAGGAACAAGTGGATCGGCTACAGCTTTCGAACGTAAAGGCTGCTATGCAAGATGCAAAAAAATTAACGGAGCGTCTAGATGGTTCTTATGATCGGGTTCTCGTTGATGCTCCTTGTACAGGTTTAGGCGTGATTCGTCGGAAGCCGGATATCCGCTGGTCCAAAACCGAAGAAGATACGGTTCGTATTGTTGATACACAACGTACGATTTTAGAGAATGCCAGTCAATTTGTTCATCAAGGTGGTACGCTTGTTTATAGTACCTGTACAGTTGATCATGAAGAGAACGACCACGTTGTAGAAGCCTTTTTAGCCTCTCATGAGTTTGAAGTCGATACGAATGCGTATGAGCGATTGCCTAGTCGTGTACGAGAAGAAGGGCGCTTTGGTCCTTATGGATTAACGATTTTGCCCCAAGATTTTAAAACAGATGGCTTTTTCATGGTTGCGTTAAAACGAAAAGAAAGCTAGACTATCCCGTCTATAAAACGTCATGATAATGAACAAATGAGGTGAAGTTTTTGGTCGAAAGCACTGCTTTTTTAACGGATATAGGAAGAGTTCGCTCAAACAATGAAGATAATGGTGCGATTTTAACATCAACGAACGGCACGCTTGCTTTTGTAGCTGATGGGATGGGCGGGCATTCCGCTGGCGATGTAGCGAGTGCAATTGCGCTCCGTATTATGAAAAAAAAGTGGGGCGATTTATCACAACCGATGACTGCTATGGAAGCAGAGACGTTTTTACAACAAACGTTTGTTGAAATGAATGAAGCTATTTATACCCATGCCAAAGAAAACAAAGAATGTGACGGGATGGGAACGACGGCTGTTGCTGCTTTTTGTACAGATGAGTATGTAGCCGTCGCTCACGTAGGAGACAGTCGGCTGTATGTAGTAACAGATCAAGGGCTTAAACAACAGACGATGGATCATTCACTTGTTGCTGAACTCTTGAAAAATGGGCAATTGTCTCCGGAAGAGGCAGAAGATCATCCCCGCAAAAATGTTGTGTTACGCGCACTTGGTACAGAAGTGGACGTAAAGGTTGAGACAGAAACGATAGCGGCAGATCCGATTAAACTTTTAATGATTTGCTCAGACGGTTTATCGGATAAGGTAAAAGACAATGAGTTGGCCATTGAATTGGAACGAGAGGATGAGCTGTCCCTAATTGCTAAATCGCTCGTTGCACGTGCAAATGATCGCGGAGGCGAAGATAACATTACAGTCGCTTTAGTACGATTCACTGAGGAGCTACAATAAAATGATTGGAGAACGTATTGGTGACCGCTACGTCGTTTTGGACAGCATCGGCGGCGGTGGTATGGCAAATGTGTATTTAGCATTAGATGTCATTTTAGATCGTCATGTAGCGGTAAAAGTCCTTCAACCTCAATTTTCAAAAGATGAACAGTTTATTAAGCGGTTTAGAAGAGAAGCGCAGGCGGCTACAAGCTTGACCAATCCTCACATCGTCAATATTTTTGATGTTGGTGAAGAGGAAGATCTCTATTACATTGTGATGGAGTATGTGAAGGGTCGAACGCTGAAAGAAGTCATTCAAGAAGATGGTCCTTTAGATGTTGCAACTGCGCTTGATTATTTTAAGCAAATTTTACATGGTGTTGGCCATGCCCACGCGATGCAAATTGTACATCGGGATATGAAGCCACAAAATATTTTGATTAGCGAGGATGGAGAAGCAAAAGTAACAGACTTTGGTATTGCACGAGCCATGACATCGACAACGATTACCCATACAAACTCTGTGATGGGCTCTGTTCATTATTTGTCTCCAGAGCAAGCTCGTGGTGGCCATGTGACGTACCGCTCTGACCTTTATTCCCTCGGGATCGTTTTGTTTGAAATGGTCACAGGGAAGATTCCTTTCTCTGGTGATACGGCTGTGTCGATTGCGATTAAACATTTGCAAAACGAAATTCCGTCTGCAAGAGAGCTTGTACCGAGCATTCCGCAAAGTGTTGAAGACATCATTAAAAAGGCAACGATGAAAGATCCGAATTTACGGTTTAACGCAGCGGAAGATGTGATCTGGGCTTGTGACGTGGCGTTGGATCCCAATCGAGAATCGCCCATTTTGACAGATGATCAAAGTGAAGACCTCGACCAAACAAAAGAACTGCCGCTTGTAGCTGGGTTTGTAGCGAACGAAGATGAGGAAAAAACAATTGAAATTCCTGCGCAAGTAGAAGAAAAGCCTGAAGAAGCGACAGAGGGAGCAGAACATCAAAAAAGCGCTGCTCCTGTCGGGAAAACGAAAAAGAAAAAGAAGAAAAAATGGTTATGGGCGAGCATCATCGGTCTCCTCGTATTAATTGGCTCTCTTATTCTTGTGTTTACCGTATGGAGTGAAGTATTTTTCGTCGAAGAAAGGAATATTCCTGATGTGGTCGGCATGGAAGAGGCAGATGCGATTGCCGAGATTGAAGAGAACCAGCTTGAAGCAAGTACGGAACCAATTTCCAGTGAGGATTATGAGCCAGGGCAAGTGGCAAATCAGTCTCCACGAGCAGGAAGAACGGTAAAAGAAGGTTCGGAAGTGACGCTTTATATTGTTGCGTCCCGTGAAGAAGTGACGCTTGATGATTATTCAGGTTATACCTTTAGTCAAGCAGAGCGCTTGCTCGATCAGCTAGGGTTTAGTGTAGAAGAACAAGCTAGAGAAGATAATAGCGCTCAAGAAGGCACGGTTATTTCACAAAGTCCTTCCTCAGGCTCCAGCGTTGTGCCTGCGGATACAACGATTGTGTTAACAGTGGCTGTGCCTGAAACGATACAGCTTGATGATCTTGTTAATCAAACAGAAGAAGACGTGCGTGCTTATTTTAACACAGAAGGATTAAGGGGAACGTTCGAGCGTGAACACGATGAAGATATTCCAGAAGGGCGTGTGATTCGTCAATCACCAGAACCACTTACTTCTATGAATCAAGGAGACCGTGTTGAAATTGTGCTTTCCCGTGGGCCAGAACCGAGTGAGCCAGATGAATCTGCAGACGTACCACAACAGCCTGAAGGTGAAGTGGAAGACCCGGTGGATGCAGATCCAGTGGAGGATCCAGTTGATGAAGAAGAGCCAAGTTCTGTGTATCGTGTCACGCAAACCGTTGTTGTGTCAGAAGAACATTTAGCTCAAGAACGGAGCTTTGATGTCCGTATTGTAGCTACAGATGCGAATTCACAAGGGGATGAGCGCGTCGTCGTTGAAGAAACCATTTCGGAAACGACGGAATTTACGATTGATTTACGCGTCAGCCCAAGTTATCCAGGCTCCTATGAAGTTTACATTGATGGAGAGTTCAACCGCGAATCGGACGTGTACGAATATGAAGATGATGAGTAGAAGCTGTCTTTCATGACAGCTTCTCTTAAAGGAGGAATGGCATGCCAAATGGACTAATTATAAAAGCGTTAGCCGGCTATTATTATGTATATGATAAGGGAACAATCACCCAATGTCGCGCAAGAGGTGTCTTTCGCAAGCAGAAGCGTTCTCCTCTTGTTGGGGATCAAGTAGAGTATCAAGCAGAAAACGAGACGGATGGATATGTAATGGACATTATGGAGCGCAGCAACGAGCTCGTTCGCCCACCCATTGCAAACGTTGATCAAGCATTCTTAATATTTTCGGCGAAAGAGCCTAATTTTTCAACAACGCTGCTTGACCGCTTTCTCGTCCATGTCGAGCGACAAGAGATTTTGCCGATTATTATCATTACAAAAATGGACTTAGTTCACCAACAAGATGAAAAAGTTGACATAGAAACGGTGGTGTCGCTCTATAAAGAAATCGGCTACACGGTTTTATATGCGTCTTCTAAAGAACAATTAGATCCATCCACACTTACACCATATATTGAAGGGAAAGTAACGGTCATTGCTGGTCAGTCTGGTGTAGGGAAGTCGTCTTTCTTAAATACGTTGAAGCCGGGGATGAATTTAGAAACAAATGAAATCTCAAGCCACTTAGGACGAGGAAAACATACAACTCGACATGTTGAACTTATCGAAATTGAAAAAGGCTTAATTGCTGACACACCAGGGTTTAGCTCACTAGATTTTGAAGATATGGAACAAGAAGAGCTACGCTTTTATTTTCCAGAGTTTGTTGAGCGAATGGATGGTTGTAAATTTCGAGGCTGCTTACACGATAAGGAGCCAAAATGTGCGATAAAAGACGCTGTGAAAGACGGACAAATTCAGGCATCTAGACACGAACACTACCTTCAATTTTTAGAAGAAGTAAAAAGTCAAAAAAGGAGATATTAATGATGACGAAAATTGCCCCTTCCATTTTAGCAAGCGACTTTTCAAGAATGGGGGAGAACATTAAAGAGATGGAACATGCTGGAGCCGACTGGATTCACCTTGATGTGATGGATGGTCAATTTGTACCGCCGATTACATTCGGTCATCAGATGGTAGAAGCCATTCGCCCTTTTACCAATTTACCGCTTGATGTCCATCTTATGGTTGAAAAACCAGAAAATCAAATCGATTTTTTTGTGAACGCAGGTGCAGATTGTATCAGTGTCCATGTAGAAGCAACAAAGCATGTACATAAGACGATTCATTCTATTAAAGAAGCGGGTTTAAAAGCGGGCGTTGTTTTAAATCCTGGTACTCCGGCACAGGCCATTATGCCTGTTCTACACGATGTGGATTTTGTTCTTCAGATGACCGTTAATCCTGGTTTTGGTGGCCAATCGTTTATTCCGACTACGTTAGAGAATATTAGACAGATACGTGCTGTTATTGATGAACAACAGCTTCCTGTTGACATTCAAGTAGACGGAGGAATCAATGCTGAAACGGCAAGAGCTTGCGTGGAAGCTGGAGCTACCATTCTTGTTGCAGGTTCATCGATCTTTAAAGCAGAGAACTATGAGAAGGCAATTGCTGAAATTCGAGGCGGAAATTAGGTCTGATTTTCTTTTCTCCAGCATACGCTAGAGTAACGACGGGTGGACACGTTTGCTTGTAGGAATGTTCTATTAAAATGAGTAGAGGTCAAAGAGATTGTAGCCTTCGTTTTAATACGGACTCCCCCTATATGTAACGTGTGCTCGATTGATATTCTTAGAGCTAGGGCCGGTTTGAATGCTCTTTAGGAGGAGGATCTATGAAATTCTATACGATCAAGCTACCGAAGTTTTTAGGGGGATTTGTAAAAGTAATGCTTGGCTCGTTTAAAAAAGACTAATCAAAAAAACGCCTTGCGCATGCAAAGGCGTTTTTTTGATTAAACACGTTCTACTTTTCCGGATTTAAGTGCACGAGCAGAAACGTATACACGTTTAGGTTTTCCATCTACCATGATACGAACTTTCTGTACGTTTGCACCCCAACGGCGCTTTGTTTTATTCATTGCATGAGAGCGCTTGTTTCCAGAACGCGCTTTACGACCAGTAATATAACATTCACGAGCCATGTCAGTGGCACCTCCTTAAAACAGTCTCGTTTTTCATCACGATGACTTAGTCACCCAAGTATCTTAGCATAGCCTTTAAAAGAAAGCAATAAGTAAAGACAAGTAAATCTCCTTGACTAAAAAATGACTTTTAAAATAGTGGGTGTTATAGTAAAATATTGATACGTATGCACATTGTATTTTATTGAAGGAGGCAAACCATGACTATTGAATTGAAAACACAATTAGGCACAATTGATGTGTCTCAAGATGTTGTTGCGACCATTGCTGGAGGAGCCGCAATTGATTGCTACGGAATTGTTGGAATGGCCTCACAGAAACAATTTAAGGATGGATTAAGCGATTTATTAGGAAGAGAAAATTTCCGCCGCGGAGTCATTACACGTGAAGAGGAAGAAGAACTTCATATAGATATGTACATCATCGTCAGTTACGGTACGAAAATATCTGAGGTTGCGCATAACGTCCAATCAAAAGTAAAATATCATTTGGAAAAAATGCTTGGTCTTGAAGTGGAATCTGTAAATATTTTTGTACAAGGGGTTCGTGTGACGAATCCATAGGATTAAGGGGGAAGACAAGGTGACAAAGAAATTGAAAGGTCAAGAGCTCGCTCATATGTTTATTGAAGGGGCGAATGAGCTCGGGAAAAAAGCGGACGTCGTAGATTCGCTTAACGTATTCCCTGTACCTGATGGCGATACCGGTACAAATATGAATTTAACGATTACTTCCGGTGTTAAAGAAGTGCGTCAACAAGCAATTGAAGAAGCAAGCAAAGTTGCTGGCTCGTTCGCAAAAGGATTGCTTATGGGGGCACGAGGGAACTCAGGTGTCATTTTATCTCAACTTTTCCGAGGTTTCTCAAAAGAAGCCGAAGGGAAAACGGAATTAACAACAGAGCAATTTGCACAAGCAATGGATGCAGGGGTTAAAACGGCGTACAAAGCTGTTATGAAACCGGTAGAAGGAACAATTTTGACCGTTGCAAAAGATATGGCAAAACATGCTGTGAAAATCGCGAAGAAAGAAACAGCTTTTGAAGGATTTTTAACGTCTATTATTAAAGAAGGGGAGCGCTCCCTTGCAAAAACACCTGATCTACTTCCTGTTTTAAAAGAAGTAGGTGTTGTTGACTCTGGTGGACAAGGCTTATTATATATTTATGCTGGGTTTCTACAAGCGCTTACAGGCGGCGAAACGATTCGTATTTTACAAGAGCCTAAAATGGACGAGATGATTCGCGCTGAGCATCACCATGACGGTCATGGCGATATGGATCCGAGTGACATTGAATTTGGCTATTGTACAGAAGTGATGGTGAAATTTGACGCTGAGCAACTTTCACAAAATCCTTACGATGAAGATAAGTTTCGCTTGAAACTAAGCGAATTTGGAGATTCTTTATTGGTCGTATCCGATGATGATTTGTTAAAAATTCATATTCATGCGGAGTACCCCGGACAAGTGGTTACAGAAGCGCAAGCATTTGGATCACTCGTACAGGTAAAAGTAGAGAATATGCGCGAACAGCAATCGAATTTATCAGATTCTCACGCGATCAAAAAATCAGAAAAAGCATCCAAGCCGAAAGAACAAGCTGAATTTGCTATGGTTGCTGTGTCAGTCGGTGCAGGGATTGAAAAGATCTTTAAAGGTTTAGGCGTCAATGAAGTCGTTGCTGGTGGACAAACGATGAATCCAAGTACAGAAGATATTGTTCAAGCGATTAAGCATGTACATGCGAAAAATGTTATTATTCTGCCAAACAACAGCAACATCGTCATGTCTGCAGAGCAAGCAGCAGAAGTAGCTGATGTGAATTGTGTCGTCGTACCAACCAAAACGGTGCCTCAAGGTTTAGCCGCTTTACTTGCTTTTAATCCTGGACGTTCTGTAGAAGAAAATGCTTCGGCGATGGAAGAAGCAATGAAAGATGTCAAGACCGGTGAAGTAACCTATGCAGTTCGCGATACAGAAATGGATGGTCAATCGATAAAAACAGGCGATTACATGGGTATTTACAACAAGAAGATTGTTGCATGTGGTCAAGATGTATTTGAAACGGCTCAAGGGTTGCTAAACGATATGCTAGAGGATGATTCAGAAGTTGTAACAATTATCACTGGGGAAGATTCAAAAGATGATGTAACGAAACAACTAGAAGGTTTTCTAGAAAATCATAAAGCTGATGTAGAAATTGATGTAGTGGAAGGCGGACAGCCTCTTTATTCCTATATCTTTTCTGTTGAATAACGAAATGGGAGGGAATGCAATGGCGAAAGTAAAAGTTGTGACCGACTCAACAGCAGATATCCCAAATGAACTCGTTGAGCAATTAGGGATATCTGTCATTCCGTTAAACGTTCATTTTGGTGATGAGCAATTTGAAGACGGTGTAACCTTACATCCTAGTGAATTCTACAAACGCTTAAAAGAAACAGACGTGATGCCAAAAACATCACAGCCTTCTCCGCAACAATTTGAAGACTTATATCGGTCGATCGCGACGGACGAGACAACTGAGATTTTGTCGATTCATCTTTCTTCAAAAATGAGCGGAACGACGCAAGCGGCCCTTATTGCAAAAGATGCGTTAGCAGATGAACTATCCATTCACGTATACGATTCAAAGCGTGCTTCGTACGCGATTGGAATCGTTGTGGTAGAAGTAGCGCGACTAGCTGCACAAGGAGCAGATTTAAAGACTTGTCAAGCTCGTCTCGATCAACTTCTTAATGATGCAACCGTTTATTTTATGGTTGATACACTTGAATTCCTTCAAAAAAATGGGCGGATTGGCAAAGCATCAGCTTTACTCGGTTCTCTTTTAAAAATGAAGCCAATTCTTTCATTAACGTCTGAAGGAGAAGTGTATCCGCATGAAAAAGTTCGTGGACAGAAAAAAGCGGTGTCGCGATTAATGACGCTTTTACACGATCAATTTGGTGAGAATCTCGTCCAAGTTGGCATTTCTCATGCCGTTAATGAAGAACTTGCACAAGCATTAGCTGAAGATGTAAAACAAGAATTTAACGTTGAATCAGTGGTCATAACTGAAATTGGAGCTGTAATTGGAGCCCATGTTGGACCAGGAACGGTTTCTTTATCAATGACAAATGTAGATCCAAATTAACGAGAAGGTTGCCAACTGTCATTGATGGCAACCTTTTCGTTCGATTGCTGGAGGGATTGAAAAATGAAATATAGAACGGTTTTTGATATTATTGGACCGGTGATGATTGGACCATCAAGTTCACATACAGCCGGAGCCGCTCGAATTGGAAAAGTAGCGCGAACGCTATTTGGAAAGCAGCCTGATCATGCTGATTTGCATTTTTATGGTTCGTTTGCCAAAACGTATAAAGGACACGGCACGGATGTAGCGGTTATTGGAGGATTACTTGATTATGAAACCGATGATGAGCGGATTCGAGAAGCGTACAAAGAAGCAGAACGAGCAAATTTAACCGTTTCCATTTTTGAAGAAGGCCAGATTGATCATCATCCAAATACGGTCCGAATTAAACTTTATAAAGAGGATGAGACGTTTGAGCTTGTTGGTGTATCCATTGGTGGAGGAAAGATCGAGATCATTGAATTAAATGGCTTTGTTCTTCGCTTATCTGGTAATCACCCTGCTATTCTCGTTGTTCATCAAGACCGCTACGGGGTGATTGCTGCTGTCAGCAATTTGCTCGCAAAACACGAGTTAAATATCGGCCATATGGAAGTGTCACGAAAAGAAAAAGGCGAACAAGCGCTAATGGTGATTGAAGTCGATCAAAATGTGGATGCTTCCATTCTTGAACCGTTAGAAAATTTACCAAATATTACACATGTAACGAAAATACACGATTAAGGAGGGAATGGATATGTTTCGTAACGTATCAGAATTGCTTGCTCTAACAGAAGAGAAGCAGTGTTCCATTTCCGAAGCGATGATTCAGCAAGAAATTGAAGTCACTGGAAAATCCAGAGAAGACATTTTATCTAAAATGCGGGTGAATCTTGAGACGATGGAAGCTGCCTCTAAACGAGGAATTGAAGAAGATGTTGTATCTGTTTCTGGTTTAACCGGTGGTGACGGCAAAAAACTTGCAGAATATATTCGTAAAGGGCAGTTTATTGGAGGAGAGACGACTCTTCTTGCTGTTGCGAATGCGATGGCAACCAATGAAGTGAACGCAGCAATGGGAACGATTTGTGCAACGCCTACTGCCGGGTCAGCTGGGGTCGTACCGGGGGTGCTATTTGGAGTTGAAGGGAAATTAAACCCGACTGAAGAACAGAAGCTTGCGTTTCTTTTTACAAGTGGCGCGTTTGGCTTTGTTGTCGCAAACAATGCATCGATCTCTGGTGCTGCTGGTGGATGTCAAGCGGAAGTAGGGTCGGCGACTGGGATGGCGTCCGCTGCTTTAGTAGAATTAGCTGGTGGGACGCCTAAACAATCTGCTCATGCGATGGCGATTGCCTTGAAAAATATGCTCGGGCTTGTGTGTGATCCTGTTGCTGGGCTAGTTGAAGTGCCTTGCGTGAAACGAAATGCAGCTGGTGCGTCTCTAGCAATTACTGCTGCGGATATGGCGCTAGCTGGGATTGAAAGTCGAATTCCGTGTGATGAAGTAATTGAAGCAATGTATCGAATTGGTCAAACAATGCCCGAATCTCTAAGAGAAACTGGTGAAGGTGGCCTTGCAGCAACACCGACAGGACGCCGTTTGGAGGCAGCTGTATTCGGAAAGACAGCTGAACGAGACTAGTGGATTTAACAAAGCTACGTGTAGACACTGTAAAAGGAATTGGGGAAGAAAGCGCAAAAGCTTTGGGAGGTCTTGGAATATATTCGGTCCAAGACCTTTTGGAATTTTTTCCATTTCGATATGAAGATTACTCGTTAAAATCACCAACAGATGTAGCGCATGAAGAGCGCGTCACGATGGTCGGTACTGTTCAAAATGAACCGTCTGTTCGTTATTTTGGAAAGAAAAAAAACCGTTTATCGTTTCGAATGGTCGTGGATGGCGTGCTTGTACAAGTTATTTTCTTTAATCGTGCTTTTTTAAAATCAAAGATAACTGTGCAGGCACCAGTCACTGTAACCGGGAAATGGGATGCGCATCGATTAACGATCACAGGAAACGAGCTTAAATTTGGTGAAGTAGAGCGAGAAGGAAATGTAGAGCCTGTTTATCACGCAACGAGCACGATTTCAAGTAAACAATTACAGCGCTGGATAAAAGTAGCTTTAGATACTTATGCGGATCACTTGGTAGAACCACTCCCTTTATCGATACGGGAACGCTACAAATTGATGAATAAAAGTGAAACAATCCGTCATCTCCATCACCCGCTGCATCCAGAAAAAGTAAAGCAGGCAAGACGACGATATGTTTATGAAGAACTCTTATATTTCCAGCTCCGCATGCGCGTATTTAAGCAGATGAATCGAGAACTGCAATCAGGTAAACGTTTGGATGTTCATCATGAACACATCACCCCATTTTTAGAAAGATTGCCATTTACATTAACCGGTGCACAAGATCAAGCAGTGAAGGACATTTTAACAGACATTGCCTCTCCTTACCGGATGAATCGTTTATTGCAAGGGGATGTAGGATCAGGTAAAACCGCGGTTGCGGCAGCTTGTATGTATGCAGTGGTCAAAGCTGGTTCGCAAAGTGCGCTGATGGCACCAACGGAAATTTTAGCAGAGCAACATGCTAAGTCTCTTGTAGATTGGTTTGAACCACTAGGCATTACTGTCGCCCTTTTAGCGGGATCGGTGAAAGGCAAAAAACGTACGCATTTACTTGAACATATTGCCTCTGGCGATGTTGATATTGTCGTCGGAACGCACGCACTTATTCAAGACGATGTTTCTTTTAATGCGCTCGGTCTTGTGATTACGGATGAACAGCACCGTTTTGGTGTTGAACAGAGAAGGGTGTTGCGTCAAAAAGGAGAAAGCCCCGATGTTTTATTTATGACAGCAACCCCAATTCCTAGAACGCTTGCGATTTCTGTCTTCGGCGATATGGATGTATCTGTGCTTAATGAACTTCCAGCTGGACGAAAGCCAATTGAAACCTATTGGGTCAACCATGATTTGTTTGAACGTGTGTTAACGTTTATCGAAAAAGAAATTAAGGCTGGGCACCAAGCGTACGTGATCAGTCCGCTTATAGAGGAATCAGAAAAACTTGATGTGCAAAATGCGATTGATCTACATACGATGTTGGCGCAGCACTATAACGGGGCTGTTAACGTTGGTTTGATGCACGGACGTTTGTCAGCAGCGGAAAAAGACGAGGTTATGAATGCTTTTGCAAAAAATGAAACGCAATTACTTGTGTCTACAACCGTTGTTGAAGTAGGTGTAAATGTGCCAAATGCGACGGTCATGGTTATTTATGACGCAGATCGATTTGGGCTTGCGCAACTACACCAATTAAGAGGGCGAGTTGGTCGTGGAGAAGCACAATCAACATGCATATTAGTAGCGAAACCGAAATCTGAAGTAGGCAAAGAGCGAATGCGCATCATGACTGAAACGACAGATGGATTTGAGCTATCTGAAAGGGATTTAGAGCTTCGTGGCCCTGGGGACTTTTTCGGCTCAAAACAGAGCGGATTGCCAGATTTCAAACTAGCAGACGTGGTTCATGATTATCGAACCCTTGAAACAGCTCGTCAAGATGCAGACGTCATTATTCGTTCAAATGTGTTAGAGCAAGATCCTGAATATATCCATTTAGCTACCTATTTAAACAGGGTAGGCGCTTACACTGGAGAAAAAATTGATTAAGACTTGAATGAAATCGAAAAGAACTTTATACTAGTCTTAGTACCTAGTCATAATATAAATGATAGATAGACAGATGGATGGAGTAACGAACGATGCGAATAAAGAAAAAGGAACGGCAAGTACAACTTACCAAACTGCTAAATGAAAATCCATTTATGACAGATGAAGCCTTATCTGAGCATTTTTCCGTTAGTATTCAAACCATACGTTTAGATCGAATGGAAAAAAACATTCCGGAATTACGAGAGCGCATTAAAGATGTTGCCTACCAGCATCGGGATACGGTCATCTCGTTATCCCCAGATGAAATCATTGGTGAAATTATTGATCTTGTTTTAGAGAAACAAGCGATATCAATTTTTGAAGTGAATGAAGAGCACGTATTTGCCCGTAATGGAATTGCTCGTGGCCATCACTTATTTGCGCAAGCCAATTCATTAGCAGTTGCGTTAATGAATAATGAGCTTGTATTAACAGCTAAAGCAGATATTCATTTTAGACGCCCTGTTCGGCTAGGGGAGCGAGTAATTGCAAAAGCGGAAGTGAAGGAAACCCAAGGTGAACGAACGAAAGTCACCGTTACGAGTAAAGTGAATCAAGAAATCGTATTTGATGGTGAATTTTTTATGTTTAAGCAAGTAGAATCGGAAGAAAAGGGCGATTGATCATGAGAATAGCAATTGATGCAATGGGTGGCGATCACGCCCCGAAAGCACAAGTAGATGCCGCTATTCGAGCGGTGAAAGAATTCAGCGACCTTGAGGTAACGTTAATTGGCGATGAGGAAAAAATAAAGCCTCTCTTATCTGAAGTGAACAAACAAATAACGATTATGCATACAGTAGAGTCGATCTTAGATACAGATAAACCGACAACAGCTGTTCGTCGAAAAAAAGATGCTTCAATGGTGTTAGCAGTGAATGAAGTAAAGCAAAATCGTGCAAGTGCTGCCATTTCATCTGGAAATACAGGTGCCTTGATGACGGCGGGCTTACTTTATGTTGGACGGCAAAACGGCATTGATCGTCCAGCGCTATCTCCAATGCTGCCGACTAAAAATGGTAACGGCTTTTTGCTTTTAGATGTTGGTGCGAATATGGAAGCGAAACCTGAACACCTTCTTCAATATGCGGTTATTGGAGATGCCTATATGCAAAAAATTCATCAGGTGGAGCAGCCGCGCATTGGTCTTTTAAATGTCGGTACCGAAGCAGGAAAAGGAACAGAACTAACAAAAGAAGCGTATAAACTACTAGATGAAAGTTCGCTTCATTTTGTAGGGAACGTTGAAGCTAGAGACTTACTAGACGGTGTCTGTGATGTCGTTGTCTGCGATGGCTTTTCAGGAAATTTAGTCTTAAAAACCATTGAAGGAACAGCGAAAATGCTGTTTTCAATGTTGAAATCAGAATTAACGAGTTCATTTTCAGCAAAGCTTGCGGCGGGCGTGTTAAAGCCGAAACTAACAGGATTAAAAAACAAAATGGATTACTCCGAATACGGTGGTGCAGGTTTGTTTGGCTTAAAAGCACCTGTGATAAAAGCACATGGTTCTTCAGATGCAAATGCGTTCTTCCATGCAATACGCCAAGCCAAGCTTATGGTCGATCAAGACGTTGTTTCCGTCGTTGAAGCGAATATCACAGCAAATAGGAGGTCTGAACATGAGTAAGGTTGCGTTTTTATTTCCTGGTCAAGGCTCGCAAAAAGTTGGCATGGGAACGGAATTTTTTTCATCCAACGAACGAGCTAACGCGATTGTGGAACAAGCAGATCAGGCGCTAGGCTTTTCGTTGCGAGAGTTAATGAAAGAAGGTCCTGAAGAGACTTTAAAACAAACTGCTTATGCGCAACCTGCCCTTGTAACGATGAGCACGGCAGTTCTGCAATTATTTCATGAGCAAGGCATTCAACCAGATTATGTGGCAGGACACAGTTTAGGGGAATACGCAGCTCTTGTTGCGAGTGACGCGATATCGTTTGAAGAAGCGGTTGTGCTTGTGCACGAGCGAGGAACATTAATGGAGCAAGCTGTTCCAAATGGTCAAGGCGCTATGGTGGCGGTGCTAGGACTTGAACAAGAGACGCTACAGTCTATTTGTACGGAAGTGACAGACGGCGGGGAAGTCGTTGATCTTGCAAATTTAAACTGCCCTGGTCAAATTGTGTTGTCTGGGACAGCGGAAGGAATTCAACAAGCAAGTGCGCTTGCTAAAGAAAAAGGGGCAAGACGAGCGCTCCCACTTGCTGTAAGTGGTCCATTTCACTCTTCATTAATGAAGCCTGCAGCAGAACAATTTGAAGCAAATTTACATCGTGCTACAATTACGATGCCAATGGTGCCTGTTGTCGCAAACGTGACCGCTGACGTGGTTCACGCGCCGGAAGTCATTCGAGCGCTTCTTGCTGAGCAGTTGTATTCTCCGGTCCGGTTTGAAGAAAGCATTCAGCGTATGATTGATTTAGGTGTTCAAACGTTTATTGAAATCGGAGCTGGCAATGTTTTAACTGGATTAGTAAAAAAAATAAACCGTGATGTACAAGCGTATGCGGTGAATGACGAAGCATCGTTTAATAAAGTCGTTGAGGTGCTGAAAGGGGAATAACATGTTCACTGGACAAACAGCAATTGTAACAGGTGCTTCTAGAGGGATTGGAAAAGCGATCGCGCTAGAATTAGCGAAAAATGGCGCTAATATTGTTGTGAATTTTGCAGGAAATGAAGCGAAAGCTGAAGAAGTTGTAAGTGAAATTAACGCGTTAGGTCGAGAAGCAATGGCCATTCGAGCGAATGTAGCGGTTGAAGATGAGGTAAAAGGTATGATTAAAGAAACCGTTACGCGTTTTGGCTCTGTTGACATTCTTG
Organism: Shouchella sp. JSM 1781072; assembly: GCF_041949915.1. Lineage (NCBI taxonomy): Bacteria > Bacillati > Bacillota > Bacilli > Caryophanales > Bacillaceae > Shouchella > Shouchella sp. JSM 1781072. Next base: position 780,615 of record NZ_JBHFQE010000001.1, read on the forward strand.
TTAACAACGCAGGGATTACCCGTGACAACTTAGTGATGCGTATGAAAGAATCAGATTGGGATGAGGTATTAGCCATAAACCTTAAAGGCGTATTCCATTGTGCGAAGGGTGTTAGCCGTCAAATGATGAAACAACGGTCTGGACGGATTATTAATGTCGCATCTGTTGTAGGAGTGTTAGGAAATCCTGGTCAAGCGAATTATGTCGCTGCCAAAGCAGGAGTAATTGGTCTGACAAAAACATTGGCAAAAGAATTTGCTTCTAGGAATATTCTCGTAAATGCGGTGGCGCCAGGATTCATTACAACGGATATGACAAATGAACTAGAAGGCGATACGAAGGATGCGCTCTTAGGCCAAATTCCACTTGCGAAACTTGGTCAGCCAGAAGATGTCGCTCGTGTTGTTCGTTTTTTAGCAAGTGAAGATGCTGCCTATATGACTGGACAAACGTTACACGTCGATGGCGGGATGGCAATGCCATAAAATGTGTTGACATGCAATCGATGTGTCAGTACAATTTCATTTGCTGACACTTTTGAGAGGAGGTGACTTGTGTGGCTGATGTAATGGAGCGCGTAACGAAAATCGTCGTTGACCGTTTAGGTGTTGAAGAATCAGAAGTAACGCTTGAAGCGTCATTTAAAGATGACTTAAAAGCTGACTCACTTGATGTGGTGGAGCTTGTGATGGAACTCGAAGATGAGTTTGACATGGAAATTGCTGATGAAGATGCAGAGAAAATTGCAACGGTTAAAGATGTTGTCGACTACATAAATAACAACGTATAACCGATTGAAGAGAGCCCTTTCAGCGACCCTGTCAGGGCTCTTTAACACATCTTTACACATATAGAACAGAAAGAATCTGTTAAAATGATGACAGGAGAAAGAAATTACAAGAGTTTGTGCTCTTACATTTTTTAAGCTCCAGCATCTGGAGGTAGCATATGGTACAACCATCAAAATATCAACGAAAATCAAAACCACAAGATCGAAAACGAACGCAACGTCGCTTAGAACTCACGGAACAACAAAAGCGTCAATTTGATGATCTACTCGTACGTACGTCACTAACATTTGAAAATCGCAAACTGTTGATTCAAGCATTTACACATTCATCCTATGTGAATGAACAGCGTATTTTTTCTTCTTCGGATAATGAACGCTTGGAATTCCTTGGTGATGCGGTGCTAGAACTTGCTGTTTCACAGTATTTGTTTAAAACATATAAAGCAATGAGTGAAGGCGACATGACGAAGCTAAGGGCGTCCATTGTATGTGAACCATCACTTGCTACATTCGCTGAAGAATTAAACTTCGGAGAACTCGTTTTACTTGGAAAAGGGGAAGAAGTAACCGGTGGGCGAACGCGGCCGGCTTTATTAGCGGATGTGTTTGAGGCTTTCATTGGCGCACTATACCTTGACCAAGGTTTGGATGCTGTTTTCTTATTCTTATCACGTTTTATGTACCCGAAGATTAAAGAAGGGGCATTCACCCATAAGATGGATTTTAAAAGTCAGCTACAAGAATTTGTCCAGCGTGATAATCGTGGTCAAATCAAGTACCAAATCGTGCAAGAACGAGGTCCTGCACACGACCGTGAATTTGTCTCGAATGTGCGGTTAAATGAAGAAACGATTGGGACCGGTACAGGACGTTCAAAGAAAGAAGCGGAGCAATTGGCTGCGAAACAAGCACTCGATGCGTTAAATTGGAAAAAAAGCTAGAGAAAAGAAGCAATTAGGCTCCTTTTTTCTAGCTTTCTTTTTATTACGTTTCACGAAGTTGTCCCAGCTCTTGAACAATTTCATCCATTTCACTAATAGAAAAAGACGGCTGTCTCATCACATGTGTATGTAAAGCGATTAAATCGTCATGTTTAGTAGGTGAAACACTATTGGCTTTAATGACGCTAGCATTGACAACGTTTAACTTCTTTTTAATCTCTTCAACTAATGTTTCTACTTCATTTGAAGATAAAGATTGACCCATCGAAACCCCTCCTTTATATGAATAAACTTACGATAACACGTTTTCGAATGAAACAAAACTCTGAAGAGATTTTCCACATGTCACAAGGTTTTTTTATGTGATAGAATAGGATGGTTCATAGAATAAATGATTAAGAAGTGAAGATTAGTATTGAGTATGAAAGCAGGGAAGGTTTATGTTCCTTAAACGGATAGAGGTCAAAGGGTTTAAATCCTTTGGCGAACCGATACAGGTTGATTTCGTCCAAGGTGTAACAGCTGTTGTTGGACCAAACGGTAGCGGGAAAAGTAATATTGCGGACGGTATTCGATGGGTATTAGGTGAACAAAGTGCACGTTCGCTTCGAGGGGCGAAAATGGAAGATGTCATTTTTGCTGGGAGTGATACGAGAAAAGCGGTAAATGTCGCAGAAGTATCGCTTATCTTAGATAACGAAGATGAGCACTTAGCGATTGATTATAGTGAAGTTCGCGTAACGCGACGCCTGTATCGTTCAGGAGAGAGCGAGTATTTATTGAACGGAACGACGTGTCGATTAAAAGATATAACGGATTTATTTTTAGATTCTGGCCTTGGGCGCGAAGCTTATTCGATTATTGGTCAGGGGAAAATTGAAGAAATTTTGAGTAGCAAGGCGGAGCAACGACGGTTAATTTTTGAAGAAGCCGCTGGCGTTTTAAAATACAAAACAAGAAAGTTAACTGCTGAAAAACGATTAAATCAAACAGAAGAAAATTTGCATCGTGTCAATGACATTTTAAATGAGCTTGAAGATCAAGTTGAGCCATTGCGCGAACAAGCAGCTGTTGCAAAAGAGTACAATCGTTTAAAAGAAGAATTAGAACAGCTAGACGTGCAAGTGATAACAGAAGAAATTTCTCATTTACATACAGAGTGGGAAAGCCAATCGCTGGAATTAGCAAACTTAAAAACACTCATTGAAAAACAACGAACTCAACTGGCCTCTAATGAAGAAGAACTAGAGACAATACGACAACAACAGCGCTCTAGTCGTGAAAAAAGTTCAGACGTTCAGCAGCGTTATTTGCAGATTAGTGAAGAGCTTGAAAAAAACGAAGGCCGAAAAGGCATTTTAGAAGAAAAACAACGAAGCAAACAAAAAGATGAAGAACAAAGTAAACAAGCATTGGCTCAAAAACAAGAAGAGAAAGACCGATTGGCGCTAAAGAAAGCAGAATTAGAAAAAGAAAATGAGACGCTAACGCAAAAGAGTCGCGCTATAAATGAAGCCTATCAAAAGCTAGAAAAAACCCTTTCGCAATCAAAAGAAACGATCGCAGCTCATATTGAAGATGCAAAAGGAGACTACATTGAGTGGTTAAATGAGCAAGCGTCTCTTCGAAATGAACGTCGTTACTTAAATGAACAAGTCGAGCAAAAACAACGCTATTCAGATAAAAATCAGTCTGAACTAGCCTCTCTTGATGAAACGCTTCTTGAAGGTGAACGCGAATTAAAAAAACAAAAAGCGGAACTGGATGCGATTCAATCAAAAGTAGAGAAGCAAAAAGAGGAATTATATGCTCTTCGTGAAACGGAAGAATCGGAAAAAGAAGCGCTGTTCAAAAAAGAAACGAAGCTGTATGAAGCCTATAAAATCATGCAAAAAGTGGATGGGCGCAGAGAAGCTTTGCAAGAAATGGAAGAGGATTTCTCTGGCTTCTTTCAAGGTGTAAAAGAAGTATTAAAACAGCGGAATCGATTAACAGGCGTCATTGGAGCGGTTGCAGAATTAATTCATGTTCCGCAAAGAGTGGAAAAAGCGATTGACATCGCCCTTGGTGGACAAGCACAGCACGTGATTGTGGAAGACGATGCTGCCGCTCGGGCTGCGATTGGGTATTTACGCGATCAGCGAGCTGGACGGGCGACATTTTTACCTGTTAAAACGATTAAACCTCGGGTTATTCCAGAAGCGGTCGTAGGAGCCCTTAGCCGGGAACAAGGATTTGTTAGTATTGCTTCGGATGCTGTAAGTGTCAATGAAAGCTACCAGCATGTGATTCAGTCTTTGCTTGGGACGACAATTATTGTAGAAGAACTAAAAGCAGCCAATCGAATTGCTAAACAATTTAACCACCGTTATCGGCTCGTAACCCTTGAAGGAGATGTCGTGAATCCTGGTGGTTCGATGACAGGAGGAAGCGTCAAACAAAATCAATCATCGCTGATAAGTCGAAAGCGTGAAAAAGAAGAATTAGATGAGAAAAAAGCACAGCTAGACGAAGCGATTGCTTCCTTAGAACAACAGGTTGCTACCTTTAAAACAGCTCGAGATGAAAAACAGGGTCACATTCAAGTGTTACAAGAGAAAGAATCGGCGTTGGTGCATGACTATGAACAAATCAAACAAGCTTACCAAAGTAAAGAGCTTGAGGTTACACAATTAAAACGCGAACATGAGCGGCTAGAACGGTTAAAAGCGTCAGATGAACAAGAAGGCGACGTAACGAAGAAACGCTTATCTGACATTGAGCAAGCTGAGCAACGTGCCGTGCAAGAAGCAGCTCAATTAGAGAAAAAAATTGAAGAGCTTCAGCTTCAGCTCGATCATGAGCAAGTAGCGAAAGAAAAAGCGCGGGCGGAGTTAACGGAATTGAAAGTGCAGCGAGCAGAAATTCGTCAGCAGCTCAATTATAACCAAAGTCAACTTGAAGAAACGACAAGACAATTCGAGCAGGTCGTACAAGCGCTTGAATTGGAGGTAGAAAACTATCAATTGCTCCATTCAAGTTCTGGTGAGCAGACGCTAACAAAAGAGTCGCTAACAAAATTAATTACAGACGGCACCAACGAAAAAGCGTCTCTTGCAAAACAATTAGACTTATTAAATGACGAAGAGACGAAGTACCATGAAAAATATGAACGCCTTGGCAAAGAAAATAAGCACAATCAAGAGGAACTGGAGACGATTTTGACGAAGAGTCAAACGTTAGAAGTGCGAGTGAATCGTCTTGATGTCGATTTGGACTATCGCTTAAATCGCTTAAGAGAAGAGTATGAGCTGTCTTACGAAGGAGCGAAGCAACGGTATCCCATGTCAGAAACGCTTGATGAGGCGAAAAAGAAGCTGACGCTGACAAGGCGTTCAATTGAAGAACTAGGTGTCATTAATCTTGGTGCGATAGACGAATATGAAAGGATTAATGGTCGATACCAATTTTTAACGGCGCAGCGAACAGACTTGCTTGACGCCAGGCAGTCGCTTGATCAGGCAATTGAGGAAATGGATGAAGAGATGAGCAAACGATTTATGACGACTTTTGCGCGTATTCGTACTCATTTTCAAGAAGTGTTTGTGAAGTTATTTGGCGGCGGCGATGCGGATTTAATCTTAACGGATGAAAACGCGCCACTGACAACAGGCATAGATATTGTGGCTCGACCTCCTGGAAAGAAAAAACAGCAGCTTGGCTTGCTTTCTGGCGGAGAACGGGCGTTAACGGCCATTGCGCTCTTGTTTGCGATCCTCCAAGTGCGCCCAGTGCCGTTCTGTGTGCTAGATGAAGTCGAGGCGGCGTTAGATGAAGCGAACGTAAGTCGCTTTGCCCAGTATTTACGCGATTTTTCCACTCGCACTCAGTTTATTGTCGTAACGCACCGTAAAGGGACGATGGAAGGTGCTGACGTCCTGTACGGGGTCACAATGGAAGAGTCAGGCGTATCAAGAGTCGTTTCTGTTCGGTTAGAAGAATCAAGACAAATGATTGAAAGTTAGGTGAGCCAATGAGCTTTTTTAAAAAATTAAAAGATAAGATGACACAGCAAACAACCGATGTATCAGAAAAATTTAAGAGTGGTTTAGAGAAAACGAGAACGAGCTTCTCAGGAAAGATGAACGAACTTGTTGCTCGCTACAGGAAAGTCGATGAAGACTTTTTTGAAGAGCTAGAAGAACTGTTAATTAGTGCAGATGTCGGTGTGACGAATGTAATGGAACTTGTTGATGAGTTAAAAGATGAAGTTCGTCTACGCAATATTAAAGACACGGTCGAAATCCAGCCAGTTATCTCAGAAAAGCTTGCTGGCCTGCTTGAAAAAGATGGAGACGATGCAGGGTTAAACCTGAAAGAAAACGAGTTGTCTGTTATTCTCGTTGTTGGTGTGAACGGAGTTGGCAAGACAACGTCCATTGGTAAACTGGCGCATCTTTTAAAGAGTCAAGGGAAATCCGTTGTGCTAGCAGCTGGCGATACGTTTCGAGCTGGGGCGATTGAACAACTCGACGTTTGGGGAGAACGAGTCGGTGTGCCTGTCATTAAACAGCAAGCCGGGTCAGACCCAGCAGCGGTCATGTATGATGCGGTGGCAGCGGCAAAATCAAGGCAAGCGGACGTGCTTATTTGTGATACAGCTGGGCGACTACAAAACAAAGTCAATTTGATGAACGAACTTGCAAAAGTGAAACGTGTTATTGAGCGAGAAGTGCCTGGCGCGCCTCACGAAGTCTTGCTCGTGCTTGATGCGACCACAGGTCAAAATGCTTTAGCACAAGCAAAAGCATTTGGACAATCGACGGATGTGACAGGCTTAGTTCTTACAAAACTCGATGGAACAGCCAAAGGGGGAATTGTTATTGCAGTTCGGCAAGAACTCGACATCCCTGTTAAATTTATTGGGCTAGGTGAGCAAAAAGACGACTTACAGCCATTTGATGCGGAACAGTTCGTTTATGGCCTTTTTAAAGACATGATTGAATCGAACGAAGCGTAGTTAATTATGTTGTTAAGATAAAAACTTGACAGCAGAACGTTGATGTTGTAACATGTTTAATCGTAAAGGGAATTGACTTAACAAGGAGAAATGACCGTGCTCGATAAGACGTTACGCATGAACTACTTGTTTGATTTTTATCAGCCCTTATTAACGGAAAAACAGCAAAACTACATGACCCGTTATTATTTAGATGACTATTCGCTTGGTGAGATTGCTGATGAATATGAAGTGAGCCGCCAAGCAGTGTATGATAACATTCGACGAACGGAAACGATGCTTGAAGATTATGAGGCAAAGCTTGGTTTGTTAGAAAAGTTTGAAGCCCGTCGTTCGATTGTATCGCGTTTACGCGAATACGCTAAAGAGGACGATAGAGAGCAGCTGTTGAATGAACTGACGGATCAATTAGAGAAACTTGATTAGGACGTAGGAGGCGATTTTATTGGCATTTGAAGGACTCGCCGCACGCCTGCAAGATACGTTAACCAAAATCCGCGGAAAAGGAAAAGTAAGTGAACAAGACATCAAAGAAATGATGCGTGAAGTTCGCTTAGCTCTTCTTGAAGCAGATGTTAACTTCAAAGTCGTGAAGCAGTTTATTGCGAGTGTGAAAGAAAAAGCGTTAGGTCAAGAAGTCATGAAAAGCTTAACGCCAGGGCAACAAGTCATCAAAGTGGTGAATGAAGAGTTAACGGCATTAATGGGCTCTGAACAGAGCAAAATTGCAGTTGCCTCAAAAGCACCAACGATTGTGATGATGGTTGGGTTGCAAGGTGCTGGTAAGACAACAACTACGGCAAAACTTGCGAACCATCTACGCAAAAACCACAATCGTAAGCCACTTTTGGTTGCTTGTGATGTCTACCGTCCTGCCGCAATTAAGCAGTTAGAAACGCTTGGTAAACAGCTTGACATGCCTGTGTTTTCACTAGGCGATCAAGTAAGTCCCGTTGAAATTGCGAAACAAGCGGTTCAAAAGGCAAAAGAAGAGCACCATGATTATGTTCTTCTTGATACTGCTGGGCGCTTGCATATTGACGAAACGTTAATGACCGAGCTCTCGGACATTAAGGAAACGGTCAAGCCTGATGAAATTTTACTTGTGGTTGACTCCATGACAGGTCAAGACGCTGTCAACGTAGCGGAAAGCTTTAATGAGCAGCTAGATGTGACAGGCGCAGTCTTAACGAAGCTTGATGGCGATACCCGTGGAGGTGCCGCAATCTCGATTAAAGCGGTAACGAACACGCCGATTAAATTCGCAGGTATGGGGGAAAAGATCGACCAGCTCGAAGCGTTCCACCCAGAGCGAATGGCATCCCGGATTTTAGGGATGGGAGATGTTCTTTCTCTTATTGAAAAAGCACAAACAAATGTAGATGAAGAAAAAGCAAAAGAACTAGAGAAGAAATTGCGGACAATGGACTTTACATTTGATGACTTTTTAGAGCAGTTAGAACAAGTCAAAAGCATGGGCCCGTTAGAAGATTTACTTGGTATGATGCCAGGTATGAACAAAAAGGGTATGAAAGATTTAAAAGTTGATGAAAACCAACTTGTTCGAGTTGAAGCGATTGTTAAATCAATGACCCCCCTTGAAAAGCGTGATCCCGCTGTGATTAATGGAAGTCGTCGGAAGCGAATTGCGAAAGGAAGCGGTACGACCATTCAGGACGTGAACCGCTTATTGAAACAATTTGAAGATATGAAGAAGATGATGAAACAAATGTCGGGTATGCAAGCTGGAAAAGGGAAAAAACGAGGTAAAGGTCTCGGTGGGTTTAAACTCCCATTTTAAATCGTACTGATTTAAAAAAACCTTGTCCGAACGTATCATTAATGATATGATTAAAAATTGTGTTTAATATTATTTGGAGGTGTACAGCTAATGGCTGTTAAAATTCGATTAAAGCGTATGGGTTCTAAAAAAGCCCCATTTTACCGTGTAGTAGTTGCAGATTCTCGTTTCCCACGTGATGGACGATTCATTGAAGAGATTGGAACATATAATCCAATCGCTCAACCTGCTAAAGTGGAGATCAAAGAAGATAAAGCACTTGAGTGGATGTTAAAAGGTGCGAAGCCTTCTGATACAGTTCGTAACTTGTTCTCAAATGCAGGTCTTATGGAAAAGCTTCACAACGAAAAAAACGCTAAATAATCACTCCTAAGGAGGATCAAATGGATGAAAGCTTTGGTTGAACATATTGCGAAATCATTAGTGGATTACCCTGATGCTGTGCAAGTCGAAGAAGCGCAAGAGGAAAGAACAACGGTTTTACGTCTTTCTGTCCATCCAGATGATATGGGAAAAGTGATTGGAAAGCAAGGCAAAACAGCGAAGGCGATTCGTTCAGTGCTTTATGCTGCAAACAAACAACATGAGCGGGTACGACTCGATATTGCTGATTGAAAAGGGAGAGGGAAACCTCACCCTTTTTTTTGCATAGGAGGAATGTGTGATGAAATGCATCCGGAAAGCATCTGTCAAACACGTATTGACTGAAAAGAAACGTCAGGAATTGGCACAATCATTCCAAGAGGAACAAGCGCAATATGAAAAAGAAGTGAAGCAGCTAGAATTTCAACTTCAGCGTGCCCAAAAAAAAGCATCCGCACAAACAGCACCTTCACTGAAAGAAAGATTCGATTCAGAAATTAAAAAACGGCAAGATAAGCTACAGTCAATCCAGTTTAAATCCGAACAACTACATCATTTAGCGGACGGCACAGAAGTATTTGTTGAATACACAGATGTGTTAGTCGATGTAGCTGTAGGTGAAAAGTGGGTTTCAGCACAAGCGCCGTTGACGATTGTTGTAAAAGATGGCATGATACATGAAATTAGAGAAAGCGAGAACAAAGACACATGACACAATGGTTTAATGTTGGAAGACTTGTAAATACACACGGTGTTCGTGGAGAAGTAAGAGTATTAGCAAATACTGATTTTGGAGAAGAGCGATTTGCAATTGGATCGCAACTAAAAGTAGCCGGTCGACCAGAAGAAAAAGGAACGATGCTACAAGTCGCAAGCCATCGTAAGCATAAGACTTTCGATTTGCTGACGTTTGAAGGCTACACGAATATAAATGAGGTAGAGGGCTTTAAAGGAAACTACCTGTATGTATCTGAAAAGCTCTTAAGTGAACTTGAAGAGCACGAGTTTTATTACCATGAGATCATCGGCTGTCGGGTTACTGATGAAGAGGGAAATGATCTGGGGACGATTACAGACATTATTGAAACAGGGGCAAATGATGTGTGGGTAGTACAACGCTCAGGCAAAAAAGACTTACTTCTTCCATATATTGAACAGGTGATAAAAGAAGTCGATCTTGAAGCAAGCGTTGTGAAAGTTCACGTAATGGAAGGGTTAGACGATTGATGAAAATTGATATATTAACATTATTCCCGGAAATGTTTTCAGGGGTGTTTGGATCATCAATTTTAAAACAAGCACAAGAAAAAGGCGTTGTTTCCTTTCGCGCAATTGATTTTCGCGGATTCACTGAAAATAAGCACAAGAAAGTGGATGACTATCCGTATGGTGGTGGAGCTGGAATGGTGCTGACCCCCCAGCCGATATTTGATGCTGTGAATCAGATTACGGAGCAACAGGAAACGAAACCGAGAGTTGTGTTGCTTTGTCCGCAAGGCGAGCGATTTACTCAAGCAAAAGCTGAAGAATTTGCAAACGAAGAACATCTAGTGTTTCTGTGTGGGCACTATGAAGGATTTGATGAGCGCGTACGGCAATTCCTCGTAACGGACGAAGTATCAATTGGAGATTTTGTCTTAACTGGCGGTGAATTAGGTGCGATGGTTATTGCAGATAGCGTTACACGTTTACTTCCTGGTGTGCTCGGAAATGATGATTCTGCCATAACCGATTCATACTCTACGGGGCTTTTGGAGCATCCTCATTATACGCGACCCGCTACATTTCGTGGCATGGATGTACCAGACGTATTGTTATCTGGCCATCACGAAAAGATTGAAGACTGGCGCAGAAAAGAGTCTTTACGGAGAACGTTTCATCGGCGCCCAGATTTACTTGACGTCTATTCATTAACGAAGGAAGATGAGGCATTTATTCAACAGCTAAAAGACGAGCAAAACAAACCATAGCATAAAGGAGAAACAACGATGAACATAGGGCAGGTTTTACAACAAGCGATTGACGATATTGTCGCTTCTTACTCTACAGAGATCCAGATTGAAATCGAACAACCCGCGCAATTATCCCACGGCGATTATGCTACAAATATTGCGCTGAAGCTTGCGCGAGTCGCACGAAAAAATCCATTTGATCTTGCTCATGAGTTGAAATTGAAGTTAGAAGAAAAGCAGTTACCTGTTAAGCAAATTGATGTTGTAAAGCCTGGATTTATTAATTTTTTTGTCGCTTGGGAACAAGTCACATTTGACATGAACCAACTTAAATCAGATCAACAGCGAAAAGTTGTGATCGAACATACGTCCATTAATCCAAATAAATCTGCTCACATTGGTCATCTTCGTAACGCTTGTATCGGTGACACTCTTGCACGCATGATACGATATGATGGAAACCAAGTTGAAACCCATAACTATATTGATGATTTAGGTAATCAGCTTGCAGATACATTAACGGCTCTCCTACATATTGAATCAGATAAACCTGCTGTCCGTTTTGGCGACTATTGTTGGGATGTCTATTCATCTTTGAACCAACTGTACGATAAAGGAGAGCGCTCGACCGAAACGAGAGATGACGTACTACATAAGCTTGAAGAAGGGAATAACAGCGTGTCGTGGCTCGGTTATGCAGTGGCCGACAAACTATCTATGGAGCATGTAGAAGAAATGGGTCAATTCGATATTTCATACGATTTGCTCGTATGGGAAAGAGACATCGTCCGCAATGGTTTTTGGCAAAAAGCGTTTGAAACCTTGCAAACAACAGATGTGTTTTTTAAGCAACAAGAAGGGACGCAAGCAGGTTGCTGGGTCATTCGAACAGGAGAAGAACAAGATGACCACTCATCTGAGTATCTAGCTGATAAAGTGTTAGTACGGTCTAACGGAGTATTGACGTATACAGCTAAGGATATTGCGTACCATATGTGGAAGTTTGGCTTGCTAGAGAACGACTTTTCTTATAAGAAAAAAACAGATACGTTATGGACAACCGCGGCCGATGGACAAGCGCAATCTTTTGGACGCGCTGATACAGTCATTAATGTCATTGATTACCGTCAAGAATACCCGCAAAAAGTCGTAAAACAAGCATTGCATGCAGTTGGCTATGAACAACAAGCAGATCAACTGAAGCATGTTTCTTACGGTGTAGTCTCTTTAAGTAAAAAGACAGCATCCACTTTAGGCCTTGAAACTGTAGAAGGTAAAGATGTATACGCAATGTCAGGACGAAAAGGCATCGGTATTAAGATAAGCGAATTGATTGAAGAAATGAAAGAAGCGATTCGCACTCAAAGTCCGCAAGCGAACGATGCAACAATCGAAGCCCTTACTTTTGCCGCTATTCGTTACAATATGCTTCGCTACAACACAACGTCAGATATTGTATTTGACTTAGAGGAAGCAACGCAAGTAACTGGGAATACAGGGATCTATTTAATTTACACTTATGCTCGGGCAAACAGCATCACGCAAAAAGCACAACAAGAGGGACTCAAGTCTCAAGGGTATTCATTTGTCGAAGCAGAAGATACGGAACGAGCGATTTTAAAACATCTTGCTGGTTGGACTTTGGCTATGGAGCGTGGTGTTAGTGAACTAGAGCCAAATTTACTTTGTACGTATGCATTCGAATTAGCGAGTCTTTACAATCGTTTTTATGCGCAATGTCCAGTCATAAAAGCGTCGCCAGAGCAACAAAAAAGAAGACTGAAACTAACGGGACTGGTCATGGCACAACTAGAAATAATCTTTTCTATTTTAGGGCTACCAAAACTTCAAAGAATTTAACAGACTAGTTGTTTCCAATCGGTGTTTATGCTATGATGATTGTTGTGACTAATGATGAATCATTAGTAAGATTACGATATTCCGCTGCTTTATGAAGCATGAGTGTCTGTTGGGAAGGAGGGAACGATACGATGAGCAACCTGATTAAAGAAATCACTACTGAGCAGTTGCGTACTGATCATCCTGATTTTCGTCCTGGTGATACTCTTTCAATTCACGTAAAAGTTGTTGAGGGTACACGTGAGCGTATTCAGTTATTTGAAGGTGTTGTCATTAAGCGTCGTGGTACTGGTATCAGTGAGACGTTTATTGCACGCAAAATCTCTTATGGTGTAGGTGTTGAACGTACATTCCCACTACATTCACCGAAGATCGAAAAGATCGAAGTGAAGCGTCAAGGACGCGTACGTCGTGCGAAACTTTACTACCTACGTAACCTACGTGGTAAAAAAGCACGTATTAAAGAAATTCGTCGCTAATCAAAACGTTATAACGGCATGCCGTGCTGTAAACGAAAAGAACGTTCCTTCTAGAAGGAACGTTTTTTTGTCGGGTATAAAACTGCTAATAGGTAAAAGGACAGGCATATTAACCGCTTCTGCATACACTAAACCGATGAAGAACGTTTATGTGAAACGGAGGGAAAAGATGTCAAGTGTACAAACTGTTTTATCAATTGCACAGTCACAAATCGGGTTAGAGGAAGAACCAATTAATCAAATCAAATACAATGACTGGTACTATGGCTCGGTTAAAAATGGAGACGAGTATCCATGGTGTGCGACTTTTATTTCTTGGGTGATGCATCAAGCAGGAATATTGTCGGCGGTCTATGGAAAGTATGCCTCATGCCGTCAATTATTTTCAGCTTTAGAAAAACGAGGACGGGTGGTAGACAGCCCTCGAAAAGGGGATCTCGTATTTTTCTGTTGGACCGGAAATGACTTGCTGACCCACATAGGTTTGATTGAAGATGTGTCACTTCTGTCCTTTAGCTCAATTGAAGGAAATTTTTCAGATTGTGTACAGCGAATGGAACGACCGTTTCTTTCCTATGAATACGAAGTTTTTTTTGCTCGGCCAGCGTATGAAGACATGGTTTCGCATTTGTGAGTGCTTCTTTCATATAACCGATGACCAGCGCATAATAAACATGGTATGATAAAGGCAAGGGAGGGGCGCGATATGAAGAGTCGCACAAATCTTGTTGAGTGGGCGAAGATACTCACTATTGCATTAATGACTACCGTTGTTGTCCGCATGTTTTTGTTGGCGCCGATTGTGGTAGATGGCCACTCGATGCAGCCAACGCTTGATTCGGGAGACAAGATGATTGTCAATCAAATCGAATATACCTTCTCGCAGCCAGATCGATTTGATATTATTGTCTTTCATGCCCCTGAAGGAAAGAATTATATTAAACGCGTAATTGGCTTACCAGGAGATGAGCTTGTCTATCGTGAGGATACCTTATATATTAATGGAGAAGCTGTGGAGGAACCTTATTTAGACAGTCTTAAAGGAACCCTTTATCACGGTCAACCGTTAACAGGTGATTTCACGCTCCAAGAGATTACTGGTGAAGCTGTGATTCCAGAAAAATTTTATTTTGTAATGGGAGATAACCGTCGTTTAAGCAAAGACAGTCGAGCCATTGGACTTGTATCGGAAGAGGATGTCATTGGCAAAGCAAATGTCATTTTTTATCCATTTGAAAATATATCAATTGTAGATTAGTAAGTAGGTGTAATGATGAAAACCATTCAATGGTACCCAGGGCATATGGCAAAAGCCCGCAGAGAAATAAATGAAAAGCTTTCAATGATTGATGTGGTCATTGAATTGTTAGATGCGCGAATTCCTTTGTCTTCGCAAAACCCTGTTATTGATGAACTTGTTCAAAATAAACCACGCCTTATTTTATTAAATAAATCGGACTTAGCCGATCCGAAGCAAACAGAGCGTTGGAAGCAATATTTCGAAAGCCAAGGCCATGCTGTTGTGGAAGTAAATTCGCAAACAGGGCAAGGAGTAAAAAAAATTGTCCCTGCATGCCAGTCGTTAGCAAAGGATTTATACAAAAAATGGGAAGCAAAAGGGATGAAGCCAAGAGCGTTACGAGCCGTTATTTTAGGAATACCAAATGTTGGTAAATCAACATTTATTAATCGTCTTGTTAATAAGCGGCAAGCAAAAGTAGGCGACCGTCCTGGTATAACAAAGCAGCAACAGTGGATTAAAGTGGGAACGAGTTTAGATTTACTCGATACACCAGGGATTTTATGGCCGAAGTTTGAAGATCAGGAAGTAGGTTTTCGACTAGCCGCTACAGGTGCAATTAAAGATGAAATTCTTGATTATGGTGATGTGGCAGCATTTGTGCTCCGTTTCTGTATGCAGGCGTATCCTGCGCAGTTGCAAAAGCGTTACGATATTAGTGAAGACGTAGACACGGAAGATATTGGGGCGTTGTTTGATGAAATTGGACGCAAAAGAGGCTGTATTCTACGCGGAGGTCTGATCGATTATGACCGCACGGCAGAGCTTGTTCTGCGGGAATTACGAAGCGGCACGATTGGACGGATGACGTTGGAAAACGTCCCTGAACATGAATAGCTAGGAAAAGAAAAAAGCACGAAGGTCAATGGACCAACTGTGCTTTTTTTCTTTACGAGAAAAATTCAACCATTAAGCGAATCGCCAAAATAAGAACAGTGACGATCAACACAATGCGAATCCACTGTGTATGCTTCCCTAACACCATCCGACTTCCGAGAAACGCACCACCAATGTTTCCGATAGCCAAAACAATTCCAACTAGCCAATTTACTTGGCCATTAACAGCGTAGATAACAAGGGAAAGCGAGACAGAAATTCCAACAATCATGATTTTGATTAATGTTGCTTCAGCGAACGATTTTTTATATAGTAAGATTGCTAGAATCATAATATAAAAGCCGACACCAACTTGAATAAAACCGCTGTAAAACCCAATAAATCCAAATAAAGCGAGACCAATAAAAGAAATAATTGGAGTGAGGACAACAGATTGATCTACTGCTTGAATCGGATTCCAAATTAAAAAAACAATCGATGTAATCATAGTAAGCGCTAAGATTAGGATAAAGACTTGGTCACTTATGGACAAAGCCGATAATGCCCCAAACGCTGCTCCGGTAGCAGCTGCGATGTAAATCGCTGCATGTCGCTTTAATTGAAGCGACTGTTTTTGTTTAAATGTGATGATCGACGTGATGCTTTGCGCGACAATAGCTACGCGATTTGTTGCATTGGCTTCTGTAGCAGGCAGCCCGACAAAAAGTAGTAAGGGGAGTGTTAATAGAGAGCCTCCTGCAGATACGGTGTTTATAATACCGGCAATAAAGCCGATCAGGATAAGGATGATCCCTTCTGTTAAGGCCATACATATGAACTCCTATTCTTAGAATCTTGTTTTACTATAGCATATATTTTGAATGATTAAGGGGCAAAAACACGTGATTTCGATTTCAACGATAAAAGAACAATTAAATAATGAAGAACTAACAAATGAAGAGGTAAACCGTCTGCGACTAGACGAACGAAAAGGTGTGCAAGCGTTACTAAAAAAATACGATCGAGCGTTGGCGCAAACAAAACAATTGGAGACCATGCACGTTGAAATGAGCCTTCATGAACAAGAATTAAGGGATAATGGGTATGCGTTGATCTGTGGTGTAGATGAAGTAGGACGAGGTCCTTTAGCTGGTCCCGTTACAGCAGCGGCTGTTATATTGCCAGCTGATTTTAAACTGTTAGGGTTGACCGACTCAAAAAAATTATCGAAAGAAAAGCGCGAACAATACGCTGTCTACATAAAACAACATGCAATCGCCTATCAGATCGTCAGCGTGTCCGCACAAGAGATTGATGAAACAAACATTTTATTAGCGACAAAAAAAGCAATGACCGAGGCGATCCAACAACTACAGGCAGCAGCGGATTTTCTTCTATTAGATGCGATTGAACTTAAGCTTGACACACCGCAGCGATCATTAATAAAAGGGGATGCAAAAAGTATCTCAATCGCTGCTAGCTCGGTATTGGCAAAAGTCTGGCGCGACGGTTATATGGAGGAACTGGCGAAAACCTATCCGGAATATGGGTTTGATGATCATGCTGGATACGGAACAAAAAAGCATTTAGAAGCGCTCCAGTCGTACGGACTAACGCGTGAACATCGCCGTTCTTTTAAACCGGTCCTAGAGCGGGCAGGTTCGTTGATTCATTCAAAGGATGTGGCTGAATAAAGGAGGTAGTGAAAGCGACATGCACGACATGACTAGTCAGTGGGCCGTTAATCAATATATTGTCGGTACGGTTACGATGCTTTATCCAAAAGAAAAGCTTGCGGCTATAACGATTCAACATCAACGACTTGTTGCTTCTTTAGATGCATCTTTAGAAGTAGACAAGCGCTATTGGTTTCGTATCAAACACGTGACACCTGTTTTAACGCTACAAATGGTTGTGCCATCCGACTCTATTTCGGTTTTAAGCGATTATTTAAAGGTGAATAAAGAACTATTAACGGTTTTTCATTATACCCATACACCTTTCACTCAGCAGCTGTTGGACGAGCTAGAATCATTAAGAAAAAAAGAGCGCCGAACCCGTAAACAACTATGTGAAGCCGTAGTAGCGTGTAAACGTCATTGGAGTGTATCGGTAACCCCGGAACATCTCAAATGGATTTGGTTAGTGGGAAACCAGACTCTAAATGTTCAGACGATGACAAATAAGCTACAACAATGGCTCAAGCAACAAAATATCTTCGAAAAAAGCGTGAATAAGGACGGAAACAGAAGTGATGAGCAGCAGAGTGGTGCCATGTTTCAGCTAGTAAAAAGGTATCAAAACGACTATGCCAATGACCCTTCTTTCCAAATTATTTATGCTTATTTCGCTTTGAAAAATGAACAGAAAAAACATCGACGTCCAATTGATATCAAGCTGTAAAAGCGCTACATAAATGCCCCTATTTTGCTCATATTAAGAGGAGAATAGGAGGCGTTTTTCGTATGACAAAAAAACAAAAGCATCAAGAAGAGTTTTCAGGTGAATTCGGTCACCTTCAACCGAGCGTTCAACAAGATCAGCAAGCAAAGGGATTTAAAAAGCTGTTTGAAAAGAAAGACAATAATGAGAAAAAAAGCGAAAAAAAGGAGAATAAAGAAGAAAAGAAATGAAATTGTCGGAATGATAGCGTTTACCCCTCCACAAGAACGAAAAAAAGTGCTAAAATGAAAAAGGATTTCGTCTTAGTAACGAAAATTCTCGTACATGAGCGTTGGATGTACGATATAACAGGAGGCTGGAGAGAGAATGAATATCCATGAGTATCAGGGTAAAGAAATTCTTCGTTCTTACGGAGTTGCCGTTCCAAACGGTAAAGTAGCATTCTCTGTTGACGAAGCAGTAGAAGCGGCAAAGGAACTTGGTTCTTCTGTATCTGTCGTAAAAGCGCAGATTCATGCGGGCGGACGTGGAAAATCCGGTGGCGTTAAAGTCGCAAAAAACTTGGATGACGTTCGTACATATGCGGATGACATTCTAGGGAAAACACTTGTTACACACCAAACAGGACCAGCAGGAAAAGAAGTAAAGCGCTTACTAGTTGAAGAAGGCTGCGACATTAAAAACGAGTACTATATTGGACTTGTAGTTGATCGCGCTACATCAAGCGTTGTGCTAATGGCTTCTGAAGAAGGTGGAACAGAGATTGAAGAGGTTGCTGAAGCGACACCTGAGAAAATCTTTAAAGAAGTGATTGATCCAGCTGTTGGCTTACAAGGATTTCAAGCAAGACGTGTTGCCTTTAACATAAACATTCCAAAAGAACTTGTTGGTCAAGCGGTTAAATTTATGATGGGCTTATATAAAGTCTTTGTTGATAAAGACGCATCCATTGCAGAAATTAACCCTCTTGTTACAACAGGTGATGGCAAAGTTATGGCGCTTGATGCGAAATTTAATTTTGACTCAAATGCCCTTTACCGCCATAAAGACATCGTTGAACTACGTGACTTGGAAGAAGAAGATGTAAAAGAAATCGAAGCTTCTAAGCATGATTTAAACTATATTGCATTAGACGGTAACATCGGCTGCATGGTGAATGGTGCTGGCCTTGCGATGGCGACAATGGACATCATTAAACATTATCATGGTGATCCCGCAAACTTCCTTGACGTAGGGGGCGGTGCGACAGCTGAAAAAGTTACAGAAGCATTCAAACTAATCCTTTCTGATGAAAACGTAAAAGGAATTTTTGTTAATATTTTTGGTGGTATCATGAAATGTGACATCATCGCTGAAGGTGTCATTACTGCTACAAAAGAAGTCGGTCTTGATATCCCATTAGTTGTCCGCTTAGAAGGAACAAATGTGGAACTTGGTAAGCAGCTTCTAAAAGATTCAGGCTTAAACATTACAGCCGCTGATTCAATGGCTGATGGCGCACAAAAAATTGTAGCTTTAGTGAAATAGAAGGGTGGAGCTAGACGAATGAGCATCTTAATTAATAAAGAGACGAAAGTCATTGTTCAAGGAATTACTGGCGCTACTGGTTTGTTTCATACGAAGCAAGCGCTAGAATATGGTACGAACATCGTTGGTGGCGTGACACCTGGTAAAGGTGGAACAGAAATCGAAGGCGTTCCAGTATTCAACACGGTTGAAGAAGCAGTGAAAGCAACAGGTGCAAATGCAACGGTTATTTATGTGCCACCAGCGTTTGCAGCAGATGCAATCATGGAAGCAACGGATGCGGAGTTGGATCTTGCAATCTGCATTACAGAAGGCATTCCGGTAATCGACATGGTGAATGTGAAACGTTACATGGACGGAAAGAAAACGAGATTAATAGGGCCAAACTGTCCTGGTGTCATCACTCCAGACGAATGTAAAATTGGCATTATGCCTGGATACATTCACAAAAAAGGTCACATTGGTGTGGTTTCTCGTTCTGGTACCCTTACGTATGAAGCGGTGCACCAACTTTCTACAGCTGGCATTGGTCAGTCTTCTGCTGTTGGAATTGGTGGAGACCCTGTAAACGGTACAGACTTCATTGATGTCTTATCACTTTTTAATGATGATCCTGATACGTATGCGGTTATTATGATTGGTGAAATCGGTGGTACCGCTGAAGAAGAAGCAGCAGAGTGGGTTAAAGCAAATATGAACAAACCTGTTGTTGGATTCATTGGTGGTCAAACAGCTCCTCCAGGAAAGCGTATGGGCCATGCTGGCGCAATTATTTCTGGTGGTAAAGGAACAGCTGAAGAGAAGATTAAAACAATGGAAGCATGCGGCATTCGTGTTGCAGCAACACCATCTGTTATGGGTGAAACACTCATTGAATCTTTGAAAGCAAACGATATCTATGACAAAAGTGTCACGCACTAAGACGTCTTTGAAACTCCTTGCGATCTTGCAAGGGGTTTTCTCTACTAATTTCAGAAAGGACTGAATCGAATCGACCCTCGCTTAATTCGCCTTGTCCACGTAAATGCAGTGCTTTATAACCAAATGGCTTGTTGGAAACGTTTATTAACATGGGACCCCAACATAACGAAAATCTATACAGCCTCAGTGGCAACAATTCGTAACGTTCTTCAAGTAAAAGAGCCAACACTCACAAAACTCCTGCACTGGATCGCCCACTCAACCCCTGAAGCATATGTTTCGAAGCTCCAACAGCAAGATATCCACGTTCTCCAACTAGATGATCCTTCTTACCCCTCATTATTAGCAGAGATTTATGATCCTCCTGTTCTTCTGTATGGCAAAGGAAACCTTCAGCTTTTAGCTACAAAAAAAATTGCGCTCGTAGGTTCACGTTCACCTACAAGCTACGGGGCACACGCAGTCGAATCTTTAACAAAGGTATTGACCGAAGCAAACGTGACGATTGTGAGTGGCATGGCACGGGGAATTGACGCTCATGCACACCGTTTTGCAATAAAGGCAGGTGGTTCGACCATTGCAGTGACTGCGTCTGGTTTTGAGCACCCTTACCCAGTTGGGAGTAAATTATTTATGGAAGAATCCCCATCTACAGCCCTGCTAACGATCTCTGAGTATCCTCCACACGTTAAACCGCAAAAATGGCATTTCCCTATGCGGAACCGCATTATAAGCGGTCTCTCCTATGCAACAATTGTAATTGAAGCCAAACAAAAAAGTGGTTCCCTTATTACCGCAGACTGTGCACTTGAACAAGGAAGACATGTTTTTGCTTTACCTGGCTCCATTTATTCTTTAGAATCTGAAGGGGCGAATTGGTTAATTAGCCAAGGAGCTTATTGCCTCTATCATGAAAGGGCTTTATTTGAATGCATGCCGAGCTTTATGTCGAATTCTATCGAAGAACAACGATTTTGTTAATTGTAGGAAGTTCGGTTTGACAAACGGGGAAAGTCTGTTTAATAATGAGGAAGATTTAATTCATAAATAGAGAAACTAAGATGAGGGAGTTGCTTTACATGTCCGATTATTTAGTAATCGTGGAATCTCCCGCTAAAGCCAAAACCATTGGTAAGTATTTAGGTAAGAAGTATGTCGTAAAAGCTTCTATGGGTCATGTGAGAGATTTACCTAAAAGCCAAATGGGCGTTAGTGTAGAAGAAAATTATGAGCCTCGTTACATTACAATACGCGGAAAAGGTCCAGTGTTAAAAGAATTAAAAACAGCGGCAAAAAAAGCCAAACGCATTTATCTTGCGGCTGACCCGGATCGTGAAGGGGAAGCCATCGCATGGCATTTGGCCCACAGTCTAAATATAGATGAACATTCCGATTGTCGTGTTGTATTTAATGAAATCACTAAAAATGCGATTAAAGATGCGTTTAAACAACCAAGACCCATTAATATGGACTTAGTGGATGCGCAGCAAGCAAGACGTATTTTAGATCGATTAGTAGGCTACAACATTTCACCTTTATTATGGAAGAAAGTAAAAAAAGGATTGAGCGCTGGCCGTGTGCAATCTGTAGCCGTTAAACTCATTACGGATCGTGAAAAAGAAATTCAATCTTTTACACCGGAAGAGTATTGGAGTATTCAAGGCCAATTTATGTATGGCAAGGAACAATTTGAAGCGCGATTCCACAGTATAAAAGGAAACAAAGAAACATTAGCAACCGAAGATGAAGTGAACCATGTATTAAACACACTTAATGGAAAAGATTTTCGTATAGCGGAAGTGAAAAAACGTGAGCGTAAACGAAATCCCGTCGCTCCGTTTACCACGTCATCGCTTCAACAGGAGGCTGCTCGAAAACTTAATTTCAGAGCAAAGAAAACCATGTTAATCGCGCAGCAGTTGTATGAAGGGATCGACTTAGGCAAGCAAGGTACTGTTGGTCTTATTACGTATATGAGAACAGACTCAACAAGAATATCAGACACTGCTAAACAAGAAACGTATGACTATATTCAACAAACGTATGGCGAAGAGTATACGAAAAAAGAAGCACAAAAGCAGAAACAAGATAAAAAAACGCAAGATGCGCACGAAGCCATTCGACCAACGTCTGTTTTGCATGAACCAAAGCAAGTGAAAGAGTATCTATCCCGTGATCAACTGCGTTTATATCGCTTGATTTGGGAGCGTCTTGTAGCCAGTGAAATGGCTCCAGCCGTGATGGATACGATGACGGTTGATTTAGAAAACAACGGCGTTCTTTTCCGAGCGAATGGGTCAAAACTAAAGTTTCCTGGTTTTATGAAAGTGTATATTGAAGGCAATGATGATAATAAAAAAGAAGAAGATCGCTTATTGCCGGATTTAAAAGAAGATGAAACGGTACAAAAAGAAGAGCTCACGCCTAACCAGCACTTTACACAGCCACCGCCGCGCTACACAGAAGCAAGGCTTGTAAAGACTTTAGAAGAACTTGGAATAGGACGGCCATCTACGTACGCACCAACCTTGGATACAATTCAACGTCGTGGTTATGTCGCTTTAGATGAAAAGCGATTTGTACCGACTGAATTAGGCGAAATCGTCTTAGACTTAATCGTTGAATTCTTCCCGGAAATTCTCGATGTTGAATTCACTGCAAAGATGGAAGAAGATCTTGATAGCATTGAAGATGGTCGAGACAATTGGATTGAGATTATTGACCAATTTTACAAGAGCTTTGAGAAAAGACTTGAAGTTGCGGAAGAAGAGATGGAAGAAGTCGAGATTAAAGATGAACCTGCAGGGGAAGATTGCGAAAAATGCGGGCATGAAATGGTCTACAAAATGGGGCGCTACGGCAAATTCATGGCATGTTCAAACTTCCCAGATTGCCGAAATACAAAAGCAATTGTAAAAGACATTGGCGTCACATGTCCGACCTGTAAAGAAGGCAATATTGTTGAACGAAAAAGCAAGAAACGCCGAATCTTTTACGGATGTGACCGGTACCCAGAATGTGAATTTGTCTCATGGGATAAACCAATTGCACGACCATGTCCGAAGTGTGAAAGCTTGCTAGTCGAAAAGAAATCAAAAAAAGGTGTATTCGTCGCCTGTACTTCATGTGATTATGAGGAAGAAAAACAGTAAAATGTCGAAATTTATCGTTTTGTAGTAGCTATTAGTTGAAATCAATGAGTAAAGATACTATGATATGAGTACGATCAAATGATGAGCCTTCACTCTACCGAGGAGTGAAGGCGTTTCTATGAATGAATAAATGTGAGCGGTATACCTTTACGCTGACAAACGTTACGTTATTGAATGTTTATTCACGAGTTTTTTCGTTTAAAGGGGAATGAAGATGACAGATCAAAAAGAAATACACGTAATTGGTGCAGGACTTGCTGGAAGTGAAGCGGCGTGGCAAATTGCAAAGCGCGGTGGCAAAGTCCGATTGTATGAGATGCGACCAGTCAAACAAACGCCTGCGCATCATACGGACAAGTTTGCTGAACTTGTATGTAGCAATTCATTAAGAGGAAATTCACTAGCTAATGCAGTTGGTGTACTTAAAGAAGAAATGCGTCGTTTGGATTCAGTTATTATTAAAGCGGCCGATGAAGCAGCGGTTCCTGCTGGTGGCGCACTGGCTGTGGATCGACATGATTTTGCTGCTCGCGTAACAAATTATGTAAAAGAGCATCCAAATGTCACTGTTGTAAACGAAGAACTAACAGAAATTCCGGATGGCCCAACGATTATTGCAACAGGTCCACTAACATCGAAAGCGTTATCGGACCAATTACGTGCGTTAACAGGTGAAGAATCGCTTTATTTTTATGATGCAGCAGCACCTATTCTTGACGCTGAAACCATTGACCGTGACAAAGTTTATTTAAAAAGTCGATACGATAAAGGTGAAGCAGCTTATTTGAACTGTCCAATGACAGAAGAAGAGTTTAATCGCTTTTACGATGCACTCATCGCAGCCGAAACGGTTCCTTTAAAAGAATTTGAAAAAGAAATTTTCTTTGAAGGCTGTATGCCAATTGAAGTTATGGCAGGTAGAGGACGAAAAACCATGCTTTTTGGACCGCTTAAGCCTGTAGGTTTAGAGGATCCGAAAACAGGGAAGCGTCCATATGCGGTTGTTCAACTGAGACAAGACAATTTGTCTGGAACGTTGTTTAATATCGTCGGATTCCAGACTCATCTAAAATGGGGACCACAAAAAGAAGTGATTCGAATGATTCCAGGCTTGGAGAATGTGGATATCGTTCGTTATGGTGTGATGCACCGTAATACGTTCTTGAATTCACCGAAATTATTACGTCCTACTTACCAAACGAAACAGCGTGACGATTTATTCTTTGCTGGGCAAATTACTGGCGTAGAAGGATATGTTGAATCGGCCGCTGCAGGTTTAACAGCTGGGATTAACGCGTATAAACAAAGCGTTGGTGAGACATTAGTACCGTTTCCTGAAGAAACGATGATTGGAAGTATGGCTGCTTATATTACAACAGCAAATCCAGATAACTTCCAGCCGATGAATGCGAACTTTGGACTTGTTCCTCCGATGAATGTTCGGATAAAAGTGAAAAAAGAACGCTATGAAGCATTGGCAGAGCGGGCATTAGGGTCAATTCAGAATTTTATGAAAGATATGTGACTTTTGTTGCCTAACGTTCCGCAATTGTGTTAGAATTTATAAGTTCTAAGAGGGAGGACAAAATGGTGGAATCCAAGGAAGCGCAATGGCTGAGTTGGTTTGTTCGTTATCTTGAAGTAGAGAAAAATTGTTCTTCATGGACAGTTACGCATTATACAAAAGATATTGAGCAATTTTATACCTATTTGTCTACACATGATTCAAAACGTTTACAAGAGCTGGTTCATCAAGATGTACGCTATTTTATTAGCGAACTTGTCGATAAAGGGTATTCAAAACGTACAATAGCTCGAAAGTTATCATCCCTACGTAGCTTTGGTAAATTTCTCGAACGAGAGCACGTTCTTTCCGATAATCCTTTCTTACATGCTCATACACCAAAACAAGAGACGAAGCTCCCCCGGTTTTTATATGAAGAAGAGATGGATCAATGGCTTCG
Source organism: Shouchella sp. JSM 1781072 (assembly GCF_041949915.1). Classification (NCBI taxonomy): domain Bacteria; kingdom Bacillati; phylum Bacillota; class Bacilli; order Caryophanales; family Bacillaceae; genus Shouchella; species Shouchella sp. JSM 1781072. Next base: position 805,883 of record NZ_JBHFQE010000001.1, read on the forward strand.
GCTACTTCCAACGACTACGCCATATGATTTCCGTGATAAAGCCATTATTGAACTGCTTTACGCAACGGGAATTCGTGTGTCAGAATGTAGTTTGTTACATCTTGAACAAGTGCATTGGCAGTCTGGGACTGTGCGTGTTTTTGGAAAGGGTAGAAAAGAACGATACGTTCCATTCGGAAAAAAAGCCGAAGCAGCTTTACATGATTATTTGCAACAAGCGAGACCTAAACTGTTAACGGAAACAAGTGTCACCGAAGCGCTGTTTCTAAATAATAGAGGAAACCAATTAAGTGATCGAAGCATTCGGAAGATTGTGGCAAAACGAATACAGCAAGCAGCTGTTCAAAAAAGAATTAGCCCCCATGACATACGCCATTCTTTTGCGACCCACTTGTTAAATGGTGGAGCAGATTTAAGAACGGTTCAAGAACTGCTTGGTCATGAATCTTTAAAGACAACGCAAATTTACACTCATGTCAGCAAAGAACGGCTATATTCTGTCTATAAAAATTTTCATCCAAGAGCCTAGTATGAAAAAGGAGCGTTGAGAAATGGAATCTTTTCACGCAACAACCATTTTTGCTGTTTCGCATAACGGACAGTTTGCTATGTCTGGTGATGGTCAAGTTACACTTGGAAACGCAGTCGTCATGAAGCATACAGCCCGAAAAGTGAGAAAGCTTTACAGAGGAAAAGTTGTCGCAGGCTTTGCAGGTTCTGTAGCAGATGCATTTACATTGTTTGAAAAATTTGAAGCAAAGCTGGAAGAATACAACGGCAATTTACAACGTGCTTCTGTAGAGCTTGCAAAAGAGTGGCGCAGCGATCGAGTGTTAAGAAAGCTTGAGGCGATGCTCATTGTTATGGATAAAAACGACCTCCTTTTAGTGTCAGGTACGGGTGAAGTCATACAGCCTGATGACGGGATTTTAGCCATTGGTTCTGGAGGGAATTACGCATTAAGTGCAGGACGTGCGCTTAAAACCTTTGCTCCACAATTAACGGCAAAAGAAATCGCCGAAGCGGCTTTAAAGACAGCAGCGGAAATTTGTGTGTATACAAACGATCAAATTATTGTAGAAGAGCTTTAACTATAATCATGACAAAGGAGTGCACGTAGGAATGACTAGTTCACTAACGCCAAGTCAAATTGTGGAACGATTAAATCAATATATTGTCGGGCAACAAGGAGCAAAACGGTCTGTTGCGATCGCACTTAGAAATCGTTATCGTCGAACGCTCTTGGACCAAGACATGCGAGATGAGATTACCCCAAAAAACATCTTGATGATTGGACCAACTGGGGTCGGCAAAACGGAAATTGCGCGGCGGTTAGCCAAGCTCGTTGGTGCGCCTTTTATAAAGGTGGAAGCGACTAAGTTTACTGAAGTAGGGTATGTTGGTCGTGATGTTGAATCAATGGTTCGTGATTTAGTGGAGTCGAGTGTTCGACTCGTTAAGGAAGAACGGGTGGCTCTTGTCAGAGAACAAGCGAAAGAATTAGCCGATAAAAAATTGATAAACTTACTTGTTCCTTCATTGAAAAAGGAAAGCAACTACAAAAACCCTTTTGAAATGTTGTTTCAATCTCCAGGTAACGAAGAAGCTGATCAAGAGGAAGAGACCGATGAAGAAGATTTAAACCGGGCTAACCTTAAGAAGAAAATGTACGAGAAGCTCGTTCATGGAGAGTTAGAAGATCGAACTGTAACGATTGAAGTGTCTGAACAGTCACAAGGATTTATGGATCTTTTTCAAGGTGGAGCGGGCATGGAACAAATGGGCATGAATATGCAAGAAATGCTCGGGAATATGGTGCCAAAGAAAAAGAAAAAAAGACGAATGTCTGTTGCAGATGCTCGGGTAGTACTAACAGAAGAAGAAGCACAGAAACTAATCGATATGGATGACGTTACGCAAGATGCGATTAAACGAACCGAGCAAGTGGGCATGATCTTTATTGATGAAATCGATAAAGTCGCTGGGAAAAATGATCAAGGTGCAAACGTGTCTAGAGAAGGGGTCCAGCGTGATATTTTACCAATTGTTGAAGGATCAACAATCGTTACAAAATATGGCGCAGTAAAAACCGACCATATTCTCTTTATTGCAGCTGGAGCATTTCACATGGCAAAACCTTCTGATCTTATTCCGGAACTGCAAGGGCGTTTTCCGATCCGTGTTGAACTTGGCAGCCTTTCGGTTGATGATTTTGTCCGTATTCTTGTAGAGCCTGATAACGCGTTAATTAAGCAATATAAAGCTCTTTTGCAAACAGAAGGTATAGAAATTACGTTTTCAGACAAAGCTGTTCATAAGATTGCGACGATTGCGAGTCAAGTGAATCAAGAAACAGAGAACATTGGTGCTAGACGACTTCATACACTTTTAGAAAAATTATTAGAAGACTTGTCTTTTGAAGCGCCAAATGTAAATATGGAACGTCTCGAGATTACGGAACAGTACGTTGAAGAAAAGCTCGGAACGATCGCAAAGAATCAGGATTTAAGTCAATTTATACTTTAAATTTTAAGGAGAAGATGAAAAAATGGATTTATTAACAAGAACAAGGAAAATTAACGAGATGCTTCAAAAGACAAGCGGTCAGCATGTTAACTTTAGAGAAATGGCGATTACATTGCGCGAAGCAATTGGATCAAACGTTTTCGTTGTAAGTAGAAGAGGAAAGCTACTTGGTTTTTCAATTGAAGAAGAGATTGAAAATGATCGTATGAAAAAAATGCTTGATGATCGTCAATTTCCTGAAGAGTATACAGAAGGACTATTTAAAATTGAAGAGACGTCAGCAAATATTGATGTAGATAGCGAATACACGGCATTCCCTGTTGAAAATCGCGACATTTTCAAAAATGGTTTAACGACGATTGTGCCAATTAAAGGTGGCGGTCAGCGTCTAGGTTCTCTTATTCTTTCTCGTCTAGAAAATCATTTTAGTGATGATGATCTTATTTTAGCAGAATATGGTGCTACGGTAGTTGGAATGGAAATCCTTCATGAAAAAACACAAGAAATTGAAGAAGAAGCTCGTAGCAAAGCGGTTGTGCAGATGGCTATTAGTTCATTGTCGTACAGTGAACTTGAAGCAGTTGAGCATATTTTTGAAGAGCTTGACGGCAGAGAAGGGCTTCTTGTAGCAAGTAAAATTGCCGACCGTGTAGGCATTACACGTTCTGTAATTGTAAATGCGCTTCGTAAGCTTGAGAGTGCAGGCGTTATCGAATCTCGTTCTCTAGGAATGAAAGGGACGTATATTAAAGTATTAAATGACAAGTTTTTAGTAGAATTAGATCGTTTAAAAGAAAACTAAATCGATATCGTCAGGACGTGCTCGAATCAGAAATGATTCAAGCACGTTTTTTTGTTGCTAAAGTCTTTGGAATAGGGGAGGGTGTTTTTCCAATCATCTAGTACAATTTCCATTCTTTTAGTAGAGATAGAAAAAATTATCTAGGTTAAAAGGTATGCTCTATGATTTATTTATAGGCATATAGTCTATATTAAACATAAAATCATTAGTGCTTTGGGCTCAAAATCAAAAATATTTGAAAAGTGCTTAGACAAAAGCATAAATAACTAGTAAAATTTTATCATGTATAAATGGACTGGTAAAATATGCTTAAATTCGGGACGGATGATCTTTCCGAATGGATAGGAGGCAAACATGTTTACCACACAATCGATATCAGTTTTAGAAGGGGCGCTTCAGTACGCGACAGATCAGCAAAAAGCGATCTCTTCAAATATTGCTAATGTTGACACACCGAACTATAAAGAAAAGTCAGCATCGTTTCAACATGTCCTACAAACGGCTCAGGCGAATGGAAGTGAGTTTGTGGCTCGTAAGACGGACGATCGTCATATGACGTTTCCATTGCCGCATATAAGTCAAGAAAACATGAAGCAGCAACTGCAGCAATACAATCATAACGGAAACAGTGTAGACATTGATAAGCAAATGAGTTTGATGGCTGAAAATCAACTTTACCATCAGGCACTCGTTGATCGATTAACGAGTAATTTTCAATCATTAGAAACGGCAATTCGAGGAAGTAGATAGAGGAGGGATTCACGCATGTTTGATAGTATGAATGTTTCTAGCTCTGCTTTAACATTGCAACGATTAAGAATGGATGTATCATCGAGTAATATTGCGAATGCGGATACGACAAGAGGTCAGCTTGTAAATGGTGAATGGCAGCCTTATCAACGAAAAATGGTTGTTCAACAACCGCAATCATTTGCGAACCATCTTCAACAAGCGAAAGCGCAATTGAATGAAGGGGTTGTTGCACGTGTGATTGTCAATGACGGGACACCACCAAGCCTTATTTATGACCCTGTACACCCAGATGCAAATGAGCTTGGTTACGTTGCGAAGCCGAATGTGGACATTGCGCGAGAGATGGTGGATATGACAAGTGCTACTCGATCATATGAGGCGAATGTAACGGCACTACAAGCGAGTAAAGGGATGTTAATGAAATCGCTAGAGATCGGAAGGTAGGTAGAAGATCATGCAAATTCAATCCGTTCAATCTCCTTTTCAAATTGGACAAGCGCAGCGCACCGAAGTCAAACCAGAAGTCGCAGGTGAACAATCGTTCCAACAAGCTTTAACGACTGCGTTAGAAAAAGTCAATGAAGCCCAGTTACAATCTTCAGCAGCAACACAAGCGATGGCTCGTAAAGAACCAATTGACTTACATGATGTGATGATTACAGCGAATAAGGCTTCTGTTGCATTGCAAGGAACGCTTGAAGTGAGAAATAAAGTCGTGGAAGCATACCAAGAAATGATGCGTATGCAAGTCTAAGGTATGTCTAGATGGAGGCGTCATGAGCGAGAAAGTAAATGAGTTAATATCAAAAATGAAACTTCTTTGGAATGAGCGTTCAAAATTACAAAAAAGTCTACTTATTGCAAGTTTTATTGTCATTATGCTAATTATTGCTGTGCTAATTGCATTAAGTTTTCGGACGAACTACGCGCCATTATATAGCAATCTATCACTTGCTGAAGCAGGTCAAATACAAGAAGAGTTGGAAGGTCGAGGGATTACGACAGAAGTCGCAAACGATGGCACAACCATTCTTGTTCCTGAACAAGAGGTGGACCGTTTAAAAGTTGAGTTAGCTGCTGAAGGTTTACCACAAAGCGGCAGCATTGATTATAGTTTTTTCCAAGAACAAATGGGCTTTGGCATGACAGATAATGAATTTACTGTTATTGAGCGGTCTCTTATGCAAACGGAATTAGCTGAATTAATTCGGAGCATCTCTGGTGTGCAACATGCAAATGTTGTCATTACGTTAGCCGAAGATAGCGTATGGTTAAACGCTGGTCAAGAGGAAGCGACTGCTGCAGTTGTGTTAGATTTAGCGGCTGGAACAACATTAGATCAAAATCAAGTAAAAGCGCTTTACCATTTAATTGCGAGAAGCGTACCTAATTTACCATTAGAAAACATTGTCTTATCTGATTCAAACTTTACGAATTATACATACCAAGAAGAAGAACAGTCACCGACGGGGTCTTATCAATCTCAACGTGAAATCAAGCAAGAAGTTGAAGCGGATTTAGAACAAACTATTATGCAGCTGCTTCATGCAGTCGTAGGTCCGAATAATGCAATCGTCTCTGTCACAACCGACATTGATTTTACGCAAGAACAGCGCACGGAAGATTTAGTAGAACCAGTTAATGAAGAAGATATGGAAGGTTTAGCTGTTAGTGCAGAACGTGTAACAGAATTTTATGAGGGAACTGGGGCTAGTGAAGGTGGCGTCACCGGGACAGGAGATGAAATCCCGAATTATACGGGAAGCTTACCTGGCGGTGATAGTGAATCTGAGCGTACTGAAGAGCGGGTTAACTATGAGTTTAATCGCATTCATAAAGAGATTGTAGAAAGTCCTTATCGAATAAGAGATTTAAGTATTCAAGCCATGATTAACCCGCCAGAAGGGGTTCAACAATTGCCGGCACAACAAATGGAAAACATTACTGCGATGTTGGATACAATCGTGCAAACAACAATTCCAGCATCAGCGGATGGAGAAAATGAGCCTATTGCGAACCGAGTGTCGATTTCTTCAATCCCATTTGCAGAGACCGCTCAAGCAGAAGCACCAGAAGAAGCGCAAGGTCTTCCTCTTTGGATGATTATTGTTGCTGGGGTGTTAGGATTGTTTATCATCGTGCTAAGTATGGTCTTGCTGAAGACGCGTAAACAAGCTGTTGATTTAGCTGTTGATGAGCAACCAGAACGACTCGATCATGAAGAATTTGATTCGGTACCGTTTCAAGAAAGAGAAGAGCGAAATGATCAAAAACAAATGAAAGAGTTGAATCATTTAGCTAATCAAAACCCAGAAGAATTTTCAAAGTTACTTAGAACATGGTTATCTGAGGATTCGTAAAGGAGTGATCACTTGGCCATTGTAAGATTAACAGGAAAACAAAAAGCCGCAATATTATTGATCTCACTTGGTCCTGATTCAGCTGCTCAAGTATATAAGCATTTAACCGAAGAAGAGATTGAACTATTATCGCTTGAAATTTCCGCTGTTCGAAAAGTCGATAAAGACATTCAAGCTACTGTTTTAGAAGAATTTCATGCGATTGTCAGTGCACAGGATTACATTGCTCAAGGTGGAATCGCTTATGCGCGGTCGATCCTTGAGAAAGCATTAGGTGAAGAAGGCGCTGCGTCAATAATGGAACGGTTAACGTCAACGATTCAAGTACGTCCGTTCGATTTTGCACGTAAGTTAGATCCTTCACAAATTTTAAATTTTATTCAGCATGAACATCCACAAACAATTGCTGTTATTCTCGCTTATATTCCTTCAAAACAAGCAGGACAAATCATTTCATCTCTACCAGAAATGATTCAAACCGATGTGGCTCGTAGAATTGCGATGATGGATCGGTCATCTCCAGAAGTCATTTCTCAAGTTGAGAGAGTGCTTGAAGAGAAGCTATCACAAACGATTTCACAAGACTATACAGAAGCTGGTGGGATTGAAGCCGTCGTTGAAGTATTGAATGGTGTTGATCGATCGACGGAGCGAACGATTCTAGATGGTTTGTACATACAAGACCCAGAGCTAGCAGAAGAAATTAAAAAACGAATGTTCGTGTTTGAAGATATCGTTACGTTAGAAAAACGAGCTATTCAACGCGTCATTCGTGAAGTGGAGAATGATGACCTACAGTTAGCGTTAAAAGTTGCGAGCGAAGATGTAAAAGAATCTGTGTTCTCAAACATGTCGCAAAGAATGTCTGAAGCGTTTAGAGATGAAATGGAGTATATGGGGCCAGTACGTTTACGTGATGTAGAGGAAGCGCAATCACGAATCGTTGCAAAAATTCGCGACCTTGAAGACATCGGTGAAATTGTGATTGCGCGAACGAATGGAGAAGACATCCTTGTCTAAGATTATTCGAACCCATACAGCCACAGCCCTTAATCGCTCGATTCGTATTCAGCCGATTCAAGAAGGATCAATACAATCTTTTGAAAGTACCACTACAGATGAAAGAAATCAGAATGCTGCCTCAGTCGATTTTCTGAAGGAAGAACAAAGAAAAGCTAGACAAGAAGCAGAGCAGCTGCTTGAGAAGGCTAAAGCAGAAGCGCAAAAAATGGAAGAAACGCTCGTAATACGCAAAGAAGAACTTGAACAAGAAGCTGAAAAGCAAAAGGCGCAAGCGCAACTTGACGGGTACGAGGCGGGCTTTGCTGCTGGGGAGTCACAAGCCTCTGCTATCTATGAAACAAAGCTTGCAGAAGCCCAGCGTATGCTCGAGCACGCTCAAGCAGAAGTTCAAAACTCGATCGAAAAGAATGAACCTTTTTTAATCGACTTGGCGATGACAATTGTAGAGCGTATTTTAGGTCAAAAGTTAGCGGAAGCGGATGTCATCTTTGCTATGATGAAGCAAATTTTACAAGAAGTTCGTGAATTTGAAATCGTTAAAGTTTATGTTCATCCTCATTGGTACGAGCAATTAGTTTTTAGAAAAGAAGAATTGTATCAATGTCTAGTGAGCTGTAAAGATTTTCAAATCATTCCTGATATCCATAGCCCCGAATCGAGTTGCGTCATTATGACGAACGCTGGTCGATTAGATGCTTCGTTGGATACGCAATTAAAAGAATTGAAACATCAATTAACGAGTGTGATAGGTAGAGAACATGTGGACACAACTTATTAATCACGTCGAAAAAAGCAGCATGTATAAATGGTATGGTCAAGTAAAAAAAGTTACGGGTTTAACGATCGAATCTTCAGGGCCGAGATCATTCGTTGGAGAACTTTGCTACATTTGGACTGGTCGTGAAAAGAAAACGAAGATACTCGCAGAAGTGGTTGGTTTTCAAGATGATCGTGTGCTGTTAATGCCTTTAGACCGAATTGAACATATTGAATTAGGAAGTATGGTTGAAACGACAAACAACGCTCTTACGATTCCCGTAGGACCATCATTAATTGGAAAGCTGCTAGACGGTGTAGGTACACCCCTTGAGTTAGAAAGTAGCACAGTGAACGTTGAAGCGATGTACCCAACCGATCAGGATCCTCCTTCACCAATGAGCCGGCCGCGCATCACGGAAGTCATGAGTGTCGGTGTAAAAGCGATCGACAGTATGTTAACGATGGGAAAGGGACAAAGAGTAGGTATTTTTGCTGGAAGTGGTGTAGGGAAAAGTACACTTATGTCCATGATTGCTAGACAATCAGACGCAGACATAAATGTTATTGCGCTAATTGGTGAGCGTGGCAGAGAGGTAAGAGACTTTGTTGAAAGAGATTTAGGTGAAGACGGTTTAAAGAAATCGGTTCTCGTTGTTGTTACGTCAGATCAACCGCCTCTACAACGAGTAAAAGGCGCATTAACGGCGACAGCTATCGCTGAATATTTTCGTGACCAAGGGCTGTCGGTTAATTTGATGATGGATTCCGTCACTCGTTTTGCAATGGCTCAGCGAGAAATTGGGTTAGCAATTGGCGAGCCGCCAACGACAAAAGGGTACCCACCCTCCGTTTTTGCGAAGCTACCGCAATTATTAGAACGGACAGGAACGAGTGCAAAAGGAACCATCACAGCGTTTTATACGGTTCTTGTTGATGGGGATGATATGAATGAACCAATTGCAGATGCTGTCCGAGGGATTTTAGACGGGCACTTTATTCTAGATCGACAGCTAGCGAATAAAGGCCAGTTTCCAGCCCTAAATATCTTAAAAAGTGTGAGCCGCTTAATGAATGAGCTTGTTTCACCAGACCACAAAGCAGCAGCTAAAGAAATGCGTAAGTGGCTCGCTGATTATGAAGAGTCAGAAGACTTAATTCAATTAGGAGCATACAAACAAGGTGCCTCACCTTCTATTGATCGAGCAATAGAAGCCATGCCGTACTTGTTGCAGTTTTTGTCACAACAAACTGACGAAACATGCACGTTCGAATCGACCTATAACGAAATGTTGCATGTAGTGAAAGGAGTGAGCCGTGACGGATGACGTTTTCATTCTCATTACAACAAGCGATGAACGTGAAAAACCGTGAAAAACATCAAGCGAGAAAACGGTTTGACGATGCTCAAAGAGAATTTGAAGTAGTGGCAACATCTTTTTATGAGCTGTTAAAAGAAAAAGAACGACTCGAACGAAACATGGAAGAACGCCAACTTACAGGTGTGAGAATAGATCAATATGTTAGTCAAAACGTCTATCTTTCTCGCTTAGAAAAAACCATTTCTGAGAAAAAAGTAGAGACGGACGGGGCGCGAAAAAAGATGCTAGAGCAAGAAATTGAATATAAAGTGCGTGCGAAATCATATAAGCAATTTGAGCGCTTAAAACAAAGACAAGCGCAGCAGCACGAAGCTGATGAACGAAAACGAGAGCAGCAACAGATGGATGAAGTAAGTATAAGTCAATTTAACCGAGCGTTTGTCTAATGAAAAAACAAAAGAAAAAGCAATCACGACTTCTCGTGTTTTCATTCGTTACGCCAATTATTCTTATAGTGGTTATTGGATTTATCTATGTAGGCCCTCTGTTTGGCATGCCAAGCATGAGTTCATTTTTCAATTCTTCCAGCGATACAAATTCGGAAGCGGTTATTGCTGAACTTGAACAAGAAGTCATGACGCTACAGGATCAACTAAGAGAGTTAGAGAATGAATTCGTTGTCAAGGAAGCTGAATGGCGTTCATTGGAAGAGGAACGAGCAAGCGAATTGCAGCAAACGGAAGAAAACGAACCTGTTTCAATAGAAACCGCAACGAACAACGATGAGGTAGATGGATTACAAAACGTCATCAAAACCTACCAACAAATGTCATCGAAGCGAGCAGCTGCCATTATCGATGAATTGGCAATCGATGTCGCCTATGAACACGTTCGTTCAATGGATGAATCACTAAGAGCGAGTATCGTAGGGCGATTACCCGCCGATAAAGCAGCACAACTCTTAGAACAGTTAGCAGATGAAGGCGGGTGACCGTATGATTCAATTATTGAGTACAACGTCCGAAAATCGTTCTTCATACAATTCTTCTAATGGGAAACATCATGAGAAGACTGCATGTTTAAATACTAGTTTATTCGCTCAAGCAATCGCAGCCACGCTACAGGAAGCTATTCATGAGCAAGAAAGCGACGTTGTAAAAGAAGGCCTTAATCAAGAAGCAAATCTTTCTTATGATTCGAGCAAGAAAGCAAACGAAGATCTACTTGCTGAAGAACGGGTTATGTTTATAAATGAAGGAGAACATACTCTTCAACATAGTGAACGGCAAGAAACAAACACGAATCAACCTACAAGCAGCTCTTATGAGCAAGAGGAGCAGAACGATTTACACAACAGCGTTTTTGGCGAAGAAAGTCGATTGGCAATAAACCCAAACCTTGATCGTAGCAAAAAATTGGATCAGGGGACGATGATTTCCAGAGAACGCTACCATAGTGTGGAAGGTCAAGACATTGAAGGGCAACCTATTCGCTCTTCTCTTCAAAAAGAACATCTGTTTCGCCATGAAACGGAAGAATCGATTTCTTTGAATAAAGATGGGTCAGAAGAAAAAATGGAAGGCAACGCATCGCTTTTTCTACATACAGCTAATGAGTCTTCCCATCATTCCAACAAGTTGTCGCCGCTTTTTAATGAGAATCGCGAGACGGAGAATACATACCAGCAAGAACAGCAAGAACTTCCTTACGAACGCCAAGCGTTCCTTACGAACAGTCAAGATAAGGCAAAAATACAAGCAATCGTCTTCGAGCAAGAAACGGGTGATAAACAAGCACCCGCTCATAAGCAAGAAATGGACGCTCAGCAAGCATCCGTTCATAAGCGAGAAATGAAAGATCAACAAATACCCGTTCATAAGCAAGAAGTTGCTGACAAACAATTAGACGAGCATCTTGAAGGTGAGGGAAAGCCAAGTATACAAAAAACCAATCAGCTTCACTTACAGCCTAGAAGCGAGCAAAACCAGTCACAAGAAAGTTCGACGTTTAGCAGTGAGCGTTTACCTGATGCGAATTATGAGCGGGGGCTTCCTGCACTTAACGGAGAAACTCAAAAACATGGTTGGGTCTTTGAGTTAAAAGAAGAGGGAGTCGATGCGCCTCAAGAAATACGCTCAACTTCATTTCTAGGGAAACAACAAGAATCAGTCGATTCGTTATTAGCGAGGCAACTGCTGCGCATTTTACGGGCAGCAAAGACCACTTATTCAAATGGACGCCAGCAACAAATAATGTTGAAGCTACATCCTGAATCACTTGGACGTGTCAATATACAGTTTATTCAACAAGCCCAAGGCTATATGGTTCGTATTTCCGCTGAGCGATCGTATGCAAAAGAGGCAATTGAACGTTCGCTGCCACAACTTCGTCAATTGGGAGCTTTGCAAGATACGAAAGTTGAAGTGCTGCAAATCGAAGACGAGTTACCTGAAGAAAATGAGCACCATAGCCAACAGGAACAAGATCGAAAAGGACAGCAAGTTGAACAGTTAGGAAAGAAATCGAAAACGAATTTTAAAGAATGGATGGCGGCAATCTTACAAACAGAGGTGAAGCAAGATGACGCAAATTGATCCAAGTCTGTACCTTTCATCACAGCAACAGCAAACGAAAGGACCGGCCAATCCGTTAGGGCAAGAAGCGTTTTTGCAGTTGTTAATTACGCAGCTTCAACATCAAGATCCGACAAATCCAATGGAAGATCGAGAATATATCGCTCAGTTAGCTACTTTCTCTCAACTTGAGCAGTTAACTCAGCTCAACGCTACCATGCAATACATGTATATGGATCAAAAAAGCCAGCAGTTGATGAACTTAAGTGAAATTATCGGCAAAGACGTTACATGGAAAAAAGAAAGTGAAGAAGGTCAAGGGAAGGTTACAGCTGTAAAGTATGCACAAACGGGAGAAATGATTGTTGAAATCGACCGGGATAACTGGATAGAAGCTGGTCATCTGTTAGAAATACGTGAACACACTCAAACAAAAGAACAGGAGCGGTAAATAATGATTCGATCAATGTACTCTGGTATTTCAGGTATGAAAGGGTTCCAAACAAAATTAGATGTAATTGGAAACAATATTGCAAATGTAAACACACACGGATTTAAAAAAGGACGTGTCATGTTTGAAGATTTAATGAGTCAACAGATGCAGTCTCCTCTTGCTCCTGGAGCAAATCAAGGTGGGGTAAATCCACAACAGGTTGGGACTGGTTCAACTGTAGGCGCAATAGATACAGTTCACGGTGAAGGACCTGCTCAAAGTACAGGGCGCTCACTTGATTTAATGATAAATGGCGACGGGTTTTTTACAGTTTCTTCAAATGGTGAAACGTATTACACAAGGGCTGGGAATTTCTATATCGATGCAAATAACAATATTGTCAACAGCTCTGGCGCTTACTTGTTAAATAATGCTGGCAACCCAATTCAAGTTCCTGCAGATGCAACAGATGTGACAATTGATTCAGCGGGAAACATGAATTTTATCGGTTCTGACGCAGCTGGGACGGCACTACGATTAACAACATTTGCGAATCCTGATGGCCTAACAAAAGCAAGTGGTAATCTCTTTGCTGCTACAGCTGCATCTGGAGCGCCAAACTTTGCTGCTGGTAATGGTGCTGGTACAGTACAAAGTGGCTTTTTGGAAATGTCGAATGTGGATTTAACAGATGAATTTACAGAGATGATTGTTGCGCAAAGAGGGTTTCAAGCTAACTCACGAGTGATCACAACGTCAGATGAAATTTTACAAGAAATTGTGAATTTAAAAAGGTAGGCGAGCGTAAATGATTTCGGTCACGCGATTAAATGGACGCTCCATGTTATTAAATCTATTGTTAATTGAACACGTTGAAGCGCTCCCTGATACAACGATAACACTTGTAAGTGGAAAGAAAATAATCGTTGCAGATTCGTTAGAAGACGTAGGCAAAGCGATTAATCAAAGAATGCGAGAGATCGGTCTCGTCGGGACATATAAACAGCAGGAGCTTGATAAGGAATGAAAAAACGACTTCTAGGAGTTACATTAAGTTTAATCATTGGTGCCGTCCTCTTAATTGGAGGACTGTACGTACTGAATATTGGTCCGTTTGAAGAATCTACAGCAGATGCGGGCACTTCCATTGACGAGATCAACAAGCGTTCGTTTGATACGGAAGAAATGACAACGAATTTAAAAAGTGGTGAGTTCATACGGGCACAATTTCGAATCCAGCTTGATGAGCCACAAACATTAACAGAGTTAGAAAAGCGAGATTTTCAAGTGAAACATGTCGTATTGCTCGCGCTTGCAGAGATTTCAGCAGATCAATTGATCGGTTCAGAAGGCATAGAAGAATTAGAAGAACAGATTCAAACACAATTAAACCAACACCTTGACTCAGGGCGTGTGGAGGCTGTGTATACCACGACTAAAGTTGTGCAATAAAAAGAGGTGTGCTTATGGCAGATGTATTGTCACAAGGGGAAATTGATGAGCTTCTTTCAGCATTAACAACAGGTGAAATGAATGCAGAAGATTTATTGAAAATGGAGGCCGATAAAAAAGTACGCACGTATGATTTTAAACGAGCATTGCGTTTTTCAAAGGATCAAATGAGAAACCTTTCACGTATTCATGAAAATTATGCGCGTATTTTAACGACTTATTTTTCGGCAAGGCTTCGGTCTCTCGTTCAAATTCAAGTTGCTTCCGTTGAACAAGTGCCTTATGAAGAGTACATTCGCTCGATTCCGTCGATGACGTTTTTAAATGTCGTTGAACCGAGGCCGCTTGAAGGTCGCTTTTTACTCGAAACCAATCCCAATATTGCGTATGCAATGTTTGATCGCGTACTCGGTGGTAGGGGGACGAGCATTAACAAAATTGATAACTTAACAGACATTGAAAAAAATATTCTTTCGGGTTTATTTGATTCAATGGTTCGTAGTTTTGCAGAGGCATGGACATCTGTTGTAAAGCTTGAACCTGTTTCAGAAACGACAGAGGTAAATCCTCATTTTTTACAAATGGTTTCACCAAATGAGACCGTTGTCGTCATTTCGTTGTCAACGAGCATTGCTGAAACGTCTGGACTAATGACGATTTGCTTGCCTCACGTTGTGTTAGAGAGCGTCTTACCGAAATTAACAAATCATCACTGGTTTCAAGAACAGCGCAGAACCATGTCTCCAGAAGAAGAGGACGTGATGAATCGACAGCTTAAAAAAACATCGATTGATGTCGCTGTGGAACTAGGGGATGCTGACATTACGATCGAGGAATTTTTGAAATTAAGTGAAGATGACGTTATCCCGTTAAGTCAAGCGATTACTTCCGCTTTAAACATTAATGTTGGCGGCGCGTTAAAGTTTAAAGGGCAACCGGGTTTACAGCGAGAACGAATGGCTATTCAAGTGACTGAAATTGTAGGAGGAACGGAAGATGAGTGAGAAACCTCTTTCTCAAGATGAAATAAATGCCCTCTTAAAAGGGTTAAAAGAAGAAGAGCCTAAAACGGATACTTCATTAAATGATGAAGTGAAGATTGAAGACATTTTAACGCCGATGGAACAAGATACAATTGGAGAAATTGGAAACATTTCGTTTGGCAGTTCAGCTACCGCTTTATCGACATTGTTAAATCAAAAAGTGGATATTACCACACCCACTTTGTCTTCCATAAACAAAGCAACGTTAAATGACTTATTTCCCCATCCCCATGTAGTCGTATATGTTGATTATACGGAAGGGTTTGAGGGTTCGAACTTATTTGTGATAACGATAAAAGATGCAGCGATTATCGCAGATCTCATGCTTGGAGGATCTGGTGAAAACCCGAACGAAGAATTAACTGAGATGCACTTAAGTGCGGTTCAAGAAGCGATGAATCAAATGATGGGTTCAGCATCAACATCAATGTCAACATTATTTAATCGTCGTGTAGATATTTCCCCACCTCGTGTTCAAATTGTTGATTTTAAAGAAAAAGAACGACCTGATTATGTACCTGATGGTGACCATCTTATTGCAATCTCATTTTCTTTAAAAGTAGGTCATTTAATCGATTCAAAGCTTCTGCAAATTATCGGAGTTCCTTTTGGCAAGAGCTATGCGCAAGCTTTACTTGGTGAATCACAAGCACCAAGCAGTGAAAATGACGGAGTAGTTGAAGCTAAGCAAGTTGAGCGAGAACCGTCACCAGTTCGTGAAGAAAGTGTAAACACGAGTGATCGACCTGCACAAAGTCAGCGAAAGGCTATGACGGAAAAAGAACATGTTGTCGAGAAAGCTATTTTTTCTAATTTTGAAAAGCCGAGTTTGCCAACTAGTGAGATGAAAAATCTCGATATGCTTCTCGATATTCCTCTGGAAGTAAAAGTGGAATTAGGTCGTACGAAGAAAACAATCCAAGAAATTTTAAGTATTTCTCAAGGGTCTATTATTGAATTGGACAAGTTAGCCGGAGAGCCGGTTGATGTACGGGTAAACGATCGTTTAATTGCAAAAGGTGAGGTTGTCGTCATTGATGAAAACTTTGGCGTACGCATTACTGATATCGTAAGTAAAAAAGAACGGATTAATCACTTAAATTAAGCACAGTACATACGAACGGATACGCTCGAATGAATTGACGAAAAGGGAGAACATGTAAATGGGGAAACAAATTTTAATTGTAGATGACGCGGCTTTTATGAGAATGATGTTAAAAGATATTTTAGAAAAGAACGGGTACACGGTTGTGGCCGAAGCAAATGATGGCAACGAAGCATTTGAGAAATACAAAGAAACGTCACCTGATCTTGTAACGATGGATATTACGATGCCTGATAAAGATGGCATTAGCGCGCTTAAAGAGATCAAAGAGTATGATCCAAACGCCAAAGTCATTATGTGTTCAGCGATGGGACAGCAAGCGATGGTAATTGATGCGATTCAAGCAGGGGCAAAAGATTTTATTGTTAAACCGTTTCAAGCTGAACGAGTGATTGATGCGATTTCAAAAGCAATCGGTTAAGGTTCTTATATTTGTAGTAGTCGTGCTTTGCTTTGCCCTGGCAGAGCATGAGCACGTCTTTGCGAAAGATTGTAGCGTGCAAGAAGCTATGGTCGCAGAAGACTGCTCGACCTCTACGACTGAAGAAGAAAATCAAGATGGTGTTGTGACGACGGAGTCTCCTTGGCTAAGTGGCTTAAAAATGATCGGAGCACTCTTAGTCGTAATCGTTCTTTTGCTCACGATTTTAAAATTTATTAATAAGCGATCTCGTTCGTTTCAAGAGTCAAAAGGGTTGTCGCTGCTATCAGGAGTTTCATTAGGAGGGAATCGATCGATTCAACTCATTAAAGTGGGGGAAAAGCTGCTCGTTGTTGGCGTAAGTGAACAAGTGCAGTTATTAGATACGATTGAAGACCCTGAAGAGATTGAAGCTATTTTGAAAAAGCATCAGCCTGATATAAATCAAAGCGGAATCAATCATGTATTACCGTGGTTTCGTTCAAATGAAAAGAAACGGCAAGTTCCGGTATCGTTCCAAGATATTTTAGCAACACGCTTACACATATCGGAACAAGGATTAGATAAAGCGTCTAGAATTGGTTCGAAAGGGCCGAAGTCTCCATGATTGATGGAATTGTCCTATCTTTTTTGTCGGTTGATTTTTCAAATGAAGGAACGATTGCAACAACGTTACAGATCGTATTGCTTATTACGATTTTGTCGATTGCTCCAGGTATTCTTATTTTAATGACTTGTTTTACAAGAATTATTATTGTGTTGTCTTTTGTTCGTCAAGGATTAGCAACTCAGACAACACCCCCTAATCAGGTTTTGATTGGGTTAGCGCTTTTTATGACATTTTTTATTATGGCTCCTGTGATACAAGATGTGTATGAAACGGCCTATGTTCCCTTAACAGAGGGAGAGTTAACAGGTGAAGAAGCGCTAGATACAGCCATTGTACCGATAAAAGAATTTATGGCACAGCATACCCGTGAAAAAGATTTGGCATTATTTATGGGCTATGGAGGGTACGATCAACCTGAAACATTGGAAGATGTGCCGATAACCGCGTTAATTCCAGCCTTTGCGATTAGTGAGCTCAAAACAGCGTTTCAAATTGGTTTCTTAATTTTTATTCCTTTTCTTGTGATCGATATGATCGTTGCTAGTGTATTAATGTCGATGGGGATGATGATGCTGCCACCAGTTATGATTGCCTTGCCGTTTAAAATTCTTTTATTTGTTCTCGTGGATGGCTGGTATCTTGTTGTTCAAAGTTTACTCATTAGCTACCAATAGGAAGGAGCGTGTGAAATGAGTCTTGAAACGGTAACAAATCTTGCTCAAAGTGGTGTTTGGACCGTACTACTTGTTGCGGGCCCTTTATTATTGATTGCCTTAATTTTAGGTTTAGTCGTAAGTATTTTTCAAGCGACCACACAAATTCAAGAACAAACGCTTGCATTTATACCGAAAATCGTTGGCGTACTCGTTGGGTTGGTTATTCTTGGCCCGTGGATGTTATCGCAACTTACAGAGATGACCTACAGCATTTATAGCAATTTGTTTAGGTATATTGGCTAGATGGAGTCGTTTATTCAAGTTTATCCAGCTTTTTTACTCGTTTTTATTCGGATTGCATCGTTTTTTATTGTGCTACCTCTATACAATTATCGAACAATTCCAATGCCGTTTAAAATCGGTGTAGCAGGAGTGGTGGCGCTGTTGCTTGTTTTCTCAATTGACTTTCCCGCCATAACGATTGATGGCTTCTATGCGCTATTAATTATAAAAGAGGCCCTTCTTGGCGTGCTGACCGGGTTAGTGGCAATGATGTTGCTGTATGCTGTTCAAATTGCAGGGGGATTAATTGATTTCCATATGGGGTTTATGCTTGCAAATGTTGTTGATCCACAAACAGGTGCACAAAGCCCGTTAACAGGTAGTTATCTATATATATTCGCACTTTTATATTTACTCTTAATTGACGGCCATCACTTATTACTAGATGGAGCCGTCTATAGTTTTCAATTTGTACCGATTGACCAATTATTTTTACCACTATCATCAGCGTCTGTTATTGAGCATGTTGCCATGTTAATGGGGTTTTTATTTGCTTTTGGCATATCAATGGCTTTTCCTGTTGTTGGTTCACTGTTTCTAGTTGACATTGCATTAGGTATTGTGTCGAGAACGGTTCCGCAAATGAATGTGTTTGTTGTCGGTTTGCCTATTAAGTTAATTGCAGGATTAATCATTCTCTTTATCTATATCGGCGTTTTCTTCATGAGTATGAACTATTTATTTAAAGAAATGATTTTAGCAATGCGAACGTTGCTAGAACTGTTTGGAGAAACCATATGAAACGTAGACTAGAGATGAATTTACAGTGGTTTGCTGATGAGAAAACGGAAAAGGCTACGCCTAAAAAACGTCAAGATTCACGAAAAAAAGGCCAAGTACCGAAGAGTCAAGACGTAAATACGGCACTTATGCTATTCATTGCATTTATCGTCCTATGGTTATTCGCTGGACCAAGTGTGTTTAAAGGGCTGCAAGGCATGATGTCCGATATGTTTTCCCGTTTTCTTCATTTACAAGTTACGGAAAGCACGACAGCAAGTTTATTTCGTGAACTAACATGGCATATGGCCATTATCGTGCTGCCGATCATGGCTATCACTGTGTTCGCTGGTGCGTTTGGAAGCTTTTTACAAGTCGGTTCACTTTTTACAACGGATCCTTTGAAATTAAAGCTAGAAAAGCTCGATCCGATAAAAGGAGCAAAGCGGATTTTTTCTGCTCGTGCTTTAGTTGAGTTAGCGAAGTCAATCTTAAAAATCGTTTTCGTGGGCTCCGCTGTTGTCATTGTGCTTTATCTTAATATAGAAGAAGTCTTAACATTATCGCAAAAGAATATTGAAGTAAGTGCCGTTACGGTCGGTGAGCTTGCTATGCTTATGGGCATTGTGGCTTCGATTCTATTATTAATTTTGGCGATACCTGATTATCTTTACCAACGTTATGACCATGAGAAACAAATTCGAATGTCAAAAAAAGACATTCGTGATGAGCACAAAACGAGTGAAGGGGATCCGAAAATTCGAGCAAGAAGAAAGCAGAAACAGCTCGAAATGTCGATGTCCCGCTTGGCGCAGGAAGTACCAAAAGCAGATGTGATTATTACGAATCCAACTCACTTTGCCGTTGCAATTGCTTACGATCAAACGAAGGCTGACGCGCCTTATGTTTTAGCGAAAGGAATGGACTATGCTGCAGAGCGAATTAAATCGATTGCGAAAGATCATGACATTCCGATGGTAGAAAATGTTTGGCTCGCTCGTTCTATGTATGCGCAGCTAAATGTAAACGACCAAGTTAATGAAGAAATGTTTCAAGCTGTTGCAGAGGTTCTCGCTTACGTGTATCAATTAAACGGCGCTCATTAAACAAGGAGGGGAAAAAGTGAAAGCAAAAGATCTTAGTATACTTGTAGGTGTGATATTAATTATTGTCATGCTTATCATTCCGCTCCCTCCATTTATCTTAGATGTACTCATTATCTTTAATATCTCGTTATCTTTGCTTATTTTATTAGTCGCTTTAAATACGAAAAATGCTTTACAATTTTCTGTATTTCCAACGATGCTCTTGCTTGTCACACTCTTTCGACTTGGACTAAGCGTCTCGACAACACGCTCCATTTTAGGGGAAGCTCACGCAGGAAACGTGATTGAAACGTTCGGAAGTTTTGTAATCGGCGGGAATGCGGTTGTAGGTTTTGTCGTCTTTTTAATTCTCGTTATTATTCAATTTCTTGTTATTACAAAAGGAGCAGAGCGTGTATCAGAAGTAGGGGCGCGATTTACTCTTGATGCGATGCCAGGGAAACAGATGAGTATTGATGCTGATTTGAACGCAGGATTAATCTCCGATCGTGAGGCAAAAGCGCGACGCGAAAAAATTGAAAATGAAGCTGACTTTTATGGTTCGATGGATGGTGCGAGTAAATTTGTAAAGGGAGATGCCATTGCGAGCATCATCATTGTTATTATTAATCTAGTCTTTGGACTGGTTATCGGCATGATGCAAATGGGAATGGATTTATCGACCGCTGCAAGTACGTATACGCTTTTGACAGTTGGAGATGGTCTTGTCACGCAAATACCAGCGCTCTTAATCTCTACAGCAACAGGTGTCATTGTAACAAAAGCTGCATCGGAAGGAAATTTAGGGAATGATTTAACGAAACAGCTACTTGCTTATCCAAAGCTTCTTTATGTGACCGCAGCAACGATTTTCTTATTAGGAATTACGACGCCGATTACAAAGGTTGTGACGTTTTCAATTGCAGGTTTATTAGCATTTGCTGGATACCGATTATCACAAGCCCATGATGAAGAAGAAGAGCTTGCGGAAAAATTAAACGATCACGTGCCGGAACCAGTTGAACCTACTGGCCCAGAATCCGTGTTGGGCTTAATAAAGATGGATCCGATCGAATTTGAATTCGGGTATGGACTCATTCCTCTTGCAGATGCCAATCAAGGCGGCGATTTGCTTGATCGTGTTGTGATGATTCGTAAGCAAATGGCGCTTGAACTAGGAACGATGATTCCGGTTATTCGCATTCGAGATAATCTTTCATTAGAGCCGAATGCATACACAGTTAAGATCAAGGGCGATCTTGTTGCGAAAGGGGAGATTTTGCTCGATCACTACATGGCGATGAGCACTGGAATAGAAGATGAATCGATAAACGGCATTCCAACGGTAGAACCGGCATTTGGTCTTGAAGCAATCTGGATAACAGAAGACGTTAAAGATGATGCTGAGCTTTCTGGTTACACCGTTGTTGACCCGCCAACGGTTATCTCAACTCACTTAACAGAACTATTAAAAACATATGCGTACGAGCTTTTAGGTCGAGAAGAAACAAAAGCGTTAATCGAGCACATCAAAGAAACGTATCCAACCCTTGTCGAAGAGGTGACGCCTTCACCGTTAACAATTGGTGACATTCAAAAAGTACTAAAGAATTTATTGCGAGAGCAACTGTCGATTCGTAATCTACCAATTATATTTGAAACGTTAGCAGATTATGGCTCACGTACAAAAGATATGGATATCGTGACTGAGTATGTTCGACAATCGCTGTCTCGACAAATTTCGGAACAATTAACCGATGAAAATCGGAAACTCTCCGTTATTACGTTAGCAAGCGACGTTGAAAAACGACTTGTTGATGCGGTTGGACAAAATGAAAATGGAAGTTTCTTAGCTTTAGCACCAGCAGATTCACAGGCCATTTTGCAGCAAACGGCGACTGAAACAACAAAGCTTGCGGAAATGGGGCAACAAGCCATTATTTTATGTTCACCGGCTGTTCGCATGTATATGCGACAACTTATTGAGCGCTATTTACCTCAAGTACCAGTTATTTCATACAATGAACTGGACTCAAGTGTTGAGGTGCAGAGTGTTGGGGTGGTGAGATTACAATGATCATAAAAAAAATAAAAGCGCCAACCTACGAAGAAGCTGTCGAAGAGGTGAAGCAAAGCATGGGAGAGCGGGCAGTTATTCTCCATAGTCGCTCGATGAAAGAAGGGGGCTGGCTTGGCTTTTTTCAAAAAGAGTTTGTTCAAGTCACGGTTGGAATGATGGAAGAAACGAACAAGCGCGCTCCGGAAAAAGAGAAAACCTCGACGTTGCCTGTTTCTGTCTCGCGTCAGATCGATCAGCTTGAAGTCACGCCAGCAGTGAAAAAGCGCTTATTGCTAACGGCAAAGATGATTCAAGACCGTGGAGAAACAGATCCTCAGCGTATTTTTAACGGTGTGCTAGATGCTACGTTAAAGCCTAAAACGACTAAATTAGGAGAAAAGCGCATTGTTTGTCTTGCAGGACCAACAGGTGTTGGGAAAACAACGACATTAGCAAAAATTGCTGCTAAAGCGCTGTATGAAGATGGGAAGTCGCTCGCATTTATTACCCTTGATACGTACCGGATTGCGGCAGTTGAGCAGTTAAATAAGTATAGCGATATTTTAGGGTGTCCTTGCTATGTTGTCTATGATCCAGAAGAATTAGATGCGCTTTGTGAAGAAATTGCGGCCGATATGATTTTAATTGATACAGCAGGAGATAATTATCTTCATTCAACGTTGTCACCACAATTAACGCAGTTTCTAAATAACCGATCCGATGTTGAATGTCATTTAACATTAAGTTTAACAATGAAAACAAGTGATGTGCATCGAATTTTCACGCAGTTTCGTGATGTGGCGTTACATGGCATGATTCTAACGAAAAAAGATGAGACGCGAACATTATCATTATTGGCAGAATTGCTCTATCAGCAATCTGTACCCATTTCCGGTGTGACGACCGGGCAAACTGTACCGAATGATATCTGCTTTCCGCATGCAGAAGAATTAATAAAGTGGTTACGTTTTGGGGGAGATCAACATGGATCAAGCGCATAATTTGCGAAAGCGATCAATTGAACATTCATTACATAAGAGAAAAGCCCTTCACCTATTTATTTCGAATGCAGATGACGCCTGCATCGTTGAACGATTGATTCATTCCTTGAGTGATTACGGGTATGAAGCGTGCGGCATTTCTACATCAGCAGCAAAGGCTCACTTTCGAGTGAAATTTCAAGATCAGTTACTACATTCAGATCAGGTGAAGCAATTAACAACAATTCGTATTGATGTGCTGTTATATATTCAAACTTGGACTGATTCCTTAATTCAAACAGCTGATCTTCCTCGCTTGTTTTTTCTTTCTGCAAACGAAGACCAGTTAATTAAAACGTATCAAAAAATAAAACAGCGTCCTTTTCTGCGAACATATGTAATTGGGACAGGTAATCCTGAGGAGA
Organism: Shouchella sp. JSM 1781072; assembly: GCF_041949915.1. NCBI lineage: Bacteria > Bacillati > Bacillota > Bacilli > Caryophanales > Bacillaceae > Shouchella > Shouchella sp. JSM 1781072. The sequence goes on from NZ_JBHFQE010000001.1 coordinate 829,329, forward strand.
GAAGGAATCAACAGGTGCTTGAGAATCTAAAAGACACGGTAAAACAATATGTGCAAGTGGATGTGGTTGACCTTGGCTGGCTCGAGCGCTCTCGAGAGGATTTTACCGATGGAATCTATGAAACGACTAGTTTGCTTATTCAAGATTGGCTGGTCACCGTATGAAAACTGAAATGAGTGGGGCTACAGCGAATTCAAGCGAGCTTGTTGTCGTAATTGGTTGTTCTACAGGTGGACCGAGTGCTTTACAACGCGTATTTGAACAATTTCCACATACGTTTCCTTATCCAATTGTTGTCGCCCAACATATGCCAGCCCACTTTACAGCTTTGCTTGCCAGTCGTTTAAATGAGCGTTTCCCATTTACAATCAAAGAAGCTCAACACGGGGAACGTTTAAAGAATAGCACGATTTATATTAGTCCTGGTGGTCAGCAAACGATGCTAATAAAAAAAATGAATGGCGCCTATATAAAGATTGTTGAGCCTCAAACAGGTGATCTTTATCATCCGTCAATTAATGACTTATTTGCTTCCACCGTATGGTTTAAGAAAAAAGTGCTTATTATTTTGTCAGGCATGGGAAATGACGGATCAGCGTCGTTAGCTCGTGTAAAGGAATCGGGATCATGTGTCATTGTTGTCGAATCCGTTGAAAGTGCAGTAATAGCTGGAATGCCAAATGCCGCACAAAAAACCGGTTATGTAGACGAGGTGTTGACGAGTGAGGAAATTGGAAAATGGATTATTTCGAAAGGAGCGTTCTTGTGATCAATCAAGCTGATATGCTAAAAGAAGTAGCTAATATAAGCACAGGGTACGCAGCCACAGCGCTATCCACTTTGTTAAATGAAAAAGTAACAATGAATGTACCAGAAATCGACGTTCGCGCAATAGAAGATTTACCTCGCTTGCGCGTGTATCATCAAGAAGCGTGTGGCGTTGTATTTTCTCCTTTAGAAGGAGAGATTCGGGGAACAATCTTTTTTTTAACTAACATTGATACAGCTATTCAATTGACGAACAAATTGCTACCTCTTGAAAAACAAGTGAGTGATTTGTTGGAACAGCCGCTAGCTCAATCCGCATTTCAAGAAGTTGGAAACATTATGATCGGCTCATATATTTCTGCAATTGCGTCATTAACAAACGTACAAGCTTACCCACTTGTGACAGAACTTAGTCTCGACATCGGTAGTGCTGTGCTAGCAGAAGCGACATATCACCTTGTTGATCACGAAACATTTGTTTTTATGGAAACGACGATGACCATTGTAAATGACCTACAAAAATTAGAAGGGGTATTGATTTTTCTACCCGACAAAGCTTCTATTCACGATCTTTCTGCGGCACTGCAGCGTTTAAACGGATCAAGCTAATGGAGACGATTTCGATTGGTGAATGGAAAATACTAACAGGTACAGGCACACTGAGGACATGTGGTTTAGGTTCGTGTATAAGTGTCGTTCTTTATGACCGTGCACATGGAATAGCAGGGATGGTGCACATCATGCTTCCGGATGCTTCGCAAGCACGAAAAGGGCCATTTAATCCTTGGCGCTATGCGGATACTGCACTGAATCTTTTGCAAGAAAAACTCTTAAAGGTAGGTGCGACCAACCTTCAAGCAAAAATGGTTGGTGGGGCTCAAATGTTTCGCTATGTGATGCGAGAAGAATTTATGCAAATTGGAAAACGAAATATTGAAGCTACGACGACTTGGTTGGAACAGGCGCATATCCCGATTTTGGCAAGAGAAGTCGGTGGAACAGTCGGAAGAACAGTAGAATTTGATTTGCCAAGCTGTACGATGCGTGTACGGACGGCAAATAAACCCATTAAATTGCTTTAGACAGGAGAGGAAGAGAATGAAGTCAGAAGCTGAACTGTGGGCATTGTGGATCGAGACAAAATCAAGTGCAGCCATTGAAGCTTTAATTCAGCACTATTTACCTCTCGTTCATTTCCATGTCCAGCGAGTGTCAAAAACATTACCGATTTCAGTGACGAAAGATGAATTGAAAAGTCACGCTTTGGAAGGTCTGTTTGACGCGATCCAAAAGTTTGACGCCAATCGAGATTTAAAGTTTGATACGTATGCATCTTTTCGGATACGGGGAGCGATGATTGATGGCTTAAGAAAAGAAGACCGTTTGCCGCGCACGGTTCGCGAAAAAATCAAGCGAATGGATACAGTTGTTGAGCAGCTTGAGCAATCTCAAGGTCGATCTGTTGCTGCGAGTGAGATTGCGCGCGAAATGAATGTTACGGAAAAGGAAGTATCTTATCTTAAATTTGAGCAATTAAATAGTACAAACCTTTCGTTTGATGATGTATTATCAACCTCGACCGATGTTTCTTATCACGTCCAAGTGCGCGATGAACAAATGGAGCAACCAGGTGAAGCGTTAATTCATTCCGACACAAAGCGGGAACTTGTTGAACGAATTAAAGCTTTGAATGAAAATGAACAGCTTGTTATTCAATTAAGCTATTTTGAAGAATTGTCGTTAACGGATATTGGCAAAGTGCTCGATTTATCAACATCAAGGATTTCGCAAATTCACGCAAAAGCAATTAAAAAATTAAAACAAGGATTTGCTGAAAAAGCGTTTGTCCGTTAATAAGGAGGATTTATGGTTGTCACGCTATTGCTTTTACTCATCGCAATTGGTTATCTTAGTATAAAAGTTGCAAAACTTCAGCGAGACGTAAACGAGCGTTTAACAAAAGAAGAACTAGAGGCATCGCTTGAACGCTTTCTACAAGATGTTAAGGAAGACAATGAAGCAGTTGTTCACGCCGTTCAAAACAAACACGTACATACAGAAACGCCCCCTCCGGACTCTAAACAGCGTTCAGTTTCAAACATTCTTCCTTTTGAACACCGGTTAAAAGAAGGGCCGATAGAGCCTGTAGTCTCTGAGCAACTGAACGTGGAAGTAGATCACATGCATAAAAAGGTGCATCAGCTTAAAAGTGAAGGCGTTTCTTCAATAGAAATTGCGAAAGAACTAGCCATGGGTGTAAGAGAAGTAGAGCTTATCTTGAATCTTACGCAGCGTAAACAAAAATAATTGTCGAGTCGTCTTGCTTATCCCTCTTGGATGTGATACGATAATTGACGGTGTTAAATACACACGCAGGAGGATTTTGGCGAAGGTGCTCTTATCATTGATAAGTGTGTCGTCAAGAAATGAATACTGCGGAGGATAAAAAAACCTTAAGGAGGTGTTTGGTGTGGCAGTTATCTCCATGAAACAATTACTTGAAGCAGGTGTTCACTTCGGTCATCAGACTCGTCGTTGGAACCCGAAAATGGATCGCTACATCTTCACAGAAAGAAACGGTATTTATATTATTGACCTTCAAAAGACGGTCAAAAAAGTCGAGAGTGCGTACAACTTCGTTCGCGATCTTGCAGCTGACGGAGGGAAAATTCTTTTCGTTGGTACAAAGAAACAAGCACAAGATTCAGTTCGTGACGAAGCGATTCGTTCGAACATGTACTTCATCAACCAACGTTGGTTAGGTGGAACATTAACAAACTTTGAAACGATTCAAAAGCGTATTACGCGTCTTAAGAATCTTGAAAAAATGCAAGAAGATGGCACATTTGATGTCCTTCCTAAAAAAGAAGTTATCCTTCTTAAAAAAGAAATGGATCGTCTTGAGAAATTCTTAGGCGGTATTAAAGACATGAATAGCATTCCTGATGCGTTATTCGTTATTGATCCTCGTAAAGAGCGTATTGCAATTGCGGAAGCACATAAATTAAACATTCCGATTGTAGCAATTGTTGATACAAACTGTGATCCAGATGAGATTGACTATGTGATCCCTGGTAACGATGATGCGATTCGCGCAGTTAAGTTGCTAACTGGAAAAATGGCTGATGCTGTAATTGAAGCAACAGCTGCTGAAGAAGAAGTTTTAATGGAAAATACGGATTCAGAAGAAGACGTTGAGGAAACGACGACAGCATAAATGTTGGACTCCAAAAAGGGTGGTGAAGGGAGATTAACCCTTTCCCACCCTTTTTTTGTGAAAAAGATGTGTAAACAGGAGGAATTACAATGGCAGTTACAGCGAGTATGGTAAAAGAACTTCGCGAAAAAACAGGCGCTGGTATGATGGATTGTAAAAAGGCGCTTGTAGAAGTTGACGGAGATATGGACAAAGCGATTGACTTCTTACGTGAAAAAGGAATTGCAAAAGCAGAAAAGAAAGCGGATCGTGTCGCAGCAGAAGGTTTAACATCTGTTGTAACGAACGGCAATAAAGCAGTAATTGTTGAAGTAAACTCTGAAACGGATTTCGTTGCAAAAAACGAAAACTTCCAAGCGCTTGTAAAAGAATTGGCAGAGCATGTTTTAGCTGAAAATCCAGCAACAGTGGAAGAAGCGTTAGAGCAAAACTTCAAAGGCGGTAGCGTGACAGTATTATCGCACATTAATTCTTCAATCGCGAAGATTGGTGAAAAGCTTTCACTACGTCGTTTTACTGTTGTTGAAAAAGAAGATGGCGATGTTTTTGGTTCTTACCTACACATGGGTGGACGCATTGGTGTACTTACACTAATCGGCTCTTCAAGCGACGAAGAACTTGCTAAAGACGTTGCGATGCACGTTGCGGCAATTAACCCAACTTATGTTTCTCGTGATGAAGTAACAGGTGACGTGGTTGACCGTGAGCGTGAAGTGCTTAAGCAACAAGCGTTAAACGAAGGCAAGCCTGAAAACATCGTTGAAAAAATGGTTGAAGGTCGCTTAAGCAAATTCTTCGAGCAAGTTTGTTTATTAGATCAGCCATTTGTGAAAGATGGCGATCAAAAAGTTGGCAAATATGTACAAAGCAAAAATGCGTCTGTTAAAACGTTCGTTCGTTATGAAGTTGGAGAAGGTATTGAAAAGCGTGAAGATAACTTTGCTGAAGAAGTTATGTCTCAAGTGAAAAAATAACAAACCCATTAAAAGGGACACAACATTCGTTCGTGTCCCTTTTTCACAAGAAAAGATCTGGAAGAAAGCAAATTCGGAGGTCACAATGAACAAATACAATCGTGTCGTTTTAAAGCTTAGTGGAGAAGCGTTAGCTGGAGAGCAAGGGTATGGAATTGATCCAACAATTATTAATTCCATTGCTCATCAAGTAAAAGAAATTGTTGAACTTGAAGTTGAAGTTGCTGTTGTTGTTGGAGCAGGGAACATTTGGCGTGGAATGGCTGGGAGCGCACAAGGGATGGACCGGGCAACAGCCGATTATATGGGCATGCTTGCGACAGTGATGAATTCATTAGCGCTACAAGATAGTCTCGAATCAATTGGTGTAGAGTCTCGCGTCCAAACATCAATTGAAATGAGACAAGTGGCAGAACCATATATTCGACGAAAAGCGATTCGTCATTTAGAAAAGAAGCGCGTCGTAATTTTCGCTGCGGGTACAGGAAATCCTTACTTCTCTACTGACACGACTTCAGCATTACGAGCAGCTGAAATTGAAGCAGAAGTCATTTTAATGGCGAAGAATAATGTAGACGGCGTATATAACGCTGATCCTCGTACAGATAAAAATGCAAAAAAATATGACACGATTACGTATATGGATGTGTTGACCGATGGACTTCAAGTAATGGATTCAACGGCTTCATCCCTATGTATGGACAACGACATTCCACTTGTCGTATTCTCTATTATGGAAGAAGGCAACATTAAGCGTGCCGTTTTAGGTGAAAAAATTGGAACACTTGTCAGGGGGAAATAACCATGTCAAAACAAATTCAAGATGATGCAAAAGGAAGAATGGATAAAGCGATCGAATCGCTTAATCGTGAATTAGCTAAATTGCGTGCAGGTCGTGCAAACCCAGCGCTTCTTGACCGAATTACAGTTGAATATTATGGTGCAGAAACACCTTTAAATCAAATTGCTTCTGTAACGGTTCCAGAAGCACGCCTTCTTTTAATTACGCCTTATGACAAAAGCGCAGTCGGTAATATTGAAAAAGCGATCATGAAATCTGATCTGGGCTTAACGCCTTCAAGTGACGGACAAGTCATCCGTATCATTATTCCGGCACTAACAGAAGATCGTCGAAAAGAATTAGGTAAAATTGTATCAAGAACAGCAGAAGATTCAAAAGTTGCAGTTCGTAACATCCGTCGTGATGCAAATGACGATTTGAAGAAGTTACAAAAAGATGGCGAAATGACAGAAGATGAGCTTCGTAGCGAAACGGATAACGTACAAAAATTAACAGATTCTTATATTAGTAAGATCGATGCACGTGCAAAAGAAAAAGAAGAAGAAATTATGGAAGTCTGATCGAATTACGTGTATGATAAAGAAAAGTAGGAGACCCTCTTTTATAGGGGGTTTTTTACACTTTTAAGCAAGATGAAGGGCGAACCGCTAGTGAGACGGAGGGCGAAGAATGCTCGAGAAATTTTCAAAATGGAAGCAAGCTTTTCATACTGATGAAGAAAAGCAGTTTGATATAGACCTTGATTTAAATCGAATTCCGAAGCACGTGGCGATTATTATGGATGGAAATGGTCGTTGGGCATCAAATCGTGGCTTGCCTCGAATTGCTGGTCATCGCGAAGGCATGAAAAATGTAAATAAGATCGTGCGAGCAGCGAATGAACTGAACGTTGAAGTTCTAACCCTTTACGCCTTTTCTACTGAAAATTGGATGCGTCCAAAAGCGGAAGTCGATTTCCTTTTAAGCTTGCCTGAACGTTACCTTAAAAGTGAACTGCCAACACTGATTAAAGAGAATGTCCAAGTACGTATTATGGGGATGAAAGATCAACTGCCGATTCACACATTAAATGCAGTCGATGAAGCGATCGAAAAAACAAAGCACAATACAGGTTTAGTCTTGAATTTTGCTTTAAATTATGGGAGTCGTACGGAGTTGGCTGATGCTGTTAAGCAAATTGCTGCAAAAGTAGAGACAGGTAGCCTATCGACAGAGGAAATCAATGAAGACGTCATTGGCGCCCATCTTATGAGTAGTCAGCTACAGGATCCTGATTTACTCATTCGTACAAGCGGTGAAATAAGATTGAGTAATTTTATGCTCTGGCAACTCGCTTATAGTGAGTTTTGGTTTACAAATGTCCTTTGGCCTGATTTTAATGAAAATCACTTCCATGAGGCGATAGGTACCTATCAAAATCGTGGCAGACGATTCGGAGGATTATAGGAAGGGCGACGTCAATGAAAACTAGAATTGTTACAGGTTTATTTATTGGAATCGTCATTTTAACGTTTGTTTTTCTTGGCGGCTGGTGGTTTTCCATGTTTGTTTCACTAATGGCAACCATCGCAATGATTGAACTATTGAAAATGAGGAAAATTCAAGCTTTATCGTTAAGAGGAATCGTTGGACTTATTTCCATGTGGCTTCTTCTTATTCCGACGGCTTGGTATGATCAATTCATTCCAATACAATATACAAAAATAGAATTGTTTATTTTTCTTATCCTCATCCTTTTAATGTTAACCGTATTAACGAAAAATCAATTTACATTTGACGAAGTGGGCTTTATTGTTCTCTCTAGTGTATATGTTGGGTTCGGTTTTCACTTTTTAATTGAAGCAAGAGGTATCGCGGAAATTGGGTTATGGCTTGTATTATTTGTCATCGTTTTAATCTGGACCACCGATTCTGGTGCTTACTTTGTTGGAAAGGCTTTTGGGAAACATAAGCTCTGGCCAGAAATCAGCCCGAATAAGACGATTGAAGGATCACTTGGTGGAATTGTGCTTGCAGTTGTCATCGGGAGCTTGTTTTTCTTCTTAACACCAGCATTTACTTCATACATAACGGCTGTATTCATTATGCTCGCCACCGCAGTCTTTGGACAGATTGGCGATTTGGTCGAGTCTGCTTTAAAACGACACTATGCTGTGAAAGATTCTGGGAATGTATTGCCAGGACACGGCGGGATCCTTGACCGCTTTGACAGTTTACTTTTTGTTATGCCGCTTTTACATCTTTTACAGTTAATTTAAGAAAAAGATGCTTGGTTAGAAAATTGGAGGATGCACGATGAAAAAAGTTAGTTTACTTGGTTCGACGGGATCAATCGGTACACAAACATTAGATGTGATCCGTGAGCATCCGCAAGCTTTTTCGCTAGTGGCGATGTCATGCGGAGCAAACATTGAACTTGCACGAAAGCAAATTCAAGCGTTTAAGCCGAAGCTTGTATCCGTTGCAAAAGAAGAAGATGCCAAAAGTCTTCAAAGGGAATTTGGAAAAGAAGTTGAATTACATTATGGAGAATCAGGATTAAAAGAAGTTGCGCGAATGAATGAAAGCGATGTTGTGGTCACTGCGATTACAGGGTCGGTCGGTCTTCTGCCAACATTAGCTGCGATTGAAGCAGGGAAACCTGTTGCAATTGCAAATAAAGAGACACTCGTAACGGCAGGTCATCTTGTGATGGCAGCAGCGAAAAAACATAATGTGCCTCTTATACCGGTAGACAGTGAGCATTCCGCTATTTTCCAAGCATTAAATGGCGAACCGGCTAAAGCGATTGATCGTTTGATCCTCACTGCTTCAGGAGGGAGTTTTCGCGATCAATCAAGAGATGAGTTGCAACATGTGACGGTTGAACAAGCGCTTTCTCATCCAAACTGGTCCATGGGAGCTAAAATTACCATTGATTCGGCAACGATGATGAATAAAGGCCTAGAAGTGATTGAAGCAAATTGGTTATTTAATATCGACTATGACCATATTGATGTAGTAATCCATAAAGAAAGCATCATTCATTCCATGGTTGAATTTGTTGACCGAAGCGTAATCGCGCAACTTGGAACACCGGATATGCGCGTGCCGATTCAATACGCACTTACATATCCTAACCGCTTAGAGCGGCTAGAAGGCGACCGATTAAATCTTGCTGAAATTGGCAAACTCCATTTCAAAGATTTAGATTTTGACCGTTATCGTTGCATGAAGTTTGCTTATGAAGCTGGCAGGAGTGGTGGAACGGTGCCAACTGTGCTGAATGCGGCAAATGAAGTAGCCGTTGCACAGTTTTTAAAAGGGGAGATTACGTTCTTGCAAATTGAAGACGTCATTGAACAGGCATTACATTCACACGCGATGCAATCAAATCCTTCATTGGATGAGATCCTTGCAGTTGACCAAGCCGTTCGTGCACGTGTAATGAACAACTAACAGGAAGGCGGTATGGCTGTTGAATACGTTACTGGCTTTTATTGCTATATTCAGTGTGCTCGTGTTTGTACACGAATGGGGTCATTTATTTTTCGCAAAAAGAGCGGGGATTCTGTGTTATGAATTCGCGATCGGAATGGGGCCGAAACTTTTTGCCTTTGAGAAAAACGATACGATCTATACGGTTCGCCTATTGCCAATTGGTGGATATGTTCGAATGGCTGGAGAAGAGCCTGAACAAACGGTTATTCGACCAGGCTATGAAGTAGGATTAGTCTTTGATAACGATCAAAAGGTAACCGAGATTATTATTAATAACAAATCGAAACACCCTGAAGCACACGTTGTACAAGTTGAGCGCATTGATCTCGTACATGAACTCTTTATTGAGACTATGGACGAAGAATCAGGTGAGCTCGTACGATATGAAGTCCATGAAAAAGCGATGATTGTTCAAGATGAAATGGCGCAAATGAACGCACCTTGGCATCGTCAGTTTGGTTCAAAATCGTTACCGGCACGGGCGATGGCGATTTTTGCCGGACCACTCATGAATTTCATTTTAGCGTACGTCCTTTTGTTAGGGTTGTTTTCGATTGCAGGCTTCTCCACAAATCAAATTGATCCAATTGCAGGCTCTCCTGCAGAACAAGCGGGTCTTCAGCAAGGTGATTTAATTGTAGCCGTAGATGGCGTTGAAACAGAACGCTGGCAACAAATGCAAGAAGCGATTGGTGAACGACCAAATCAAGACGTTGTGATTACGTTTGAGCGTGATGGATCAGAGCAAGATGTGACGTTAACAACAAGTTCAAACTACGTTTCTGAAATCGATGAGGAGCTTGGTGTCATCGGTGTTGCCCCGCTAAGAGAATCAGGGTTTGTCCCAGCTATTGGCGAAGCAGCGACAACATTTGTTGATTTTGCTACTTCTATCTTTCAAACGCTTGGACTGATTTTAACAGGTGAATTTTCGCTTGATTATATTTCAGGTCCTGTTGGCATTTACAACATTACCGATTCAGCAGTTGCGGCTGGAACGTATCAAGTCTTTTTCTTTGCTGCGCTTTTAAGTGTGAACTTAGGCGTTATAAACCTCTTCCCAATCCCTGCTTTAGACGGTGGACGCTTAATGTTTCTAGCTTATGAGGGAATACGAGGGAAACCGGTCTCTCCTGAAAAAGAAGGGGCGATTCAGTTCGTTGGATTTGCTCTCGTGATGTTGTTAATGATTGTGGTAACCTGGAACGATATTAGTAAGCTATTTTCATAATGAAATTGAGGAAGTGAAGCGATGAGACAATCAACTTATTTAGTACCAACTATGCGGGATCTTCCAGCTGATGCAGATGCGTTGAGTCACCAGCTGATGCTTCGTGCTGGGATGATGCGCCAAATTGCTTCAGGTGTGTACGCCTATCTTCCATTAGCAAAACGAGCGATGACGAAGATTGAAGCAATTATTCGAGAAGAATTAGATGAGATTGGTGCTCAAGAACTAACGCTACCAGCTCTTCATCCAGCGGAATTATGGCAAGAGTCTGGCCGTTGGGAAGATATGGGAAACGAGCTTATGCGGTTAAAGGACCGTCATAATCGCGATTTTGCTCTCGGGCCAACGCACGAAGAAGTAATTACGACAATTATTAAAGACGGCATTACATCGTATAAGAAATTACCGTTAAATGTATATCAAATTCAAACGAAATTTCGTGATGAACGTAGACCTCGTTTTGGGTTATTACGTGGGCGCGAATTTATTATGAAAGATGCGTATTCATTCCACGATTCGGAAGAAAGCCTTAATGAAACCTATTGGGCGATGCATGCTGCGTATACACGAATTTTCACACGTGTCGGTTTAACCTTCCGTCCAGTTATTGCGGATTCAGGTACAATGGGTGGAAAAGATACGCATGAATTTATGGCGCTAGCAGGTGTTGGAGAAGATACAATTGCCTACTCCGATGGTTCCGATTATGCGGCAAATCTAGAGATGGCGTCTAGCCTGGCGCCGGAACCACCGCAAGCGCAAATGTACGGAACCCTTGCCAAGAAAGCGACTCCTGAAGCTAAAACCGTAAACGATGCCGCTGAAGCACTAGGTGTAGATCCAGACCACATTTTAAAAGCGCTAGTTGTGTTTGTAGATGGTGAGAGTGCGCTGTTGCTTCTACGCGGGAATGATGAACTGAATGAAGTGAAAGTTCTTCATGAGCTTGGTGTAAAAGAGCTACGGATGGCGACAGAAGAAGAAGTAGTTGAGCTATTTGGTGCGACACCTGGGTCAATTGGTCCAGTCAACGTAACCGATGTGCCAATTTATGCTGATCATCGCGTCCACGGTATGGAGACCATTGCTTGTGGAGCGAACGAGACGGGTTACCACTTTATGAATGTCGGTCCTGGTAAAGACTATCAAGCTACAGCTTATAGAGACCTTCGTACGGTAAAAGAAGGAGATCCTTCACCAGACGGGACAGGCACCCTTCGTTTTGCGGAAGGCATTGAAGTTGGTCAAGTGTTTAAGTTAGGTAAGAAGTATTCCGAGGCTCTACATGCAAAGTACCTTGATCAAAATGGGAAAGCACAACCGTTCTTAATGGGTTGTTACGGCATTGGTGTCTCGCGAACGATTGCTGCAGTCATTGAACAACATCATGATGAAAACGGGATTGTCTGGCCAACGGCAATTGCACCATTTCGCGTTCATTTACTCGCATTAAACGTAAAAAATGATGAACAGCGCGATTTGGCAGAATCGATTTACACCGAATTGAAAAAAGCAGGCGTAGAAGTGTTATTTGATGACCGCGCTGAACGCGCAGGTGTGAAGTTTAAAGACGCAGATTTAATTGGTTTACCAATTCGAATTGCAGTTGGCAAGCGAGCAGCTGAGCGCATTGTAGAAGTGAAGGTAAGAAAATCAGGCGAACAGCTTGAGCTATCAAAAGAAAATCTTGTACAATGGGTAAAGGAATTTGCCAATTGACGAAGGATGGACTGGCCAATTGGTCAGTCCATTTCCTTGCACGGGGGAGTGATTTTTAGTGAACAACGACATGGGATCGAGAGAAGAGCGTCTTCGATTATTACTCGAACAATTACAGATCCCAACAGACGGACATGCTTATTTTGAAAATGGCTATATTAAAAAGCTAGTGATTTCGAGAGAAACAAAGTCGTGGCATTTTCATATTCACCTTAAGCAAGTCTTACCAGCGGAACTTGCCCAGCTTTTCACGAGGAAATTAGAGGTGACGTTTAAACAGATTGCAAAAGCAACCTCTACATTTACGTATGATGAGAATGAGATGTCAGCAGAATCGTGGAAAGGGTATTGGCCAATTATTGTTCAAGAATTTGCTTTATTGTCGCCACCGCTTGCTGCAGCGCTTCATAAACAAGCACCAGATATGAGCAATAACACGCTTGCCCTTGTCGCCCAAAATGATGCGGAAGGTCAGGCGATGAAGCGAAAGCTCGTGGAACCCTTTAAAGAAATATGTGTTCGTTACGGTTTGCCATTGATTGCGCTACAAATTTCTGTTGAAGAGTCGAAAGAAGCCTACGACGAATTCGTGCGCAAACGTCAAGAAGAAGATCATTCAAAAGTGGTCGAAGCGATGCTCGAGAAGAAGCGGATGGAAGAAGAGATGACGAAGCAAGTAACAGATGCTAATCTCTCGATGGGGTATCCGATTAAAGATGATCCGGTTCCATTAGAGGCGATCGTTGATGAAGAGCGACGAATCACCGTTCAAGGGTATGTGTTTGCAGCAGAAACACGTGAACTCCGTAGTGGTCGAACCTTATTAACGTTTAAAATAACCGATTATACCGATTCAATCCTAGTAAAAATGTTTTCGCGAGATAAAGAAGATATCCCTATTTTACAAGCTGTAAAAAAAGGAATGTGGATGAAGGTCCGAGGTGGCATACAAAACGATACGTTTGTCCGTGATCTTGTTATGATCGCGAATGATTTTAATCAAATTACACCTAAAGCGCGAATTGATACAGCAGAAGAAAAACGAGTTGAGCTTCATACCCATTCAACAATGAGTCAAATGGATGGAATGGTCTCCGTTGGTCAATATGTCGAACAGGCAGCAAAATGGGGACATAGCGCCATCGCGATTACCGATCACGGCGTTGTACAAGCATTTCCAGAAGCGTATAATGCGAGCAAAAAACATGGTATTAAAGTCATTTACGGGATGGAAGCGAACATTGTGGATGATGGGGTACCGATTGCCTATAACTCAGACCACCGTTCTCTTTTAGATGAAGAATACGTCGTATTTGACGTGGAAACAACAGGACTTTCAGCTGTTTACAATACGGTGATTGAGCTAGCTGCAGTTAAGATTAAGAATGGCGAAATCGTTGACACCTATGAATCGTTTGCTGATCCAAAAGAGCCATTGTCAGCAACGATTATCGATTTAACAGGAATTACTGATGATATGTTAGTAGGTGCTCCCGATCCATTAGACGTTTTAAAGCAATTTAAAGAATTTGCTGGCGACGCAACCATTGTTGCCCACAATGCAAGTTTCGATATTGGCTTTTTAAATGTAGGCTATAAAAAAATGGGTTTTACGGAAGTACAGAATCCTGTAATTGATACATTAGAGTTAGGACGATTCCTTTATCCTGAATTAAAAAATCACCGTTTAAATACATTGTGTAAGAAATTTGATATTGAATTAGTTAGTCACCACCGTGCTATTTATGATACACAGGCCACGGCGTATCTTTTGTGGAAAATGGTAAAAGATTCCGCTGAAAAAGAAATTATGTATCACGATGAGCTGAATAATCATATGGGACAAGGAAATTTTCACCGCCAGCGTCCGTTTCATGCAACAATACATGTGACCTCGCAAGAAGGGTTGAAAAACTTATATCGTCTTGTAACGATGTCCCATGTAAACTATTATTTTCGTACACCACGTATTCCACGTTCAGAGCTTAATAAGCATCGTGAAGGTTTATTAATTGGCTCTGCTTGCGATAAAGGTGAAGTGTTTGAAGGCATGATGCAGAAATCCGCTGATGAAGTGGAAGGAATTGCTCGTTTCTATGACTTTTTAGAGATCCAGCCACCTGGAAACTATCGTCATTTAATTGAGCGAGAACTCATTAAAGATGAACAAGCGTTGCAAGAAATTATCGGGAAAATCGTGCAGTTAGGTGAACAGTTGCAAATTCCAGTTGTTGCTACAGGAAATGTGCATTATGTTAATGAAAACGACGCGATCTACCGGAAGATTTTAATTGCCTCTCAAGGCGGAGCGAATCCACTAAATCGGCAAGAACTACCGCTCGTCCATTTTCGGACGACAGATGAAATGGTAGGAGAGTTCACCTTTTTAGGTGAAGAAAAAGCGCAAGAGCTTGTTGTAGCGAACTCCAACGAAATCGCTAATCGAATAGGTGACGTTCATCCGATTCCAGACGAATTGTATGCACCAAAAATTGAAGGTGCAGATGATGAGATGAGGGAAATGAGCTACGGACGGGCAAAAGCGATTTACGGTAGCCCGTTGCCTGAGATCGTTGAGGCGCGGTTAGAAAAAGAATTGAGTAGTATTATTGGCCACGGTTTTGCGGTTATTTATTTAATTTCACAAAAGCTCGTGAAGAAGTCTCTTGATGATGGTTATCTAGTTGGCTCTCGAGGATCGGTGGGGTCTTCATTTGTTGCGACGATGACAGAAATTACCGAAGTTAATCCACTTCCACCGCACTATGTTTGTCCGAACTGTCAACATTCCCACTTCTTTGATGATGGTTCTGTTGCTTCGGGATATGACTTACCTGATGCGAATTGCCCAGAATGTGGCTCGTATTATCAAAAAGACGGACAAGATATTCCCTTTGAGACGTTCTTAGGTTTTAAAGGAGATAAAGTACCGGATATTGATTTGAATTTCTCTGGTGAATATCAGCCACGAGCGCACGCCTATACAAAAGATTTATTTGGAGAAGAGTATGTCTATCGTGCTGGAACGATTGGTACCGTTGCTGAAAAAACCGCATATGGCTTTGTAAAAGGCTATCAAAATGACCACGACCTCTTAATGAGAGGGGCAGAAATCGATCGACTCGTGTCAGGTTGTACAGGCGTAAAACGTACAACAGGTCAGCACCCTGGTGGTATTATTGTTGTGCCAGATTACAAAGATATTCATGACTTTTCACCAATTCAATTCCCGGCAGATGATAAAAATGCAGAATGGAAAACGACGCATTTTGATTTCCATTCCATTCATGATAATTTGCTCAAACTTGATATTCTTGGACACGATGATCCGACTGCAATTCGGATGTTGCAGGATTTATCTGGGATTGATCCAAAGACAATTCCAACCGATGATCCAGACGTAATGAAAATTTTTGCGTCACCGGAAATTTTAGGTGTAACGGAAGAACAAATTATGTGTAAAACCGGGACGCTTGGCATTCCTGAATTTGGCACACGCTTTGTACGACAAATGCTTGAAGAAACGAAACCAAGTACATTTTCTGAGCTCTTACAAATATCTGGACTTTCCCACGGGACAGACGTCTGGTTAGGAAATGCAAATGAGTTAATATACAATGGCACTTGTGAGCTTAAAGATGTCATTGGTTGTCGTGATGACATAATGGTTTATTTAATTTATAAAGGGCTCGAATCTTCGCTTGCCTTTAAAATTATGGAGTTCGTTCGAAAAGGAAAA
This sequence comes from Shouchella sp. JSM 1781072, assembly GCF_041949915.1. Lineage (NCBI taxonomy): Bacteria > Bacillati > Bacillota > Bacilli > Caryophanales > Bacillaceae > Shouchella > Shouchella sp. JSM 1781072. The sequence goes on from NZ_JBHFQE010000001.1 coordinate 845,259, forward strand.
GGATTGCAACCAGAGTGGGTTGAAGAAATGAAAAAGCATAATGTGCCTGATTGGTACATTGATTCATGTACAAAAATTAAGTACATGTTCCCGAAAGCCCACGCAGCCGCTTATGTGTTGATGGCTGTTCGAATTGCTTATTTCAAGGTCCACCACCCTATTCTTTATTACGCGACATACTTCACGGTTCGAGCAGATGACTTTGAAATGGATGTAATGATCAAAGGTTCGAGCTCAATCAAAGCAAAAATTGATGAAATTAACGCCAAAGGTTTAGACGCTGCTCCAAAAGAAAAAGCCGTATTAACGGTTCTTGAACTTTCCTTAGAAATGTGTGAACGAGGGTTCGGGTTCCAGAAAGTAGACTTATATAAATCGTCGGCAACTGAGTTTATCGTTGATGGCGATACGCTACTGCCGCCATTTAATTCATTAAATGGTGTCGGTACAAACGCTGCTTTGAACATTGTGAAGGCTCGTGAAAACGGTCATTTCTTGTCAAAAGAAGATTTACAACAACGAGCAAAATTAACAAAAACCGTTGTGGAAAATTTATCGGACCATGGTTGTTTACATGAACTACCGGAGTCAAATCAACTATCGTTGTTTTAGGAACGAGAACAAGCCTTGCGTGAGACCAATTCATGTGATAAAATCGTTTATGGTAATAGTTAGCATACGAAGTGATGAAAGAGTGGGGCAACCCACTCTTTTTGTTCGCAAACTCGCTAGGCGCATGAAAAGTTGGATATGCCTGATACGTATGCTTATGAGTGGTATACGTTTTTTATTATGTATAAGGAGGGACAGATGTTTGAGTAAAATCGTCTCTAGTAAAGTAGAACAATTGGTCCTTCCAATTGTAGAAGAATTACAGCTTGAGTTAGTAGAAGTAGAATACAAAAAAGAAGGACCGAACTGGTTTTTACGCGTTTATATTGATTCTGATAAAGGCGTCGATCTAGATGACTGTGAAAAAGTCAGTGAGAAGCTTAGTGAACAGTTAGATGAAGCGGATCCGATTACAGAAGCCTATTTTCTTGAAGTATCTTCTCCAGGTGCAGAACGACCGCTTAAGAAAAAAGCTGATGTAGAAAAAGCAGTTGGAAAAGGCGTTTACGTGACGACCTATGAACCTCTAGATGGAGAAAAGGCGTTTGAAGGTGTACTATCTTCGTTTCAAAACGATGAATTAACGATTGAAACGAAAGTGAAAACTCGTACAGTCATTAAAACGATTCCATATGAGAAGGTTGCAAATATCCGTTTATCGATTCTGTTCTAGGTGAAGAAAATGAAGGAGGTGCTATCCATGAATAGTGAATTTATGGAAGCTTTAACTACCCTTGAAGCTGACAAAGGGATAAAAAAAGAAGTCATCATTGAAGCCATTGAAGCGGCACTCATTTCTGGTTATAAGCGAAACTTCGGTCAAGCACAAAACGTTCGTGTTGATGTGAATCGTACGAACGGCAGTATTCGCGTATTTGCGCGAAAAGTTGTTGTTGAAGAAGTGTTTGATAAACGGCTTGAAATATCAGAAGATGAAGCACAGGTCATCAATCCAAACTATGAAGTGGATGATGTTGTGGAGATTGAAGTGACGCCGAAAGACTTCGGGCGAATTGCAGCACAAACGGCAAAACAAGTTGTAACACAACGAGTGCGTGAAGCCGAACGTGGTATTATTTATTCAGATTTTATTGATCGTGAAGAAGATATTATGAACGGAATTGTTCAACGACAAGACCACCGTTTTATTTATGTTGACCTCGGAAAAGTAGAAGCGCTACTGCCGCTAACAGAACAAATGCCGAATGAAGTGTATCGACACAACGACCGCATTAAAGCGTATATTACAAAAGTCGAAAAAACAACAAAAGGCCCACAAATTTTAATTTCCCGTACGCATCCAGGTTTATTAAAACGTTTATTTGAGCTTGAAGTACCGGAAATTTATGATGGAACGGTTGAAATTAAATCCGTTTCAAGAGAAGCTGGCGATCGCTCTAAGATTGCAGTTCATTCTGATAATCCTGAAGTGGACTCTGTTGGTGCATGTGTTGGGCAAAGAGGACAACGAGTGCAAACCATCGTGGATGAATTGAAAGGCGAGAAAATTGACATTGTCCAATGGTCTGAAGATCCAGTTGTTTATATTGCAAACGCGCTTAGTCCGGCAAAAGTTATGCGCGTAAATGTAAACGAAGATGAAAAGATGACTCAAGTGATTGTTCCAGATTATCAACTCTCTTTAGCAATTGGAAAGCGCGGGCAAAACGCACGCTTAGCAGCAAAATTAACCGGTTGGAAAATTGATATCAAGAATGAAACAGAAGCAAGAGAACTAGGCTTGCTTGATGGTGATGAGGAATTGACGGACGTTCTTTTAGAAGAAGAATTGGATGAACTAAAGTAAGGCGGGAGATGTCGATGAAGCAACGGAAAATACCGCTTAGAAAATGTATCGTCACAAATGAAATGAAACCTAAAGGTGAACTGATTCGAATTGTTCGTACACCTGAAGGAACTGTAGAGCTTGACCCGACTGGTAAGAAAAACGGTCGAGGAGCCTACCTATCACACAATGAAGACGTATTTGAGATGGCGAAAAAAAGAGATAGTTTGACACGACACTTACAAGTGAAAGTGTCGGCAGAAGTGTACGATCAGCTTTTAGCCGATTTGAAAAAGGTTAAAAAGAAATGAACCCAAACCAACGATATTTATCTACACTCGGACTTTGCATGCGCGCAGGAGAGCTAGTAACAGGGGAAGAACTTACGTTAGAAGCTGTCCGTAAAGGCAATGTGGCCATTGTATTACTAGCAAATGATGCAAGTGCGAACACTGAAAAAAAAGTACGAGATAAATGTAGCTATTACAACATTCCAGTTTACTCACCAAATGACCGCTATGAACTCGGGTCAGCAATTGGAAAAGAAGCACGTGTCGTTATAGGTATTCGAAGTAAAGGGTTTGCTAAGAAAATTGCTGCATTACTGAACCAATAATGGAGGTATGTATATGTCAAAAATGCGAATTCATGAATACGCAAAAGCAAATCAAGTTCAAAGCAAACAACTGATTGAAAAACTGAAAGCCATGGGTGAAAACGTGTCAAACCATATGTCGACTGTGGAAGAGGAGACATTAAAGAAAGCCAATCAACAAGTACAGGCTTCTGGAGGAAATGGAGATCAAAACCGTATGAATAAAAAAACAGACGATCGACCGAAAGATAAGAAACCCGCAGGACAACAAGGAAATGTTAGTCAAGGTAGCGGAAATCGCAACCAATCGAACCGTAATCAAGGTAACCGTCCAGGCGGTGGCCCTGGAAACCGCAATCAAGGTAGACCAGGGAATAACAACCGTCGTCATCAAGGGCGAGGGAAGAAACGTGGCGGACCACAAAATCGTCCGAACCACCAGCAAATGCCTTTACCTGAAAAAATTATGATTTCTGGTAGCTTATCCGTAAGTGAACTTGCTGCGAAGCTTCACCGTGAAGCGTCTGAGCTTATTAAGAAATTAATGAAGCTTGGTGTTATGGCAACGATTAACCAAGAGTTAGATAAAGATACAATTGAGCTTCTTGCTGCTGACTATGGAGTTGCTGTAGAAGAAGAAGTGTTTGTGGATGAACTTGATATTGAGCTATACGACAGTGAGGATAAAGAAGAAGAACTTCAAGAACGACCGCCTGTTGTAACGATTATGGGACACGTTGACCACGGGAAAACGACGCTTCTTGATTCAATTCGTAACACAAAAGTAACGGCTGGAGAAGCTGGCGGCATCACGCAGCATATTGGTGCCTATCAAATTGAGCAAAACGACAAGAAAATTACTTTCCTTGATACACCGGGTCACGCCGCGTTTACAACGATGCGTGCACGAGGTGCTCAAGTTACGGATATTGCAATTATTGTTGTCGCTGCAGATGATGGCGTTATGCCGCAAACGAAAGAAGCGATTAGCCATGCGAAAGCAGCAGAAGTACCAATTATTATTGCTGTTAACAAAATGGATAAAGAATCAGCAAATCCTGACCGAGTGATGCAAGAGTTAACAGAATTTGAATTAGTCCCAGAAGCATGGGGCGGAGAGACAATTTTTGTGAATGTGTCTGCATTAAATGGGGACGGGATTGATGAGCTAATTGAAATGATTCTACTTGTATCTGAAGTAGAGGAATTAAAAGCAAATCCAGAAAAACTTGCAACAGGTACAGTTGTTGAAGCACAGCTAGACAAAGGTAGAGGACCAGTTGCAACCCTTCTCGTTCAAAGCGGAACGCTTAATGTAGGGGATGCAGTCGTTGTAGGAAGCACATTCGGTCGCGTACGTGCCCTTGTTAACGATCTTGGCCGCCGCGTTAAAACGGTTGGACCTTCTGCACCAGTTGAAATTACCGGGTTGAATGATGTACCACAAGCTGGTGATCGTTTCCAAGCGTTTAAAGATGAGAAGAAAGCACGTCAAGTTGGGGAAGGATTAATGGCACGTTATCGTGAGCAAAATCTTTCAGAAACATCAAAAGTAAGTCTTGATGATCTCTTTAATCAAATCCAGCAAGGCGATATTAAAGATATCAACGTCATCATTAAAGCGGACGTACAAGGTTCTGTTGAAGCGATGAGAGGCTCTCTTGAAAAAATTGACGTAGCCGGTGTGAAAGTGAACATTATACACACAGGTGCGGGTGCCATTACGGAGTCTGATATTATTCTTGCTTCTGCATCAAACGCAATTGTGATTGGCTTTAACGTTCGTCCTGATGTGAACGCTAAGCGTGTTGCAGAAGTTGAAAATGTAGATATTCGTTTGCACCGTGTTATTTATAACGCAATTGATGAGATTGAACAGGCAATGAAGGGTGCATTAGACCCAGAATTTGAAGAAAAAGTAATCGGGCAAGTTGAAGTCCGTACGACGTTCAAAGTATCAAAAGTCGGTACAATTGCTGGTTCTTACGTAACAGAAGGAAAAATTACCCGTCACTCATCTGTTCGCTTAATTCGCGATGGCATTGTCGTGTATGAAGGTGAATTAAATGCGTTGAAACGTTTTAAAGACGATGCAAAAGAAGTAGCTGCAGGCTATGAGTGTGGAATTACGCTTGAGAAATTCAACGACATTAAAGAAGGCGACATTATTGAAGCTTACGTCATGGAAGAAATTAAGCGCTAATGCACGTAGCGGTTGTCCGTTGTGAGTGCTTTATCTTTATGGCGCAGTCGTTAAAGGAAAAGCGGTCTGTATTGAAAAGCATCGTAACGAGAATGCGGCAGCGATTTAATGTTAGTGTTGCTGAGACCGATCATCAACATTTATGGCAACGAGCAGAGCTAACGATTGCCGCCGTTAATTCGTCAAAACAAAGCTTGGAAGCAGAGATACAGAGAGCGCTCCACCTAATTGATCAACACGATCAGGTGGAGCGAACACAAACAGACTGGGAATGGGTTTAATCTTTTTAAGAAAAGGGCATCCCATAAATGGGTAGGAAAAACAAGAGTAGAACTACCGACATGTAGTTCGGAATTGTTGTCTATAGTCAGAGAGATAGAGGTGTAGATCATGGCGAACAATCGTGCTGAGCGAGTCGGCGAACAAATGAAAAAAGAACTTAGTGATATTCTTCTACGTGAAATTAAAGATCCTCGAGTGAAATTTGTTACTGTGACAGGTGTCGATGTAACGGGAGATTTACAACAAGCGACAGCATTTATTACTGTACTTGGTGACGATGAAGAACAAAAAGCAACCCTTGCTGGTTTAGAAAAGGCGAAAGGTTTTATTCGCTCTGAAATCGGAAAGAGAATTCGTCTTCGAAAAACCCCAGAACTAAGTTTTTCAATTGATGAGTCGATTCAATACGGCAATCGAATTGAGTCGCTTTTACGAGAAGTAAAAAGCGATAACGAAAATCAGTAAAAAAATGTGGGGATGGCAATTCAGTTGCTATCCCCTATTTTTGTCATGAAGACTGTAAGGAGAGGAATGGGCACGTATGAATGCAGGGATTTTAGCTTTATATAAACCAAGAGGCATGACCTCTCATGACTGTGTCAATCGCATTCGCCGTTTATTTAAAACAAAAAAAGTTGGTCACACAGGAACCTTAGACCCTGAAGTGGATGGCGTATTACCAATTTGTATTGGGCGAGCAACAAAAGTAGCGGAGTATATGTCCGATTTTGATAAAACATACATAGGCGAAGTGATGATTGGCTCTTCAACAACTACAGAAGATGCCCACGGAGAGGTAGTGGAGACTCAAGCGGTATCCCACACGATTTCACAAGTTGAGTTGAAAGCAGTGATGAACGAATTTAGCGGGTCTATTCAACAAACACCGCCGTATTATTCAGCTGTCAAAGTAAATGGTAAAAGACTTTATGAATATGCACGAAAAGGCATTGAAGTGGAGCGCCCAACTCGAAACGTGACGATCCACGAATTAACGTTGACGAATGTGGAAGAGGCTTCTAATGGGCAACAATCATTTTCGTTTACTGTTCGATGTAGTAAAGGGACGTATATTCGAACGTTGGCAGTCGACATCGGCGCACGTCTTGGCTATCCAGCACATATGTCGTCACTTACGAGAATTGCATCAGGTTCCTTTGAAGATCATCATACGGTGACATTTGAAGCGTTGGAAGAGATGACGGTAGAAGAACGCTATGACAAGCTTTATGCACTTGAACATGCATTAAGTCATTTTCCTCGAAAATTTGCAGATTCAGAGCTTGAAGAACGGATTAAAAATGGTGCCGTGATAAACAATGAAGATCAAAGTTTTGGAGCGGAGCGCTTTTTATTTTATAATGAAAAGGGAGAGTGTCTTGCTTTATATCAACCTCACCCTAAAAAGGAAGGCTGGATTAAACCAGAAAAGCTTTTCACTCAGGCAGCAGGACTTTAGGAGGGTTTTGAAATTGAAGCTAGTAATGATTGATCTCGATCATACAGACAAACAGGATTGGATGAAAGAAGCCGCTCGCTCTGTAATGGCCATTGGCTATTTCGACGGTGTGCATAAAGGCCATCAAACTGTGATTCAACACGCCATCGATGAAGCGAATAAAAGAGGTGTGGAGAGTGCGGTCATGACGTTCTTTCCCCATCCAAAAGAAGTGCTTGGAAATCCGGAGAAACCAATGCGGTATTTAACGCCATTCGAAACAAAGATTGACAGAATGAAAGCACTAGGTGTAGATCGAATTTATGCCGTTCGTTTCACGCCGTCGTTTTCAAAATTAACACCAGAACAATTTGTAGATGATTTTATCGTTTCACTACAAGTGGAACACGTCGTGGCTGGGTTTGATTTTACATATGGTGTAAAAGGTGCGGGTACGATGGGTCAGCTTGGAACCTATGCAAAAGATCGCTTTACGTATACGATTATCGAAAAAGTGACCGATGAAGAGGAGAAAATATCCTCCACTCGAATTCGCGAAGAACTCGAACAAGGAGACGTGCAAAAAGCATCCGCTTTGCTTGGATACGCGTATAAAGTGAAAGGAGAAGTCGTACATGGAGATGCTCGGGGACGCTTATTAGGGTTTCCGACTGCCAATGTAGCAACTTCTGAACGGTTTCATATTCCAAAAACAGGTGTATACGTTGTTGCGTTTTACGTACAAGGAAAGAAATGGACTGGAATGGCGAATGTCGGCTATAAACCAACATTTGTGGACAACTTACCCGAACCAAGTGTCGAAGTGAATCTCTTTCATTTTTCAGAAGATATTTACGGAGAAATGGTAGAAGTGGAGTTTCTAGAATGGATTCGTGCCGAACAAAAATTTAATGGCATCGATGAAATTAAAGCACAACTTGGACGCGATCGAGAAACAAGCCTCCAATGGCTTGAAAAGCATGCGCAGTAAGACACTTGCAATTTTATAAATTAACGTCTATAATAGCTAATGTTCACTGAAGTTATTCAAGTGGACATCCCGCTTCTTGGCAACACGATTCACCAACGTTTGCTCGGAAAAAGGGGTACATTATAAGGAGGTGGCTCTAATGGCTTTAACACAAGAGCGTAAAAATGAACTAATTTCAGAATTTAAAACACATGATACGGACACTGGTTCTCCAGAGGTTCAAGTTGCAATTCTTACTGAGCAAATTAATTCATTAAACGATCATTTACGTACACACAAAAAAGATCACCACTCACGTCGCGGTCTTTTGAAAATGGTTGGACAACGCCGTAATTTGTTAACTTACTTGCGTAATAAAGATGTTACGCGTTACCGTAACTTAGTTGACAAGCTTGGCTTACGTCGATAAGGATTGTAAAAGCGGGGGATGTTCTCCCGCTTTTTTCTTCATGCGAACATATGAATGAATCTAAAAAACAATGAAACGGTTGTAATTCACTCTTTTAAACTTGCGCCGTTTCGGTCATAATAAAGAATGAGACTTTTTTAGATGTACGAGAGGAGTACACATACATGGAACAAGAGCGTCACGAGTTTACAATCAACTGGGCGGGCCGCACGTTTACCGTTGAAGTTGGTCAACTCGCAAAACAAGCAAATGGTGCAGTTCTTGTCCGTTATGGTGAGTCTGCAGTTCTATCGACAGCTACTGCTTCGAAAGAGCCGAAAGATCTACCATTCTTTCCACTAACGGTCAATTATGAAGAGCGATTATACGCAGCAGGAAAAATTCCTGGAGGATTTATTAAACGAGAAGGGCGTCCAAGTGAGCAAGCGATTTTGACAAGTCGTTTGATTGACCGTCCCATTCGCCCACTTTTCCCTGATGGATTCCGTAATGAAGTACAAGTGATTAGCATTGTCATGAGTTCGGATCAAAATGCATCGTCGGAAATGGCTGCAATGATCGGTTCATCACTAGCATTATCAGTATCGGATATTCCGTTTGACGGACCGATTGCAGGTGTAACGGTTGGTCGTGTTGACGGTGAGTTCATTATGAACCCAACGCCTGCACAACTAGCAGAAAGTGATATTGAATTAACGGTTGCTGGAACAAAAGAAGCGATTAACATGGTTGAAGCAGGTGCAAAAGAAGTACCTGAAGAAGTAATGTTAGAAGCGATTCTAGCTGGTCATGAAAATATTAAAGAAATGATTGCCTTCCAAGAAAAAATTATTGAAGCGTGTGGAAAAGAAAAGAGAGAAATTAAACTAAAAACGTTTGATGCTGATCTTGAAAATACGCTAAGAGGTTCTGTAGAAGAGCAAATGAAAGAAGCCGTTCGAGTAGAGGAAAAACATGCTCGCCAAGACGCAATTGATACCGTAATTAAAGCGCAAGTGGAACGCTATGAAGAAGACGAAACAGTCGAAGTAAGCGAAGTTAAAGCGATCTTACAAATGTTCGTCAAGGAAGAAGTTCGTCGTCTGATTACGGTTGATAAAGTACGCCCTGATGGCCGTGGTGTAGATGAAATTCGTCCGCTTGATTCACAGATTCACATGTTACCTAGAACCCATGGATCAGGCTTGTTCACACGTGGACAAACCCAAGCGTTAAGCATTTGTACATTAGGTGCACTAGGCGATGTTCAAATCTTGGACGGTTTAGGGATTGAAGAAACAAAACGCTTCATGCATCACTATAATTTCCCGCAGTTTAGCGTTGGAGAAACAGGTCCAATCCGCGCACCAGGACGTCGAGAAATTGGTCATGGTGCATTAGGAGAACGCGCACTTGAGCAAGTGATTCCTTCAGAGCAAGAGTTTCCTTATACGATTCGTCTCGTATCTGAAGTACTAGAATCAAATGGCTCTACATCTCAAGCAAGCATATGTGCGAGCACCCTTGCGATGATGGATGCTGGTGTTCCAATAAAAGCGCCAGTAGCCGGTATTGCGATGGGCCTTGTTAAACAAGGTGAGCATATGACTGTCTTAACCGACATTCAAGGGATGGAAGATGCTCTTGGTGATATGGACTTTAAAGTTGCAGGTACAGCAACGGGAATTACAGCCTTACAAATGGACATTAAGATTTCGGGTATTAACCGTCAAGTGTTGGAACAAGCGCTTGAGCAAGCAAAACAAGGGCGGATGAAAATTCTTGATAATATGCTTACGGCCATTCATGAGCCTCGCACAGAGCTTTCTGAATATGCACCTAAAATCTTAACACTAGCGATTAATCCAGATAAAATCCGTGATGTAATCGGTCCAAGTGGAAAAGTCATTAATAAGATCATCGAAGAAACCAATGTTAAAATTGACATTGAACAAGATGGTACAGTGTACATTTCTTCACTTGATGCCACAATGAATGCGAAAGCGAAGCAAATTATTGAAGACCTTGTACGCGAAGTTGAGGTAGGCAAAACGTACACAGGGAAAGTAAAACGAATTGAAAAGTTTGGAGCATTCCTTGAAATCTTTAAAGGAAAAGACGGGTTGCTTCATATCTCGCAAATTTCCGAAGAACGGGTAAACAAAGTAGAGGACGTTCTTAAACTAGGTGACGACCTTGAAGTACGTGTTACTGAAGTGGATAATCAAGGGCGCGTAAACCTTTCACGCAAAGTGTTACTAAAAGAACAGCGTGAAAAAGAAGAACAAGCCCAGCAAAGCGAAGAAGAAACCCCATCTGAACAAGAGCAATAAAACGGGACTAGGAGAATTCCTAGTCTTTTTTGTTTGTGTATTCTAGTCTCCTTCTCTAAAACATAGACATGCTAAGAGAAGCTTTTATGGTTTAGGAGGGAAATAGATGAAGCGTAAGATGGTTCATATGATCCTGTGCTGTACAGTTGTGATACTCGCTTTAGGTGCTGTTCAAAATCCATTTGCAACACAATATATTGAAACAGTGAAGCTAAACGCCTCGATGATGGTTGAAGCCGTTGAAGATCCGCTGTACGAGTCTATTGTAGATCATGCGAATAAAGTGAATATTCCTGCAATAGATGCGAAAATTGATCGTGTCTGGAAGGCAATGCCCGGTTACAACGGACTAGAGGTTGACGTTGAAAAATCCTATGATAAGATGAAAGAATCTGGCACATTTAACCAGTCCATGTTGATTTTTAAAGATACAAAACCGAGCATTCATTTAAGTGATTTAGACCCTGCTCCAATCTATCGAGGCGTGTCCGAAAAACCGATGACCGCCTTGTTGATCAATGTCGCATGGGGCAATGAATATTTACCTGATATGCTTAGCACATTGCGCGAGCATCAAGTGCAAGCAACCTTTTTTTTAGATGGTTCTTGGGTGAAGAAAAATCCTCAAATGGCGATTATGATTAAAGAAGAAGGGCACGAAATTGGGAGCCATGCTTATTCACATCCACAAATGAGCAAGTTAACAGAAGCGAGAATAGATGAAGAACTCTCAAAAACAACCGACGTTATTGAAGCAACTCTTGATGAAACACCGATCTGGTTCGCCCCGCCAAGTGGTGACTATAATCAGCTTGTCATTGAGCGTGTTCATGCACATGATATGCAAACAATCATGTGGACAGTTGATACAATTGATTGGAAGAACCCTGAAGTCAATTCGATGATTTCACGGGTTGTCCCTAAAATGGAAGCGGGGTCGATGTTACTCATGCACCCAACAGAATCATCAGCAAAAGGGCTAGATGCGATGATTACAGGGATTAAAGAGAAGAATTTAATGTTAGGTACGGTTTCAGAACTTATGAATGAAACGAGGTTACCAAGAAACATGGAAGTAGACATCAATGGGGGTCCAAGTAGTGATTAATAAAAAAAAGCTAGAAAATGGTGTCCGCATCATGGCTGAAAAAAATGACACAGTTCGTTCTGTGGCCATTGGTATATGGGTGAAAACCGGTTCTCGTAACGAGGGTAACGCTGAAAACGGGATGTCGCATTTTATTGAACATATGCTGTTTAAAGGAACTAAAACAAGGTCTCCACAAGATATAGCGGAAGCATTCGATCGCATTGGTGGACAAGTGAATGCTTTTACCGCAAAAGAATATACCTGTTATTACGCAAAAGTATTAGACGAACATGCTCATATTGCTGTAGATGTTCTTCAAGACATGTTCTTTAACTCCGTGTTCGATGAACAAGAAATTGAACGAGAAAAAAATGTCGTCCTAGAAGAAATCCGTATGGTAGAAGATACCCCTGATGATCTTGTCCATGAATTGTTAAGTGAAGCATCATTTGGCTCATCTACGCTGGCTAATCCAATCTTAGGTACAGAACAGACGTTGGCATCGTTTACAAGAGAGCAAATTTTAGCGTATATGGACAAATTTTATGTTGGGGAACATGTGGTCATTTCGGTTGCAGGTCATTATCAAGAGGAATTACTGTCGCAATTAGAAGATATCTTTTCCGCGGTTAAGGCTGCAAAAGCTTCCTATGAGCCACCGGAAGCATCTTTTATTCCAGTTCAAAAATACCGTCAAAAAGAAACCGAACAAGCGCATCTTTGCTTAGCTTATCCAGGTCTTGAAGTAGGCTCAGACCAGATGTTTAACCTCATTCTTTTGAACAACGCATTAGGGGGAAGTATGTCGAGTCGACTATTTCAGGAAATTCGTGAAGAGCAAGGGCTCTGTTACTCCGTTTTTTCCTACCATTCGGCTTATGAAAAAATCGGCTCGGTAACCGTGTACGCAGGAACCCAGATGAACCAACTTCAACAGCTGTCCGAATCAATGGCCTCGATCGTAAAACAGGTTCAAGCGGACGGATTAACGAAAAAAGAGTTAGAGAATGGCAAAGAACAGCTTAAAGGAAGCATCATGCTTGGATTAGAAAGTACGAGTAGCCGAATGAGTCGAAACGGAAAGAATGAACTTCTCTTAAAAAAACACCAAAGTTTAGATGAACTCCTTGATCGAATTAACGATATTTCTTTAGAAGAAGTGAACGACTTAGCTGCAACGCTTTTCAAAGATGACCCTGCATTATCAATTGTTTCCGTAAGTGACCAGATGCCAGAGACAATCTTTACGAAATAGTCTAGAATAGCGACAAGCCTCATACGATGTATAAAGAGGTGATTCCAGTGCGATTAAGCGAAATTGCAAACAAAGAAATTATTGATTTTGAAAAAGGGGAACGTCTCGGTATTCTCGGTCAAACGGACGTGTTACTTGACGAGCAATCTGGCGATATCCACGCTTTTGTCGTGCCAGTATCAAAGTGGTATCAATTCAACCGCAAAGACAAAGAAGTAACGGTTTACTGGCAACAGATTAAAAAAATTGGTCAAGATATGATTATTATTGACACAACGAATTTGACGTAGTGATCCTCTTTTGCTCAAGAAATAGACATGTATACGTAACCTTGCCTTCATAAGATTAAAAAAACGTATGAAAAGCCTGTCATTGTGACAGGCTTTTTCTTTTGCACGGAATTGTTTTTCTAGACATATGGTAAAGAAGCACGAGTAGGGATGTCGTTCTTAACTAAATCAAGCTACAGAGCACTGAGAGAGTAGGAGGATCAAGCATGCTAACGGGGATTCATGTTGTGATGATTGGTGGCGATGCAAGGCAGATTGAAATTGTACGTAAGTTATCAACACTAGATGCGAGGGTTTCACTCGTTGGTTTTGAACAAATAGATGTAGGATTTATCGGGGTTAGCAAACAAGAAATGGAAGATATTGATTGGAAAACAGTCGAAGCCATTTTGCTTCCGGTTGGAGGAATTGGCAACGATGGGTTTATTAACAGTGTGTTTTCATCAGAAAAAATCAAACTTGAAACGAAACATCTTAAACAAACACCGGATAACTGCACGATCTATACAGGTATTACATCAAGTCGCTTAGATAAAATGTCTAGTCAAACAAAGTGTCAAGTCGTTGTGTTAATGAATCGGAACGATGTGGCCATTTATAATTCCATTCCAACCGCAGAAGGGGCAGTTATGCTCGTTATTCAACATACAGACTCCACGATCCATCAGGCCAATATTGCTGTACTTGGACTCGGAAGAATTGGAATGACAATCGCTCGAACCTTTAAGGAGCTAGGTGCACATGTATCGGTCGGGGATCGAGATTCAGCTTCTTTAGCTCGTGCGTTTGAGCTTGGCTTAAAACCGTTTCATTTAGATGAAACCAAGCAAGCGTTAGAACAGGCTGATGTTGTAATTAATACGATTCCAGCAAAAGTAGTCACGTCAAGTGTGTTAACAGAAATGAAGCAACACGCCTTTTTACTCGATTTAGCTTCAAAACCAGGTGGAATTGACCACGATTATGCTGAGAAACGCGGTTTAAAATCCATGCTTGTTCCCGGGCTTCCCGGAATGGTTGCTCCGAAAACAGCAGGAAAAATACTTGCAAATGTGTTAAGTGATTTGCTGCTTGAACAAACACGGACCCAATAAGACGGAAAAAGGAGTTACGCACATGTTAAAAGGTAAACATATCGGCTTTGGTTTAACAGGCTCTCATTGTACGTATGAAGCCGTCTATCCACAAATTGAAAAGCTCGTACAGCTTGGTGCAAAAGTCTCACCATTTTTAACGTATACGGTGGAACACACTGATACGAAGTTTGGCGATAGTGACGACTGGATGACACGCTTGCACAGCATTACGCCAGAACCGTTTGTCAACTCGATGGTAAAAGCAGAACCATTTGGACCGAAAACACCTTTAGATTTAATGATTATCGCACCAATCACAGGCAATTCTATTTCGAAATTTGCCAATGCCATGACCGATTCTCCTGTATTGATGGGCGCGAAATCAACGTTACGAAACGGGAAGCCAGTCTTACTTGGAATTTCAACTAATGACGGACTCGGTTTGAATGGTGTCAACATTATGAGACTAATGGCGACAAAAAACATCTTTTTTATTCCTTATGGCCAAGATGATTTTAAAAAGAAACCAAATTCCCTTGTAGCAGATATGAATCAACTGATTCCAGCGGCAGAAGCGGCACTCACATACACTCAACTTCAGCCCGTTCTTACGACAGAAGGATAAAAATAGGCGCAGGACAGTTGCGTCTTGCGCGCAAATCCCGTAAAGTTTAGTAGAGGATAAAGAGATAGAGTGCTGAACTTTAGGGAGGAAGAAAAATCATGACAAAGCAAAACTATCAAGTAGCTGTAGTAGGCGCAACAGGCGCTGTTGGACAACAAATGTTAAAAACACTAGAAGAGCGACAATTCCCAATTTCGACATTAACGCTTTTGTCGTCAAAACGTTCTGCAGGGAAATCCCTTTCTTTTCAAGGGAAAACGTATACAGTGGAAGAAGCAACACCTGAGTCATTCGAAGGCGTAGACATTGCATTATTTTCTGCAGGTGGCTCAGTTTCTAAAGCGTTAATTCCAGAAGCGATTAAGCGTGGCGTCGTGTGTGTGGATAATACGAGTGCGTTTCGCATGGATGAAGGCGTTCCTCTCGTAGTGCCTGAAGTGAATGAAAACGATCTACGAAACCATAAAGGCGTCATTGCCAATCCTAACTGCTCAACGATTCAAATGGTCGTAGCGCTTGAGCCAATTCGCCAAGCATATGGGTTAAACAAGGTGGTTGTCTCTACGTATCAAGCTGTTTCAGGAGCTGGTCTTGATGCGGTTGAAGAGATGGAAGAACAAACAAAAGCGATTCTAGCAGGGGAAACGGCAGAAGCGAATGTGCTACCAGTATCAGGCGATAAAAAGCATTATCAAATTGCTTTTAATGCCATTCCACAAATTGACGTCTTCCAAGATAATGGGTTTACGTACGAAGAAATGAAAATGATCAACGAAACGAAGAAAATTATGCATTTACCAAACTTAGAAATAGCGGCTACGTGCGTGCGTTTGCCAATTGAGACTGGCCACTCTGAATCAATTTATTTTGAAACGGAGCAAGCAGGTGCGACGGCAGCAGACGTGAAAGCACGTTTAAGTGATGCGGCCGGCGTAACCCTT
Organism: Shouchella sp. JSM 1781072; assembly: GCF_041949915.1. Classification (NCBI taxonomy): domain Bacteria; kingdom Bacillati; phylum Bacillota; class Bacilli; order Caryophanales; family Bacillaceae; genus Shouchella; species Shouchella sp. JSM 1781072. The sequence continues at coordinate 861,164 of NZ_JBHFQE010000001.1, forward strand.
CAAGATGATCCGACCAATCAAGTATATCCGATGGTGACAACAGCTGTTGGCAAACCAGATGTATTTGTTGGGCGCGTACGCCAAGATTTAGATCGAGCGAACGGCTTTCACGCTTGGGTCGTTTCTGACAATCTATTAAAAGGTGCAGCATGGAATTCTGTTCAAATTGCAGAAAGTCTAATTAAATTGAACTTGTTAGAAAAGCAGGCATAAAAGATGAAAATTATTGTACAAAAATTCGGTGGTACATCCGTAAAATCAAAAGAATCAAGAGATCACGCGATCAAGCACGTACAAAAAGCGGTTAATGAAGGCTATAAAGTGGTTGTGGTTGTATCGGCAATGGGACGAAGTGGCGATCCGTATGCAACCGACACATTGCTCTCTTTAGTTCATAAAGCACACATCTCAAAGCGCGAACAAGATTTACTTGTTTCTTGTGGAGAGACGATTTCTTCGGTCGTATTTTCAGAGCAATTAAATGCTCATGGTGTGCATGCTGAAGCCATGACAGGTGCAAAAGCAGGTTTTGTGACGAACGAAGAGTTTCAAAACGCAAAAATTAAAGAAATGAAATGTGATCATCTTTTAAAGACGTTGGAAGCATGCGATGTTGTGGTTGTGACCGGCTTTCAAGGTCAGTCGAAGAGCGGTGAGACAACAACCCTCGGTCGAGGTGGAAGCGATACATCTGCCACGGCGCTAGGTGCAGCCATTCAAGCAGAATATGTTGATATTTTCACAGATGTTGAAGGGGTTATGACCGCAGACCCTCGAATTGTTGAAGATGCCCGTGCTCTTGAAACAATGTCTTACAATGAGATTTGTAATATGGCGTATCAAGGGGCAAAAGTGATACACCCGCGTGCAGTGGAAATTGCTATGCAAGCTAAAATTCCGATTCGTGTGCGTTCGACTTATTCTGAATCAGAAGGAACGCTCGTGAATTCAGGAATGTTAAGCCAAGGAATGGATATCCATGAGCGAATGATTACGGGAATTGCTCATGTTGCCAATGTTACGCAAATTAAAGTCTCTGCAAAAGAAGGGCAGTTCGATTTACAAGAAAATGTGTTTAAGTCGATGGCGAAAGCTGGGATTAGTGTTGATTTTATTAATATAAGTCCTAGCGGTGTCATGTACACGGTAATGGACGAAGCGGCTGATGATGCACTAGAGATTTTAACGAATTTAGGATACAAACCGCAGCTACAAAAAGGCTGTGCAAAAGTGTCGGCAGTAGGGGCTGGTATGACAGGAGTGCCTGGCGTAGCTGCTCGTATTGTTTCTGCGTTAAGCGGAGAAAATATTCAAATTCTCCAGTCCGCTGATTCACATACAACGATTTGGGTTCTTGTGAAAAATCAAGATATGAGTAAAGCAGTAAATGCGCTACACAAGATGTTTCAGCTAAACGAAGTCATCGCGTAATTCCGTTACACATCAATTGGAGGGATTGCAAGTGAAACCTACAGGGAAGTATGGACCTCTATGGACCGCCATGGTCACGCCGTTTGATGAAAAAGGAGAAATCGATTTTTCAGCATGTGAACGGTTGATTGATCATTTAATTGCAACAGGAACAGATGTGTTAGTTGTCGCCGGAACAACGGGAGAATCTCCTTATTTGACCGCCGACGATTGCCAAAAACTTTTTCATTTTTGTGTGGAGTATGTTGCTGGTCGTGTGCCTATTGTCGCTGGTACAGGAACAAATTCAACAAAATCAACTGTTGAGCGCACACGAATGGCAGATGCTGCAGGTGTAGATGCGATCATGCTAGTTACACCATACTACAATAAACCATCACAAGACGGACTTTATGCACATTTTGAGCATGTTGCCTCAAAAACATCCCTTCCGGTAATGCTTTACAATGTTCCTAGTCGAACAGGCTGTCATTTACAAGCGGAAACCGTTATACGTCTAGCCGAAATTGAAAACATCGCAGCTATTAAAGAAGCGAGCGGGGATCTTGAACAGATTGCAGCGATTATTGAGAGAACGCCTGATTCATTTGCTGTTTATAGTGGAGATGACGGCTTAACACTTCCAGTCCTAGCTATTGGTGGAGATGGAATCGTTTCAGTCGCCGCGCACGTAATTGGTGATGAGATGAAGCAAATGGTTGAAGCCTTTCTGTCTGGTCAAAAAGAAGAGGCAGCAACCGCTCATCGTCAATTGCTACCAGTCATGAAAACGATGTTTTTGGCACCAAACCCTTCATGTGTCAAATATGCATTAAATCAAATGGGGGTAGCGGTAGGTGAGGTACAGCTACCACTCATTCCTTTAAATGATATAGAAAAAAAGCAAGTTGACATGGTGCTAGGATCCTTGTCGACAATAAAAAAATAATAAAGAAAAACGTTGGTCAGCAAAACGAGTGACCAGCGTTTTTTGTTTTTTGCTGATCCGATACGAACCACAAAGAGCGTCTTGTCGAATCACCGTCTATTTACACGGCTTGTTTCATTTTTTGTCGGAGAAACGCCGATAACCGAAAGACTCTTGTTTTTAACTAGAAAATTAAGGTATACTAGTTTTCAAGTGATGCGTTCGGGTAAGGTGAAAAAGATCACCATTTATTCTTTTTCTCATAGTTAGCTGTAACTTCAAGAAAGACTGCGTGACTTTCTTTTGAAGCTTATCAAGCATGAACATTGCCGTTTTCGTGCAGGCGTTCCAGGCAAATGCTGATAAGGATTTCTTAAGTTGTGTATCGTTGCTCTTTCCACGGTGTTTGATGCTATGAACATAATAATGAACCTAGTATACGCGTGATTACGTTTTAAAAATAAATACAACTAGACTGAATGTTTATTTTATATTTAGGAGGATGAATCATTGTCTAAGCAAGAAATAGATAAAGGAAAAGTGCGGGTATTCGCCCTAGGTGGCGTTGGAGAAATTGGAAAGAATATGTACGGAATTGAAGTAGATGAAGACATCGTTGTTGTGGATGCTGGATTAATGTTCCCAGATGACGACATGCTTGGTGTTGATATTGTCATTCCAGATGTTTCGTATCTTGTTGAAAATGAAGAAAGAGTAAAAGGAATTATTTTAACACACGGCCATGAGGATCACATTGGAGGATTATCTTATGTCCTTAAAAAAATTAATGTACCTGTTTATGGCACGAAACTAACATTAGGCCTTGTGGAGGAAAAATTAAAAGAAGCAGGCATTCATAAAGAAACAACGCTTCGTTTAATCGATTCTAATTCAAGAGTGAAATTAGGGAAGACGCCTGTTACATTTTTCCGTACAAGCCATAGTATTCCGGATTGTGTAGGTGTTTGTGTAGAAACCCCGCAAGGTGCAGTCGTACACACTGGAGACTTTAAATTTGATCAAACGCCTGTAGACGGAAAACATGCTGAAATTGGAAAGATGGCTGCGATTGGCCAAAAAGGTGTGCTTTGCTTGTTGTCAGATTCAACAAATGCGGAGCGTCCTGGTACGACAAAATCAGAAGCTGAAGTAGGTGTAGGCATTAAAGATGTATTTGCTCGTACTTCAGGTCGGTTAATCGTCACCTCATTTGCTTCGAATGTGCACCGCTTACAGCAAGTGATTCAAGCAACGGTGGCTGCTAATCGTAAACTCTCCATTGTTGGAAAGAGTATGGTGCGTGTTATTACGATTGCATCAAAGTTAGGGTATTTAAAAATGCCTAAGGATTTAGTGATCGATATTGACGAGGTGAATCGCTACAAGCCTGAACAAGTTGTTATTTTAACAACGGGAAGTCAAGGCGAACCTATGTCTGCTTTAACAAGAATGGCACGAGGTGCACACCGTCATATTACGATTACCGACAATGACACTGTCATTATCGCAGCTTCTGCGATTCCAGGGAATGAAAAAAGCGTTTCAACTGTGATCGATCAACTTCATCGAATTGGTGCAGATGTTGTATACGGTTCGCAAGCGGTGCATGCTTCAGGTCACGGTTCTCAGGAAGAGCTGAAGTTAATGCTTAACTTGATGCGTCCGAAATTTTTCTTACCGATTCATGGTGAAATTCGTATGCAGCACGCACATCGAGAGTTAGGTGTAGGTGTAGGAATAAAACCTGAACGCATTTATATCGTGGAAAAAGGAGAAGTTGTTGAGTTCTCGAACAAGCAAGCACGTCGCGCAGGCAAGGTCCCTTCTGGTCATGTATTAATTGATGGCTTAGGCGTCGGCGATGTTGGCAACATTGTTTTAAGAGATCGTCGTTTGCTTTCAAAAGATGGTATTTTAGTTGTGGTCGTCACGCTTAATAAAAAGACAAGCACGATTGTATCAGGACCGAACATAATTTCACGTGGATTCGTTTATGTGAGAGAATCAGAGGCCTTGTTAGAGCAATCGAACGAACTAGTTTCATCCATTTTGCAAAAATGTGTGACGGAAAATGTGAGTGAGTGGTCGAGCTTAAAGAGCAACATTCGTGAAGGATTAAGCCGATTCCTATTCGATAAAACAAAACGTCGTCCGATGATTTTGCCAATCATTATGGAAGTGTAAAAAGCTAACTGAAAGGTCCTTGTGTCAAACAGGGATCTTTTTTTGTGCCACTTTAATCGTACAAAATCATCGTTATGTTTTTTTGACTAAGGAGTCGCTTGCGTTTGATTCAGCGCACATAATAACGTAGAGACCGTCCATACTACTCGTATGATAACGAAAAGGAAGTGTGGATGTAATGGCAGATGAACAACAACCAGCAGCAGAACCAACCAAATCAAAAGAAGAAAAAGGTTCCTTGGTGGAGAAAATTCAAGCATTAGGTCAAACCGGCGTGCCAGACATGGGTCAAACGAATATTCATTGTATGACAGTGGTTGGACAAATTGAAGGGCATATGCAGCTGCCCCCGCAAAATAAAACAACAAAGTATGAGCATATGATTCCGCAACTTGTTGCAGTTGAACAAAACCCGAAAATTGAAGGATTATTGATTATTTTAAATACAGTCGGTGGGGATGTCGAAGCAGGGCTTGCTCTTTCAGAAATGATTGCATCTATTTCAAAACCAACCGTTACCTTGGTGCTAGGTGGAGGACATTCTATCGGTGTGCCAATCGCAACGGCAGCGAATTATTCATACATTGCCCAAACTGCAACAATGACGATTCATCCGGTTCGATTAACAGGACTTGTTATTGGTGTACCGCAAACTTTTGAATACCTTGATAAAATGCAAGACCGCGTGATTAACTTTGTTACTCATCATTCCTCGATCACGGAAGATAAGTTTAAGGAATTAATGTTCTCAAAAGGGAACTTAACACGTGATATTGGCACAAATGTAATCGGAACCGATGCGGTCGAATATGGCTTAATTAATGAAGTCGGCGGAATTGGTCAAGCAATAAAAAAACTAAACCAATTAATTGATGAACAAAAATCATCGGAGGTCGTGCAATGATTTTGTATACAATGACGCCTCCAGAACAAGTTTTTGCAACCGACCAAGAAGCGTATAACAAGCAAATGACGGTACCTTGTGAAGCAGGATCATTAATGGTTGAACAACAAGAAGATGGTGAGTATCGCATCATTCGCTTGCTTTCAAGTGACCCTAATGCTTTTTTAAATCCTGCCTATGAACCAGGGACAATTTTATCCAGTACCCTACGCTATTAAAAAGCAGATATGTTATACTAATAGGGATGAAACAAGCAGTCTACATTTAGACTGCTTGTTCGAGTATGACGTAGAAGGTGACAAAATGGCAAAACGTAAGAAACGAAAAAAAACACAATGGAAATCACAATTAACGTTTGAGTTGGTTGGATTAGGTCTCCTTGTCATCTCTCTTGTAACACTCGCTCGTTTAGGAAGTGTCGGAGAAGCCTTTGTTCGCTTATTTCGCCTATTCCTTGGAGAGTGGTTTATCTTACTCGCTCTCGGATTTTTAATAACGGCGCTTTACATCATGATAAAACGAAAAAAACCGACTGTATGGAATCGACAATTAAGTGGGATGTATACCGTTGTGCTTGCCCTCGTCATCATTGCGCACGTAAGCTTGTTTAGACAATTATCAGTTGAGGGTACATTAGAAAGTGGATCGGTTATCCAAAGTACGTGGGCGTTATTTTGGCAAGAGCTTACAAGCGGTCAAACCGAAGACTTAGGTGGAGGAATGCTTGGCGCAGTAGGGTATGCCGTTAGCCATTTTCTATTTGACAATGCTGGAACATACTTACTTTGCTTAATGCTCGTTATAGTTGGAGCGATTTTAATATCTGGTCGTTCGTTAAGTGATATGATTGGCAAAGTTTATCGTCGGAGTTATTTATTTATTACTGATTTTATAAAATCAACATGGTCTGACTTCATTCAATGGAGAAGAGACGCGAAAGAAAAAATGGATGATGAGCGACGAGATAAACAAGCGCGGACAAAACAGAAGCATGAAGAGCCTGAACAAGAAACAAGAGACCCTGATCGATGGGACAGTAAACAAGAACCGGAAATTGTCGATTTTTCTCAGCGCGAACAACCAGCTGACGAAGTACCTGAGCAAGCAAGCACTGGTGCAAAAGAAAAAGCGGCTAATCAAGCAGTTTCTAGCGATCAGAGTAGTGAAGAAAAAGAACCGAATGAAATGGCGTTATTATCGACTGATTTGGTTAACGAAGCGCTATCGAACGAAGCCTATACATTACCGGAATTTGACTTATTACATACGCCCGTAAAGCCTGATCAGCTTTCGGAAAAACAACAATTAACGTCAAATGCTCGGAAGTTAGAGAAAACGTTGGAAAGTTTCGGAGTAAAAGTTCGTGTGACGAAAGTTCATTTAGGACCAGCGGTCACGAAATATGAAGTGAATCCAAATGTTGGAGTGAAAGTAAGTAAAATCGTAAACTTGGCAGATGACCTAGCGTTAGCATTAGCGGCAAAGGATATACGAATTGAAGCGCCGATACCAGGAAAGTCCGCAGTAGGGATTGAAGTACCGAACCAAGAAGTTGCCATTGTGTCGTTAAAAGAAGTGTTAAGTGGTTCAATGGAACGTCAACACGAAGTATTGTCGGTTGGACTTGGTAGAGATATTTCCGGCGAGCCAGTACTTGCACCATTAAACAAAATGCCCCATCTTCTCGTTGCCGGTGCAACTGGAAGTGGAAAAAGTGTATGCATTAACGGGATTATTACGAGTATATTGATGAAAGCAAAACCTCATGAAGTCAAATTGATGATGATTGACCCTAAAATGGTTGAATTAAATGTATACAACGGTATTCCTCATTTACTAACACCCGTTGTGACAGAACCGAAAAAAGCGTCGCAGGCGTTGAAAAAAGTTGTTGCTGAGATGGAACGACGCTATGATTTGTTTTCTCATTCAGGAACACGAAATTTGGAAGGCTATAATGAGTACATTAAGCGGCAAAACGAACAAAATGAAGCGAAACAACCAGAGTTGCCTTATATTGTTGTGATTGTCGATGAACTTGCTGATTTAATGATGGTTGCCTCTGGAGACGTAGAAGATTCGATTGCAAGACTTGCACAAATGGCGCGGGCAGCAGGCATACACATGATCATCGCCACCCAACGCCCTTCAGTCGACGTTATTACAGGGGTTATTAAAGCAAATATTCCTTCCAGAATTGCGTTTGGTGTGTCTTCTCAAACAGATTCACGAACAATTTTAGATTCAGGCGGGGCTGAAAAACTGCTTGGTCGTGGTGACATGCTTTATTTACCAATGGGCGCTACAAAACCAACACGGATACAAGGGGCCTTTTTATCAGATGATGAAGTCGAGAAGGTCGTGTCTTATGTCGTCTCGCAACAAAAAGCCCAATATGTAGAGGAAATGGAGCCTACAGCGGTTGAAACTCAAGCAAGTGCTCCAGAGGACGCTCTTTATAACGACGCAGTTGATCTCGTTATTGAAATTGGGACTGCATCCGTTTCGATGCTACAACGACGGTTTCGGATCGGGTATACACGAGCAGCTCGAATTGTCGATGAAATGGAAGCGCGAGGCGTTGTTGGTCCGTATGAAGGCAGTAAACCTAGAGAAGTACTGATTCAGAATAGATCTGATGAAGAGGCGACATCCTAAGTAAAAATGGTAGCACGAGAAGGATACGGAAGGAAGATGACAATTGACGGATATACAAGTAAAATCAATGGAACAAAATGGTCTGCACCTTCATTTAGGTGCAACAGATAAATTTAAAACCATCAGTATGATGCTTATGATTCATGCACCTCTGGAGGAAGAAACCGTTACAGCACGGGCGTTAATTCCGCATATTCTTCAAGGTGGCACGAAACATTATCCAAATCGAAAAAAATTAAAGCAAAAGCTTGAAGACATGTATGGAGCGACTCTAACGTCTGATGTTCAGAAAAAAGGGGAGAATCAAGTCATTACGTTTCGACTTGATGTAGCTGCCGAACAATTTTTAAGCGATAATTCTACTTCATTGTTTGAAGAAGCGCTAAGCCTATTGCACGAGTTATTGTATCAGCCTGTGCTTGAAAAAGGTGCATTTCTTTCTCAAATCGTAGATCAGGAAAAACGAGCGTTAAAACAACGAATCGCATCAATTTATGATGACAAAATGCGTTATGCGAATGTACGAATAACAGAAGAGATGTTTAAACATGAGTCTTACCGCTTAGCTCCATACGGGAGAGAAAAAGATCTAGCGTCATTAACACCACAGTCGCTTTATGAAGCGTATGAAACAATGATGGAACGAGATCGTTTTGATTTGTATATTATTGGCTCGTTTGCGGAAGATGACATTAAAGAAAAGGTACGTGAAGTATTTATAGCGTCACGCCAACTGAGCGGGGAAATGATTCCGACAACAGCAAGTGAACATGTGAAAGATGTTAATGTTGTGCACGATGCTCAAAAAGTGAAGCAAGGAAAACTACATCTTGGGTATCGTACTCATTCCACGTTCCGTGATGACGATTATGAAGCAGCTCGGGTAGGAAATGCACTATTTGGAGGCTTTCCGTCTTCGAAATTATTTATGAATGTACGGGAAAAAGAAAGTCTTGCTTACTATGCTGCCTCACAAATTGAAAGCCACAAAGGCGTGTTAATGGTGCTTTCAGGCATTGAATTTGATAAATATGAGCGCGCGGTAGAAATTATTCAAGAACAAGAGCAAGCGATGAAAAATGGAGATTTCACCGATGAGGAAGTCGAACAAGCAAAAGGGATGTTGCTGAATCAAGCTTTTGAAGCGATGGATGCCCCTAGAGGAATTGTTGAACTCTCGTATCATGAAATTATTGCAAACCATAAAAGGTCGATTCAAGAGCGAATTGAGAACATAAAAAAAGTGACGAAAGAAGATGTTGTCCGCGCAGTGAATAAGTGGGAACTTGACACCATTTACTTTTTAAAAGGACAGGGGGATGAAGCATGAAACCAATTGAATATAAACAGTTAGAAGAGACGCTTTACCATGAGCAATTAGATAACGGGTTAGATGTGTATATATTGCCGAAAAAGGGTTTCCATAAAACGTTTGCTACATTCACAACGAAATATGGCTCAATTGATAACCACTTTACACCGCTTGGTGAAAAAGAGCGCGTTCGTGTACCAGATGGGATTGCCCATTTTCTAGAACATAAAATGTTTGAAAGCGAAGAAGGCGATGTCTTCCATACATTTGGCAAACAAGGGGCATCGGCGAATGCGTTCACGAGTTTTACCCGAACAGCTTATTTGTTTTCAAGTACGACAAATGTCAATGAAAATTTAACGACGCTATTAGATTTCGTTCAGCACCCTTACTTTACTGATGAATCGGTAGAAAAAGAAAAAGGAATTATCGAACAGGAAATTACGATGTATGACGATAACCCTGATTGGCGTGCGTATTTCGGTACCATTGAAAATATGTACAAAGCCCACCCTGTAAAAATTGATATAGCAGGAACGGTGCCTTCTATTAACGACATTACAAAAGAAGATTTGTACACATGCTACCATACGTTTTACCACCCAAATAATATGCTTCTTTTTATCGTTGGTTCGGTTGAGCCTGAAGAAGTGATGAAACTTGTGCGCGACAATCAAAGCAGCAAGTCGTTTCCAGAACCAGAGTCTATTGATCGTGCCTTTCCAGATGAGCCTACAGAAGTTGATCAAGGGACGAATGTTTTGCATATGCCTGTTCAAACACCAAAGGTATTTATCGGCTTTAAAGAAACAAAACCTGATCGTCAAGGGCAAGAATTGCTTCAATATGAGCTGTCTTTAAATGTACTATTGGATCTTATGTTTGGGCCGAGCTCAGAAGCTTACGAGCGCCTCTATGAACAAGGTATAGCAGATGATTCGTTTTCATTTGACCATACTTCTGAAAAAGGGTTTGGATTCTCCATTATTGGTGGAGAAAGTCAACAGCCTGAGGAGTTGATTGCTCTTGTCGAAGAGACGATTGCATCTTTTAAAAATGGGTCTTTAAATGAGGATGATACTGGGCGCGCATTGAAGAAAAAAATTGGCGGGTTTCTAAAAGCATTAAATTCTCCTGAATTCATTGCAAATGAATTTACACGCTACCGTTTTAACGACATGGATTTGTTCGAAGTTCTACCAACTTTAGAACGTCTGACAGCAAAAGATCTTGAAGAGGTTTTACACGCCCATTTTCGTGATGAAACAAAAACAACATTGATTGTGAAAGATGATCAACAAAAATGAAACGTATTCTCGTAGTTGGAGCGACAGGGGCAATTGGTGAAGCCATCTGTCGCTCTTTACAATCACCGTCAACTTGTTTGTACGTACATTATTTTCGCAATCGAACAAAAGCACAAGCTATTTGTCAATCGCTAACTGGTGACGCCTATCCTGTTCAGGCAGATTTAAGTCAAGCAAGTGGTGTAGGTACTCTGATGAAACAACTCTTCCACGCTCCAGATACTGTAGTTTATTGTGCAGGTCAATCATCGCCCCAGCTTCTTCAAGATGTAACCGACGAGGAAATCGATAAAACGCTATGTCTTCATTTAACGAATGTAATCAAGCTCACACGTACTGTTCTCCCGCAAATGATCCGAAACCAAGCCGGCGTCATTACCCTTGTTACCTCCATATGGGGACTTGAAGGTGCGAGCATGGAAAGTGTGTATGCCGCTGCAAAAAGTGGCGTGCATGGGTTAATAAAAAGTGTAGCGAAAGAAGCAGGTCGTAGTAATGTGCGCATTAACGGTGTAGCCCCTGGCGCCATTCAAACAGACATGCTCTCCATTTATTCAAAAGAAGAGCTGGTTGAACTAGCCGAAGACATTCCTGCTGGACGACTAGGCAAAGCGGAGGAAGTTGCAGACGCTGTTTCATTTTTAAGTCAAGCGCGAGCTTCTTACATAAATGGACAGATTTTATCTGTTAATGGCGCGTGGCATTGTTAAATGTATAATTCATTTTAAGCAAGGCATACTAGGTGTGAATCTTTTTTAAAACTTAGAGGAGGGATTCACATGTCTGTATTAGATAACTGGGATCATTGGAAAGAATTTTTAGGAGAACGTCTTGATCAAGCTTCACACGAAGGGATGAACGAGAATATTGTGAGCGATGTTGCTTACCAAGTCGGTGAGTATCTAGCGGAGCAAGTTGAGCCTAAAAATGAGCAAGAGCGTGTACTTGCTGAACTTTGGAAAGTGGCTGATGAGAAAGAGCAACACGCCATTGCAAACATGATGGTGAAACTAGTCGGTCATAAATAAGTGGAACTGCTTGTTCGTAAACACGAACAGGCGGTTTTTCTTTTTGTAGTTTTATGTTTTCTAATGGAAAAAGCTTTTCTTTTAAAAGTGAATCCTATATCATTAAAGCCAAGAAGATTAGCTTTATTTGTCAATTTTTTAGAGAAAGGGAGTGGCACGGTGAAAGAATGGTATTTTGAGTACCAACTACATGAAAACCGGCCAGGAATTCTTGGAGATATTTCTTCTCTTCTTGGTATGCTTTCAATCAACATTGTAACGATTAACGGCATTGATGATACACGAAGAGGCATGTTACTTCGAAGTTCTGATGATGACAATGTAAAACGATTTAAAGCAATCTTACATACGATTGGCAGCGTAACAGTAACAAAGTTTCGCGAGCCGCGCGTGCGAGATCGATTAGCGATTCGACACGGACGCTATATTGAACGGAATGTAACGGAAAAGAAAACGTTTCGCTTTATTCGGCGGGAATTAGGTCTTCTTGTTGATTTTATGGCCGAGATGATGAAACGAGACGAGCACTACTTGATTGGAATTCGCGGAATGCCAAGGGTAGGTAAGACAGAATCAGTTGTAGCAGCAAGCGTATGTGCGAATAAGCGATGGTCCTTTATTTCCTCGACGTTGCTTAGACAAACCGTGCGAAGCCAGCTAGCTGAAGATGAAATGGATGGAGACAATATTTTCATTATTGATGGAATTGTCTCAACCATGCGGGCAACGGAAAAACATCGTTTACTCGTTGATGATATTATGCGCTTACCGGCTGTAAAAGTGGTAGAGCATCCGGATATTTTTATTCGCGAGACAGAGTATGAACTTGAAGACTTTGACTGTATCATTGAGTTACGTAACGATGATAATGAAGAAATCACGTATGATGTCGTTGAACCAGGTTTTTCTTCATTTGATATTAGTTAACGTTTTTAGGTAGGTGTAAAGATGTCAGAACTAGGTAATTATTTAAAAGAGAAACGTGAAGAAAAAGAAATGTCGCTTGATGATTTGCAGCGAACAACAAAAATTCAAAAGCGTTATTTAGTGGCAATTGAAGAAGGGAATTTCGATACTCTCCCAGGAATTTTTTATGCTCGCGCTTTCGTGAAAACGTACGCTGAAGCGATCGGTTTAAATGCAGAAGAAGTCCTTCACACGTATAGAAACGAATTACCAAATACTCAAAGTGAGACGGTTGATTTGCCTTCACGTGCAGAGCGTACGAAACCAGTTAAGTCAAGCAACAGTCCATCAAAAAATGGGGGTCGCCCTTTAAGTGCGATTCTTGTCCCGATCTTAATCTTACTTGTCATTGGAGCGATTGTTTACTTCGTTTGGAATCTCGATTTTGGAACGAATAATAATGAGCCAAACGAAGAGGCGCAAGAAGGGTCTACGTATGATGGTCCTTCTCCGGATGAAGAAGAGGCCAATGATGATGAGGCAAGCAATGAAGAAGATGATGCAGAAGGTAATGAAGAAGATGAAAACAATGATGCAGCCGAAGAAGAGGCGACTGATTCTGAACTCGTATTAGAAGATGAGCGTGCAACAGCTCAGACATTTACGCTAACAAATGCGGATGCGTTTGAATCACTTGTCATTGAAATGAATGATGAGGGCACCTATGTTGAAGTGCGTGAAAGCGAAGATACAGGAACTGTTGAACAGAACTATCCACCTTTTGGGGAAACCTTTAATCCGGATGTGTCGGAATTAGACTCGCTTTATGTTCGAATTGGTTTTGGAGCGGAAGTAGATACATTTCTTGTCAATGATCTTGAAATTGAGCTTTTAGATACATCGAGTGTTCAAGTCATTGAAGTTTTACTTGATGACGAAAGTGAGTAAGACGTAAAGGTTCTATTGTAGGTTGACCCCTTTTTTATAAACGATATTGATGATGCCCCCTCCCACGTGGACACGAAAAAAGTGAAAACGTAGGAGGGTTTTTTTGCTTAAAAAACGAACACTAAAGCAAATGGTTCTACGTTAAGCGCGCTTAAGTCTTCGCCAGCACCGTTACAATGTCGAGCGTGTTTCTGTGAAAAAAACGATCGCCACGTCTTTTTTGAGCTCGATTTTTTCAGTAAGGCTACGACTGTGTTACAATATATAAGGATTCGCTTATCGTCGTTGGAAAGAAGGGAAGAAATTGAATTTACCTAACAAGATTACAATCGCGCGCATTTGTTTAATTCCTATTTTTATGCTGTTTTTGCTCGTCGATTTACCTTTAGGAGAGGTAGAGCTATTAAATGAAACGATTTCTGTGTCTGTTTTAATTGCGGCATTTATTTTTATCATTGCGGCTGGCACAGACTGGCTAGATGGCTATTACGCTCGTAAATTAAATCTTATAACAAGCTTCGGTAAATTTATTGATCCTCTAGCTGACAAATTGCTTGTCACGGCTGCATTAATTGGTCTTGTAGAAGTTCAATTCATTCCAGCGTGGATTGCTATTGTGATTATTAGCCGTGAATTTATCGTAACGGGAATACGTTTAGTAGCAGCAGCTGAAGGAGATGTGATCGCGGCAAGTAATTTAGGGAAATGGAAAACACTGACACAAATGATTGCGATCATTGCTACGTTACTACATAATATTCCTTTTTCAGCGTTATCATTTCCTTTCGCTGATTTGATGTTGTATGTCGCTGCTATTCTTACGATTTGGTCTGGTGTTGATTACTTTATGAAAAACAAACATATTCTTTTAAAGTCAGTATAGGGGTTGATCCTATGAATGCAGAAATTATTGCTGTTGGTTCAGAATTATTGCTTGGGCAAATTGCGAATACAAACGGGCAGTATATTTCGAAACAGTTAGCAAGTGTAGGTGTTGATGTTTACGCTCATTCCGTAGTTGGGGACAATGCAGATCGGCTGTATAAAACCATTAGCGATGGTTTTCATCGTGCCGATCTAATCATTCTTACTGGTGGGTTAGGGCCTACAAAGGACGATTTAACTAAAGATACGGTCGCAAAGTTTTGTGAGCGACAACTTGTGTACGATGAGGAAGCGTTAGCCCATATTGAAGCGTATTTCAAACGACACAATCGAACGATGACGCCGAATAATAAAAAGCAAGCGTATGTCATTGAAGGCTCACATGTACTCGCAAATCGTTATGGAATGGCACCGGGCATGGTCGTCCAACTAATGAACAATAAACGAATCGTTCTCTTACCTGGGCCACCAAGTGAGATGAAACCGATGTTTGAAAATGAACTCTTGCCTCTCTTATTAGGTACAGATGAAAAAACATCGATTACCTCCAGAGTCCTTCACTTTTTTGGTATCGGAGAATCACAGCTCGAAACGGATTTAGAAGACTTAATCGAAAACCAAGTGAACCCAACCATTGCACCGTTGGCAAGTGATGGAGAAGTGAAATTACGTCTTACGGTTAAGCACGATAATCAGGATGAAATCAAGCGTTTGCTTGATGAAACAGAATCCCTTATCATGGCACGGGTAGGAACGTATTTATATGGCTATGATGAGACGACCCTTGTAAAAGAAGTATCTCGGTATTTACATGAGCAACAGCTTACATTGGCAAGTGCAGAAAGCTTAACAGGCGGGTTATTTTCAAGTGAGTTGATTGCATTACCTAGTGCTTCCGCAATTTTTAAAGGAAGTATTACGGCATATACTAATGATGCAAAACAGGCACTGCTTTCTGTTTCACCGCAAACATTAAATGAAAAAGGCGCAGTCAGTGAAGCTTGCGCGATTGAAATGGCAGCTGGCATACAAAAGCATTTGCAGTCAGACGTTGCCATTTCGTTTACAGGAGTAGCTGGTCCAGACACACAAGAGGATTTGGAGCCAGGGACCGTTATACTTGGATTAGCTATGCCAGGACAAGAGATACGGGCAATTAAGCTTTCATTATCTGGTGGCAGAAACGCTGTTCGTACCCGAGCAGTGAAATACGGATTTTTCTATTTGTTGGATGAATTAAAAAGGAGAAATGGTAGTAAATGACATTTTTTTCAGACTTCGAGATCTCAGATCAAGTAAAAAAAGCAATTCAGGATATGGGCTTTGAGGAACCATCTCCGATTCAGGAAAAAGCCATTCCGGCGATTTTGACTGGTGGAGACGTCATTGGCCAAGCGCAAACAGGAACAGGAAAAACAGCAGCTTTTGGTATTCCAGTTGTTGATAAAGTGACTACTGATCGTGCCATTCAAGCGCTTATTTTAACGCCGACTAGAGAGCTTGCGATTCAAGTTTCTGGTGAGTTACAAAAACTATCAACTCATAAGAATATTCGGACGTTACCAATTTACGGTGGTCAATCGATTGGTCATCAAATTAAAGCCTTAAAGCAAGGCGTGCAAGTTGTTATCGGTACACCAGGAAGAATGCTTGATCACCTTCGTCGCGGAACCTTAAAGCTACAGTCTGTACACACGGTCGTGCTTGATGAAGCAGATGAAATGCTCGATATGGGCTTTGTTGAGGATATTGAATCAATTTTAAAAGAAGTGAATGACGTTAGACAAACGCTTTTATTCTCGGCTACAATGCCACCTGCAATTCGTAAACTTTCACGTAAATATATGAACAATCCTGCCACGGTGACAATCAACAAAGGAGAAGTGACGGCACCTTCCATTGACCAGGTTTATTACAAAGTGTTAGAGCGAAATAAAGTCGATTCTCTTTGTCGCATTATTGATAGCGACGATGTGGAGCTTGGCATCTTATTTTGCCGAACAAAAAAAGGTGTGGCTGAGTTAACGGAAGCATTACAAGCGAGAGGCTATTTGGCGGATGGATTACACGGGGATTTAACCCAGTCACAGCGTGATGTGGTCATGAAAAAATTCCGTGATGCTTCAATTGAATTTTTAATTGCAACAGATGTAGCAGCTAGAGGGATTGACGTGGAAAATGTTAGTCACGTGATTAACTTTGATATTCCGCAAGATCCAGAGAGTTATGTGCACCGTATAGGCCGTACAGGTCGTGCAGGACGTACTGGTGTTGCGATTACGCTTGTTACGCCGCGGGAGATGAAGCACTTACGTTCTATTGAAAAAGAAATAAAAATGCACGTTCCTTCTCAAGAAGTGCCAACGATTGAAGATGTCGTTGAAAAACAACAAAACTCTTGGAAGAACTTGATTAAAGAAACGATTGAGACTGGTGGAAAAGAAATGGAGTTATTCCGCCCTCTTGCAGATCAAATGTTAGCGGATGAAGAAGATCCAAAGGAAATTATCTCTGCTTTACTTAAATTAAAATTCTCTACTGAAACAGCAACGGAAGACGCTGGGTACAGCTTTGGAGAAACCGGTGGAGCAAAAGGCATGGTTCGATTCTTTATTAATGTTGGTCGAAATGTGAATTTAACACCGAAGATTTTAGGGGAAGAAATTAGCCGATTAATTGGTATTCCTGTAAAAACAATCGGTCGGATTGATATTTTTGATAATTTTTCTTTTGTGGACGTACCAGAAGAGAGTGCACCTTTTGCTTACGAAGGACTACGTTATTCAAGAATTAATGGTGCAAGAGTGAATCTAGAGCCAGCGAAACCACGACCAAAACGAGAGCGTCGCCCACAAACTGCTACTCGTCGTTCATAAAAATATGGCAAAAAGATCGGGTTTCGTTCCCGATCTTTTTCTATTAAAAAAATACCGAATAAATGTTCGTAAAACCTATTGGCAAACGGCTAAAAAAGAGGTATGATAGAACAAGAAAGTTAACGAGTAGATCAACATGACATGAACGTCGTATGTCTGAACAAATACATGAAGATGAACATGAAGGAGATGGAAGAATGAGTGATCGTAAACAAGCGCTAGATATGGCATTACGCCAGATTGAGAAACAATTTGGAAAAGGCTCGGTAATGAAGTTAGGTGAGCAAGCAGAACAGCGAGTTTCAACCGTTTCCAGTGGTGCACTCGCACTAGATATTGCATTAGGTGTAGGCGGCTACCCGAAAGGGAGAGTTATTGAAGTTTACGGTCCGGAATCTTCTGGTAAAACAACTGTTGCCCTTCATGCAATTGCAGAAGTTCAGCGTCAAGGTGGTCAAGCTGCCTTTATTGATGCTGAGCATGCATTGGACCCGGTCTATGCTGGAAAACTTGGCGTAAATATTGATGAATTGTTACTGTCTCAACCAGACACAGGCGAACAAGCATTAGAGATTGCAGAAGCGCTTGTACGAAGTGGAGCTCTTGATATGATTGTAATCGATAGTGTCGCTGCTCTTGTTCCAAAAGCAGAAATTGAAGGGGAAATGGGCGATTCGCACGTCGGTCTTCAAGCCCGTCTTATGTCGCAAGCGTTAAGAAAACTATCTGGTGCGATTAATAAATCAAAAACTGTGGCAGTCTTCATCAACCAAATCCGTGAGAAAGTCGGCGTCATGTTTGGGAACCCAGAAACAACACCAGGTGGACGAGCGCTTAAATTCTATTCATCTGTTCGTTTAGAAGTTCGTCGTGCGGAAGCGTTGAAGCAAGGGAACGACATTGTCGGAAACCGTACGAAGATTAAAGTTGTTAAAAACAAAGTTGCGCCACCGTTCCGTTTAGCAGAAGTGGATATTATGTACGGGGAAGGGATTTCTCGAGAAGGCTCAATCCTTGATATTGGGACTGATCTGGAAATTGTTGATAAGAGCGGTGCATGGTATTCCTATAACGGAGATCGTTTAGGCCAAGGTCGTGAAAACTCGAAGCAATTCTTAAAAGAAAACAGTGAAATCACATTAGAAATTGAACGGAAAATCCGCGACAGCCACGGTCTTGATGGCGATGTGAAAGTGGAAGAAGAAGACAAGGAATCATTTGAGGATGTTCCACTAGATTTAAAATAAGAAGCTGACAAAGACTTTCCTCTTCCAAGGAAAGTCTTTTCTTTTAAAAAGGGGTGTTTATCCTTTACACTAAAAGAGAATGAAGCGATGAAAGGGACGGAGCATAGAAATGATTAAATTTCTATATTTTACAGATACACATATACGTGGAACCACGCCTAAAAATCGGTTGGATCAATTTCCGGATACGATAAAAGGGAAAATCGAACAGATTATTACTTTGGCCAATGAACACGAGGTTGATTTTTTGCTTCACGGAGGTGATGTGTTTGATCGCCCTGATCTATCTCCGAGCACAGTAGGGCAGTTTGCGCAAGTTTTCCGGCAAGCGCACGCCCCGATCTATGCCATTTCCGGTAACCACGATACGTTTGGACATAACCCTGCGACGGTTACGCGCACCATGTTAGGGCTGTTAGATGCGTTTGGCATCATGACGCTTATTCATCCAGACCAACCGCGAGTCGTTGAGAAAGATGGTGTACGGGTGCAGTTATCTGGTCAACCATATCACTATGACCTTGACCAGCGTGATCCAAAGCTCGACTACTATCCGGTTAATCAAACAGACGCAACGTTCCTTATTCATGTTGCCCACAGCATGCTTGTTGAAAAAGCGTTACCAGAAGGAATTCCGCATACGTTGATCGATCATATTTGGGGGACAACTGCGGATGTGTTGTTTACAGGTCATTTTCATAGTGGGTTTGGCATTAAAGAGCGAGATGGAAAATATATTTGCAATCCAGGTGCCATTGCGCGTATTAACAACCATTGGACTGAAATGGAACGAATGCCGACAGTTGTGATTGGTGAAGTGCGAGAGTCGGGCATTCAATTGACTGAGCATCGACTTCAGGCTGAAAAAGGTGAGCACGTCCTGGATCGTTCTTATGTGGAAAAAGCAAGTCATCAAGAAGAAAAGCTTCATGCCTTTGTGCAACAAGTAAAAGAAAAAGCAAATTTTGAAACGTTGCAAATGGGAGATATTATTAAAGAAATCGCCGCAATGTCAAACGTTGAGGAAAAAGTAAGAGAAGAAGCATTAAGACGGATGACAGTCATTGAAGAGCGTTGGGAGCGTGATGATTCTGAATAATATTGTATCCGTCAGACTGGAAAATTTTCAGTCCCATTTAGACACAAAAATTGAGTTTTCTAATGGGTTAAATGTTGTTGTGGGTCAGTCTGATAGCGGAAAAACGGCTGTGTTAAGAGGTGTTCGCTGGGCGTTATTTAATCAGCCAAGAGGAACAGATTTTTTAAAAGTAGGCGCAGATTTTGTGCGCGTCACGCTTGTTCTAGCTAATGGAGCAACAATCGTTCGGGAGCGGACATCATCTAAAAATCGGTACATCATTAAAAAGGAAGAGGAAGAAGATCTTGTGTTAGAAGGATTTGGTTCGATCGTTCCTGAAGAAGTGATGAATGCCCATCAAATGCGGCCATTTCGAATTGATGCGGATCATGAATGGCAGCTACAAGTGTCGCAGCAATTAGAAGGACCGTTTTTACTTGAGCAAACAGGCTCTATTCGGGCAAAAACAATTGGAAGAATGAGCGGTGCCCATTATTTAGATATGGCCATTCGCGACACGTCAAAGGATGTATCGCAGCTTTCGCAAAGAGTAAAATGGAAAGAAAATGAATTAGATGAAGCCACGAAAGCGCTAGAGCCTTATAAACCGTTAAATGATGCAAAAAAAGCGCTGGATCAAGGATTTTCTTTATTAGCAGACGTGAAAAAGCAGCAACAGCGCGTTCAAGCCCTTAAGCAACGAAAGGAACAAGTCAGTCAGCTAAATGCGCAAGAACAGCGGCTTAAGCAGTCATTAGAAACGGTCAAAGCGCTTGACACATGGGAACTTCTTTATCAAACCTTGCAGCAGCTTGTTTTAAAACGACAGCAGTTACGTTCAGTCCAGACCCAGTGGCAACGCGTCATAAAAGATTTACAGACCTGTCAATTATGGCTTGATAAAACAAAAGACCTAGCGGAAATAGAGCAACAGTCACGCTCTGTTCAAGATCGTTTAACGGCGTGGGTTAAACTTGATCGCTTGCAAAAACAATACAAGCAGCTTTCTGCCAACATGGCTGACGCATCCACTCGTTTAGAAAAAACACAGTTTTTACAAACGTTTAATGGGACCCAGCTGCAGCACATCAGCGAGCAAGCTTCTGTCTGGAGACAACTAATTACTCATGCTAAACGTTTAAAGCAAATGGAAGACGAGGAGCAGCGGTATTTAAAGCAAAAAAACGATGTAGACGGGGTGTTGGATGCACAACAAGTAACAGAAACGGTTGCGCAAACATCAAAACGTCACGAGACACTTATAGCGTTTAAAGAGAAAGTACAAGCGCTCACAAAACGTTTAGAAGAAGGAACGGCGTTTGTCAAGCACTCAAAGCAGCAGGAAGAAGAACAGTTGAAGCGCTATAATGAAGCGTTAACTGCACTGCCAATTTGTCCGACTTGTGGACAACCGCTACATACAGAGGAGGAATCGCATTGAAACCAGTAGAGCAAGATTTAGACAAGATGAAGCAAGCGATAGATAAAGCAAAGGATCTTCGCTATCGAGCGGAAGCAAAACTAGAAGAGCTAGAGAATCAAAAAAAACGCTTACTTGAAGAATTAGATGAACTTGGTGTCAAGCCGGAACAGCTAGATGAAGAGATTGTGAAACTAGAAACTGAAATTGAACAAACAATGGAGAGAGCATGGTCGCTCATTCCAAAAGAACTGATTGCCCGTGACTAATCCGGATACAGTGGAAGCGCTTGAGCGCGCGTTAAGAGAGAAAGAAGAGCAGTGGACCCGTTTAGATGAGAAACGAAATGTCATTCAAGAGCGAGTAAATGACGCCAAAGTCGCTTTGGAAGAATATGCAGAGACTCTTGATACGTATGAAAAAGCGCGGATCTTGCTGCAGCAATCCGCTGAATATGCAAGAAAACAAGCAAAACAACAAATGGAAACGCTCGTTACAAATGCACTACAATATGTATTTGGACCAATGATCTCGTTTGAAATTGAATTAGAAGAGCACGGGAATCGAGCTGTTGCTGAGATGTATGTCGTATCTGATTATGATGGTATGAAAGTGAAAACAAAACCACAAGATGCCCGTGGAGGTGGAGTAGTAGACATTGTTACGCTTGCATTACGAGTTGCGTTAATGGAAACCACCCAGCCAAAGCAAGCTGGTCCGCTGTTACTTGATGAACCTGGAAAACATGTGTCCGGTGAGTATACACACTACCTCTATGAATTTCTTAAGTCACTATCGACGATGTTTGGACGACAGATCATTATGATCACTCATAATCATCACTTAACAGAATCAAGTGATCGAGCGTTAATGGTAACAATTCGAGACGGAATCAGTCACGTTGAGGAAGCGACGAGCCCTTGACATTAAAAGGTGTGAAGCGTAAAATAATGGATGATACCAATGTATCACTGTTGTATTTTTATGTATATATTCATTATTGATTAACAAATGTGAAACATTTAAACCAACAATTGGATAGCAAGGGAGGTGTAACGATGCCAAGCATAGAATTAAATCTCTTGGTTCTGAGCCTCATTGTACTTGCTGTCTCTGTAGTTTTTGCAGTTGTTGGATATCTTGTTCGAAAATCAATCGCTGAACGAAAAATTTCAAGTGCGGAGCAAGCAGCGAAGCAAATCATTGATGATGCGACGCGTGAAGCAGAAACGAACAAAAAAGAAGCGATACTCGAAGTAAAAGACGAGGTGCACAAGCTAAGAAGTGATGCAGAGCGCGACGTACGTGAGCGAAGAAATGAGATTCAGAAACAAGAGCATCGTTTGGTTCAAAAAGAAGAGATTCTGGATCGTAAAAGTGAAACTCTCGATAAGAAAGAAGAATCATTAGAGAAACGAGAAGAATCTCTCGCCAAAAAACAACGACAAGTTGAAGAGATGGAAAGTAAAATGAGCCAGCTGCTGCTGGACCAAAAACAAGAATTAGAGCGAGTATCTGGTTTAAGTCGTGAAGAAGCACGCATGATCATTCGCCAAGAAGTAGAGCAGGAAGTTGCCCAAGAATCAGCACTTTTAGTAAAAGAAAAGTTAGCTGAAGCGAAAGAAACGGCGGACAAGCGCTCCAGAGAAATTCTTTCCCTCGCCATTCAACGTTGTTCAGCAGATCATGTTGCAGAGACTACGGTTTCTGTCGTAAATTTACCGAATGACGAAATGAAGGGACGAATTATTGGACGTGAAGGCCGAAACATTCGTGCGTTAGAAACACTAACAGGAATTGATTTAATCATTGATGACACACCGGAAGCAGTCATTCTCTCTGGATTTGATCCAATTCGTCGAGAAATTGCACGTTCGGCTTTAGAGAAGCTCGTGCAGGATGGTCGTATCCACCCGGCTCGAATTGAAGAAATGGTTGATAAATCAAGAAGAGAAGTAGATGAGACGATTCGTGAGTACGGCGAACAAACAACGTTTGAGGTTGGCGTTCACGGACTCCACCCTGATTTAATTAAAATTTTAGGTCGTCTTCGTTTCCGTACAAGTTACGGTCAAAATGTTTTAAAACATTCCATTGAAGTGGCGCATTTAACGGGGTTAATGGCTGCGGAACTTGGTGAAGATGTTAAACTAGCAAAACGTGCTGGCTTACTACATGATATTGGGAAAGCCATTGATCATGAAGTAGAAGGAAGTCACGTTGAAATTGGCGTTGAACTAGGAACGAAGTACAAAGAGCACCCAGTTGTCGTGAACGCGATTGCTTCCCACCATGGTGATGTAGAAGCAA
Organism: Shouchella sp. JSM 1781072; assembly: GCF_041949915.1. NCBI lineage: Bacteria > Bacillati > Bacillota > Bacilli > Caryophanales > Bacillaceae > Shouchella > Shouchella sp. JSM 1781072. The sequence goes on from NZ_JBHFQE010000001.1 coordinate 884,565, forward strand.
CGTCTATTATCTCGACGCTTGTTGCAGCAGCAGATGCATTATCCGCTGCACGACCTGGTGCGAGACGTGAAACCCTTGAAACATACATTCGTAGACTTGAGAAGCTTGAAGAAATTTCTGAGTCATTTGATGGTGTTGAAAAGACGTTTGCGATTCAAGCTGGTCGAGAAGTTCGCATTATGGTAAGGCCTGACGTAGTGGATGATACGCTTGCTCATAGTCTGGCAAGAGATATTACGAAAAAAATTGAGCAAGAACTAGATTATCCAGGTCATATACGCGTTACGGTTATTCGCGAAACTCGTGCAGTCGAATATGCAAAATAAAGTGGCGAAAGCCACTTTATTTTTTTGAGGTTTCATTTGATCATAAACGAAAGAAAACGAGTTTTAAATGAATGAGAAAGTAGGGGTTTTTTGAAAATCTTATTTATCGGCGATGTGGTTGGCTCTCCAGGAAGAGACATGATTACCGAGCATATCAAACAGTTAAAGCAAGAATATAAACCAACGGTCACGATCATCAATGGTGAAAACGCGGCGCACGGAAAAGGCATTACGGAAAAAATTTACAAAAGCTTTTTAGCTCAAGGTGCACAAATGGTGACGCTTGGAAACCACACATGGGACAAGCGGGAGATTTTCTCCTTTATTGATGACGCAACCTCTCTTGTCCGACCAGCGAACTATCCAGAAGGGGCGCCTGGTGTTGGCTACCGCATTATTAATATAAACCAAGTGAAATTGGCTGTTATCAATTTATTAGGTAGAACGTTTATGAATCCTGTTGATTGTCCGTTTCAAAAGGTTGACGACATTTTAAAAGAAATTGATGGGCAAGCAGATGTGATTTTTGTTGATTTCCATGCTGAAACGACGAGTGAAAAACAAGCAATGGGTTGGTATTTAGATGGACGAGTGAGCGCGGTAATTGGGACACACACTCATGTACAAACTGCTGATGAGCGGATTTTACCTGGTGGAACCGCTTATTTATCGGATGTCGGGATGACGGGTCCTCTTGACGGCATTTTAGGAATGGATCGTCAAGCTGTGCTGCACAAATTTTTAACAAGCCTTCCTGCAAAGTTTGAGGTAGCAGAAGGAAAAAGACAGCTAAATGCTTGTCTAATTACGATTAATGATAAAACCCTCAAAGCCACTCAACTCTCGCGAATCACACGTACAGACGAGCAAGTCATTTATTAAGGCATATCTGTCCCTCCCTGTAAATATAGATGTAATAAGGCAAATCGCCTGATTGCTATCAAGCATTCATTCTTGAAGTGATTGAACTGTTATTTGCTAAAGGAGGGGTAGAAATGGAAGTGTTAAAAGTATCAGCAAAGTCGACACCAAATTCAGTAGCAGGAGCTTTGGCAGGCGTTATTCGTGAGCGAGGAGCTGCAGAGATTCAAGCCATCGGTGCAGGCGCACTAAATCAATCCATAAAAGCAATTGCGATCGCCCGAGGGTTCGTTGCCCCAAGCGGAATTGATCTCATTTGTGTTCCAGCATTTACGGATATAGAGATTGACGGAGAAGAACGAACAGCCATTAAATTAATTATTGAACCAAGATAAAAAGAGAGAAGGTGTCCCAACGACATCTTCTCTCTTTTTTTACGTTAAATGGGACCGTCCGCTGTGACGAACGTGAATCGCGGAATCAAGTGACGTGCGCGGGGTATAACCACTACGTGAAAATGTTCGCACGAGTCTAAAGTTTAATCGTGTTACTTGGGGAAGCAAATGAGCAGGCCTTCTCGAGCCAGGGCGACGTAGTCGATTTAAGTGATAAACAATTTCTTCTGCTGTTCGAATCGCAATCCCATGACCATAATACAAGTTTTGATCGAGCTTAATGACGTTTTCCCCACGCCAAACAGAATGTTGCGGTGCGAAATCAGGGTTGTCAAAGTAGAGACAGTCGCCAATCACATAATCGGTTCCTGGGCGGGTCTCCAGCTGCAAATCTTCATCATGTTCCCACGAATATAAATAGAGTTGTTGAAACAACTGATCGAACGATTGTTGATCGATTGAGTCTTTAACGGCTTTATAGAAAATCATAATAATTGCCGTTGCGCACTCAAATCCGTAAAGCTGTCCATTGCGAAAAATATCGTCAATCGCATCAGATGGGCTCACGAAAGGTTTTAATTGAAAGGCACCATTAGGCATTCGGTTCCAATAGTGAGGATTGCAATAGGAGCGCATAAATGATTCAAAACGCGCGCCACTTTGTAACAATTGAATCGAAGCTTGGATGGTATGTTTACGTAGGGCTAGTTCAAAGCTTAAATCGCGAATGCTTGAGTAGTCGTACGTTACATTTTGAGCTGATAAGCTTTGTATAATAGCTGTTTCCACGGTTGATAAAGCGGGTAAGGTTGTTACGTCTAGCGGGTCTCCCCCAATCGTAATCATGATGTTCCCTCCAATGCAGTAAGAAAGATTACTACTAATCAATGATAGAAATGCAGGAATTATGCGCATGAACAATAGGAGCAGATGAAAATACGTGTTGTCATTGTGTTCTACTGCTTTGCCACGTATAATATGAAGGGTATGGATTGTTTGCAAGGAAGGAGATTAATTGAAATGACTGATCAAAAGAAGGCGAAAGATTACAGCCATTACTTTGATTTTAGTGATGCACGAATTGTTTCAGAAGACGATGAAAAGCAAGTCGTGAAAATAAAAGGTCGTGAAATAGCGATTTACGATCAGCCGAACTATCGGTCAGGTCGAAAGCGTAAGCGTGAAGACGTTCAAGTGATACGTCCCGATAAAATTGTTCCGGATGAATTAGCCAATCTCGGAGCAGGAAAGAAATTCATGATACGTACATATGGATGTCAGATGAATGTACATGACTCTGAGAACATGTCAGGTATGTTGCTCGAGATGGGTTTTGAAGAAACGACAGAAACAACAGAAGCAGACGTCATTCTTCTAAACACATGCGCGATTCGGGAAAACGCGGAGAACAAAGTCTTTGGTGAAATTGGCCATCTAAAACCACTAAAGCTTGAAAAACCCGAACTGATTATTGGTGTTTGTGGCTGTATGTCGCAAGAAGAATCGGTTGTGAATCGCATTTTACAAAAGCACCATCACATTGACTTAATTTTTGGCACGCACAACATTCACCGTTTGCCGAACCTTTTAGAAGGCGCCATTTTCGGAAAAGAAATGGTTGTTGAAGTATGGTCTAAAGAAGGCGACGTAGTAGAAAACATGCCGCGAAAACGTCAAAATAAAACCCAAGCTTGGGTAAATATTATGTACGGGTGTGATAAGTTCTGTACGTACTGTATTGTGCCTTATACAAGAGGGAAAGAGCGCAGCCGTTTACCGGAAGATATTATTCATGAAGTGCGTGACTTAGCTCGTCAAGGTTATAAGGAAGTGACGTTACTCGGTCAAAATGTCAATGCGTATGGCAAAGATCTTCCTGGTGATTACGGTGGCCTTGGTGAATTAATGGATGCCATTCATAAAATTGATATTCCGCGCGTCCGTTTCACAACAAGCCATCCGCGCGATTTTGATGATCACTTAATTGACGTGTTGGCGCAAGGTGGAAATCTTGTTGAGCACATTCATTTACCGGTTCAACACGGGAATAGCGATGTTTTGAAATTAATGGGTAGAAAATATTCTCGTGAAGAGTATGAAATCCTTGCGAAGAAAATTAAAACAGCCATTCCAAACGCTTCATTTACAACCGATTTAATTGTCGGCTTTCCGAATGAAACGGATGAGCAATTTGAAGACATGCTTACATTAGTGGAAGAGATGCAGTTTGATGCTGCATTCACGTATATTTATTCCCCACGCGAAGGAACGCCGGCAGCGCGGATGGAAGATAATGTGCCGATGGAAGTGAAGAAAAAGCGTTTGGCTCGTTTAAATGCATTGGTAAACGAGATTTCGGAAAAGCGTAACTTAGATTATCAGGATAAGATTGTGGAAGTGCTTGTTGAAGGTGAGAGTAAAAAGAATCCAGACGTATTGGCTGGACGAACACGTACAAATCGATTGGTAAACTTTGTTGGACCGAAGTCAGTCATTGGCGAAATTATTTATGTACAAGTAACCGAAGCAAGAACATGGTCCCTAAATGGAAAAATTGTGGAAACGGCGGAGGTGCGTGCTTGATGAGCACACTATACACAAAAAAGGATATCCGTGCAAAAGCGAAAGAATTAGCGACAATGCTTGCGCAAACGGAAGAAGTGGATTTCTTTAAAAAAGCAGAGAAGCAAATTAATGAACATTTACGTGTACAAGAAATGATTGCAGAAATTAAACGACATCAAAAAGAAGCCGTTAATTTACGACACTACGGAAAAATGGAAGCATTAAAAGAAGTAGAAGCGAAAATTGACGAGCTTCATAACGAGATTGATGATATTCCACTTGTTCAAGAGTTTAAACGAAGCCAAGTTGAAGTAAATGAGTTGCTGCAAATCGTTACGAATACTGTATCTAAGCGCGTGACAGATGAAGTTGTCCGTTCAATGGATGGCGATGTTATGCGTGGGACTACATCCAAAAGCCCTTTCCATAGCTGTTAGTAGCAGGCACGCTTTATGTTAGACTCGTTCTAACATAGGCGTGTTTTTTAATGGTCTAAACAAGTTCTCCATCACATAGCTTAATAGAGAAGCGTCTATTGAAAGCCTTGCACCTTTTTAGTGCCATGTGCATACGGTGTGGAATTAGGACGTTTGCCTATTTGATTAGGTGAATTGTGAATGGAGGGAACAGGATGGCTGATCCAAGGAGTTATCGTGAAATTATTACGAAAGCAGTCTGTGGAAAAGGGCGGAAATTTTCAGAAGCGACGCATCATATTCGACCAACAGAACGTCCGTCAAGCATCTTAGGTTGTTGGATCATTAATCATACGTATAGTGCGAAAAAACGAGGAGATACGATTGAAGTAAGCGGTACGTATGACATTAATGTGTGGTACTCTTACGGAAACAACACAAAGACAGAAGTAGCCACACAAACCGTTTCCTATACGGATATTGTGCCTTTAACGATGAAAGACGAAAACGTTATTTCAGAAGAACTTGACGTTGTGGCGAAAGCGGTACAGCAACCAAACACGTTAGAAGCCGTTATTAGTGAAAACGGACACTCTGTTGATGTGCAAGTCGAAAGAGAGTTTGTTGTAGAGTGTATTGGTGAAACAAAAGTCGCTGTCGCTGTAAACCCTGAGGGTGTGATTGAAGAATACCCATTGGATGCCATTTCAGGTGATCTATCAGATGACGATTATGAGCAAATTGATCCGAATTTCTTACAAGAAGAAGTCGATAAGTCTTAAGCCATGCTGAATTGTACAGCTGGCTTTTTTTTCTTGAATGAAGGAGAGGGCTTTACTATGATATAATAACGTAAGATTTTAGGATTAACGGAGGCAGTTATGAGTATTACGCCAATGATGAAACAATATTTAGCTATAAAAGAAAACTATAAAGATGCGATTCTCTTTTTTCGTTTAGGCGATTTTTATGAAATGTTCTTTGACGATGCACAAACAGCTGCGAAAGAATTGGAAATCACGTTAACAGGGCGAGGGCAAGGAGAGGACCGCATTCCGATGTGTGGTGTCCCCCATCACTCTGCTGAAAGCTACATGACGCAATTAATTGATAAAGGGTATAAAGTCGCAATCTGTGAACAAGTGGAAGACCCAAAGATGGTAAAAGGGGTTGTCAAACGTGAAGTGACAAAACTGTTGACTCCTGGAACGTTAATGAATAGTAAACTTCTGGCTGAGCGAGAAAACAACTACTTAGTAGCAATTGCTGTGGAAGGGGACACTTACGGGTTTGCACGCTGTGATTTATCAACAGGTGAGAGTGATGTCACGCTTATAAATGGTTCTCTCGATGAATTAATGCAAGAAATCGTCACAAGTCAGTCAAAAGAGATTGTTGCGCCAGTGGATGTTGATGAGAAACTTAAAACAATGTTAGATGCAAACAAATCATTTCTCGTTTCGTATCGTCAGGAAGAAGAACCGCTGCCAGAATATGCCCACCTCCTGCAATCAATTCAGCACGAGGTATTATGTAAAGCGTATTATCGTTTGCTTCATTATTTAGTGGAAACACAAAAACAGTCACTCCATCATATTCAAGAAGCCGTTTATCTTTCAACGGATGACTATTTAAAACTTGATATCCATGCTAAGCGCAACTTAGAGCTAGTGGAGACATTAAGAGAAAAGAAAAAACAAGGGTCATTGTTATCGGTTATTGATCAAACTGTCACGTCAATGGGAGGACGTTTATTGCGTCAATGGATCGACCGTCCTTTAGTCCATGCCAACGAGATTCGAGCACGCCAACAGCTTGTGTCGCAATTCTACGATGCTTTCTTTCAGCGCGAAGCTTTACGAGATTTGCTAAAAGAAGTGTATGATATTGAACGCCTTGCAGCTCGAATTGCATACGGGAGCGTGAATGCTCGTGAGCTCGTTCAGTTAAAACGGTCTCTAACGAAGCTACCAGCCATTAAAGAGCAGTTAGAAGAAATGGACATAAAAAAAAGCTGGCTATCCGCAATTGATTCTTATGACGAGCTTGTTACGCTTTTATCAAAAAGTATTGTGGAAGATCCACCTTTATCACTCACTGACGGAGGCATCCTTGTAGACGGCTATCATGAAGAACTTGATCGCTTTCGTGATGCGAGTCGAAATGGCAAGCAATGGATTGCTGAACTTGAGCAGCAGGAGCGCTCATATACCGGTATTCGTTCTTTAAAAGTTGGCTACAATAAAGTATTTGGCTATTATATCGAAGTATCGCGAGCGAATACCCATTTGCTTCCTGAGGGAAGGTATGAACGAAAGCAAACGTTAACGAACGCAGAACGCTACATTACGCCTGATTTAAAAGAAAAAGAAGCGCTTATTTTGGAAGCGGAAGAGTCCTTAACTGCGTTAGAGTATGAACTGTTTATTGCGATTCGCACGACCGTCCAAAGCTATGTGCCTTCCTTACAGAAACTTGCCACTGAAATTAGTGAAATGGATGTGCTGGCAAGTTTTGCGACAGTCGCTGAAACTCAAAGCTATGTGAAGCCAACAGTGACAGAAACACGCGATATTGATATTGTCCAAGGCCGCCACCCTGTCGTGGAGACGGTTATTCAGCGTGGAACCTTTGTGGAAAATGAAATTAATTTAACGAAAGACAGAGATATGTTGCTTATTACAGGACCGAATATGGGCGGAAAATCAACGTATATGCGGCAGCTTGCATTAAGCGCCATTTTAACGCAAATTGGTAGCTTCGTTCCGGCTGAACGGGCAACCATGCCTATTTTCGACCGTATCTTTACGAGAATTGGTGCTGCGGATGATTTAGCGAGCGGTCAAAGCACGTTTATGGTTGAAATGATGGAAACAAAAGATGCGTTGACAAAAGCAACGGCGAACAGCTTAATTATTTTAGATGAAATTGGTCGAGGAACGTCCACTTATGATGGGATGGCTTTGGCGCAAGCAATCATTGAGTATATTCATGAATCAATTGGTGCGAAGACGTTGTTTTCCACACATTATCATGAATTAACGGCGCTAGCGAACACAATCGAGACATTGAGAAATGTGCATGTTTCTGCAGTAGAAGAAGACGGTACAGTCGTCTTTTTACACCAGATTATCGAAGGTGCAGCAGATCGAAGTTACGGCGTATATGTGGCAGAATTAGCAGGTTTGCCTAAATCGGTTACGGATCGAGCGAATGTTTTATTAGAAACGTTCGAAGCCAAAGAAACGACTGAAGTCCTACCGGAAACGGCTGCAAAAAAAGAAGTGGCGGCGATTCGTGAAGAGGCAGAACAATTAAGTCTGTTTCCAGTAGCTGATGAAAAAAAGCAAAAGACGTCCAAAAAAGAGCAAGCCATCATGAAAGCTATTCAAGAGGTCGATCTTATGAATATGACGCCTTTTGAAGCCATACAAAAAATGAATGAATGGCAAATGGAACTAAAACGAAAATGAGGTGAATCACATGCAAACCATACGGCAGCTCCATGATTCATTATCAAATAAAATCGCTGCTGGAGAAGTCGTAGAGCGACCAGCATCAATTGTAAAAGAATTAATCGAAAACGCAGTTGACGCTGGGGCAACTCAATTATTAATTGAGATTGTAGAAGGTGGCATGGAGTCCATTCGAATTGTTGATAATGGACATGGCATTAAAGCAGACGAAGTAGACACCGCATTTTTACGTCACGCTACTTCAAAATTACAACATGATCGCGATCTGTTTTCCATCCGCACATTAGGATTTCGAGGTGAGGCGCTACCAAGTATTGCTTCCGTTTCGACCGTGACCATGCAAACGAGTACAGGGAAGCAGGGAGTTGAACTCACACTTCATGGTGGAGAAGTGGTGGATCGCCAGCCTTCAAGTGCCAAAAAAGGGACAAGCATTTTCATTAAAGATTTGTTTTACAATACGCCAGCACGGTTAAAATATTTAAAAACGAAACTGACAGAGTCTGGACATGTGAGTGATGTCGTTAATCGAATGGCGCTCGCATATCCAGCTATCGCGTTCCACTATACAAGTGATGGAAAGACGATTCTTAAAACGACTGGAAACGACCGATTGCTACAGGTGATCGCAGAAGTGTACGGTCGACAAACCGCGTCAATGATGGTACCAGTCGAGGGCGAATCCCTCGATTATCAATTAACAGGATATGTAGCAAAGCCTGAATTAACAAGAGCGAGTCGGCAGTATATGTCCATTTTTATTAACGGCCGCTATATTCGAAATTACAAATTAGCGCAAGCGATTCAACAAGGCTTTCATACGCTGTTACCAATTGGTCGATACCCGTTAGCGATCTTAAAATTACAAATGGACCCAACGTTAATTGATGTCAACGTTCATCCTGCAAAACTTGAAGTTCGCTTAAGTAAAGAAGAAGCGTTAGCGGACGTCATTACCCGTTCCATTAAAGATGTCTTTGCGAAGGAAACGCTCATTCCGCAATCAACGAAGCAACCAGCTCCTGATAAAAAACCGTCTGAGCAACTTTCGTTTTCACTCAATTATCCGGTCCAGCCTAAACAAGAGCACGTCACAGAGTCGGAAGCGCCGATCATTTACGAACCAAAACCGAACTATGTGGAAAACGATCAGCCTTCGCTAAAAGAGACAATTCAAAGCGACATTTACGAACCTGAAGAGTTTAAGGAAGTAAATGAGTTGGATCGAGAGACTTTGGAGAAACAAGGTCGAGCCACAGAATCACCTATTGAAGACGTGAAGCAGGTGGCCGTGGCAGAGCGTGTATCAACGGTCCCACCTCTTTATCCAGTAGGGCAAATGCATGGGACGTATATCGTTGCGCAAAACGAGAATGGGATGTATCTCATTGATCAACATGCGGCGCAAGAGCGCATTAAGTATGAGTATTTCCGAAAAAAACTGCATGAACCAATCTCCATAATCCAAGATTTACTTGTGCCATTAACACTTGAATTCACTGCAAGAGAAGCGGCAGTCATTGAAGAGTCAACGGAAAAATTAGAGGCGGTTGGACTGATCCTCGAGCCGTTTGGCATTCATACGTATATGGTACGGTCTCATCCGACATGGTTTCCAAAAGGAGACGAAGAATCGTCTATTCGCGAAATCATTGACCAGTTGTTACAAACAAAACAAATCAATCTTTACAACTTACGAGAAGAAGCTGCCATTTTAATGAGTTGCAAAGCGGCGATTAAAGCAAATCGCCACTTGCGTCACGACGAAATGTTTGAGCTGTTAGAAACTTTAAGAAGATGTGAAGAACCGTATACATGTCCGCATGGACGACCAATTATTATACATTTTACCACTTATGAATTAGAAAAAATGTTCAAACGTGTGATGTAGAGGAGCAACAAATGTGATCGTAACAACCGCAAGAAAACAAGTGGATCGATTAAAAGAAGAAGCACAAGCCTATGTCGCACAGTTTAATGGCGTTTTTATTGACAGGCAGCAGCGTTCTCTTGAAGATTTTTACCGCGAGTTCGGTGCACAACCGCTGTTAATTGTAGCGAAAGATAAGTTAATTCTGCATCGGGACCCCCACGCAGCACCATTTTATTACCATCCAAATGCAGCTTTATTACGATATAAACAGTGGAAAAAAACTGGGCATGACCCCTTTTTATCAGTTGTCGGACTATCAGAAGGAGAGACGATGATCGATGCAACGTTAGGGATGGCTGCTGATGCGATACTAGCCCAAGTTGCTGTTGGCGCTTCTGGGAGTGTAATCGGGCTGGAGGCCAATCCTTACATTGCTTTTATTGTGAAACACGGCTTAGCAAATTGGTCTGAGGGAGACGATCAGTTTACGAGATCCCTTCAAAACATTCACGTCGTTCAAACAGAGAATGTGGCTTATTTAAAAGCGTGCCAGTCTGAAAGCGTCGACGTTGTCTATTTTGATCCGATGTTTGAGGTGAGGATACACTCCCCAGGTCTTGCTGGTTTAAAACAGTTTGCATCTTACCAATCGTTAACAGAAGAAGTGGTGGAAGAAGCGAAACGAGTGGCGAAACACAAGATCGTCCTCAAAAATCCGACGTCTAGTTCGTTGTTCGCTCGTTTAGGATTCTCCGTCCACTATCGACCACATGCATCCTTTCAATATGGGATCATTCAAAAGAAATAATAAAGCTTGGAAGGAAGAAACATGGTGAAGAAAGATCCAATTATCGCTGTTGTTGGTCCAACTGCAGTTGGAAAAACAGAGTTAAGCATTCGATTAGCTAAAAAACTAAATGGTGAAATCATTAACGCGGATTCGATGCAAGTGTATCAAGAAATGTCCATTGGAACGGCAAAACCGTCAATTGATGAAAGAAAGCAAGTGCCGCACCATCTAATTGATCTCTTGCCTCCATCAGAACCGTGGACAGTTTCTAGTTTTCAAAAACGAGCGTTGCACACGATTGCCGACTTAAAATCCAGACAAAAAATGCCGATTATGGTTGGCGGAACAGGGCTTTATGTTCAAGCTATTACCCATCATCTTTCTTTTTCAAATGCAGAAACCGATCCTGCTTATCGCCTTACATTAGAACGTCTTGCGCATGAATTAGGGGCGGAAGTTTTGTATGATCAGTTAAAAGAACGTGATCCTGTAGCAGCAGAATCGATTCATCCAAATAACGAGCGCCGCGTCATTCGGGCCCTTGAAGTCCTCCATACAACTGGGAAACGGTTTTCGGAACGAGAACAAGAACAATCAATACCCCGATTTAACTATGCCATAATCGGATTGAATATGGATCGAAACATGTTGTATGCGCGTATTAATCAACGGGTGGAGCTTATGATGGAGCAAGGTTTGCTGGACGAAGTGGAGAAACTGTATCGTGCAGGCATTACGGGTCAAGCAATTCAAGCGATCGGGTATAAAGAATTATATGAGTACTTTGATGGAGACGTATCATTAGCTGAAGCCGTTAAACGAATTAAAGCCCGATCGAGACAATATGCAAAAAGGCAAATTACATGGTTTAAAAATAAAAGTGATGTGGAATGGTTTGATGTAACAAGTCAATCTATGGATGAAATCTTAACGAAAGTCGTCGATTTTTCTTGCAGGAAATTTAAAAGTGAACTCGAATAATTAAGAGTAGAAACACTTAGAGAGAGAGGGGCTATCGTCATGAAGGCAACTGTGAACATTCAAGATCAATTTTTAAACCAATTAAGGAAGGAATCGATTCCCGTCACGATGTTTTTATTAAATGGCTTTCAACTGCGTGGCACAATAAAAGGGTTTGATAACTTTACGGTTATTATTGAGACGGAGGGAAAGCAACAGCTTGTTTATAAGCATGCAATCTCAACGTTTGCACCGCAAAAAAACGTGCAGCTAAAAAGCGAAACAGAAGTATAGAAGAAAAAAAAGATCTCGCGACCATTCGGTTCCGAGATCTTTTTATATGGTCGAACTGAGAAGAGCTTGTTGATCTTGTTTTGTTAAATGAGCGAGGGTTAACACATATCTTCGTAACGATAACGGACTTTTTAAGCCTAAATGTTGTTGCAGATCTTGTTTGCTAAGTGGATCAAGCAAGGTACGTAGTAAATAAGCATTCCGAAAATGTTGCGCTGAAATGCCTTTGCGTAACCCGGATCGTGCAACTTCCGTTCGAATCATTTTTTGCAAAGCGATGGCTGTTAACGCTTTTGGCGCATCCTTTTCATAGGACCAGTGATACGTTCTTCTCGTAAAATCAAAAGCAACGAACAACGGATCGCTTGTATGAAGTCTTGGGCGAACCGCCTCAGGGATACTGCTCCAGTAAATGTAAAGCTGTTGCGAATGATCTGATGCGAGCATGACGGTCCGTTCTACGCTATCTTTTATTTGTACGGTTTGCTGCACGAATGACGTATCGTTCATCGTAATCGTACATGCTTCGCTCAATGTGATGCCATATTCCGTTAAAAGTATCAAGATGGCGTAATTTCGTTCAGTTAAGTGAGGGCGAGCGATAAGTTGATTTTCTGTTAAGCCTTTTTCTGAATGTGTTGTTTGCAAAAGAATGTCCATTTCACGCTTACTAATCCACTCTTCTCGAGTTAATGGTTCAAGGGTGAGCAATGGTGGCTCGTGATGAAGCAATGGGTGATCTTGAAGGACATTCTCTTCCACTAAAAATAGCGTAAAGCGACGAAGAACAGAAGAAATTCGTCGAACAGTACGAACTTGATAGGTGCGTGTCACCATTAAATGTTGATAAAACGATTCAATCTCTTTTGTCGTTAAATCGATGAATGAACGATCGTTTAACCATAGAAAAAAGTCGTTCAAATCATAGTGATAGCGTTGAATCGTTGTAGCCTTACGACCTTTGAGAAAGAGTTGGTTTAAAAATGCTTCTTTTAGCTGGTTCTGTTCCATAAACGCCCTCCTCTTCCTTAAATTCTATCAAAAATAGTGAGATTGTCCATCGTAATCAAATCAAGACATCGAGGAATGGTTTTTAACGATGAACCATAAGATAGATAAGAAGAATATAGATCTGGGTGTTTATCACGTTTTCTCTTCTTACACGTATAGTAAAAGTGATAAGGGTTTAGAGGGAGGTCTCACTAGCCATGTCGAATCATCATACAAAAAATAATGCGCGGATAAGCGTCGTATTAAATAAATCTCCTGAAAAGCGTGCAAGCACGGATTGGTTTGTTTCTGTTGAAGAAAAAGAAAAACATGAAATTCTCGTTCGTTTTGAAAATAAATTAGCAAACTACATCGGATTAAAAGAAATTAAATCACTCGTAAAAGAATTGTACGCATGGATTTATATAAGCGAGCGGCGTAAAGAGGTAGGGTTGAAGTCGCCTAAACAAGTGCTTCACATGATCTTTAAAGGCAATCCTGGGACGGGAAAGACAACCGTTGCACGATTGATTGCCTCGTTTTTACATGAAATGAAGGTGTTGTCAAAAGGGCATTTCATTGAAATGGAGCGGGCTGATCTCGTCGGTGAATACATTGGCCATACCGCACAAAAAACAAGAGATGTCTTAAAGCAGGCTCAAGGTGGCGTGCTATTTATTGATGAAGCCTACTCTCTCTCCCGGGGTGGAGAGAAAGATTTCGGAAAGGAAGCAATTGATACGCTCGTCCGAGGGATGGAAAATCACGCAAATGAATTTGTGTTGATTTTAGCAGGCTATTCCAAAGAAATGGATTTCTTTATGTCGCTGAATCCAGGTTTACCTTCGAGATTTCCTATTTCCATTACGTTCCCAAATTATGCCGTAGAAGAGCTAATTGAAATGTTAATTGGTATGGCAAAAGAACGGGATTACATTATTGAAAAAGATGCTTTAAATCGCTGTCGAGACCAAATTAAACATGTATTGGCTGAAGAAGCGTATTCATTTAGTAATGGACGCTACATGCGGAACATGATTGAAGAGGCGATTCGTTTACAAGCAGTAAGGGTGTTAAAAGAAGATAAATTTACAAAATCAGAACTAGAAACGTTACGAAAGGAAGATTTTACGTTTAAGAAATAAAGTGAGGACGGAACTCATTTTATTTCTTTCTTTAACGTGATAAGCTAGAACTGATTGAATTTAACTAGGAGAGAAGCAAAACATGGAATCACTTTTTTCAACAGACATGCGCCAACTCGTAGAGCGCGCAGAAGAAAAAATTCATCCTATTCATCAAAAAGTTGATCAGATTGCATTGATGAATCAAAATCGTGTGATGGAAAGTTTTTCAGATCACCAAGTTGCAGATTTTCATTTTACACCAACAACTGGTTACGGCTATGATGATACAGGAAGAGACACGCTTGAAGCGATTTATGCAGACGTCTTTGGTGGAGAAGCAAGTTTAGTGCGACATCAAATCGTCTCAGGTACACATGCGATTGCCGTTGCCTTATTTGGCGTCTTGCGTCCTGGAGATGAGCTTTTGTATATTAGCGGGACACCGTACGATACTCTTGAAGAGATTGTAGGGATTCGTGGCAATGGCAAAGGTTCTTTGCGTGATTATCAAATTGATTATCAAAAAGTCGATCTTGTAGATGGGAAAATGGACAAGATTGGTATACATGCTGCCATTCATGAGCGAACAAAAGTCATTGGGATTCAACGATCTCGTGGCTATGGCGATCGTCCATCTTTTACAATTGCTGAGCTAGAGGAAATCATTTCGTTTGTTAAATCAATTAAAGAAGACGTGGTTGTTTTTGTCGATAATTGCTATGGGGAATTTGTGGAAACAAGGGAACCCTGTCACGTTGGCGCTGATTTAATGGCAGGCTCATTAATTAAAAATCCAGGTGGCGGCATTGCAAAATCAGGTGGGTATATTGTTGGAAAACAAGAATACGTTGAGCTTGCGTCTTACCGACTTGCTGCACCAGGAATTGGCGCAGAAGGAGGCGCGACGCTGGGAACATTGACTGACATGTATCAAGGATTCTTTTTGGCTCCTCACGTCGTCGCACAAAGTGTAAAAGGGGCACATTACAGTGCTTCGTTGCTTGAAGAAGTAGGGATGCAGACATCGCCGAAATGGAATGAAACCCGCACAGATTTAATTCAAGCTGTCTATTTTCAAACAGCAGAACAAATGGTTGCTTTTTGTCAATCGATTCAACAATCTTCCCCAGTGAACGCTCACGTTAAACCAATGCCAAGCTACATGCCAGGTTATGAAGATGATGTCATTATGGCAGCTGGTACGTTTGTGCAAGGCGCGAGTATTGAATTAACAGCGGATGGACCACTACGTCCACCATATACAGCTTACGTGCAAGGAGGGCTTACGTATGAACATGTCAAGCTCGCTGTCACAAAAGCTGTACAAAAGACGTTTATGAATCAAGAAGAAGAGGAACATAAAGAATAAGGACTTTTCTTGACGAACAAAAAAGCCTTTAGTACGATACTTACATAGTAATCGTAATTCATCATGTGAAAAGGATGTCATTCCTTATTTACATAGACAAGCAGAGTGAGAGGAGCAAGCACGTTGCCAAATTATACAAGAGAAGATATTGTGCGTATTGCACAAGATGAAAACGTACGTTTTATTCGTTTACAGTTCACAGATTTACTTGGAACGATTAAAAACGTTGAGATCCCTGTGGATCAGTTGTCAAAAGCGCTCGATAACAAAATGATGTTTGACGGTTCTTCCATCGAGGGATTTGTTCGAATTGAAGAATCGGATATGTATCTTTATCCAGATTTAGATACATGGGTCATTTTCCCTTGGACACCAGAAAAAGGAAAAGTCGCTCGACTCATTTGTGATATTTACCAGCCTGGGAAACCTGGTGAAGAGCCAACGCCATTTGAAGGGGATCCACGTGGAATTTTAAAATCCGTGCTTAAGCAAGCTGAAGAGCTTGGATTTACTGGTTTTAACATCGGACCAGAACCTGAATTTTTCTTGTTTAAAAATGACGAGAAAGGCGAACCAACGTTAGAACTAAATGATAAAGGTGGCTATTTCGACCTAGCTCCAACAGATCTTGGAGAAAATTGTCGACGTGACATCGTTTTAGAATTAGAAGACATGGGCTTTGATATTGAAGCTTCACATCACGAGGTTGCTCCAGGGCAGCACGAAATTGATTTTAAATATGCAGACGCAATTACAGCGTGTGATAATATTCAAACGTTTAAGCTTGTTGTAAAAACCATTGCTCGTAAGCACGGTCTTCACGCAACGTTTATGCCAAAACCTTTATTTGGTGTGAATGGATCGGGCATGCACTTGAACATGTCATTATTCACAAAAGACGGCAATGCGTTTTACGATGAGAAAACAGAAAGCCAATTAAGTAAAACAGCGATGCAATTCTTAAGCGGTATTTTGGAACATGCGGAAGGATTCACGGCGATTACAAATCCAATCGTGAATTCGTACAAGCGTTTAGTGCCAGGTTACGAAGCACCAGTTTACATCGCATGGTCGATGCGTAACCGTTCACCACTTATTCGAATTCCATCTTCACGCGGTGTGTCAACACGTGTTGAAGTTCGTAGTCCAGATCCATCTGCTAACCCGTACCTTGCTATGGCGGTGATGCTTGCATCTGGTCTAGATGGCATTAAGCGTAAAATGACGCCTCCAGAAGCGACGGATCGCAATATTTATGTGATGAGTAAAGAAGAACGTGTTGAAGAAGGCATTAAAGCGCTACCGGCATCACTTGGCGAGGCACTTGAGAGCCTTGTAAAAGATGAGGTGCTTGTTAAAGCGCTAGGCGAGCACGCAGTTGAACACTTTATTGAAGCGAAAGAAATTGAATGGGATATGTTCCGTACGCAAGTCCACCCGTGGGAACGCGAACAGTTCATGCAGAACTACTAAAAGAGGAAGCCCTTGACACATCTTGTGTTGAGGGTTTTTTTTTAGGGACAAATGACACGTTGAACCTAGTTTGAGATAATCGACTGTTAAATAGATTCCTTACAGAAATAACTTTATGTAACCGTAAAACCCCGCTTTTTAGCGAGGTTTTAAAGGGAAATCTACAAAGAAATCCGTTAATTTAGATGTGGGGAGTCATGTACACGAAAAAGTACTCTTGTAGCGCAATCCACTTTTTTATATTTAGAAAAAGAATGGTGGATAAAAATACGGGAAAAAGCCTATACCGCCGAACCTTCCATATGGGAAAAACCTCGGTCGATAGCGACGGTATCTCCAACCACCAAATTGTCGAGCTTCTTCCTGATGAATGTCTTCACCAATCAACAGCGTAATGCCATCCTCGCGAACTTCTGTTAAGATGCCGTCCAACATTTGACCATCAGACATTTTTAATTCGACATGGTGATCTTTCATTTGTTGACATTGATCTTTCATATTGCCATAAAGATGCTGGCTATTCGTTTGAACATACGGATGTTGATTCGACTGTAGAGAAGCGTAATCATTGTTATTTTGCTGCATCTGCTGATACTCATTTGTTTGATGAGGCACGAATCCATTAAAACCATTTATTGCGTCATGAGAATGTCGATTCGAATGATAGTGTGGCATGCCCGTCTGATAAGGGTATTGAGGAAAATACCCATTAGAATAAGTATTCATCTCTTTCACTCCTTTTTCTAAAGCCAGTGTATTCACCTACAGCTTGTTAGGTACGTGTTCTAAAAGGTTTTTTAATGATTAAAACGGCTAGGTGGGAAGGATTACCTTAAATACAGTAGGTGTAAGTAAAAACGTTTAAATGAATCCACTTACAATAAGAGCGGGTATAAAAGCCTCGTACAATCAGGTTGTTTTATTGACTTCGATCATACGTTCGTATATACTAGAATTGTATACAACGAGAATGAAAGAGGCGTCGTTTTTATGGATGAGCAAGATTTTAAGCTTCCAGAACCGAATCGAGACACCACTCGTAAAATCATTCACATTGATATGGATGCCTTTTTTTCGTCAGTAGAAGAACGAGATAATCCGGCGCTAAAAGGCAAACCGGTTATTATTGCGAAGCACCCTCGAACCACTGGTGGAAAGGGAATTGTATCCACCGCTAATTATGAAGCAAGAAAATATGGCATTCACTCTGCGATGAGTGCGTATGAAGCTTACAAACGTTGTCCTGAAGGGATTTTTATAAAAGGCAATTACAAAGCTTATCAAAAAGCTTCTCTCGCTATCCGGGAAATTATGTTTACTTATACGGAGTTAGTAGAACCCATGTCCATTGATGAAGCTTATTTAGATGTGACGGATAATCATTATCATGAAAAGAGTGCGAGTAAATTAGCCCGTCAAATTCAGCTTGATATTTGGGAGAAAACGGGGCTAACAAGTTCTGCAGGCGTATCCTATAATAAATTTTTAGCTAAAATTGCGTCCGATGTCAAAAAGCCTGCTGGACTCACTGTCATTCCACCAGACAAGGCACTGACGTTTATAAAAGAACTAGCCGTAGAGAAGTTTCCAGGTATCGGGCCAAAAACTGCTGAAAAAATGCACAGTCTGAACATCTATGTAGGCGATGATTTATACAAGATGACTCAGCTTGATCTTGTTCATCATTTCGGAAAAGCTGGTTTATCTTATTACAAACGAGCAAGGGGCATTGATAACAATCGGCTGAAACTGCATCGTGATCGAAAATCGGTTGGAAAAGAACATACGTATGCACAACCACTTGTAACCGATGAAGATGTTTTATTAAAACTAAGACTTTTAGCAGATGAAGTGCAAGCTTCCCTTGAACGAGTAAAAAAACAAGGGAAAACTATTGTCTTGAAGATTCGCTATCGATCATTTGAAACGATAACGAGGCGGATTAGTTTACCTGATTACGTTCACACAAGTGAAGCGTTATATCAGTATGTGCAAGAATTGTGGTTTGAATATGGAGAGATCCGTCACCAAGTTCGTTTGCTTGGAGTGAGTGTAACGAATTTAGTTGAAATACGCTACCAAACACTTTCGCTTTTTTGAAGCGGTTAAAGATAAAATAAAATAATTCCTACAATGACAAGTAACAAAAACAGGACAAGAATGGTGATAAGCAATACCATTTCATCTGAAAGATCCATTCCATTCGCCTCCTATGTATGGGTTATAGTCATCCTATGAAATTTTTTCGGATGTGTGAAAAGAGAATGAAATGAAAGAAAACGGGCTGTTTAGACTCTTTTCTTACAGATTTAGCTAGGAGAGAGCGTTTGACGGCTGTTTTTTTTTCGCATATATTTAGAGTTGCGAAATAAACAAGGAAGATCTTTAGACAACGAAGGTGATCAGTATAAAAGCGGAAAAGCGTAATTTAATGATTATGTGGTTTGCCAACTTGTTTGTTGGTGCAAGTATGACAATGGTCATTCCATTTTTATCTCTTTACATTGAATCGTTCGGACAATATTCAGGTGAAGATGTTCAAAGATGGTCTGGCTTTGTTTTCGGTATTTCTTTCTTAGTTGCTTTTCTCGTTGCGCCAATTTGGGGACGAATTGGAGATCGTTACGGACGAAAAAAAGTACTCATTGGAACTGGTTTTGGGATTGCCATCTCGGTATTTCTTATGGGGTATGTTCAATCTGTTGAGGCATTGTTTGTTCTGCGTGCTTTCATGGGGCTTGCGACAGGGTTTATCCCTGCATCAATGGCTCTAATTGCAGCACAAAGTAGTAAGCGTACAGCAGGAGAAACGCTCGGAACTTTACAGACAGGTACTGTTTCTGGAGGTTTACTAGGACCTTTGTTTGGAGGTCTGATCGCAGATACTGTTGGAATGGAATTAACGTTTGTATTGACCGCGTCAATCTTAACCCTCGCATCACTACTTGTTGTTTTTGGGGTAAAAGAAGTGATTTATGAAGAAAAAGGTGAGAAAAAGCGGAAATATGCAGCAAAAGAGGTACTGGCATTTATTGTTCGTTCCCCTATGCTAATCATGGTAATGGTTGTAGCGCTCATTATTCAAATGGCATTGTTTAGCGTCCAGCCACTTTTAGCTCTATTCGTTAATGATTTAGTCGGGCCAGTTGAAAATATGGCATTTTTAGCCGGTTTAGCGTTTTCAATAACCGGTTTAGGGAACTTATTGTCAACTCGAAAATGGGGACAGCTAGGTGATCGAATGGGCCATGAAAAGGTAATGCTCATTTTACTTATTTTGTCTGGTGTGTTTTTCATTCCGCAAGCATTCGTTGATTCACTCTGGCAATTAATTGTGTTACGCTTCGTCTTTGGTTTAGCGGTAGGAGGATTAATTCCTTGCACGACAGCGTTTATTCGCCAAGCGTGTCCAGTATCGATGCAAGGGGAAGTGCTCGGTTATAATCAAAGCTTTCGTTTTTTAGGAAACGTATTAGGACCGGTCTCAGGCGGTTTAATTGCAGCGAGTTTTGGTATTCCGTATGTATTTATTAGTGCCGGCGTCTTGTTTCTTCTGACCGCGATTGTTTTAAAAATCATGTTAAATAGTGAAAGTAAAAAAGAAGAGAATGAGGCTGACAGTCAAGCCCATCATCAATAAAGGCGTAAAAAAAGAGCACTGGGTTTTCCGGTGCTCTTTCTTTATGTTTAATGGATCGTTCGGAAAACACCAATGACTTTTCCTAAAATCGTACAATTGTCTAGTATAATCGGCTTCATTGTTGAATTTTCAGGCTGAAGGCGAATGTAGTTCTTTTCTCGGAAAAAACGTTTGACGGTGGCTTCATTTTCATCAGTCATCGCAACAATAATATCACCATTATCAGCACTTTGCTGTTGCTTCACAATGACTTGGTCCCCATCGAAAATACCCGCTTCGATCATACTTTCACCTTGAATAACTAAGGCATACACTTGTTCATGACCAGACATATGATCTGGAAGGGGGAGGTAGTCATCGATATTTTCAATCGCTGTAATTGGACTACCTGCTGTAACCTTACCAATTACAGGAATATAGCGTGCACGTTCACGAATAATGGAAGGCTCGTCCAGTGCTTCTTCAAGCGAAAGCACTTCAATTGCTCGAGGTTTCGTAGGATCACGACGAATGTATCCTTTCTTTTCAAGACGAGCAAGATGACCATGTACGGTTGAGCTTGATGCTAAACCTACTGCTTCCCCAATTTCACGTACGGAAGGCGGATAGCCTTTCTTTTTTACTTCATCTTTAATAAATAATAAAATTTCTTCTTGTCTAGTAGATAATTTAGACACTCCTCTTCACCTGCTTTATCTATGTATTCGTTATCTTTACTTTAGCACATCGAACATACGAACGCAAACATAAGTTCTAAAAATGCTTGACACGAACAAAAGTTCGAAGTATCTTAGAGTAAGAACAAATATTCTTACGAACGGGTGATCGATAATGAAGAAGAATCAAGAAAAAGGAATTATTATTGCTGGTATTATTACTGTTTTATTTATGTTTAGTAGTTTGTTATCCTTTGATGGTGATGAGAACGAGCAAGTAGAGGATCGAAACAGCAATACGGACAGTCACGTAATCCTTTTAAATGATCGTTAGTCGCTGAAACATTGCAGTGGGAGGTACAGTATGAAACGAAATAAAGCCATTTTATATTGTCGAGTTAGTACGGATAAAGAAAGTCAACAAACGTCTTTAGCTCGTCAAGAAGATGAATTAGTGAAAATGGCTCATCAACATGGAATAGAAGTGAGCGATTGTCTTTCTGAGGTTGCTAGTGGATATGACTTGGATCGCGATAATCTTCTATTTCTTTTAGATCAAGCAAAAAAACAAACGTTTACGCATTTGCTTGTAACAGACGAGACGAGAATTGGTAGGGGAAGAGCGAGGACTGCTATTCTATATCAACTTCAAAAGTATGGCATTACGATTTATACATGTCACAACGATGGTGCATTACATTTATCAGAAGCAGACGAGATGGTTTTTGAAATCGTAGCCATCGTGGAAGAGTACCAGCGAAAATTACATAACTTGAAAATCAAACGCGGGATGAGAAAAGCGATTGAAAAAGGGTATCATCCGGAGCGCAACTTAAAAGATACAGGTAGTGGGGGACGCAGTAAAAAAGACCTCCCAATTGAAGAAATTGTTAGATTGCGAGAGAAAAAGCTAACGTTTCATGACATTGCGATAACGTTAAATGGGTTAGGTTATCATTGTTCAAAAGCAACGGTACATCGGCGTTTTCAGCAATACGAGCAAACAAAATCAGATGAGTTGATCTAATGAAATGAAGATGCTATGATGACAACCGAAGGATAGGTGATTGACGTTGTTATCAAAATCAAAATTAGACCGAATCAATGAACTGTCTCAACTAGCGAAGACATCAGGATTAACGAAGCAGCAAAAAGACGAACAGCAAGCGCTTCGAAAAGAATATTTAAATACGTTCCGCTCCACATTTAAAAATCAACTACATTCCGTTAAAGTTGTTGATGAAGAGGGTACGGATGTGACACCGCAAAAGCTAAAAGATAGTAAAGCACAAAAACAAAATCCACCACACTAAATGTACAAGCTCCCGTCAGGCTTGTACATTTTTTTTATTTTGTTTATGATGGAAACGTACGAAGAATGAAAGGGTGTAACAAATGAAAAACAATATTGAAGAATTAGCGGTAAATACCATTCGAACACTTTCAATTGATAGTATTGAAAAAGCCAATTCAGGTCACCCTGGGATGCCAATGGGCGCAGCGCCAATGGCGTTGGATTTATGGGCAAATCACATGAATCATAACCCAGCAAACCCTGAGTGGACAAACCGAGATCGTTTTGTCTTATCAGCAGGACATGGTTCCATGCTTTTATATAGCCTTCTTCATTTGACAGGTTATGATGTGACGTTGGATGATTTGAAATCATTTCGTCAGTTAGGAAGTCGTACGCCAGGACACCCAGAATATGGTCATACGGCAGGCGTTGAAGCAACAACAGGTCCACTTGGGCAAGGTGTTGCAATGGCAGTAGGGATGGCAATGGCGGAGCGTCACTTAGCTGCGACATACAATACAGATGACCATGAAATTGTTGATCATTTCACGTATGCGATTTGTGGAGACGGTGATTTAATGGAAGGTGTGTCTGCAGAAGCAGCGTCACTTGCGGGTCATTTAAAATTAAATCGTCTTGTTGTTCTTTATGATTCAAATGATATCTCGTTAGATGGAGATTTACATGAGTCGTTTTCAGAAAGTGTTGAAGATCGTTTTAAAGCTTATGGCTGGAACGTTATTTTTGTTGAAGATGGCACGAATCTAGCTGAAATTAATAAAGCGATTACGGAAGCAAAAACATCTGATCGCCCGACATTAATTGAAGTGAAGACAGTAATTGGCTTCGGTTCACCAAATAAATCAGCCAAATCTGCATCCCATGGTGCGCCGCTTGGATCTGATGAAGTAGCCCTTACTAAAGAAGCGTATAAGTGGACGTACGAAAAAGATTTCCATATTCCTGAAGAAGTAAGTGAGTTTTTCACATCTGTTAAGGAACAAGGTCAGAAACAAGAAGATGAGTGGAACGAGCTTTTTGCTGCATATAAAGAAGCGAATCCAGAGCTAGCAAAACAGTATGAGCGTGCATTTTCTGGTGATTTGCCAGAAGGATACGATCAAGCGTTACCGAGATATGAAGCGGGTAAAAGTCTAGCAACGCGTGCATCTTCTGGAGAAGCATTAAATGCGCTTGCAAAACATGTTCCTGAATTATTTGGTGGGTCTGCAGACTTAGCTGGTTCAAATAAAACCAATTTAAATAACGAAAGCAACTTTGGGCGAGACAACTATGCTGGTCGCAATATCTGGTTTGGTGTTCGTGAGTTTGCGATGGGTTGTGCATTAAACGGAATGGCGCTTCATGGTGGCTTAAAAGTATTTGGAGGAACGTTCTTTGTATTCTCTGATTATGTAAGACCAGCGATTCGTCTATCAGCGTTAATGGGCGTTCCTGTCACATACGTATTAACTCACGACAGTATTGCTGTAGGAGAAGATGGTCCAACCCACGAGCCAGTTGAACAGTTGGCTGCATTACGTGCGATGCCAGGCTTATCGGTTATCCGTCCTGGTGATGGAAATGAAACCGCTGCTGCATGGAAGCTGTCTCTTGAATCACAAAAAGAGCCAACTGCACTTGTATTAAGCCGTCAAAATGTTGATACGCAAGAAGAAACAACGACGAAAGCTTATGAAGGCGTGAAAAAAGGTGCTTATGTTCTTTCTCAAGCGAATGGCGAGCCAGATGCGGTTTTAATTGCTACAGGTTCAGAAGTCCAGCTTGCTATGAAAGCAAAAGAAGCCCTATCGAAAGAAAAGATTGATGTATCTGTTGTGAGCATGCCAAGCTGGGATCGCTTCGAAGCTCAACCGAAAGAATATAAAGACGCGGTCATCCCTAAAAACGTGAAAGCGCGCCTTGCAATTGAAATGGGTGCTTCATTAGGATGGGCGAAGTACGTTGGCGATGAAGGCGATACGTTAACAATTGATACGTTCGGTGCTTCTGGCGCGGGAGATCAAATTATTGCTGAATATGGCTTCACCGTTGAGAATGTTGTGAACAAAGTCAAAGCTTTGCTTAAGTAATTTGCGTAAGCTGAAAATAAGGTAACATCCATCAAACACGTGTGATGAGGGTTTTCCACCGGTAAGCATTGGCGCTATAAAAAGCCTCAGATGTGAAACTGCTGATGAAGAGCCTCGTCAACGTGTTTTTTAATCGTTTGAAATTAGTTTTTTATAGTAAAGTGAATGGAACTAGTGTATATGTAAACTTTATTTTTCTCTCCTGGCTCACTCATTAGCGCAGATGGCGACTCCGAGGGGAAAAGCAACAGCCCGAAAGTCCAAGAGTGACGTTTTCGAAGGAGTTGAGGCGTTGCCCGCGGAAAAGAAAAGCGCAAGTAATAACGTAGCGCAAACGGATGTCGCGCTTGTGCCTGTGGTGAAAGCGTCCATCCGCGTGATAAAGGATGGATATCATTTAAATTGAACGTTCCTATTTTTTGGATATAGGATGACAGTCTTTAGAAAGACCGAATTAAATGATAAAAGCAGGGTATCGTGATTTTAGACAGAAATGTGGCCTTGGCGGAAATTTTTGTACTGAAAAGGGCAATTAATTAAAAAAAGAACTGCTTTTCACGCAATTCGACAAAACTAGTGAGCTTCTCCCCGATGAATTGACAGTATATTTTAAAAAAACGGGTATAATAAAACTAAATATTTCCTAATGTTCAATTGCCGGAGGAGAAAATAGATGAGATACTATGAACTTTTTAATGTTACGGAAGATGTTGCATCCTCTTACCTTGGAAAGGAAATGAAGTTGTTTCAGCTATTTGAAGAAAGGGAAAAAGCACGGGCACATACTCAGCCGATTTACGATCGTCAAATTAATTATATTACGACATCTATGCCAGAAGAACAAATTAAACAGTTGTTCACGGCAAAGTACAAAGAAAAAGCGGCGAATCAGTATGTAGCTGCCTCAAAAAGTAATCCAGATAATCAATGTGCTTTAATGATTGATGCAAAGAAAATTTGCCTAGAAGCAGAAGGCGATTTACAAGCGGAGACGGATGTTTTCGATGCGCTCCGCGATGTAGAGGGATTTTTCTTTGCAGTAAATATTCACGATCGCCGTTTTGGATGGTTAAAACCGTATGAAAAACAAAGCGTGCTGTAAAGCATGCTTTTTAAGTGCTTTAAAATCAACGCTTGCTCGTGTATAATAGATAAGGTTCAGTAGAAGTAGAACGTGTGAGAAGGAGGTTTAACATTGATTTGGCATATTATAGGGTACACCGTTGCGGTTTTAGCAGGTGTAGCAATTGGCTTTTTTATTGCTCGTAAAACGATGATGTCTTATTTGAAAAAGAACCCACCGATTAATGAGCAAATGCTACGCGTGATGATGCAGCAAATGGGGCAAAACCCATCACAAAAGAAAATCACTCAAATGATGAAAGCGATGCAAAAGCAACAGTCTAAATAAGTACAGGCACTTCGTTAGAAGCGGAGTGCCTGTTAAACTGTTTGTTATTGTTAGAAAATTTTTTCGATTGATAAGAGAGGGAAAGATATGCGGATTTTTATTGATTTAGCATGGTTTTTTAAAACCCATTGGAAAGCATATGTCGGGGGTTCGCTCATCTTAGCGATTGTATCGTTATTATCTCTCGTCCCGCCGCAAATCATTGGCCGTGTTGTCGATTTCATTCAAACAGATACGTTAACGCAAACGATATTAATTCGTTACATCGCTATTATTTTAATTATTGGACTCCTTTTATATGTGTTACGGTTTTTGTGGCGCCTGCTTATTTATGGGGCATCGTTTAAACTTGCTCGACAGCTACGGAATCAGCTGTATCATCATTACACGACCATGCCAATATCGTTTTATCAAAAACGGTCAACAGGCGATCTTATGGCTATCTCAACAAATGATGTGCGTGCTGTTCAGGCAACAGCAGGTGAAGGCGTATTAACCATTGTGGATGCTGTGCTGCTTGGTGGAATGGTCATTGGGACGATGGCGCTTACGCTTAGCTGGGAATTAACGCTGATTACATTGATTCCTCTTCCGCTAATGGCAATATTAACAAACCTTTACGGTGCGATGTTGCATAAACGGTTTGGATCTGCACAAGCGGCTTTCAGTTCCTTAAATCAAACGGTTCAAGAAAATATAAACGGCATGAAAGTGACGAAAGCGTTCGGTCAAGAGGAAGAAGAAAATCAAAAATTTCAGAATGAATCTGCTATGGTTGTTGAGAAAAATATTCGCGTCGCAAAAGTTGATGCATTATTTGATCCAACGATTACTGGTGTAATTGGATTGTGTTACCTACTCGCTGTATCGTTTGGCGCAACGTTTGTTATAGACGAAACCATGACTCTCGGACAGTTAACCACCTTTGTGTTTTATTTAGGTTTATTAATTTGGCCGATGCTGGCATTAGGGATGTTTTTTAATGTTGTGGAAAGAGGGCGCGCCTCATATGAACGGATTATGGCGCTTTTACATACAGAGTCAAGTTTACAGCCTGTTAAACAACCGGTAAAACAAACGTTAACAGGAGAAATCGACGTGTCCATTGACACGTTTCAATATGAAACAGCCGCTAAGCGAACGCTTGAGCACATCTATTTTCAAGTCAAGCAAGGAGAAACCATTGCTTTAGTTGGAAAAACAGGCAGTGGAAAATCAACGTTGATGTCTTTGTTACAAAGAGAGGTGGATGTATCAACAGGTTCAATCAATTTTGACGGTATAGAAAGTAAGGAACTACACCCTGTCTGTATAAAAGAGTTGTTTGGGTATGTGCCGCAAGATCACTTTTTGTTCTCCGCAACGATTGCAGAGAACGTTGCATTTACAAACCCGAATGCCTCGTTTGCTGATATTGTAAGCGCGTGCCAGCTTGCCTGTGTGCATGACGATATTAGTCGTTTCCCTGAAGGCTATGAAACCGTTGTAGGTGAGCGCGGAGTAACCCTTTCAGGTGGTCAAAAACAGCGTATTTCAATAGCGCGAGCGATTTTAAGCCGACCGAATGTTTTGCTGCTCGATGACTCATTATCAGCAGTTGATGCGAAAACAGAAGAAGCAATCTTATCTGGATTGAAAGAAAAACAGGCGGATCAAGGGTTGATTATGAGTGCACATCGATTAAGCGCAGTGAGTCATGCAGATCTCATCCTTGTCCTTGATGAAGGGACGATTAAGCAAAGAGGCACGCATCGGACGTTGATGGAACAAGGTGGCTGGTACAAAGAAATGTACGAACGCCAACAGCTCGAATCGATTGTGGAGCAAGGGGGCTAGAGATTGAAACATACAGATGAAGTACTTTCAGGCAAGCAGCAGCGGGCTATTTTCTTAAGGCTATTACGTTATGCAAAAGGTCATAAAAAAATGTTAAGTGTCGCATTTATTATTATGATGATCGCTGCAACAGCAGAATTGCTTCAGCCAATATTAATTGCGCACTTTATTGATACGTATTTAACAACAGGAAACTTTCCAACTGAACCGCTCGCATGGCTAGTGTCAATTTTTATTTGCCTCTTACTCGTCGCCATTATTAGTCAATATATACAAAGTCTCTTTTTTCAAAAAATCGCTTTGCGAATTATTCAAACATTACGGGTAGATGTCTTTAAAAATGTGCAAAAACTAGGGCTGTCTTTTTTTGATAAAATGCCCGGTGGTGGACTTGTATCACGTATTACAAACGATACAGAATCAATTAAAGAGTTATATGTAACGGTGCTAGCCGTATTTGTGCAAAATGGCATCTTCATGATCGGCACCTTTGTCGCCATGTTTTATTTAAATGCAACATTAGCGCTCTACTGTCTCATTTTTTTGCCATTTTTATTTCTTGTTTTTCGAGTCTATCGAAAAATAAGCTCTTCATTCTATGAAACGGTCAGTGCAAAAGTAAGTGAAATCAATGCGAAAATGAGTGAATCTGTACAAGGGATGCGAATTATTCAAGCCTTTCGACAGGAAAAACGAATGAAAAAAGAATTTGCAGAAATGAATGAAGCACATTATCAAGCTGGAATGAAAGCGATGAAAGCTGATGCGCTATTGTTGAGACCGATTGTTGATATTTTAAGTTTAATGGCCATTTCAATTGTCTTGCTTTATTTTGGTTTTCAATCCTTTGTAGGACCTATTGAATTTGGCGTACTCTATGCGTTTGTTAATTTACTTGACCGTTTTTTTGAACCTGTTAATCAAATCATGCAACGGCTGTCGTTGTTTCAGCAAGCAATTGTTTCGGCTGGAAGAGTTTTTCGTTTAATGGATCGTGAAGAGTACGCGCCAGGAGCCACTTTTAACGAAAGTGAAAATGCTAATGAACAAGGTGGTTCAATTGAATTTAAAGATGTATCGTTTTCATACGACGGTACAACAAACGTACTTCATCACATTTCCTTTCAAGCGTCCCGGGGTGAAACGATTGCACTAGTAGGGCATACGGGAAGTGGGAAAAGCTCAATGATTAATTTGTTGATGCGCTTTTATCCGTTAAAACATGGGGAAATAAATATAGATGGTCGACCCCTCTATTCCTTTAGCGAGGATACGCTAAGAAAACGAGTAGGACTCGTGTTGCAAGATTCATTTTTATATAGCGGAACGGTCGCCAGCAATATTACGTTAGGACGTAAAGGCTATACAAGAGATGACGTACGAGCAGCTTGTGAATTTGTCGGCGCGGGTCGGTTTATAGACGCATTACCTAATGGGTACGATACGCTTATTGGGGAACGGGGGACAACGTTTTCAAGTGGTGAACGCCAGTTACTCTCGTTTGCGCGAACAATGCTCGGAAACCCTGACATTCTCGTTCTAGATGAAGCAACAGCTAGTATTGACACTGAAACAGAGGAAACGATTCAAAAAGCGTTAGAAAAAATGCAGCAAAATCGAACGACTATTGCGATTGCGCATCGGTTGTCAACGATTAAACATGCTCAGCTTATTTTAGTACTCCACCAAGGTGAAGTAGTTGAACGTGGCACCCACGAAAACTTGCTTAAGCGTGAAGGTTTGTACCATAAAATGTATTTGCTACAAGCGAGAGAACAAATTACGGCATAATGGCTATAAAAAAAGCTTGTTTAGTTGAAGAATACCGACTAAGCGGGCTTTTTTTCTTTTTGAGAAAGAGAATGACATCACCCTGAAGGAATAAATAACCTTTCTATACATATAGTGGGTCTTGTGGGTGAAAAAGGAGGGATATATATGGAAGAAACGAACGTTAGGTTCATTAAATTCAAAGACGATTATAGGCATGTAGAAGGGTTTTCTAACGTAGGAATTGTGTATACAACGGAAGGTATTGTCATCATTGATACGAATATTGATCCTGGACTTGCGGAGCAAATTTACAAAGCGATTCGACAAGAGACATCCCTGCCTATACGTTATATGATCTATACTCATGGGCATTACGATCACTTGATCACGGCAAATGCGTACTTAGAAAAAGGAACGACCATTATTGCGCATGAAGCTGTAAACGATCGCTTTTTAAAATATCAGAAACTCGCAGATCATACAAATCGAATCAATCAAATTCAATTTCAAGGTCAACTTCCTATTAGAGATCATAATGAAGCAGTTCCACCTGACGTGACCTTTCATAAGACCTATTCGTTTACGCTAGGAGATAAGACGTTTCACTTAATTCATGGAAAAGGAGAAACCGACGATCATTGCTATGTATGGATTCCAAAAGATAAGGTTGTCTATAGCGGAGATTTCATGATCTCTTCTTTCCCGAATATTGGAAATCCATTAAAAGTCAATCGATTTGAACGTGAATGGTTTGAAACGTTAGAAGATATTCAGAAACTCCAGCCGAATGCCTTATTCCCCGGACATGGCTCCCTTATTCAAGGAAACCGACAAATTATGGCTGCCACTCAAGATGTAGTGGACGCATTGAAGCTTGTCTATGACGAAACATCGCGCTGTCTTAACGAAAATCGACCTCTTGAAGATGCGCTTGAGCAAATTACCTTACCCGAACATTTAGCGAAAAGTCCGTATCTACCGCAAAATTATGGGAGCTTGGATTTTGCTATTAAAGGTACGTATCGACGCTATACCGGCTGGTTTAGTGGAAACCCAACTGATCTTGAGCCTCTTAAAAAGCTAGACGTTGCAAAAGAATATATTGCTCTTATTGGTGATAAAGAAAGCATTTTAGATCGCTGTCGGGCTCTTTTTCAAGCAGGAGAGTATCAAATGGTCATGCATATAGCAGATGTGTTAATTTTTGCAGAGAATAATGCGGAAGCAATTCAATTAAAAAAGATGCCATAAATAAGAAAAAAGAAACCGTCACGAATTTCATTTCAAAAAACATATATAACTACTATGGTTCTTAAATGATGGTGCAAACACGCACACCTCTTTCTCCATAAAGGTATGAAAGTTAATAAAGTGATCGTTCCTGTAACAGTCTTTTTAACAAACCGTTCATGTAGACGGTTAATGGTCCTTCTATGAGACCAATCAAAAAATGCTCCTTCCATTGTGTGCACGTTGTTAAGTGTCTACTTTGAAGGGAGCATCTTTTTAAATCGTTTTCTTTTTCTCAACTGCTTCTTGAAACTCTTTTTTGCTACGTGATTTTGATTGTCGATCGAGCAGATGCTCGTACGGTGTTAAATCAATTTGTTTTTGTTTAAGTTTTTTTATGAGAAACCGATGGTCCTTCTTAGGAGTTGCCGTTATATATCCACGAATAATCGTATCGAGTGTTAGGCTAGACGCATTTTCTCTTAACGCAATCTCACTAATCTTCCCAGCGATTTTTTCTTTAGCGACATCGCGAAAGAGCTCAGGAACAGGCTCGACAAGTTCATTAAGTAATTGTCGCTGCTCATCTTGCCATAAAGGAAGCGCTTGATTTATGTAGTAATCTTGCCAATCTAAGATCGATTTTCCGTCTTCTTTCGGCATTCGTTTAAGAAATTTTCGAAACATAAAAAAGCCACCAATAAACATCAAGCCGAGCAAAATAAATGTCCACAAGACAATCAGGTTCATAAACCAGTCACCCACATTTAGCCCTCCTTTTCACTTGTTCTTAGCTGTTACTTTAGCATAAAATAAGAAGGGTTTCTATGGAGGGGGAGAAAAAGGTGTCTCAAATTATTCTTTTTGCGACTCATATGTTTAGTTCACTTGTTTTATTCCTATGTATACCGTTCCCATTTTTATATTATGCAGCAAGGCTTGAAGAAGGCGGACGATTCAAAGAAAAATTATTAAATATCTATCGAGTCCTGTTTGTATTCGCACATATTGGCTTCGTGTTACTTATTGCTACAGGGATTCCGCTTGTCTTTAATTGGGGGTCTTGGTGGACTTGGGGCGTCGTTGTCTTAACACTTGCTATCGGCGTGAGCTTAGGAATCACAAGTAAGTCGCTTCGACTCATGAAAAAGGGCGATATAAATGTGGAAGATTCGTTGAGGAAAGCGAGTCTTATTCTTGCCATCAGTATTGGTGCCATGTTTTTGCTAAAGTATAGTCGCTATCTTATGTAAATGAATGACAGTACTCAAAAACGGGCTCATAAAAAAGAAAAAAGGACTGCGATGCAGTCCTTCTTTTAGAACCAGCTTGCTCCAACAATTACTAAAAGAATAAATAGAACAACAATTAAAGCGAAACCTCCGCCTGTTCCGAATCCACCGCTCATTGTGTAACCTCCTTTTGTTCCGGTATGATTACAGTCTATGCGGTGGCTTCAAAAAGGTTTGGGCTATTTAGCCTTCTCCGTTTGTTTGGCTAACATGGTTGGCTTTTTTTGTTTTATGAGAACCGCTTTGTTTCTGTGGTTGATTGCTTTCAGGATGCTGTGGTTGATTGCGTCTCGCCTTTGAATTCCCCTTCATTTTTCGTCCACCTCGCTTTCATTCTTCAGTATATGGAGTCAACTTTTTCTTATCCTTTTTTAAAAAATTGTCGAAAAAAGATTTAAACTTTCGTCAACTTTTGATATTCTAATGAAGGGCAATTATATCGCTTACATTAAAAGCGCTTACTCAAGTGCGTTCCTTAGACAAGTTGGGAACAATGCGATATGATGAAGTTGATAAGGAGGGTCTTAGATGTCAAAAAACTTAGATGTGTTTAAAGCGCGGTCTTCTTTTGAGTCAAATGGAAAAACGTATCATTACTATGCACTTGATGCGTTAGAGAAAGCAGGTTATGGGAACGTTAGTAAACTACCATACTCTGTAAAGGTATTGCTAGAATCAGTTTTACGTCAATATGATGATTATGTTATTAAAAAAGAGCACGTAGAAAATTTAGCGAAGTGGGGAACAGCTGAACAAAAAGAAATTGATGTTCCATTCAAACCATCTCGTGTTATTCTTCAAGATTTCACAGGGGTGCCAGCAGTTGTTGACTTGGCGGCGTTAAGAAAAGCAATGGCTGATTTAGGTGGAGACCCGGATCAAATTAATCCGGAAATTCCTGTAGATTTAGTTATCGATCACTCTGTACAAGTGGATAAATTCGGTACAGATGATTCCTTGCTTTATAACATGAACCGTGAGTTTGAGCGAAACGGTGAGCGTTATGAATTTTTAAGCTGGGCTAAGAAAGCGTTTGATAATTATAACGCCGTGCCGCCAGCAACAGGAATTGTTCACCAAGTCAACTTGGAGTACATAGCAAATGTAGTCCATGCTGTAGAGAAAGATGGCGAACTGTTAACATTCCCTGATTCACTCGTAGGTACGGATTCTCATACAACGATGATTAACGGCCTTGGTGTTCTTGGTTGGGGTGTTGGTGGTATTGAAGCAGAAGCTGGAATGCTTGGTCAGCCATCTTACTTCCCAGTACCAGAAGTCATCGGATTGAAATTTACCGGCTCACTTCCAAGTGGAACAACGGCAACAGATGTGGCGCTTAAAGTAACACAAGTACTCCGACAAAAGAACGTTGTTGGGAAATTTGTTGAGTACTTCGGTCCAGGGTTAGCAGATATGCCACTTGCAGACAGAGCAACAATTTCAAACATGGCGCCTGAATATGGTGCAACGTGCGGGTTCTTCCCAGTAGACGAAGAAGCCATGAACTACATGCGCTTAACAGGTCGTTCTGAAGAGCAAATCGATTTGGTTCGTGCTTACTGTCAAGCAAATGGACTATGGTATGTTCCAGGCGAAACGCCAGATCCATCGTACACCGATGTGGTTGAAGTTGACTTATCGCAAATTCATGCAAATCTTTCTGGTCCAAAACGTCCACAAGATTTAATTGAACTTCCAAAAATGCAAAAATCTTTCCAAGAAGCTGTTGTAGCACCAGCAGGCAACCAAGGTCTTGGACTTGATCCGTCTGAATTTAACAAAACTGTTAATGTTACGTATAAAGATGGACGTAAAACAAGCATGAAGACAGGTGCAGTGGCGATTGCAGCAATTACGAGCTGTACGAACACGTCTAATCCATATGTGCTTGTGGCGGCAGGGCTAGTCGCAAAGAAAGCAAGTGAACTAGGGCTAAAAGTGCCTGAGTATGTAAAAACATCTCTTGCACCAGGTTCAAAAGTCGTTACTGGTTACTTGAACGATTCAGGGTTAATGCCTTACCTTGAAGACATGGGCTTCCATCTTGTAGGGTATGGTTGTACGACTTGTATCGGGAACTCCGGTCCTTTAGAAGAAGAAATTGAAGATGCGATTGCGGAAAACGATTTAACTGTAACTTCCGTTTTATCAGGTAACCGAAACTTTGAAGGTCGTATTCACCCGCTTGTCAAAGCAAACTACCTTGCATCGCCACCACTTGTTGTCGCATATGCACTTGCCGGAACAGTCAATGTTGACTTGTTAAATGATCCAATTACAACAGATAAAGATGGTAAGCCTGTATTCTTTAAAGATATTTGGCCTTCTACGGAAGAAGTTCGTGCGATTGTCGATCAAACTGTTACACCAGAACTATTCCGTCGAGAGTATCAAGATGTCTTTACTAGTAATGAGCGCTGGAATCAAATCGATACAACAGATGATGCGCTTTATAAATGGGATGATGAATCCACTTATATTGCGAACCCACCGTTCTTTGAAGGGCTCGCAAAAGATCCAGAGGCGGTTAAACCACTTTCAGATCTTCGTGTTGTTGGGAAGTTTGGTGACTCTGTTACGACTGACCACATTTCTCCAGCAGGAGCGATTGGAAAGAATACGCCAGCAGGCAAATTTTTGATTGAAAAAGGTGTTGCACCTAGAGACTTTAACTCATATGGATCTCGTCGAGGAAACCATGACGTGATGATGAGAGGGACGTTTGCGAATATTCGTATTCGTAACCAAATTGCTCCTGGGACAGAAGGTGGCTTTACGACTTACTGGCCAACTGGTGAAGTAATGTCCATTTATGATGCAGCAATGAAATACAAAGAGGATAACACTGGTCTTGTTGTGATCGCTGGTCAAGACTATGGTATGGGCTCTTCTCGTGACTGGGCTGCAAAAGGAACAAACCTACTCGGAATTAAAACGGTTATTGCAGAAAGCTACGAGCGTATTCACCGTTCTAACCTTGTCTTGATGGGTGTGTTGCCACTTCAATTTAAAGCTGGAGAAAGTGCAGAATCACTTGGTTTAACTGGAAAAGAAAGTATTTCTGTTGCAATCGATGATACTGTAAAACCTCGTGATCACGTGAAAGTGACAGCTGTAGCTGAAGATGGAACAAAAACAGAGTTTGACGTACTAGTACGTTTTGATAGTGATGTCGATGTTGATTACTATCGTCACGGCGGTATTTTACAAATGGTGCTTAGAGATAAACTACAGCCAGCATAAACCGTATAATGAGACTTGCTTGATTCACATCAAGCAAGTTTTTCTTTTATAAAAATAGTTTAGAGGTCTAAATTGTTTTTGCTTGCTTTTTAACCTTCGTTTTGTGTAAGGTGTGTATAGCAAATAAAAAGACTTGGGATGATGGAGGAACCAACGTGACAAATTTTTCGATTCGCCGGCCCGTGTTTACGATTGTCGGAATGATTTTCTTTATCATTATGGGAATTGTTTCGTTAACACGATTGCCACTACAACTCTTGCCGGAAATTGACCCGCCTGTTGCCGCTATCGCAACGAGCTATCCAAACGTAAATCCGCAAGAAGTGCAAGACCAAATCACGATACCGATTGAAAACAGAATGGCAAGCATATCAGGCTTGCAAAACATGACATCAAACTCCCAAGAAGGATCATCCATTGTTCTCCTTGAATTTGATTGGAGTAGCTCGATTGAAGATGTTGAGCTTGATATCATAAACGCTTTACAGCAAATCGATTTACCAGATGGTGCTGGAGAGCCAAGCTTTTTAAAGTTTGATCCATCAATGTTTCCAATGATGCAGCTTGCAATTACTTCTAATGAAGAAATTGAAGCGTTTCAAGATGATGTAATTGATTTAGAACAAGAGATTCTTCAAGTGCCAGGAGTGGCAAGTGTGAATGAATCTGGAACCATCACGGAAATTGTATCGATTGAACTCGATCAAGATGACATGATTGACGCCGGTGTCAATCAAGATACGGTTGTGAGTGCGCTACAAGCGAATAATGTCACTGTTCCAGGTGGTGTGGTCGAACAAGATGATCTAAGTTTAACGACGCGTATCATCCATGAATTAACAAGCCTTGAAGAAATTGAAGACCTTGTTATAGGTGTGAATCAAGAAACAGGTGAAGAGATAACATTAGATAGCATCGCGGACATTGCCATTGATTCAGAGGATTTAGAAACGTTAACAAGAGCAAATCAAGAGCCTGCTATTAGTTTATCAATCATGCAAGAGTCTAGCGCAAATACGACTCAGACTTCAAATGCTGTGAACGAGCGCTTAAGCGAACTGCAAGACGATGTTGACTATGAAGATCTTGATGTTGTTGTTCTCTATGATGAAGGAGACTTTATCAACTCAGCGATTCAAAGTGTCGCAACTGCCCTTATCATAGGTGGTGTGTTAGCGATGGTTGTTTTATTTTTCTTTTTAAGAAATCTTAAAACACCATTAATCATTGGCTTGGCGATACCATTTTCTGTCATCGTTACATTTGCCTTTATGTATTTCCTTGATATTGGCTTAAACATTATGACACTGGGAGGGCTAGCACTTGGAATTGGTCTAGTCGTCGATAATGCCATTGTTGTTATTGAGAATATATACCGCCACTTATCAAAAGGTAAAAATGCCAAACAAGCGGCTTCAGATGGAACAAAAGAAGTCATGGCAGCTATTTTTGCATCAACATTAACAACCATCTCTGTCTTTTTACCAATTGTCTTTATTAGCGGGATTGTTGGAAATCTATTTAGAGAGTTAGCATTAACCGTTTCATTTAGTTTACTTTCATCTTTCGTTGTAGCGATTACAGTTGTTCCAATGATTGCGAGTCGGGTTTTAAAACCATCACAAGCAAATGATGAGTCAAAACGACGCGAAACGAAGACAATGCGCGGCTTAGAGAAAATGACGCATTGGTCATTAGGCCATCGCAAAACGGTTATTGCTAGTACGTTTGGTTTACTTTTAATTGGTGGGATTGGTTTAACAACCGTCGGCCTAGAATTAATACCGGAAAGTGATCAAGGCTCGTTTACTGTCGAAGTAGAGATGGAAACAGGCACAAGTTTGTCTCGAACAACCGATGCAGTTGTGGAAATTGAAGACGTTCTTTCTGATTACCAAGAAGTAAATGATTATGTAAGTGTGATTGGTTCAAATGGCCAACCAGGTCAATCCGGAGGAGCGCATACTGCTCAAATCACTGTTGCGATGACGCCGTTAGACGAGCGCTCCATTTCGACGGCTGAATTCATCGAAACGATTGAACGAGATTTAGAGCGTGCTGACGACGCAGCTGAAGTACGTGCGTTCACGCAAACTGCTGCTATGGGTGGAGAAGCGAATACCGTTCCATTTACCGTTACGTATTCCGATCGAAATACGCTCTATGACACGGTTTATGAGTTAGAGGAAGAGCTTCTTGATTCATCACTCGTTCGTGAAGTGCAATTAAGTATTGAAGATCAAGTTCCTGAAATTGTAGTAGATGTAGATGCAGAGGAAGCAAGAGGCCTTGGGTTAACCCCAGCGGAGATTGCAACGCAAGTGAATGGCGCTACACGTGGAGAAACGGCCATGACCATTCAATTGTCTAGTGATGACGAAGAAGCACAATTTTATGAAGTGCAGGTCGGGCTTGCTCCAGAGTATACAGAGACGATTGAAGAACTAGAGAATTTACAAATTGTTTCCCAAGAAGGCACAACTGTTGAACTTAGTGAAGTTGCTGATATTGCGGAAGGTGAATCACCAGCCTCTATTCAGCGTGCCGACCAAGAAGAAGCAGTTGAGTTTACCGTTGGCTATACAACAGAAGCGACATTAAGTGATGTATCCACACTAATTGAAGATTCCGTTGATGAAATTGATTTTCCAGATGGTGCGCAATTCTCGTTCGGTGGGGAACAAGAGATTCTTGAAGATGCAATCGGGAGTATGGTTTTAGCTCTTGTTTTAGCGATTGTCTTCATTTACTTGATCATGGCAGCGCAATTCGAATCCTTTAAGCTTCCGTTCATTATGCTTATGACGGTACCACTCGTATTAATCGGAGTTACGCTTGCGCTTACGATTACACAAACAGCGATTGGTGTCACCACCTTCATTGGAATTATCATCCTTGTTGGTGTTGTAACGAACAACGGGATTGTGATGCTTGACTTTGTAAATCAACAGAAGAAAAAAGGCATGTCCACTTATAATGCTCTAGTGGAGTCTGTGCAACTAAGAACACGTCCAATTGTGATGACATCAATGACGGCAATTCTTGGTATGGTGCCAATTGCTTTAGGATTTGGTGAAGGCGCTGAACTGCAGCAACCAATGGCGATTGCGGTTATCGGTGGACTTATTAGTAGTACGGCGCTAACGTTAATTTTTATTCCAGTTCTTTATAGCCTGTTTGATAAAGAAACACGTTCAAAGAAAGGCACGCCTCAAATGGTTACGATTGATGGCGAATACTATGAAGTAGACGAAAACAATCAAGCTGTAAAAGCATTGCCAGAAGGTGAAGAAAACGAACAGTCTGCAGATGAAAGATATGATTCGAATGAAGATGTTGGTCACGCAAATCAACAAGTAAACGATGAAGACTCTTCGTCTAAGGCTAAAGACAAAACAGAATTAAGCCGAGATGAAATTGTTGAGTTGCTTGATTCTATTGTTTCAAGAACAAAGAAAGATGACGATAAGCAGTAAGTGACAAAAACCCTCTTCGGTTAAAATCGAAGAGGGTTTTTTAATTAGCTAGTGCGTTGTTGTTGCGTCATCCACTGTATAAGTTGGCGCTCTTTTTCTTTCAGTGGTCGCTTTAATTCCTGTTCAAATTCTTGTATTAATCGGCTTTCTGTCATCTGTCTCACTCCTTTTTAAAAACTATGTGCAAAATTTGTTGAATATTCATCTTTTTGTAGAGAAAGAAGGTTTAAAAGATTTAAATTGGTGAAATACTAGAAGTAAAAACGAGGTGAAAAAACTATGAGACGAGTCGGACGATTGCCTTTTAGTGAATTGGTCAAGCAAAATAAAGAGCGTTTAACCCAAGATCAGACGGAAGTGAACCGTTTAGAGGAGCGTTTTGAACAAAAGCATGCCCTTCCAAAATAAACTAAACTAAAAACCCTTTCTTGTGGAATAGTAAGACAGAGGAGGGGTGTTCATGAGTGAGAAAAATCGATTTGCCCAATATACACCGGATCATTTAGGAACGCAGCCACGAAAATCGACCCGAAATAATGGGAAGAAAGTGGCAAATAAATCAAATCGTCAACCTGATTATATTCCTCCCAAAGGATAAACCGTCGAGTTCTCGACGGTTTTTTGTCATTTAAGCAAAACCATATTCAAATCGTGCTTCGCCTGTTAGGATAAGAGTGATTATCGTTTTTAAGAGGAGAAGATCATGCTGGAGATCGTTTTAAATAGTTTTATGTATACATGTCTGGCTTTATTAGCTGGTTTAATTATTATTCAAATGGTACCGAGAGAACGTGGGTTAGATCGAGTCATACCGAATCGATTTATGCTCATTGTTGCGATGTTCATTCCGCTTATTCAATTAGGATATCTAATTGGGTTAGGAAGAACGTACGCTAATTTCTTTTCGATCTCGTTGCTCGATGGGATTGTGACTGCAATGGGGGAACATATCTTAGGAACAAGTTTCTTCCTTGTTTTGCTGTTTGCGGTGCTTATTCTTATACTTATTATCTTTACGCAAAAACTAAACCGATTTGTTCGATCAGGTCTGCAGTTTATTTTATTTTTAGGTATCATCTTTGCCGTAAGTCTGTCTAGTCATAGCGCGTCTTTAACAGACGGATATGCATCAGGCGCCATTTCAAATGCCATTCATCTTCTCTCGATGGCTTTATGGACAGGCCCTTTATTTATTGTCAGTCTGTATGCAAAACATTTAACAAACGGAAAAAAATTTCATCAATGGTTTTCAGCACTTGCTGTATTTAGTTTATTGCTTGTGTCCACAAGTGGATTTGTCATGATGGGAGAAATCGCACCTGAATACGTAAATAGCTGGATGCTAACGTACGGTCAGCTTCTCGTCATAAAACATATTCTTATTGCACCTTTACTCATTTTTGGGTTTCGACATCTACTTGCCTTAAGTGGAAAAGGAGCGAGCTTATCAATTGAAGAAAAACAACGGTCTTTTCGATTTGAATCCATTTTTGTGTTAGCGGTATTCATTGTAACGGCGATGTTAACAGAAAGTGAGCCTCCTCATAATGTGCTGCGTACTTTACAAAACGAACCATTCAGTCCAATTATGAACGCTTTTTTAACGGAGCCTCTAATTGAAAATCAACTAATCGCATTTTCCCCTTCCGTTTGGTCTGGACTCCTGTTAGGAGCTGCGGCTTTCCTATTCTTTGGCGGCTTATTTGTCGCTTGGTGGTTTAAACGAACATGGGTAACAGTAACCGTATCGATTGCCTTTGTACTCAGTTTTTATGTCGGCCTAATGACAAGTACGGGACCTGGAGACATCCCTGTAAATTTAACCGTTCATGAGACGGTTGAGGAAGCGATAAACGTCAATCGTGAAGACGAGGAGCTGGAACCAATAACGACGTGGCCATTAACAGATGAGTCCTTTGCGGTCATATTTATGGAAAATGAACGTCATCTTGTCGCTGAACGGTTAAAAGAAGAGCCTGACGGGTATCGAAAATATTTAGATGCTGAAGTCGAGATTGAAAATGGCTTCTTAACTGGTGGTGACCAATTTATGGATACGTTTATGTTTATTGAAAATGACTGGGTAGATGTAGAAACCATAAGTACTTATGTCACGCTAGGATATGTAACAGAAGAAATTGAAGAGGTAAGGATTCATTTTGCTCATGAGACGGTGGAAGTGTCGGTAGAAGATCAAGTCTTTTTCTACGTGCAAAGTATGAATCAAACCCTTGAGGAAGCGCATGAATACGAGTTGCTTGATGGAGACGGAAACGTTGTTCAGACAGTTGAAAAACGCCAATTTGTTCATGAGGGGCACGTTCACTAGGAGGAAAGACAGATGACAGCAACAACAATTGATCACATGTTGAAAGAAACCAATCTGTGGAGAGAACGATTAGAAAAAGGCACAGAGGCTGTATCGACGAAAGAAGATGCAGCCCAGCTGGCTCAATTAGTGTCGCTGCGGTTTGAACGCAAAGAGAAGGTTGATCTGTTTACAGAAAAATGGAAGCAAGAACTTGAATCTTATCCTGGGTTTGAATCGTTCTTAAATGAGCTGACTCAAAAGCAAACCCTTATTTCGTGGGCATATGACGAATGGATTCGAAGTTCGTGGGCGCAAATAAGAGAAACGGATCAAGCGCGCGTGAAAAAGCAAAAAGTCGAAGAAATGGAAGCACGTATTAAGGAATGGTTGAAACGTGTGGAAGGAAAAGAGCATGATCTTGCTAGTGGTCATGTTCACGTATTAATCGATCGTTTAAAAGAACTGCAAACCTTATGCCAACAATTTTTGGATAGCTTTCAAGGAAATTATTATTCAAAGAGTCAATTTGCGCAATTAAAAGAAATGATCGATCAAGTCAATGAACATCAAGCACGATTTAATAATGAAATTGATGAGGCGATCGGACAAAAAGCACCGAATGCGCTAGAACAATTAGATGAAATGATTGGACTTGAGCACGTGAAAGCGCGAGTGAAAAAGCTATACTCATTTTTAAAATACCAGCGAGAACGTGAAGAAATCGGACTCTCAACGGAAAATTTGCTGAATTTAAATATGGTCGTAACAGGGAATCCTGGAACTGGCAAGACGTCGATTGCCCGTTTGTTAGCTTCCATCTATTATGAATTAGGTATTTTAGAAAAACCGACTGTTTATGAAGTGGACCGAGCATCGTTAGTGGCAGGCTATGTGGGGCAAACGGAAGAACAAACGTTGAATGCCATTGACCGAGCTGTAGGAGGCGTCTTGTTCATAGATGAAGCGTATAGTTTGAAGCGAGAAGGACAGTCTGGAAATGATTATGGACAAGCTGTTATCGATACGCTTGTTTCTGCCATGACAAGTGAAGCGTATGCCGGGAAATTTGCGGTAATCCTTGCAGGTTACCCAAATGAAATGCGTGAATTTATTCGAGCGAATCCTGGATTGTCAAGTCGATTTCCTGAGCAAAATCATTTTGATTTACCGAATTATAAGGAAGAGGAGCTTTTGCAGATTGCAGAAAAAAAGGCGCTTCAATTTGATTTTGTGTTCACAAAACCGGCGTTGCAAAAAGTGAAATCGGAGATCGGGCGATTAGAAATCGATCAATCATTTGGCAATGCTCGTGCCGTTGAGGACATCGTGAAAAAAGCGATTTTCGAAAAAGGCTCTGAAGGTCAT
This sequence comes from Shouchella sp. JSM 1781072, assembly GCF_041949915.1. Lineage (NCBI taxonomy): Bacteria > Bacillati > Bacillota > Bacilli > Caryophanales > Bacillaceae > Shouchella > Shouchella sp. JSM 1781072. The sequence goes on from NZ_JBHFQE010000001.1 coordinate 927,106, forward strand.
CAACAAACAGAAAAAGACTTTGTGCTTTTAGAAGAAAAGCATATTCAAACGAACCAATCGTCTAAAAACGGACAAGCACTTCAGCGATTACAAGACTTAATTGGCTTAGATAAAGTAAAAGTGGAGTTAAATAAATTGACCTCATTTGCAAAAGTGAAAGAGTCTAGGCAGCGAATGGATTTACCCGTTCCTCCTATGCCGCTCCATACCGTATTTGTGGGTCCGCCTGGCACGGGAAAAACAACGGTTGCTAAGCTGTATGCAGAAGCGTTAAATGAAATTGGGCTGTTAAAAAGAGGTCATCTTGTGACGGTGTCAAGGAGCGACTTAGTCGGTGGCTATGTAGGTCAAACAGCGATAAAAACCGATCATATGATTCAAGATGCGCTCGGAGGCGTCTTATTTATTGATGAAGCCTACGCCCTTTCTCAAGGTGGCGAGAATGATTTCGGAAAAGAAGCGATTACGGCGATTACACAAGCGATGACCGAACATGAAGAAAATCTCGTCGTTATTTTTGCAGGCTATAAAAGTGAAGTAGATACATTGATCAAAAGCAATCCTGGTTTGCGTTCGAGAATTCGTAAGGAAATTGAATTTGAAGCGTACACGAACGAAGAATTGTTTGCTATGCTGCAGCAAAAAGCCCACTCTTACGGGTACAATTGGTCAAAAGAAGCTAGTGTTGCTGTAAAAGAACATTTGCAAAACGAGATAACGGTGGGTAATGGTCGGTATGTGGATTGGTTTTTTGAAGAATTGATTCAAGCCCACGCTTTGCGTGTAGATGAATATGACGAATTTACATCTGCACAATTTACGATTGATCAAACGGATGTGCAAGCTGTTATTCAATTAGAAAAAAACCGAGTCGAAGCATAATGTGTGAACGGTGTTAGATGAACATCTGTGGCATTTTTGGACTACGTTCAACCAGAAAGTGTGTAGCATAAGCGGGTATTTCGATTGTTATAACCGCTTATGCTATAATTGACGTGATTACCAAGTGTTAGGATGAGGTATAACAAAAATGAGGAGGGTGAGCATTGCCTTATATAGTGAAAAAAGATCTAATTCCGCAATACGCGGACACGGACATGATGGGTGTTGTTTACCATGCAAACTACATAAAATTTTTTGAATTAGGTAGAACCGCTTTTATTCATGAGGCTGGCTATAGTTACGTTGAAATGGAGCAAGCGGGTTATTACGCACCTGTTTACGATGTGTATGCAACATATAAAAAACCACTTGTGTACGGAGACGAGGCGACGATTTCGACATGGCTTTCCTTAAATGATGGAATTAAAACGATCTATCAATATGAAATTACAAATCAGACAGGGGACGTGTGTGTAACAGGCTATACGACCCATGTAATTGTAAAAAAAGACTCGTTTAAGCCGGTGCCCTTTAAACGAGCATTTCCAGCATGGTATGAAACGTATAATCGTTTAATGGAGAACCAGTAATGGCATTTGGGATTAATCGACGCGATTTGGCAAAGTGGAAACAAGATGCAAGAAATGGTAAAATTGCATTTATCACGCACTATTGGTATGATCCGCGATTTCCATATGCTACAACAGTGACAAAAGTAGCGTGTGAAGACAAAGAAAAATTAGTACGTTGGGGAAAGCAGTACGGCTTAAAAAAAGAATGGATACACAAAAGAGATGAATTGTCTCATTTTGATTTATTGGGAGAGACGCAAGAAACGATCTTGCAGAATGAGGGGTTCGCATCGCAACTTTCTCAATTCAATAAACGGATGGAGTGTTCACAGATGAACGTCAATCAAGATACAATTCGAGAAGATTTATATTCAAAAGAAACGATACAAGCAGATCAAGAAATTCGCGCGCGTGTGGAATTTTTAAAAACGTATGCGAAGAAAACAAAGACAAAAGGCTATGTATTAGGGATTTCTGGGGGACAAGACTCCTCTTTAGCCGCTAAACTCGCACAAATGGCCGTTAAAGAACTGAGAGAAGAAGAGCAAGATGAGGCGTATCGCTTTTATGCTGTTAGACTCCCTTATGGCGAACAGCATGATGAAGAGGATGCGCAGTTGGCTCTTTCATTTATTGAAGCGGATACGGTTCTTACAGTAAATATTAAAGAAGCAGTAGATGCGTCTGTTCAAGCATTTAAAGACGCCACAAATGAAGAACTTTCGTCGTTTTTAAAAGGAAATACAAAAGCTAGAGAACGCATGAAAGTCCAGTTTGATTTAGCCGCTCATTATCAAGCGCTAGTTATTGGAACGGATCATGCAGCAGAAGCGGTAACGGGCTTCTTTACAAAATTCGGCGATGGTGCTTGTGATGTCGCTCCTTTATTTGGATTAACGAAACGCCAAGGGAAACGCTTGCTTCAAGAGCTATCAGCTCCTGAATCGTTATACACAAAAGTACCGACGGCAGACTTAGAAGACGATAAGCCTGGTTTACCAGATGAAGAAGCGCTTGGGATCTCTTATGATCAAATAGATGACTATTTAGAAGGTAAAAAGGTAGACGAAAACATTGCGAAAATGATTGAAGAACGTTACGAACGGACGGAGCATAAGCGACAAACCCCTGTTACAATTTATGATCATTGGTGGGAGTAATTCGTCTGATTTACTCTTTTACGAAACATATGTATGATTGATCAGTTCCAAACATAGGGTAGAGAATGTAGACTTGTACATATGTTAAGGAGAGGGAACGTAATGAAAAGCAAAATTCTCGTTTTATTAAGCTTGCTAGCGTGCTTATTGATTGTCATGGTTTTTGCTTTAGAATCAACGAACCAATCATCGACACCAACAGTTTCAGAACAACCTGTTGAGCTTGAGACGCAAGAGCTAAATGGCGTATTCGTAACAGTAAACGGTGTAACGGTTACGGAACATAATGACGATGAACAAATTGTAAAAGTGGATTTAACTGCTGAAAATACAAGAGAATCGAATATTAGTTTTTTACCAATAAATCTTACGCTAATGGATGACGATCATTATGCGTATAGCCATACGGATCAAGTAGATACGAAAGGGATTATTGGTGGGCAATTAAATAGCGGACGTTCGGTTTCAGGGGAAGTTGCTTTTATCGTTCCTAAAGAAGAGACATTCGAACTGGTTTATAGTGATCATTTTCGAGGCGGACAAATTGTTTTTCCACTAGACTTACCGTAAGAGCGTTTACGATTACGTCATGAAGAGGAATGCGAAAAGCATTCCTCTTTTGTTGAAATTAGAAAATTCATACGGTAAGATGAAGGAAAAATCAAAATAAGGAGTTTCCGCTTAGGAGAGAGACATTATGCCAATAAAAATTCCTGATCATTTACCAGCAAAGAAAAAGCTATTAGAAGAGAATATATTTGTTATGGATGAATCTCGTGCTTACCAACAAGATATTCGTCCTTTGAAAATATGTATCTTAAATTTAATGCCGACAAAACAAGAGACAGAAACACAATTAATTCGCTTGTTAGGGAATACGCCCTTACAAATTGATGTGTCATTGCTTCATCCTAGTACGCATCAACCGAAGAATACGTCTAAAGAACATCTGCAACAATTTTATAAAACCATTAGCGAAATTAAAACATTGAAATTCGATGGGATGATTATAACTGGAGCTCCAGTTGAAACACTTCCGTTCCACGATGTGCGCTATTGGGATGAAATGAAGTCGATTTTAGACTGGACGACAACTAACGTGACGTCAACGCTTCATATTTGTTGGGGGGCGCAAGCGGCTTTGTATCATCATTACAACATTTGTAAACGTCCGCTTAATACGAAGTTATTTGGGGTTTATAACCATAGCGTAAATGTACCAAACGTCAATCTGCTACGCGGGTTTGATGACTTTTTTTTAGCGCCTCATTCACGCCATACCACGATTCATCGGGAAGATATTGAAAACATTGATGAATTAGACGTGCTTAGTTCTTCTGAAGAAGCCGGTGTTTATATTGCTTCTTCAAAAGATGGACGACGGATTTTTGTAATGGGCCATGCGGAATATGATGCCCATACACTTAAAAAAGAATATGAGCGTGATCTTCATCAAGGAGCAGAGCCTCAACTTCCGGCGAACTATTTCCCTGATGAAAACCCAACCGCATTGCCACCTCTGCAGTGGCGAGCCCATTCGAATTTGCTTTTTTCAAACTGGCTAAATTATTATGTTTATCAAGAAACACCTTATCATTTAGACGTATCGGAGTAGTTATGTTTTCACATTTCTCGTACATCCTATAAGGATGGAGTGATGAGAATGTCAAGAAAATGTAAACCGAATGATGCATCATTTTTGCATATTCAATCAGCTAGTATTTATTATGAATGGTTTAAAAGCCTGCATCCTAAAAAAGGAACGCTTTTGTTAGTGCACGGTATTTTTGCTTCGGTTCACTGTTTTTACCGTGTGATTCCGGCATTACGTCAACATTACGATGTGATTTGTTGTGATTTACCGGGGTTTGGGCGTAGTTCAAAAGGGAATGGATCAGTCTATTCATTTACATCTTATGCGCAGCAACTCAATGAATTGATGGAACAGTTTAACGTCTCTTCTTACCATGTAATTGGTCATTCGATGGGCGGACAAATTGCACTTTATTTAGCTTTACGCTACCCGCATAAAGTGAAAAGTATTTCTTTGTTAGCAAGCTCAGGGTACTTGAAACCGGTGAAAAAGCAACTTCAGTTCGCAACATATCTTCCTTACTTAGAGCAAAGCTTGACGTGGTTTATGCATTATAAAAAACCTAGAGTAAAGCAGATGTTACGAGATGCGGTTTACAATCAACGTTGTTTAACAAAGGATATGATTACCCATTATGAACGACCGCTAATGGATCCTTTATTTATTAATGGGCTCATTCAATTAACAAGACAGCGAGAAGGGGATTTATCAAAAGAACAATTACAGCAAATACATCAGCCGACGCTTATTCTCTCTGGTGTGAATGATCCATTAATTTCTGTGGAGACAAGTTATGCGCTTCAACGTGATTTAGGCAACAGTCGCATACGTGTCATTAAACACTGTGGGCACTTATTATTAGAGGAAAAACCAAAGCAAGTGCATCAGCACATAAACCATTTTTTACAAGAGATCATGTTGTAACTTCATAAAGGAGGCGAGGAAGTGGACCCTCTTGATATTATGATGAATAAAGACCATGTTGTTCCATATTTTTCTCCTATTATTAGTGCCGATACGCAGAAAATAATCGGCTATGAAGTGGAAGCATATTGGACGGAGCATCTTAAGCCAATAAATATTAACTGGTTTTTCGGTGATCATGATATCCCTAGAGAATACCGAATTGAAATAGAAGATCATTTGCAAGCGAAAGCATTCGAGAGTCTTCAAAAAGAAGACAGGCTGGGAGATCAGCTATTGCTGTTTTTTCATTACAATGTAAAGTTGCTGCAAGTCGATAATGGAGAAACGTTAACGGCAAGATTGGCACAAATGGTAGAACAAGGTATGACGTACAAACAAATTGTCATTATTATCGGGTTTGATCAATCTTTAGAAGAAGTCATCAAAATGAAGCACGCGTTAATGTATATACAAAGTCTAGGCATCCAGATTGCCCTTGATGCGGAAGATACAACAACCTCTCAATTAGAATTTATTAGTCAGATTCGCCCAAACGTTATTCGAGTAAGCTGTTCGTTTTTACAAGACCACTCGTTGCCGGGCATGTACCGCGATATTCATCATTCGTTGTCTTCACTTGCTCGAAAAATTGGCTCGACGCTTTTGTTTAATGGCATCCACTCATTTTCGCAATTAAATTATGCATGGCGGAATGGAGGGCGCTATTATCAGGGGCGGTATTTACACAAACCAAATCCGTTTTATGTAGATGAAAAAAACCAAGAGCCTCAGCTCGTAAAAGATATGAATCATTTTATCCAGTTCGAACGAAAAAAAGTCGAAGCCCAACTGCATCTTTCAAATCAATTAACGGCTTCGTTAAAACACGTGTTAAAAACAGTCGCAAATAGTGAATCGCTAGATGACATTGTTTTGACGATTGCCAAGGCGTTAACGAATTATACGTTCCGTGTTTATATTTGCAACGAAAATGGGTATCAAGAATCAAGTAATGGTGAAAAAAATGAGAGTGGAAAATGGTTTTTACGTCCTGAGAGTAAAGCGAAGAATTGGAGCTGGCGGCCATACTTTTTAGAAAATATTGTCCGTATGAACGTAGAGAAAAAAGGAATTCTATCGGATTTGTATACGGATATTGATAAAGATGAACAAATCCGAACGTACTCTTATCCTTTGTCGGAAGCTCTCTACGTATTTATCGATATTCCCTACGTGTATTTATTTGACCAAGATGATCTACTATAAGGAGTTTTTAATTATGAAAATTGATGTAACGAACGAAGCGCTTGAACATTTTAAAGAAAAACAACTATCTAGTATTCGTATTGTCGCAAGAGATACATTTGAATGTAGCACGATGGTGGAATTTTATTTGCAAGTTGGCAAGAAGACAGGTGAGGATCAAGAAGTCGTTATTCATGACATTTCATTTTTATATGATGAAAAAGCGGAAGAAGACATTGGCGAAGCGATAAAAATCGATTTTGTTCACGCTCAAGGTCTTAAGTTACTAGCACCTAGAGGCACACTCGCTTATGCGCAAAAAGTAAAATCAGCAGATAGCTAATCAATACGCGTATCGTTAAGCCATGGAGCCAGGCACAAACCTGACTCTATGGTTTAAAAAAGCGACTCACTTTTGAAACGTAAGGAGTTACTTGTTGGAATGTTTTGACGAACTGGTCAACGGAAGAAGCGGTTCTTGATAAATCGAATCGTCCGTCGTCGTTTGTAAAAGGAGCGGACCACGCTTTTTTTCTTTTTGGTTGTTGTTGGTACTGTTGAGGCATTTGTTGAGGATGAAACTGCTGCACACCATGGTATCTTTGCTGAGGGTGAGGCGGTCTACCTTGTCTTTGTTGATTGTGAGGTCGTTGCATCATACCGGGATGCTGATGGCGCCTAGGTTGTTGAAACATTCTTATCAGCTCCTTAATCAATAAAAATTTGCTTTTGTTTATTTTCAATCGTGACTGTTAACTGTCCATTTGCATAATGGGCTCGAATATCTTCTTCAGAAAACAAAAACGGTACGGGAATCTCTCGTTCACGAATCGAAATAGATTGTTGCTCAGAGACGGTTTGCCCCGATTCGTCCAAGGTGGATAACTGGTCTGTTTGCTCTACTGTTAAGACAAGTGATTGGTATCGACAGCGTAAATGAATGGCTTGTTTATCAATCCCGGGAAGATCCGCAGTGATGATGAGCGCTTCTTTGGTTTCATCGACGCGAACAGGGATAATCGCTTGCGAAAACGCACGCGGTAGGTGTTTAAACGTTTGTTGAAAAAAGTGGTCGATAGAGCCTAATAAATTGACTTGACCACTTTCTTTTGAAAACGGATTTTTCAAATTAGAACCCTCCTTCTAGGCTAACAACAGGTACAATTGGTTTATCATATGTACAGATGATAGAAAGGTGATACGATGAAAGTAATCGATACGCATTGTGACGCATTGTTAAAGTTGTGGAAACAACCGTCGCTTTCTTTTGAAGATGGGGCACTCGATACGAATATACAAAACTTGAAAAAAGGACGAGTTCAGGTACAATTTTTCGCAATTTGGATACCAGATACGGTTCCGATGGAAGATAAATTCTCCGTTGTACAGCGACAAGTGAATCAATTTTATGAGCGCGTTTTAAGTCATCCACAAATGGTGCATCTACGTTCATTAGCAGATATTGAGCAATTGAAAGAAAATGAAATTGGAGCAGTTTTAACAGTTGAGGGAATGGATGCAGTTGGTCACGATGTAGGTAAGGTACAATGGTTGTATGAACAAGGGGTGCTATCTATTGGCTTAACGTGGAACGGAACAAATGCCTGTGCAGATGGAATTGGTGAAAAAAGAGGGGCTGGGTTAACGGCATTTGGCGAAGAAATACTCGCGTTAAACAATGAGCATCAAATCATCAACGATGTCTCTCACTTAAGCATAGCGGCTTTTTGGGACGTGTTGCCACGCTCGCGTCTGACGATTGCAAGTCATTCAAATAGTTATACAGTTTGTCCACACGATCGAAATTTGCGTGATGATCAAATAAAGGCCTTAATAAAAAAAGATGCATTTATCGGCATCGTCTTTTTTCCGAAATTTACAAAAGATGAAACTGGTGCAACGATTCAAGATTTACTCACACATATAGACTACATCGGTAGTCTAGGGGGAATTCAACATATTGGGTTCGGGTCAGATTTCGACGGAATCAATCAACATATAGAAGGCTTAGAAAATGCAAGCAAGTTTCCTCATTTATTGGAACAATTAAGCCGCTATTATAGCGATCAAGAGTTAAACGGATTCTGTAGCGAAAATTTCAAACAGAAGGTCGTTGCGAAAATAAAGCCTGAACTATAAAAATCGTACTGTATTTAACCGATATAGTATAAGAAGCTATCATTCATGTTTGTACGGGAGTTGAATATCGTGACCCTATCGATTTTTACGACGCCAGAGGAAGTGTTTAGTCAAGAGATTCTTGTTTTTACTTTAAATCAACAGTGGTATGGGTTAAATGTATTAAAAATAAAAGAAATTATTCGACCGATGCCAATTCATCCATCACCGAATCAACATACGATTGTTGAAGGCGTCATTCGCTTGCGAGAACAAGGCATTCCGGTCTTGAATACGTACAAGCTTCTACAAGTAGAAGAAGAAAAAGCAAATTATTTTATTATAGTTGAGCATGGGAAGAAAACCTTTGCGTTAAAAGCGACAGACGTGTCAAAAATTGAACAGATTCAAGCGAAAGACATGTATGTACCTGCCGACCTCTCTCAAGACAAAGATGCGTTTGTTTCAAGTGTGGTGACGTTTAAAGACGACGATATTCTTTATTTGTTCGATGTGGAACGAGTCATTCACGGGATTCATCCTACTCATTTTGAAGACGATTTTTCGCAAAAGCAACGCCCTGAGCGAAAAACCTATTCACTCATGTTGATTGAGGATTCACAAACGATGCAAGTCATTACATCAGAGGCGCTACAAGATGCGGGTTACAACAACATTTCTATTTACGAAAATGGAGAAGAGGCGTTGCGCGCGCTCGAAAAGTCTCCTGACCGAATTCACTTGTGTATAACCGATATCGACATGCCCATCTTGAATGGGCTTGATTTCACGAAAAAAATACGGGAACGAGAAACAACGAATCGTTTGCCCATTATTTCCTATTCTTCCTTACACGCTACTGTGATGGAACGCAAAGGAAAACAAGTTGGCGTAGATGCACACGTTGAAAAGCCGAATATTAAGGAACTTTTGCAGACCATTGACTCATTGCTCTTAAAGGGTTAAAAAAGACTTATCATCTTATGAGGGACTCCCTCATTTGATTGATAAGTCTTTTTAGCTAGTCGGCTGTTTCAAAGCACGTTTCTCGATGACTGGTTTTTATACAGCTCTAGTTGTTTTTCTGATAGTAATTTCAGTTTACAAAAAAGATGCACATAAGCTGTCGTATGATTTTTTAACATTATATTTGCTCCTTTTTTAAATAGAATATGCATAGAGGAAACAAAGTTGCATTAAAGAAACAATGAACATCATATTTGTGCGAATTCATCGTTTACTGGTAAAATAGCAACAATAAAGGAGTGGAGAAGATGAATGTAGAAGTAACCAAACCAGCAATTACATGGTTTAAAGAGGAATTTGGGGAAGAGGAAACGCTAATTCCAATTCGATTGTATGGACGGTACGGTGGATGTGGCTCTTTACAAAGTGGCTTCTCTCTTGGAATTAGTCAAATTGAACCGGTGGAACCGCTGTTAAAAAAAGAAATCGATGGTTTTTTATTTTTTGTAGAAGAACAAGATGGATGGTATTTTAATGATCATTCGGTAAAAATTAAATATAGTAGAAAATATGACGAAATTGAATTTGTTTACGATGACGTTTAAATAAATTTTTGAGGAGCAGCTAGAATGAGATTTGGATATGCATGTTTGAATGTAACGCTTGGTGTGAAAATGCGAACCTGTCGCTTACAAACGATGAGAAATGAAGGCATGACGAAGATAAAGGAATTAACGTTGCATAATTTGCATCTTGTACGTGACATGGTCGAATGGAATCGAGCGAACCAAATCTTATTTTTTCGTTTATCCAGTGAAATTATTCCTTTCGCTACTCATCCTGAAATGGACTGGGATTGGCAAAACGATGAAGACGTGCTGCCTCTTTTTATTGATATCAAACGAATCGGACGTGAAGCAAAAATGCGGTTTTCTATGCACCCAGCACAGTTCACCGTATTAAATTCACCTCGTAAACAAGTGGTTGAAAATGCGATAAAAGATCTCGAGTATCACTACGCTTTTTTAAGCATGGTCGGTGGGACGGATATCATCATTCATACAGGTGGCGCTTACGGCGACAAAGAAAAGGCAAAAACAAGTTTTGTTAAAACGTTTCAAACGCTTTCGCCTGAGCTGCAGTCGACCATTCGATTAGAAAATGATGATAAAACGTTTCGTACAAAAGATGTATTAGACATTCATGATCAATGTGGGGTAACGGTATGCTTCGATATTCACCATGAGCGCTGCTTTTACACAGAGGAAGAAGAATTAAAGTCGTTATTTCAAGCTGTGCATGCTACGTGGACAGACAAGCCAAAAGTTCATATTAGTTCAGGTCGGGATCACGCTGCCGATCCTAGGCATACTGACTATTTACGAAAAGAAGATGTTGACCTATTATTACGCGTACTTGACGGTGTCGATGTCGATGTTATGATTGAAGCGAAAGCAAAAGAGAAAGCACTATTGGCACTAAAAGATGAAAGAGAAGGGGAGTTGTAAATGGCGATAGAAACAGCAACATTTGCTGGGGGTTGTTTTTGGTGCATGGTCCAACCATTTGATGAACTGCCAGGAATTCAATCGATCGTCTCAGGCTATATGGGCGGGACAACCGATCACCCTACGTACGAACAAGTGAAAACCGGACAGACTGGTCATTATGAAGTTGTGCAAATAGCGTTTGATCCTACACGTTTTTCATACGATCAACTGTTAGAGTTGTATTGGCCGCAAATTGATCCAACAGATGATGGCGGACAATTTCACGACCGGGGAAGTCAGTATCGAACCGCTATTTTTTATGCGAACGATTTGCAAAAAGAGCGGGCAGAGGCAACGAAGCTTCAACTGAGTGAAAGTGGGCGATTTAAAGCGCCTATTGTTACAGCGATTTTACCTGAAATGACTTTTTATGAGGCTGAGCCAGAACATCAAGATTTTTATAAAAAGCAACCAAAGCACTACAAAAAAGACCGAGAAGAAAGTGGTCGCGATACGTTTATTGATTCTCATTGGAAGCAAGTGTAAGCTCACGCTAACAGGATAAGGGGATTAAGGTTATGAACAGTTCGAGAAAGCATCGTGTGTTGTTTTTTATCGGCTCTCTTAGCTTAGTTCTAATTGTGAGTTTGCTTATTGCCATGGTTGTTATTCAATCATGGCGCTATACAGAAGCAGGTAAGGTGCCTTTAAAAACAGGCGTTATCTTGCATGCAGTCAATGAACAACTATTACCTGAAGGCTTGTCAACGCCGTCTTTCTTTGTTCGCCCGGTTGCGCCTACTATTGAACGGCAAGATCGTTTAATGGAAACAAGTGATGGGGAGGAAATCGCCGTGCGCACGTATTCTCCTGTTCAAGCGGGTCCTCATCCAGTAATCGTCTATTATCACGGTGGTGCGTTTATGGAGGGATACGGAAATATTGAAACCCATGATAATATTCTTCGAGCTCTTGCAAATCGAACAAATGCGATTATCGTGGCGCCGAATTATCGGGTTGCACCAAGCTATCATTTTCCGACTGCCTTAAATGACAGTTTTGAGACATTAGAGTGGGTCATGAACCATGCATCAGAGCTTGATGCAAATATGGATCAAGTTGCTGTTGTGGGGGATAGTGCAGGAGGCAACTTAGCTGCCTCGGTTATCATGAAAGCAAAAGAAAGTAATCTTTCCGTGCATAGCGGTGTATTTCTCTACCCATTAACAACGTTTGAAGATCTTCCGTTCGCTTCAAGAGATCTTTACTCGAGTGGCTATTATTTTCTATCCCGCTCTGTCATGGAAAAAGCGCGTTCAGCCTATACGCCCAATGAAGAAGACTGGTTAAATCCTCTTGTTTCTCCATTGTTAATGGATGATTTACGTGGATTTCCTGATTCTCTTGTTGTTACAGCTGAATTTGATCCCCTAAGAGATGAGGGAGAAGCATTTGCTGAACGACTGTATGATGCTGGAAACAACGTCGAAGCGGTCCGATTTAAAGGTACGATGCATGGGTTTGTTTCTTTTTATGAAGTAATGGGCAGAGCAGATTATGCGCTGCAGTACGTGAGCGATTTTTTAAAAGCTTCATTTAATGGATCAAGGGGCTTTGTTTCTCAACCGTTCCAAGTTGTTGAAATGGATGAGGGGGATACCCTTCAAGATGAAGTAGAAGCTTATGGTATGGGTATGTATCTGTTGTGGCAAAAGTTGACGCGCTTGGTCTCGTCTTAGATAAAAAGAAGGCTTCGCACATAATGCGAAGCCTTCTTTTGTTGTTATGAAAGGGGGCTATTTTTCGCAAAAGCAACAAATGTTTCTTCTGCTTCATTTAGCCCACAAGCGCCACACTGGATGCGAATAGCTGGCCCGTTGTAATGCATATGGATAGGTGTTAACGTTTCTTCCTCAAATGTTTCTACGATTTCACCGCTTCTCGGATCTAATTTAACCGGTAAAGCCGCTTGGTCAATTTGATGGAAACGAGTACGGTTTGTTTTGCATTTCGGACATAGATACGCTTCTGTCATGGAAAAGCACCTCCTTACGTTTACTATTCGCCAATTAAGGGTATTTCATGATTGCGTTAACAAGAAAGTCTTGGTAAAGATGTGTCTGCTTCGTAACTTTTTTTTGTCTAATTTATGATAATTTATGTTCACAAGAAGTTATTTCCCCCATTTTCTTAAAGAAAGTGGTAGGATGGAAGCATCTAAGTTGCACGTTCATTGTTTCACATAGTTAACGCGCAATGAATTTATTATGCCAAAAGAAAGGTGATATTATTGGGTATGCCATCCTCTTTTTTTAAATGGATTTCGTTAGCGATGGTCGCTGTCTTTCTGAGTGGCTGTGGAAGTTTAACGGTACTTGATCCACAAGGGCCAGTCGCTGAACAGCAAAGTGATTTAATCTGGCTATCAATATGGTTTATGATTTTTATTGTATTAGTTGTATTTGTTCTATTAACGATCATGCTTGTTAAATATCGTGATCGAGGAAATAACGACAACTATGATCCTACTATTGAAGGTAGTCATAAGCTCGAATTTATTTGGACAATTATTCCTATTGTCATTGTAACAATCTTATCTATTCCAACTGTTATGACGATTTACAGTTTGGAAGAAGCGCCTGAAATTGAGGAAGTCGATGCACAGCAGGAACCGCTTGTAATTCACGCAACAAGTGCAAACTGGAAGTGGATTTTCAGCTATCCAGAACAAGGGATTGAAACTGTGAACTACATTAACATTCCTGAAGATCGACCGATTTTATTTAAATTGACCTCTGCCGATGCCATGGCTTCATTCTGGGTACCGCAGCTTGGTGGACAGAAATATGCGATGTCAGGTATGGAAACAGAATTGTACCTCGCTGCGACTGAAGTTGGACAATATGAAGGTCGGAACGCAAACTTTACAGGTGAAGGGTTTGCTGAACAGCGGTTTACGGTAACAGCTCAAACCGATGAAGCGTTTGATGAGTGGGTTGAAGAAACACAAGAAAACGCACCGTCGTTATCTGAAGAGGAGTACATGCACTTAATGGTTCCTGGTCATTCAGAAGAAATGACGTTCTCATCGACACACCTTGAATTCGTTAATCATGCATATGACGCAACATACTCGTTGGAAAAACGAGCAGAGCTTGGTTATGAAGCGCACAGCCCTCATTCAAGAGAGGGAAAAGCGTTTGACCTGCCACTCTTAACTCAGCCAATTGACACAGATAAAACGTACGAAGTGGAGTTGGATGATGAGTAAGATGAATCAAGCGCAAGAGAGGGGATATACCGTTGAGGTGGGATGAATTTATTGTAACGGGTGACCCGTTTATCCTAGTTGCGCAGATCTCAATTGTGCTTACTAGTATAATCGCTGTAGTTGCCCTCACATATTTTAAAAAATGGAAGTACGTATGGAATAACTGGGTTACGACAGTTGACCATAAAAAAATTGGGATTATGTACATTGCCTGTGCACTTCTAATGCTCTTTAGAGGTGGCGTGGATGCGATGATGATGCGTACTCAATTAGCTGCACCAGAACTAGATTTTTTAAGTGGTCAACACTATAACGAAATTTTCACTACACACGGAACCATTATGATCATCTTTATGGCAATGCCATTCTTGATCGGATTAATGAACGTGGTTGTTCCTTTACAAATTGGAGCACGTGACTTAGCCTTTCCATTCTTGAATAACTTGAGTTTTTGGACGTTCTTTTTCGGGATGGCACTCTTTAATATTTCATTTATTATTGGCGGATCACCGTCAGCAGGTTGGACGTCTTATTTCCCACTTGCATCGAATGATTTCAGTCCAGGCGTAGGGCAAAACTATTACGCACTAGGAATTCAGTTATCAGGTATTGGTACGCTTGCAACAGGAATTAACTTTATTGTAACGATTTTACGCATGCGTACAAAAGGCATGTCGCTAATGAAGATGCCGATGTTTACATGGACTGTCTTCATTACGTCTCTAATCATCGTATTAGCATTCCCGGTATTGACCGTTGCTTTAGCGATGATGACGTTTGACTTACTGTTTGGCACACATTTCTTTACCTTGCAAGGTGAAGGGCTCGATATGCTCTGGGCAAACTTGTTCTGGATATGGGGACACCCCGAAGTATATATTGTTGCCTTACCAGCGTTCGGGATATTCTCAGAAATTATTTCAACGTTTGCTCGTAAAAAACTGTTTGGCTACAATGCGATGGTGGCATCCATTGTCGTGATCTCAGGTTTAAGCTTCCTTGTATGGGTTCACCACTTCTTTACAATGGGGAACAGTGCAGCAGTGAACTCATTTTTCTCCATTACAACGATGGCGATTTCTGTACCAACTGGGGTGAAAATCTTTAACTGGTTGTTTACGCTACACAAAGGGAAGATTCGCTTTACATCACCAATGCTTTGGTCATTAGGATTTATTCCGAACTTTGTTGTCGGTGGTGTAACAGGTGTAATGTTAGCAATGGCTGCGGCCGATTATCAGTATCATAATACGTATTTCTTAGTGTCTCACTTCCACTACGTATTAATTGCTGCGACTGTGTTTTCATGTTTTGCTGGTTTAATCTACTGGTATCCAAAAATGTTTGGTCACCGTATGAACGAACGTATTGGGAAATGGGTATTCTGGATCTTCATGATCGGATTTAACGTATGTTTCTTCCCGCAATACTTCTTAGGATTAGACGGGATGCCGCGTCGTATTTACACGTATTTAGAAGGCGATGGCTGGTTTACGTTAAACTTTATCTCAACAATTGGTGCATTTATGATGGCAGCTGCCTTCGCATTGTTTGTCTATAATATTTACTACAGCTGGCGCTACGAGAAGCGCGATACAACAGGAGATCCGTGGGATGGTCGTACGCTCGAGTGGGCAACATCATCAGCGATTCCTCCTCATTATAATTTCGCGCATCAGCCGGAAGTATCCGAAAGAGATGCATTCTGGGATATGAAAGAAAAAGGCATTGATTTAAATGCTTCTACGGATTACGAGAAAATTCACATGCCAAACAATACGTGGCTAGGACCTGTGATGGCGTTCTTCATGTTTACGGCATCGTTTGCCCTCGTATTTAGCTGGTGGATTCCAGCGATCTTAAGTGGTGTTGCGATCTTTGTTTGTATGATTTTCCGTTCGTTTGATTACAACGATGGTTATTATGTAAGTGTTGAAGAAATTGAAGAAACTGAAAAAAAAGCGAAGGAGGCGTAACCGATGGCAGCAAATGAATCAATTGATCCGAATCAGCCGCTAGAGTATCAATCAGCTGAAGGTAAAAATAATATCCTTGGGTTTTGGATTTTCATCGGCGCTGAATTCGCCTTGTTTTCAACGCTTTTCGCTTCTTACTTTGTATTAGTTGACCGAAATGCATCAGCGATTACGTCAGGTGAGTTGTTTGATCTTAATCTCGTCCTAGCGATGACGTTCTTACTTTTAACAAGTTCATTTACAGCTGGCATAGCGATTCATGAAATGCGTGCAGGACGTGTCAATCGAATGCTCATCTGGGTTGGATTAACGCTATTGCTTGGACTTGGGTTCCTAGGATTTGAGATTTATGAGTTCGTCCATTACGCTCATGAAGGAGCAACTTTATCAGCAAGTGCACATTGGTCAGCATTCTTTGTCTTATTAGGAACGCATGGTCTTCACGTTGCAATTGGTATTGGTTGGATGATTCTTTTAATGATTCAAATTAAACAGCGTGGTTTAACGAAGCGAACGACGTCGAAGTTCTTTATCGCAAGCTTGTACTGGCACTTCCTTGATGTTATCTGGGTAATCATTTTTACAGGCGTATACTTGCTCGGAATGGAGTGGATGTAAATGGCTAATCAAAATGAAGCGTCATCGCACGACCACGACCACGGATTTCCATGGAAGCACGTTGTTGGATTTGCTTTATCAATTGTGTTAACACTTCTTGCGGTTTGGGTAATGTCACAAACAAATCTCGCTTGGAGTATTCGAGTGATTATCATCTTCGCTTTCGCTTTTATTCAAATGGGTGTACAGCTATTTATGTTCATGCATATAGGTGAAGGAAAAGACGGGAAATGGCAAATTGGACATACGGTTTTTGCCATTGCGATCGCGGTTATTATTGTTGTAGGTTCTTACTTTGTTTTAATGACAGGTCACCTATAAAAAACAAAAAAGCGTATCTCGGCTAACGAGATACGCTTTTTTTTATTCAGATGTTTCGGTTATACGTTTTGTTTTATTTGCCACATGTGGGGAAGCATATAAAATAAATGCAGCCGCATGTGCAATCACAACATTTATTAATACAGCGACAACAAAAGTGGATTCAGTAATGTGGAATAAGAAGCCATCAAATAAAAAGCCTACCGCAAGTGTCCACATAATGAGAATAAACGGAATACTAGTAATGGCTATTTTTCTGTGTTCGAGCCATAGAAACAATGGAGTGGCGCTCGCAACAAACATATAAGCAAAAAACATATCCATAGATGACACTCCTTTTTATAAAGTGTATGGTCGTACAATTTGTATTGTGTCTGTTTTGTGTCTTTTTATTATATTATCACAAAAAATTCATAATTGAAAGCGTTTCAATTTTATTTTTTTGTGTTTTCTTTTTTGTTAAGAAGGGAAAAGAAACTGTTGAGGTGATGGAGATGAAACGATTGAGTGTAATGGTAAAAGGTCATGTTCAAGGAGTAGGCTTTCGATCATTTGTTGAAACGGAAGCATCTCATTATAAGGTGACAGGAAACGTTCGAAACGAAGACAATGGCAATGTCGCCATTCAGGTTCAAGGGGAAGAAACCGACTTACACTCGTTTTTAGAAACGATAAAACAAGGCAATCGTTTTTCTACTGTAGAAGAGCTTTCTTCTACAGAGGTGGATACTGAAGCGAATGAGCAACATTTTCGCACAGTGTATTAAAGGAGAGGAAAACGTATAGATGGCGAGAAGGAAGCTAAATAAAGAAGATATCTTTGCGGCAACCGATACTTTATTACAGGAATCGGGTTATGAAGGCTTTCATTTTAAGCCATTAGCATCGATGTTAGAAGTAGGAAGAAGTACAATTTACGAGTATTACCCGAACAAAGAAGATTTGCTCGTCGCGTATATGTCCCATATTATGGAGGCTTTTCTTATAGATCAAAAAGAAATCCCTTTAAATGCGCCAGTATGTACGCAATTAGAGCAACTCATTTACTTATTTATGAAGCATGATCGCATTTTACTTGCAATCGATTTAACCCCGCACGTAGAGAAGAGAGGAAATGAGCAAGTTCAACTAGTGTTAAAGCAACTTTGGAAACACCATAAAGAAGTCTTTCACTATATTCATACGCTAGTGGAAAACGGCATACAACTAGGTGAAATACGAAAAGATTTGCCTGCTCATTTAATTGAAACATTGATTTTTCAATCGATCTCATTAAACAAAGCGAGGAAAGAAGAGACGAAAGATCAATGGGCTGCTGCAATTAGTGATTTAATTCTAAAAGGAATACGTCCGCAATAAAAAAGGAGTAAAGCCACGCACTAGCGGCCTTTACTCCTTTTAACATTCGTTAAAATGCCCATTCACCGTTTCTGAAGATCGGTTCTTTTGAACCATCTGCATGAATACCGTCAATGTTCATTTCTGCTGAACCCATCATAAAGTCAACGTGTGTAATGCTTTGATTAATACCTGCTTTTTTCAACGCATCTTCGTCCATCTCTTTTCCGCCTTCAATATTAAACGCATAGGCGCTTCCTAAAGCAAGATGGTTCGATGCATTTTCATCAAAGAGTGTGTTGTAGAAAATAAGATTTGTATTCGAGATAGGGGAGCGGTGCGGAACGAGCGCAACTTCTCCAATTGAACGTGACCCGTCATCTGTATCCAATAACCGTTGTAAGGTTTCTTCGCCTTCCTCAGCTGAAAAGTCAACAACGTTTCCATCTTTAAACGTAAGCGAGAAGTTTGTAATAAGGGTTCCACCATAATTCAATGGTTTTGTACTAACAACCGTTCCATTGACTCCATCTTTTTTAGCGGCGGTAAAGACTTCTTCTGTTGGCATATTCGCAACAAAATCTACCCCTGCTTTACTTGTAGAACCTCCAGAAGCCCAAATATGAGTCGGTGGCAGTTCTATGGTAAGGTCAGTTTGATCAGACGTATAGTGAAGGGCATGGAAACGTTTGTCGTTTAAAGCAACCATTTTCTCGTCTAGTGTTGCTAAATGTGCCTGCCATGCAGTTACTGGATCTTCTTCATGGATACGCGTTGCGGCAAAAATAGCTTCCCATAGCGAGTGAATCGCATCTTCACCTTCTTTATCAGGAAATACCTTCTCCGCCCATTTTTCTGAAGGGACCGCAACAATGGACCAGCTCACTTTATCAGACTGAATGTACCGTCTAAATGTGCTGTTAGCTTGACCAGAAGCTTTATTTGCAGTTGCAATTCGCTCTGGATCGACTCCTTTTAGTAAATCAGGATCAGAACCAGCAATATTTAAAAACGCTGCATTATGCTCGGCTTCTTTTACGAGAACGTCCGCTTGCCACTGTGGAAAGTCACTAAATGCTTCTTCAGGTGCATATTGATATTTAATCTTCGTTAATTCTTCGTCGCTCCATTCAACCCGAACATGTTTGGCACCTGCTTCATACGCTTTTTTCGCAACTTCGCGAACAAACGGTGCCGCATGCATCGGCGTTCGAATGTATAGAGTTTGATCTTTTTGAATATTAACGCCAACCCGAACAGCTAAATCTGCATAGTTTGCTAATTTTGTTTCAAAATCCACTAGAATCACCTCATTGTCAAATTCGTGACGATACCTTTGTAGAATAACGAACAAATTCATGTTTTGCAAACAAATCACTTTTGTTAAATGGTACAATGAACGTTCATTAAAAATTGAAAGAGGTTCGCGAACTCCCTCTATAAAAAACTAAACAAGTTTCAGGAGTGATCGAATGCTCGTTCTCAAAAAGGAGAAATGAAGCATGAAAAATGAAAAAGCGATTGTTGTTTTTAGTGGTGGACAAGATAGTACGACGTGTCTTTTTTGGGCACTCAAACAGTTTAGCGACGTTTCTGTACTAATCTTTGACTACGGTCAGCGCCATAAACAAGAAATTGATGTTGCCAAAGCGATTGCAAATGATGCGGGTGTTCAGGCAAGAGTGATTGATTTGCAATTACTCTCACAGTTGAACGCTAACGCCTTAACGAATCCAGAAATGAGCATTGATGAAGGAGGAGACGGCGGGTTGCCGAACACATTTGTTCCTGGTCGAAATCATCTCTTCCTTTCCTTTGCAGCGATCGTCGCAAAAGAACTAAGCGCAAAACATATTATTACTGGCGTCTGCGAAACAGATTTTAGTGGGTATCCAGATTGTCGTGATATGTTCATTAAATCACTGAATGTAACGTTAAATCTTGCAATGGATGACCAGTTTGTTATTCATACGCCATTAATGTGGTTGAATAAAGAAGAAACGTGGGCACTTGCTGATCAATTAGGAAAATTGGCATATGTGCGAAACCAAACCTTAACATGTTATGAAGGGGTAATAGGTGACGGTTGTGGCGCATGCCCTTCTTGTAAATTAAGACGCCGTGGTCTCGAGTCTTATTTACAAAATAAGGAGGCGCACGTATGATACAACAAATTTATCCTAGTACACCGCATCCCTATACATTTGAACTAAACAAAGATATGCACGTGGCGGCCGCGCATTTCATTAATCATAAAGATGCAGGGAAATGCCAACACGTCCATGGACATACGTACATGATAAATGTAACCATCGCTGGAGATGAATTAGACGAAGCTGGTTTTCTCGTTGATTTTAAGCAGTTAAAAGAAACGATTCATGACCGCTTTGATCATCAGTTGTTAAATAACGATAGTCATTTTCAAGATACGCCACCGTCAACTGAATTTGTGGCCAAAACCATTTATGATCTTATCGAAACAAAATTACAACAACTAGACAATCGCCCGACATGCATACAAGTATTTGTTCGTGAAACACCAACAAGCTATGTTGTGTATCGACCGAAACGAGCTTCTCATGAGTAAGCCTATTCCTGTATTAGAAGTGTTCGGACCAACCATTCAAGGAGAAGGAGCGGTTATTGGTCAAAAAACAATGTTTGTGCGGACTGGAGGTTGTGATTACCGTTGTTCATGGTGTGACTCTGCTTTTACTTGGGACGGAACAGGTAAGAGTGAAGCATTAACACCAGAACAAATTTTGGATCGGTTGGAGAGTTTAGCTCCTAATGCCTTTGGTCATGTGACGATTTCAGGTGGAAATCCGGCTCTGCATAAAGGGTTAGGTGATCTTGTTTCTCTTTTAAAAAGCCGTGGTATTCAAACTGCCGTCGAAACCCAAGGATCGATTTGGCAAGACTGGTTAAAAGAAATTGATGCGGTAACGATTAGCCCTAAACCACCTAGTTCTGGCATGGAGACCAATTGGCAACAGCTTGAAAACCACTTAGCAAACTTACATACACAACAAGTAAGTTTGAAAGTGGTTGTGTTTAATCGTGAAGACTATGCGTACGCTAAGCACGTTCACGCTCTATTTCCTCAGTATGATTTTTATTTACAAGTTGGAAATGAAGATCCTCATTTACTAGATGATCAAGAACTTTTACAAACGTTATTGCAGCAATATGAGCAACTCATTGAATGGACGATGCATGATCAAGCTATGAAGCATGTACGCGTTTTACCCCAACTTCACACGTTTTTATGGGGAAATAAACGAGGCGTATAGGAGGAAGAAGAGATGGCAGGAAGAAACGAAGAAACATTAAATGATGTGACGCTTCTCGGAAATCAAGGGACCGCGTACTCATTCACATATCATCCAGACGTACTAGAAACATTTGATAACCAACACCCAAACCGAGACTATATGGTGAAGTTTAACTGTCCTGAGTTTACGACATTATGCCCGAAAACGCATCAGCCAGATTTCGCTACAATCTATATAAGTTATATACCGGATGTGAAAATGGTTGAAAGCAAATCGCTAAAACTTTATTTGTTTAGTTTTCGTAATCATGGCGATTTTCATGAAGATTCCGTTAATACAATTATGAATGACTTAATCAAATTAATGGACCCACGATACATTGAGGTCTGGGGAAAATTTACTCCAAGAGGAGGCATTTCCATTGATCCTTATTGTAATTATGGGAAAGCCGGGACGAAGTTTGAAGAAATGGCGAACTATCGTTTAATGAATCATGACATGAACCCAGAGACTATCACAAATCGATAATTGGATTGTAGCGTGGGGTGAATCCATGCAAACCACTAGGGCTAAGAAAAGTCTTCAACTGTTGAAGGCTTTTTTTCTTGCATAATGTGATGTGGGTTTAAAAGTGACAGTGAGGAAACGGTGTCGTATTTGCCTGTGTGAAAGCGTTCTCTACTTCAAATCGATTGAATAAAAATAAAAAGGACTTTATCAGTCCTTATGTAAAAAGGTTTAAATATAGAATAATTGGGAATATTGTCTATAGATGTCGATTGAATGAATAGAAAGATGTGATGATGTTGAAGATAGATGCAGAACAAACGTTCCGAATTCTAGTTGTTGAATTTAAGGAAAAGTTAAACCGTGAATTAACTGGGCAAGAAAAAGAGATTATTTTCGCTTTAGCTCGAGACACCCAAACCTCTTCGTTCTAATTCATTTCTTAACAACTCTATAAAATCATGATTAAGTTTTCTTTCCTCGGCAAGTTCACAAGCCTCGATTAACAGTTGATCATTTAATTGTTGTATCATGTATATCCCTCGCTTTTTGCAATTTACTATACACCCTTGTTCCCGTTTTCTTAACCTTTAAACCTGTATGTTAAAAAAAATTAAAAAATATTTTATCTATACAGAAAGCACTTTGAATGAACCAACTTCAACATTGCGAAGTGATGCGAAAAAGACGTACGATCGATTTGTAAGGCGAACGCTCTCCACAGGCACGGACACAGCCATTCCGAAAAAAACGCTCTATTTTCTTCGGAAGCGTGTTGTTCCCATAAGAGTCAGACGAATGTTACAAATGATCTTGCTAGTACCATTCGTGTAAAAAATCTTCATTTATTTACAATCTTTTAAAACACTTATCGACATGATTAAGAAGTTTTTTTACTATTTTACAAAAAAATAGGTTTTATTTTCTTATTTTTAAGGAATAAGGAACTAGAAATAAAAAAAGAGTAGTGGAGGAGCATATGCATTGATAAAGCTCGAGTACAACAATGGGACAAAATATTTCGATGAAATGTTTGGAGAGAGCGGAACTGTAAAAAAACATTACAAAGACTTTCACGATATTCTTTCAGACTTTGATTTGGAACAACTTCAAGAGAAGAGCGAGCAAGCGCAAGCATCATTTCTTAGGCAGGGAATTACATTTACTGTTTATAAAGATTCTGAAGGTACCGAGCGGACGATGCCGTTTGACTTCATTCCGATTATCATGCCAAATGGTGAATGGGAAATGATTGAAAAGGGCATGAAACAACGTGTTAAAGCACTAAATTTGTTTTTAGAAGATTTATTTAGTGAACAGCGAATTATAAATGATAATGTTGTACCTTCTTCATTATTAGCTGACAATTTAACTTTTTTAAATGCTTTACACAAAACAGAGGTGCCGTTAAAACAGCGTATTTTTTTAGCTGGTATTGATTTAATTCGCGATCAGCATGGAACGTATCGTGTGCTTGAAGATAATTTGAGAAATCCTTCTGGATTGTCATATGTGTATCAAAATCGATTTGTTATGCGTCAAGTTTACCCTGAATTTTTCGAAAATTACCACTTATACACGCTCGAAGATCAGTTAAATCATTTACGCGACGCACTATTAGACTATTCTCCGCGAAAAAAAGAAGACAAAGCCGTTGCCGTTCTTTTAACACCAGGTGTGTATAATTCAGCCTACTATGATCATGTCTTTTTAGCTCAACAAATGGGCATCGATTTAGTGGAGGCACCGGATTTACTTGTAGAAGATCAACATGTATATATGCGAACAATTTATGGATTGAAGAAGGTAGACGTTATTTACCGAAGAATTGATGATGAGTATTTGGATCCAACTGTCTTTTTAAAAGAGTCAATGTTAGGTGTACCAGGATTAATTGATGTTTATAAAAAAGGAAATGTGGCGATTCTAAACGGAATCGGTAATGGATTAGCTGATAACAAAGCAATCTATGCGTACGTCCCGAAAATTATCTCTTACTACTTAGGCGAAAAACCGATTATTCCAAACGTAGATACGTATCTACTAGATGACGATTCTCAAAGAGACTGGGTACTTGAACACCTATCGGAACTTGTGATCAAAAATGTGGGTGCTTCAGGTGGCTATGATATGTTAATCGGTCCACACGCTTCAGAAGATGAAAAAGAACAATTTAAAGCGAAAATACGGTCCACACCTTCTCAATATATTGCACAACCGACCATTCAATTATCGCGGGCGCCTGTTTTTCAGAAAAATGAATTTTACCCAGCACATATTGATTTACGCGTATTCGTTATTAACGGAAAGAAAACGCATGTCATACCTGGAGGGCTTTCCCGAGTGGCGTTAAAAAAAGGATCGCTTGTCGTTAACTCATCTCAAGGTGGCGGTGGAAAAGACACGTGGATTTTAAAATCGTAGGAGGCGTATATAATGTTAACAAGAACGGCTGACTCCTTATACTGGATGTCCAGAAATATAGAACGATCGGAAAAAATTGCAGGGTTACTTGCTACAGAATTAACGACCGTTTTAGAAACATCTAATCAAGAAGAGATCATTAAAAGTGAACTTGAAACAATTGTATCGATTTCAGCATCTGAAGAAGATGCATTCCGTGTAGCAGAACAAAATCAGCTCAATGTGACGGATGTAACAAACTTTCTACTTTTTTCAGAAAAAAACCCGAATTCTATCTATAACTGTGTACGAATTGCTCGTGAAAATGCACGCACCACACGGGATCACTTAAGTGATGACTTTTGGATGATTATTAACGGGTTTCATCTATTAATGAACGAAAAGAAACACCTTAATATCTCAGCTCCGGAGATTCAACATTTGTTGCATCAAGTGAAAATGACTTCATTATCCGCCCAAGGCATTATTGAGTCAACGGTCACACGGGGAAATGATTACCGAATGATCAAAATTGGTAAGTGGATTGAACGAGCAGATTTCACTGTACGAATTTTGCTTGCCCTTTGCAAAAAATCTAAAGAAAATCCAGAGTTGTCGGGGTATTACATGACGCAAGCGTTACAATTTGTAAATGGTTCTGCTGCATATCTTCGTGAACATCAGCCAATTATGCATCCTTCGTATGTCATTGAGTTTATATTGAACAAGTCGAATTTCCCGTGCTCAATTCTTTACTGTGTTGAGAAATTACTTGTTTCGATTAAACGAATCGATAAGGAAAGCGGAACAAGCTATTCTTATTTTCTTACTCAACAAATTAAAGATATTACGGACGGTTTAAAAGAATTAGAGGATATGGAAATGGAATTATCTTCTTGTATTCTTACGTTTAACCGTCATTATGAAAAGCTTCAAGTGAGTTAGTAGAAAAGGTGGGTATCCATTCGTGATATTTCAAGTTAATCACGTAAGTTTGTTTCGGTATCAATCATTATCAAGTGCAAGTCATAATTATGCACGACTTAAACCTAAGGAAGACGAGGGGCAACAAGTACGATCGTTTCATCTATTTATCGATCCAGTGTTTCGGCAAACCCACTATCAAGATATTTGGGACAATAGCGTTACAGAATTTTATGTGTCGGAACCACACCACTCATTAACGGTTCGTGCGGAATCCATTGTTTCTGTTAACAGAAACGAATTTAACGAGGGGAACGACATGCCTGTAAGATCTTATTTACCGCTGAACGAGCCGTTACGATTGAAATGCAGTCCGTTTTTACAACAATCTTATTTAACGCAACTGCGTTCTGATCAAGTGAAAACGATGATGAGCGCTATCAATGTGACGAATGATATTTTCACAATTATAAATGATGCTTTAGACTGGGTGTATGCACAGATCGACTACAATAAAAGCAGTACGAACGTAAATACAAGTGCTGAACAATCATTTGATTTAAAGAGTGGTGTTTGTCAAGATAAGGCCCATATGATGATTGGCTTTCTTCGGGCACTAGGCATACCAGCACGGTATGTGAGTGGGTATGTATACTCGTCTGACCGCGCGTCTGTTTTGGATACGGATGAAAGTCATGCGTGGGTAGAAGGCTATGTACCTGGATATGGTTGGGTAGGATTTGATCCTACAAATGGTGAACGGGTATTAAATCATCATATCCGTGTAGCGTGTGGGCGAGACTATTTAGATGTTTCTCCACTAAAAGGAACGTATAAAGGAAGCGGTAATACAATTACGGTATCCGTTAAAATTGAAGCTTTATAAATATAAGGATTATCAATTGTTTATTTCATTATGTGCGTGCTATGCTATGGATAGAATGTAACGCATGTAAGGATGTGTAAATATGCTGCATCAGTTTTTTCTTGAATGCACATGGAATGGTGGACGGAACAGTACAGGTGAAATTAAAACAGGTGCTCTTCAATCGACTATTTCAATCCCAAAAGAAATGAATGGACCTGGAGAAGGAACAAACCCTGATGAAATGTTACTTGGAGCGGCGGCAACATGCTTTGTCATCACCTATGCGGCAATGTTAGAGCGCGCCCATATTGAAAAAGCTTCATTAACACTTTCTTCAGAAGCAAAAGTTGACGTAAGCAAGCAAGTGTTTACGTTTAAGGAAATCATTCATAGACCAGTGTTAACAATTATAAACGAGCATGATCGAGCTCAGGCGCTAAAACTTGCGTATGCTGCAGAACAATCATGTATGATTTCAAAAGCTTTGCATGGGAACGTCACAATTACTGTGGAGCCTAGTATTAATGAACAAAAAATGTAAAAGCCGTCTTTTTTTACTTTGGGTCCCTGTGGTATGTGCGCTTTTGTTTTTAAGTGCTTGTGAAGAAGAAACAGATTCAACCACTTCTAGAGAAAAACCAGCAAGCTATGTGCCTTCATCGCCAGTGGAGTTTGTTGAAGAAGAGTCAATTACGATTCAATAAAAAAGGTTGTCCTTTCTGCTGAGACAGAGAGGACAACCTTTTTAATTCGCTTCATGTGATTCTTGATTGCCATTTAGTTCAATCGGTTCGTAACTCTCTTTATACGTTTCAAAATAATGCATGACTTCTTCTACGTATGCATCACTGCGATTATAAGAGAAAAGCGCTTCTTCATACTCGCCGTCTATTGCGCCATGTTCAGATAAAAAACGAGCAGCCGCATGAGCTGAATCGTGCAAATTAAACGGATCTGCCTCGCCATTGCCAGTGGCATCTGTTCCATAGCCATTGTGTTCTTCAATTAATGCAACATCTGTAATGTCAACGTGATCATCTACATTACCAATATCATCTACACCGGGATAAGTCCATCCAATCCATGTTCGTGGCATGAACTGAAAGTGACCAAGTGCACCGACTGGACTTTCCATCGGATCCATAGTAGAAAAGATGGTTTCAACACGGTGGACCGATGCAAGAAGTTCCCATGGAATTTCATACGTTTTTCCAGCTTCTTGATAAACTGGAATATAGCTTTCAGGAATTTGGTCTTCAGCAATCATCGCTGTGTATAACCCTTGTCGAAAACGATCATTTTGTTCAAACAATAGAACCGCTACCCCAATAAGGACTACAAACACAATGATAAAGGAATAGAGCCATTTTTTCATCGTTTAACCTCTTCCACTGGAAAGTTCTTGTCCATTTTACCACGAGTAGGAGAACTGTAACAATGACTATCGTTTGGTTTTGAGAAATTAAGGGAATGAGGAAGACAGTAAAAGAGGTGGGGTCATGAAAACAGATGTGTTAATTATTGGTGGAGGCGTCGCTGGACTCACATTGGCATTAAAATTAGTCCAGCATGGAATTGACGTGATTGTTGTAGAAAAAAGCCCACATCTGGGGCATGTTTATAAAGGAGAATTAATTCAGCCAAAAACCATCCAGTTACTGAAACGTTTAGGTATTTATGAAATTTTCTCAGAGAAATGGAATCCATTCTCAACAATCAATACAACAGAATTAAATGAGTCGCTTTCACCTATGTTTCGTTCTTCTATGAGCTATGAGCAATTGCCTTCTCCTTATAACTATGCGGCTATGTTGCCTCACAGTGAAATTAAACAACTATTGTTAAACGAAGCAAAATCCTATGCAGCTTTTACACTACTTCAGCCAGCCCGTTTTGAAGAAATGATCTCAGAAAATCACGCGAGAATAAAGCAAAACAAAACATTCATTGACGTGGAAGCTACATACATTATTGGAGCTGAAGGCATTACGTCAAAAGTGCGTGAGTACATGAATGTTCCTGCAAAGCGTCGTTTGTACCAACATGATTTTTTAACTGTATCGTTCCCAGCTCCTCCTGAAATGAAGGATGGACAACTTCTTGCGACGAAAGATCGTTTTTTAGGCTTGTTTCCTTTACCAGAAAATCGTGTGCGCACGGTTTATTTAATACGTAAAGGAGAATTTAAAAAGTGGCGTAAAGGGTCGTTAACTCATTTTTACGAGCATTATACATCCCTCTGTCCGAAACTAGATGGCTATGTGCAGGCTATTACAGACTGGAAGGATATTCAGCTCATGGTCCCAATTCGCCAACATGCCGATCAATATGTCAAAGGTCGTTATGCGTTAATTGGAGATGCTGCTCATAGCGTGCATCCGATGGCTGGGGAAGGAATGAATTTGGCGATTCAAGGTGCCGATGTTCTTGGGGAATTGTTAAAAGATGTCTATCAAGCTGGACGGCAGCATGAAGAGAAATGGCTCGACTATTATGAGCGTGTGCATCGTAAAAGAGTAAAAGCGATTATGAATTTATCACATGTAGGTGGGCTGGTGTATGAGAAAGAAGGGAAAGCTTGGCAAAAAAGCCGAACGCTTGCGTTGAAACAACTTTTAAACAATGAGCGTCTTCTAACAAAATATATTTTTAATATTTCAGGTTTAGGGTCTTGGCCATTTTCCGTTAAAGATAGTGTAGCGCTTATGAAACAAAGCAATACAGAAAGTCTTCAGCAACAAATGCAGCAGCATACGTACGGTGAAAATCAAGATTATCCGTGGAAACAACAGATGAGGTGAAGAGAATGGCTGTAAATGATTTAAGGAAAATGTGGCATGCGAGAAAATGGATGAAACAAACGGAACCTTTTTTAATGACGTGGCATGCTCACTTGGGCTATAGCTTGAATTTATTTAGCTATTTTAAAAAACCGACGACAGTCGAAGAGGTTGCATCTAAACATCAGTTAGACGAAGTACTGTTAAAACGATGGGTTGACGTTGGTTTAACCGTGGGTCATCTTAAAAAAAAGCGCCGAAATAAAGTGAAAAGCAGTCGACAGATGGTGACGTATTTAACGAAAACGAGCAAACGCTCTGTCGGTATTTTACTAGAAGAAATGTTTGAACTCCATATACCGACATTACTCACGTATAAACATGAATTGCCAAAAGGTGATCATCAAGAAAAGACGCCAGTTGCGAATATGGTGGCCGAAACCTCCACACTTTTAGAAGCGGTAACTCTTCCTAAAGTGGCAAGCAGGTTAAACAAGCAGAAAAGCAAACGTGTTTTAGATGTAGGCTGTGGTTTGGGGGGATACATCAAGAAATTAGCTGAACAATTCCCATCGATTCAATTTCATGGAATTGAAATTGACCAAGATGTTTGCCAGCGTGCGAATGATGAAAATGGCTATAAGAATGTCACGATTGAGCAAGGTGACTTTAAAGATATGCCATTTCAACAGCCGTATGAAACGGTTATGATGAATAATATTTTATATTATTTCACGCTTGTGGAACGAATTGCGTTAATAAAAAAAGCAGCGGATGTCCTTAAGCGAAAAGGAGAATTAATGATTATAACGCCTTTAGCGGATGGGAAGCATGGAAGACGTTTTGCTAGTGCATTTAATAGTTTTATGACTGCACATAAAGATATGAATGCATTGCCAACGAAAAAAGAACTCCAATATATAGCCAAGCAAGCGAATCTAAAAATAGTGGAGGAACGTGCTTTAATTAAAGAAGGCGGATGGTACCTCATTCGCTTAAAGCGGAAGACTTAAGTTGGATGAGCATTGAATGAAAGTCATCGTGACGAACAAAGTCGTTTGCATGCCACTCTTGTTCAACCCACTGTAGAAGTTGGTCAAGATTTTGAAATACTTCGCCGCTCGTATCAAATGTGCGAACAGCAAATCGGTTAGACACGTCATCAGCAACAAGATAACAAGGAATGCGGCTATGTACCGATTCCAATTCAAATTCGTACATGTTAATCACCTCTCTCATAGAATGGTCAAATTCTGGTGATCTATGCAGTAACGATGTACACGAATGGATCTGCCGTGTTCGCTATCTTCAAAAACGGGTTCAAAGGCGACGTTAGCATGGCGATGTTGCCCTTGCGCTCACCTTGCGTACGTGAATCTTGTACAAAAATAATCAAAAGGCTACCAAATGATTTTAAGGCAATAAGCAGGGAAAAAAATGAGTTCATGTTCAAACTTACGATCAAAATATTTCAGAACATGCCTACACCGCGCTGCAATTTCGTAAATAGAAACGTCAACTTAATGCGTTTCGATTGGTGGAAAGTAAAAAAGAAAGCGCTTTTTGGCGAAATTGCGAGAATCATCGTTAAAAAGGCTAGATTTTATTGCGCAAAAGCGCTAAAATTTAAGTGACCGTTTTTATTGGATTAAAAAAAAGTTGAAAGCGAATTTTTTGAGTAAACCAGTAGGAAATGGTACTATATTTCTGTAAGCGCTTGAAAATAGACGTTTGCGCGATTTGATGCAAACTATTGTCTTAGGAGGTCTATCACACATGTCCAGCAAGGAAAACAGCCCGGAAAAGCCATGGCAAGGATTCTATGGTCCGAACATTGGCGTTGTTATAGAGCTGTATGAGCAATATGCGGAAGACCCAAACTCCGTTGATGAAGAAACTCGAGCACATTTTGAAAAATGGGGTCCACCTTCTTTAGATGAAACCGTTCATTCATCTGTAGACAGTGGAAGGAATGAGATCGGCTCGGACATGATAAACACAGTTGTGGGTGCCGTGAAGCTGGCGGATTTTATTCGAGCCAAAGGTCACTTAGCATCTGACATTCAACCAATATGGAAAAGTCATAAAAATGATGACCTTATTAGTTATGATCGTTTTAACGTAACAGAAGAACAGCTTAAGCATGTTCCTGTGGATTATATTTGTCCGCAAGCACCTTCGCATGTAAAAAATGGTCTACAAGCAATTGAACATTTACGTAATGTGTACTCCAATACGATGGCATTTGAATTTGGTCATGTGCAAGATGAAGATGAACGAAAATGGTTAAGAGAAAAAGTAGAGTCGGAAACATTTGCAAACACGTTATCTTCTGAAGAAAAAAGAAGTTTACTTGAGCGTTTAACATCTGTGGAAGGATTCGAGAAATTCATCCACCGTACCTTTGTCGGTCAAAAGCGATTTTCGATTGAAGGTGTCGATACGCTTGTGCCGATGCTCGATACGGCTATAAACGAAGTGCGAAAAGAACAAACCGATCATGTTATGATTGGTATGGCGCACCGTGGTCGATTAAATGTGCTCGCTCATACATTAGGAAAGCCATTTAAAGCGATTTTTGCAGAATTCTTGCAAGCGCCCCATAAATTAATTGCGCCTTCTGAGGGCTTAGGAGAAACCTATTCTGGGTGGACAGGAGATGTGAAGTATCATTTAGGTGCGGATCGTCAAATTGTTGATGATGAGCGTTCTGAAACGATCGTGTCATTAGCGAATAACCCTAGTCATTTAGAATTTGTTTCGCCGATTGTGGAAGGGTATGCACGCGCAGCCCAAGAAGATCGAAGCAAGAGTGGTGAGCCAGTACAAGATGCTAGTAGAGCTTACTCCATTCTGATTCATGGCGATGCTGCTTTTCCAGGGCAAGGAATTGTAACAGAAACATTAAACTTAAGTCGCTTAAACGGCTATCAAGTTGGTGGTTCTCTTCATATTATTGCCAACAACAATATTGGTTATACAACGGAAGCTTATGACTCTCGTTCTACTACATACGCAAGCGATCCTGCGAAGGGATTTGAAATTCCGATTGTTCATGTGAATGCAGACGATCCAGAAGCGTGTGTAAAAGCGATTCAGTTTGCGGTTGAATACAGAAGACAATTTAAAAAAGATTTTCTCGTTGATTTAATCGGCTATCGTCGCTTCGGTCACAATGAAGGGGATGAGCCTGCTGTCACGCAGCCAGATCTTTACACGATCATTCGAAAGCACCCTACAGCTAGAGCCCTTTATGCTGATCAATTACAGCAAGAGCAAGTTGTAAGCGCAGATGAAGCGAAGAAGCTTGATTCAGACATGTACGATTTTCTGCTAGAAGAGTATAACAAAGTAAACGCAGATAAATCAGAAAGAAAATACGAGTTAAGCCCACCTGATTTCATTGTGGATGGGTTACCTAAAGTGAAAACTAGTATTGAAAAGGAAAAACTGGAGTCATTTAATGAGCAAATGCTTGACTGGCCAGAGGATTTTAATCCAAATGAAAAGCTTAAGAAAATCCTTCAGCGTAGAGCGAATGCGTTTGATGGTGATGGAAGTGTAGATTGGGGCTTAGCAGAAGTGCTTGCATTTGCTTCGATTATTCATGATGGCACACCAATTCGTTTAAGCGGTCAAGATACAGAGCGTGGAACCTTTGCTCACCGTCATCTTGTTTTACACGATCGCGAAAGCAACGAAACGTACACACCGCTCCAGTCATTTGACGATGCAAATGCTTCATTTGCGGTTTACAATAGCCCGTTATCTGAACAAGCTTGTGTCGGTTTTGAATACGGTTATAATGTATTCTCGAAAGAAACTCTTGTGTTGTGGGAAGCGCAGTTCGGCGATTTCGTAAATGGCGCACAAGTCATGTTTGACCAGTGGGTATCAGCAGGACGTGCTAAATGGGGACAAAAGTCCGGTTTAGTGGTTCTTTTACCGCACGGCTATGAAGGCGCAGGTCCAGAGCATTCGAGCGGACGTGTTGAACGTTTCTTAAACTCGGCTGCTGAAAACAACTGGACAATTGCAAACTGCACATCTGCAGCGCAGTATTTCCATATTCTACGCCGACAAGCGAAGATATTGCAAAAAAATACGGTTCGTCCATTAATTATTATGACGCCAAAAAGCTTGCTACGTAACCAAGCAATTGCTTCAACGACAGAGACTTTTACAAATGGTGAATTCCAACCAATTCTAGAAGATCCGCTGTTAGGAAAAGATCCTGAAGCAGTTAAGCGCATCGTGTTGACGAGTGGGAAGCTAGCGATTGAACTTCAAGACCATATTAAAAAACATGATGAAGACTGGAGCTGGCTACACATCATCCGTGTAGAAGAACTTTATCCGTTTCCACGACGTGCCATTCGTGAACGATTAAAAGAGTTTCCTAATTTAGAAGAAGTAAAATGGGTTCAAGAAGAACCGAAAAATATGGGAGCGTGGTCCTTTATGGAACCACGAATTCTAGAAATTTTACCGAAGGATGTTCCGTTAAGCTACATCGGCCGAACATTCCGTTCTAGTCCAGCAGAAGGTGTATCGAATGCACACAAAGTGGAACAAAAACGTATTATCACTGAATCCGTGACGCGCAAAAATTAAGGAGGCATTTTACATTGACTGACGTAAAAGTACCAGAGCTAGGTGAATCAATTACAGAGGGAACGATTTCGCAGTGGTTAAAGCAAGTCGGCGATTATGTTGAACAAGGAGAATTTATTGCAGAGCTTGAAACCGATAAAGTAAATGCAGAAATTCCAGTAGAAACATCAGGTGTGATTAAGGAATTTAAGCGTGAGCCAGGTGATACCGTTGAGATTGGAGAAGTCATTGCCGTTATTGATGAGAGTGGTCAAGCTGGTGGGTCTTCATCAGAAAGCTCAGAATCCACATCTGCTGAACCAGCTCCAGAAAAACAAGAGGAGCCAAAAACAGCAGAAAAGCCAATTGAGCAGGAAGAGACACAATCAACGAACCGTCCGCTTGCTTCACCTGCGGCTCGTAAATTAGCCCGCGAAAAGGGAATTTCTCTTGATTCCATTACGCCGACAGATCCGACTGGGAAAATTCGTCGCCAAGACGTAGAAGCGTATCAAGAGAAGCCAGCAAAAGCGTCTAGCGGGTCTTCACAAAAAGCAGCTTCTGCACCAGCGCAATCAGAGGATCCTACAAAACCAACTGAGCGCGAGAAAATGTCGCGTAGACGTCAGACGATTGCTAAACGTTTAGTAGAAGTTCAACAAACGTCAGCGATGTTAACGACGTTTAATGAAGTGGATATGTCAGCTGTTATGGACTTACGTAAACGTCGTAAAGATGCGTTTCTTGACAAAAATGGTGTGAAGCTTGGATTCATGAGTTTCTTTACAAAAGCGGTTGTTGGCGCGTTAAAAGAATTCCCGCTATTAAATGCAGAAATTCAAGGTGATGAGCTTTTAATTAAAAAATACTACGATATCGGTATTGCGGTATCAACAGATACTGGATTAGTCGTTCCAGTATTAAGAGATGCAGATCGTCTTGGATTTGCAGGCATTGAAAGTGGTATTGGGGAATTAGGTAAAAAAGCGCGTGACAACAAGCTGCAGCTAAATGACATGCAAGGTGGCACATTTACGATAACCAATGGTGGTGTATTTGGATCACTATGGTCAACGCCAATCTTAAATGCCCCACAAGTAGGGATTCTCGGTATGCATAAGATTCAAATGCGTCCAGTTGCAATTGACAACGAACGTTTTGAAAATCGCCCAATGATGTACTTAGCCCTTTCCTATGATCATAGAATCGTAGATGGAAAAGAAGCAGTTAGTTTCTTAGTGAAAATTAAAGATTTAATTGAAGATCCAGAACAGTTGCTGTTAGAAGGGTAATGTGAAGAAGGCTAGCATGCTAGCCTTCTTTCTTGTACAATAAAAGCGATAAAGGAGGAATGTTTGAAATGATTCACCATACATGGACGGAGACACCAACCCTTCGCACCCTGACGTGTGTTCATACTGACGCCAAAAAATATGTGGTCAATGACGTGTTAACAGTGGGGAAACAATATGAGTTGAAAAATGAAACCGATGAGTTTTATTTTGTTATTGATAACACGGGGAAAATGGCTGGATTCTACAAAGAATATTTTGAAGGCTAAATAGAGCGACGACAATAGACAAAAACCGGTAAGCACGGGCTTACCGGTTTGTTTATCGTCACGCTTAATGTTCGCGAAAAAACGAAAGCGCAAGCTCATCTGGGACTTCATCAACCGTCCGATATTTATAATTTGGTACATGAGACTTGTCAATTAAAACGGAATAAACACCTTCGTAAAAGTCATTGCACTGGAGAAAGTGTTTCGCCAGCGTTTTGTCTGTTTCGTATGTTTCTTCCAATGAAGACGATTTTGATTGTTTTAAGTGAGCGAGTGTGACTTTTAATGAGATAGGTGATTTTGCATGAAGGAGCTTGTAAGTCGCTTGGGCAAACTCACTTGCATCCCCACGTAAAGAGTTCAAGATGTCTTCAATTGTTTTGTAGGAGAAATGTTTAAGAATTTTGTCGTTTACCGTCATTAATTGACTTTGTGGTGGTTCCTTTATAAAGGATTGTAAAAATAAATGAACCGTTTGTTGGCTCATCTCTTCATAGTCAAGCCAATGATGGTTGATCATTTCTTGTTTACAGGTTTTAAGTGCTTCGCTGTCAATGTAATAATCGGCACAACCAATTGAAATTGCATCAGATCCAGTCAAAATTGAACCTGTTAAAGCAGCGTAACGTCCTGTATAATCAGGGGTTTGACTAAGAAAGTAGCATGCGCCTACATCGGGGAAGAAGCTTATATTTACTTCAGGCATCGCCCACTTTGTTCGTTCTGTTACGATGCGATGACTCGCCCCATAAGACAAACCAACGCCACCACCCATAACAATACCGTCCATAAAAACGACGATTGGCTTTGTGTAAGTAGAAATGTAAAGATCGAGTTCATACTCAAGTTTAAAAAATTCATTTGCTTGATCAAATGCTTTTTTATTATCTTTTGCTTGATAAAGTGCTTTAATATCGCCTCCAGCACAGAACGCTTTTTCTCCGGTACTTTCGAATAGAACGAGTTTTACGGCCTCGTCTTCATCCCATTGCTTCAGCTGCTCATATAAAGAAGCAACCATTTCAAACGTTAAGGAATGCAGTGCTTTTTCTCTTGAAAGCGTAACAATGCCAACACCGTTTTCGGTTTTAGAAAACACGATATGTTCAGTCATTTTTCTGTGCTCACCTCGTATGAATGAAATCGTTTACTTCTTTATTTTGACGTATTTCTTCAAGAAATGCAATAAAAGCGCGAAAAGAGTAAAGAACGTTGCAGAAATGCTCAGTTTACTAGAGGCATATGTCTTGCAATCTTGAATTGACAATGCTATTATCATGACAAGTTCGAACATTCTTTTTCCTGCTCCGGACGAGTATTATTGGTAGGGAAAACGAATTAATATGGATATTTACGAAAGAAACAATTGCCAACACAGTTGAAAAATCAACGTTTAAGCAGCAGTGATGAATAATTGTAACAATACCAATTTAATATCTTAACTTCGGGGCAGGGTGAAATTCCCTACCGGCGGTGATAAGGCTTAGCCTTTTAGTCCGTGACCCGTATTCAAATACGGTGGATCTGGTGTAACTCCAGAGCCGACAGTGAAAGTCTGGATGGGAGAAGTTTATTGCAAAACATGAGGAATGTGATGTTTATTTGCGTATGGTTTTTTGAAAATACGTAAAGACATGATGTTATTTAATGAACCCCTGAAGAACGTTTCAGGGGTTTTTTGTATGGAGGAGGGCTAAGATGTTTACTGGAATTATTGAGGAAAAAGGTACGGTAACCGAAATCAAAAAACAGGATCAAGCGATGCAAATTGTCGTTAGAGGGGATAAGGTTCTAAGCGATGTGGCATTAGGAGATAGTATAGCAGTTAACGGCGTTTGCTTAACGGTTACAGCATTTACGGATCACACTTTTTCTGTTGACGTTATGCCAGAGACCTTTCAAGCAACGACATTAAACCAGTTAAAGACACATTCTGCTGTGAATTTAGAACGTGCGATGTCGCCGATGTCACGGTTTGGTGGTCACATTGTTTCCGGACATGTTGACGGGAAAGGAACCGTTGTTTCTCGACGACGTGTTGAAAACGCCGTTTATTTTGATATTCGTGTCCAGCCTGAACGAACAAAGTACATTGTGCAAAAAGGTTCTGTTGCTGTAGATGGCATTAGCCTAACGGTCTTTTCAATTAAAGATAATCAATTTACTATTTCCATTATTCCGCACACGCTAGATGAGACGATCATCGGTAGCAAACAAGTCGGTGATGAAGTGAACATTGAATGTGATGTCATAGGAAAGTATGTTGAACGATTATTAACAGCTAACGATACGTCGATTCCAAAAGGAAATTTAACAGAAGTCTTACAAGAAAACGGGTATATGTAGAGAGGGGATGGCTCCGTGTTTGACTCAATAGAACATGCGCTTGCTGCTTTAAAAGCAGGAGGAATGATTATTGTTTGTGATGACGAGGATCGTGAAAATGAAGGTGATTTTTTAGCTTTAGGAGAAAAGACGACGGCTCAGACAATTAATTTCATGGCAACACATGGAAGAGGATTGATTTGTACACCAATCACAAAAGAAAAAGCACAAACCCTCCAGCTTAATCAAATGGTGACACACAATACGGATTCACATGAAACAGCTTTTACCGTAAGCGTGGATCATCGTAACACCACAACTGGAATTTCTGCTCAAGAGCGGGCAGATACGGTTCAAGGGCTAGTCTCTAAAGATGCAGTAGCAAGTGATTTTAAACGACCTGGACATATCTTTCCACTTGTTGCAAAAGAGGGTGGTGTATTAAGACGAACCGGCCATACGGAGGCGGCAGTTGATTTTGCCACATTATGTGGGGCGGATCCTGTAGGTGTTATTTGCGAAATTATGAATGAAGATGGAACGATGGCTCGTGTACCGGAATTACGTAAAATTGCAGATGAACATGGTCTACCAATGGTGACGATTAAAGATTTAATTGCGTATCGTCGTAAAACCGAATCGGTCATTCATCGGGAAGCGGAGATTCAATTACCAACGGAATTTGGGACATTTCGAGCAATTGGCTACACCAACACTTTAGATGATAAAGAAAGTGTCGCACTTGTAAAAGGGACAATTGAAGAAGGAGAACCGATTCTTGTGCGAGTGCATTCTGAATGTTTAACAGGCGATGTGTTTGGCTCGAAGCGATGTGACTGTGGGCCTCAACTTCACGCTGCTTTAAAACAAATTGAGGAGGCAGGTAGCGGAATTTTGCTTTATATGAAGCAGGAAGGAAGAGGCATTGGTTTAATCAACAAGTTAAAAGCATATGAGCTTCAAGAAAAAGGGTTTGATACAGTTGAAGCAAATGAAAAATTAGGATTCCCAGCAGATTTGAGAGATTATGGCGTTGGCGCTCAGATTCTTAAAGATTTAGGGATTAAAGAAATGAAGATTCTAACGAATAACCCTCGTAAAATTGCAGGACTGGAAGGGTACGACTTAAAAGTTGTGGAGCGCGTGCCGCTTCAACTTGAAGGATTTGCTGAAAATGAGCGTTATTTAAAAACAAAAAAAGATAAGTTAGGGCACATGCTGCACCTTTAGGAGGAACTAGATATGGGAACGGTTTATGAAGGACATTTAGTTGCAACGGATTTGAAAATCGGAATTGTTGTCGGGCGGTTTAACGATTTTATAACGAGTAAACTTTTAAGCGGTGCACAAGATGCATTTGTCCGTCATGGAGCAGAGGAGCGTAATGTGGATGTTGCGTGGGTGCCAGGCGCATTTGAAATTCCATTTGCAGCAAAACAAATGGCAGACTCAGGCAACTATGATGCAATCGTAACATTAGGTACAGTGATTCGAGGTTCAACTCCTCACTTTGATTATGTGTGTGGGGAAACGGCCAAAGGTGTATCAAACTTAAATATGACAAGTGGCATTCCTGTTATTTTTGGTGTATTAACAACAGATACAATTGAGCAGGCGGTTGAGCGAGCTGGTACAAAAGCTGGAAATAAAGGATGGGAAGCTGCAACGGCTGCCATTGAAATGGCGAATTTAGCAAAACAATTTAATAAATAACCTTCTACAGTTGCCCCTATCACTTTAGTAAGTGGTAGGGGTATTTCCATTTAATGGATTGCGAAAATTGTCATATAATCGTTCTCATTAAGGATATTCATAAGCTACAATTAAGAATGGTCAACTTAGAGAAAGTAGGGGAGAACGATTTACAAAGAAACATTAACTGAACTAATTACGTTAGCGATTAAGAAAAAGACATTGCTTGCAACGAGTAAGCTTGCGTTTTTATTATCTGCCATGCTTGCAGGTGGCTACGTTGCGATTGCTGTTGTACTTGTATACATTATCGGTGATCCGATTGTACAAAGCTTCCCAGCCTTTACACCAATTGTTATGGGACTAGCTTTTGGTGTAGCACTGTTGCTTGTTATTTATGCTGGATCTGATTTATTTACAGGTAGTGTGCTGTACTATACAGTGTCCACGTTACAGAAAAAAACATCGATTAAAGATACGTTAACAAACTGGATTTGGACCTATGGCGGAAATTTACTAGGTGCCTTATTTATAGCAGGACTCATTTATATGACGGGCATTTTTGCTGGTATAACAGAAGATCATTATTTGTTACAAGTGACGGAGAAAAAAATGACCACCGACACAATGGAGTTATTTTTTAGAGGAATCTTTTGTAACTGGCTTGTGTGCTTAGCAATTTGGACACCGATGCGTTTAAAAAACGAGATGGCGAAATTGTTTGTTGTTTTTATTATTATCTTTGCATTCTTCGCATCTGGTTATGAGCATAGTATTGCGAATATGGGATTGTTCCACTTAGCCCTTCTTCATAATCCTGGAGTTGAAGCAATTTCACTTGCAGGCTATGCAGCGAACATGATTCCTGTTACACTTGGAAACATTATTGGTGGAAGTGTGTTTGTCGGTATGGTTTACTATTACATTTCGAAAAAAAGTGAAATACAAGGAAATGAGCCGAAATAAACGCTAGGAAGTGAACCAGCTCTGGTTCCTTCCTTTTTACGTTTTTCGAGTGCGGAGAAGGTGCTTATGGACAAGCTGTTCTTCGTTTAATGGGCTTTTTTTTCCCCATTCTCCCTGTGCATGCCGTTTGCATGTTGCGAGGAGCTGCTTATCAATGAGGGGGAGGTCGTAATCAATAAACGGTCTAGTGCCGATTTGATTGAAGTGATCTTGTAAATCAAGTTGGAGCTGTTGTTCGTCAATCCCTAGTTGATTGAGCTGAAATGAACGTGTTTGTAAACGAGTTAGCACGCGATGAAAAAGAATTTTAGCCCCTTTTTCATTTCCTCTCCTTTCATGGTAAAGCGCAACGGCGGTTTGGATGAGAACGACATAAGGTGACAATCGGTCTGGGTCAGGCTGTTTCTTCCATTCATGTTCCAAAACTTCATGGCATTCAAAATAATCACGGTCGACATGGAAATAATGGAGAAACGCTAAATAATTGCTGGGATACAATTCTTTTCGACTCCTTTCGAGTTATTTCTTGAAAAAAGCCCTCCTAATCGATTATGGTATACTTAACAAAAAATGATTGGTGAGAAGAAAATGACGATTTATAACGTAAAAACACCGTTATTCGAGGGGCCACTTGATTTATTATTGCATTTAATCTCACAAGCTGAAGTAGATATTTATGATATCCCAGTTGCGACGATAACGGATCAATATTTAGACTATATCCATACAATGCAGGAACTCGAGTTAGATGTTGCGAGTGAATACCTTGTAATGGCTGCAACGTTACTGCAAATTAAGAGTCAAATGTTGCTTCCAAAACAAGAAGAATTGTTTGATGAAAATGAGCAATGGTTAGAAGAAGATCCTCGAGATGAACTGATTGAACAATTAATTGAGTATAAAACCTATAAAGAAGCAGCCAAACATTTAAAAGATCAAGAAGAAGTACGCCATTCTTTACATACGAGAAAACCTGAGGAATTACAGCATTTTTTGTCGGACGAGGAAGAACGGCAGCTACAAATTCAACACGTAACCCTTGTGGACATGCTGGGCGCCTTTCAAAAGATGCTGCAGCGAAATGCTTGGAATCGACCTAAAACAAAAGTGGTCCATTCTGAGGAGCAATCGGTTGAAAAACGAATTGTTGAGCTGTTAAATCAGATTGAAAGAATGAACGGGCCAACACAATTTTCTACATTGGTCGAGCGAGAAGATCGCTCTTCTATGATTGTCTCGTTTTTAGCAATCCTTGAGTTAATTAAAACATCAACAATCTATTGTGTTCAAGATCAAAGTTTTGAAGAAATTATGATTTTTATACGGGACGGAGAAATAAATGGACGCTGAAACATTGGCAAAAA
The DNA here is from genome assembly GCF_041949915.1 of Shouchella sp. JSM 1781072. Taxonomy (NCBI): domain Bacteria; kingdom Bacillati; phylum Bacillota; class Bacilli; order Caryophanales; family Bacillaceae; genus Shouchella; species Shouchella sp. JSM 1781072. The sequence goes on from NZ_JBHFQE010000001.1 coordinate 968,821, forward strand.
TTGAAGGACTGTTATTTGTAGTTGGAGACGAAGGCATTTCTATATCAGAACTAAAGGATTTAATTGAGCTTGAAGATGACGTGATTGAAGCTGGATTAGAACGGTTAAAGCAAGACATGGAACAAACAAATCGTGGCATTCGTATCGCGAGATTAGGGAATCGCTTTCGTTTAACGACAAAAGTTGAGCACGCACCCTTATATAAAAAGTTAGCCGCTTCACCGATTCAAGGAGGTTTATCAAGAGCAGCACTGGAAACATTGGCGATTATCGCTTATAAACAACCGATTACAAGAGTGGAAATTGATGATATTCGCGGTGTGAAATCAGATAAAGCAATTCAATCTCTTTCATCAAAATTATTAATTGAAGAGCAAGGACGTGTGGCTGGAACGGGACGAGCGATTTTATTTGGAACCAGTCAGTATTTTCTTGATCATTTTAACTTGGAAACGTTAGATGATTTGCCGAGTCTGTCTGAATTAGATTTAACTAGTGATGTTCTTGAAGAAGATACTGACTTGTTTTTTGAACAGTTGAATGAGCTTGAAGAAGAATAAACGAAGAAGATAAATGCCTTTAAAAAGGATTTATCTTTTTTGTGATGCAGGCTTTTATCACGGAAACAAGTGTAGTTGCATATTGTTTTTTAGGAGAGGCGAGGTGATGATCATCGATACACATATGCGTTCGGTTCGAGAATGGTGTCAGCAGTTAGAACAATTATGGCAAGAACAACAAGATTACCTGATTGAACAAGTAGATTCTAGTACCATGGAGCAGTTTTTTCATGCACGCGAGCGATTACAGCATGCATTAACGTATGAATCAATGGATGTTGATGATGCAGCAGCAAATATTTATAACCTATGGCAAGGGATGAACGAGCAAAGTCAACAGCGCCAATCAAGACAGGTAGGCACACATACATTACCGAGTTTATCGTATCCATATAACGGCTTGGAGCCGCATATTGATGAAAAAACGATGCGTATCCATCATTCGATTCATCATAAGAGTTATGTAGATGGTTTGAATAAAGCAGAGAAAGAGCTGGAAAAGGCAAGACAAACGGACCAATTTGAATTGATTAAACATTGGGAACGTGAGCTAGCTTTTCATGGTGCGGGTCATTATTTGCATACGTTATTTTGGGAAATGATGAAGCCTAACGGTGGCGGAAAGCCGACGGGACCTTTATTGAGAGAGATCGAACGTTGCTTCGGTTCGTTTGAAAAAATGAAGCAACAATTTACGATGGCTGCCGATAAAGTGGAAGGAGCGGGCTGGGCGCTACTCGTGTGGTCGCCAAGAGGGCACCAACTAGAGATTTTGCAAGCAGAGAAGCATCAGCAACTATCACAACAAGATCAAATTCCTTTGCTTGCGATTGATGTTTGGGAGCATGCCTATTACTTAAAGCATCAAAATGAGCGAAAGGCGTATGTCGATGCTTGGTGGCATGTTGTAAATTGGAAAGCGGTGCAAGAGCGGTATCGAATAGCGAACCAAGTGAAATGGAAAAAAAGTTAAGGCTAACGCACATGGATTGTGCATTAGCCTTTTTTATGGTCTAAAGAATAGGTGAAAGTAAGCGAGAGATCGACTCCTTAAAGCGGATTCGTTTGCCTCTTGCTTCATACAACTCGTTCGTTAAAAGCGTCGATACGTTTACGTCTTCTGCAAAATCTTGAATTAATTGCTTTGCGATTATAGGATCATAGATAAAAGCGTTCACTTCAAAATTTAATTTAAAGCTTCGTTGGTCAATGTTTGCTGTTCCAACAGAGCTAACTTTTTCATCCACGATCAGTACTTTGTTATGAATAAAGCCATTTTCATAGATATAAATTTTTGCGCCTGCTTTTAACATTTCACCAATATGGGACGTAGTTGCCCAATAAACAAACATATGGTCAGGTTTATTAGGGATCATTATTTTCACTTCAATCCCTGTTTGGGACGCGACTTGCAGGGCATCAAGTAACGTTTTATCTGGGATGAAATAAGGAGTCTGAATAATAATCGATTTCCTTGCATCCATAATCATTTTTAAATAGCCGTTTTTTATTTGTTCGAACTCTGAGTCAGGGCCACTCGAAACAATTTGCATTGGCGTATTTCCCTTTGATTCAACTTCTGGGAAATAGCGATTATGATAAGAGATGTGATAATCTTTTGCTGCTTGATTCCAGTCTAAAATAAAACGTGTTTGAATGGCAGCTAAAGCAGGCCCTTCAATTCTCAAGTGTGTATCACGCCAGTAACCGAACTTTTTTTTCTTTCCTAAATATTCATCTCCAACGTTAAAGCCGCCAACATACCCGCATTTGCCATCAATATTCACGAGTTTTCTATGGTTTCGAAAGTTGAGACGGAGGTTAACAATGGTGAATTTAGAAGGGAAAAAGATCCCCACCTCGCCGCCAGCTTCTCGAAAGGCTTTTAAATACTTTTTTCGCATCGATCTTGAACCTAGATCATCGTAAAGTAAGCGAACTTTAACGCCTTCTTTTGCCTTTTCAGTTAACGCATCAACGATTTCTTTTCCAAGTCCGTCATAGCGAAAAATGTAATATTGGATGTGAATAAATGTCTGTGCGCTACGAATATCCGCAAGCAACTGTGAGAATTTTTTTTCGCCGTCTGAATAAATGGTAACGTGGTTTTCTTTCGTTAAGATCGCATCGTTATTCATTAAATGCATATAGATCAAATCACGATTATTTTCGACAGTCGTGCTGTTATATCGAAAATCCGGGTTGAGAACGTCTTCCTTTTGTTGATCAATTAAATGATCGAGCCCAACTTTTTTTATTCCTTCCCACTGGAACATTTTTCTTCGTGTTAACGTCTGCCCAAGCAAGATATAAATAATAAAACCGACGAGGGGGATGAAAAACAAAATGAGTAGCCATGCCCAAGTTGCTTGTGCATCTTTTCGTTCAATAAAAATTAAAATGGCTGCAAATAAAATATTAATGACTAGAAGTGCAGCAATGAGGTACGTGGGCATTGCAAATTCAATAAACATAAGTATCAACCTACAACTTTCTTTCTGTTTCTAAAACCTGCCTGAACGGAATATTGCCCATATAATCCATAGAAACATGAGCGATGTAATGGTTAAACCAATTTCAATTGCCGGAATTTGCAATAAGATTGTTGGTTCAGCAGTGAGCGATCCACCAATAATGACGCCAGCCATTATAATACTAAAAGACAGTAACACAACGGAGAAAGCGAGTTTATTGCTAATGCGGTCTACTTTTTTAATTAAGTCTTTTATTTCCCCAATCGAAATGGATACTTTTAATTTTCCATCACGAATTTCCTTAAGCGTATTGCTAACGTCCTTTGGTAATAAACGAATCGTATGAAAGCTATCCTGCGTTTCTTTTTGAATCTTGCGAGCATATCGACGAGGATCATAGCGTTCTTTTATTAAGATTCGACCAAACGGTTCAACAATATCAATAATTGCAATCGATGGTGCAAGATGGGAAACAATTGATTCTACCGCTAAAAGCGCTTTTCCAAGCATGGTTAAATCTGGCGGGATTAAACAATCATGTTGGTTCGCAACGGCGAACAAGTCTTGTACTGCTTCGCCGATTGAAATCTCCGCCATCGGCACATCATAATATTTTAATCGCAAGTAATCCAAATCATCGTGCAAACGTGGTCGGTCGACATCTTCATGCACAATATCCATTGCAAATAATGCTTCCATCACACGGTCGGTATGTCGACTTTTTAATCCTTGAACTAACAGCGCTAAGCTATGGCGCATGTCGTCTGATAAGCGGCCAACCATGCCGAAATCGATTAAGATAATATCATTGTTTTTGGTGACGAAAATGTTTCCTGGGTGCGGATCACCATGGAAAAAACCGTGAACAAAGATTTGCTCAAACATACCTGTAGCAAAGCGTTCAGCGACTAATTCTTGATCATATCCTTTTTCGTATGTAGCTTCTGTAATTTTGGTTCCCTCTACTTTTGACATCGTCAGCACTTTCATTGATGAGTAAGCAGAATAGATAATCGGAGAGTACATGGTGGTTTCATCTTTTGATTGACGTTTAATTCGCTCTGCGTTTTGCGCTTCGTTTTTATAATTAATTTCTTGTTTTAACGCGCTAGCAAATTCATGAAACAAGTCAATTAAGCGAAATTTTTTCACCCACGCAATGCGATCTTCCGCTAGTTCTAATAAATCTTCAAGAATAGCTAAATCAGTTTCAATTGTATGCTGAATATGAGGGCGACGAATTTTAACAACTACCGATTCACCAGTAGGTAGTTCGGCTTCATGTACTTGCCCAATTGAAGCAGCCGCAAGGGGTTCTGGATTAAAAGAGCGAAAAAGTTGCTCGATTGGAGCATCAAGTTCTTCTTCTAAAATCTCTTTCGCTTCACGGTAAGAAAAGCTCGGAACATTATCTTGAAGCTCTTCCAACTCATTAAGCACGTGCTGAGGGAAAAGATCAGCACGTGTACTCGCTAGTTGACCAAGTTTAATAAATGTGGGTCCTAACTCTTCCAAAAGTAGACGTATCCGTTTTGCTACTGTGAGATCAGAGTCTTTTTTCGTTTTATTTTTTGAACGTGTTCGCTTTCGTCGTTCAAGTAAACCCATGTCTCGGACAATTTGACCAAAGCCATAGTGATAGAGCGCTGTTATAATGTCTTGATACCTTGAAAGGTACCGCATTCTTTTTTTCAGCATTGGTGAATTGTCCTTTCTTACATGTTAATCATTTTTTGATTCGGTTTGTTCTTTTTCATTCATCGTTTTCTCTAAAATTGCAACTCGCGCTTTTAAGGCGTCTACTTCCGCTTGCGTTGCCACATCCATCGAGACTAAATATTGTTTTACCCGTTCGCTAATCATCGATTCAATTTCATTTTGCGCTTTTTTTCCTTTTTCCATTAAATCATCAACGAGTTGATTGGATTCAGACCGCTTTACTTCTCCTCTTTGCACAAGGTCGTTAACCGTTCTTTCAATTTGTTCTTTACTTGCTGAAGCTGCTCCGACCCCTAAAGAATAAACATTATTTAATACATCTCTCATTGCCATGATGTTTTCCTCCTCCAATTCGTGTCATCTTTTTCTATTGTATACAAAGAAAGGAGATGAACACAATTATATTATCGTTTTATACCCTTTTTACGCATTTGTTAATCAAAAGTTTCACATGTTTCTTATGGCGTATAGTTCTGCATATAAAGTGGTTGATCATCAAGCCACTCTGCATAGAAAATCGCTTGATGGCTTAAAAAACCTCGATGCTCAATTTGTTTTTTTAACCATTCTTCCGTTTGATTAATTTGTTTCAATCCTTCATAAATAATTTCGCCATCCATAATTAACGGAACAGGGAGACTAGGCTCTTCATCATAAATTTCGAGTTGCTGGTTTACCGGTGTATTGTAAGCCTGTTTGCGCTGGATGTTAACCGTGCCGTTTGTTTCTAAAATGCCGTACTGAACTTCTCGAATGGAGAAGACCCCTTTTTCTCTCATAAGGTGCTGCAATTGATTCAAGTCTAATTTATTCTTCCGCAATTCATCATACTGAATACGTCCTTTTGCAATAATAATGGAGGGAGATCCTTCAAGTAACCCTCGTGTGAATCGAAATTTTTGAGTGATCATTTCAATTGAATAAATTAAAGAGCCCCATATAAAAATGGCGTATAGCACATAAACAAGATTAATGTTTTCATCATAAATCGCATTTCCTAAGAGTTCCCCGACTACGAGAGCGGAAATGAAATCAAACGGAGTAAGCTGGGTAATTTGGTTTTTTCCAAGTACTTTCGATAAGATTAAGAGCGCAAAAAAACCAATGATCAACTCGGTTGTTAAGGATATATAGCTATGCATCATGTCGTCACCTGATTTGTTTGAGGTATCGTTTATCTCACTAGTTTCTGTTTCAACGGCTGAGCTATTCTGGCAAATGAATGTCAATAATTTCATGTGTAAAGTCTTCTATCTGATACACCCTAACTAGCAAACAACTGCTACTTAACGGGGGGTGAACAAATGTTTAAAAAAGGACTAGCACTTATACTTATCATTTTCTTAACTGCATGTACGGCTTATGAAGATGAGCAAGGGCAAGCATTTATGTTGCAAGAGTCAGCAGGAAAAGGACAAGAAGCGTCCGATCGAGCAAAAGAAGAATTAATTAAGATGGACGAAGTATTAAGCGTGAGAGGAATTCAGCATCGCGATGTAATGATTATGGCCCTTCATGTTAAACAAAAAGATCGTTTTCATTTGAAAGATGTACGCAAACAAGCATTCGATGCGGTTAAATCACTTTATCCAGATTCAACCATTCATATTTCTACAGATAAGAAAATTTACAAAGAACTAGCTGAAGCTGAAGAAAAGATTAAAAGCGATCACTTATCAAATGATGAAGTAGAAAAGGAACTAAAAAAAGTTGAGGCACATGTAAAAGAATAGGGGGGTAATCATGGCTAAGAAAAAACTTACAGAGGATCAACAGCAGTACCAAACGTTGGCAAAACAATATGAGAAAAAACGCCCAGTCTTGAAAAATAGCATCATTGCTTTTTTAATTGGGGGCTCGATTTGTTTAATTGGTCAATGTTTACAAGTATTTTATTACACGTTCTTTGATTTTACAGAAAAGACCGCGAGTAACCCAACCGTAGCCACGTTGATTTTCGTTGCTACACTTATCACTGGCTTAGGATTTTATGATCGAATTGCTCAATTTGCGGGTGCAGGTACAGCGGTTCCTGTTACAGGCTTTGCAAATTCCGTTGCTTCAGCGGCGATTGAGCACCGGACAGAAGGCTATGTGTTAGGTGTAGGTGGAAACATGTTTAAATTAGCAGGTTCTGTTATCGTTTTTGGAACAGTGGCTGCTTTTGTCATTGCTCTTGTCAAAACACTCTTAATAAAAGCAGGGGTGATGTAATGTTAGTGGGAAAACAAAGCTGGCGGTTTGATTCTCATCCAGTCATTGTATCAACAGGTACAGTAGGTGGACCGTTTGAAGGAAATGGAGCAATTCCGGAAGCGTTTGATTTGCTTCATGATGACATGTGGATTGGCGAAAAATCATTTGAGAAAGCACAAACGATGCTTGTTGAAGGCGCCGTCACGACCGCATTAAAAAAAGCATCAGTAAAGAAAGAAGATGTAAATTTTTTGCTTGCTGGAGATCTTGTGAACCAGTTGACGCCTTCTAGTTTTGCTGGACGTTCACTTGCCATTCCTTATTTAGGAATGTTTGGGGCATGTTCAACATCAATGGAAGGTTTAGCACTAGGGTCTTTTTTAGTAAATGGTGGTGGCGCGAATCAAATAGTTAGCGTGGCTTCTAGTCATAATGCTGCAACAGAAAAACAGTTCCGCTATCCAACCGAATATGGCGGTCAAAAACCGCCAACCGCTCAATGGACTGCAACAGCTGCAGGTGCGGCTTTAGTAGCGAAAACAGGTGATGGTCCGATCGTAACCGGAGCGACAATGGGCAAGGTAATTGATATGGGCTTGTCGGATCCGTTTAATATGGGTGGCGCAATGGCTCCAGCGGCAGCAGATACCATTGAAGCTCATTTTAAAGAATTTAATCGTGGACCAGATGACTATGATTTAATTGTTACTGGAGATTTAGGCCAGATTGGTTTGCCGATTTGCCGTGACTTACTTAAGCAAAAAGGATATGAATTAGGTCATGATCGCTTTCAAGACTGTGGATTAATGCTTTACAAAGAAAATCAACCTGTCATTGCAGGTGCAAGTGGACCAGGATGTTCAGCGGTTGTCACATACGGGCACTTGCTAAATCAAGTGAAATCCGGTCAACTCAATCGTCTACTCGTTGTGGCGACTGGCGCGCTATTGTCTCCTCTATCTTTTCAACAGAAAGAATCCATTCCGTGCATCGCTCATGCGGTCGTAATTGAATCGCAAAAGGGGGCACATTAAATGATCTTCTTATGGGCCTTTTTAATTGGTGGAACGATTTGTGTCATTGGACAATTATTAATGGATGTGTGTAAATTAACGCCGGCACATACGATGTCAACTCTTGTTGTAAGTGGGGCTGTATTAGCAGGGTTTGGTTTATATGAACCCCTCGTTGACTTTGCAGGTGCAGGTGCAACGGTTCCCATTACGAGCTTCGGGAACTCCCTCGTACAAGGAGCGATGGAAGAAGCGGATCAAGTAGGATTAATCGGAATTATAACGGGAATTTTTGAAATCACAAGTGCGGGGATATCCGCTGCAATTATTTTTGGGTTTATTGCCGCTCTTGTATTTAAACCAAAAGGATAAAATGAAAGACCGTGCGTTTTGACATTTAGGTGAAGCGCAGCGGTTTTTTTGTTGTGTAGGGGGAGATCTTAGATAGAGTCCACATAATTGGGTGAAAAGGATCATATGACTAGCCCAATATCGTACACAGTTTTTACATCACTAAAAATGTACCAGGAGGCAATTCCTATGACCCAGATACAGATGACAATTAAGAGAAGAGATACAAGGCTTCATTAACACTTCTGTAAGTGACCAACTGCCAAGTCCATTCTCACAACCATCTTTCATCAACTGATGGAAGAACAGCGAATGGTTTATTTACAAGCTGGAGATTACGAGCGATCAAATGAAGAAATCAGACGCCAAGAAACAGTCATTCGTATGTTTTCAAATAAGGAATCCGCCAATCGTTTTATCGATGCAGTGCTCATGAACATCCATAAAAATGGGTTTGGCTCTACTAAGAAATATAGTGAGTGGAACTAGGGTGTATGTAAATTATATTCTTCTCGCATATCTTACTTATTAGCGTTGATGGTGACTCCGACGGGAGAAGCAACCGGCCGAAATTCCAAGAGTGATGTTCTCGAAGGAGTTGAGGCGTTGCCCGTGGAAATTGTGTCCATCCGCGCGATAAGAAATGACGATCAATTGAATTGAACGTTTAATTTTCAAGGAAAAAATGTCGTTTTTAGACAGACCTATTTAAATTTTAAAAGCAGTGTATCGCGGTTTTACACAGAGATGTGGACTTGATTAAGATATCGATCCTTTCTATCATGAATTTAAAGAAGCTTGTCATAATTAGGGCTTGTTCGCATAAATTTTTATATAAACTGTGCGGGAGTTGAGCCGATCCATGATAAAAAAAGGCATGATTAGCATCATTATCTGTTGCTTCTTATTACAAATACTAGCCAGCAGTGTGTATGCAAAAGAGCAAGTGACTTTTCCAATATCCGGACAGGCTGCTGTTTTAATGGAGCAAGAATCTGGTCGTGTTCTTTATGGGAAAAATGAACACCAGCCTTTGAAAATCGCTAGTATTACAAAGATTATGACGGCCATTTTAGCGATTGAATCTGGCAAGCTAGATGAAACAGTTCTCATATCAAAAAACGCTGAGGGAACAGAAGGGTCGTCTCTTTATTTAGTCTCAGGGGAAAAAATGAAACTTGAAGACTTAGTCTACGGTTTAATGATGAGAAGCGGGAATGACGCAGCGATGGCTATTGCTGAACACGTTGGGGGAAGTGTAGAAGGATTTGTGTATATGATGAATGAAAAAGCTGAAGAGATTGGGATGTCTCATACACTTTTTCGGAATCCACATGGATTAGATACACATGAAGATCATTTATCAAGTGCGTATGATATGGCGCTTTTAACCCAATATGCAATGGAAAATGAAACGTATCAAACAATTTCCTCAACAAAAAAATACCGTTCACAAGGAGAGAATGTTCGTGTGTTTCACAACAAAAATCGGTTGCTTACTGAAAAGTACGATTATTCAACTGGCGGGAAAACAGGTTATACAAAATTAGCAAAACGAACGCTCGTGTCAACGGCGAGTAAAGACGGCCTTGATTTAATTACGGTGACGTTAAATGACCCTAATGATTGGGACGACCATATGAATTTATTTAATTGGGGGTTTCGTCACTTTCAGCTTCATACATTAATTGAAGCTGGTCCTGTGCAAGTAGATACTAAGGATGCTTATACCGATCATTTAACTATTAAACACCCAGTTATTTACCCATTAACGACTGAAGAAAGAAGCGCAATTCAACCAAAACTTGAAATTGTACATCCTCCTACCCAGCCGCTAAGTGACGAGGAGCGGACGAAGCCAGTAGGTACATTGAAATTTATCGCGAATGGCGAAGAAATGGAAAGCACTCCGCTTTATTATGAAGAAGGCGAGGAGGAGAAAGAACGATCGTTTTGGGAGAAAATTAGGCAGCTATTTTCCATTGTCGTTGGAGCTGGTTCAAGATGATTAATTATATTTGGGCCGGGATGCTTCTTATCGGATTGGTGTACGCAGCGGTTAATGGAACGATGAGTGAAGTGACGGAAGGTGTGTTTAATGGGGCAAAAGAAGCGGTCGCCATTTGTATTGGTCTTATTAGTGTTCTGACGTTTTGGTTAGGCTTGATGAAAGTCGCCGAGAAAGCAGGTCTTTTAACGCAATTAGCAAAAATGGTACATCCGATTGCTAGAAGAGTGTTTCCAGACGTACCGAAAGATCACCCGGCAATGGGTTATATTTTATCAAACTTAACGGCAAATGTATTTGGATTAGGAAATGCGGCTACGCCGATGGGGATTAAGGCAATGGAAGAATTGAAAAACTTAAATGGTGGCAAAGATGAAGCGAGCCGTTCCATGATTACGCTGCTTGCGCTTAATACAGCATGCTTGACCCTTGTCCCCACGACAGTCATTTCAATTCGGATGTCTTATGGTTCTGAGGCGCCAACAGACATCGTTAGTACAACAATTTTTGCATCTGGATGCGCGATGATTGGCGCCATTTGTATTGACCGCTTTTTTTACTATTTGCGTAGTCGAAAAGGGAGGTCGTCTTAATGGAATGGTTGACGGCACTATCCGTTTGGATGATTCCACTACTGATCGGGATGGTAATCCTCATTGCTACCATCCGTAAAGTCCCTACTTATGAAGTATTTGTATCTGGCGCGAAAGAAGGATTCGGTATGTCTATCTCGATTATTCCTTATCTTGTCGGCATGCTTGTCGCGATTTATGTATTCCGTGCATCTGGAGCGATGGAAGCCCTTGTGTCGGCGATGGCACCAGTTCTATCATGGGTAGGCGTTCCAGCTGATATTGTTCCGCTTGCTCTACTAAGGCCGATTTCAGGTACAGGTGCGCTCGGTTTAATGACGGATTTAACAGCTGTCCACGGGCCCGATTCTTATGTCGGGCGACTTGCAGCAACGCTTCAAGGAAGCACAGACACGACATTTTACATCTTGACCGTTTATTTTGGAGCGGTCGGAATTAAGAAAATGGGGGATGCTTTAAAAGTTGGACTGCTTGCTGATTTGGTTGGAATTATTGCCGCAATTTTTATTGTTAGCTTATTATTCGGTTCATAATAATTGAGAGCCACATCTTATTAACTCTTGTTGATAAGGGAGGCTTTTTTTCGTTTTTATGCGTTAGGCAATGGGTTGAGCTAGAAGGAAACTTAGAACGTACACTTGTAACACAATCGAAAACTCGTTATGATGATGCAAGAGGTGAGAAAGATGGAACGATTACAGAAAGTCATCGCTCAAGCAGGCGTGGCATCAAGAAGAAAAGCAGAAGAATACATTACAGCTGGGCGAGTAAAGGTAAACGGAAAACGTGTAACAGAACTAGGGGTAAAAGTGAACCCGAATAAAGATCAAGTAGAAGTGGATGGCGTCCCATTAGATAAAGAAGAACCAGTCTATTACTTACTTTATAAACCAACAGGCTTCATTTCAACATCAAACGATGAAAAAGGTCGAAAAAAAGTAACCGATCTTATCGATGTCCCGCAACGGATTTATCCTGTAGGCCGTCTTGATTACGATACATCAGGGTTGTTGTTATTAACCAACGATGGTGATTTTGCCAATTTGTTAATGCATCCAAAATTTAAGATTGAAAAAGAATACGTTGTAAAGATAAAGGGCATACCTGATCGCAAGGAGCTAAAACAACTTGAGACAGGCGTGAAGCTTGATGATGGTGTAACAGCTCCAGCGAAAGTGAAGTTGCTTTCAAGCGATCGAAAGAAAAACACATCGATTATTCGAATCATTATTCACGAAGGGAAAAACCGTCAAGTTCGTCGAATGATGGAAGCGTTTGGCTACGAAGTAGAAAAACTAAAGCGAGAGCGATTTAGTTTTTTAACGTTAGGCAACTTAAATCCAGGTGAGTACCGTGCAATAAAAGCCATTGAAATCAAACAACTAAAAGATTTGGCTGTCACGAAACCGTCATAAAAAAGATAAAATTCACTTCTTTCCCACGTTATAATAGAAGTGTACGAAAACGTTCACAAAAAGAAGGGGGGCGCATCCGTTGAGCAAAAAAAAGCGTACAATAACTCGTCTTGCGATCTTGCTAGTTATTGCGGGTGCAATTGGCTATACGTTTTATGCCAATTCTCAATCAAATGATGGGGTCGTTCGTGCAGGGGATCAAGCTGAAAACTTTGCTTTGCGTGATTTAAATGACAATCGTTTTGAAATGGCGCAACAAGAAGGCAAAGGGGTCTTCGTAAATTTTTGGGCCACGTATTGTGAACCGTGTGAGCGCGAAATGCCGCATATTGAATCCATTTATAAAGAATACGAAGATGATGTTGAAATGATTGCGATTAATGTGGACGAGTCTGAGTTAACAGTCGATTCGTTCGTTTCTCGTCACAATTTAACGTTTCCCATTGCAATCGATAGTAGACAAGAAGTAACCCGTGCCTATGGAATTCGTCCATTGCCGGCAACACTTGTTATTGATGAGCATGGTGAAGTCCAGCACTATTATCAAGGGGAAATGACAGAAGCAATGGTAAGGGATTTATTTGAAAAGGTAGTACCCGAGGGGTAAGACGGGGGTGAGAAGATGAAAGAAGAGCACGTGACGTGTGAATGTGGTCATGTCAATAAAAAAGGAACGGACATGTGCGCGGCATGTGGAAAGCCTCTAACGGAAGAGGCAAAAACCGAAGGCGTCAATATGCGTTATGAGGGAGCCGCGATTCGTTCAAAGAAGCAAAAGCGCACAGTATTAGATCGAATTTGGGCATTTTTTTCATCGGTAAAAGTTGGCATTTGGCTGATTGTCATTTTGTTAGTTGCGTCGGCGGTTGGTACGTTATTTCCACAAGAAAACCTACGTCCTGGTCTTGAAGAAGCAGCAACGTTTTACGAGCGAGAATATGGATCGCTTGGATTGCTTTACTATAACCTTGGCTTAAATGAGCTTTACAGTTCTTGGTGGTACATAACGCTTATCATTATGTTAGCAGTCTCAATTATTGTAGCAAGTTTTGATCGTGGGATTCCGCTTTATAAAGCATTAAAAGCACAGCGGGTCACAAGACATCCGCACTTTATGACAAGGCAAAGACTATTTGCCACGACCGAAACAACGCAAGCGGCGTCTGCCGATTTAGAAAAAGTAAAGCAAAACTTAATAAAAAAGCGCTACAAGGTTCGTGAAGAAAATGGCAATCTTTTAGCAGAAAAAAACCGCTTTGCTCGTTGGGGTCCTTACGTAAATCACGTCGGGTTAATTCTCTTTCTAGCGGGCTGCCTCATGCGCTATTTGCCAGGGATGTATGTGGACGCAACGATGTGGGTGCGAGAGGGAGAGCGGGCACCAGTGCCAGAAGCATCCGAATACCTTGTTGAGAACCGTGGTTTTTCAATCAGCTATTACGATGAAGAGGACGAGCGCTTTCAAGAATCGTTTGAGCAAGGCAATTCAATTGTAACAGAGTCCTTTGAAACCGATGCCGTTCTTTATAAGCGCTCAGGAATCTTGGGCGACGATTCCATTGAACAAGTAAAAGAAAAAAACATTCTCGTTAATGATCCGTTACAGTTTGATTCATTTTCCCTCTATCAAACCGATTATCGCGAAAATGAACTTCATGAGATGACGTTTACGCTAGAGCATAAAGAATCAGCTGAAACCTTTGGTGAATTAACCATTAATTTAATTAATCCAGAAGCCGATTATGATTTAGGTGATGGCTATGCTGTTCGGCTAGTGAATTATTTCCCGAATTTCTATATGAATTCGAATAATGAGCCGTCCACCTTAAACAATATTCCGGATAATCCTTATTTTATTTTCGAGATGACAACACCAGAAACGCCTGAAGGAGAAACAAGTGTCGTCGGTATCCAGCAAAATCTTGAACCGTTAGAAGATAATGAGTATAAGATGACGTTTGTTGATGTTGATTTGGCAAATGTAAGTATTTTAACGGTACGAAAAGATGAAACGTTGCCGCTGTTAATTGCTGGAGGAAGTATTTTTATTATTGGTCTTGTACAAGGTTCGTATTGGGCTCATCGACGCATTTGGATCCAGCAGACGAACGATAAAATTTGGGTAGCAGGTCATACAAATCGAAATTGGATGTCGTTCCAAAAGGAAATGAATGAAAGCCTTCAGGACACGAATGTAAACACTCCGATTGACCAAGAAGAGCAGAAAGATTCGGAAAGCTCGAATGAAGATTCGGGGAAAAGAGGAGATAAACATGCTTAGTTTAAGTTTTAATTTACTGCTTGTTGCGTTTTTTGCGTTTTTAACGGCAACCATTTTCTTTGCTTTTTCTTTGTCGAAACAAAGAAAAGAGCAGACGCATACGCAAACAAAAGCAAGCAAATGGGGGATCGTGTTTTCAATTATTGGACTTGCGCTTTCCCTCGGTTATTTCTTTGCAAGGTGGTCTGTTTCCGGTCATGCACCAGTTAGTAATATGTTTGAATACATGACCGCATTAGCGATTGCGATTGCCCTTGCGTTTTGCATCATTTATTTTATTTACCCAAACCGAGCGGATGTTGTTGGCTTATTTACGATGCCAACGGTCATGCTGCTTATCGTGTATGCATCGACGTTTTCGACAGCGGTTGCACCTCTCGTGCCTTCGCTGCAAATGCCGCTTATGTTGAAATTACATATCATAACAACAGTAATTGGACAAGGCTTGCTCGCAATCGGTTTTGCCGCGGGTCTTGCCTATTTATTACGAACCCTTGATTTAAAGCAAAAAAGTTGGAAGCCGCGTATTATTGAATTAATGATGTACGGATTGCTTTGCGTTGTGGCTCATGCTCTTGTCGCGCACGGTTTCTCTGCAGCGAACTATGAAGCAACGTTTAGCTACATCGATGAAAATGAGCAAGAAGCAACGGTCGTGTATGAGGTGCCGCCTTTGATTGGTCCGAATGAAGGAGAGCTTCAAACAGAAGGGGCGATGGAACCACTCTTTACGGTACCAGGAAACATTGAAGCGAGTGATCTTAACACGCTAATTTGGGCTTTTGCAGTTGGTGTCGTTCTATACTGGCTCATTCGCTTGCTGCTACGTAAAAGAATTGGACTGGCGATTCAGCCGCTTCTTAAAGTGTCAAATCCATCCACTCTTGATGAATTTAGCTATCGCGCAATTGCGATTGGTTTTCCAGTTTTCGCGCTAGGTGGATTAATCTTTGCGATGATCTGGGCACAAATTGCCTGGTCAAGATTTTGGGGCTGGGATCCTAAAGAAGTATGGGCACTTATTACATTTTTGTTTTACGCCGCATACTTACACTTACGTTTAAACAAAGGTTGGCATGGAGAAAAGTCAGCTTGGCTTTGTGTTATAGGGTTTGCTATTATTATGTTTAACCTAGTGTTTGTAAACTTGGTCATTGCAGGTTTGCATTCTTACGCTTCATAATGCATCAACTATGACGGAATTGTTACAATTGTATTGTAGCAATTCTTTTTTTTCACGAATTTGTGTTCCATGATTGGCGTAATGTTTTTCAACCGTGATAGACTAAAATGGATCGCAATAAATAAAACCGCTCATGCATGTTTATAATGAAAAGAGAAGTGCACTATAGGAGGTTACTAATGGATTATCAACCAAGTATTCTTATCGTTGATGATGAAGACCGTATTCGTCGATTATTAAAGATGTACCTTGAAAGAGAAGAGTATCAAATAGATGAAGCAACAAATGGAGAAGAAGCGTTGCATAAAGCGCTAGAAGTCGATTACGATTTAATTTTGCTTGACGTTATGATGCCTGGTATGGATGGAATTGAAATGTGTCAGGAACTTCGCAAGTCAAAAGCGACGCCTGTTATGATGTTAACCGCTAAAGGCGAAGAAGCGAATCGTGTCCAAGGATTTGAAGTTGGCGCAGATGATTATATTGTAAAGCCATTCAGCCCAAGAGAAGTTGTTTTACGTGTTAAAGCACTGTTAAGACGCGCATCAGCCACACAATTTGTGCAAACAGATACGCATACGAAAGACATGCTTGTATTTGGTCCGCTTACAATCGATAATGATGCGCATCGTGTTAGTGTAAACCAACAGGAAATTAACTTAACGCCGAAAGAATATGAGCTACTCTTTTATTTAGCGCAATCACCGGATAAAGTATTTTCTCGTGAACAATTATTAAAAGATGTTTGGAATTATGAATTCTTTGGTGATTTACGAACGGTTGATACGCATATTAAGCGGCTACGTGAAAAACTAAATCGTGTCTCGCCGGAAGTATCGTCAATTATTTCAACGGTTTGGGGTGTAGGCTATAAATTTGAGGCTGTTAGCGGCTGATGCTTTGGCAAAGTGTCGTTGGAAAGCTTTGGTTAACGATTTTGCTTCTTGTCACAGTTGTCTTAACCGTTCTTATGGTCATGATGCTTCGATTTACAGAAAATAATTCGATTGAAGAAGCGGAAACGAGATTAAATAGCTATGCCAACATGGCAATATCGACTTTGGAGGGCCATGAAGAGCTTGACGGTACGTACGAATATTTAGAAACGATTAGCCGAGAATTCTCTGTCAATCTCTTGTTAGTGGACCCACAAGCTGGTGTGTGGAGCACTGCAGATGGACGAGAAGGGGAGCAAATTGCCGCTGAACTAATTCAAAATTGGTCGACGTTCGATGAGCGAGTCATTGAAACGGATAGCTACTCATTGGCAGGATCAGAGGATGAAAAAACAGAAATGATTATCTTAGGCGCACCGATAGAAGCCGGTGAGTCAGAGGCAATGATCTTTTTGTATCAGCCGTTATCGGCAATTGAAGAAGCAGCTTCTGAAACACGTAGTTTAATTTACTTGTCAGCTGGCATTGCGCTCGTTTTAACGACCATTTTTGCGTTCTTTCTCTCGTCTCGTATTACCGCACCTTTAAGAAAAATGAGGCAAGCCGCACTTGAAGTGGCACAAGGGAAGTTTCATACGAAAGTGCCGATTTTAACGCAAGACGAGATTGGTCAACTGGCCATTGCGTTCAATCGAATGCGTCGAGAGCTGAATCGCAATATTTCTGAACTGAATCAGGAAAAAGAACAACTTTCACGCATTTTACTTAGTATGGCTGATGGGGTTATTACGTTTGATAAGCATGGCCTTGTTCGATTGACAAACCCTCAAGCTGATCAAATGATGCAAATGATGTTATTTGAAGAAGGCGAAACGGATACATCCGTTAAAATGAAAGTGCCTGCACTGTTACAGCCATTGTTTGAACGAGTCGTAGAACAAGAGCATGAAGAATTGCAGGAAAAAACCGTCCAAGGACGAAGCATGGCAATCTTAATGGCGCCGCTGTATGAGGGTCAATACATT
Organism: Shouchella sp. JSM 1781072; assembly: GCF_041949915.1. Taxonomy (NCBI): domain Bacteria; kingdom Bacillati; phylum Bacillota; class Bacilli; order Caryophanales; family Bacillaceae; genus Shouchella; species Shouchella sp. JSM 1781072. Next base: position 986,535 of record NZ_JBHFQE010000001.1, read on the forward strand.
CGAGGTGCGGTTGCCGTTGTTCGTGATGTTACTGAAGAACGCAGACATGACAAGTTACGTAAAGACTTTATTGCAAATGTATCCCACGAATTACGAACGCCGATTTCGATGTTGCAAGGATATAGTGAAGCGATTGTCGATGGCGTAACGTCAACAGAAGCGGAACAAAAAGAAGTAGCGCAAATCATTTATGATGAATCTTTACGGATGGGACGCTTAGTTAATGAGCTGCTTGATTTGGCCCGTATGGAAGCAGGTTATATTGAATTAAACCTTGATGAGCTGGAGCTTCATGACTATTTAGACCGGATTGTACGGAAATTTTCTAGCTATGTAAAAACGGAAGAAATCGAAATCCAGTTGTTTCACAATGAAGGAAATTCAACCGCATCGTTTGATCCAGATCGAATTGAGCAAGTGTTAACAAACTTAATCCATAACGCTATTCGTCATACAGAAAAAGGTGGATTTGTCCACTTGAATTATGAAAAAGATGCCCAATCTCATTTATTCTCGGTGCAAGACTCTGGTTCCGGCATACCTGAAGAAGACTTACCATACGTCTTTGAACGATTTTATAAAGCTGATAAAGCGAGGACGAGACAACGAGGTGGGACTGGTCTTGGCCTCGCGATTGCGAAGAACATTGTGGAAGCCCATGGTGGAACGATCACAGTCCAAAGCAAGTTAGGAGAGGGCACTACATTTCGCTTTACAATACCTCGAAAAATTGAAGGCACTGACGAATAAAGGCGATATTTATTGTTCCATAAGAAACAAAAGAATGGTAAGCTTATCTACAAAGATTAGCTTGTATGGATGCAGCCTATAGACTGCTTAACAGGGGAAGCTAGTGAAAATCTAGCACGGACCCGCCACTGTAATTACACATGTGTAAAAGTCAGAGGACCTGCCATAAAAGTAAGCGGATTTTCTTTCGTGGACTAAAGAAACCATTGTTTAAATGAGCAATGTCATGCTGCACATGAGTTCACATGTGCAGCTTTTTCTGTCCTTCAAGGAAGGGTAAGGAGTAGAGAATGGGTCAACCTGTAACATGGATAAGGAAAGTAGGACCTTATCTTATTACCATTGCAATTGTCTTGTTTATTTTTTTATTGTCTATAAGTTATGGGAGTGTTCAAATACCGTTGCGGACCGTTTTTTTAACGATCTTACAACAAGGACTTCACATTCCTTTTAATGTTCCGTTAAATGAAGCACATACACAAATTATTATGCAAATCCGGTTGCCTCGTGTGTTGCTGGCTTTTCTTGTAGGTGCTTCGCTTGGCATGGCTGGAGCGGCGTTTCAAGGGCTATTACGAAATCCGTTAGCAGATCCATTTACGATTGGGGTATCATCAGGTTCTGCTCTAGGTGCTGTAACGGTAATTTTTTTTCAATTTTCCTTCATAGGTATGTGGACGTTACCCGTTGTCTCCATTCTATCAGGGTTAGCTACATTAATAATCGTTCTTACGTTTACACGCCTTGTGCAACGTTCCTTTGCGACAGAGACGATTATATTAACAGGGATTATTGCTAGCTCATTTCTGGGTGCTTGGCTTTCCTTAATTGTGGCATTGTCGCAAGAAGAACTTCGGCACATTATGAATTGGCTAATGGGAAGCGTCGGCATGCGAGGGTGGTCCTATGTCTACTTAATTCTGCCTTTTTTGGTTGTCGGTGCTATTCTAGTGTGGATTTGTCGAATTGAACTTGATGCCCTTATGTATGGTGAAACAAGTGCCCATCACTTAGGTGTATCAGTCAAACGAAAAAAGTTTACCATTCTTGTTGCCGCAACGTTATTAACCGGAAGTGCTGTAGCCGTTTCAGGAACAATTGGCTTTGTTGGCCTCGTCATCCCGCATATGGTTCGATTGATTTGGGGACCAAGTCATCAACGGTTATTGCCATTGGCAGGATTAACAGGCGGTGGGTTTTTAATTCTTGCGGATTTAACAGCACGCACAGTGGTTTCACCAGCTGAACTGCCAATTGGCGTCATTACAGCACTGGTCGGTTCGCCATTATTTGCATGGTTGCTTTATCGACAGAACCGCAGACGAAAAGGGGCATAAAGAATGCTAGAAGTTCAAAATCTAAACGTCGCGATTAATAAACAGCCCATTCTAACAGATCTCTCTTTTTCGGTGCAAAAAGGAGAGCTGCTTGGTGTGATTGGAGAAAACGGAAGTGGCAAAACAACGTTACTTCATAGCATAACAGGCGTTGTTCCGCATCAATCTGGAGCGATTTATTATGAAGGCCAACATCTATCTAAGATGAAAAATCGAGTTCGAGCACAAAAAATGGCTGTGTTGTCTCAAGATCGCTCGAATATGTTTCAAACAACTGTACGCAGTGTGATTGAGTTAGGACGCTATCCCTATTTAACAGGTTTACTTCCACAACGATCTGAAGACGATGAGACAATGATTAACGAGGCGATGAACGAAACTGGTGTCGCAGGCTTTGCCGATCGAACTATGGGTACGTTAAGCGGTGGGGAGCGACAACGCGTATGGTTAGCGCGCGCATTGGCGCAAAATCCAGACTTACTTTTGCTAGATGAACCGACAAACCATTTGGATTTGGCCCATCAAGTTTCCTTAATGGACCATTTGCATAAGCTTGTAAAGAAAAAACAGCTAACGGTTATGTGTATTTTACATGATGTAAATTTAGCAAGTTTATACTGTGATAAAGTGTTGTTGTTAAAAGAAGGACAAGTTCAAGGGGTTGGTCAAACAAAGGATTGGCTGACTAGCGAACAACTAACAACTCTTTTTGGAACAGCATTTTCTGAAACCATCGATTCACAAACCGGCTGTAGACAATTTACAGTCTTACCTTATTTCACAAATCAATGTAAGGAGGATTTAACATGAAAATCTATACCCGTGGTGGAGATAAAGGAAGAACGAGTGTATTAGGTGCAAGAGTGGAAAAGACGGACAAACGAATTGAAGCAATTGGATCAATTGACGAGTTGAACAGTGCAATCGGGCTAGCCATTTATCATGCAAGGCAGGAGCAACTAGCAGACATTGTGGCGGATTTAACCGTCATCTCGCATCAGTTGTTTGACTATGGTGCTGATTTGGCGAATGTGAAAGAAGAGATCCCGTTTAAAATCACCACACAACATACAACGCAACTTGAAGCAAAAATTGATGCGTATACGGAGATTGTCGGACCGCTAACACAGTTTGTTTTACCTGGAGGATGTCTAACGTCTTGTTCCCTTCATCTATGTCGAACGGAAGCAAGAAAAGCAGAACGTCGTTTGAACGAAATGAACCCGTCGGCTTCGGCAGTATTAAAAACTTATATCAATCGCTTATCAGATTATTTGTTTACGGGGGCACGATTAGCAAACAAACAAACAGGTATAGACGATGTCGCCTACGAAGGTGAAAAACAGCTAGAATCATAAAGCGATTGTTTTTATCATATAGTTCCCATGGAGTAAGAAGATATGGGAGGCTGTTATGACGGCAATTGTTGATTTTGTTAAGCGGTTAAGTATCGTATTTGTGTTAACATTTGTGATCGGTTTACTATTCTTCAGTGTAAAACTGATTGTGGAAGAAGAACGGTTTGTGCACGTAAAACAAGGAATAGGGAATCACAGTGTATTGGAAAAATCAATCGAAATTGTGCAAATGTAACAAAAGGTGGATCACTTATTTTAGCTTGTGATCCACCTTTTACGTTATGGACTACCATGATGAAATGAATAGGCCGCTTCAAAAATGATTCAAACTGATAAGTCGAGAAAGTTCTTCTCTATTCGATTCCATTATAAATCGATAACATTGACTAGTTTAATTTCCTCGAACTGCAGTAATTCATGAACAATCGTCTCTTCCACGTGCTTATCAACGTTTACTAACATAATGGCTTCGCCGCCAATTGATTTACGTCCCACTTGCATCGTTGCAATGTTCAGTTCATGTTGTGCAAGCAGCTGGCCCATTTTACCGATAACGCCGGGGCGGTCATAGTGTTGAATGTAAAGAATGTGACCTTGGGCAACGATGTCCACAGAAAATTCATTTAATGAAACAATTCGAGGACCATAATCCTTTATATACGTCGCTTTGATTTCAAACGATCTTTCTTCGCCTATCGCAACCGCATGAATTAAGTTTTCATAGCCAAAATGATCGGTTAGTTGTTTTTCCCCATAATTAATCCCGCGCTCACGAGCTATTAGCGAGGCATTGACATCATTCACCGCTGCATCCACTCTAGGTTGTAAGAAACCAGATAATAAACTGCGCGTTAATATACTTGTGTCTGTTTGCGTGGCAGAGCCACTATAATAGACGTTTATTTCTTGAACAGGAACGCGCATCAATTGTGATAAGAGCGAGCCCATTGTTTTTGCTAAATCATATTGAGGTTTAATTTTTTCATAAACTTCTTTTGATAAAGTCGGTAAGTTGATAGAATTTCGTGCTGGTTCCCCTTGTAAAAACGCTAGTACTTCCTCAGAGACTTGAGCGGCTACGTTTAATTGAGCTTCTTTCGTTGAAGCGGCAATATGAGGGGTAGCTACAACGCGCGGATGTTCAATTAATCGAACATCGGTTACTGGTTCTTCAGTAAAAACATCGAGTGCCGCGCCTGCAATATGTCCATTCTCTAAGTAATAGAAGAGCGCTTTTTCATCGATAATACCACCGCGGGCACAGTTGATCAGGTATACACCTGGTTTTGTTTGGGGAATCGTGTCCATATTTAATAACCCAGTTGTTTCCTTTGTTAAAGGAGTATGGACGGTAATAATGTCAGCCTGGCGTAAAACATCCGGCAGCTCCGCTTTTTGAATCCCTAATTTTTCGGCTCTTTCAAGGGTTAAGAACGGATCATAAACAATTACCTGCATCTCAAATGCTTTTGCCCGCTTTGCTAGCTGGGTACCAATTCGACCAAAACCAATTATACCTAGTTGCTTTTGATTTAATTCTGCACCTTGAAATAATTTTCTTTCCCATTTCCCGGCCTTTAACGATGCATTTGCTTGAGGAATATTTCGTAATAAGGAACACATCATCGCAAACGTATGCTCTGCTGTGGAAATCGTATTTCCGTCAGGAGCATTAATAACAACAACGCCATGTTTCGTTGCTGCTGGGATGTCGACGTTATCAACACCTACGCCGGCTCTTGCAATTATTTTCACATTCGGCATTCTTGTCATTAAATCTTCAGTTACAGTGGTCCCACTCCGAATGAGGAGGGCGTCATAATGATCGAGGGCATCTTCCTCGTGAATACTTTTTTGCTCAACGACAACATTCGCAGCATTTAATAGAGGTGCTAATCCTTCTTCACTCATAGAATCTGCCACTAAGACATACAACGGTTTCTCTCTGTTCATTTTCTGCTTCTCTCCCTTTAAAAAGAATAAAAAAAAACACAGCTCTCCAAGAAAGCTGTGAGGGGCGATTTAGCGCGGTACCACCCTCATTTTTATGTAAAATAACATTTACATACTCATTTATAACGGAAAACCGGAACTTATCTACTAACATTCAATAAGCCTACTTAGAAGTGCTGTTCAAGAGGGTTTCACTGATTTTCACCAACCATCAGCTCTCTGGATTCACCGGATTCTTGTTATGTCTTCATCATTGTATTTGAACTATTTAGTTTTTAGTACTGTACCATATAAAAGTTAATTGCGTCAATATAAAAATGTTCGTAAATCTACAGTTTTATTTATAAACAAAGTGATCAGTTATTAAATTTGAAGGGAAATACGAAAGCTAAGATTATGTGATGCTTTAATTATTCGTATTTTAATGGATCGCCATGAAACGGTTCTTCAGCTAACTTAATGGAATCAGTCGGACAACCATTTTTTGCATCGATGACATCATCAACGAAAACCTCAGGAATAAGCGTAATGCCTTTATTGTTATCTAAATAAACGTAAGCTAATCCTTCATCGTTATAGTCGTATACATCAGGTGCTACAGCCCCGCAAGCGCCACAGGCGATACATGTATCCATATCCACGATGGTATAGCATTTCTCTGTCATATTTGGAACTCCTCAAATACTATGTTGCTTTATATTGTAGCAGAAAATGAGCGGTTAACAATGAAAAAGCATTCGACGTTTGCTAAACTAAAGAAATGAATCCTATGGAGGTAAGCATGAAACAATCCCTTATCTTAGCCGCGCTCACTTCTTTTCGAGGCGAGCGCTCAGCAAAAGCATCGTTTCATTTGTTAAACGGGAAGCGAACCATTCAAACTGTGCAAGATGGAACATTTTTCAATAATTTATTTCTATTTGATGTGCTACCACAGTTAACGATTGAGGCGTTTCAGCAGTCCCTCGACATGCTTAAACAAGAGCAATTTATTTATGAAGAAGACCGTTTATGTCTGCATACAGAGAAAGCCAAGCGCGAAACCGAGGCATTTTTAGCGAAACATCCTTATCTCTATGCCTTAAAAGGCTGGCAATACGGGAAAGTAGAGCGTCATTTTTGGGAACGATTTGCTTTGCTCGTGCAATCCATTAGCTATTTACACGATCAACAAACCTTTGCACCAACAACATTTAACGTCTGGAACCAGCAATGGGTCCGTAAGATCTTGAAACGTCATTTTCATGATTTAGCGGCTTTACGTCAACAGCTTTATCAAGAATGTGAGACGCTGTTAACAGATGTAGAGGATCTTGATGCTAATTTATTTGTCCAGCAGTTATCACGACCAGGAAAAATCGGCTTAACGAAAGCCCAAATTGCAAGAGAGATGGGATTGGACGAAAGTGAGGTCCAGTTACGTACAAAACGATTGATTCATCGATTTTGTCAATCAGGCTATCAAGAACCTCATCGTTATCCAGTGTTAGCCACATGTTTTGATCCTGAAGAAATCAATTTACTAACTTTAACTGCTACTAAGACAGCGCACTTATACAAACAGCATCAAGACCTTGATGTGATTGCTAAAATAAGACGATTAAAGCGATCAACCATTGAAGATCACATTGTTGAAATGGTAATGGTGGATCGGTCCTTTTCCATTGCGCCGTTTGTTGATGAATCCGTTCAAGCACAAGTTGAAGCGATTGTGGCGAATCAGCAAGTGAGGTTAAAGGCGATTCGGAATCAATTAGATGATAGCGTAAGTTATTTTCAAATTCGTTTAATCCTAGCAAAGAAAGAAGGTGATACCCATGTTAGAACGTGATTTACAAAGACTATTTGGATTTACTGGGTTCAAAAAAGGGCAAAAAGAAATAATTGAATCGTTAATGGCTGGTCACGATGTGTTTGCCATGTTGCCAACAGGTAGAGGGAAATCCTTATGCTATCAACTCCCGGCTTTTCTTTCACCTGGTTTAACAATCGTCGTTTCCCCTTTACTTTCTCTCATGGAGGACCAAGTGACGCAATTAAAAAAAATAGGCCGAAAAGAGGGGGTGGCAATGAATAGCTTTTCTTCAAGAGAAGAGCGAAAAGCCATTTTACAATCACTCGATTCCTTCAAACTCATCTATTTATCGCCAGAAATGCTTCAATCGAAAGAAGTATTTGCAGCATTAGCGGATCAAAAGATTTCCTACTTCATTATTGATGAAGCACATTGTGTGTCGTATTGGGGTCACGATTTTCGAGCTGATTATTTACGATTGCGAGATGTAAAGGCATCTTTGGGGAATCCTCCCACTTTAGCAATTACTGCAACAGCAGATGAAAACGTCAGGAGGGATGTGATCAAGCAACTTCATCTTCGTGACCCGATTCACGTTCTTGATGAAGTGAACCGAAGCAATATTGCCTTATTTGTAGAGAAGGTTGAGTCTGAATATGAAAAGGTAATAAGGGTTAAAGAGCTGCTTGCTCGCTATCAGCTTCCAGGCCTCCTTTATACGCAAACGAGAGCACAAGCAGAGTGGTACAGTGAACAATTGCAGCACCACCATTCAGATTTAAAGATTGGTTTCTATCATGGTGGTATGGACAGCATGGATCGTATGCTCGTCCAAGAACAATTTATAAATAACCAATTAGACGTCATTTGTGCAACAAATGCGTTTGGCATGGGCGTCAATAAACCAGATATTCATTTTATTATTCATTTACAGCAACCTCTTGATATTGCTTCTTATGTACAAGAAATTGGTAGAGCTGGTCGCGACGGTTCGCCAAGTTTTGCCCTGGTGTTTGTTTCTCCTGAAGACCGTCACCAAGCAACGCGATTGATTCGTAATCAAATTGAAGAGCATATGAGTTTAGATATGCTGCCGCAACTGCTAGCACAACCATTTGATTCTGATAAGGAGCGCAAAGAACAATTGAAGTCAAGTTATGGCGAACAAGGTCAAACCATCTTGTTTTTACTTGAAAAATGGGGAGTAATCATAGATGATAAAGGAAGATCGTCAATCGGAACATCGATTATTGAGAAATTAAAAGTTTACTTTGAACAGCAAGAACGTATACGCCAGCAACGTTTAGGTACCATGATGGCCTATATTGACAACGACCAATTCTGTAGACGTGAGCTTTTACTACGTTCATTTAATGAATCTGTGGCTGTTCAAGCAAATTGCTGTGATCAGTGCGGGGCAACCCTTTCTCACTATAAAAAAAGGGAAGAGGTTTTACACGGGAAAAGCTTGCATTGGAAACAGGAACTTGCTCTATTGTTTCATCAAACCCAAAATCGGAAAGAAGGCGACATAAGTGAATGAACGAAAAGTAGAAGAAATCAATGAACCTCGTGAAGATCAATCGCTGCCTTCTCGTACGAATGTTCACAAGCGCAAACGAGTAAAAACGAAAAAAAAGACAACGATTTTTCTTCCACAAGTGTTATTTACACTATTTTTTGGTTTGGTAGGTTCCATATTAGTACTAGCATTCCTCTTCTTATTCTAATTCTTTTTCATTAGACATACCCTTATATAAAGGAGGGGGAGTGTTTAGGTGAGTTCAGAAACGTTTGCGACGATAACGAAAGAGTTAATTATGCGAAAGCAAAAGATGACTCAAACTGAAAAAAAAGAAAAACGGTACGCGCAATTAACGTTAGGCGCGAGCGTGTTATTCGCGGTTATGTTAAGTCCACTTGTTCGAACAGACTCCCTTTCATTGTCATCGTTTACTGCCGCGCCCCTTCAAATGGCCCTCGCAGCGGCAATTTTTGTGTTTACAGTGCAAATGATTGCTAGTAAGAGACATGCAGACAAGAAAGAAGGAGAGTTCGAAGATTTAAGACAAGAGTTCATTGATCGGCATGAAGAATTGTGGCCGGAAAAACTTTCTCAATCTGAGAAAGATGCATATTTAAAAGAAATGAACCAACGCTATGACATTAACCTATACTACCGATGTTAACGATTTAACATTTATCGCTTTTTTCTGAGATCGCGCAAATGTTCTCGTAACAACTGTTCTTCTTTTTCTGTTAAATCTGTTTCATAAAGAAAGAGTGGTTTTTTACGGTCTGTTCGCCCAAACAAATAATCAGTCGAAACATCAAACACATCAGCAATGCGATTAATTGTATCCGTGTCAGGCGTTCGATTTCCGTTTTCATAGCCTGAAATAGATACTTTCGTTACGTTGATTAATCGACCAAGTTGCTCTTGAGTTAGTTTTTGTTCTGTACGTAAGTGTTTAAGTCGTTTTGACACAATCGCCATAGCACACTTCCTTTCCATGTTTGTCCTCTCATTATAAGTTAACAAATCGCTAACGAAAATGATTGTTAACTAAATAGAAACTTATGATTTACAAATTTACCAATAGATAGTATAATCGAGTTAACTTATGGTTAATTAAAGATCGAGGTGAGCATATGCAGCGGACTAAATTAAAACAAGTGCGGTTAGAACATCATATGACTCTGGAACAAGTGGCAAAACAAATTCACGTCAGTACACCGTTTTATTGGCAAATAGAAAATGGGAAAAGAGGCTTATCCTATGAGCTTGCAGTTAAAATTGCAAACGTCTTTTCTACAACTCCTGATGCATTATTTTTAGATGAATTAAATAAAGACTAGCCTGTTTGACCTTTTTTAAAAGGTTTTTTTTTAGATTATTTCGGGTTAAAAAACCTCTATTAATATCCGATCCTTCATAAAGTAAAGTAATTACAGGTGCTGGAAAATCCGTTTTATATTTTTTTAAAAAAAGATAGGAATTCTAGACAAGAGGCTTTATAATCAGGAAGAAAGAACTTTTTCCAAAATTAAACATTATAACCGCTTTTTTACCTTATGTCTGGAGGTTTTCTAATATGAAAGGGGAAATTGCTCGTAAAGTTCAATTCCTGAGGAAAAGAGAATCGCTAACGCAAGCCGAGCTGTCTAAAGGAATTTGTACGCAAGCTCAAATTAGTAATATAGAAAAAGGAGTTTTAAATCCCTCTAGTCTTACGCTTTTCCACATTGCCCAGCGCCTTAAAGTTGATATGAATTATTTCTTTTATCAACAGCTTGATTACCCAACTCATTCTCAAGTAATTCAGAACAATTTGAGACTTTTAGCTTTAAAAGAAGATTTTCAAGCAATTCGCGATCAATTAAATACGTTACATGAAACAAATGAGGACCCATTTGCTTTATGGCATGAAGCGCTATGTCTTTATTACCTGGATGGCTTTTATGAAAAAGCGATAGAACAATTAAGCAAAGCCTATGAAAATAGTACAATGGCGAAACGATATCAGTTAAACATGTTATCGGATTTAGGGTTTATGTACGTGCAGTTAAACATTTTTGAAGAAGCTTTTTTCTGTTTTGACACATTAAGTCAAGAACTAAACAAGCAAGATGGAAACGTTGAATGCAAACGTTTATTGATTTGTGCCAATTTGGGGAAAGCATACGTCTTGTTTTCAACGCATCAATATGGTGAAGCAGAGGAATGCTGTTTAGTAGGAGAGGGTTTATGTATAGACTACAAGATTTTAGCAGGATTAAGTGAATTGTTTGATCTTCACGGTAAGAGTTTACTCAAACGTGGTGAGTATACCAAGGCATACGCGTACATAAGTAAAGCTAGAAATGTATATGCAATTGAAAATAAACAAGAGGAAATGGCTAAAATGGAGGCGTTATTAACCGTCTGTCAAAATGCATAAGTACGCATACTACCTTTGAAACGAACTGGTATTATGCTATACTAAACGTGTGAAGAAAATGCTTTCAAGGAGTGAAAGAAGGAATGAGCATGAGTGCGGGTCAATTAATTGCAATCCTAGGAATCGGTTTAACAGCTGTTGTATTAGCAATTGTCATGGCGCTATTGTTATTAAAAATGTCTCAGAATTCAGATTGAGTGCAATATGAATAGATAAAAAGAGCGGTATTCCTCAGTGGGATACCTTTTTATTTCATCCAAGGAGGAAATGGACATGCTGCATGCAATCAGTGATCGATTAGAAGCGCTTTTTCCAGAAATGGTTCAGTTAAGACGTGAGTTTCACGCGGAGCCAGAGTTATCTTACGAAGAGGTACATACTCCGAAAAAAATTGCGGAATATTTACAGAATATTGATTTAACCGTGCGGACACAAGTTGGGGGACGCGGAGTCGTCGCGACTCTCGTTGGAGAACAACCAGGAAAAACGGTCGCGCTCCGAGCTGATTTTGATGCTTTGCCGATTCAAGAGGAAACGGGCCTTCCGTTTGCTTCAAAGTACCCTGGAAAAATGCATGCTTGTGGTCATGACGGTCATACAGCAACCTTGCTTGTGCTAGCTAAAGCGTTAGCTGAACGAAAAGAAGAGCTTGTAGGAACGATTGTGTTTATTTTTCAATTTGCGGAAGAACTTGCTCCAGGAGGCGCCATTGCGATGATTGAAGACGGCTGTTTAGAGGGGGTTGATATGATTTTTGGCACACATTTATGGACGCCGATTGAAGTTGGAAAAGTAGGGTTCTCTTATGATCGTTTAATGGCAGCGGCAGACCGGTTTGAAATCAAAATAAATGGATCTGGAGGGCATGGCGCAATGCCACATCAAACAGTCGATGCTGTTGTTGTAGGCTCGGCAGTGTCACTTGCACTTCAACAAGTCGTGAGTCGAAATGTTGATCCACTTGAGCCGGCTGTAGTTACTGTCGCTTCTTTTCACGCAGGCGGGGCATTCAATGTTGTGAGCGATGTCGCGCAACTAGAAGGCACAGCGCGAACGTTTAGTACAGCAGTGCAAGACCAAGTTATCAAGCGAATGGAAGAAGTCATTAAAGGTGTTTGTGAAGCTTATGGCGCAACATATGAGTTCACGTATATAAAAGGCTATCCAGCCGTTGTGAATCATCGAATACAAACTGAATGGCTGACGCAAGCTGCAGAAGGGCTAAAAGACGCAGCAAAGATGGTTGAAGTCGCGCCTGTTATGGGAGGAGAAGACTTTTCGTACTATTTGCAAAAAGTTCCTGGTGCGTTCTTTTTCACAGGGGCAGGTAATGAGAATGAAGCTGCTATATACCCTCATCATCATCCTAAATTTACAATTGATGAAAAGGCAATGCTCATTGCAGCAAACCATTTAGGTGCAGCTGCGCTCTATGCATTATCACAGCTTAACGAAACGTCTTCTGCTGTGAAGTCAGCCAGTTCGAATGAAAGTTAAAATCGCTTTTGTGGGTTCTGTTCATTGAATATGTTATGATACTGCTATACTTTTTGTTTAGCAGTATTTTTTTATGTAAAAAATGGTTAATGAATAGGAAAAAAGGATATTAGAAGTACCAATTACAGCTGAAGTTGAAACGGTTGAACTGTCTAAGGAGCGAAATGGATATGACCTTTAAAGAAGGGAATTATAATATAAAGGCTGTCTCAAAAAAGCTCGGAATTAGACCAGGTACATTGAGAGCCTGGGAACGTCGGTATCACGTTGTGGCACCTCTTCGTAACGACAGTGGACATCGATTATATAGTGAAGAACAAGTCTTGAAACTTCAAACGATTATAGAGAAGATTAATGAAGGGTTTACGGTTAAACAAGCAGTGGAATCCTTAGAATTAAAAGGGACAAGCGAATGGCCGTATCAAGAAACAAATCATTATATAGGGCAGACGGCAAGAGAACTGACGGATGCACTGATTTCGTTTGATGAAGATAAGGCGCAAACGATTTTAAATCAAGCTTATAGCATGTATTCATTAGATCGCGTAACTATTGATTTATTTTTACAAGTAGAAAAACGCTTAAAGGAAATGGACAACTTGTCTATGCTTGATCTTCATACACAATTTATGTTCCAAATACTTGGAGCTAAGGTGAAAAATGTATCCTTAAGTCTACCATTTAGTGCTAGCATGCCAAAAGCTTTGTTGCTTACCTATAATGGTGATGCGTATTCGATTCTGTTACGCGTATTTTCATTTTATCTTAAACGAAAAGGTGTACAAGTCATTTGTTTGGATGGAGGGATTTCCGAGCAAGATGTGGAACTAGTACTTAAGAGTATAAACCCTAATCTGCTTATTCTTTCTGCAACGGATCCACTCTTTTTTGATCAAGCTGTTGAGCAGGCAAAAAAAGCGGTTCTTGAACACGGATCAATTAATCATGCAGGAATTATTGGAGACGCATTTAATCATCTCTCTGATGGAAATAAAAAACTTTATGCCGATTTCTATATTGGGAAATCAAGAGCTGACTGGGAATTATGGCTTGAGCATTTGAATTAAGTTTGAATTCAGCTAAAAACGTTGAACCATCTACTGTGCTCAGACATAAGGTATCGTATAAATGTTGAGATGGGATAGCCTGGTCATAAGGAGGTATAGGAATGCGATTAGAGCGTTTGGCTGTTGATAAGTTTAAGGTTTTTCTGACCTTTGATGATATGGAAGAGCGAGGAATAACAAAAGAAGATTTATGGCAGGATGTACCTAAAGTGCATGACTTGTTTCGAGACATGATGTTGGAAGCAGATGATGAACTAGGATTTAAAGTGGATGGCCCCATTGCAGTCGAAGTATTTGCTATGCCGGCACAAGGAATGGTTTTTATTGTAACAAAAGGATCGCAGTCCGATGATTATGATACGGATGATTTTGAAGACGGCTTTATTGAAATGCAATTGACTCTTGATGAAATTGATGAAGTGTTTTATGAATTTAAGCGTTTTGAAGATGTAGTCGGTCTCATTCCACGTTTGAAAGCCATTGATTTAGATGGTGGAGAACTTTATTCTTATCAAAATCGTTTCTTTCTGAAATTGTCTGATGAAGACTTAGAGCATGTAAATGAAGAGTCTTTGGTTGCTATTTTATCTGAATTTGGTAGCCCGGCGACAATTTCATTTCACCGCATTGCTGAGTATGGAAAGAAATTAATTGAACGCAACACGATTCACTATTTATATGCAACGTTTTATAAAAATTGACATCGAAATTCGTAAAGCTTGTTGACATGAATGTCTGCGAGCTTTTTTAGTTTATACACAGCTAAATCAATTTCATGTTCGAGTTAGATGCGAAAATGACGTACAATCGATTTAAAATGGCGAACGCGTTTGCTACAAGCGCGGCATCCGATTGGGCAGCGGATATGGCTTTAACCATTTCTGCAAATAAACAACCCCCATTGTCTTCGTGCATTAGCTTTTCTGAAGGGAGTCTTTTCCATTTAATAAGACAAATGGTGAAACAATCTTGCATATATCATTCGTGATAATGACTACTACTACTTATGACGATATTTACTCAGCTAGTAAAAAATTAAAATGAAACGGAAAGAATCTATATTTAGTTACAGAATTTTGGTAAAATAAAATAAAAAACGCACATGGGGTGGGTCTATGGATGTGCTTTTAGTTGAAGATGATCAAGCAATTGCACAAATTATCATTGATTTTATTATGAAAGAAGGTTTACATATTACATGGTGTGAAGATGGAGAAGAAGGGTTTGAATATTTGCAAAAATACCACTATAAAGTCGCAATCATTGATTTAATGTTGCCTAAGCGCGATGGTTTTTCATTATGTAAAGCGGTACGAAGATTTTCAGATATTCCGATTATCGTCGTTAGCGCCAAGCAAGCTGATGTGGATAAAATTGAAAGTTTAGAAATTGGGGCAGATGACTATGTTACAAAACCATTTAGCCCATCAGAATTAGTCGCTCGTGTAAAAGTTCAGATTAGGCGGCATCATGCATCTTATGCGTCATACTCAAGTCAGCATATACGGTTTCAAGACGTGACGATCGACAAGCGAGGTATGCAGCTGACTATAAACGATACACCTGTCATTTTAACCGCAAAAGAATATCAACTGTTTTTGTTTCTTGCTGAAAACAGAGGGATTGTATTTACAAAAGAAGAGCTATACAAACGAATCTGGAATGGTGAAAGTTTCGATAATCGGACGGTAACGGTCCACATTAAAAACTTAAGAGATAAATTAAATGACCGCAAAAAAGCGCCGCGTTTTATTGAAACGGTTTGGGGTACAGGCTATAAATTTATTGCGACGCCTACGCAATGAAACTTCGCGGACAATTAAATTTACTGCTCATCGTAACAGCAATTGTTCCGTTTATTACGACAAGCTTATTTAGTATTCAAGTTCAATATGCGGTCCAAGATCAATCTGAACTGTATGTTGAAGCGATAACGAAAGCGAAAATGATTGGCAGTAGTGTCGTCAAACAAATTGACCAAATGACAGAGCCAACGAATGAGACAATTGAAACCTTACATTATTACGGTGAGGGTGTTGAAGTGGGGTTCTATTCCTTTGATCGTCAGCTTCTTACGCAAACAGAACGTGGTTCATTTCCGACGTATCTGATGCCAACAGATCTTTTAAGCAACTTATATGAACTACAAGCAAAAGAGGGTGTATTTATTTACAAAGAACCGGTCTTTCAAGGAGATGGGTTGGAAGGGTTTTATGAAATTCGATTCATTCAAGGCGACATGCAACGAGATGCTTTGTTCATCTATACGCTAACATTTCTATTTTTTATTTGTAGTAGTGGCATTACGTTTTATATGGTTCAGCATTGGTTCAAAAAGAATATGCTCATTCCATTTACATGGATGAAAGAACAAATGCAAAGTATCGGGGATGGAAACCATGATGTGACAATGCATGGCTCTACGCATAAGCGTACGGAAGTGGGCGTACTGCTAGATGATTTTGCCATTATGACTGCTCAACTTAATGAAATTGAACAGGAAAAACGTCGAGTGGAAGGGAATCGGCAAAAGCTCATAGCGTCGATTTCTCATGATTTGCGAACACCACTCACATCGATTCACGCGTATGCGGAAGGCATGTTAGCGAATGCTGGAAAGCGTGATGAATACGCTTCCGTTATTTTATCAAAAACAAGGTATATGCAGCGATTAATAGAAGATTTACTTATGTATTCACACATACAAGCTACTAGCTTCTTGCTTGATTTACAGCAAGTTGATGCGGAAGAGCTGGCTGACACTCTTTACGACGGCTACAAAGATCAATGGACAGAGCACGAGTTTCACATTCAACTTGATCATGCGCATGTAGAACTTCTCGTCGACGTCGATCGACTGATTCAAGTCGTTGATAATCTAGTCGTGAATGCGGTTCGCTATACGCCGAAGAATGGTGCGATTACTCTTGTTGCTACGGATGATTCGCATGTGCTGGGCAAATACGGCGTGAAGCGAATGGCTGGTTATTTTTATTTCCTAGTTGTAGACACAGGCGCAGGCATTTCAAAAGAAGAACAAGCGCATGTATTTGATTCCTTTTATCAAGTCGAAAAAGCGAGGAATCAATCAAACGAAACAGGTGTAGGTTTAGGTTTAGCGATTTGTCGAGAATTAGTTCAAAAGCACGGCGGTTTAATGGGCGTTCATTCTGTCTTAGGAAAAGGGAGTGCTTTTTTCTTTTCACTTCCAATCGTCAATACCGAACAAAATGAGGGGATTACGTGAAAACTTGTTTGATGGTCTTCAGTGCTGCAGCGATCTTATTACTAGGAGGCTGTATGCTTCCTTCAAAGGATGCGCAGACACTTTTAGAAGATGCGTTTAATACAGATAGCGAGTTTATTCCGTTCGAACTAATATTAGAAGATAGTCAAGGATGGAGAACACATATTTTTGCAGCGAGTGAAACCACGCAGCGCATTGACTATTATAGAAAAGATTCGTTACGCTATACAGAACTATATGATGGGCATCGTATCTATGAAATTGATTACGAAACGAATGAAGTGATGCAGTTTGAACGCGACGGCAACATTTCAACAGGGCGTAATTATCTAGTGAATGAGATTGACTTTCTTGCAGCCACTCATGAAATTAAATATGTCGCAAGTAAAAAGAACAAATGGCTTAATCGAAAAGTTTTTCATATTGAGTTTTATCAACACGATCAGCTAGATTACGAACTTTGGGTCGATAAACACTCACTTGTTGTATTAAAACAAATTTCCCATATGAATGGTGAAACGTGGGAAATGGAAGCTACTTATTTTAAAATGAAGCCTGAATTTCCTGAAGAACTATTCGACCTTAACGACCATAATTATACAGTCGTTCAACTTGAAATGGGTAAATGACTAATCGTAAAAACAATTTTCTCGTAAGAAGAGTTGATTCGTGAAGCGGCTTTTGTTTAGAAATAATTTTTAAAAAGACGATTGGAATGGCGTGAATGTGGAATACATAGAAGGAGTAAGGCGCTAAAAGACAATGTATTAAAGGGAAATGATAAAAATAAGGGTGGCATTCCCTGTCATGTTTCATTATCATAAGAAGTGTTCAACGAAAAAAGGATAATTCCGTGAGGTGACATAAAAATGGACGAAAGCGCGAATCGAACGAATGATGTTCTAGCGTCAACTCAATCCATTATACATACTGCATTAAGTAAATTAGGCTACCCGGAAGAAATGTACGAATTATTAAAGGAACCAATGCGAATGATGACGGTTCGAATTCCTGTAAGAATGGATGATGGATCAACGAAAATCTTTACTGGCTATCGTGCACAACATAATGATTCTGTAGGACCGACTAAAGGTGGCGTGCGGTTTCATCCAGATGTGACAGAAAAGGAAGTTAAGGCGCTGTCGATCTGGATGAGTCTTAAAGCGGGGATTGTGAATCTTCCATATGGCGGTGGAAAAGGGGGCATTATTTGCGACCCTCGAACAATGTCATTCCGCGAAGTCGAGCGACTAAGTCGCGGATATGTTCGCGCAATTAGTCAAATTGTCGGACCGACGAAAGATATTCCTGCGCCAGATGTGTTTACCAATTCACAAATAATGGCGTGGATGCTTGATGAGTATAGTCGCATTCGTGAATTTGACTCTCCAGGATTTATTACAGGAAAACCACTCGTCTTAGGCGGTTCCCATGGCAGAGAATCCGCTACCGCAAAAGGAGTCACCATTTGTGTGAATGAGGCAGCGAAAAGACAAGGCGTCGATATGGATGGCGCGAAAGTGATCATTCAAGGGTTCGGAAACGCTGGAAGTTTCTTGGCGAAATTTATGTCCGACGCAGGCGCAACAGTTGTAGGTATTGCAGATGCGTACGGTGCGTTATACGATGAAGAGGGACTTGATATTGACTATTTATTAGATCGACGTGATAGTTTTGGAACGGTAACAAAACTTTTTAAAGACACCATAACAAATGAAGAGTTGTTGGAAATGGATTGCGATATTTTAGTGCCAGCAGCAATTGAAAATCAAATTACCGCCCGTAATGCAGGGAACATTAAAGCATCAATCGTGGTTGAAGCGGCAAATGGACCGACAACACTAGAAGCGACAAAGATTTTGTCTGAACGAGGAATTCTGCTCGTACCGGATGTATTGGCGAGTGCGGGAGGCGTAACCGTTTCGTATTTTGAGTGGGTCCAAAATAATCAAGGGTTTTACTGGTCTGCGGATGAAGTGGAAGGCAAGCTACAATCTGTACTCGTAGAAGCATTTGACCATATCTATCAATTAGCTAAGCGTCGGAAAGTGGACATGCGTCTAGCTGCTTATATGGTTGGTGTTCGTAGAATGGCAGAAGCTTCTCGTTTTCGAGGCTGGGTCTAACTTGATATACGATTGAAGAAAACCCTTGTGTATAGCGTTATGCACAAGGGTTTTGCTGATGAATAAGGATGAAGAAGAGGATGATCAACAGATGTATGATGTAATCATAATTGGTGGAGGGCCGTGCGGATTATCTGCCGCAATTGAGTGTGATGAGAAAGGGTTATCGACACTTGTAATCGAAAAAGAAAATATTGTAAATGCAATCTATCGCTACCCAACACACCAAACGTTTTTTAGCACGAGTGAACGGCTAGAAATTGGTGGTGTACCGTTTATAACGGAAGAGCGAAAACCGAAACGAAATCAAGCGCTTGTCTATTATCGAATGGTGACAGAGCGCAAGCAAATAAATGTACATGCCTATGAACAAGTTCAAGCCGTGCATAAGCAGACTGATAGCACATTCCAAGTGCAAACATCAAAACGTACGTACCAGGCGCGAAATGTGGTGGTTGCAACAGGTTATTATGATTCGCCGAACCTGATGAATATTCCTGGTGAAACAAACAGCCATGTCATGCATTACTTCAAAGAAGCGCACCCGTACTTCAATCATCATGTAGTAGTGATCGGCGGTAAAAACTCAGCTGTTGATGCTGCCATTGAGCTCGAAAAAGCAGGCGCACATGTTACCATGCTGTATCGAGGTTCCGATTATTCTGCTAGCGTGAAGCCATGGATTTTACCTGAACTCGTTTCTTTAGTGAAAAACGAGCGCATTAGCCTTGCTTTTAACGCGCATATTAATCAAATTACGGAAGAAGCGGTTCACTATACAGTAAATGGAGAAGAGGCAGAAGCGAAAGCTGATTTTGTTTTTGCTATGACAGGCTATCATCCTGATCATACTTTTTTACGAAACATGGGTGTCGAAGTAGACGATGTGTCTGGTCGGCCAACCTTTAATCCAGCAACAATGGAGACAAATGTTGCGAATGTCTATATTGCCGGTGTCATAGCAGCGGGTAACCATGCAAACGAAATTTTCATTGAAAATGGCAGAGAACACGGAAAAAACATTGCAGAAACGATAAACCAAAAGTAGAAAATGGAGGAAAAACATTGAGGCACGTCGTACTTTTAACTACAGGTGGAACGATTGCAAGTACCACAGGTGATAACGGAAAATTAGTTGCTGGCGAATTAACAGGGGAAGAATTAGCTAATTTATGTGGGTTACCAACGGATATTAATGTAACGGTGCGCTCCGTTTTGCAGAAACCAAGCGTCCACTTGACGCCGGAAGATTGGGCTACCCTAGCTTATGAAGTGAAAAAAGCTTTTCAAGCAAATGATGTAAACGGGGTTGTTGTTACCCACGGTACAGATACATTGGAGGAAACGGCCTATTATTTAGATTTAACAAATGTAGATGAAAGACCAGTCGTTGTAACAGGTTCACAACGGGGGCCAGAGGAAACAGGCAGTGACGCATTTATGAACTTAAGGCACGCGATATATGCGGCATGTGAACCAGATTTACAAGGTACAGGGTGTGTGGTTGTATTCAATGAACGGATCTTTTCCGCACGTTATGTAAAAAAAGAACATGCGTCCAACATTCAAGGCTTTAATGCTTTTGGATTTGGTTATTTAGGGATTATTGACAATGATGTTATTTTTACGTATCAAAAGCCAATCCGACGGGAAATGTATATGGTAAAGGAACCCACATTTCTTGAGATCGGAATTGCAAAAATTTATTTAGGGATGTCTGAACAAACGCTACGTGCCATGCTGGATACTGTGGATGGGCTTGTTATTGAAGCCGTTGGTCGAGGTCAAGTGCCGCCACAGTTAGTTGCCCCTATTAAAGAGGCGTTGCAAAAGAAGAAGCCTATTATCTTAACAACGTCATCTGAAGAGGGGAAAGTGTATCCGACATATGATTATAAAGGAAGTGCACACCACTTAGAACAACTTGGCGTCATTTTAGGGTCTGATTACGATAGTAAAAAAGCAAGAATTAAAGCGCTCGTTTTAACGGCAGCTCACCAGGATCTTGCCGTTGGGTTTTCATAAGCGGTGAAACTTGAGTCTCATTAATGTGAGGCGTATACTGGATTATGTAGCGGACGTCCTTTTAGAGAGTGGGTCGACAAGCGTTGATTTCTTTTATTCTTGCGGCTCTGGCTCCGGCCATGGCATTGTTCTCTTATGTGTATTTACGCGATTCCTTTAGTCGAGGTGCCATGTTTTTAGTCCTAAGAATCTTTATTATTGGCGCCTTGCTCGTCTTACCAATTTCAGTCATTCAATTTGCTTTCACAGAAGAAGCCATCTTAGCTCATTCGTTTTTAAAAGCTTTTTTGCTTTACGGATTGATAGAAGAGGGTTTAAAATGGCTGATGTTGTTCATATTTGCTTATCAACATGGTCAACTCAAGCAACCAATTGATGGAATCGTTTTTGGCGTAGCGTTATCTCTTGGTTTTGCTTCCGTTGAAAATAGTTTATATATGATTGCATATGGGTTTGATCACGTACTTCCGAGAACGTTATTACCGACAACGGCTCATGCTGTTTACGGAATAATTATGGGTTACTACGTGGGAAGAGCCAAATACCATCCTTCAAAAAAACAACTATTTCTTTTTTTAGCGGCTGTACTACCAATGATTTTGCACGGAAGTTACGACTACATTCTAATGGATTTTGGACATTATTTCTTATATTTAATGATTCCATTTATGATTGCGCTGTGGCTATTAGCAATATGGAAAATAAAAAAGGCGAACAAACTAGATGAAGATGAAAAGAGCAATCTGAACTAAAGGAGGAGGATAGCGTGACAACAGCGAATCGTTATCGAATTGTCATTCGTTGCCCTTTATGTGGAGAGAAATACATTTTACGTGGAAAACGAAATGAAAACGGAGAGTATGAAACAGGCTTTAAACAGTGTGTATGTGGAAATGAAGATCAACTAATTATTGAAGCGTCACCTGAAGCATGAACGTGCGAAAAACGTACAGCTATGTAAGACAAGCTGTGCGTTTTTTTATGCATTTTCAATGCTACGGGTTGCAGAATCATTTGTTTTGCGTTAAAGTTGTGACAATAGCAAATAAACTTAATAGATCTTATCAAGAGAGACGGAGGGACATGGCCCGACGAAGTCTCAGCAACCAGCTTTAATTGGCAAGGTGCTAAATCCAGCAGAAATCTGCAAGATAAGAGAATCGTTCGCAACCTTTCTTCTTACATCTTGAAGAAAGGTTTTTTATGATTGTACCGTTTTTAAGGGGGATAAAAAATGACAACACATGATGAATCAATCCTAGCGCAAATTGGAAATCGTCGAAATGATGCAACTGGCGCTGTTAATGCACCGGTGTATTTCTCTACTGCGTATCGTCACGCAGGAATTCAAGAATCTACAGGGTACGATTATGCTCGTACTGGAAATCCAACTCGAGAAGTGCTCGAACAAGCCATTGCAAATTTAGAACATGGAAACCAAGGGTTTGCAACAAGTTCTGGCATGTCAGCCATTCAACTCGTGTTTTCACTTTTTGGGCAAGGCGATCATATTTTATGTTCAGATGATTTGTACGGTGGTACCTACAGATTGTTTGAAGGTGGATGGACAAAGTGGGGGCTGCGCTTTGACTATGTAGATATGGCTGATTTACATGCCGTTGAACGTAAATTAAAAGCCGAGACAAAGGCGATTTTTGTGGAAACACCTACAAATCCATTAATGAAAGAAGCCTCCATACAGGAGCTAGCGACTCTTGCCAAAAAAGCAAATGTACTCCTTATCGTCGACAATACGTTTTTAACACCGTTGTTACAAAAGCCATTAGTGGATGGAGCAGATATCGTCATCCATTCAGCGACAAAATATTTAGGTGGCCACAATGACGTTGTCGCTGGGCTGGTTGTTGCAAAATCAGCGGAATTGAGTGAACAATTAGGCTACTTTCACAATGGAGCAGGTTTCATTCTCGGTGCATTTGATTCCTGGTTATTAATGAGGGGCATGAAAACATTAGCGCTGCGAATGAAACAACATGAAATCAATGCAAAACAAATCGTTTCGATGTTAGAGGAAGAGCCTCTCGTGCGTGACGTTTTATATCCGGGAAAAGGTGGCATGTTGTCATTTCGTGTGACTGATGAATCCTACATAAATCCCATACTCAAAGCACTTCAACTAATTTCTTTTGCAGAAAGCTTAGGAGGAGTGGAAAGTTTAATGACGTATCCGGCTACGCAAACCCACGCTGATATTCCGGAAGAACTTCGGATTGAAAAGGGCATCGATCAGACGTTGTTACGGCTTTCGGTCGGAATTGAACATAGCGAAGATTTAATCGCTGATCTAAAACAAGCATTTGAACAAGCAACGAATCAAGGGAGGTGAGGTCCATGAACTTGAGAGAGGCTGTAACGTCTTCTGTTATTGTCGCTGATGGCGCAATGGGAACGGTTTTATATGAGGCGGGCTATGACTTATGTTTTGAAGAATTAAATCTTTCTAAACCAACCGAAGTGATTTCGATTCATCAAGCGTATTTACATGCTGGAGCAACTGTTATTCAAACGAATACGTATGCAGCAAACGGCCATAAATTAGCACGTTATGGACTACAAGAAGACATGGAGGCCATAAATGAAGCAGCGGTTGAGCTTGCCAAACAAGCGGTGAATACAAGTGAGAAGAAGCAGGCGTTTGTCGTTGGAACAGTCGGTGGGATTCAAGGGTTTCAATATGAACAAATCGATCGAAATGAATGCGTCCAATCGTTAAATCAGCAAGTAGATGTGCTGTTAAAAGCGGGTGTGGATGGCTTATTGTTTGAAACGTTTTATGATTTTTTTGAAATAAAAGAATTGGTTGTCGCGACACGCAAAAAAACAGATTTGCCGATCATCGCAAACGTATCGCTTGGTGACATTAGTGTGTTAAAAGGAGGCATTCCTCTTAGTCAAGGTTTAACAGAACTGTATGAAGCAGGAGCGGATGTTACAGGGTTAAATTGCCGCATGGGACCTTATCATATGCTTCGATCCATTGAGGAGCTTGAACTACCTTATGATATACCGTTAGCTTGTTATCCAAATGCAAGTTTACCAGGCTATCGAGATGGGCGCTTTGTCTATGCGTCGAATACAGACTATTTCACATCAATGTCAGAACGATTTATTAATGAAGGGGTGCATGTGATAGGGGGATGCTGTGGCACGACGCCAGCCCACATCGAAGCAATTAAACAGGCCGCAAGTGGGCGCTCGCCTGTTAAGCGAACGATTCGAAAACATGCAAGACATACAGAGTTGGTTCCTCCGTCTGAAACAAAACAATCGATTAAAGATGTTGTGGAGCAAAAACAAACCATTATTGTTGAACTTGATCCGCCGAAAAAATTAACAATTGATACATTTATTGAAGGGGCAAAAGCGTTAAAAGCTGCTGGGATTGACGCATTGACATTAGCGGATAACTCGTTAGCAAGTCCAAGAGTTGATAATCAAACGTTGGCGATGATTGTAAAAGAAGAAGTGGGTCTTCAAAGTCTTGTCCACTTAACGTGTCGTGACCGAAATTTAATTGGCTTGCAATCTCATTTAATGGGACTTGATTTAGCTGGGTTATCTGATTTGCTGCTCATTACAGGTGATCCGAGTAAAATTGGCGATTTTCCTGGAGCGACTTCTGTTTACGATGTATCGTCGACAAAACTGTTGCCGCTCATTAAACAAATGAATGAAGGGATTTCATTTTCAGGTAAGTCTCTCGGAAAAAAAACATCGTTCACGACAGCAGCAGCTTTTAATCCGAACGTGAAACATCTTGACAAAGCCGTCAAGCGTTTAGAAAAAAAGATTGAAGCGGGAGCCGATTACTTCCTTACTCAACCAATTTTTGATGAAAGTCAGTTTAAACAGATTTATGAGGCTACGAAGCATTTAAACGTTCCCATTTTTGTTGGAATTATGCCGTTAACGAGCAGCCGAAATGCAGAGTTTCTTCATAATGAAGTGCCTGGGATTTCGCTTTCTGATGAGACGAGAGCACGAATGGCGCGAGCTGGAGAAGACGTTGTTAAAGCGGAACGAGAAGGACTTGCGATTGCAAAATCGTTAGCTCGAGAGGCTGCAACTTATTTTAATGGAATTTATTTAATTACGCCATTTTTGCGTTATCACTTAACCGTTGAACTGGCCACATACTTACGAGAACAGACAACCGCACCGTTGCATAAAGAAAGGGAGTTACAATGAGACATAATCAGATTGTTGAACAGCTTAAGAAGAAAATTGTCGTTTTAGATGGTGCAATGGGCACGATGATTCAAGATGCGAATTTAGAGGAAACACATTTCGGTGGCGCTGCTTATGACGGATGCAATGAATATTTAAATCTTACGGCTCCAGACATTATTTCCAGTATTCATCAAGCGTATTTAGAAGCAGGCGCCGATGTGATATGCACAAATTCGTTTGGCTCTTCTAGTATAGTGCTGGATGACTATGAACTAGGGCACCTTGCTTATGAGATCAGTCGGAAAGCCGCTGAATTAGCGGTAGAAGAGGCACGTAAATGGCACACGGATTTAGAACCTCGTTTTGTGGCAGGGGCGATGGGACCTACAACAAAATCTCTCTCTGTCACAGGGGGAACAACGTTTAATGAATTAATTGCGACTTATGAAGAACAAGCGATTGGTTTAATTGACGGTGGTGTGGATCTGTTGCTTTTGGAAACAAGTCAGGATATGCGTAATGTTAAGGCTGCTTCCATCGGCATACAGCAAGCGTTTAAAAAAACCAACGTCACGCTGCCTCTATTTATTTCAGGAACCATTGAACCAATGGGGACAACATTAGCTGGACAAACCGTTGAAGCATTTTCCCTCTCTGTTGAACATCTTCAACCACTTGTGGTCGGATTAAATTGTGCAACAGGACCAGAATTCATGCGGGATCACATTCGCTCGCTGTCAGAACTGGCGGAAAGTTATGTTAGCTGCTATCCAAATGCTGGTTTACCGGATGAAGACGGACGCTACCATGAGACACCGCACTCGTTAGCGAAAAAGCTTGAAGGTTTTGCAGAAAAAGGCTGGCTTAACGTAGTAGGTGGTTGCTGTGGAACAACGCCTGCTCACATTCGTGCGTTAAAAGAAATGGTGCAAACCTATTCACCGCGAACAGAAAACACGCGGCATCAGCACGCTGTTTCTGGCTTAGAGGCACTCATTTATGATGATTCAATGCGCCCTCTTTTTGTGGGCGAGCGAACAAATGTAATTGGTTCACGGAAATTTAAACGGTTAATCGAAGAAGGGAAGTATGAAGAAGCGTCAGAAATTGCACGTGCACAAGTAAAGAAAGGCGCCCATGTTGTGGACATTTGCTTGGCGGATCCTGATCGTGAGGAAGCAGATGATATGGCTGCTTTTCTAACTCATGTAACAAATAAAGTGAAAGTTCCGCTCATGATTGATTCAACCGATGAAAATGTCATTAAAGAAGCTCTTACGTATTCGCAAGGAAAAGCGATTATTAATTCCATAAATCTTGAAGATGGCGAAGAACGGTTTGAAGCGATTCTCCCTCTAGTCAAGCAGTTTGGTGCGGCGCTTGTCGTAGGAACGATTGATGAAACGGGAATGGCGGTTACGGCAGAACGAAAGCTAGAAATTGCGAAGCGCTCGTTCAAGTTATTAACGGAGAAGCATGGCATTCCAGCACATGATATTATTTTTGATCCACTTGTGTTTCCAGTTGGAACGGGCGATGCCCAATATTTAGGGTCAGCTACAGCGACTGTAGAAGGAATTAAGCTCATAAAAGACCACCTGCCGCAATGCTTAACGATTCTAGGGGTGAGTAACGTATCATTCGGTTTACCACCTGTAGGAAGAGAAGTGTTAAATTCGGTTTATTTGTACCACTGTACACAGGCGGGTCTTGATTATGCAATCGTGAATACAGAGAAACTTGAACGGTTTGCCATTATCTCAGATGAAGAGAAGGCATTAGCGAATCAATTGCTTTTTGAAACGGACGACCAAACGCTCGCGGACTTCACCGCTCATTATCGTGGAAAAAGTTCGAAACAAACGATCGAGTACGAAGGATTGTCGTTAGAAGAACGATTAGCTTTATATGTGGTAGAAGGAACGAAACAGCGCTTGGACGTTGACTTAACTCTTGCCTTGCAAACGTATCCCACGCCTCTTGATATTATTAATGGGCCGCTGATGGACGGAATGGATGAGGTCGGTCGGCTGTTCAACAATAATGAATTAATTGTGGCGGAAGTGTTGCAAAGTGCAGAAGTGATGAAAGCAGCTGTATCTTTTCTTGAACCGCATATGGAGAAAAGTGATCATGAATCTAGAAAAGGAAAGATCTTACTAGCAACAGTAAAAGGTGACGTTCACGACATTGGAAAAAACTTAGTCGATATTATTCTTAGCAATAATGGATTTGAGATTGTTAATTTAGGCATTAAAGTGACGTCTAATGAGTTAATTGATGCCATTAAGAGAGAACAGCCGACTGCGATTGGTTTATCGGGGCTATTAGTAAAGTCGGCGCAACAAATGGTGTTAACGGCTCAAGACTTAAAGCAGCAAGCAATTTCCATCCCTGTGCTTGTAGGAGGAGCAGCGTTAACGCGGAAATTTGTTGATACACGTATTGCCCCAGAATACGAAGGACTCGTTATTTACGCCAAGGATGCGATGAATGGATTAGAGTTAGCTAATCGCATAACGAGTGAAGAAAAGCGTGAGGTGCTAGCTGCTGAATTAAGTGAACAGCGCAAGCTAAAAGCAGAACACTTAGCAAAACGGGTGACGCCTACAGCTTCTGCTACCAAAAGTAGTGAAGAGGGAAAATCAACAATCGCACACCATCATCAGGTGATACAGCCTGCAGATTTACGTCCACATATCGTGAAAAATTATAATGTGGAACATATTTATCCTTATGTGAATATGCAAATGCTGCTTGGTCGTCATCTAGGCGTCCAAGGAAGAGTCGATCGTTTACTCCAGGAAGGACATGATAAAACCGTTGAATTAAAAGAAAAAGTGGATAAACTTTTTTCTGATGCAAATCAATTGAAGACGTTGCAAGCGAATGCGATGTATCAATTTTTCCCAGCCCAGTCAGATGGAAATGATTTAGTTATTTACGATCCTTCCAATCCTAATAACGTGCTTGAACGCTTTACCTTCCCGCGGCAACGGGTCAAACCTTTCTTATGTTTAGCAGACTTTGTCCGTCCAGTTGGCTCTGAAATGGACTATGTTGGCTTTTTAGCTGTCACTGCCGGAAAAGGAGTACGCGCTTTAGCTGAGAAAGCAAAGGAGAGCGGAGAATTTTTACAAAGCCACCTTGTGCAAGCAGCAGCGTTAGAAACAGCAGAAGGATTAGCGGAACGTCTTCATGAACAAATGCGTGATCGCTGGGGCTTTCCAGATACGGCTGACTTCACGATGAATGATCGTTTTGCTGCGAAATATCAAGGCATTCGCGTTTCGTTTGGCTATCCAGCATGTCCCAATTTAGAAGACCAAAAAAAATTATTTGATTTGTTACACCCTGAAAAAATTGGAATCGACTTAACCGAAGAGTTTATGATGGAGCCTGAAGCAAGTGTGACGGCGCTAGTGTTTTCCCATCCGGAAGCTCGTTATTTTAATGTGACATGACCTACTATATCCGTTTAAATAAGCGTGAAAACCCTCGAGCGAACAAACTCGAGGGTTTTTTCGTGTGTACATGTTAAATGGAATCGCTAGATTGAGTGGTATAAAAAATTTGGAATAACAAAGACTACCGTTAGCTAGATCAAAATCGTCAATTATGAAGGAGGAAAACCCTTGTTTATCCGCAAGAATACATTTCTAAAATACGGTATGGTCATTGCTGTAGGACTACTTTCATTCTTATTTTTTGAGTCTGAGGCAGAGGCATTTTCAGAACAAGTCATTCAAAAAGGGGCTACTGGAGATGATGTGGTTGAGCTTCAAGCAAGACTACAATATGTAGGCTATTACAACGGAAACATTGATGGGGTCTTCGGCTGGGGTACATACTGGGCTGTTCGAAACTATCAATACGAGTACGGGATTGATATTGACGGCTTAGTTGGGCAAGAGATGAAAGGAAAGCTTGTTGAGACAACTAGCTTTGATCAACAATATGTCACAAATGCATTAAATGAAGGTCGGTCTTTCTCGCACTATGGCGGCACGTCAAAAGAGAATCAAAAAGGGCAAGCACCGCAAAATGATCAGTCTGGAAATGGGTCAGAAGATCCCCAATCAGCTGATGACAACGCATCTGGAGATGATGGAGAGCCTATTATCGAAAAAGCACAAAATGTTCCTTCAGGCTATTCAAGTAACGATATTCAGCTAATGGCACAAGCGGTTTATGGAGAAGCGCGAGGCGAACCATATGAAGGGCAAGTAGCAGTTGCAGCAGTTATCGTCAATCGCTTAAATTCAGCAACGTTTCCTGATACGGTTGCTGGTGTTATTTATGAAGAACGAGCATTTACAGCTGTAGCAGATGGTCAAATCAATTTAGGTGCAGATGAATCTGCTCGCAATGCCGTGCTTGATGCTCTAAACGGTCAAGATCCATCAAACAATGCACTGTATTATTTTAATCCTGATACAGCAACGTCTGCTTGGATTTGGACGCGTCCACAAATTAAACGTATCGGGAAACATATATTCTGTTATTAAACTGTTGGAGGTGGAGTAAGTGATTCGGAATGTCATGATTGGAGCCCTCGCTGTTGCGGTTGTTGGCACAGGAGTTTGGGGCTATCAACAAAAAAATGAAAAAGATCAATTAGCTCAAACGGCGGAAAACATGTACGAACGAGCGTATCATGATTTAAGTTTCCATATTGATCAAATTGAAGATGAATTAGGGAAAACACTAGCGATGAATAGCCAGAGGCAACTATCGCCGGCTTTAGCGGATGTATGGCGTGTGACGAGTTTGGCTGAAAAAAGCCTAGCGGAATTGCCCGTGCAAGGATTGAATATGGAAGATACAGAAAAATATCTATACAAAATTGCTGATTTCACGTACCGTACTTCGGTTAGAGATCTAAACGAAGATCCTTTAACTGATCAAGAGTATGCAACACTCGAGCAACTATACAATCAATCAGCCTCTATCCGACAATCAATGCGTGAAACACAAGCAATGATGATGAATGCGGATATGCCTTGGTTAGCTGAGCGAGAAAGAGATGAAGAGGAACCAGCTGAATATTCGTTTGC
This sequence comes from Shouchella sp. JSM 1781072, assembly GCF_041949915.1. Lineage (NCBI taxonomy): Bacteria > Bacillati > Bacillota > Bacilli > Caryophanales > Bacillaceae > Shouchella > Shouchella sp. JSM 1781072. The sequence goes on from NZ_JBHFQE010000001.1 coordinate 1,016,879, forward strand.
AGGACACTTTGAACGAATGAATAAATCTGTTCAAGGGTTTAGCGAAGTGGAATGGGGCGCAACAGACTCTTCCATCCGCAATTTAAATGGCGAATTAAAAGAGGCGCTCAGTGGTCGTGAAAAAATTACAAAAGAAGAAGCAAAACAAAAGGCGCTTGACCTTCTCCAGTTAGGGAAAGGTGCAACGGTTCAAGTGGACGATGCAAGCGACGCCATCGAATACCCGGCTTATTCACTTGTAGTGGACGATCCCGAAAATAAAGCAAATTACAATATGGATATGAGTGTTGAAGGTGGAGAACCGATTTGGTTTATGCAAAGCCGGAAAATTGAAAAGCAAACGATTGGTTTAAATGATGCGGTAAAAGAAGCGGAAGCCTTTCTTGAGCGAGCAAATAAGTCGGATATGGAGCTTGTTGATAGTACACAGTATAATAATATGGCTGTTCTTGAATTTGCTTATGTAGAAGAAGGCGTTCGTATTTATCCGGATTCCATTACCATAGAAGTGGCGCTAGATGATGGGGATATCGTTTCTTATGTAGGGCGAGGTCATATCATTCATCATGACGACAATCGAGACATCCAATCGCCGTCGGTAACAAAAGAAGAAGCACAGGCGATGATCAATCCTCATATTGACGTAATGGAGGACCACATCGCGATTATTGAAAATGACATCAACGAAGATGTGCTCGTCTATGAATTTTATGGAACAAAAGACAATGATACGTATCGAATCTTTATTAATGCAACGAACGGGAATGAAGAAAAAGTAGAACGAATGAAAGACACAGAACCGGATTACGATGTTTCATAAAGTAAGGGCCCTCGCTTAGTCATGCGAGGGTTTTTTCGTTGAAGCGATGCTTGCCATCTTTTGAAAATATGAGATAATAGGAGCAGCGCTTTTAGCCAAAATTGGCGCATGAGATGACAAGTTTTAAAAGAAAGTGTGTGAAGAATGAATGACGAGTTTTAATGTAGCAATTGATGGTCCTGCAGGGGCAGGGAAAAGTACAGTAGCAAAAAAAGTAGCTGAGAAACTAGGTTTTTTGTATATTGATACAGGAGCGATGTATCGAGCATTAACGCAAGCTGCTTTAGCTACAAATGTTGATTTATACGATGAAAAGGCGTTAAACAACCTTTTAATGGAGAGTGAATTAGAACTTTCGCCATCGTCAACAGGCACAACCGTTTTTTGGAATGGAGAAGACATAACGGAAGACATTCGTTCAAATAAAGTAAATCAAAACGTATCACTTGTATCAAGCTATAAGCAAGTACGTTTAAATATGATGGAAAAACAACAAAAGTTAGCTAGTGAAAAACATGCCGTGCTTGATGGACGTGATATTGGTACGCATGTACTGCCAAAAGCCGATGTAAAAATTTTCCTAACCGCCTCCGTTGACGAGCGTGCGAAACGTCGCCATTCGGAACAAATAAATAAAGGCCTTCAGTCTAATTTAGAAGATATCAAGCGGGATATTGAAAAAAGAGATGAGCTTGATTCAAGCCGTGCATTCGCGCCATTAAAAAAAGCGGACGATGCGCGTGTTTTAGATACGACGAAAATGGATATAAACCAAGTAACGGATGCGATTCTCGATTTTGTAAAGGAGCACTCTATTTAATGAAGCTGTATCGGTTTGGACAAGCAGTGTGTCGGTTCGTACTACGACTGCTATTTAAAGTAGAGATTAGAGGAAAAGAAAACATTCCTGAAGAAGGCGGCGTCCTTCTTTGCTCCAATCATATTAGCAATTTTGATCCGCCTCTTTTAGGTGCCTTCATTAACAGGCAAGTGCGCTACATGGCAAAAAAAGAATTGTTTGATAAGCCAGGTGTTGGAAAATTATTAAACGGTCTAGGTGCGTTTCCTGTAAAGCGAGGAGGTAGTGATCGAGAATCATTACGAACGGCACTGAAGATTTTGAAGCAAGGCGACATGGTTGGATTATTTCCTGAAGGAACACGTTCCAAAACAGGTGAAATCGGGAATGGGTTAGCAGGAGCTGGATTTTTTGCAGGGAAAAGCGACGCTTATGTTGTACCGTGCGTCATTATTGGACCCTATAAATTTCGCAAACGTGTGATCATGGTATATGGGAAACCGATTGATATGGAAGCTTACCGGATAGAACGTGTTTCAGCGAAAGACATTACCGAGAAAATTATGACTGAAATTCAGCAGCTTAAAGATACGCATCAGTAATACGTGATGCTCTCATATGACGAACATAAAACGTGTTACGTGTAAATGATAAAAGGAGGAGAACTTAATGGCTGAAGAAATGAATGTATTTTCAGTAGGAGACCTTGTAAAAGGTACGGTCACAAAAGTGGAAGACAAGCAAGTTTTTGTGGATGTAGGATTTAAAGTGGATGGAATTGTTCCAATTAGTGAATTGGCTACTTTGCATATCGAGAAAGCTGGCGATGTGATTGCTGTAAACGACGAAGTAGAGCTCCAAGTTACGAAAGTGGAAGATGATGAATTAATTTTATCAAAAAAAGCAGTACAAGCAGAAAAAGCATGGCAAATGCTTGAAGATGTGCAGCGCAAAGATGAAGTGATTGAAGCTGTTGTCGCTGAAATTGTAAAAGGTGGACTCGTTGTTGATTTAGGTGTAAGAGGATTTGTACCTGCTTCACATGTAGAACGACACTTTGTTGAAGATTTCTCAAGTTACGAAGGAGAAACACTTCGAGTAAAAGTCATTGAATTAGATAAAGACAATAACAAGCTAATTCTATCTCAACGCGCTGTGCAAGAAGATGAAGTTGAGCACAAGAAAAAACAAACGCTACAATCGATTGAAGTCGGCTCCACATTATCTGGAACGGTACAACGCTTAGCGACATTCGGGGCATTCGTAGATATTGGCGGTGTTGATGGTTTAGTTCACATCTCGCAAATTGCCCATGAAAGAGTCGAAAGCCCTCAGGATGTTTTAAGTGAAGGCGATACGGTAACCGTGAAAGTGCTTTCGGTTGACATTGATAACGAGCGAATCTCCCTATCTATTAAAGAAACATTACCTGGGCCTTGGGCAAATGTTGGTTCCACGTTAAACGTAAATGAAGTGGTCTCTGGTAAAGTGAAACGACTCGTTAACTTTGGTGCTTTTGTTGAAGTATTGCCTGGTGTTGAAGGACTTGTGCACATTTCACAAATTTCAACACGTCATATTGGAAACCCAGCGGAAGTTTTAGAAGTCGGCGAAACTGTTAAAGTGAAAATTCTTGAAGTGAACGAAGTCGATAATCGGATTTCGCTTAGTATTCGAGAAGCACAAGAAGACGAGACTCGCAGCCAAACAAAGGCGTATGAAAAAGAACACCAAGAAGAATCTTCAGGATTTTCTCTAGCTGATATGATTGGTGATCAACTGAAAAAATATCGTTAGTAAAATGTAGACTAAAAAGATGCTTACGAGAACTCCATGTATGGATCCATACATGGAGTTTTTTTGTTTTGGTTCTTAGCGAACACCGGTTCAGTCGTCTATTTACCTCACCAATTTGCTTAATTGTAAAAGTAGACGTCTATTTTAGTAGATTTCCGTCCATAATCATGTAGAGGTGATTGACGATGGAGGGATTTTATTTTTACTGGCTCGGATGGATGTTTTGGGGGATTGTGACGTTCTTCATGCCAAAAACAGCTTCGCGAGCAATTTTTAGTGTCATTTTGTTAACTGTCCTTATTTTTGCGCCATTAAATTGGACGTTCGGTCCTTATACCGTTAGTTTTGGCCTCTTTTTCTTCCTTATTTGTTGCTATGCTGTAATTGGAAGATTGCCAATAGCACAATTAGCGTATTCGATATTCGTGTCTATACTCATTGCGACGGTCCATGTAAGCACGCAAGCGTTTATTCAAATGGATCCGATTATTTTATCAGTCGGGCCGTTTCTGGTCCAAGTGGTGCCTTCATTTATCTTAGCAGTCTTGCTTATTCGACGTCCAATTCGCACGGTTGTACTTGGAATCGGAATGATTCATGGAGAGATATTGAATCAAATTCGTCAAGCAAGTGAATGGCCTGTTTCAATTGGCTCATTTGCTTTTTGGGATCTACTTGCCCTCGCTTGTGCGTTAAGCATTGGGGTTTCTGCAATGATGTATAGTATTCAATGGGTTGAAAAACGTACAATCGAACGATACTTCCGTCCTAAACCGTTTGGAAATAGGATAGACAAGCATGCATGAGTTTAGTAAACTAATTGAGTTAGACAAAAATTTTTGATGTACGATGTAGGAAGGGTGTGAGATTGTGACAAAACCAGTCGTTGCAATCGTTGGAAGACCAAACGTAGGAAAGTCAACGATCTTTAACCGAATTGTCGGGGAACGAGTTGCTATTGTTGAAGATATGCCAGGTGTAACTCGAGATCGTCTTTATAATAATGCGGAATGGTTAAACCATGAATTTAATATAATTGATACAGGTGGAATTGAACTTGGAGACGAACCGTTGCTTACGCAAATGCGTCATCAAGCAGAGATTGCAATAGAAGAGGCTCATGTCATTATTTTCTTAGTAAGCGCAAAAGAAGGAATTACAGCAGCCGATCAAGAAGTGGTTAATATGCTGTTTCGCTCAAAGAAGCCTGTTGTTTTAGGCGTCAACAAAGTGGACAATCCTGAAATGAGAGATCAACTGTATGAATTTTATGCGTTAGGAATTGGCGAGCCATTCCCAATTTCAGGGGCACACGGATTAGGGTTAGGCGATCTACTTGATGAAGTCGCGCAACATTTCCCTACGGATTTAGAAGTACCATACGGAGAAGACGCGATAAAAATGGCGTTAATTGGCCGACCAAATGTCGGGAAATCTTCACTTGTGAACGCACTTCTTGGTGAAGAACGCGTGATCGTGAGCCAAATTCCAGGCACAACACGAGATGCAATTGACACAACGTTTACAAAAGATGAGCAAGAATATGTGGTCATCGATACGGCAGGCATGCGCAAACGAGGTAAAGTGTATGAAGCGACAGAGAAGTATAGCGTAATGCGTTCGTTAAAAGCAATTGAGCGGTCTGATGTCGTCTTGGTCGTGATTAATGGTGAAGAAGGTATTATTGAACAAGATAAAAAAATCGCAGGTTATGGACATGAAGCTGGTCGAGCTGTTGTGATTGTTGTAAACAAATGGGATGCTATTGAAAAAGATCATAAGACGATGCAGAACTTTGTTGAAGACATTCGTCAAGAGTTTCAGTTTCTTTCGTATGCACCGATTGTTTTCTTATCTGCTAAAACAACGCAACGTCTCCATTTATTGTTACCTGAAGTAAAAAGAGTGTCAGAGAATCATCATCTTCGTGTGCCGACGCATGTATTAAACGATATGATTATGGATGCGGTAGCCATGAATCCAACACCAACGGATAAAGGAAAGCGTCTCAAGATTAACTATGTGACGCAAGTAGCGGTTCAGCCGCCGACGTTTGTATTTTTTGTGAATGAACCGGAGTTAATGCACTTCTCATATCGTCGTTTTCTTGAAAATCGTTTACGTGCAACATTCGATTTTGAAGGCACGCCGATTCATATTATTTCACGTAAAAAAAATGATTAATGATGTGTAGAGGGGGAAACACATGATTATCACGACGGTTTTAATTGTAGGATTAAGTTATTTACTTGGTTCAGTAAGCTTTAGCTACTTGATTGCCAAGAAGATCAAGAAAATTGATATTCGTAAAGAAGGAAGTGGAAACGCTGGCGCCACCAACACATTGCGCGTGCTTGGAGTGGGTCCAGCTGTTTCGGTCCTTTTACTTGATGTGGGAAAAGGAATTTTACCCGTTGTCAGTGCGATGCTCATAACGGATGCTGCGCTTGTGCATGTATTGGCAGGGTTAGCCGCCATCCTAGGGCATAATTGGCCAATTTATTTTGGTTTTCGAGGTGGGAAAGGTGTTGCTACATCGATTGGTGTATTGGCAACCCTTGTGTTTCTCCCGTCGCTTCTCGCTGGCGTAATTGCCATTGCAAGTATTTTTATTACGAGGTATGTATCGCTCGGATCTCTATTATTTGCTATTTTAACACCTGTTGCTTTAGGAATCCTTTTACTTATTCCAAGTTTTACCTATCCGGTTGAATACAGCTTGTTTACAGTCGTTTTGGCGTTGATGTCGCTTTGGCGCCACCGTACTAACGTGAGTCGTCTCATGTCAGGGACTGAGAATAAAATTGGTAGAAAGCATGCTTAAGGAGTGATTCAAGTTGAAACAAACGATTGCCGTAGTCGGAGCAGGAAGCTGGGGCACAGCCCTAGCGATTGTTCTTGCTGATAATGGTCATGATGTACGCTTAGTGGCGAGAAGACAAGAACAAGTAGAAGAAATAAATACGCACCATACGAATGAAAAGTATTTACGTAACGTCGAGCTACCTAAACATCTTCACGCTTATCATCAAATGAAAGATGCGGTGAAGGATGTTGATGCGGTGCTACTCGCTGTGCCTTCAAAAGCAATGCGAGAGACGGTTCAAGAATTATTACCCGTATTGGAGAAAGCTGTGCCTGTGATTCACGCAAGTAAAGGAATTGAACCTTCTACATATAAACGGGTATCAGAAGTCATTGAAGAGGAAGCGAAAGATTCAGACAAGATCGCTTCGATCACGGTGATATCTGGCCCAAGCCATGCGGAAGAAGTGGCGTTACGACAGCCAACAACCGTAACCGTTGCTTCACAGAAGGAAGATGCTGCCGCTTATGCGCAAGGGTTATTTATGAACCAACAATTTAGAGTCTACACCAATCCAGATTTAATCGGCGTTGAAATTGGTGGCGCTTTAAAAAACATTATTGCGTTAATTTGTGGCGTAACAAACGGCTTAGGTTATGGCGATAATACGAAAGCGGCAATTATGACAAGAGGGTTAACGGAAATCGCTCGATTAGGTGTTCATATGGGGGCACAACCGTTGACTTTTTCAGGGTTAACAGGTCTTGGGGATTTAATTGTGACGTGTACGAGCGTTCATTCTCGTAATTGGCGCGCAGGACATATGTTAGGAAAAGGGATGTCGATGGATCAAGTTCTTGAAGAGATGGGCATGGTTGTAGAAGGGATACGTACAACGCAAGCAGCGTACGAACTCGCAACTAAAGAAGAAATCAATATGCCTTTAACAGCGGCACTTTACTCTGTTTTATTTAAAGGCATTGATCCTGTGAAAGCGGCAGAAGATTTAATGGGCCGAGTGAAGCGAAATGAAGTGGAAGAACTGTATCATTTGAATTAAACTCCACGTTTGCACCATTTTTCTGCCTCCTGCATACGATAAAAGGAACGTAAGCATGAGGAGGGATTGGATGTTTAAGAAAAATGATTCGTTTTTCGATCAAGTCCAAAAAAACACGAAAGTTCGACCTGATGAGTTACTTAAGCTCGCGAACTCTGTTAGTCAATCCAATTTAAAAGATGAAGCAACCTTACGCGACTTAATTAGCCGTGTAGCGGCGATGGCGAACAAACCTGTTTCAAAAGAGAAAGAAGACCAAATTGTCGCTGCGATTTTGAATAATAATATGCCATCTGATTTGTCGTCGTTAACAAAAATGTTTAACAACAAAAACTAGAAAAATAGTCAAACATCCAAACAAAATTTCGAAGCCTGCATATACTGCAATAGAACACCTACTATTATCAGGGCAAGAAAAAAAGGATTTAGTCAAGCTAGAGAGGAGAGCCCCACTCCTGTCTAGCTTTTTAACTGTTGTGGTGGTTTTGATTGTGCTATAATTAGTAAGATGGGAAAGATAAGTGAGGTGTAGCAATGTCTTTAGCAATGTTAAATATGTACATATCGTTCGCTGGAATTATTTTAATGTTTGTTTCCGCTGGAACAGCTTTTTTAGCGAGAACGCGATTGAGCGGAATTTTGTCTAAAATTGTTTTATCGTTTTCATTTATCTGTATGGTCGTGGCTGGTCTGATTGTCGCTTATATCGTTTTAGGTGGGCCAACGTCAAACTTTATGAGATAAAGGGGTAATATAGCATGAAGGTATTTTCGTTTCTTAGCGCTGCTTGTATCGTCATTTTTTTAAGCGGTTGCATGCTGCCTGATCAAGAACGTGCAGAAAATCAAGTTCCTTATGCAGATCAAATGGCTAGTGTTCAAACAGCTGTTCAACAATTTCAAGAAGATACAGGCGTATTGCCTATCAATACATTTGATGAGGATACGAACTTGTATCAGCGCTACGTCATCGATTTTCGGCAGCTAATTCCTACATATATGCAGGAGGCACCAGGATCATCGTTTGAAAATGGTGGTGTCTATCAATATGTGTTAGTTAATGTCGAAGAGGAGCCAGAAGTGAAAGTGATCGATGTCCGTGTGATGAATGAAATCAATACATTGACGCAACGAATTAATGATTATCGACGAGAACATACATACGCGCCGATTAAAGAAGCGCTTGATCACAATTTGTTTGCGCTTGATTTTAGCGCTTTAGGATACGATGAAGATCCATATATTGATAGTCCTTATAATGAAACACGGTTGCCGCTACTTTACACAAATAGTGGAGAGATTATCATTGATTATCGTGTTGATTTAATTGAACGAGAAGCGGAGATGGACGCGCCGTTTGAAACGGATACAGACTTGCGATCTTACTTGTATGAGGATGCGCCGTTCGTTCCTGTTTTCTCTGTTCCTTACACGTATGATCATGAAGATGGAATCCAATACGATACAAAATTCTATGAAAATGAATAAAATAGGTCTAGTTTGCCCCTTCCAGTCGTAAGATAGAATTGGAAGGGGCATTATCTTTATCGTCTCCCCTTTCAAGAGTCGATGCAGAAAAATAATCACCGCAGTCAGTCATATTAATAGGACAATGTCATAGAATTGGTAGTGGTTAGAGGTATAAGACTCGGCTGCATCATATTTTACTTGACCGGGAGGGGAATGATCTTGTTGGAAAAAGTAGATATCTTTAAAGATATCGCGGAGCGAACAGGTGGCGACATTTATCTCGGTGTCGTTGGAGCGGTTCGCACGGGAAAATCGACCTTTATTAAAAAATTCATGGAACTTGTGGTGCTTCCAAACATTGAAAACGAAGCAGATAAGAATCGAGCTCAAGATGAGCTTCCACAGTCTGCGGCAGGTAAGCAAATCATGACGACGGAGCCGAAATTTGTGCCGAATCAAGCGGTGTCCATTCATGTTGACGAAGGCTTAGATGTAAACATTCGTTTAGTGGACTGCGTTGGGTATGCTGTACCTGGTGCGAAAGGGTATGAAGATGAAAATGGACCGAGGATGATTCACACCCCTTGGTATGAAGAACCGATCCCATTTCAAGAAGCAGCTGAAATCGGGACAAGGAAAGTGATTCAAGAGCATTCAACGCTTGGAGTAGTGGTGACAACAGATGGCACAATTGGAGATATTCCAAGAAGTGATTACGTTGAGTCAGAAGCGAGAGTCGTTGAAGAGCTAAAAGAAGTGGGCAAACCGTTTATTATGATTGTTAACAGCGTAAGGCCACACCATCCAGACACGGAACAACTGCGGTCTTCGCTTTCAGAAGAATATGATATACCGGTTCTTTCAATGAGTATTGAAGGGATGAATGAGCACGACATTAACAGCGTGCTAAGAGAAGTTTTATTTGAATTCCCTGTTCATGAAGTGAACGTCAATCTTCCTAGTTGGGTCATGGTTTTGAAAAACGATCACTGGCTTCGTGAAAGCTATGAAGAATCGGTTCGTGAGACGGTGAAAGATATTAAACGGCTTAGGGATGTGGATCGGGTTGTTAGCCAGTTCACAGAGCTCGAATTTATTGATCAAGCAAAACTTGCTGGAATTGAAATGGGTCAAGGAATTGCAGAAATTGACCTATATGCTCCAGACGAACTGTATGATCAAGTATTAAAAGAAGTTGTAGGTGTTGAAATTCGAGGCAAAGATCATCTACTCTCCCTTATGCAAGACTTCGCTCATGCGAAAACAGAGTATGATCAAGTTGCAGATGCGCTGCGAATGGTCAAACAAACCGGTTACGGAATCGCTGCTCCTTCTTTGACCGACATGAGTTTGGATGAGCCCGAAATCATTCGCCAAGGCTCCCGCTTTGGAGTTCGACTGAGAGCAGTAGCGCCATCCATTCATATGGTGAAAGTAGATGTAGAGTCGGAGTTCGCCCCAATTATTGGAACTGAGAAACAAAGTGAGGAACTCGTTCGTTACTTAATGCAAGACTTTGAAGAAAACCCACTTTCCATTTGGAACTCAGACATTTTTGGTCGGTCATTAAATTCAATTGTGCGAGAAGGGATTTCTGCAAAGCTATCGCTAATGCCTGAAAACGCGCGCTACAAGCTGCAAGAAACTCTTGAACGTATCATTAATGAAGGATCCGGCGGTTTGATTGCCATTATTTTGTAAATGAAAGAACTCTCTCCACTGGAGTGAGTTCTTTTTGCTTTTCCTCTATAGTTTTGCTAATCTTTACTAGAGATAATTAGTGGGAAGCACGATGATGGAGGGACGATCATGGTTGATCAAGATAAAATACAAACAGCAGTAAGAATGATTTTAGAAGCAGTTGGAGAAGACCCAGAGCGAGAAGGGCTCCTCGACACACCAAGAAGAGTAGCGAAAATGTATGAAGAGATGTTTAGTGGATTACATGAGGATCCAAAAGCTCATTTGCAAACAGTCTTTACTGAAGATCATGAAGAGTTAGTACTTGTAAAAGACATGACGTTTTATTCGATGTGCGAACATCATTTAGTTCCTTTTTTTGGTAAGGCGCATATTGCATACATTCCAAATAACGGAAAAGTTACTGGTTTGAGTAAATTAGCGCGGACATTGGACGGAATCGCAAGACAGCCTCAAGTACAAGAACGAATGACAAAGTCAATTGCCGATGCGCTGGAAGAAACATTAGGTGCAAAAGGTGTCATGGTTGTTGTATCAGCTGAACATATGTGTATGTCCATGAGAGGGATTAAAAAGCCTGGTTCTAAAACCGTTACATCGGCAGTTCGCGGAACATTTAAAGAAGATGCTGTCGCTAGGCAAGAAGTGTTATCTCTTATTTAAAAAAGGAGGATGGATATGAGTAAAAGTGACGATTTTTTTGTAATTAAAGCAAAAGACAATGGGGTTCAAGTGATTGGCTTAACACGTGGATCAGATACACGCTTTCACCATTCTGAAAAACTTGATAAAGGTGAAGTCATGATTGGTCAGTTTACCGAGCATACATCAGCAGTGAAAGTAAGAGGCAAAGCTGTTATACAAACGAGCCATGGTACTATGGATACAGAGGAAGACTAATTTAACGAGTAATAGTGTTTATGATTGAAGCGCTGTGCTATACTTGGGAAAGAAATTCTGTATAGTAGGCGAAAGAAGGGAAAGTTTGTATGAGAGAAAAAGGGGCGGTAGTTATTTCAAATGCTACTGAACTGAAACAGCATTTTGACCAACTTGTTCGACATGACTATTTACAACAATATATTGATGATACGAGGCCAGATCAAGATGAACTATGGCTAGCGCACCAGTTGATTCGTGACGTAGAGCAGCAAGAACGGACCCTAGCGATCTCATTGGCGTGGGGCTTTGTTCATGCTGGCGTGATGATTCATGACCTCGTATCTTTACATAATAAGGAAGACGATACGTTAAAAAAGAGAAGACAGCTGAACGTGCTTGCTGGAGATTTTTATAGTGCACGTTATTATCAATCCCTAGCTCGCGTCAATGCAGTGGATATGGTAGAGCTGTTTGGCAGTACGCTACAGGATATTTATGAATTAAAAATGACTCATTATATGGACAAGTCGTTAACGGAAGATGAATTACTGCACCGAAAAACAGCGATTGATGCATTGCTTTTATTAAGAATTCTAGGGAAGGAAGAAGAGGAGTCTTATGTAGAGAGACTTCATCTATACTTTCTTAGTAAAAAAATAACGAGGCTATTAAAAAGTGAAGCATCAGATGTTGACACGACACGTTTGCGCGAAAAACAACAAACTTGCGAAGAGAAGCTAAAGCAGTCGATTGATACTACACGCAACGATACACTTGACCAATTTTTGACTGATTTTTTTCGTTTGACTGAGGAGGACCGTTAAATGAACCACCCTAAGGAAGAACGGGTTCATCGTGTCTTTCAATCCATTCACAAGAGATATGACATGATGAATTCTGTTATTAGCCTTCAACGGCATAAAGCGTGGCGCAAAGATACGATGACACGAATGGCGGTTAAAGAAAATAGTTCGGCTCTGGATGTCTGCTGTGGAACTGCGGATTGGTCCATTGCACTAAGTGAAGCTGTTGGTGATGGCGGTAAAGTCGTAGGACTCGATTTTAGTGAAAATATGTTGCTAGTAGGAAAAGAAAAAGTCGAGCAACAAAACATAAAGAACGTTGAGCTTATTCAAGGAAATGCAATGGAGCTTCCATTTGAAAACGACACATTTGATTATGTAACAATTGGATTTGGACTACGAAATGTACCAGACTATATGCAAGTGTTAAAAGAAATGGTTAGAGTAACAAAGCCAGGTGGGAAAATTGTCTGTTTAGAAACTTCGCAACCGACTATTCCCGGGTTTAAGCAGCTTTATTTCTTTTATTTTAAACATGTGATGCCTCTTGCTGGCAAAGTTTTAGTGAAAAAGTATGATGAATACGCATGGTTACATGAATCAACACTCCAATTTCCAGATCGAGAGAAGCTTGCAAAAATGTTTCAAGAAGCTGGCATGACTGGAATTGAAGTGAAGAGCTATACAGGTGGTGTCGCATCCATGCATTTAGGACAGAAACCGAAGTCTAGCTAGTAAGAGGGGAAGACAAAATCATGGGAACTGCAGTAGGATCAAAAACAAAAACATTTATGCGAATGATAAAAATTGAACATACGATTTTTGCGCTTCCATTTGCTTTTTTTGCGATGTTGTTAGGGAGTCTCGTTGTGAATGGACAATTTCCAACGCTATGGCAATGGTTTTGGGTAACAATTGCGATGATTGGAGCAAGAAGTGCGGCTATGTCATTAAACCGCGTGATTGATGCGAAAATTGATAAGCATAACCCGCGGACTGCGTCACGAGAGATTCCGGCTGGATTATTATCCAAAGCAGATGTATGGATTTTTATCGTTGCATCGTTTGCGCTTCTTTTTTTAGCGGCGTTTAATCTTAATTTACTATCAGTCTATTTATTACCGATTGCCGTGTTTTTTCTCGTATTCTATTCTTATACAAAGCGTTTTACTTGGCTATGTCATGTCGTATTAGGAATTACAATCGGGATTGCGCCTCTCGGTGGATGGGTAGCAGTGACGGGAGAACTTTCGCTAACGCCATTTTTACTATTTGGTGCTGTTCTTTTCTGGTTAGCTGGATTTGATACAGTGTATGCTACGCAAGATGCAGACTATGATGCAGCAAACGGGTTGCATTCAATACCGAGTCGATTTGGGGTTGCGAAAGCGCTTATGATTGCTAGAGGATTTCATGTTGTAAGCTTTCTTTTTTTTGTTTTATTGTTTTTCAATTCTCCTCTTAGCTGGTTTTATTTAATAGGTGTTCTTGTTGCTGGTATCATTATGATTTATCAGCATTCGATTGTAACAAAGGATGATCTGTCGCGCGTTCAATTGGCATTTTTTCCTATGAACGGGACGTTATCTGTTCTCCTTTTTGCATTTGCATTTGTTGATATGTTGCTGTTGCGCTTTGGGTGATTTGATCATCTGATTAGCACGAAAGGGTTTCGGTTAAAATATAGGCAAGGTAAGTGTCAAAGAAGTGAAGGCTGAATAACGTGTTTTGAGTGTGAGGAGCAATGATTTTCGCTAGAAAAGAAAGACTTTATTGAACATCCCGTACTCATATTCACCAAGTGGTGAAAGCAAGATTTGATTTAAAATTAGCAGTCTTATTAGCTGCGTAAGGGTGGCGTTCATGAAGTTAGCAGATATATATAAAGAATTTCAAACAGATATTGAATACATTGAATCCATATTAGAGCGTACGCTGTCGGCTGAACACCCAGTTTTAACTGAAGCTTCCACAGACTTATTAAAAGCTGGCGGAAAACGTATCAGACCGGTGCTAGTCCTGTTAGCAGGAAAGTTTGGGACGTATGATTTAGAACAGTTAAAACATATTGCAGTTTCGCTTGAACTTATTCATATGGGCTCTCTTGTACATGATGATGTGATCGATAATGCATCTCTTCGCAGAGGAAATGAAACAGTTATGGCAAGATGGGATAACCGCGTTGCTATGTATACTGGGGATTATATTTTTGGACATGCAATTGAAACAACGAAAGCGTTTCAAGAAAAACAAGTCCATGTCATTATTTCGGATGCGATGCATCAAATGTGCCTTGGTGAGGTAGAACAGATCCGCGATCAATATAACTGGGATCAAACGATTCGGACATACTTTAGACGAATTAAACGAAAAACTGCGTTGCTTATTGCTGTTAGTTCCCAACTTGGAGCAATTGCGGCGAATGTAGAAAAAGAGCTACAGCAGCAAATGTATTATTTCGCCTATTTTCTTGGCATGTCTTATCAAATAATGGATGATATTTTAGATTTTGTTGGAACAAAAGAGCAGCTTGGAAAACCTGCAGGCGGGGATTTGAGACAAGGAAACGTAACCCTCCCAGCACTTTATGCTATGGAAACGAATGAAACGTTCAAAGAAGCGCTACGATCAGCATTGACAAAAGAAACAGCAAAAACGATTGATATGGAGCCGTTTCTTCAAGATGTGAGAGACTCTGGTGGGATCGAATACGCGCAAGATTTAAGCGATCGCTACTTAAACAAAGCGTACACACTGTTAAATGAGTTTCCGGATTGCGATGCAAAAAATCAATTAAAACAAGTTGCGGCTTATATCGGACGCAGAAAATATTAAGAACGAATGATGCGCTAAAGGACGACAACCCTTTAGTGCTTTTTTATGTGGAAATGAACGTGGAACATGTATAGGTTAAAGGAATATCCGTTTAATTCATATTATATTCGTCACTCATCGCGCGGGTGGACGCTTTCTGCGGGCAACGCTTCAACCCTTTCGATAACATCACGCTTGGATTTTCGGACTGTTGCTTTTCCCGTCCGAGTCGCCATTAGCGCGAATGAGAAAGACATGAGAGAAAAATAAGGTTTACATACCCCTAGTTCCATTCACTATATTTCCTAGTAGAACCAAGCCAGTTTTCGGATTAAACGATTCATTTTTCCAGAAAAACGTCAAAATCATTGAAAAAACGAATATTTTCGCTATTTTTATTGTTAGCGCTTACTTGTTTTGCTATACTAAAAGAGCAAACAGAATATCAAATAAAGATAAAGTGGGGTAGGAATGTTGGAACGTACATATATCATGATTAAACCAGATGGAGTTCAGCGTAACTTAATTGGAGCGATTGTTTCTCGTTTCGAGCAAAAAGGATTTAAACTAGTCGCTGGAAAGCTCGTCACGTTAAGCAAAGAAACAGCAGAAACACATTATGGCGAACATCGAGAAAAGCCGTTCTTTAACGAACTAGTGAGTTTCATTACGTCTGGACCTGTTTTTGCGATGGTGTGGGAAGGGGATCAAGTTGTAAAAATCTCTCGTCAACTAATTGGCGCAACAAACCCAGCGGAAGCAGCACCAGGTTCGATTCGCGGTGATTATGCTGTACAAGTTGGAATGAACATTATTCACGGTTCTGATTCAACAGAGAGTTCAGCGCGTGAAATGTCGATTTTCTTTTCTGAAGACGAATTATCGACGTATGAAAAAAATTCAGACGTTTGGGTGTAAATAATGTTTGTCAACCTTCAAGGTGAAAGCCATGAAGGTTTTTTGTTTTTTTCAAACCAATACTCACGTAACAATTCCGATCAAACCGAGTTTCATGTTACACTGTTAAATAAAATGAAAGTGAAGGTACAGTCATGCATGCTAACGATGACTATTTGGTGTTTTCAACGATCTTTGAAGAACTAACAGGGATTCAGCTTAACGCCTACAAGCGCTCGCAAATGGAGAGGCGATTGCGATCGTTAAGCGTCAAGCATAAAATGCCAGATATGGCTATGTTTGGACAAG
This sequence comes from Shouchella sp. JSM 1781072, assembly GCF_041949915.1. NCBI lineage: Bacteria > Bacillati > Bacillota > Bacilli > Caryophanales > Bacillaceae > Shouchella > Shouchella sp. JSM 1781072. The sequence continues at coordinate 1,033,036 of NZ_JBHFQE010000001.1, forward strand.
CGGTAAAAGAGCGACCAGATTTATTGCGTGAATGCAAGGAAAAGATGACGATAAACGTCACATCGTTTTTTCGTAATGCGGATCGTTGGGAGACGTTTGTTCACTTGCTTCAGTCCCATTACAAGCAGCACAATCAACCTTTGCGCATTTGGAGTTCAGCTTGTTCTTCTGGAGAAGAAGCTTATACAGTGGCGATGCTTTGCAAATCAAACAATCTCCCTCTTGAGAATCAACGTCTTTTTGCATCGGACTTAGATGAGTCGATCATCGCAAAAGCGAAAAATGGGGTTTACTCATTTCAAACAACACCTCCGTTCGATCAGCAACTTCATTCTGAATATGTGAGTAAAAAAAGCGATGGATTTCATGTGTCAAATGAACTTAAAAACAGGGTGTCTTTTTCGATCATTGATCTTATTCATGATGACTATCCAGAGCAAATGGACGTCATCATCTGTCGAAATGTTTGCATTTATTTCACGGAGGAAACGAAGCAAGTTATTTTCAGGAAACTGAGTAATGCGTTACGACAAGGAGGCCTCTTGTTTGTTGGAAGCACGGAACAAATTTTTCACCCTCATACATATGGCTTAACAGCGGTTGCTCCGTTTTTTTATAAAAAATCAATTTGAAAAATAGATTCATAGTTGGTATAATTTTAGATAATTTAGCGCGTAAAAGTGATAAAGTGAATGGTTGAAGGAGTGGAAAGAATGAGGTTTTTGACAGCGGGAGAATCACACGGGCCGCAGCTAACAACAATTATAGAAGGGGTTCCTGCACAATTACGTCTTGTGGAAGACGATATTAATCGGGAACTTGTGCGAAGACAGGGTGGCTATGGTCGAGGACGCCGCATGCAAATTGAAAAAGACCAAGTGAAAATTTTGAGTGGGGTCAGACACGGGTATACAACTGGGGCGCCGATTACGTTTGTCGTTGAAAACAACGATTGGAAAAACTGGACAAAAATTATGGGCTCAGCGCCGATTTCAAAGGAAGAAGAAGAGAAAATGCGTCGTCGTTTAACTCGACCCCGTCCAGGTCATGCTGACTTAAATGGTGCCATTAAATATGGTCATCGTGATATGCGGGATGTTCTTGAGCGCTCCTCTGCTCGAGAAACAACGGTGCGGGTAGCATGTGGTGCCCTAGCAAAAGTAATCCTAAGGGCAATTAACGTTGACGTTGCAGGGCACGTTCGAATCATTGGTGGAATTGAAGCGAATGTTGAAGAGCATCTTTCTGTTAAGGACATTCAGGAACGTTCTGAAGTATCGCCTGTCCGCTGTTTAGATGAACAGGCCGGCGCAAAAATGATGGAAGCCATTGATCAAGCTAAACAAGATGGTGACAGTATTGGTGGGGTCGTTGAAGTCGTTGTTGAAGGGCTTCCGATCGGGTTAGGAAGTCATGTTCACTATGACCGCAAGCTTGATGGTAAAATCGCCGGTGCAGTCATGAGCATTAACGCGTTTAAAGGCGTGGAAATTGGCTTAGGGTTTGAAGCGGCGAACCGTCCAGGTAGTCAAGTCCATGACGAAATTATTTGGAATCAAGAGGAAGGCTACCGACGTCGTACCAATAACCTCGGTGGCTTTGAAGGTGGTATGACAAACGGTATGCCAGTCATTGTCAAAGGCGTCATGAAGCCGATACCAACTCTTTATAAACCATTAAAGAGCGTAGATATTGAAAGCAAAGAAGCATTTGATGCTGGGGTTGAGCGTTCAGATAGTTGTGCAGTTCCGGCAGCTTCGGTTGTATGCGAGAACGTAGTGGCGTGGGAAGTAGCTTGCAGTGTATTAGATACATTTCCTGCTGATCAAATAGAAGATTTACAACAAGCGGTCTCCCGTCAAATGGAGAAAGCAAAGGGATTTTAATATGAATATTTCTGTCCAAACGAGTGAAAAAACCTATGAAGTGATGATTCGGTCTGGTCTAATAAACCAGGCTGGGCATTACATAGAAAAGATGATCCCTGCTTCAAGCTACCTTGTGATCGTTGATCAACATGTCGCTTCTTATTACTTAGAGGCGTTTTTACAAACATTTCATACAGCGAATATACACGTTTCAGTTGTGCCAAGTGGAGAACAATCTAAGTCGTTTCAACAGTATGAACAGCTACTAAATGATTGCTACGCTTTTGGGTTAGATCGATCTTCTGTCATCATTGCTTTTGGGGGTGGCGTTACGGGAGATCTTGCTGGGTTTGTTGCGGGTACGTATATGAGAGGCATTCGCTTTGTCCAAGTGCCAACGACTCTGCTTGCCCACGATTCAAGCGTTGGGGGAAAAGTGGCGATTAACTTAGCAAAAGGAAAAAATATCGTGGGATTGTTCCACCAACCGGAGTTGGTCCTATATGATCCGGATCTTTTACGAACATTGCCAAATCAAGAATGGCGGTCTGGTTTTGCTGAAATTGTAAAAATGGGGTTTATTGCGGATAAAGACTTTTTGCTATGGCTTAAAGCGGAAGTTGCGCAGTTGCCGATTCAAGACGAAAAAAAACTTGAGTATATGATCGGAAAAGCAGTCGCTTTAAAAGCGGACATTGTTCAACAAGACGAGAAAGAAATGGGGATTCGTGGCATCTTGAATTTTGGTCATACTCTAGGCCACGCAATCGAAGGTGAAATGGGCTATGGAGCACTCACACACGGAGAAGCGGTTGCAATTGGAATGGCTTTTGCGCTAAAAGTGAGTGAACAAAAAAAAGGTCGTGATTTTTCATCATCCGTCTATCTTGAATGGTTAGCGTCACTTGGTTATCGCCTCACGGTACCGCAAGTATTAAAGAGTGAGAATTTACTCGCGCAAATGATGAAGGATAAGAAAGCGCGTCATGGAACGTTAAACTATGTTCTGCTAGAGGCAGTTGGAGACGCTTCAATAGAGGCAATTGATGCGACCGAGCTAAAAACGTTTTTTGATTGAAATTGAAGGGGGCGATTTGTTGTGATAAGAGGAATTCGAGGAGCTACAACAGTAGAAAACAATGAAGCAAAAGAAATTGAAGTCGAAACAGAACGTCTTTTAAGAAAGATGGTCGCCGAGAACGGCATCGATGCACCTGATATTGCACAAGTGCTTATCACGGTGACAGCAGATATCAATGATTGCTTTCCGGCAAAAGCATTACGAAATTTAGATGGGTATGATTATGTTCCCGTCATGTGCGCACGAGAAATCCCAGTAAAGGGTAGTTTGCCTCTTTGTATTCGCATCATGATGACGGCCCAAACAGTAAAACAACAAGAAAACATTCAACATATTTTTTTAAATGGAGCGACTGTATTACGTCCAGATTTAGTCAATAACGGGTAATGAAAATGGTTGACGCCGATCCTATTTTACGTTAGAATACGTGCAAGTAATAGTTGAGTAGAGTTTAGAGTAGAGACTAGTTGAGAATGAGTAGAGCGGAGCGAATAGAGACGAAGTAATATAACCCCTTCTAAATAAAATATATGCTTACGGAGAAGCGTCAACCTCCAACCGCTCTTCATTTTCACATCACAAGGAGTGAGTGATAAATGAAGGTAATTTCCCCTACACAAAAAACAAATCGTAAATTGAAGAAGTCTGTTGTGATTGCTTGTATGCAAACAAAGCGACTTCACTCTTCACCTTTAAATGAATCCAAACAAAAACCATATGTAAATAAAGAAGTTCTTTATCATGCTTGCTATAGAAATGAAGGTGCTCGCGATGATAAATGAATTGTTAAACCGTTGCTTAAACCACGAGACATTATCAGAACATGATGCTGAATTATTAATGTCTGAGATTATGCTTGGACGATTAACAGATAGCCAAATTGCTAGTTTCATTACACTGTTACGCTTCCGTGGCGAAACAGTAGATGAGCTTGTTGGCTTTGCCCGTGCGATGCGTAACATGGCAGAACCATTTCCTCTACAAACGGAACGGACCATTGATACGTGTGGAACAGGTGGCGATGGTTTGTCCACGTTTAATATCTCGACGGCGACTGCAATCGTATTAGCGTCAATGAATATACCAGTAACGAAACATGGCAATCGCTCTGTATCATCCAAGACAGGCAGTGCGGATGTATTCGAAGCACTCGGAATTGATATTCAGTCGACCGTTACAGAAGCTGCAGAAAAGTTAAAGCGACAATCTCTTTGTTTTATGTTTGCGCCACTTTATCATCCATCGATGAAACATGTGATGAAAACAAGAAAAGAGCTCGGGTTCCGAAGTATTTTTAACTTGCTTGGTCCGTTAACAAACCCTGCAGGAGCACAACATCAGTTGCTTGGCGTAAACAGCCGCTCGACTGCTGACCAAATTGGTCAAGTGTTAAATCGATTAGGAACAGCTCATTCGATCGTTGTGAGTGGTGCCGATGGTCTTGATGAATGTGCAATACACGGGAAAACGTATCTTGTTGATGTAAAAGCAGGAGAAACACACTCTTATGTGATTCAACCTGAAGACTATGGTTTGAAACAAGGATCATTATCGGCTATACAAGTTCACTCATCCTATGAAAGTGCCCAGTTAATTAATCAAATTTTGCTTAATGAAGCACCAAGTGAAGCGATTGATATCGTCGTGTTTAATGCAGGTGTCGCTCTGTACGCTGGTGATTATGTCGATTCGATCCAAGCAGGCGTGGACCGGACAAAAGCAGCTCTTTTAACTAAACAATCATTCACTTATTTAACGTCCATTCAAAATGAAAACAGGGGGATAAAACATGCTTGATGAAATTATCGCATCAAAAAAAGAAGAAGTACGAACGCTGCAAATGCCTGAACGTGAAAGCGTGAATCGAACAAGTCTAAAACAAGCGTTGATGTCTTCTTCATTTGATCTCGGCTTAATTGCCGAAATCAAGCAAGCGTCTCCATCAAAAGGATTGCTCGTTACTGATTTGAATGTTTCTAAGATTGCGCAAACGTATGAAAATGCTGGAGCTTCAGCCATTAGTGTATTAACCGATTCTCCTTTCTTTAAAGGGGAGAAGCGCTATATCAAACAAGTGAAAGACCTTGTTCATCTTCCTGTTTTAAGAAAAGATTTTATTATTGATGAAAAACAAGTAGAGGAATCGTATCGCTTAGGTGCAGATGCGATCTTATTAATTGCAGGAGTGGTAAGCAATGAAAAACTTCAATCGTTATATGAACAAGCTTATGACCTTGGAATGGAGTGTCTAGTTGAAGTTCATAACAGTGAAGAAGCTTTATCGTTGCTAGACCATGTACAACCTGAGATGATCGGAGTGAATAATAGAGATTTAAAAACCTTTCGAACAGACATTACTCATACAGAAACGATTTTGAAGCATTTGCCTAAGCAGTCGCTTGTTGTTTCTGAGAGCGGTATTCGCACGAGAGCAGATTTATCCTATTTAAAGCAACTCGGGGTACAGGGTGTGTTAATGGGCGAAACGTTAATGAAAGCAGACGATCAAGCGAAAGCGATACAGTCTCTTTTTGCAAATGAGAAAGCATTGCGATGAAAACAAAATATTGCGGAATCGGCTCAAAAGAGGAACTACAAGTGGTAGCGAATGCAGGTTGTGCGTACATCGGCTTCGTATTTGCTGCTAGCAAGCGGCGTGTTGAGCTTAGCGACGTTATTTCTTGGCTTCATTCTGTTGAATATAACCAAGAAATCGTTGCGTTAGTCGTACACCCAACGTTAGAAGACGTAAAGGCACTTTATGAAGCGAAAGTCTTTTCAATCCTGCAGCTTCACGGCAATGAGACAGTAGAAGATGTAAAAGAGCTTCGTGCTCATTTTCCTGCTTTAAAGATTTGGAAAGCCGTCCATGTGGATGAAGAGGCAAACAAAAAGCTACACGCGTTTGCGCCTCATGTTGATGCTCTTTTGCTTGATACAAAAACAAGTCACGCATGGGGAGGTACGGGCAAAACGTTTGAATGGAGAAAAATCCCTGGTTTTATAGATGTACTAAGCCCCTACAAGAAACCTCTTTTGATTGCAGGAGGAATTAATCGTACGAATGTTCAAGCGCTATTGCAGTATGACGTATACGGACTTGATCTCTCGAGTGGGATCGAGCGAAATGGAAAAAAAGATCAACACGCCATTGAAGAATTAGAAGAGGTGATGGAGCAATATGAAAACAGACGTTTACCCTACTAAACAAGGTCGATTTGGAGAATACGGCGGACAGTACGTTCCGGAAACATTAATGAGCGCGATTGAAGAGTTAGAATTGGCCCTTGATGAGGCGTTAGAAGATGAGCAATTTCAGGCAGAGTTGGATAACCTTCTTCAACAATTTGCTGGTCGAAAAACACCGATCACCTATGCGGATCAATTTAGTAAGGCCCTTGGTGATGACGTAAAGATTTACCTCAAAAGAGAGGATCTTTTGCATACAGGGGCTCATAAATTAAATAATGCTCTCGGGCAAGCCCTTCTAGCAAAACGGATGGGGAAGACAAAAGTAGTTGCCGAAACTGGCGCTGGTCAGCATGGAGTCGCAACCGCAACGGTAGCGGCAAAATTCGGTATGGAATGCCTCATTTATATGGGAGAAACCGATATGGAACGACAAAAGCTCAATGTATTTCGAATGGAATTGTTAGGAGCAAAAGTAATTCCGGCTGTAAGCGGAAGTCGGACATTAAAAGACGCGACGAATGAAGCGATTCGTCATTGGGTGACGCATGCTGAGGATACCTTTTATATTATCGGGTCTGTGGTAGGTCCACACCCTTACCCGAAGATGGTGCGCAATTTTCAACGCATTATCGGCGATGAAGCAAAGGAGCAGATGGTTACAGAATACGATTCGTTACCTGAAACAATCATTGCTTGTGTTGGTGGCGGGAGCAATGCAATCGGTATGTTTTATCCTTTTATTGACGAAGACGTTGAACTAATTGGTGTGGAAGCAGCAGGTTACGGCGTAGAGACGAACCAGCATGCTGCAACGATTACAAAAGGAACAAAAGGAATCATTCATGGTTCTTTAACGTATTTACTTCAAGACGAGGTTGGTCAAATTACAGAACCGTATTCAATTTCTGCAGGCCTCGATTACCCAGGAGTCGGTCCAGAGCACGCTTATTTAGCAGATTCAAAGCGTGTACGCTATGAAGCGGTGACGGATGAAGAGGCGCTTACGGCCCTTCGTATGCTGGCAGAGCATGAAGGAATCATTTGTGCTTTAGAAACGGCCCATGCGGTTGCGCAAGCGATTAAAGAAAGTAAAGCTAGTAAAAAAAGCGCAATCTTAATTTGTCTTTCTGGACGTGGAGACAAAGATATGCACACACTATACAAAAACTTCGAGGGAGGAGAATCCAATTGAATCGATTACGTTCTGCATTAGAAAAAGATCAATTGTTTATTCCGTTTATTACAGCTGGTGATCCTTCACTAGCTGTCACAATGGAGCTGATGCTTTCTTTACAAAGGAGTGGAGCTGACGTTATTGAATTAGGCGTTCCTTATTCAGATCCACTAGCAGATGGTCCAACCATTCAAGCGGCTTCTCTACGAGCGATTAAAGGCGGGGCTACTTTGCCAAAAATTTTACAAATTGTACCCGAAGCCCGTAAGCGAGGACTGACGATTCCTGTTATTTTGTTTACGTATGCCAATCCTCTTTATCAGTATGGGTTCCAACGATTTGTGGATGAAGCTGCTTCATTTGAAGTCGATGGTGTTCTCGTTCCAGATCTTCCTTTTGAGGAAGGACAAGAATTGACGTCCCTATGTACAGCAAAAGACCTCTCGTTTATCTCAATGATTGCGCCGACGTCCCATGAGCGAATTGAAAAAATTGCTTCCGCAGCTAGCGGATTTTTATACTGCGTATCATCTACTGGAGTTACAGGAGTTCGAGATGAACTTCCTGCACACTTGCATGAATTTATTACAGCGGCAAAGCAACATGCACGTGTGCCCTGTGTTGTCGGATTTGGCGTCCACAAACGGGAACAAGTGGAAATGATTCAACACTATGCGGATGGGGTTGTCATCGGAAGTGCGATTGTGAAACAGATTGAGCAAAAAGGAGAGCGTTTGTTACAGCCGGAAGAACAAAGCGCAGCATTAATGGAGTTTGAAGACTATATTAAAGAATTACGTGGGATAAACGTTCATTCTGTTTAAAAAGAACCTTGCTCATCTGCAGCTTTTCTCGTAGGATAACTAGTAAGACTATCGAAAGTAGGTGTAGGCATGTACGTAAAAAAACAAATTAGAGGGTTGCCTGCGTATGCACCTGGGAAACCAATTGCAGACGTAAAACGAGAGTATGGATTAGATCGCGTGATTAAAATGGCTTCGAATGAAAATCCTTACGGAGCGTCTCCAAAAGTTGCAGAACGCATTGCAAGTGTAGCATCTGAAACGTCTATTTATCCAGATGGCTATGGAACTGAGCTCAGATCAGCGTTAGCGTCTAAACACCAAGTAGATGAAAAACAGATCATTTTAGGGAACGGCTCTGATGAAGTCATTCAATTTCTATGTCGAGCCTTTTTATCGACTGGTACAAATACAGTCATGGCCACACCTTCTTTCTCGCAATATAAATTGAATGCAACGATAGAAGATGCTGACATTATTGAAGTGCCCGTGACGGAAAGTGGCGACCATGATTTAGATCGAATGCTTGCAGCGATTAACGAAAAAACAAGAATTGTTTGGGTCTGTAATCCGAATAATCCAAATGGAGTGGCAATCGACCAGAATCGTTTTAGCGAATTTTTGAAACAAGTACCAGAAGGGTGTCTCGTTGTGTCAGATGAAGCGTACTATGAATATGTCACATCAACAAGTTTCCCAGAGACCGTCTCGCTTCTTGAAGAATACCCGCAATTAGTTGTTTTACGCACTTTTTCAAAAGCGTATGGACTAGCTGGTTTGCGCGTTGGATACGGTATTACGAGTCAAGTCATTGCGCAAGCGATTGATCCTGTTCGCCCACCATTTAACAATAATTCTATCGGTCATCAAGCTGCTTTGGCCGCGCTAGAGGATGAAGCATTTATTCAGTCATGTAAAGAAAAAAACAAGGTTGAAATGAATCGCCTAGAAGATTTTTTTGAAAGCCAAGGGTTCTATGTCTATCCTTCTGAAACAAATTTTTTAATGATTGAAACGGGTATACCTGGAAATAAAGTGTTTCAAGCATTTCTTGAAAAAGGCTTCATCCTTCGCTCTGGTGAAGCACTAGGTTATCCGACTGGCATTCGTATTTCCATAGGAAGTCAAGAAGAAAACGATGCGTTTTTAGAGGTGGCTTCGCAAATTTTTGCCTCTTTTAATTAAGCATAGTAACAAAAACGTCTTAGGAAGGAAACAACATGAAGAACATCTTTATCGTCGGTATGGGTCTTATAGGTGGATCCTTGTCGCTTGCACTAAAGAAAGATGAGTCGGTTCAACTAATTGGATTTGATATCTCTGAACAAGAAATGAATTTGGCACATCAACTAGGTGTCATTGACCAAAAAGCGGCATCGATTGAGGCAGGGGCAAAACTGGCTGATCTCATTATATTAGCAACGCCAGTTGGAGTAACGACAGAAATAATTGAGCGTTTAAGCACAATTACGCTAAAAGATAATGTAATCATTACAGATGTCGGTTCAACAAAGCAAACGATTGTAGAAAAAGCTCGCGCATTGTTGCCAAATTATTGCTTTATCGGAGGCCATCCGATGGCTGGATCCCATAAAACAGGGGTAACCGCAGCCCAAGCACATTTATTCGAGAATGCGTTTTATTTGTTAACGCCAATACATGCTTCAAGAGACCAGTTGATTATGTTGAAAAATATGTTAAAGTCCACAAATGCCCAATTTATTGAACTAGACGCGCAACGTCACGATCGACTTGTTGGCGTAGTAAGTCATTTTCCGCACATCGTCGCGGCAGGCCTTGTTCATCAGTTAGAGAAAATGGAAGCAGACGATGCACAAGTTACCGCACTTGCAGCAGGAGGATTCAAAGATATTACGCGAATTGCTTCGGCAAGTCCTGTGATGTGGCGTGATATTTTATTACATAATAAAGACGAAATGATTCGCTTAATTGATAATTGGCAACAAGATATGAATGACGTGCGCCAATTTGTTGAAAATGAGGATCATGAACAAATCTATCGTTTTTTCGCCCAAGCAAGACAGTTTCGTGAAGGGCTACCACAAAAATCCCGTGGAGCAATTCCTGCTTTTTATGATTTGTACGTGGATGTACCCGATCATCTTGGTGTCGTTTCAGATGTTACGTATGTGTTGGCTGAAAATAAAATTCATCTTACAAATATCCGAATTTTAGAAGCAAGAGAAGATATTATGGGTGTTTTGCGGTTGAGTTTTCGCTCTGAAACCGATCGTGAGCAAGCGAAACAGGTTCTTATTGAACGTCACTATACCATTTATGAACAATCATAGAGGATACGTCCCCCTTTCTTGTTAAGAGAAATTTTAGCAGATAGGGGGTTTTTTGCGGTAAAAAAAACTCCTTTGAAAACGTAAGCGTTTTCAAAGGAGTTTAGCTATAAAAAGCTAAAATGTATGGATAGGAGTGGAGAGAAACCATACGCTAATTAGAATATAAAAGAAAACGCTTTCAAAGTCAATACTATTCATAAAAATCTTTTGTTTTTTTTACGAAACCCAATGGTTGATCATGAAACGGTCCATCATATAAACTATAGATAGTAACGATTGTAAATGAAGGAGCCAACCTATTTATGTTGAAAGAAGATGTATTTTCAAAAATAGAAGCAGGGAATATTGAAGAAGCGTTAAGCATGCTTGCTAGTCGTGCTACATCTGATGACCATCAAGTTCGATTTGAGGTTGCGGAGTTGTATTATGAACTTGGTCATATAAAAGAAGCAAGGCAGATTGTTGAAGATCTTCGCTCGCTCTATCCCGATGAAGGCTCCCTTGCTATTCTTTCAGCAGAAATGATGATTGATGAAGATGAAGAGGATGAAGCCATTGAAGCACTTTTAGAGGTAGGCGTAGAAGATGATAGTTATGCACAAGCACAATTGTTACTCGCTGACCTATACCAGCTTCAAGCATTAGATGAAGTAGCAGAACAAAAATTACTAGCTGCCTTGCAAAAAGATCCTGATGAAATGATTCTCGTCTATGCTTTAGGCGAATTTTATTTAAACCAAGGGGCTTACAATAAAGCAATACCTTATTTAAAACAGTCGTTATATGCGGACTTAGGCGAAGTAAATGTAGGTTTGTCTTTAGCGGAAGCTTATAGCGGAAACGGTCAATTCGAAGATGCGTTGCAGCTTTATCATCAACAACAAACGAATAAAATGACGCCAGATCAGCTGTTTAGCTTTGGTTTTACCGCATATCAGCAAGGGGACTATCCAGTCGTTATTGAACAATTAGGCGCTGTGAAAAGCCTTGATGCTGATTTCACGAGCGTTTATATGCCGCTTGCAAAAGCATACGAAGCTGAAAATCGTTTAGACGAGGCGTTTGAAACCTTGAAAGACGGTATTCGAATGGATGAATTTAACGATCAGCTTCCTATGATGGCTGGTCAAGTTCTAACGAAAATGAATGATCTTGTAGGAGCAGAGCAATTTTTTCGGCAGTCTCTAGCCTTGAACCCATCTAACGTTAAAAGTGTTCAAGCGTTTGCAGCGTTGTTAAAAGATGAAGAACGGGCAGATGATTTAGACGAATTGATTCAGTATGTGCAAGAACATGGCGAAAGTGATCCACTTTTAACATGGTTCCAAGCGTTTGCTAAAGCGAACTTAGAAGAATTTGAAGAAGCGCGGTTGCTTTATAAAGAGGCAATGCCTGCTTTTAATGAAGACGCAGACTTTTTAATTGAATACGGCTACTTCTTAATGGAGGAAGGAGATCGAACGCAAGCGAAATCGCTGTTTGAGCAGGCGCTGCTCCTTGATCCGACACGATCAGACTTAACGGAACTTATTGAAGAACTTAATTACGAGGAATGACAAGATTTGTTGAAAGAATTCAAGCTTGATTAAAAGGGAATGCTCTAACATAAGGCGAAAAGTACAGTAAGATTTAAATGTGGTGCTTTAAAATAGGGAAAGGGGAGAAAGCAATTGGGTAGTATTATTCCTGTAATGGATAAAAAGTCTTTTTTGCGAAGTTTCCTCAAACGACATCAGTTAAAACGCCGTGAGTGTGCATGGCTATTAAATTATCTAATGAACGATGATGGGTTAATGGAGCGTGTTCATTTCTTAGATCGTTCAGATGAGACGCCAAAAGCACTTGTTATTTCCGCTCAAGGAATCGACACAATCCCATTTTCGTTTCGAAAGCAACACCATGTGACGACTGATTGTGAAAAAGCATTCCATGACATACGCCTTAATCATACAGAAGAAATTTATATTGAACTTCACTTTAAAGACCAAGATCTATATGCACAGTACTTGGCTGTCCTTGAAGACAATCCGTATTTGCCAGAGACAAAAGAACGGAAGCAACGTTTTGAACATGAGGCAGAAGAAGTTCTAGATGAAAGCATTCGACGTTTTCAGTTAGACCAATTACATGCTGATATTAACAAGGCGCTTGATGATCATGATAAAGAATTGTTTTTGACGTTAACAGCAAAACTTAACAATTTACTAAAAAACTCTTAAAACAGAGCTCGAGAGCTCTGTTTTTTTTGTTATAATGAGACTGAAAGGAAGTGGAACCATGCGATTTAAAACAGCAGATACAGATACATATTTACAATCACGTGATTATGTCGATACAGCCATTGTCCCGTTACTAAAAGCGTCTGTATCAACTCAGCTAAAATCAACCATCCAAGCTGCAGAATTTACAACGATTTTGAGTGATGAAATGGAACGTCAATTTAGAGGACGTGTGATGCTTTTTCCACCATTTAGTTATAGTGAAGAAGAGTCGATTGAAGCAAATCGAGAGCGGTTACGTATGTGGGAAAAAGATTTAGGGAACGCTGGTTTTAAACATATTATTTTATTGACTTCAGATTCTGTTTGGAAGCCAATTGAGGAGCAATTAAAGCCGCTGCAATTATTTTTTGTCCCTTCAATTGCTCTTGAATATATTGATCAAAAGAACAGAAAAAAAGTCATTGATGATCAAATGCAGCAAATTTTACCGTTAATTACAGGGTTGTGGCAGCAAAATCGCTGAAAGCGCTATTCTAACTCATATTGCTTAATGTATGCGGTTATAGTATGATAGTAACGTCCTAGTATTAATCTGTATGAGTCCAAGCTAGACTTGGTCGATTTTGAACTGTTAGGAGGTTTAGAAGTGAGCGAAAGAGAGCACAAAGTTTCGAGACGGCAATTTTTATCGTACACGCTCACAGGAGTAGGCGGATTTATGGCAGCTGGTATGTTAATGCCCATGGTTCGATTTGCCCTTGATCCTGCTTTAAAAGCAGGGGCTGAGTCTTCTTTGGAACCGGTATGCGAGCTGGATGATTTAACCGATACGCCGCAGCGATTCACATGGAGCTTTAGTCAACAAGATTCTTGGTATGAATCAACTGTGGAGCAAGAGGCATACATCTATTTAGATGGCGATGATGTTATTGCGCTTTCATCTGTTTGTACCCATCTAGGTTGTACAATTGCCTATAATGAGGATGAGAGTGAATTCGCATGTCCTTGCCACGGTGGTCGATTTACTGAAGACGGCACAAATGTGGCTGGTACGCCACCGCGTCGTCCGTTGGATGTTTTTGAAGTCAGTGTTGAAAATGGAACGGTATATCTTGGAGAGGTCAACCGAAGAGACTAGGAGGGGCGCAGAAAATGCTACAAAAAATTTATGATTATGTGGACGAGCGTCTAGATATTACTCCTATGTGGCGTGATATTGCGGATCACGAAGTGCCAGAGCATGTTAACCCAGCTCATCACTTTTCGGCGTTCATCTATTGTTTTGGTGGATTAACGTTTTTTGTAACGGTTATCCAAATCCTGTCAGGTATGTTCCTGACGATGTATTACGTACCAGATATTGTTAATGCCCACGCATCTGTTTATTTCTTACAAAATGATGTGGCAATGGGACAAATCGTTCGAGGAATGCACCACTGGGGCGCGAGCTTAGTTATTGTCATGATGTTCTTACATACTTTACGTGTATTCTTTACGGGATCCTATAAAAAGCCGCGTGAGTTAAACTGGGTTGTTGGGGTATTAATTTTCTTTGTTATGCTTGCTCTTGGTTTAACAGGTTATTTGTTGCCTTGGGATATGAAAGCGTACTTTGCAACTGTCGTAACACTTGAAATTGCTGAAAGTGTACCAATTATCGGCGATTTCACAAAAGCCTTGCTTGCTGGTGGGGATATCGTTGGTGCAGCAACACTAACGCGTTTCTTTGCGATCCATGTCTTCTTTTTACCAGCTGCATTACTAGGTCTTTTAGGCGCACACTTTATTATGATTCGTAGACAGGGGATCTCTGGACCTCTATAAGGTAAACAACACTTGATAAAAAGGAGGGAAATTCATGCATCGAGGCAAAGGGATGAAATTTGTCGGTGATTCTCGTGTAAAAGCAGATGGTCGTAAAGCGAATGTACCGAAAGATTACTCGGAATATCCGGGGAAAACAGAAGCTTTTTGGCCAAACTTCTTACTTCGAGAATGGATGGTTGGTGCAGTTTTTCTAATGGGGTTCTTATGTTTAACCCTTGCCCATCCAGCTCCTCTTGAGGCAATTGCCGATCCGCTAGAAGCATACATACCATTACCAGACTGGTATTTCTTGTTTTTATATCAGTTGCTCAAATATGAGTTTGCTTCTGGTGACTTTAATACATTAGGAACGGTTGTTATTCCTGGTGTGGCATTTGGTGCGTTGCTACTTGCACCTTGGCTCGATACATCAAAAGAACGTCGTCCACACAAGCGTCCGATTGCAACAGGCCTTATGTTGCTTGGTGTTGCTTCTGTTATTTTCTTAACATGGGAATCAGTGGATCAACACGATTGGGAAACGGCTGCTGAACAAGGTCAGCTAGTTATTGCGGAAGACGCAGACATTGATGTAGAAGCGGAAGGATACGAAATTTATTCCAATAATGACACATGTATCCAGTGTCACGGTGACCAAATGACTGGTGGAGCTGGTGCGCCAAGTCTTCTTGAAACAGAAAGGTCACCGGAAGAAATTATGGATGTAATTCAAAATGGTGTAGGCGCAATGCCTGCTGATCAATTTGAAGGTTCGGATGAAGAGTTAGAAATTTTAGCTGAATTTATTGCAAACCATGGTCAAGAACCTGAGGAATAAGTAAAGGAAAGAGCCACCACAAAGGTGGCTCTTTTTACATAAGGGTGATACGAATGCTCGCATATTTATTTGGCTTTCTAACGAGAAAGTCAACACTATTATTGTTATTAATCATCAACGTCGTTGGAACGGTTTATGGATTTATTTGGTATGGCAATCAACTAGAGCAAACGCCATGGCAGTTTGTGATATTTGTTCCAGATAGTCCGACAGCTAGTTTCTTTTTTGTCTTTGTGTTAATTGCTTTTCTTATGAAGAAAAACGTTGGTTTAATTGAGGCTTTCGCAGCTGTGACGCTTATTAAATACGGCGTTTGGGCGGTTGTTATGAATACGTTTCAAGTGATGGAAGGGGCGCCGATGCACTGGCAAATCATCATGCTCAACCTTTCTCATGCGGGTATGGCGTTGCAAGCGCTCTTGTTCTTACCTTTTATGCGGATTAAACGCTGGCATTTGGCTGTCGCATTAGCCTGGACGGTCTTAAATGACGTCATTGATTATTTTTTTGGCATGCATCCATGGTTGAGTAACGTTATCATCCCATATATCAATCAAATCGGGATCTTTACATTCTTGTTAGGTTTAACTTCGGTTGCGCTAGTTTATCTATTAAACGTTCGAAAAAACGCATTACGTTTAAACTTGCCTAAATAAGGTCTACTCTTGTCCTCCCTCTCATATAATGAAAAATCAGAGGGGGGAACGCGTGATGCGGCGAATGTTTTTATTCATAATGGCCTTAAGCGTCATAGTGATGTTGCCTGTGTATGGCTACGCAGTAGAGGACAATGACCCGACTTGGAGTGAGTTTGATGGTTTAGCTGGAACGTTACTTCATCAAATTCAACAAGGAGAAATAGATCAAGCGCAAAAAACAGCTGAAGCTTTTTCGAATGAAATGGAACAGTTTCCTTTTTCAGATGAAGAATGGACATTGTCTTCCATGCGTACACTAATGACAACGTTTGAGTCTGCTTATGATGCGCTGTTTGCAGAAGATGTTTCTCCTGAAGAGCAGTTACGTTTAGCGATGGCACTTCGGTTAAGTACAGACGCTGTTCAACAAGTGAATCAGCCGCTATGGAATCAAATGGATCGACAAATGCTTGATAGTTTAGACCGGATTGGTGCCGTTAATGATCCATTTCAATCGCAACAATTTAGCTATGAAGTGAATCGATCCCAACAGTTGTATGAAACCGTTCGTCCAGCTGTTTTAATTTCAAAAGGTTACGAGCAAGTAAATGAACTTGATGACATGCACAATCGCCTACAGCAACAGCAGTTGTCTGAGGCGGAGATTGATAATCATTTGGATACAATGCGTCATGAATATCTGTCATTATTTGCTTTTACATCTGTCGAAACGGTTGACCCGACCTTATATTTAGTTATGTTTATGATTGGCACACCGGTTGTGGTATCGCTCGGCTACGTAGGCTTTAGAAAATTTAAGGGCGAGCGAAAAAAAGTAAAGCAAGAAGAATAAGACAAGGCCTCTTGTTTGACTTATTTTGACGTTCACTTTATGATGGGAATATAATCAATAAAGAGGTGATTTTAACGTGAGTTTGACTGGATATTTGATCTACCTCGCGCTGCTTCTTATCATCCCGATGATTGCGCAAGGGAAAGTGAAGAGCGCCTATAATAAATACTCACAAATTCGTAACTCGTCAGGTATGACGGGAGCAGAAGTTGCAAGAAAAATTTTAAATGATAATGGTTTAAATGATGTGACGATTGAAGAAACAAAAGGGGAGCTTTCCGATCACTATGATCCGAAAGCAAAGACCGTTCGTTTATCAACGGATAATTATCATAAGCCATCTGTTGCCGCAGCGGCAATTGCTGCACATGAAGTAGGACACGCTATCCAAGATGCGGAAGATTATGCATTTTTGAAGTTTCGTAGTGCGCTTGTTCCAGCTGCGCAAATTGGTACGTCATTAGGTCAATGGCTTATCATGATTGGGTTACTAATCACCGTTTTTGGTTCATTTTCACCAGTTATTTTATTAGCTGGTATCGTCATGTTCTCTGCAGCCGTATTATTCCAAGTGGTGACATTGCCTGTTGAATTTAACGCTTCAAATCAAGCGATGGCGCAAATGGTTTCAAGTGGAATCATTCGCAATGATGAAGAACGTGAAACGAAAAAAGTGTTAAATGCCGCAGCCATGACTTATGTTGCCGCAGCGCTTGTAGCTGTTATGGAGCTTGCACGATTGATTTTAATTTATTTATCTCAAAGAGATTAAAGAAAACGTGCCTACACAACGTAGGCACGTTTTTTTAGTCAACTCGAAGCGGCTTCTTATTATCATCGAGGGTAAAGCCTTCTCCTGCTGCTTCAGTAACATCATTGATCGCCATAAATGCGTGCGGATCAATGCGATGAACAATGGAGCGGAGGCGAACCGTTTCATTTCTAGCTACCACACAGTACAAAATTTCTTTTTCGTTGCCAGTAAACGATCCTTTCCCTTTTAAAGCGGTGGCGCCGCGGCCCATTTCTCTTAGAATTGTCTCGGAAATTTGCTCCAAGTCGTCGGAAATAATAAAGGCGGCTTTGGCGGAATAAGAGCCTTGCTGAATAAAATCAATGACTTTTGCTGCGATAAAGACATAGACGATTGTATACATCGCTTGACGTAAACTGAGTTCAAAAATAAGTGAAATCGCAATGACCGATGAATCAAAAAGTAAAAACGTTTTACCAATACTCCAGCCAAAATAGCGCAAGCATAGTTTAGCAAGAATATCTGCGCCTCCTGTTGTACCGCCAAAGCGAAATACAATGCCAAGGCCTACTCCAACGATAGCGCCAGCAAACAAGGCTGCGAGCATGATGTCGTCAGCGAGATCGATGGCAACTGGTATGCGCTGAAATAAATCTAAAAAAAGAGACAAACTAAATGTACCAACTAATGTGTACACAAACGTTGTTCGACCTAGCATTTTCCAGCCGATGAAAAATAACGGGATGTTAATAATTAGGTTGGAAATAGCTGGATTGAATGAAAACAGAAAAAAGAGCAATAACGTAATCCCGGTGACGCCACCATCTGCTAAATTGTACTGCATATTAAAATAAACTAACCCAAAAGACATTAACGCTGTCCCGAACAAAATAAACAAAATGTTTTTAGCGTGTCTGGCCATAAACAGTTCTCCTTTACAATCAATGCTTTATTAGTGTACTCAACCTGAATAAAAAAAGATAGAAGTCAGTGAATTTTAATTGCAGATTTATTGTGGATTCGCTACGATAAGAAAGAAGAAAGGAAGTGGACCGATGAAACATCCAAAATCAATGGCACAAATGCAACAAGAAGTGGATGATTATATAAGCCAATTTAAAGAAGGGTATTTTAGTCCGCTTGCGATGATGGCTCGATTGACAGAAGAGTTAGGGGAATTAGCGCGTGAAGTAAACCATACATATGGAGAAAAACCAAAGAAAGCAACGGAAAAAGAAAAAGCAATGGAAGAAGAAATGGGCGACGTATTATTTGTGTTAATTTGCCTGGCGAACTCGCTTAATATTGATTTAGACGAAGCCCACTCACGAGTGATGACTAAATTTACTACGCGCGATGCAGATCGCTGGACAAGGATTGAAGAAGGAGAGCAAAACCATGATTAAGATTGTCGTTGCAGGACCAAGAGGGAAAATGGGGTACGAGGCAGTTCAACTTTGTGAGCGTGATGAAGAGCTTCAGCTCGTAGCGGTTGTTGATTCAAAGCATGACGGTCAAACGCTACAAGACCTTAAAGGCTATGGAGACTTAGAAACACCAATTTATTCGGATATGGAACAATGTTTTTCAAATCATGATGTAGATGTGCTTGTAGATTTAACAACGCCAGCATTTGGAAAGAAACATATGGAGATTGCTCTTGCACATGGGGTTCGACCTGTTGTAGGAACGACAGGTTTTACGAACGATGATATTGAGCAGTTAAGAAAGCTTACTGAAGAAAAAGAACTTGGGGCGATTATTGCGCCGAACTTCGCGATTGGTGCGATTTTAATGATGAAGTTTTCGCAGCTAGCCGCTCGTTATTTAACAGATGTGGAAATCATTGAGCAGCATCATGATAACAAATTGGATGCACCATCTGGCACAGCAATGAAAACAGCTCAACTTATTGCACAAGAGCGTGAGCAAAAGCAGCAAGGACATCCCGATGAAAAAGAAGATTTACCAGGCGCGAGAGGCGCTGAGTTTGAGGGGATGAGGATTCATAGTGTCCGACTTCCAGGCAGAGTGGCACATCAAGAGGTCCTCTTTGGTGGAGAAGGACAGCTGTTGTCCATTAAGCACGATTCTCTTAATCGACAAAGTTTTATGCCGGGTGTCAAACTTTCAATTGAACACGTATTAAAGCTTGATACACTCGTTTATGGACTTGAAAACTTAATTGATTAAGAGGTGATCACGATGAAAGTGGCGTTAATTGCTCATGACAAGAAGAAACAGCAAATGGTAAATTTTTGTGTAGCGTATGAACATATTTTGAGCGAACATGATTTATATGGAACTGGTACGACAGGGACGCGAATCATGGAGGCTAGCTCTTTACAGGTGACTCGATTTAAATCTGGCCCACTTGGCGGGGACCAGCAAATCGGTGCGCTCGTTGCAGAAGATGAATTTGATCTTATTTTATTTTTCCGTGATCCGTTAACAGCACAGCCTCATGAGCCAGATGTTACGGCTCTAATACGGCTTTGTGACGTAAAAGCGGTTCCTTTAGCAACGAATATTGGAACAGCAGAGGTTCTTATAAAAGGGCTTGAGCGAGGCGATTTTCAATTCCGTTCTGTTCAGAAAGAGAATCGAACGTCTTTGTAAGGAGTCTGTTTTTAGGCTCCTTTTTTTAAAAGAATGCGTGGAGAGGTGACTTTATGAAGATTAGAAAAGCAGTATTAAACGATCGTGAGGACATTGCTTCTCTCGCTGCACGTTCATGGGGTTTTGCTTATGAAACGCTTATTCCTCAGCATGTTCAACAAACATTTCTCGAAAAAGCGTATTCTTTTGCGATGCTGGAGCAAAAATTGACGAATTCTGCTTTGTTTTTAACTGCTTATTCAGATAAAAAACAATTACTTGGATTTGCACAGTTAACGCGTAATGAAAAAGAAACAGAATTAGCGGCAATCTATGTTGATCCAGACGCTCTCGGTAAAGGAGTAGGCACATCTCTTTTTCAAGAAATAGTATCAAATTTATATCCAGAGGAACGTTTAGTTGTTTATGTGGAAGAAGGAAATCGCCGTGCGGAACAATTTTACATAACGCAAGGTTTCCGACATGTAGAGACATTTTCCGAGACAATGTTTGATCATACATTTCATACTGTTAAAATGAGTAGAGAGAGGGTGTGAGCCACATTCGGATGACGAACAATACATGTGATTTGTTAGCAGTTGGTGCGCATCCAGATGATATTGAAATTGGCATGGGCGCAACCATTGCGAAATATGTGGCGGAAGGCTATACGTGTCAGTTCCTTACTTTAACGAAAGCAGAATTGTCTTCTAATGGTGATGTAGAAACGCGTCAATTAGAGGCTCAAGCAGCTGCTGACACATTAGGAGTTAAAAAGCGCGAGCAGCTAAGCTTAAAGGACCGAGGTTTGGCATCGATTTCACCGGCGGAAAAGTTGGATCTTGTTCGTCGGATTCGGGAATGGAAGCCAAGGTTTGTATTTACTCCACTACCAGACCGCCATCCTGATCATGGTGCGTGTGCTGCGATCATGAAGGACGTACTTTTTGACGCTGGGATTCGAAACCTTTTGCCGGAGTACGAACCGCATAAAGTGGATGCGCATTTTAGTTACTTTATAAATGGCTTTTCAAACCCAGACTTTGTCATCGATGTCGCGCATGTTTATGAGAAAAAGGTTGCGGCTTTACAAGCGTATCAGAGTCAGTTTCAGCCTAAAGCAGGGGTATCTACTCCGCTAACGGATCAATATATTGAGTCTGTTATCGCTCGAGACCGTATGTATGCGAAAGAAGTGGGTTTAACGTACGCAGAGGGATTTAAGACTTATCGTCCTCTAAACGTAACAAATTTATTTGAAAGGTGAAATAGATATTGAAACCAAAAAAAATAGGGATTAGCTGTTATCCTACAGTTGGTGGATCTGGAGTGGTAGCGACAGAATTAGGGAAACAGCTTGCTTCAAGGGGACATGAGGTCCACTTCATCACAACTGAAATCCCCTTTCGCCTTGATGATAAAGTGTATCCAAATATCTTTTTCCATGAGGTTGAAGTGAATCAGTATGCAGTATTTAAGCATCCACCACATGACTTGTCTGCTGCGAGTAAGATTGCAGAAGTCATTCGTAGCCATGAACTGGATTTTCTTCATGTGCATTATGCGGTTCCTCATGCTGTTTGTGCCATATTAGCAAAACAAATGAGTGGAAGAGACATAAAGATTATGACAACGTTGCACGGTACAGACATTACGGTGCTCGGATTTGATCCTTCTTTACAGCCTTTAATTCGGTTCGGAATAGAACAGTCGGATATTGTTACGGCAGTTTCAAAAGATCTTGTTCGACAGACTCAGGAATTAGTGGGTACAGCTAAGCCAATTGAAACGGTTTATAATTTCGTTGATGAAGAGGTGTACTACCCGAAGCCAATTGAAGGGTTAGCGAGTCATTATGGGATTGCTCAAGATGAACATGTCGTCATCCACATCTCAAATTTTCGACCTGTAAAACGCATTCTGGATGTGTTAAAAAGCTTTTCCCTCATTTTACAGGGGGCAAAGGCTAAGCTTTTATTAATAGGGAATGGTCCAGAGCTTCCGGTTGCTAGGCAGTATATTAAAGAAAACAAATTGGACGACCATGTGCTTGTTCTAGGCAATCAAAAGCATATTGCCGAGTTGTTATCAATGAGCGATGTCATGCTTTTATTGAGTGAAAAAGAAAGCTTCGGTCTAGTGGCGTTAGAAGCGATGGCGTGCGGGGTTCCTGTAATTGGCACAGATATTGGCGGCATTCCAGAAGTGATTGAAGATCAAAAGAGTGGTTTTCTCGTCCCTGTTGGTGACGTTGAGCTAGTGGCACAGCGGGCACTTGAACTGTTAACGGATGCTCATCATCATCAGCGCTTTAAAGAGCAGGCGTTAAAAAGAGCGAAGCAAGAATTTTATTCACAGCGAATTGTGAGTGAATACGAGCGCTTATACGAAAAAATGCTTCTAAAGGATATCGCCAATGATTCCTAAGGAAGTGAAAGCGTGTTTGCGTGAATTAAACGAAGCAGGCCACGAAGCCTATCTTGTTGGCGGAGCGGTTCGAGATTTGTTACTAAAGCGGGATGTTCATGATTATGACATCGCAACGAGTGCATCCCCTCAACAAATTGAAGCCTTTTTCAAGAAAACGTTTCGAATTAACGAACGATTTCAAACGGTAAGTGTACATCTTCATACTATTCAAGTTGAAATCTCAACGTTTAAAGGGGCTTCACTCGTTGAAGACTTGCAGGAAAGAGATTTTACGGTCAATAGTTTAGCCATGACCGCTTCTGGTGATGTGATGGATTATACAAACGGACAAAAGGATTTGCAGGAGCGTATCCTTCGTTCGTATTACCCAGAACGTGTGTTTAAAGCAGATCCTTTACGAGTTTTGCGCGCGGCACGATTTATAAGTAATCTTGGCTTTAGCGTTGACGAGCAGACGATGCGTGCTTGTAGCGATGCGCTATCTCTCTTTTCAACGATTGCCCGTGAGCGAATAGCCCATGAATGGGTAGGCGTGTTAAAAGGAGCATATAAAGGTGACGCATGTTTGTTTTTAGAACAGATTCAAGTGGAACGGGCTCTTCCGTCTCTTCTTTTAAACGAGACCATTTATGAGCAGCTTCATCGTTTGTCATCTATTGTATGGGAGACCGATGAGTGGGCGTGGGCAGAGTACAGCGTACTTGTAGGAAATGAACATGTGATCTCCTCGTTTCCGGTTTCGAATCAGTTAAAAAAACAAGTTAAACAGCGCTATGTTTTTTTTCAAGAACGACAGACATCGAACTGGACGCCTTGGATGCTTTATCGAGCAGGGGTTTCTGTTGCCTATGATGTAGAGCGAATGCGCCATGGAAGAGACTGGTCGTTTCTCAGTCATTCTCAACTTGAGGAAGCTTATCATCAATTGCCGATTCATTCTAAAGACGAACTTGCGATAACGGGAGCGGACTTATTAGAGAAGACAGCGGCGAAACCAGGACCCTGGATTAAGGAAAAGCTGGAGAGATTGGAGAAAGCGGTTGTTGAAGGAGTGCTTGAAAATAAGCGAGCTTGTTTGTTAAAGCAAGTATGAGCGGGAAAGGACAAATGATGAAGGCATTATTAGTAAAGCTTTTACGATCAGGCGAGTATGTGTCAGGTGAAGCAATAAGTTCCGATTTGAATGTTAGCCGGACCGCAATTTGGAAGCAGATTAAGGCATTAAAAGAACAAGGGTATACAATTGAATCAACGACGAATAAAGGATACCGTTTGCTTCATAGCCCTGATACAGTGCGTGCACACGATATTATAGGACGAGTGTCGACGGATTCATTTGGTAAAACCGTATTTGCTTATGATTCTGTAGAATCCACCCAGCCGCTCGCCCATCAAGTGGCTACAAATAAAGGTGACGAAGGAACACTTATTGTCGCAAATGAACAAACCCAAGGGAGAGGGCGACTTGGGCGGAAGTGGCTCGTAGGAGAAGGGCAAACCATTTCCATGTCTTTAATTTTGCGGCCGACTATTCCAATTGCACAAACGCCACAACTTACGTTAGTCGCTGCCGTTGCAGTTGTAAGAGCGATCGAAAAAGTGACCGGAATCGATTGCGAAATTAAATGGCCAAACGACTTATTGGTTAAGGGGAAGAAGCTTGTCGGTATTTTAACCGAGATGGCGGCAGATCCTGACCAACTTCATTACGTTATTGTCGGAATGGGAATTAATTGTCAACAGTCTGTCGCCGACTTTCATGAGGATGTCAAAGGTATCGCTACATCGATTTATCAAGAAACGGGAAAAACTGTTCATCGCGCGACGTTAATTGCAGAAGTGATGAATGAATTTGAATGGCTTTATCGTTGTTATCAAGAAGAAGGTTTCCGTGTCATTAAGCCTTTATGGGAAGCTCGGTCGATCTCACTACACAAAAAAATTCATGCACGAACAGCCAAACAAGTGATTACTGGTTATGCTAGTGGGCTAACAGATGAGGGACAGTTATGTATAACCGATTTAAATGGGACTACTCACCTTATTCACTCAGGAGATATTGAACTCGACACAACCTCCTGACCCTTGTTATACTAGTGAATGCAAGGGCTGTATCTGCTAGAACGGCACCCGATAAATGGATGGGAAAAGCCATCGTTAGCTTCGATTCGAACGAAGAACGGAGACTAAAGATGATGTGCTTTTACACGCCCCCTTGCGATAAGCAAGGGGGCAAAGCCGTTTCATGCAGTTCAAATTTGAACACATGAAACTGGAGGCGTTTAACATGAAAACGACAAAACAATTTTTACAAATGAAACAGAAGCAAGAACCAATTGCGATGCTCACGGCCTACGATGCACCATCAGCTAAGCTTGCAGAACGTGCAGGCGTAGATATGATTTTAGTCGGTGACTCTTTAGGGATGGTTGTATTAGGGTACGATTCTACGGTACCTGTTACGGTTGACGATATGGTCCTCCACACAAAAGCGGTAAAACGTGGTGCCAGAGACACATTTGTTGTAACAGACTTGCCATTTTTTACGTATCACAGTTCTTTTTCGGAAACTGCGCATCATGCTAGACGATTGTTGCAAGAAGCTGGGGCCGATGCTGTGAAGCTTGAAGGTGGCGTTGAAATTGCCGATACAGTAAAAAATCTTGTTTCTGCTGGTGTACCTGTTGTCGGTCATATCGGTTTAACACCACAATCTGTTGGCGTGCTAGGTGGCTACGCGGTTCAAGGTAAAGATCAAGAAACAGCAGAACAATTGCTTGTTGATGCAAAAGCCATTGCTGAAGCAGGGGCTTTTGCAATCGTAGCTGAATGCATCCCGCATCAACTCGGCACAGCTTTGTCTAATCAACTGTCAGTTCCGATTATTGGAATTGGCGCTGGAAATCAAACAGACGGTCAAGTGCTTGTGTACCACGATGTCATTGGCTATGAATCAGAACGAGTCGCTAAATTTGTTAAACAATATGTGACCATCTCGCATACGATTCAAGATGGTCTGGCACAGTATGTCCAAGAAGTAAAAGCACGAGATTTTCCAACTGAACAACACCAATATACGATGAAAGATTCGGATTGGTTGTCGTTATACGGTGGGAAAAGCGAATGATCGTTGTAAAAACGAAGCAAGAATTGCAGCAAGCGTTAAAGCCGTTTCATTTACCAACGCACTCAATTGGCTTCGTGCCAACAATGGGTGCGTTGCATGAAGGCCATGTATCATTAATGGAGGCAGCAAACGCCAATCATTCAATTGTTGTTGTGTCTATTTTTGTAAATCCGCTGCAGTTCGGACCAAATGAAGATTTTGAAACGTACCCTAGACAGCTTGAAGCTGATCAAAAGGTAGCCCGTGAAGCAGGTTGTGACATTCTCTTTTGTCCGTCGGTTGAAGACATTTATCCAGATGGATTTCCGCAAATTGTCCATGTACAGCAAGGGGCGAACGTCATGTGTGGAAAAAGTAGACCTGGTCACTTTGATGGCGTTGCAACTGTAGTGTTAAAATTATTCTCGCTTATTCGACCGGAAGCCGCTTATTTTGGCGAAAAGGATGCACAGCAACTAGCCATTATTAAACAGCTCGTAAATGAGTTTTTTATGCCAATAAAGGTGGTAGGCTGTAAAACGGTTCGAGAAGAAGATGGACTAGCTCGAAGCTCTAGAAACGTTCATTTAACAAAAGCAGAACGACAGTATGCGCCGCTTTTATATAAGGCGTTACAACGAGCAAAAGCGTCTAACAACCGAAACGTTCCAGAGTTAATTGAACTAGTCCGTGTATCGTTAGCTCAAATTCCGAGCGGCTCCATTGACTATATAGAAGCATATGAATACCCGTCACTAAAACAAGTAGAGGTTGCGACAGGACGAATCATTTTAGCTCTTGCTTACCAGTTCTCGCACGCTCGACTTATTGACCATGTTCAAATTGACTTTAGCAACCGAGGTGAAGCGTAATGTACAGAACAATGATGAAAGCAAAATTACACCGCGCGCGTGTAACTGAATCAAATTTAAATTATGTTGGCAGTATTACGATTGATGAAGATCTTCTAGATGCCGTCGATTTAATTGAGAATGAAAAAGTCCAAATCGTCAATAACAACAACGGTGAGCGTTTCGAAACGTATATTATTAAAGGAAAACGTGGTACAGGAGAAATTTGTTTAAACGGTGCTGCTGCACGAAAAGTTCAGCCTGGAGACGTTGTCATCATCTTGAGTTATGTCATGCTTGAAAATCAAGAAGCGCTTACGCACACCCCTAAAGTGGCGATTTTAGACGAAACCAATACGATTGTAGAAATGTTAGGAACAGAACCAGCTTCTACCGTCCTATAACTCGAATATTCCCTCCCGTAAACATGCAAACTGTGAGTAGAGCAAATTGCTGGGAGGGGATTTTTTTGAAAGAATGGTTAAACGAATGGTACAGCTTATATGAATCAGTATGGGCGCTACCGCTTAAACAACAATCGAAACAAATGGATACGTTAGAGGATAAGGTTGAACTGCTATTGACCACATGGGGATCACTGGATGAGTCGATGCAGGAGTTAAAACGCAAAGTCAAAGAGGAAGCGCATTTATATCAATACCAATCAAAAGGGACGATTTTATTCGATCAAGGCCAGTTTCAAGAAGCGTGTGCGCAATTAAAGCAAGAAGAGCATGTGGAAAAGGATGGAATACGCTGTTTGTATGTCGGCTATGCTTCCTTGTATCAAAGTGATTTAGTTGAGAGTGAAGCGCAATTTCAATATGTGTTATTCTTACAAACACCAGCGTTAATAACCCATTTGGCATATAAAGGGTTAGGATTGATCGCCATTGTTCAACATGACATGGAGAAGGCTATTCATTATTTAGAAAAAGCGCAACCCTTAGCAGAAAATCATGAACTCATGTATAATTTAGGGGTCTGCTATTTTACGTTAGGAAATTACGAATATGCAACGACATGTTTTCGGCAATATGCTTATCATGTAGAAGATGTTGATGGCCTTTACGCGTTAGCGTTGGCACTTGTTCAAGCAGGTGAACTAGAAGAAGCTCGGGCAGCATTTTTGCAAGTCATTGAAAATTTGCATGAGCAATCAGCGCTAGTCGCTGTAGCGCACTTAGTAGAATGGATTGGCGAACATGAGCTAGCATGTTATGCATATGAGCATTTAATGATACAATCAGGCAAAGAACAACGCTGGCTACATGGATTTGCTTGGAATAAAGCATTATCAGGTGATAAAAGAGCCGTTCATTTATTGAGTGAACTAAGCCATACCGACCCGGAAGCGAAAAAATCGTATGAATGGATACAAGCAACAATGAAGTAAGACCGGGTTTTGAATTGAGGTGCAAAAGTGTCACAGTCTTATGTCGTGCTTGATTTGGAGACAACAGGGAATTCTCCTGATCAGGGAGCACGTATTATCCAAATTGGAGCTGTAAAGGTGGAAGATCATCAAATTACAGATCGATTTTCAACGTTTGTCGATCCGCTTTGTGATATTCCACCTTTTATAACCGAGTTAACGGGAATTTCTCAAGAGCATGTAAAAGGTGCGCCTACATTTGAAGAAGTAGCTGTTGAGATCCTTTCATTTTTAGAAGGAAGTCATTTTGTTGCGCATAATGTTCCGTTTGATAAAGGGTTTTTAAAGAAGCAGTTGGAACGTGTTGGCTATTTATTTCCAACCTGCTTTACTTTTGATACGGTGGAATTAAGTCGAGCCTTGTTACCTACATTAGATAGTTATAAATTGTCTGATCTAACCGTTTATTTTGATATGGATCATTCAAGGCCTCACCAAGCCGACAGTGACGCTGAAATGACGGCGGAACTGTTTATCTTCTTACATAAAAAGCTTTTACAGCTTCCATTAATTACGTTACAAGTCTTAAAGAAAGTAACGCTGTCTTTAAAAAGTGACTGGGCTTTTTTAATTGAGCAAGGAATAGACCGTGCTTTAAAAGAAGTAAACCAAGAAGATCAGACAGTGGATGTGTTTAGACAGCTTGCCTTAAAACGAGTCCAACAGGATGAAGAAGAAAAAGAGAAAGAGAAAGAAGCTTTGCCGAGTACATTTGAAGCATTTGAACAACAACTTTTCTCAAAAGACGGATCTCTTGCAAGACAGTTCGAGCATTATGAAGTCCGTGTTGGTCAAGAGGAAATGGCGAGAGCTGTCCATGACGCATTCACCGATTACGCGCACGCGCTAATTGAAGCAGGAACAGGTACAGGCAAAACATTAGGGTATTTAATACCAAGTATTTACTACGCAAAACAGACTCAAAAGCCGGTCGTTCTTTCCACATATTCGATCCCTTTACAAGAGCAATTGTTGAAAAAAGACCTTAAACTTATAAAAAAAGCGTTAGGCATTTCGGTAAACGTGGCAGTGTTAAAAGGAAGGCAGCATTATGTAGATTTAAGAAAGTTTGAAGAGGCGATTTTAGATCGTGAAGACGGATCATATGATGTCCAATTAACAAAAGCACAAATGCTAATTTGGCTTTTAGAGACGTCGACAGGTGATGTGGAAGAGTTAAATTTATCAAGCGGTGGTCAATTATTTTGGCGCACAGTGCAAAGCGATGCCTCCTCTGATTTAGGTCGGTTTAATCCTTGGTTCTCGCGGTGCTTCTTTCATCGTTCACGAAAAGTAGCGAAAGAAGCAGATGTCATTATTGTTAACCATGCGTTGTTAATGACAGATGTGCATCAAAAAAGAGCCATTATCCCCACCTATAGTCACGCAGTTATTGACGAAGCCCATCATCTCGAAGAAACCGCTATTGATTATTTTGGATTGTCGGTTAATCATTTATCCATTGGTTTTTCGTTATCGCGTTTGCTACAGTTTTTCAGCCAACATCAACATCATGAGACATTTGTACAAATGGAGAAAAATAGCTTAACCGTTTTAACAGAGATAAAAGAGGATGTGGAAGAGTTGTTTCGCATGCTCCATGCTTTTGTGAACGAAAGACAAACAGAAGCAACCGATATCGGACGCGTAAGTTATGTGTATAAAAGTTTTAACGAAGAAGGCGTGCTCTGGCAAGGTATTTTAGAATGTGCGATGCGGGTTCAACTGAGTAGTCAATCGATTCTTAAACAATTTCGAACGCAGCTCAATCAAGAAACGGATGATGAGCTTGCCTATCAACAGCAGTCAGCTGTAGCCAACTTTAAATCGATCATCGCTTCGTTTGAAGAAGAAATCACCCAGTTGTATGAATTGTTATTGGAATACGATGAGGACTATGTGTATTGGGTTGAAGTTGAGCCAAAAGGAGCAAAAAATGCAACGTATTTGTACGCAAAGCCGATTCGCATTCATGATCGCTTAGCGGATGAATTTTTTGCGAAAAAGAAAAGTGTCGTGCTAACGTCGGCTACGTTAACAATAAAACAATCATTTGATTATGCGTTAAAACGCTTGGGCCTTGAGGATTTTGGCGTGCGAACGAAGCAAATAGCATCGCCGTTTTCTTATGAAAAACAATTGAACGTGCTTATTCCGACAGATATTCCTGATGTTCGAGGTCAAAATGATCAATTGTTTATTCAAGATGTTGCCATTAAACTGTGGCGATTAACGGATGCGACACATAAAAAGTCACTCGTGTTGTTTACGTCCTACGATATGCTTAAACAAGTTTATCAGTATGTAAAAGATCTAGATGATGACCATAGTTTTACGCTGATCGGTCAGGGGATTACGAGCGGTTCACGATCACGCTTATTAAAGTTATTTAAACAAACAAGTGGTTCGAGTATTTTATTTGGTACAAATAGCTTTTGGGAAGGCATTGACTTAGCAGGTGATGCACTTGAACATTTAATTATTGTGCGTTTGCCGTTTTCACCTCCGAACCAACCGTTAACTCGTGCGCAAATTAATGCGGCAAAAGAAAATGGCGAAAATCCATTCACAGATCTATCTTTACCGCAAGCCGTTATTCGTTTTCGCCAAGGGTTTGGTCGATTAATTCGAACAACGACTGACACCGGCAATTTCTTTATTTTTGATAGACGTGTTGTTACAACGCGATATGGAAAAACGTTTTTAGAATCATTGCCGACAACACCGGTTTATGAAGGGAAATTTGAGCAGCTACTTCAAGAGCATGTCAATAATCAGGAGGAACGATAGTGGATACACTCATTTTTAATGCAAAAATTATCACGATGGATCATGAGGAAACAGTGATTGATCACGGCTACATTCGGTTTAATCACACTGAAATCGTAACGATTCGTTCAGGCGACCCTTCAGCTCAAGAAAAAGAAGCAACATCTGTTATAAATGCGAATGGAAAATGGTTAATGCCAGGATTGGTAAATACCCACGGTCATCCTGGCATGTCGTTGCTTAGAGGAATAAATGACGATCAGCCATTACAAGATTGGTTAGAACAGTCGATCTGGCCAAATGAACGGCAATTTGATTCACAGACTTTAAAAGTAGCAAGAGACGTAAGCATGATTGAAATGATTGAGTCGGGTACAACCTCTTTTGTTGATATGTATCATCTAGGATTACCAGCTTTTGCTGAGGAAATTGAAAAGGTAGGATTACGTGCTACTTTAATGCGATCGGTTATTGGACTTTGTTCAAAAGAAGAACAAGATGAAAAATTAGCCGAGTCGTTAGCGTTTGCGACTTCTTATCGAGGAGCAGGAAACGGCCGCATTCAAACGATGTTAGCGCCTCACGCGCCATATACATGTCCGCCGGATTACATTGAACGTATTGTAGAAGCTGCACGGAATGAACATTTGCCTGTTCATATGCATCTTGCTGAAACAAGAAAAGAAATTCACGATTATATGGATCAACATGGTATGCATCCGTTAGAGTTATTAGAAGAGCGACGTTTGTTAGAAGGTACAGACTGGTTATTCGCTCACTGTGTTCATATGTACGAGCAACATTTTGAACTCATTCAGAAGCACAATGCCATGATTTCTCATAACCCGATGAGCAATTTAAAATTAGGCTCTGGCGTCGCGCAAGTAGCGTCAATGCTAAAGCATGACATTCCAGTTTCACTTGGAACAGATTCTGTTGCGTCAAATAACCATTTAGATTTGTTTGAGCAAATGCGTTTCGCTGTCTTGCTACAACGAGGGGTTAACGAACAAGCGGATCTAGTTACAACGTACGAAGGATTACAAATGACAACGGTCAATGGTGCAAAAGCTTTGTTTCAAAAGAACGTGGGTGCTTTAGTGGAAGGGCATGAAGCTGATTTTATTATGCTTTCACCACATCAAGCTCACTTTTTACCGGAAGAAAATCTTGTATCCCATCTCGTTTTCTCGGCGAAAGGAACAGATGTAACCGATATGTACGTTCAAGGAAAGCCACTATACGAAAACAAATCGTTTACAACGATGGATAAAGAAAAAGTTCTGTTTGAAGCAAAACGTCACATTCAAGCAAAAAAAGGATAAAGATCTTGCTGCTTTGGCTTGAAAAGCATGAGCTCCTTTGGTACATTCTCCATAGATCGTTTGAAAAAAAGCTTATCGACCTTGTCGATAAGCAAAACGCTACCGTACGTAGCGTCGTGAGGTGTAGGTAGAAGGTTTTTAATCGATTTCAGCCTGCATATCCTCTGCACTTGCAGCTGTTGGATAAAAGACAGCAGGAAACACTGTTTGCTTTAATGGAAAACAGCATATGTCTTCCAACGTTTGGTTTCCTCTGCGAAGTAAGGACCATTCGTCCTTATGTTGCTGAAACCAATCGGCTAAGCCGTTTTGTTCCATATAAACGCCCCCCTTCTGCTGGCGTAGTACTATTTTGCCACGAAGAAGACAGGCTATGTTTAGTAATGTTTGTGGAGAAGTCTAGATATTGGTTGGTATACTTTAACGTGGAGAGGCGAGTGAAGAAAAAATGGAAAATGCGGATACGAAAATGAAAGTTTTATCAACGGTTACGATTGATCGTACTGATGATTTTTATAAGGTGGTTGATCAATTAAATCGTACTTTAAAAGACAAAGGCTTAACATTTGGGTTTGCGCTCGATGAAAAAGATCAAGAAAAAATTGTGTTTACCATTTATGAAGTGTAGAGGGAACTATGAGACGTAAAGGCATTTATATTGCTTTAATAGCGGGGATTTTTCTTGTAAGTGGGTTAAGCATTTGGCTGTACCAAACGATTCGATCTCCTTTGTTAGCAGAAGCAGAAGATGGTGCATCACTTGCGTTAAGCGAAGATTTGTTAGCGCAAGTGGATGACGTTTCCTATTATCATGGTGGAGAAAGCTATTGGGTCTTAACAGGCGTGAATGAAGAAAACGAACATCAACTGTTATTTATGAACCAAAATTGGGAAGAAACAGAAGAATATTATCTATTTAACCAAGAAGATGGTGTAGAAAAAAATGAAATGGTTGATACTGTATCACAAGAGTTAAATGTATCGTCGTTTGAATCCATTCAACTTGGTATTGAAAATGCACAACCAGTGTATGAATTCACGTACGTAACAAATGGTTCACGAGTATTTTATTACACATTATTTGAAACAGGTGAGTATTTAAAAAGTTACAGCATTCATACAGCTCCTTAAAAGGCGTACTATCGACTTTTAAGAAGCGCTCAGTTATAATGTTAGTCGGAAATAAAGGAAGAATTGTACGTTCAGGAGGACTGAAGGATTTGAAAACAACCATTGCCCAGGTGGGTCAATTTGTAGAACAAGAAGTGACAATTGGAGCGTGGCTCGCTAACAAACGCTCGAGCGGAAAAATTGCGTTCTTACAACTTCGAGATGGAACAGGCTTTATGCAAGGTGTCGTTGTGAAAGCCGATGTAGAAGAAGCGCTGTTTCAAAAAGCAAAAAGCTTAACGCAAGAAACATCGCTCTATGTGACAGGAGTTGTTCGTGAAGACGATCGATCTGCATTCGGCTACGAATTAACCGTAACAGATCTTCAAGTCATTCACGAAGCAGAAGGGTATCCAATTACACCGAAAGCGCATGGAACAGAATTTTTAATGGATAACCGCCATTTATGGATTCGTTCAAAAAAACAGCATGCGGTCATGAAAATCCGTAACGAAATTATTAAAGCAACGTACGAGTACTTTTTTGCAAATGGGTTTACAAAATTAGACTCGCCTATTTTAACGGGAAGTTCACCGGAAGGCACGTCGGAATTGTTTCACACGAAATACTTTGACGAAGACGCGTTTCTTTCGCAAAGTGGACAACTTTATGCTGAAGCAGGTGCAATGGCGTTAAACCGTGTGTTTACATTTGGACCAACATTCCGAGCGGAAAAATCTAAAACCCGTCGTCACTTAATTGAATTCTGGATGATTGAACCAGAGATGGCGTTTGTGGAGCATGAAGAGAGTTTAGATATTCAAGAATCGTATGTGTGTCACTTAGCAGCGCATGTGTTAAGCCACTGTGAGTTGGAGCTTGATCTTCTTGAACGTGATAAAGACAAGCTTGCTGCAATTAAAGGACCATTCCCACGAATTAAGTATGATGATGCCCTTGCACTTTTACATAAAAAGGGCTTTGATGACATTGTGTGGGGCGATGATTTTGGTTCGCCACATGAAACGGCGCTTGCAGAGCATTATGACAAGCCAGTATTTATAACGCATTATCCAAAATCGTTAAAACCGTTCTATATGCAGCCGGCTCCAGATCGTGATGATGTTGTCCTATGTGCCGATCTCATTGCGCCTGAAGGATACGGTGAGATTATTGGTGGCTCTGAAAGAATCCATGACTACGATTTATTAAAACAGGAAATTGAAGCTCACGGATTACCATTAGAAGCGTATCAATGGTATTTAGATCTTCGTAAATATGGATCCGTGCCGCACTCTGGTTTCGGTTTAGGTCTTGAGCGAACCGTTGCTTGGATGTCAGGCATTGAACATGTAAGAGAAACGATTGCGTTTCCACGATTATTAAATCGTTTATATCCATAAAAATGGCTGAACCCTTTAACGTATTTGATTACGTTGAAGGGTTTTTTTTATGATTGTGCGCTCTGCTTTTCTACTGCCTAGAGGCAGAAAAACGTGTTATACTTAGGAAGTTAGAGGTGGTAACTGTGAATGAAATGGTAGCATTGAAATGGGTTCAGCAAAAACAAGTAACTGTGCCTCATCTTCTTTTAGAGCATTATACAAAATTGAACATTAACGAGACAGAGCTCGTTCTTTTAATACAAATTCAACGCTTAATTGATAGTGGTGATTCATTTCCCACTCCACAAACGTTAAGTGAACAAATGACGCTTTCGGTAGAAGACTGTGCCGAAAAAATTGGACAGCTTGTACGAAAACGACTTTTACTTATAAAAAATAGTCGCGATGAAGAAACGAATATGATGTATGAATACTGTTCGCTTGAACCACTTTGGATGTTGCTCATTCAGCATTTGGAAACAAAGGAAAGCGAAAAACATGGAAACAAAGCAGCTGAACAGGAAGGTCAACTTTTTCAACAGTTTGAACAAGAATTTGCGCGCCCTTTATCTCCTATTGAAGTTGAGACCATTTCCATGTGGATTGATCAAGATACACATACAATAGCACTCATTCAAGCTGCCTTAAAAGAAGCAGTCATTTCAGGTAAATTAAATTTCCGTTATATTGACCGTATTTTATTTGAATGGCAACGGAATGGAATTAAAACCGTAGAGCAAGCGCATGCCCATAGTGAGCGGTTCAGAAAAAAAACACCGATTCCAACGAAAGAAAAAGAGCGCAGACAAGCACCAACACAATCCGAGAACATTCCTGGATTTAATTGGTTAGAAAATTTGTAAGGAGCAGAAGATGTTATCAAAAAAAGATACCCAATATGCGGTTGATCAAATGGGAGAGATGTTTCCGGAAGCTGAATGTGAATTGGTTCATGAAAATCCATTTGAACTGCTTGTCGCGGTAATGTTGTCTGCGCAATGCACAGACGCACTTGTGAACCGTGTCACGCCGGCTTTGTTTGCTAAATATAAGACACCAGAAGATTATGTCGCTGTTGATTTAGAAGAATTGCAAACGGATATTCGCTCTATTGGGTTGTATCGAAATAAAGCAAAAAACATTAAAAAAATGGCGCAATCGCTCATTGACGACCATGGTGGCGAAGTGCCTGCTGCAAGAGAAGCGTTAGAGGCACTTGCTGGAGTAGGTCGAAAAACAGCAAACGTCGTGACAAGTGTTGCTTTTGATATACCTGCAATTGCTGTTGATACACATGTTGAGCGCGTCTCTAAGCGCTTAGGCATTTGTCGTTGGAAAGATTCGGTTAAACAAGTGGAAGAAACGCTTGAGAAAAAAATTTATAAACAGGATTGGTCCGATGCTCATCATCGAATGATATTTTTTGGGCGCTATCATTGCAAGGCGCAAAACCCACAATGTCAACAATGTCCACTAGCGTTTATGTGTCGAGAAGGAAAGAAACGGTTGAAAGGGGTGGAGGAACATGGATAAAATCGTTCCTCCGTCTTTCTGTGTCCAGCCGTTTTATAAAAAGGGTGCGCACATATCTATTCATCCGTCTCATACATTTTTGGAGCGTCAGTGGGCGCATCCATTCTCTGAAGACATTACGATGTTAACGAAACCTTGGCAGACTGGTGCGACGGAAGCGATTCGCATTTTGGTCGACTCGTTTGAGAGTAATCAAGCTACGTATAAGGTTTACTTTAAAGAAGGCAAAGCAAAAGAAATTGCGCATGAACAAAATGTCATGAAAGCGATGATGGTGCAGGCACTATTTTGGCTAAACGGTCAAAATGTTGATTTAATAAACCTGAAGCAAGCCATATCTTCATTTGCTTACACGCCTTTGAATACGCAAGATCGATTGGTTTTTATTTTATCTCATCAAAATGATCGAGCATTCGTTCAATTATGTTCCTTTATGGATGACCTTAAAAAATTGAATGAACGAGTCAATCTGTTAAAGAGAGGAAGTCAACTGTGAATAATACGAAAGAGCAGCTGGATTTAACGGAATATGAAATCAAGCAATGGCATCGAATTCAAGAAAAACAAACATTATC
Source organism: Shouchella sp. JSM 1781072 (assembly GCF_041949915.1). Classification (NCBI taxonomy): domain Bacteria; kingdom Bacillati; phylum Bacillota; class Bacilli; order Caryophanales; family Bacillaceae; genus Shouchella; species Shouchella sp. JSM 1781072. The sequence continues at coordinate 1,069,694 of NZ_JBHFQE010000001.1, forward strand.
GATTGCGTTAAGTGGCCATTTTTCTGCTGGGAAATCATCGCTTATTAATCATCTAACAGGTGTTTCCATTTTACCTACTAGCCCAATTCCGACGAGTGCAAATCAGATCACGATCGCTTACGGGGATTTAGAGGTAATCGTTGTTCATGTTGATGGTTCAGAAAAATCATTTCGTGGTGAAATCGATTGGGAGGCAATTAAACGTTATGCAATGGATGGCGCCAATGTTGAAAAACTCAATATTTATGCCCCGATTCCATTTTTAAAACACGCTGGTAGCTTAGTTGATACGCCAGGGGTCGATTCAACGGATCCAACTCACCAAAATATGACGCTTGAAGCGCTTTTTACAACAGATATTTTACTTTACGTGATGGATTATAATCATGTAAAGTCCGAAACAAACCTCGGTTTCTTAAAGCAATTATCAGACGAAGGAAAGCCTTTGTTTATTGTTGTAAATCAAATTGATAAACACAATGAAGAGGAACTCTCTTTTCAAAGCTATAAAGACAGCATCATTGAAACGTTGGCCAACTGGTCGATCCAGTATCAAGGTTTTTATATGACAACGATTAAAGACTCTCCTCATAATGAGCTTCATCGTTTAAAGGACGCGTTATTTTCGCTTTTTTACTACGGGCGTGACTTAGTTCAAGCCGGCAAAAAAAAGATTGAATATAGTTTTTATAAATCCATCCAGCGCAGAATTGAAGATGATTGGGAAGAAGAGCGTGCTTCCCTTGAAGAAACCATTCAATCGATTGGATTTAAGTTGGATGATGTGGACATGTATCAGCAACGTTTAGAAGCATTTAAAGAAGCAGAAGCTGGATCAACTAATCGGCAGCAGCGGATATTGAAGGAATGGGACGATTTATTTCGGCAAGCAACGCTTTTTAATTCGACGCTAACGGAAAAAACACTCCACTGGTTGCACGCAATGCGCCCGAATTTTAAAATGGGGTTTTTATCGTCAAAACGGAAAATTATGCAGGAGCGACAACGGCGTCAAGCAGAAGTTATTGAGGAATTAAATGATCAAATAAATAAACAAGTGGTGTTCCATTTAAAACAAACATTGCAATCGCTTCCACTTGCTGAGATGTCAAACCAGCAGCGTTTTTTAAATGCGGTTCATGATGTGGCGTTTACTGTTTCTCCTGCTTTTTTAGATGAAGGAGTCCCAAACTCAACTTTTGCAGATTCTTTTGTGTATCAATTTACGAAAGATCGTACAGAAGCGATTAAACGGCATTTAAAACAGCGCGCAGTTGATGCGCTTGATGATGCAAATGAACAATTAATAGCGTATGATCAACAGCAGAGTGAACAGGCACAAGCGCAATACCGAGAAATGAAAGAGCTTGAACCTTATGTGGCCCATTATGTGGCGAAAAAAGACAAAAAAGAAGCATTAAAGCGCTTAGCAGACAAAGAAGCGAGTGAACGAGATGATCGCGGAGCGTTTGCCAAAGTATTAAAACAGAAAATAAACGAAAACGTTATCTTTGAAGAAGAAGATACGATGTGGAAAAATCAAGTAAAAGCAAGTGTTGGCAAGACGATCTTAACATCAGTAGCAAAAAAAGAACATATAGCGGATCGTCCGCTAGGCGTTTCAGACGAAGATATTCATCGGTTGCAGGCAGAATTAAAGCGGTTAAACAAAAGCGACGTCACACAAGATTGGCACCAGCGACTTCAAACGGAAGCTGAACACATTACAACAGAACAATTTACCCTATCGCTATTCGGCGCTTTCAGTGCAGGGAAATCAAGTCTGGCCAATGCTCTGTTAGGCGGAGTGGTTTTGCCATCGTCCCCGCATCCAACAACGGCAACTGTGACGACTGTGACGCGTCCTACAGATGCTCACGGTCATGGTGATGTTCATATTCAATATAAGTCTTATGAGCAACTTAGGGGAGAGCTCGCGTCAATCTCGCAATTGCTTGAAGCGACTGTGACTCTTGAACAGCTTCAACGGTTTCGAACGCAAACGTACCGAGTGACGACAGCAGCAAAAAAACAAGCACTCGCATACATTGAAACGTTGCAACATAGCATGAAAAAGTATGAATCGTGGTTAGAACAAGAAGAAATGGTATCAATGAATGAGTTGAATGAAAAAATTGTTCATGAAGAAGTTGCTTGTTTTATTTCCCGAGTAACGATTTATTATGAATGTGAATGGACTGCAAAAGGATTAACGTTAGTCGATACGCCTGGTGTAAATTCGATTAATGGACGACATACGAATGTTGCGTACGACCAAGTTAAAGCATCAGATGCAATTCTGTATGTAACCTATTACAACCATTCATTTTCACGAGCCGATGCACAGTTTATCGAGCAGCTTGGAAAGATGAATCAACACGTTTCTTCTAAAAAGCTTTACTTTGTTTTAAATGCCATTGATCTAGCTGCAAACGAAGAAGAGCGGCTAGGGGTAGAATCTTTTGTGACCCGTTCATTAGAAGAAGCGGGAATTGATCGACCTGCATTATTTTCGCTTTCTAGTAAAGAAGCTCTCATGAAAGAGTCTTCAACTGATTTTCAACAATTTCAACAAGAATTATATGGACCGATGCTACGCGCTCTTAAAGATGCGAATCGAACACAGTTTGTTGAACATGTTAAGCAGTATGTAATTTATTTGCAAGACGTGCAGTCCTTTGCTACTATGGCAGATCATGAAAAATCGACACAGCTCGTTCGGTTTGAAGAAAGCCTGATGGAGGCGCAGCAAGCGTTTTATAAGGATGAAGCAGCATCGTTATTTATGGAAGTAGAGCAAGAGGCGAGTGAATTATTTGCGTACTTACGTGAACGAACGCCATATATTAGTCGGGATCGCTTTATTGAATTTGTAAATGTGGCGACCATTGTAGGTTCTTCGAGAAAAAAACAAAAAGAAGCACTTGAACAGCAGCTGTTGTCTTGGAATGAAGATAGTCTGTTTTATGTAAATCAAGAGCTAAAAGCGACGAGAATTCGACTTTCCCTAGAGTTACAGCGTTCGTTTGAACAGTGGAAAAAGGTGTGGCAACAAAGCTTTCAGTCAGGTATACCAGGTTTTCCATTTCCGAAAATGAGAAAAAGCTTTTCCTCTCAACTGTCACCTGATTTGTTGACAAGTACGCTTTCTATTCACTCACACGTGAATCAATTTTCGTCATTAAAAACGTTCTTTGAACAGCAGCAAGTGAAGCAAGTGAAAGAACAGCTGGTTGATGAGCTTGTCCAACAAATTCGCTCAGGATTAAGAGAAGAAGAAGGAAAGAGTAAGGAATGGCTCAAGCAAGAAACAAATGATGCATTTAAAGAGTGTAAAGCAATGCTCGACCAGCAAATAACCCTTGAACGTGCAAAGAGAAAGCAGTTAAATACAAAAGCAATTCAACAGGATTTGCAAGCGGAAATCGACGTTATAAAAGCTTGGCTACATGAAAAAAAAGCGTAGGGTTCGCGAAACCCCTACGCTTTTTCTCTGTTTTATTTCTTATTCTTCATCCGTTTCATCAGGTTCAGAATCAGAACCATTTCCATTTCCAGAGTCTGGAGTGGTGTCTTCGGAGTTTCCTGACTCATTGTCTGGGCTGCCGGAGTCGTCTTCACCATTGCCACCTTGATCCGAAGATCCTTCATCTGGAGATGTGTCAGTATCGGTAGAATCTTCATCGTTCGAATCATCACCCGTATCGCCACCATTGTTGTCATCGCCACCGCTTGGATCTTCATCTTGTTGTGGCTCTTCTTCCGCTGGCTCCTCTTCAACCGGTTCTTCTTCTACTGGTTCTTCTTCTTCAATCTCTTCTTCCTCTTCTTCTCCTTCATCTTCAATCGTTGCTGTTACAGAAACTGAAGAGCTTGCGCCATCCGTACCGTCTGTTGCCCGTGCCCTGACACTAAATGTATAGGTTCCAGGCGTAACATTCGAGACGGTGGCACTCAAGGAATCAGATGAAACATCTAAAGAACCAGAGCTAACACTCGTTTCAAATTCGACGTCATCTAATACGTCAGCAGGATAGGACCATGTGAATGTAATGGTTTCCGCTTCTTCATTGTAGCTATAGTCAAGGCCACTAGGGTCTGGAATATCTTGCGCAAATTCTTCCGATACTTGAGATGGGCCAGATCCGCGCACAAAGAGTTCTGAAACAATTTCGCTACTCGGTGTTCCTGCACTTGGCAATTGACCTGTTCCACGCTCAACGCTAATCCGTTCAACAGAATCAGGCATTGTGAAATCAGACGTTTGAACCCCTTCATGCATCCCTGTCATAATGTGACGGAATAAATTACGGGTAATTTGATTGTGCTCACTCGTTAAATAATTGTCGCCGCGTCGGTCAGTAAAGCCAATCCATGTGGATAGCGTATATTCCGTACTATAGCCGGTAAATGCAGATGTTGGGTAGGCGCCTGCATTTTCGCCTATATTTAAATTGGCATAATCAGCTGGTGAAAAGTTTGATGTTCCTGTTTTACCGGCTATAGGAACGTTTGGTACTTGAGCCGTTGTTCCCGTTCCATCAGTCATGACCGATTTCAACATGTCGGTAACCATGTAACCAGTGTAGTCTTCCATTACTTGTTCTGTTTCTGGCTGGACGTTAATTTCTCGTCCATCAGGATAGACAATTTTTCGGATTGTATACGGTTCTGTATGAGCACCGTTATTTCCAAATGCTGCATAAGCACCAGCGATTTCTTTTGTCGAACCTTGTGCAGGTCCTAATATACCAGATTCAACTTGATCGCCACCAGGTTCAAACATTCGCTCTAAAAATTCATAGGCGTTTTCTTGTCCGGCTTCATTTAATGCTTTAACCGCCGGTACATTACGTGATTCTGCTAATGCTTGGCGCATGCGCATATTGCCTTTATATTGACGATCAAAATTTCGAACAGGTGTATCACTTTCAGTCGCGTAATTGTACGGTTCATCGGCAATAATATGACCGGTTGACCATTGCTCATTTTCAATAACAGGACCATAGCCAAGAAGAGGCTTCATCACCGAACCATGGTTCGTTTGAATGGACGCGTAGTTATTTACCCGTGCATCGTTTTCTTCTGTTCCGTTCCCCATCGCACGTACAGCACCGGATTCGGTATCAAGGAGTGTTACGCCAACGCGGAAGTCTTCATTATCTGGGAACGGCAATCCTTCGTATTCACCAGATTTCAATACAGAATCAACTAAATCTTGTGCGTCTGTATCAAGAGTCGTGTATACACGTAAGCCCGAGTGGTAAATTTCGTCTGTTGTAAACCCTAAATCGTCAAGCTCTTTTAACACTTCATCATAGAACGTGTACCAGCCAGAGTCTTCTGTTTCTGTATAGTTAATTTGTTCGTTAATGTCAGTATTACGAGCTTCTTCTGCTTCTTCGGCAGTAATGAAATCTTCTCGCTCCATTCGATCAATAACGATGTTACGACGTTGTTCATTGTTTTCAGGATTTCGAACTGGATCAAAATCTCTTGGACGTTGAGGGATCGCAGCCAACACAGCAGCATCCGCAACGGTTAAGTCTTCTAAGTTCGGTTTATCAAAATACGCTTCTGAAGCAAGTTGAACGCCGTAGCCAGCAGAAGGTCCTAAATTAATTTGATTTAAATACATTTCTAAAATCTCATCTTTCGAATACATGCGCTCGAGCTGAATGGCGAGATACGCTTCTTGAATCTTTCTCGTTAGCTGTTTATCTTGGGATAAGAATAAGTTTTTCACAAGCTGCTGGGTAATGGTTGAACCACCTTCAGCGCCAAAGCCTTCACGTAAGTTGGCGACAACAGCACCACCTAATCGACGTACATCTACGCCAAAATGTTCGCGGAAGCGGTGATCTTCAATCGCTAGGAAAGCGTTTTGGAGATGGTCGGGCATATCGTTAATGTCGGCATTAATTCGATTTTCCCCACCTGTTAAGGTAAACACAAGCTCATCGTCCATGTCGTGTACTTGTAATGATTGCGGAAGCATTAGCTTCTCTCGTTCAATATCTGGTGCGCTTGCAACAATTACACCGATTGCCACTCCGCCACCAATTAAGCCAACCCCAAAGAGAATAAGTAACGTAATCAGAATTTTTTTAAACAGTGGTTTTTTAGGTTTTTTTCCACCGCCGCTGCCACCATTTTTTGGCTTCTTTGGTTTTTTATCGCTCGTTTGCGCATGTTTGCGCTCTTGGCGTGATTTATATTCATCTGCCATATTTTTCTCCCCTTTTGGTGCTAGTTAATATAGAGTTCATCAACTGTCCGTAAATAATCAATAAATGGCTGATAGCCAGTGTGAACATGGTGTCCATAAGTCATAATATCCGCTTTTTTAATCGATTTCCGTTCCGTTTGATGATCATAAAAAGAAATAAGTACAGTGGCATCTAGTAAAAAAACTTCTTTCGTATCTTGGAACCGAATTAAAAGAAAACAGATCCCGTTTTGCTTCACCACATTACGCATGTGATCAACTTGATGTTGGTGAATGTTTTGTAAGGGGAAGGATGTCTTATTCTTCGTTTCCTTTGCTTCGAAATCAATATAGTGACCTTTGTATACACCATTATAATCTGTTGTTGATGCTTGTTTAAAGTACGCTTCTTTGATGACCGCCGCGCTACGCTTGGGATAATCAACATTTACAATTTGGATCGGCGTCGGTTTTTTATGGATGACCGCTTGTTCTTTAAGTAAGTAATACGTATTTGATTCGTCAATATCAGACTCAAAAGACATCCCTCTCCCACCATACGCGATCGATGTTTTGGTAGAGCGTGATGACGAATTCGATCGATAGCGTTTGCCATTAGGGTACTGAATGGACATGTTCTCACAACCTTTCCAATAAATTTGTCCGCATGTTTTTGAGTTAATCGAGGAAAGGTAAATGATGAGCCAATATATAGTTTAACACACAATGGAAAAAAGTAGCGGAACAGAACACGCGATCTGTTGAAAATTTAATGAAAAAATGAGGGAAACCATGAAATGGACCGGCAAGTATTATGGGCAAATGTAGATAATATTGCTCGAACAAAAGCGTACGAGCAGTTTGGAAAGCGGCAACCTGAGATACGCTGGGCGCGACTAGCAGGAATTGTTTCTCGAAATGCAGGCTGGAATTTAACAGATTTAACTACGTCCGCGTTCCAGGCGGTGTTGCCATATACGACCCGGCAAAACATTGCTTGGATTTATGAGCGTGCGAACTGGTTAATTTTTCGAGATGCATACCCGCAACTGCTTTGCTATCAACAGTATAAAACGACAGGGATATGGGATTGGTCAAATGTCAACCGGTATGGCGTGTCTACCTTTATGGACAAAGAATGGCGACGCTTTTTACAAGAAAAGGATGAGTGGCGATTAATGATTGCCCTTATCATTAACGAGCAGATGATGATTGAGCAACAATTGTTTAAAAGCTCTGAAGTACAGCAATTTTTTAAATCAGCTTTATATAAAATGGAAGAGTTGCTTCATTTTAGTCATGTGCTTTTTCCACACTGGCCATTGACGAATCACGTTAGATACGGAGAAGTTGTTCAGCATTTTGCGCAACCTAAAAAAAGAATTCAACTAGGGGTAAACTTAGCACATTTGCTTTATGATCCGGACTTACACTATTGTTTTCTGCAATTTATGGAAGAAGTTGAACCGACAGGCTCTCGTAAAGACTATGATAAGTCGGAGAAGGGTTTACCGTTACGCGTTGTGTATCCACGAATTTCTCACAAGCCAACAATCGCGGTAGACTGGTATGAACAATATGACAAAGACGAAGTTGAAAAGTTGTTTCAACCATTAAAGGAGTATCGACCAAAAAAAATGAATGTGACGCTGGCTAAAGCAGAACTTGCATGTTTGGAATGGTTTGGCAGAAAAACATCGAAGTCATAAAAAATCCCTCCAATTTAAGTAGGTTTTGGAGGGAGCTAATCGTTATCTATTTGCTTATCTTCGTAAATTATTCAGCAGGACGATTTGGTCCACCTAATTTTTTGTCTAATCCAGGAACTGTATTTTCACGTTTAGGTGTTTTCTTTGTATCTTTTTGTCGTTGTTTATTCTCTTTCAACAAAATCACCCCCTTCTTAACAGTATGAGGCATTTTGGCTCCGTTTATCCGTCGAAAAAAGGGGAGATCTATGCATTCCTACAATCTTTGTTGAATGGCAACTAGTTTTGTCAGCCGTGTAGGAATAATGAATTGAGTAGAGAACATGTATAGCAACGAAATCATGTTGAGGAGTGAACGGAAAATGGCTCAATATAAAACAAAAGAAATGTCAGTCGAACTTGGTGTGAATCCTACGACAATTCAACGGTGGACAAAATTTTTTAAAATCTCGTGCGAAGTGAATGAACAAGGCCATTTTTTATATACAGATGAACACGTGCCTTTATTTAAGAAGATACAAGATCAATTAAAAGAGGGAAAGAAATTAAAGGATGTTACGATTGAACAGAAGCAAGCAAAGGCCGTTCCATCTGTTCCAAAAAAGCAATATGACGCAAAGCTTGAACAAATGTATCATCAAGTGAGTGTGTTAGAGCAAAAACTCAATACAAAAGCGGATGATGTTGTGAGTTATCAGTTATTAAAACACCGCTCTGAATTAGACGATATGGTGAATGTGCTTGATCGACTTGAACAACGATTGAATCAAATGGAAGACCGCTATCAAACAGAAAAAAAGGGCTTTGAAGAACCTCAGCGAGGCCAAAGACGATTTCCGACTAAAACGTGGAAAGCGATCTTGTCGTTTTTTAGCTTTTAAAATTTCCTTAACCTTGCTACACTCGAACATGAGGTGTAGAGAATGGAAAAGCTTAAACAGTTAACAACTGCATTATTGTCTTTAACAAAAGAAGCCGAAGCGTTTTATATTGATGTTGTAAAGCAAGATAAAGCGTATGAGGTAGACTTCTATGGCAAGGTAAAACCATTTGCTGATCGTGTTCAGCCTCTTGCACAGGAATGGGCGAGTGAGGTAAAACCTTTCTTGATGCAACATTACACGAAGCTTGTTCACATTAGTCAAGTGGAGCAAACGGTAGAAAATTTAGATGTTGTAGCCATTAAGTCATTTTATCCATCATCAGGGATGCGGCGTCAAAGAGAGACGTTTAAATCAGTACGGTTTGTACTGGAAAATGTATTGGAAGAAATCAAAATCGCACAAGCTGATTGATCATGATGAAAACAAAAAAGCGCACACAGCGCTTTTTTTATGCGGGAAAATAAAAACAACCAGCTATCTAGCTGGTTGTTTTGTTCGGTTTAGCTGCGGTCAAAAATGATTAGGTACGACAAAAATCCAAGTGTGGCTACTGAAAGGATATTTAGTGTCCATCGTAAAAATGTGTCAGGGCTATCGCCATCTCCAGCTTCTGCAGCTGCTGCTAGAGCGTTTGGTTCAAATACGGCAATGGAAAGAACTGCAATCATAATAAGAGCAAACAAACTTTTTTTGAACATTGTATGACCTCCTTTATCGTTCGTTTGAAAAATATGTATAAGGGACGTGCAAACGTTCACACATCTTATTATAAAAGATGTCAATCCCATGTGCAAGCGGACTATTCCTTTTCTATTTGAACGACACTATGTTAAGATTATTTCATTATTACTAGTATTTTATGTGTGTGGATGTTCATGCTGAAAGGACGTATAGAATGGCAACAAACTTACAAGACATTATTCGAGCAAATCAAATGCTAAAAGATATTATTACTCACACGCCATTGCAAAAAGATCAAGTCTTATCTGAACGGTATGATTGCACGGTCTATTTAAAGCGAGAAGATCTTCAAGTTGTTCGCTCATTTAAAATAAGAGGGGCTTATTATCAAATTTCTTCATTATCTAAAGAAGAGCTAAAGGCGGGAGTCGTATGCGCGAGTGCAGGGAATCATGCGCAAGGTGTCGCTTATTCGTGTCAAGCGCTTAAAATAAAAGGTGTGATCTTCATGCCGTCAACAACGCCTAAACAAAAAGTAGCGCAAGTAGAATTTTTTGGCCGTAACTATGTTGACGTTCGTTTAATTGGCGATACTTTTGATGATTCCTATGCTGAAGCAATGCGGTACCGCGATGAGCATCATATGGCGTTTATTCATCCTTTTAACCAAGATCATATTATTGCTGGGCAAGGAACGGTCGGATTAGAAATTTTAAATGATTTAGAAGAAACACCAGACTTCATCTTCTCATCTATTGGTGGAGGCGGATTGATTAGCGGAATTTCTACATATATTAAAAGCATAAGTCCTGCCACAAAGATGATTGGCTGTGAACCAGCTGGAGCTGCCTCAATGAAAGAAGCCCTTAAACAAGGAGGCGTCGTAGAGCTTCCTGAAATCAACAAGTTTGTGGACGGTGCGGCGGTAAAGCGAGTAGGGGAAAAAACCTATGAAATCTGCAAACAATATCTTGATGATATTGTGCTAGTACCAGAAGGGAAAATTTGTACAACCATTTTAAAGCTTTACAATGAAAATGCCATTGTGGCTGAACCTGCAGGGGCGATGCCAATCGCCGCGCTTGATTTCTATAAAGATCAAATAAAAGGCAAATCGGTTGTGTGTGTCGTAAGTGGGGGAAATAATGACATTGGACGCATGGAAGAAATTCGTGAACGCTCTCTCGTTTATGAAGGATTACAGCATTACTTTATTATTCAATTCCCACAACGAGCAGGTGCGTTGAAAGAATTTATTTTAAACGTTCTTGGTCCCCAAGATGATATTACACGGTTTGAATACACAAAGAAAAACAATAAATCAAATGGACCGGTATTAATTGGAATAGAGTTGAAATCGAATCAAGATTATGATGGGTTAATTCAACGAATGGACGAGCTCGGATTCGGTTATGAAGAAGTAAACAAAAATCAAAGTTTGTTTAGCTTGTTGATTTAACGAGAGGTAAAGGTGAAAAAATGAGATTAGAAGGAAAAAAAATTCTTGCTGCTGTTGACGAAGAATTTGAAGACTTAGAGCTTTGGTATCCAATTCTACGCTTGCAAGAAGAAGGTGCAACGGTTGACCTCGTTGGGTTGGAAAAAGGAAAAACGTATATTGGAAAATACGGTGTACCAGCAAAAGCTGACTACGCATTTGCGGATGTTCAAGCAGATGACTATGATGGCATTCTTATCCCAGGAGGATGGGCACCAGATAAACTTCGACGTTATGAGGATCTGTTGACAATTGTAAAGAAGATGGACAAAGATGAGAAGCCAATCGGACAAATCTGCCATGCGGGCTGGGTGTTAATCTCAGCGAATATTTTACAAGGGCGACGTGTAACGAGTACACCTGGTATAAAAGATGATATGGTGAATGCTGGTGCAGAATGGCATGATGTGGCAGTTATCGAGGATGGCCACATTATTTCGAGTAGACGACCACCAGATTTGCCACCTTATGCAAAAGCATTTGCAGATCGGCTGGCGACACGCTAAGATGGAATTTCACTTTTTAGGAACAGGAGCAGGTGTACCAGCAAAAAAACGGAATGTTAGTGCACTTGCGCTCCGATTTTTGGAACATAAAGGAGACGTCTGGCTATTTGATTGTGGAGAAGCTACGCAACACCAGTTTCTTCATTCAAAATTAAGTATTCCGGCGATCTCAACAATTTTTATTAGTCATCTCCATGGCGACCATTTATATGGGTTACCAGGATTGTTAAGTAGCCGCTCTTTTCAAGGAGGAAGGACGCCTCTTACGGTTTATGGTCCAGTTGGGATAAAAACGTATATTCAAATGTCATTGGCAACGACAAATACGTCGCTGAAATATGAGCTTCATATTATCGAACTAGAAGAAGCGAGTTCGTTTCAAATAGGGGCATGTACGGTTTCGGTATTTATGCTACAGCATCCTGTTCAAAGTTTTGGATTTAAAATTGAAGAAGCAGCACAGCCTGGTCGGCTTCATGTTGAAGCATTAAAACAAAAAGGCGTGTCTCCTGGTCCTTTGTATGCAGCGATAAAAAAAGGGGAAACGGTTCAGCTTGAAACCGGTGAGTGGTTAGATGGCAATGAATATGTAGAGGCACCAACAGCAGGTAGGACGGTTGTTATCTGTGGGGATACGGCACCGACTGAAGCAGTGATCTCTTATGCAAAAAATGCGGATGCCCTTATTCATGAAGCGACATTTGCATCTGATCAACAAGAACATGCGAGTGATTTTGGTCATTCCACGATTCAAGATACTGCCACTCTCGCTAAAGCGGCGAACGTCCGTAATCTCGTGTTTACTCATATTTCTTCACGGTACGCCAGAGATGAAAATCAATATGTGATGGAAGCAAAATCATCGTTTGAAAAGGTGTTCATTGCCTATGATTTTCTTGTGTTAACGTTGTCTAAGAAAGGTGAGTTATCTTGTCATGAATGACGTAACGGTCGAGCAGCTAGCAAGTCAGTTAGAGGAAGGCTGGACAGGTTGGGTATATGCTTCATCTCCATTTTGCGGGACGTGTCAATTAGCCGAGCAAATGCTACAAATTGTTGAACAGCTAGAAGAGATAGAAGGGATCTCTAAACTAAACATTCAGCTTGCACCTCAATTTGCGCAAAGCAATCAAATTGAAAGTGTGCCCGCTATGATTTATTATAAAGATGGAAGACTTCAAAATCGAACGTATCGATTTGATTCTGTTGTCGATTTACAGAGACTTTTAAAGGAGGGAACACAAGATGTCAACGGCCTATGAAGAATATATGCGCCAAGTTGTGTTACCAATGAGAAAAGAATTAACAGATGCAGGTTTTCAGGAGTTGAACACAGCTGATGAAGTCGATCAATACATGGGGAACGCAGAAGGTACAACCCTTGTATTTATTAACTCTGTGTGTGGATGTGCAGCTGGGCTTGCTCGTCCGTCTGCCATTTATTCACTTCAACATGACCGAACACCAGATCAACTTGTGACGGTATTCGCAGGTCAAGATCGTGAAGCGACGGCTCAAATGCGAGCGAAATTTCCAGAATACGCGCCGTCATCACCTTCAATGGCACTGCTTAAAGGAAATGAAGTCGTTCATTTTATTCCTCGTGAACAAATTGAAGGTGTAGAGCCAGAAGACATTATTCGTAATTTAGCTACTGCGTATAATGAACATTGCTAAACGTTCTTTTATAAGAACGTTTTTTTCTTAGGAGTGTAAAGATGAATTTCGAATTAAAAGAGTTAGGAAGTAAGCGAACATGGACCCTTTACGAGGAAGCGAAAGATCGCCCGGTTATGATTACATTCTGGACGTCTTGGTGTCCAGATTCCTATCGCGATTTACATGATAAGCGCGCTCTTTACCAGACGATGGATGAAGATCAACTTTGTTTTGTGACCATTAATGTCACCGGACGAGAAGGAGATGTTGATCTACAGCAGTGGTTAAAGCAGCATGATCATAACTTTCTAGTGTTACAAGATGACGGCACAAAAGTGTATGACCAGTTTGGGTGCAAAGGTGTGCCAACAACCGTATTGCTCGATCGGCGCGGACAGGTTACGAAAACCTACGGCGAAGACACAGCTATTTCAACAATCATGACAGGGTTAGCGACAGTGATTTAAAAAGAATAAAGCTTGTCCCTCATAGGGACAAGCTTTATTCTTTTATTATTTTGGCTGCACAGCGTAGTAGATCACCGCACCCATTTCTTCAATATTAGGATAGCCACTTTGTTTATAAATTTCAACAACATGTTCACGATTATAAGGCACACGCTTTAATTGAATGGAGTGATTCCCGTCTTCAATGTCGATAATAATGTAAGAGGAAAGGGGATGTCCGTCAAACGGCATACCAACTGATCCAGTATTGACAACGTTCTTTCCGTGAATACTACGAACGTAAGGATGATGTGTGTGACCATAAATATAAATATCCGCTTCATCACGAATCATGATTTCATTCTCAATCTTGCTAGAATCGTCTAATGGCACAACATCAAAAAGGCTGGATGGTGTTGCGTGAAAGGCGTGAACAATTAAATCTTGACCATCATCAATAACAAATTCCGTTGGAAGATTTTTGAGATAGTCTAAATCTTCTTGATCTAAACGGCTTAATGTCCAGTCTCGTTCTTTTTGAAATAGGTCAAGACGTTCTTTAGGAATTTCGCCATCTTTAAACCCACGAATGAGCCATTCATCCGCATTTCCTTTTAACACCTTTGCCCCTGAACCTTGGATTAGTTCGATAACACGCTTTGGTTCTGGACCCCGAAAGCATAAGTCACCTAGTATGTAAATCTCGTCAATTTGTTGGGTTTGCAAATCATTTAAAACTGCTTCCAAAGCGGTAGCGTTTCCATGAATATCAGATAAAAAAGCAAATCTCATCGTTATGAAGCCTCCTTTCTTGTATTGTAACAGATGCAGGAGCAGTTAGGGAACTAGAATGAATAGAAGGAGGCATTCGGCTGGTAAAGGGCAAATAGACATGTTAAGATTTAGCTGAGAATAAAGCCTCAAGGAGGAAAATCATGTTTATCCGTTCGATTGAACCAACACCGAGTCCAAATACGATGAAATTAAATTTAAGTGAATCACATGGAGGCGCAAGTACAACGTATAACGAAAAAAACAAAGATCAAGCGCCTTCATTTGTCCAAGCGATTCTTGGGCTAGAGGGAATTAAAGCCGTTTATCATGTAGGAGATTTTTTAGCAGTTGATCGCTATCCAAAAGCGGACTGGAAAGTGGTCCTTCCGCAAATTCGTGCTTTATTCGGAGAAGCATCTGAACAGAGCCAAGAGGGAATCGTTCAAGATGGTTTTGGTGAAGTACAAGTCCAAGTACAAATGTTTAAGAACATTCCGATGCAAGTGAAAGTAACCGATGATGAACGTGAGGTCAGAAGAGCGTTGCCAGATCGATTTGTCCAAGCGATTGCCGATGCTGAGCAACCTGGCGATAACGTAGTGTTAGAGCGAAAGTGGGCTGATCAAGCGCCTCGATATGGTGAACTTGAGCACGTTGCGGATGAAGTGACAGCGGAGCTTGAAGCTGCCTATACAGAAAGTCGCCTTCATAGCTTAGTGAAACTTGCACAAGGGGAAAAAGAAGCTGCAGAAGCATTTGCGGCTCGTTTTAAAGAAGTAACGATAGAGATGCTCCAAGATCCGGACTGGAAAAACCGCTATGCTTCATTAGAACAAATGGATCCGAAAGAAAAAGATATTCCTGTTTTAGAGGTGGCGTTAAAAGATGAAAAAGCATCGGTTCGTCGTTTAGCAACGATGTATTTAGGCATGATCGAAACAGAAAGCGTACTACCGCTTCTAGAACAAGCTTTAACCGATCCATCTGTCACCGTACGTCGAACTGCAGGAGACTGCATGTCGGATATTGGATCTGAAAAAGGAATCCCCGCGATGGTCGCTTCTTTACAAGATCAAAGCAAAATTGTTCGCTGGCGTGCGGCTATGTTTTTGTATGAAGTAGGAACAGAAGAGGCAATTCCAGCTTTGCAAGCAGCAGAAGATGATCCAGAATTTGAAGTTGCGCTACAAATAAAAATGGCGCTAGAACGAATTCAAGGTGGAGAAGCTGCCAAAGGTTCTGTTTGGAAACAAATGACAGAAGCACGAAACAAATAAAAGGAGCACAATCATGACACCGACCATTACGGTTCTTAGAGAAAAGTTAGAAAAAGAAGGAAAAGAAGATCTAGTTGAAATGATTGATGACGCTGCTTCAGGTCATTTAGAAGAAGTGGAGATTGTCCCTTCAATCGGCTTGCTTTATGATCAAGAAGAAAATAAGCAGCTGTTAACATGGCTTGAAGAAAAAGGCGTTACGATTACGCATATAACGGATGAAGAATAACGTGTCTTGACGACACGTTATTCTTTCAATTATCTATAGGAGGGATGGTATGCGAAAGCAACCAGAATTACGCTTACCGAAAAAAGCTATTCAAGTATGGCGCATTCAAAATTCGATTGATACCTTGTTTTTTGCTCTCGTTCCAGTTGTTTATTATTTTGTACAGCTATACATATTTGAATCGTTCTACGCTTGGCTGACTTGGGCTTTTGCTGGTTTTGTTATTTTATATGGAACGATTCGTATTCTAATTTGGCCAAAAATTCAATGGTATCGTTTTCGTTATGAAGTGTTTGATGACGAGATCGATATTCAACAAGGTGTGATTATTGTTAGAAGAACCCTTGTACCGATGGTCCGCGTTCAGCATGTTGATACAGAGCAAGGACCAATTTTACGACGCTACAAAATGTCGGCAGTCTCCATTACAACAGCAGCTACAACGCACCAGATTCCAACTCTCTTTATTGATGATGCAGACGCGTTGAGGGATCAAATTGCGGCGCTTGCATCGGTGCATGAAGATGAATGAGTTAAAACGCCAACATGCCGCGGCCATCTTTATTAACGCTGCTCGAGGTCTAGTTCAACTTGCGGTTCCATTTGCCATTATCGCTTTTTTTCAAGGACTTTTATGGATCTTTTTTATCGCATTTGCGGCACTCATCCTTATTTCTGTCGGATTTAGCTGGCTAGGCTGGTATAAATTCCGCTATTCTCTTGTTGAAGGCGAATTGTATATTGAACAAGGTGTATTCATAAAAAAGAAACGTTACATTCAAAAAAAACGCGTTCAAGCCATTAATATTTCCGCAGGTTTGTTGCAACGTATGTTTGGCTTAGTGAAAGTAAACATTGATACGGCTGGGGGAGGAATGGAAGCTGAGGCTGAAC
Source organism: Shouchella sp. JSM 1781072 (assembly GCF_041949915.1). Classification (NCBI taxonomy): domain Bacteria; kingdom Bacillati; phylum Bacillota; class Bacilli; order Caryophanales; family Bacillaceae; genus Shouchella; species Shouchella sp. JSM 1781072. Next base: position 1,086,459 of record NZ_JBHFQE010000001.1, read on the forward strand.
TTGTCGCGGTAACACGGACCGAAGCGAATCATATTCGTGCCTTGTTATTAAAAGAACCAGCACGATCTGCTGAACCTAATGAAACCGATGAAGAGGAGATAGCGTACGGCGAAGAACAACAAGAGGAAGAGGCGCCGTTTCTTGAACAAGAACCTGATTCTGTTTGGCGTTTAGGAAAGAAGCGACTCATCTATACTGCATTAACGTCAAGTAGTGTCGGAATTGTACTTTCCGCTGTAGCCGCGCTTCTCTCGCAAACCGCTCAGTTTATTCCAGATTCTTTTTATGAAGACACATTTGATGCAGTAGTCAGTTTAAGTGTTTTATTTCTCATTTTTATTGCGATAGCTGTTATTTTGCTTTCATGGCTTATATCGAGCTTGATTACAATCGTAACGTACGGAAATTTCACAATCGAAACGTACGAAAAAGAATTAGTCATTCAAAGAGGCTTACTCGAAAAGCGTCAACTTACGCTTGCATATAGCCGCATCACAGCGATACGGGTGATTCGTAGCGTCATTCGTCAACCATTTGGCTTTGTTTCGGTTTATGTTGAATCAGCTGGCGGTGGGAATAATAATGAGCAAGGTTCAACGTTACTCGTTCCGTTGATTCATCAACGTGACTTACATCAGTTTTTAGCAACGATTGTTCCGGATTATGCGATTGAAACGCCGTTAACTTCCGCTCCAAAACGTGCGGCAATTCGATTTTTTATTCGCATGCTTATCGTTCCAGTGATTGTAACAGGTGTTGCAATTTATCTTTGGGGATTAATCGGACTTATTGGTCTCCTTGTCATTGCACTTGCGGCTTTATTTGCTTGGTTGCAATACAAAGATGCCGGTGCTGGTGCTGGTGGTTCATATGTATGGATGCGGTATCGAACCATTGGGCAATCATTGATTATCTCTCGCAAACGAAAAATACAGTCCGCTACGAAGCAAGTTTCGCTCTTGCAAAGAAGGAAAGACTTGGCCACGTTTGAATTAAATGTTCAATCAAGCATGGCAGGGAAATCGTTCGCGGTTAAAGATATTAGTGAAGAGACAGGCGATCAACTCTATGGGTGGTATTCCTATCAAGACGAACATGACGACATACAAAAAGTGTAATCCAGTTGGATTACACTTTTTGTTTATTGATACGCATTTGTATAAAGAGCGATCGTACGCTTTCCTTTATCAGTTGTAAATTCAAACCGATCGTACACCGTATCTTGCTTGTTGCTGGAACTTGCACCAAGTTCACGTTTAAAGTGATGCTGTACCAACACAAATTGCTCATCGGTTTGATAGGTTAAAAAATTGACGCCTTGAAACGTAGAAATGGCATTTGAATGAAACAGCTGATCAATTAAGGAATTGTAGCAGTGAACCAAATCTTTATGGGATATCTGGTGCAAAGCGAGATTGTGTTCAAACCCTTGTAATGCGGCTGGTTCAAGTTCAGTTTTGAAGATGGAATAAGGATTAAACTGTTCCTTATCGATTAAAATCAAGTCCCCTTCATTTGGGATAAACCGACTGCCATTTTCGCGAATAAAAATGCCATCTCCTTCGTATTTTCCTGTTACGAGGTGACCTTGTTGATCCCAGGTATAGTCAAAGTGTGTAGCAGTGAGTGGGAGTTGGTCTCCTTTAGAGTCTTGCAGGTAATAGTCTTGACCATCAGCGTGAAACGTATATTCAACATAAGCGGGAATGGTGGCTTCTTCCGATTGATCATTCTGCGTTAACGAACGATTTTTCTTACGCTTTTGACTCGTCATTGTTTTAATATACACTTCTAATGCTTCAAGTTCAGCTGATGACGGCGATCCGTCATTTTTTAAACGAATGTGACGACGTTTTAAGTCCGTTAAAATTGAATCAATATAGGATTCAATATGAGTATGCGTTGATTTTGTTTTTAAATATTGACTAGCAAATGTATCCACATCATCTTCCGCATATGGAATCTCGTGAATGGCGATTGTGTCGTTTTGGAAAATAAATTCAGGTAATGTTAACACTGCTTTAATTCGAACGTTGCCACGCCAAGGTTTCTTTGGCTCGGTCAGGACTGAAAGCAGCTCGCCTAAATACATTCCGTTTTCACCGAGATCGATGACGAGAAGTTTGCCAATATGTTGTTGCGCTTCATACCGATCCATTTCATCCTCACCTTTATCAAGTAATCTTATCGCTATTATAACGAACAGCGCCACACTCCTGCAAGTGTAGCGCTTCATTCTTTATTCATCCTTTTGTAAATCTGTTTTTGATCCGTAGCGTAATTCTTGCAAACGCATCACGTGATCCATGCGTTCCACTTTGGTTTTTTCCAAATGCTCAGTTAAGCGAATCAGTGACAGCTCCATTTTAGAAAGCGAAACAAATACGTTATCACGCTGTTCCATCTGATTCTTTTTTGACAAGGCGAAAAAAGCACCCATTAAATTTGGGATATCTTCACGTAACAAGCGACGTACTGTATGTTTGTCTTCAAAATCAAATAAATGAAAATCGTCTTCAAGTTTGCCAACATGCGTTAATATTCGCTGCAATCGATTATCAAGCATGGGATCGATGGAAAGAGTGTCCATGGCTTGCACATATCGATTTGCTTCTTGAACAAGTACACGAATATCGTTCGCTTGTTCACTTTTTAGCTGTTGTTCATGCCCACTCAGTCGTTCTAATGAAACTTCTGACGTTTTCGTACCAACATATGCAAGGTCTAACTGGTGTATACCGTATAATATGCCTTTAAAGTGCGAGACGTTCAAAAGGGAGCGCACATGCATCCGTCCATCTTTTAAATAATGGATCGTCGCTTCTTTCACTTTTCCCATACCGTTAGAAGACTTAATATATTTTCGATGACAAACGATCCGAAGTCGTTTATGAATCGGAGAGCGGGAATTTTTAGTGTCAGAAACAATCAATCGAATGTAGTTATAGTTAATCTTGACTCGGATATCCCAGTCTTTTTGACGTCGGCGGATATTTTTACGCTCATTCTTGCCTGTTGCATTATCAGTCATTCGTTTTAACAATCGTTCCGTATCATTAATTAAGCGGGTCGTTGTTTCGTCTTGAATAATATGATCGTCAACAGGCTTTTTATAAGCAGGTGTGAAGAAATCAAGTAATCCCGTTGTAGAAAATAATTTCACACATCTCTACCTCCTGTTGCTTATCGGTTTAAAAGCTTTGTTTGCATCTCAGAGTTTAATTTATCCATCTCTTCAATAAATTGTTTACCGCTCGTGACAATGCGCTCATTCGATTCTTCAGTCAGTTCAATCGCTTTATACACATTATCGTATGCTTTCCGAAATGCGTCTAAAGCAATTGCTGGTTCTTCTAATGTTTTTAACGTTTCTTCTGTATTTTGCTTTAATAATTCTGCATTTGAAAGCAGCATGGATTCAGTTGCTTGATTGACGTTTTGAACGGCTGATATTACTTTCTTCTGATTTGTTAACGCAAGCTGAATCGATGCGGTAACCGTAATAATGTTTTTCGTCATAGTAATGGCATTAAAAATGGCTTCTTCAAGCTTTTCGTTGTTTTCCATTATAAGGTCAACAGACGCGAGAGATTGTTGCAGAACCATTACCGCTTGCTGCATATTTTTCATTCTTGTAGTCACTTTTACTTGACCTTTTTTCAATTCATTGGCGTTGTCAGCCCATTTTTCAGACGTCATTTCTTTTTCTAACATTTCATGAAGCTCTTGCCCCATAGAAATTTGCTCGTTTAAATTTGTAATTCTTTCTTTGGCAACGACTTTAAGTTCTTTAAGCATGACATTATCTTCTTGTAATTTATCTTTACCAGTGAGCAATCCCTCAACAATATGATCGACCTGAGCCTCTACCGTTTGATACCGACGAACATACTGCTCAACAGGGTTACGGCGAATGACGCGATTAAATAATTTTTTCAGCTGCGAATCTTTTAAATGATCGGGCTCGAGTTGACCGACAACTTCTCGTAGTTCATGTAGCTGTTTTGGCAAGGTGTTGGAATCATCACCCATCATTTCACGTACTGGCCGCTTTAATGCTTCTAATGATTCCCCAGCTTCACGCTGTTCTACCTCACCTAAGTTATCAAGTTTCTTAAGAAGTTCATTCATATCGGTTTCAGTTTCTAATGATGGAACATCAGATGTAGGCGAGCTGGTTTGTTGATCTTCAGCAGTGTCTGAAGGGGAGGAAAGGGATTCCTCAGTATGTTGATCTTTTATTTGTTTATCACTCATGAATGGAACCTCCAACAGAATAATAGATTCGATTATTTTTATATACGTTAACGAATTAAAAACGTTTCAATCTCTTGCTTTCTATTATGAACGAAAATGGATTGTTAAGCAATTTATTTGAAGGCAAATAGCGGTTTCTCTTAACAAAAAAGAAGTTCAATCTTGACGAATAACAAAATAATCGCTAAACTTCTAACACGGAATATTTTTTTAGGTTATTTTGAAATGTTCGTCTTTACACAATTGTGTGTTCAAGGCGAACAAGTATTTTATTAAGCAAGCTTGAATTTTTATTCATTTTAATTGTTTATTATGCAAACTCAGAAGAGGACAAAGCGATGACCGCTTGTCCAAAAAGAAGATTGTTGGAGAGAGTATGAGAGAGAGGGTGAAACCATGCGAGGTACACACTTACCACGTAAACAAGGGTTATATGATCCGGATTTTGAGCACGACAACTGTGGCATTGGTTTTTTAGCGAACATAAAGGGAAAGGCTACCCATAAAACGGTCAAAGATGCACTTCTATTATTAGAAAATCTTGAGCATCGCGGGGGCCAAGGAGATGAAGAAAACACTGGTGATGGCGCAGGAATTCTTACTCAAATTCCTCATTCGTTCTTTCAGAAGCAAGGCATCATTAACGTTGAGCAAGGTTCGTATGCAGTAGGTATGGTGTTTTTGCCTTCAAATGAAGAAACAAGAAATACAGTAAAACAGAAGATTGACAGCCTTTTACAGCAAGAAGGATTTGAACGTTTGTGCTGGCGGAAAGTTCCGACAGATGCTTCCATGCTTGGTAATGCGGCATTAAAATCAATGCCCTATATTGAGCAACTGTTTGTTCAACCAGTAACTCAGCTAAAAGGCATGGATTTAGAGCGGAAATTATATGTTGTTCGTAAAAGAGCGGAACATGAGATACATGTGGCGTCTGAGCATTCATTTTATTTTGCTAGTTTTTCTAGTCGGACTATTGTGTATAAAGGCATGTTAACAACGGCACAATTAACAATGTTTTATTTAGATTTAAGCGATCCTGCTTTTAAATCTGCCTTAGCGCTTGTTCATTCAAGATTTAGTACGAATACTTTTCCAAGCTGGGAACGAGCCCATCCAAATCGCTACATGATCCATAATGGGGAAATTAATACGATAAAAGGAAACGTCAACTGGATGCATGCGCGAGAAGCGAAATTTGCTACCCCAGCGTTTGGTGACGATTTAGCAAAAGTACACCCGATTATCGATCAAAACGGTAGCGATTCGTCCATGTTTGATAATACACTTGAATTCTTATCATTAACTGGTCGATCGCTTGCTCACGCTGCCATGATGATGGTGCCTGAGCCTTGGCAAAATAATGAGCAAATGGATGATCAACGTCGTGGGTTTTATCGATATCATAGTACGCTAATGGAACCTTGGGATGGACCAACTGCTATTGTTTTCACCGATGGACAAAAAATCGGTGCAACGCTCGATCGAAATGGTTTACGACCATCACGTTATTACGTAACGAGTGATGACATGATTGTGATGAGTTCAGAGGTTGGTGTCCTTGATATTCCTTCACATACGATTGTCAAAAAAGAACGGCTTCATCCAGGTCAGATGCTATTAATTGATTTAGAACAAGGACGTCTTATTCCTGATGAAGAAGTGAAGCAAACGATTGCCTCAGCCCATCCTTATGAAGAATGGGTAAATGAAGGGTTAATGCATATTGATGATGTGAGAGAAACAGCAGAAGTGAAGGAAACAGAATTTGAGCAAATCCGCTTGCGCCAATTTATTTTCGGCTATACGTACGAAGAATTAAATAAAATGATTATGCCACTTGTGAAGGAAGAAAATGATCCTGTTGGTTCAATGGGCTATGATTCTCCACTTGCTGTGCTGTCACAAAAACCACAATTAGTTTATAACTATTTTAAACAGTTGTTTGCCCAAGTCACGAATCCGCCGATTGATGCAATTAGAGAAAAAATCGTTACGGCGCAAAGTACGACAATTGGAAAAGAAGGTAATTTATTAGATCCTAGAAAAGATTGCTGTCGACATATTCAGTTGGACACGCCGATTTTAAATAACGAAGAGTTAGCAAAACTACGGTTTAATCAAATAAGCGAATTTAAAGCGGAAACGATTCCGATGCTATTTAAAGCGAATGAACAAGCTTTAGAGCAAGGGCTAGAAAATATGTTTGCCCATGCAGATGAAGCGATTAAAGCTGGAAAAACGTTTCTTATTTTAAGCGATCGCGACGTAACGAAAAACGATGCACCGATTCCGGCTTTGCTCGCTGTCTCAAGTTTGCACCATCATTTGATTCGTACGGGTAAACGAACAGATGTAAGCATTCTTGTTGAGTCTGGGGAGCCAAGAGAAGTTCACCACCATGCACTTTTAATTGGGTACGGTGCAGAGGGGATTAACCCTTATCTTGTGTTTGATACAATTGATGAATGGATTCAAGATGGCTTGTTAACGGAGTATCATTATGTGGAAGCATGTCGTCGCTATGTAAATGGTGTTACAAAAGGATTAATGAAAGTTTTATCAAAAATGGGGATTTCAACGATTCACAGTTATAGAGGAGCGCAAATTTTTGAGGCTGTTGGGATTCATACAGACGTCATTGATAAATATTTTACGTGGACCCCTTCTCGTATTGGTGGAATAAAGCTAGAAGATATGGCCAAAGAAGTTTTATTGCGACATTCCCGTGCATTTACAGATCGCCTTGGTGATGACGATCAGCTCGATTCAGGAGATGATTTACAATGGAGAAGAGACGGTGAACCGCATCAATACAATCCACATACGATTCATATGCTGCAACAAGCGTGTCGAACAGAAGATTATTCACTATTTAAGCATTATACGGCAGCGATTAATCAGCAAGACAAAAAACAAACAACGTTAAGAGGGTTATTGACCTTTAAACCGACAACCGCTATTCCAATTGAAGAAGTGGAGTCAGCGTCAACCATTGTAAAACGATTCCGAACGGGTGCGATGTCGTTTGGATCGATTTCTAAAGAAGCCCACGAAACGTTAGCTATTGCGATGAACCGGTTAGGTGCTAAAAGCAATACGGGTGAAGGTGGGGAAGATCCGGCACGGTTTATAGAGGATGAAAATGGAGACCTAAGAAGAAGCGCAATTAAACAGGTGGCTTCTGGTCGGTTCGGTGTCACAAGTCACTATCTTGTGAATGCAGATGAAATTCAAATAAAAGTGGCACAAGGAGCTAAGCCAGGTGAAGGTGGACAATTACCTGGTCAAAAAGTTTACCCGTGGGTAGCTGAAGTCCGAGGCTCTACAACAGGTGTAGGTTTAATATCGCCGCCTCCTCATCATGATATCTATTCAATTGAAGATTTGGCAGAATTAATCCATGATTTAAAAAATGCGAACCCTTCAGCAAAGGTTAGCGTTAAACTTGTTGCAGGAACAGGGGTTGGGACCATTGCTGCCGGAGTAGCAAAGGGGAGCGCAGACGGCATTATCATTAGTGGTTATGATGGCGGAACAGGTGCCGCAGCGCGAACAAGCATTAAACATACAGGGTTGCCTTGGGAAATTGGGCTTGCAGAAACGCATCAAACGCTATTATTAAATAACTTACGAAATCGAGTTACGCTTGAGACTGATGGCAAACTCATGACGGGTAAAGATGTTGTGATTGCGGCTTTATTAGGTGCGGAGGAATATGCATTTTCAACTGCCCCTCTTGTCGTGCTTGGCTGTGTTGTTATGCGTGTGTGCCATCTTGATACATGCCCTGTTGGTATTGCGACGCAAAACCCTGAATTACGAAAAAAGTACACAGGTGAAGCGGATCAAATCGTGACATTTATGACGTATATTGCAGAAGAAATGCGCGAAATTATGGCCGATTTAGGTGTAAGAACAGTTGATGAACTTGTCGGTCGTTCGGATTTGTTACAACAAAACAAAGAAACCATTAATCAAAAAGCGAACAAGCTGGATTTAACAAGCCTATTGTATCGACCGATCCAAACAAAATCGCGTCAAACGAAACAAGTGGAACAAAATCACAAATTAGAGCAATCGCTAGATGTTCGAGAATTGCTTGAAGCAGCTAAACCGGCCATCGAACAGCAACAACCAATTACCTATGCAACCTCAATTCGTAATACTGACCGCGTTGTTGGAACCATTGTTGGAAGTGAAGTTAGTAAAGCACACGGATTAAAAGGGTTACCAGCTCATACGATCCAGTTTCAATTCAAAGGATCTGCTGGTCAGAGCTTTGGTGCGTTTGTCCCTAAAGGTATGACGCTCACTCTTGAAGGAGATGCCAATGATTATACTGGAAAAGGGTTATCTGGTGGTCAACTCGTAGTACGTCCACCGAAAAATGCTGCGTTTGTGGCAAAAGACAATGTCATCATTGGAAATACATCTTTTTATGGTGCCACGAGTGGTAAGGCGTTTATAGCAGGCCAAGCAGGCGAGCGGTTTGGGGTTCGAAATTCTGGTGCTCAAGTGGTGATTGAAGGGATGGGTGATCACGGGCTTGAATATATGACCGGTGGCATCTGTGTCAATATCGGTTCAATGGGCAAAAACTTTGCAGCTGGGATGTCAGGCGGTACCGCATACGTCTATGATCCAGCACAAATCATTGCTGAAAGAAGTAATCACGAAATGATTTTATTTGAAGCATTAACAGCTGGAGATGAAGTTATTGTAAAAAGCTTGTTAGAAGAACATGTCGACTACACGGACAGTGTTCAAGGAAAGACCATTTTAGCGGAATGGGGAACGATGAAACACCATTTTGTTAAAGTCATTCCAAAAGACTACAAGCAAATGCTTGCTTCCATTGAAAAAAGAAAGCAAGAAGGCCTGAATGAAGCTGATGCGGCATTAGCGGCTTTTGACGAAAAAATTACAAAGCTTTCAAATGTATAAATAGAGAGAAAGAAGGACGTTTGATCAAAACGTCCTTTCTAAAAAAGATGTGAGGAGTGAGCGCAAAATGGGGAAGCCGACAGGATTTATGGAGTATAAACGTGAAGTACCTAAGAAAAAAGATCCAATGGCGAGGGTGAAAAATTGGCAAGAGTTTCAAATTGTTGTACCCGAACAGCAACTTCAGCGACAAGGCGCACGCTGTATGGATTGTGGCATTCCTTTCTGTCAAGCAGGAACGTCGATGGCAGGTTCCGGTGAAATCGGTTGTCCTGTTTATAATTTAATTCCGGAATGGAACGATCTTGTTTACCGAGGAAAATGGAAAGAAGCATTAGACCGACTGCATAAAACGAACAATTTCCCCGAATTTACAGGACGGGTTTGCCCAGCGCCTTGTGAAGGATCTTGTACGGTTGCGATTAGTGATGAGCCAGTTACGATAAAATCAATTGAGTTTAGCATCGTAGAAAAAGGATTTAAAGAAGGTTGGATTCAGCCGAATCCGCCTAAGCAACGTACCGGTAAACACGTTGCCGTTATTGGTTCAGGTCCTGCAGGTTTAGCAAGTGCAGCCCAGTTAAATAAAGCAGGGCACACGGTTACCGTTTTTGAACGAGAAGATCGGCCTGGAGGCTTACTAACGTACGGTATTCCTGATGTGAAATTAGCTTATGAAGTCGTGAATCGACGCATTGCATTATTAAAAGAAGAAGGCGTTTTATTTCGAACGAATGTAGCTGTTGGAGAAGACGTTACGGCTGAAGAGCTAGATGAACAATTTGACGCCATTATTTTAGCGACTGGTGCGACAAAACCAAGAGAAGTGGATCAAGAAGGGCGCGATTTAAGCGGGATTCATTATGCGATGGACTTTTTGACAGCTAATACGAAGAGCTTGCTTAATTCGAAACATCAAGATGGTGAATACATTAGTGCAAAAGATAAAGACGTCATTGTAATCGGTGGAGGAGATACAGGTGCAGACTGTATTACCACATCAATCCGCCACGGTGCACGTTCCGTAACGCAATTTGACATTAATGAACAAAAACAAGCAATTCGCCAAATTAACAACCCTTGGCCATTATATCCGAATGTTTATGCGGAAGAAGATGCTCATAAAGAAGCAAAAGCCGTATATGGGACAGATCCTCGTAGTTACAAACTGCAAACGTCGAAATTTGTCGGAAACGAATCCGGTCAATTGGTAGGTTTGGAAACCATTCAAGTTAATACTGCTTGGAAAGATGGAAAGAAAGTCCGTACACCGATTGAAGAATCAGTGAAAAGATGGAAGGCAGATCTTGTGCTGCTCGCGGTTGGTTTTTCAGGAACGGAAGGAAAATTACTTGACCAAATGCAAGTAAAACAAACTGCTCAACAAACCGTTGAAGCAGAATATGGCCACTATCAAACGAATAAACCGCATATTTTTGCAGCAGGGGATAATCGCCGTGGTCAAAGTTTAGTTGTATGGGCGATTCACGAAGGGCGAGAAGCAGCTCGAGAATGTGACCGTTATTTAATGGGCACAAGTCAATTACCATAATGTTTCATTTTTCAAAAATGTTCTAGACCATCCTGCGCTAGTCATGGCATAATAGAGAAAACAATGACGCAGGGATGATGCGCATGATAATGATTTATGTGAAACAACTCATGATGGTCCTCATCGGTTTCTTTTCTATTAATCTCTCAATTGTTGATCATTGGTTAGATAAAGCGGAAGTCGAGAATGGGTCATCTATAAAAACGATGCAGTGGAGCGATACAAAAGCAAACGTCTATCAAACAAATGACCAAGAATATACGCTTTTGCCTTTTGTAATTGGCGCACCGAATCAGTACGAACATATTCAGCTAGAACCACATTGGTTAACCGAAATTATGATTATGGATGAAGCGTATCGCCAAGGAATGAAGAAATTTGGCCAGCGAATCGGTGATAAAATCGAAACGGCTTACAAAAAAGAGATCTTACCTGAATTAAAGCAAGTGGTCGCACAAGTTTTAGAGACAGATGATCAGGTTTCATGGCAAGATATTCGGATAACAGAGGCTTCCTTAACGGGACGTGGTGAAAAGATCTTGCATCTTATTAATGGCAAAACAGGTGATGATCTTCTTCGCTTTCACGTACGATTAGACCGCCCGCCAAAAACGGGTCATGTTTTTCAGTTCCACTATCATTCCTATGAAGATAATTTTAACGGTCATTATCCTCTTGGTTCTATATACTGGGGCAAGAATGAACCTCCGCTTTTTCGGGCGTGAGGTTCCTTTTTGTAAAAAAAATGTCGTTCTTTTTTCGCATTTTCCTTCTCGCTTTGGACGAACTTTTGTTAAAGTAGAAGTATAACAACTTAAAGGAGTATGGTTCATGGAAGCGGAAAATAGAGGCAAAAAACAGAAACCTATGTGGCTTAAGTGGCTCCTGCGTATTTTATTTGCCTATATCGGTTTATTAGTTCTCGTTCTTGCCTCGGCAATCGTGACGATGACGGGAACATTTACGCTCATTGTATTGGAATTATTTGTTGATCATGATGGATTAAGAAGTATTAATGAAAATTATTTTGTTCCTGCGTCTGAATTTTTATGGGATTTATTCACGCGACTCGTGCCAGGGCTATAGAAGGGATGAATAGTCAAGAGTTGCTCGTCGTTGGTCTTTTTATGCTCTGCTTTGTTATTGCAGGAATTTTTGGCGGAATTGCGTTGGCAGCAGTAATGAAAGGAAAGAAAAGACCTCTTTACTGGAGTGTTCCTTTAGCAATCGTTAGCGCTATTTTATTTATTATTATGATGTTTGTTACGCTCTTATAAAAGGTTGGTGTGAAATGAGTTTCGTAAAAGCGAAGTATAAAACAGGTATTTATATTGGAAAAGTTATTCAAATCGAAGAAGAACAAAACCGAGCGTTGTTCCAAGTGTTTGCCGTTGAAAGCCACCCGAAACAAGGGGATCTACACAACCCAAAGCAAGTTGATGTACCGTATTTCCATCAACGAAAAGCGCTTTCGTATTTAGAAAAAACATGGGTTCCCTATACAACAGTTAAACCGTATGAAGGTGATGACGTTCCAGATTACAAAGAATCTTTAGAACGTGCCTGGACCTCATCGTATGAAGCTTTGCTGAAAGACGATTCTGAATGGGCGAAAAAAAGCTTGCCTCTGCTTGAAGAATTAAAAATGGAGTATCATTTATAAAAAAAGCGTAGCTCTTAAATGAATAAAGAGCTACGCTTTTGTTTATGAATTTGCATATAAAGTTGTCTGTGGTAAAAACGGCTCTAAAAGATGATAAAGGCGCGTTTCTTCGTCTTCCGTTAGCGGAATAAGCGGAAGGCGAACAGAGCCTGCTGGTAATTGAAATGCTGTTAAAGCCGCTTTTACTGCGGTAGGATTAGGCGCCATAAACAAACCAGTCATAATCGGATAAAGACTCTGATGAATGCTTTGTGCGTGCTTGAGATTTCCGCTTGTTAAAGCAGTCATCATTTCTTTCATTTCGCTGCCAACGATATGGGAAGCAACGGAAACAACACCTGTAGCTCCAACGGCCATCATCGGTAATGTTAATGAATCATCTCCACTATAAACGAGAAAATGATCAGCGGTTTGAGCAATAATTTCTGTTACTTTATCGACATCTCCACTAGCTTCTTTTAATGCAACGATATTTGGAACAAGAGATAAACGAATCGTTGTTTCAACAGACATATTCGCTCCTGTTCTACCTGGTACGTTGTAAAGCATGACAGGGAGGGAAACAGCCGTAGCAACTTGTAGCATATGTTGATAGATGCCTTCTTGAGAAGGTTTATTATAGTAGGGTGTAACCACCATAATTCCATTTGCACCGAGTGCCTCTGCTTCTTTGGCCATTTCAATCGAGTGGGTTGTATTATTTGAACCAACACCGGCAATCACATTCATCCGCTTGTCTGCAGCTTGAATGGCTAAAGCGAGCATTTCTTTTCGTTCTGCAGCAGTGAGTACAGGCGCTTCTGCTGTTGTTCCGTTAATCACAAGCGTGTCTGTACCTGTGTTTGCGAGATGTTGAATAAGAGCGTATGTTCCTTCTTTGTCGATCGAACCATCTCTAGAAAACGGTGTAATCATTGCTGTTAGTAATTGGCCAAAATGCATAAAAATCCTCCTTATGAACAGTTGAGAGGAATAAAAAAACAACAATGAAGAATCCATTGCTGCATAGGTCGTACCTACTTCTTTCATGTAGCCCCCCATACAAATGTATGACAGTGCTGTTCTTGTTAAGAAACAGCCCCAATAAAGAATGAAAATAGGTCACCCTTTATTTCGGCAGTCGCACCTTTTCATTTCACCTCAACAGGCCTACACCCTTAGTGAATGTACTGATTGCGCATGCACCTCTACTGTAATTCTGTTCAATTATTATGGCTTTACCATATCAAATTTTTTCCTATAAATCAAGGTTAACGTCTGAATTTCCCTCTATGTTGTTGTAAACAATTTAACAGTAAATCAAGCTCTTGTGAGCATTTAACCGTTTTTTTTGCACCAAGACCAAATTTTTTTGCGATCAGATGCATTTCGTTTCGTTTGACTTCTATATCAATATGAATCATGGTTTCACTCCGCCCATGGAATTAGTACAAGGAGTATTATAGCGTGAATTGATTAGAAGAAAAAGCTTTATTCAAAACTAGTCAAATACTTCTTTTCTTAGTCAAATCTCGACAAGTTTGGAGCTTCTGCTTTTATGCCATATTCAGACAGTAGAGATTGATATTCCATTGCATACAGGCGAGCGGTTAATGTTGCATAGCTGTAATGCAGGCGTTCATCGTTTAAATTGTCATTCGCAATGGCATGGTCCAGCTCTTGAAGAGCGACTAAATAAGAGTGGTGCAAATCAATGAGCTCATTAAACGGCTCAACAGGTTGGGACGTTTCAAATGCTTCAGCGTGAGCAATCAATTCGGATGTTTGTTCACTTGCTTCAGAAGAATGTTCTTCAATGTTCTTTCCTAAATCTGAAAAATAGGGAAAGATTATACCTAAATACGTTGAAATTTCATACGCGTATGCTTCACTTTCAGGAGTTTGTTCTAATTTATAATGGTTCACATCTTGGCGATTTGATAATTTCTTTATTTCATCATCTTGCGCTTGAGGTGTGTTCCCGTCTACGCAACCAGACATAAGTAGACATAGAACAGAAAAGACAAGGCTTATTTTTAAGATCTTATTCACGGGACTCGCTCCTTTTTTACGATAGTGTGCGTGAATCAACCTATTTTATGCGAGTTATACGGCTGAATAAAATGGAATCAATAAATGATTGTTATAAAACAAATAAAAAAACTATTGACTGTTATAATACAATCGCATATAGTAAATAGTAAGCACAAAACAATTTGAGGAGGAGATGACATGGTACCGGAAAAAGAACAGCAACATGTGGATCACCAAGAAGAGGAAATGTCAATTTTAGATATGATTAATACGTATCATGCCTAATGAGCCTCTTGGCTCTTTTTTTTTGTGCTAGTACAGATAATAGTCATTTCTTGTTTTTAAAACAGATAGAACGGGTAAAGAAGAGTGTCCACAGAAAAAGGAGAGGTGCTATTTTGACTTCAATAACTTGCGGTGTATTTTTTTCAATCGTGTGGCTCGGTCAAGGAACCGTAACGATAGGTGAGAGGTAGGGCACTTATTGTTTGAAAAAAATGAAGGAGGAAAAAATAATGAGCGTAACGCCTTCTAAAGAAGAATACCGATATAAAATTGATGAAATGAGAAAAGAAGAAGAACAATATCGACGTGAAGCTTTCATTGAGATTTATGAAGAGTATGTTTCTGTGCTAGAAAAAGAAATTAAACAGCTGCAAGAAGAAAAAAGGAATTAGTCTAGTGGCTAGTTCTTTTTTGCTTAAATAAAGAAGAATAGAGAATACAGTTTCGTGGTAAACTGTTTAAGAATTTGTTATAGTGAAAGCAAGAACGTAGTATGGAGGGATTTAGATGACGGAACATATTCATATGTATAAAGAAAATAAAAAAGAAGGACCTACATTTGTTCTTTTACACGGAACTGGGGGCAATGAAGAAGATTTACTTCCCCTAGCGGAAATCATTGATCCTGGGGCAAACGTCCTTGGGGTACGAGGGAATGTGTCAGAAAATGGCATGCCGCGTTTCTTTCGCCGCCTTCAAGAAGGTGTCTTTGATATGGAAGATTTAAAAAAACGTACAGATGAACTTCATCAATTTATTAAACAAGCTGCTCAAGAATATCAGTTTAATGACCAAGAAATCTATGCGCTAGGCTATTCAAATGGAGCAAATATTGCAGCAAATATGATGTACGAACATGGATCAGTATTTAAAGGAGCCTTTTTATTTCATGCCATGGTACCGCAAGAAAAAAACGATCGACCAACATTAACAAACACATCTGTTTTCATAGGTGCTGGCAAAAATGATCCAATGATTCCAGCTCGAGAAACTGAGACATTGATTCAAGATTTAACAGATGCAGGTGCGGCCGTTGAAAGCTATTGGACAAGTGGTGGGCATCAATTGCTAAGAGAAGAGTTAGAAGCAGCGAAAACCTGGTATGAAGCGTTAAAAGCATAATAGATAGAAACGAAGAGCCCTTTCTGTTTAAAGTGGACAAAAAAACGAAATTTCGTTACACTGCTTTTAAGAAAAGCAGCATGGAGAGGTTGAATCTAAGTTGAAAGAACAAAGAAACAGTTGGCTATATGCACTTGCTGGTGTGGGGTTAGTTGGTGTATTTTGTTTAGCATTACTTAGCAATCTTTTGTATCAAATTGTTGTCCTTTCAGCGTTAATTGCATTGTTTGTCTTTCTTGTGTTGAAAACAAAACGATTGGAGCAAAAGCTTGACCAATTTTTACAAGAAGATGAAGTAAAACAGACGCAATTGGATGACGAACAAGAGAAAACAAAAGAACACGACCTAGAAGCCTTGCAGGAAAAGGAATTTCAACTACAAAAGCTTGATCTTGATCGAACACAACTGTTTGAAGAATTATTAAGCAAAACGGAACTAGAAGAACTGGAAAAAGAAAAGATTCGCGAACGATTAGAACAAACGGATACTGAAACGTCAAAAGTTCGTCAAGAATGGTTAAATGCGTCAAGTCGCTTAATGAACGTAGTAAAAGGAACAAAGAAACTGTTTGTTAAACAATCACCAATGCGTGAAATTGCAGCCTCAATGGATCCAGATATTCTTGAGTCAGGGTCGTTCGCTGCATTAAATCATGAAATTCAGCGTTTATTGCCTCGTCTATCAAAAGACAGCAATCATTCACTAGCAAATTCGAATTTTATTGACGACGATAACCAGCTTACTAGGTCTGGTTACAAAGCCTTGCTGCAGGCAAGTGAAGAAGATAAATAAAAAAGTGTGCTGTAGCACACTTTTTTATTTATAACTATTTACAAGGTCGTTAATAAGAGTTCCTACATAAGCGACAGCATCTTGTATTGTTTTTTTACTCTCCATATCAACGCCACTTTGTTTAAATAAATCAAGGGGAGCGAGTGTTCCGCCAGCTTGAAGCATGTCCAGCCACTTATCAATTACTGGTTGCCCTTGCTCTTGATAAAGGGTATAAGCCTTTGTCGCGGCTGTTAAACCTGCTGAATAGGTATACGGATATAACCCCATATAATAATGCGGTTGACGCATCCACGTACGTCCTGCTCGTTCGTTAATTTCAACAGAGTCCCCCCAAAAACCAGTTAAAACAGCTTGTTTCGTTTCGCGTAATTTAATGGCTGTAAGCGGGATTCCTTTTTCCGCAAGAGCATACACACGCCGTTGAAATTCACCTTCTAGTAAATGTGTAACAAAATTATGATAGTATGTCCCGATAAATTGCAGTGTAATCCAGCGTTTCATTCGCGGATCATCTGTTTTCGTCAGTAAATGATTGCCGAGAAATAATTCATTCATCGTAGATGGTGCTTCAATACAATAAGTAGATGGCCGTGTTGCGTGAAGAGGTTGAGCTGCATTGGCATGATAAAAATGTCCAGCGTGACCGAGCTCATGGGCTAGAATAAATGCTCCTCGCATCGTATCTTTCCACGTTAGCAAAATATAAGGATGCGAGCCATATGGACTTGCGCAAAACGCACCAGTTGCCTTCCCAACGTTGTCAGCGCGATCCACCCAGCGCTCTTCTTTTGCTCGTTTTAACATCTTACCGTATTCCGCACCTAATGGCTTGAGAGCTTCAATGATCGTGTCATACGCTTCTTCATATGATGTAACTGGCTCAAAATCAGGATCTAAAGGGGCTTTTAAGTCTGAGAAGCCAAATGTGTCTAACCCTAAAACGTCTTTTTTTAGTTTTGCATATCGTTGCATGTGCGGAGCTAATTCTTGATAGATCGTGTCGAGTTGATTGTGGTACATCGCTTGCGTGACGTTTTGCGAATGAAGTAACATCTGTTCTGCTGACTCGTAACCGCGTAACCGTGCGAGCGTCACTTGTTTTGTAACTTCACTCGCATAGAGCTTTGCATATGTATGCTCGTACTTTTTTAACGTGTCATCAAAGGCTATAAATGCGTTTCTTCGTTCTTCTGTATGCGGGGACAATTCATATTGGTCTTCAAAGCGGGCAAAAGAAAGAGGGAATTCTTCGCCGTTTGCGCCAGTGAAAGTAGGAAACGCCATATCCGCTGATTTGCTTGTTAAATACGTTGAATAAGGGCTTGTGAGAATAGGAGATAAGGCAGCAAGCACTTCTTCTGTTTCACTAGATAGTGCGTAAGGGCGAGTGTCAGTCAATTTATCTAAATATACACGAAACGATTGTAGTTCTTCTTTTTCTGTTTGAAATTGTTCCATAATAGCAGGTGGCAATGTTAAAATTTCGGCATCAACTTTGGCCACTTCTGCTTGAACGATAGCTTGTGTACCTTGTGCTAAACTAGAATTTCCTTGAGCGACTGCATCTGTACCGTCACTTGAGAGAGAAAGAGAAGCATACGTCATCACAGGCACAAGTTTCTCTAAAACGGCTTCTCGAGCTTCTAAAGCATGAAGGAGGTTTTCTGCACGTTCCCCGATTTTTTCAGTAAATAAAGATAATTTAGCTGCTGCTTGTTCTACCTCTTGGCGTGCTTCGTCCCATTCTTCCGTTGAAGAAAAAAGATCGCGTAAATTCCACGTTTCTTTAGTGGGGATATCTTGGCGTTTTGTTAATTCCATCTTTTCTACCTCCTAAACTTCGTAAAACGAAATATCTTTTATTATACATTAAATTTGAATGATTGGCACTAATCTAGCAAAAAGTGTTGAGAAATTCATTGTAGCCAACAGAACAACCATTCGCTAAAATAGAAGAAAGACCCTTTTTGAGGTGGAAATTATGTTTAAACAAACATTACAACAAAAATTACTAGAATTAAAACAAGATCAAAATGTTACCTATTGGCGCGAGATTGAGCCGAAAGAGGCCAAAACTGCATCATTTCCGAACTGGCTTGATATTCGGATTTGTCACGGTCTACGAAAACGCGGCATTAGTGAACTATATACACATCAACGAGAAGCCCTTACCTATGGTCATGAGCGTAAGCATTTTGTTACCGTTACACCGACAGCATCTGGAAAGTCGTTATGCTATCACTTACCTGTCTTAAAAACGTTTATAGAAAACCCTTCAAGTCGAACGTTATATTTGTTTCCGACAAAAGCCCTCGCGCAAGATCAAATGGCGGAATTAAATGAAATGATTGCGGATATTGGCATCGATTTAAAATGCCATACGTATGATGGCGATACGCCACCACAAATTCGGACTAGCGTTCGCGAAGCAGGTAATGTTGTTATTACAAATCCTGACATGCTTCACTCGGCGATTTTACCTCACCATACGAAGTGGGTGGCATTTTTTGAGCAATTAGACTATATCGTCATTGATGAACTTCACACATACCGTGGTGTGTTTGGTAGCCATGTCGCGAATGTCGTTGAGCGATTAAAACGAATTTGCGCTTACTACGGTTCAAGCCCAACTTTTATTTGCACGTCTGCTACAATTGCTAACCCAAAAGAATTAGCGGAAACATTAATTCGCGAGCCGTTTCAAGTAATAACAGAAAGCGGAGCGCCGAGTGGCAAAAAGCATTTTATTTTTTATAATCCACCTATTGTGAATGAACCGTTGCAAATTAGACAAAGTGCGATGCGATCAGCGCAAGAATTAGCAGAAGGGTTTTTACGAGAAGGTATTCAAACCATTTTATTTGCAAGAAGTCGTGTCCGTGTTGAGATTATGTTGAATAAACTCCAACAATTAATTAAACATCAATTTGGAAAAGCAACGATTGCTGGCTATCGGGGAGGGTATTTACCAAACCAACGTCGAGAAATTGAAAAAGGCTTACGTTCAGGTGAAGTCATTGGGGTTGTGTCAACGAATGCCCTTGAATTAGGTGTAGATATCGGACAATTAGAAGTGTGTATTCTAACTGGGTATCCAGGATCCATTGCGAGTGCATGGCAGCAAGCGGGACGAGCGGGTCGTAGACAAAATGAAGCGGTTGTAATTATGGTAGCTGCGTCTACGCCTATTGATCAATATATTATGAATCACCCTGCATATTTCTTTGAACGCAGTCCTGAAACAGCACGAGTAAACCCGCTAAATTTAATTATTTATTTGGATCACCTTAAATGCGCTGCCTATGAACTTCCTTTTCGAAGCGGGGAAACGTTCGTAGGAGAAGTTGTTGATGAATATTTAGACTATCTAACAGAAAAGCAAGTTCTTTTACAAAAAAAGGACCGCTGGTATTGGATGACCGATGCTTTTCCAGCTCACGGCATTAGTTTACGGTCGGCATCGCAAGAAAATGTTGTTATTATTGATCAGAGCGATGTAACAGCTCACAAAGTCATTGGGGAAATGGATCGATTTAGCGCCATGACACTACTTCACGACGAAGCCATTTATCTCCATCAAGGTGTTCAATTCCAAGTTGAATATTTGGATTGGGATGAAAAAAAAGCGTTTGTCCGCGAAGTGAAAGTTGATTATTTCACAGATGCTAATTTAGCCGTTTCCTTAACGATTCTTGAAGAAGACAATAAAAAAACTCTCGAGCTCGCCACATTGTCCTACGGCGATGTTATGGTGACAGGAAAAGTAACGATCTTTAAAAAAATTCGTCTTGCCACGATGGAAAACATCGGTTCTGGGCCGGTTCATTTACCAGAAGAAGAAATGCATACGAACAGTATGTGGCTTACATTTCACTCTTTAAACATGGAAAGAAAGGCGACGGAAGCGTTTCTTGTTAGCTTTGCGGCGCTTATTCATCACGTTGCACCACTTCACTTAATGTGTGAACGCAGTGATATTCACGTGACGCCACAAGTAAAAGCAGATGTGACGGGAGAGCCGACTGTATTTATTTATGATGCTTATCCAGGTGGGATCGGATTGGCAAAAGAGCTTTATTCTCAAATGGGCAGTGTATTGGACCATATGCAGAATTTAATTGAACACTGTCAATGTGCTTATGGCTGTCCGGCTTGTATTGGAGAAGTAAAAGAAGACGAGTCGTTTAAGAAAAAACTAAGCCAGTTTATTCGTAGTCTTAAAACAAATGTTCAATAATTTCACATACCGTATTAAAAAGGGAAAGTGATAAGATGTCATTAAAAGCAAAGCTAAAACGAATGGAAGTTCACATGAAACAAGAACCTCTGCAGGAAGAGCCAACAAAAACAGCTACAAATGCAGAAAAAAGTGCAGGCAATTGGCATGAATTTGGATTGATTCCGCATCATTTTGAGGATCAAGTATGCTACATACGTGAAACAAAGCATGCTCTTGATTCAACATACGGTGAAAAAACGTTTCGCCAGTATCAAGATGACTTACTGAAGTGGGAGTCAACGTCGTTTTCTCATCCGTTATCAAGTAAAGGAATTCCGTTAAAGAAATTAATTTTTTTTGATACAGAAACAACAGGATTAAGTGCAGGTGCCGGAACACAAATGTTTTTACTTGGCTTTGCCTGTTTCGAAGAAGAGGAAGTTGTTGTACGCCAATATTTTTTACCGTCTCCTGATTCCGAATCTGCTTTATATCATTATTTCCTCCATGACGTTGGAAAACTTGATCATTTAGTTAGTTTTAACGGCAAGGCGTTTGACTGGCCTCGCTTAAAAACAAGGCATGCATATTTACGTGATACGGTGCCGAAGCTCCCACAATTTGGACATTATGACCTGTTGCATGCTGCGAGGCGACTATGGAAACATTCATTACCATCTTGCCGGCTAGGTGTATTGGAAGGAGAGATTCTTGGAATAAAAAGATCAGAAGATACGCCTTCTCATTTAATTCCTTTGTTATATTTTGATTTTGTACGTGAGCAGAAGCTAGAGTTCATATCAAGTATTTTCGAACATCATGAAAAAGATGTGCTGTCATTAATCGCGCTCTATGCACGTTTAACTGAGAAAATAACCGGTTGGGAAGAAGAGACGTCATTAGACGAACGGTTGCAATTAGCGAAATGGGCTCAGGCGAATGGTGCATACCCGCTTGCACATGACATGTTTACAAGCATCATTAATTCTGGCACGTCTGATGAAAACGATTTGCTCGAGGCACGGTATTTGAGGGGACATGGCTTAAAAAAAAGCCAATATTATCAAAAGGCAACGGTTGACTTCAAAGAATGCTTGTTAAGCGAGCGGTTCAGATGGCAAAGTGCAATTGAACTAGCTCTAATGTATGAACACTATGTAAAAGATATCAACCAAGCAGCTCATTATGCCCAGCTTGCTCTATCGTTTGCAAAAAATGAGCGAGAACGAAACGATGCAATAAAACGAGTGGAGCGACTGAATAAGAAATAATGAATTATTTCCTGGGGAAGCGCATAACTCGACTAAAATCGTGTGATTCAGTAAGAAAAATCGACGCTATTCGTGCGCGCTACTTTAAATACGTGAAGAAATTAACGCAAAAAATGGGTCAATCAACTAGTACACCTAGGTGGGTATGAACATAAGGTAATAGTGACTTAAAATTAAAGGAGGACTTTAACTTATGTTTCATAAAAGACCACAACATCATTGTTGCCCACCACAACCTATGTGTGACCCGTGTGGTGGCAACCATAAGCCAAGCATGACGATGCCAACTTGTTCGCAAGAATTACCTGCTGTTGTTCATCCAACTCAGCACAATGTTGTCGAAAGTACGCAAGAATATATTGTTCCAGAAATCCACCCTTCACACACAACGCATGTGAAAAACCATGTTTATAAGCACATTCATCAATATCCACATACGGATAGCGTGCAAGAGCACGTGATGAACGAGCAGTATTGTGAAAAACCAATGAACAATAATATGCCTTCAAATGTATCACCATCAAATATGAAACCAAACAACATGGCACCAATGAACAATATGAAGCCGAACAATACGGCTCCAATGAGCAACATGAAACCAAACAACACAGCACCTATGAGCAATATGAAACCGTCAAATGTATCACCGTATAATGGCTTTAAGAAATAAGTAATAGCGAGCGGGCTAAACAGCTCGCTCTTTTATTAAGGAGGATACAACATGAATGCCGTCCTCGTAACAGGATATAAAATGCATGAGCTTGGCGTCTTTAATGAATCACATGAAGGGGTTCAATGGATTAAACTCGTGCTGAAAAAACGAATCATTGCGCTCATTGAGGAAGGTGTAACGTGGTTTATTACAAGTGGACAGCTTGGAGTAGAACAGTGGGCAATGGATGTAGTGAGTGATTTACAAGAATCTGACTACCCAACCATTCAGCTTGGCTTATTAACCCCATTTGAAGAGCAAGAGTCGAAGTGGAATGAGCGCCTGCAGGAACGCTACCATGAACGGCTAGTGAAAGCAGATTTTGTTGACTCTATATCAAAACGTCCTTATGAAAACCCGGTACAGTTAAAAGTGAAAAATGAATATTTAGTTCAAAAGACAGATGCCGTATTGGTTTTATATGATGAAGAAAAGGAAGGATCGCCAAAGTATTACATAAACGTGGCAAGATCTTTGGACAAGCCAATCTTTATGATTTCTCCAGAAGAAATTGAAGAAGCAAGAAGAGAAGCACTTGATGATTTTTAAACAGATTTCTTAAAAATATCAAAACCGCACTGTTTAAATTGACTTTGCGTAAGTAATTTGGAAAAATAGACTGTAAGGTGGAATCGAACAAGAGGTGATAGAATGAGTACAGTGGAGATTAAGTTAAATGCCAAAGAAATTCTAGATAAAGATTTTAAAACTGGCATGAGAGGGTATAACCAAGATGAGGTTGATAAGTTTTTAGATGTTGTCATTCAAGACTATGAGGCGTATCAACGTAGAGTTGACCAGTTGATCAAAGAAAATGAAGAATTAAGACAAGAAATGAAACGTCAAAATGATCGACCGTCAAGAAGTCAGAGTGCACCACAACCACAATCAGCAGGTAGTACGAACTACGATATTTTACAACGACTTTCAAATTTAGAGAAAAAAGTATTTGGAAGCAAAATGTACGAATGAACCGTCTAGCAATTGACGGAGCTAGTGCAGGAAACCCTGGACCATCGGGTGTAGGCATACTAATTGTTTACGAAGATGGCCAAACAGATGAACATCGCTATCATATTGGGATAAAAAACAATCACGAGGCTGAATTCGAAGCATTAGTGATCGCTTTATCGTTAGCAAAAAACAAGCAATTGTCGCATCTGTTCATTCAAACAGACTCAAAACTTGTAAGTGAAGCTGTCGAAAAAGGCTACGTGAAACGGAAGCAGTTTGAACCTTATTTGGCTAAGGCTCAGCGCTTGCTCGATTCATTTGAGTTATTTTTTATTAAATGGGTACCTAGTAAGCAAAATAAAAAAGCGGATGAACTTGCGCGATTAGCTATTCGAGAACCAAAACGAACGTTTAAAGAGTTATTGTAAAATCTTAGCTTTTGCGCTATAATGAACAAGTCGTTTATGAATAGTCATGTCATGAGACAATCGCTGCACATTGTGTAGAGGAAAGTCCATGCTCGCACTGGCTGCGAAGCTAGTAGTGATCGTGCCTAGCCAATAAATAAGCTAGGGCAGTTGTCATAACTGACGGCAAGAGGCTTCCCTAAATCGTTTAACGACACGGGATACACTCTTTGAAAGTGCCACAGTGACGAAGTCTGCTTGGAAACGAGTAGAGTGGAACGAGGTAAACCCCACGAGCGAGAAACCCAAACAATGGTAGGGGCATTTTGTAGTCCGAAATTGAACGGAACTATAAGGACGGTAATTCGTAGATAGATGATTGTTACTGGAGTACGAGGTTCATCACCGTTTGCAGTACAAAAGGACAGAACATGGCTTATGATTGACATGATGATGAATTTATAAACGTGTAAAAACCCTTTTGAGGGTTTTTTTATTTTGTTTCTGGTACACTAACATAAAAGACAGAAATGAGGGAAGCAGATGACACAAGAAAAAGTGATGTACGGTCTAGGAGCCGTTTTATTTCTTTTAAACGTAATTGGTTTTGGCATACAAGGCTACTTGTTCGGATTAGGAGGAATCTTTTTAATAACGGTGTTCGCATTTTATGGCGTTGCTGTATTTCTTTATCATCGCTCTGAATCAGCAAAAAGAGTGGGCACTTTACTTGTCTTGGCGTTTGGATTTGTAGCGATTGTTGGTGCATTTTATGCAGAATCGCAAGGCGGCGTCATTTGGTATTAAGGGAGGAAAAGAATGAGTAAGGTCACGTTAATAGCAACAACGACAATGGGATTAGAGGCAATATGTGCCCGAGAAGTAAAGGCACTTGGTTATGAAGATGTAGCGGTTGAAAACGGCAGAGTCGTCTTTACATCAACGGTAGAAGCAATTCCACGCGCAAATTTATGGTTAAGAACTGCAGATCGTATAAAAATCTTAGTTGGCTCATTTAAAGCGGTCACGTTTGATGAGCTATTTGAAAAAACAAAAGCGTTGCCGTGGGCTGATTTATTACCACCGCATGCAGAATTTCCGGTAATTGGCCGTTCGGTTAAATCGACATTATTCAGCGTTTCTGATTGCCAAGCTATTGTAAAAAAAGCGGTCGTAGAAAGTTTGAAAAAACAATACAAACGTGGATGGTTTGATGAAGATGGCCCACTATACCGCATTGAAGTCGCGTTATTGAAAGATCAGGCGCAGCTTACGATTGATTCAAGTGGCGTCGGACTACACCAACGTGGATACCGAGCGTTACATAACCAAGCACCGTTAAAAGAAACGTTGGCGGCTGCGATGGTTCAACTCACCACATGGAATGTCGATCGACCATTTGCAGATCCGTTTTGTGGATCAGGAACACTCGCAATTGAAGCAGCACTTATTGGACAAAACATTGCGCCTGGATTTAATCGCGATTTTGTATCGGAAGACTGGCACTGGGTCGGACAAGATTATTGGAATAAAGCACGGCAAGAAGTAGAAGATTTAGCAAAGTATGATCAGAAACTAGATATTGTTGGTTCAGATATTGATCACCGCTCGATTGAATTAGCAAAAAACAATGCTGCTGAAGCAGGATTTGCCGATCTTATTTCGTTTAAACAAATGCAAATCAGTGATTTTAGTCACCGAGGACGTTACGGTGTGCTTGTTGCAAATCCACCATACGGAGAGCGAATAGGGGAACAAGAAGAAGTTGAAGCGATGTACAAAGATATGGGGCGCATCATGCAATCATTTGAAACGTGGTCCGTATATGTATTGACATCGCATGAAGACTTTGAAACACTTTACGGAAAAAAAGCGAGTAAAAAGCGGAAATTGTATAATGGCAACATAAAAACCGATTATTATCAATTTTTCGGACCAAGACCACCACGTATTTAAGCGTCGCAGGCAGCCCAATTAAAAAAAGGCTGCCTTTTTATCAAAAACAATATAATTTCATATACCGTATTAGTATTCATAAAAATTCCTTAAAAAGATAAACTAACAAAAAGACATTTAAGGAGTGAGTTCATTGAAAGATGGTTCTTGGATTTATATTCAAAGAGGGATGAAAAAAATTTTAGGATGGATTGAAAAAAATCCTTCATGTATTTGCCAAGAATTAATGTATCAGACGTATTTTTTTTATACAATAGACAAGAGTCGTTCTAAGGAACCGATTTTAATCTATTATAAAGACATCATGCCCGTGGACAGTCATCTATTAGATATCGATTATCAAGCCTTACAATTAGTGGCATTAGATCGCAATGATTTCTCATGGTTTCGTGACTTAGGGTATAAACGGATGCTTTAACGTAAAGGAGTTACAACATGTATTCACTAGCTATTGATATTGGAACAACAAGCACAAAAGTCGTTTTATTCTCACAAGACTACCTTCAGATTGCTGAGCATGAAACGAGCTATCCGTTAATCCAAGAAAAACCTTCTTATGCAGAACAAGATCCAGTCGCCATTCGAGAAGCCGCTTTACATAGTATGAGACAACTGCTTACCAAAACAAAAATTGCTCCAGCTGATATAACAAACGTATCCTTTTCTTCAGCGATGCATTCTTTAATGGCTATAGACAAATCAGGTACACCATTAACAAACTTACTAACTTGGGCAGATACCCGCTCACAAACGATTATAAATGCGTTAAAAGATACGGAACAAGGAAAAGAATTTTATGCAAATACTGGTACACCAATCCATCCAATGTCTTGGATTGGGAAACTAAAATGGATGAAAGAACATTGGCTAGAACTTTTTTCAAAAACGTATAAATTTATTTCTATAAAAGAATTTATTTGTTTTCATTTATTTGGTGAATTCGTCGTAGATCAATCTTTAGCGAGTAGTACAGGGATTTATAATTTGCACACAAAGCAGTGGGATGTTCGTATTCTATCATTCTTGCAGCTCGACCAAGAAAAACTATCATCAATCGTGCCTACCGACTATTGCTTTTCTCAAAGAACGGAAATTCTTCAAGCGTTTTCATTTGCAGATTCATGTACATTTACAATAGGTGCCAGTGATGGGGTGCTCGCAAATGTCGGTGCTGGT
Source organism: Shouchella sp. JSM 1781072 (assembly GCF_041949915.1). Classification (NCBI taxonomy): domain Bacteria; kingdom Bacillati; phylum Bacillota; class Bacilli; order Caryophanales; family Bacillaceae; genus Shouchella; species Shouchella sp. JSM 1781072. The sequence continues at coordinate 1,113,789 of NZ_JBHFQE010000001.1, forward strand.
GGGCTAATTGAAAACGTTGCAACACTGACGATTGGAACAAGTGGTGCTGTGCGCATGACAACGTCCCAACCGTTAACCGACGCAGATATGAGAACGTTTTGCTACGTGCTAGATGACTCAACGTGGATCGCTGGTGGGGCAACAAATAACGGTGGTATTGCATTGGAATGGTTTATTGAGCATTTTGCAAAAGGGGCCACTGTGAATGAAATCATTGAAGAGGCATTTACCGTACGACCAGGGGCAGATGGTCTACTATTTTTACCGTTTTTAAATGGAGAACGAGCGCCTTACTGGAATGGAGAGGCAAGTGGAGCTTTTATTGGGATGAGACGAACGCATACCCGTGCTCACTTTAGTCGTGCTGTGTTAGAAGGGATCCTTTACAGTTTACAATCCGTTTTAACATCTTTGGAAGAATCGGTTGCACCTATTGATCGTATTCAAGCGTCTGGCGGGTTTGCCCGATCAAAAAAATGGGTCCAGCTACTTGCGGATATTTCAGGAAAGCCGGTTCGCCTTCAAGAAACACATCATGCTTCTGCATTAGGAGCAGTAAGACTAGCCCGTGGTGCGTTAGAAAAACAGAGTCAAGCATTTAGTGAGCAGTTTGAACCGAACGAAACGGATCACCATATCTATGAGAAGCAATTCAATTTGTATGAGATGCTCTATAGACAACTGGAACCAGCTTTTCCAAAATTAAATCCTAATGAGAGTAGTTAACCATATAAATATTATGTAAACTCATGTATAAAAAACAACTCTTTTGTTTATAGTAAAACAAAAGGGAGGTTGACTGCATGAATCAATATTCAAACCAAGAAGATGGCTATCGCAATTTAGAACAAATTGAACTGGCGATTAAAGCCGCTCAACATATGATCGGACAAGCCACACGAAGCATGGATGGACAACAGTTAGAAGCAGCAACGCAAGCACTCGAACAAGCGGAGGAACAATTTAAACAAGCACTGGCTTATCAAGGAAATATTGACGAAGCTTTTTTCGCCCATTCTTCAGCGCTTCTCGATCAAGCTAGTCATCAGCTCGATGAAGCGCAAGACAACGAGTATAGTTAAATGAAAAACATGAGCCAACGCTGGCTCATGTTTCTTTTATGAATAAAGGATGATCTAAGTTATCAAATTTTGATTGGGTAAACATGACCATGTCACGATCGTCATCATAATCAATTTTCATGCCGTCAATGTACCATAAATCATCTTTAGCAACAAAGAACTGAATTCCTTTTTTCTCAATCATCTCATAATGATGTCCTTCAATTTCTCTCGTAATACCAACAGAGAAACCTCCTGAACCTACTCCGCCAACTCGCACAAATAACCGTAGTTGATCGCCTGCTGTTAAACTCATTTCATTTTGATAAAACGCTACTGCCGCATCAGTAATTTCAACATTCATCTTATCACTCCTACGAGATTAGTGTATCACAACTTCAATCTCGCGTCTTTTGTCTTGTCCTACGAGCAATTTAGACGTATGCTAGAACAGAAGGGTGGCGATAATATGACTCAAACCGAGGAGAAATTTCTTGAATATTTAAAACGGAAAAATCATTTCGGACAAATGCTTGGCCTAGTAATTTGGGATGCACGAACTGGGGCACCGGCTGGTGGTGTTGCACAACGTGCTGAATTAATGGAAACATTATCGAGTGAATTGTACGGGATGACAACATCGGCTGATTTAAAAGAGCTAATCGATGAATTAAAAACGGAACAAAATCAAACGGAAGTATTAAGTCGAGCCGTTGAAGAAGCAGAAAAAGCATATAACCAGAACACAAAAATCCCAGTCGATGATTATTTAGCATTTGTGAAGTTGCAAACGAATGCGGAAGTCAAGTGGGAAGAAGCAAAACAAAAAAATGATTTTGAACTCTTTAAACCTTATTTGCAGGAGATTGTCGCATTTAAAAAACGTTTTGTTCAATATTTAGGCTATGAACAACATCCATACAATACTTTACTGGATCAATATGAGCCTGGTGTTTTCACGGACACCCTTGATGGTGTATTTGCAACATTAAAAGAACATCTCATCCCTTTAATTCAGAAAGTCATAGATGCATCTGACCAACCTGATACATCGTTTCTTTTTAAATCATTTCCAAAAGAAAAACAAGAAGAACTAAGCCAATCTTTTTTAAAGACGATGGGCTACAATTTTAACAAGGGTCGCTTAGATGAAAGTGTGCACCCTTTTGCGATCGGTATAAACCCAAGTGATGTGCGCGTAACAACGAAATATAATGAAAAAGATTTTCGCGTAGCGCTGCTAGGAACCATTCATGAAGGAGGACATGCGCTTTATGAGCAAAATATCTCTGAAGAGTTGATCCCATATGGTTTAGCAAGTGGAACATCAATGGGTATCCATGAATCACAATCCCTTTTCTGGGAAAAATTCATTGGACAATCGTATCCATTTTGGGAAGCGATGTATGCGGACTTAACGACATTTGCGCCAGCTCAATTTGGAGATGTCTCGTTACAAGACTTTTATTTCGGTTTAAACGAAGCAAAACCGTCAATGATTCGTATAGAAGCAGATGAATTAACATACTGTTTACATATTATTCTTCGTTATGAACTTGAAAAAGGGTTATTTGAGGGATCAATAGAAGTTGAAGATTTACCAAAGCTATGGAACGAAAAAATGGAAGAATACTTAGGAATTGTGCCAACTAACGATGGTGAAGGGGTTTTACAAGATGTACACTGGTCATCTGGAGATTTTGGCTACTTTCCGTCTTATGCTCTTGGATTTATTTATGCAGCACAAATAAACGAAGTGTTAAAACAAGAATTCCCGAATTTAGAGGAATTAATTCGAACAAAACAGCTAGAGCCAATCCGTGTTTGGCTAACGAAACAGATTCATCAATATGGAGCAATAAAAAAGCCAAAAGACCTTATTGAAAGCATCACAGGTGGCGGAATTGATCCAACACCTCTCATTCAGTATCTAACAGACAAGTATACAAAGCTTTATCGCTTATAAAAAAAGACTTGGAACATTTCCAAGTCTTTTTCCTTATGAAGCACGCTGATCAATGACACTTAGCACGTCCATAAAACCGAATAACAGCATTTCAAGTGCAAAGAAAGTTAAAATTAGCCCTGTAAATTTCGTTACAAAGAAAAGGGCACGATTGTTTAATTGACCGTATATCCAACAAATAAGGAGGTGAAGAGCATAAGATACACAGTATACAGCGAAAAATGCTAAGTATGTAACGTAAGCCGTTATCGATTTAGGTTGATTTGCCGTTAATTGTTTAACAGAATGAAGCATTTCTTCAATGCTCGAAAATCCATCTTCAAACGATGTGTGAAACCAGTCTTTCCAATTCGATGAAATCGGACTGTTCTTCCGCATTAAGGTAATCGCGATTGATAAAATAACAAGACCGCCAAGCATTTGCATAAATCCAATAGGGACATAAGCCCAAGAGAATATAACTTGGGCGACAAGAAGAATAAAGATGCTTATGGCTACAGTGAACAAGACTGTGCCGGAAACATATTCTTCACCATCAACCGTTTGCTTCGGTTTACTCATATGATTAAAAAAGATCGGATAAGTGACAGAAAAAATCGATGCAAAAGAATGGATAAAAAAGGAAAACATTAGACTCACTCCTTTTTGCGCATATTCTACGTTCGTTATCTTTGGAAGTTGCTTGTAGTTTGTCCGACAAAAATGAGACTATACATGATTTATTAAAATTAATAGGAATAAGTTATGTATGATTGTGTAATAAAAACATGCACCTATTAAGTTTACATACTATTTATTATGTAAACTTAATTCGTTATGAATATACGAAAGGGATTGGGACTAAACGTAAGTTTCATTTTGTAACACGAACAATGATAATTCGTTTTAACACAAGCAGTAGAAGATCACACAAAAAACGATTTATCCAGGGACAAATCGTCTTTACCACGAATGAATCGCTTTAATTTTCGCTTCATAGTCTACATGCGCATATACTTGGGTTGTCGCAACAGATTCGTGGCCTAATAACTGTTGTAACGTCAATACATTTACACCATTCCGAATTAGCGCCGTTGCAAAACTATGACGAAGTTTGTGTGCCGTAATCGTTCGATTTTCAAGAGAAGGGATTGTCATCTTTGCACGATCAATTAGTCGTTGAATCATTTTTTGCAGTGCGCTTACACCAATGGAGGATGTATACGTCATCGTCCGAAAGTCAAAACCGACCAAAAGGGGAGCGTGTTGGTTAGGTCGAGCATGAATAGGCAGACTCTCGATGTATTGTTGAATAACTTGCAAAACTTCTTCGGACAATGGAATTGTCCGCTGTTTATTGCCTTTGCCAAGTACACGCATTTCCTGGTGAGAAAAATCGATGTTGGCATGTTGAAGAGACGCTAGTTCAGACACCCGTAATCCGGTACGCACAAGAAGCATGATTGCTGTATAATCCCGCATCCGCAGCAACTCGTGATACTTTTTTTGCCTTGTGCTTAAGCCTTCCTCACTTAATGCAAGGTTCACAATTGCTTTCATTTCTTCAATTGATAAATATACCGGTTCTCGTTTTTTTACTTTTGGTCGTGTCACGGCTAAAACAGGGTTATCTGAAAGTCCATATTGTTTTATTAAATAATGAAAGAGGGATTGAAGAGCAGATAGTTTTCGGTTAATCGTTTTCGCTTCATTTTCTAACTCCATTGCTAGAAACGAAACATAGTGTTCAATCCCTTGTTGGTTTAATTGGGCAAAATCATCTAGCTTGACCGACGTTGATGAAAATGTTTCTTCACCACTTTGTCGCTGGACAAAATTAAAAAAATCGACGTAATCGTAAATATAGCGTTGAATGGTTGAATGACTATAACCTAACGACAAAATATATTGAACATAGCCTTGAATAAAATCAGGCATTTCATCTAAACGTCGGAACGTGTGCTTGTCATGGTTAATCTGCTGCTGATCCTTTCGAGAATCGTGATGATTAATTTTAGCGAATATCGACATCTTGGTCACCTCAACTCTAGTTTAACGTAAAATAAACGTTCTGTGAAATGATTATTTCATGGAACGTTTATTTTGCAGTTAATACTGAAAGGCTGAGTAATTGCCTTTCCCGTTGCAAAAATCCATTACTCACGTTCTGCTGAGAAATAAAGTAAACTTTTGTTTTTGTAAACCCTTTCAATTTTCTGTGATTTTCTTCATAATGAAAGGGAGGAGAACGATTTGCATGAGGCAGGAGGTCAGGTCAATATGGAAAATGAAGTGATTGTTGTTACTGGCGGTAGCAGCGGAATGGGAAAAGCCATGGTTAAACAATTTGCCCAAGCAGGTGCACGTGTTATTGTTTGCGCGCGGAATGAAGAACGACTTGCACAAACAAAGCAAGAACTCGAAACATTTCCTGAGCAAATTCAAACGTTTGCTTTAGATGTACGAAACCGTGAGGATATCGAAAAAATGGTTCAAGACGTCTATGATCACGTCGGGCCAATTACAGGTGTTGTGAATAATGCCGCTGGAAATTTTCTTTGCCCGTCCGAAGATTTAAGTGAAAACGGTTGGCATGCTGTCATTGACATTGTTTTAAACGGAACATGGCATATGACGCAAACAATCGGAAAACGTTGGATTAGCGATAAGCAAGCAGGATCAATGGTAAATATTGTGGCCACCTACGCTGAAACAGGAGGACCAGGAGTTGTTCATTCAGCCAGTGCCAAAGCAGGTGTGCTGGCGATGACGAAAACCCTCGCGGTAGAGTGGGGCGCTTCATACGGCATTCGCGTCAATGCGATTGCGCCAGGACCAATCGAAAATACTGGTGGTGTTGACAAGCTGATTCAAAGTGAAAAGGCACACAAAATGGCATTAAAAAGCGTTCCGTTGCAGCGTTTTGGCAAAGGAGAAGAAGTTGCTCGTTTAGCACAATACTTACTATCACCTGAAGGATCATATATAAATGGAACGTGCGTCACAATCGACGGTGGACAATCAATCGGACAATCTGGGTTCCTTACTGGAGCGGCAGCATTTCAACGATAACACGCGAATATTTTCGCGTGTTTTTTTCATGAATGTAAGGTTAACTAGGCATGATAACGGGTATGAATAAAGAGCGTTTTTGTTAAAAGGGGTGTAGGAAGTATTGATTACATTTAATCACGTATCAAAAGAGTACGAAGACGGAACAAAGGCTGTAGCTGAAGCAGATTTCACGATTGAAAAAGGGGAGTTTTTTGTCTTGATCGGACCAAGTGGGTGCGGCAAAACAACCACTTTAAAAATGATCAATCGGTTAATTTCGCCAACTACAGGAGAGATTTTAATTGATAATAAGAATACAGGAAATGGTGATATTCATCAATTGCGTTGGAATATAGGATATGTGCTGCAGCAAATCGCCTTATTTCCCCATATGACGGTCGCAGAAAACATTTCCATTGTTCCTGAATTAAAGGGGTGGAAACGAGACGACACGATTGCTCGGATTGATGAACTGCTAACCTTAGTCGGCCTGGAACCAGAAACGTATCGAGACCGTTTGCCTGAAGATCTGTCTGGTGGGCAACAGCAGCGTGTCGGTGTGGCAAGAGCATTGGCTGCCGATCCTGATATTTTGTTAATGGACGAGCCATTTAGTGCACTTGATCCCATCTCAAGAGCATCTCTACAGAAAGATATTAAAGCATTGCAACGAGAAATTAAAAAGACCATTGTCTTTGTAACACATGATATGGATGAAGCAAAATTGTTAGGTGACCGTATTGCAATGATGGAAAGCGGACGAGTCTTACAAATCGGTACCGTTCAGCAACTTCTTGCAAATCCTGCTTCTGAATCAGTCGCGCAATTTTTGGCGAAAGCGAACTCGGAGCACAACCCAACCATCAAAACGGTGCTTTCTTCTAATGAAGAAAGCGAGTTTGTCAATGAAATTCTAGACGAAGGAAGACAAGAATTACAGTTTATTGTTTCTGAATCTGGTGAATTAGAGGGTGTCTTTTACTTTGGACAACCGATTATCAACTATCAAACGGTCGCCGCTAACGCAACGATCGAAGAAGCATTTCAACAATTAGAAGAGCGAAATTTGCCAGCACTTCCTGTCATCGAGAATGGAAAGTGTATTGGAAGCGTCTCGTACCAAAACCTAGCTAAATTAGCGATTCAACCATCACTTCATCACGCATAACCCTAATGTAATTGAAAGGACAAGTGAATCGTTAGGGTTCGTGCAGACGATCGATTCCACTTAATTCACGTATGACATCTTTTTGGGAATCTTATTTTACACTTTTTGAAGAACGTTCAGACTTATTGCTTCAATCGTTTTGGGAGCATCTACAACTTTCACTTATCTCGTTATTAATTGCCGTTGCCATTGCAATTCCAATTGCGATTTTACTCACACGGTATACGCGTTATTCTGAATTTGTAATCGGAATTGCGGCGGTTTTACAAACCATACCTTCACTAGCATTACTCGGATTTTTAGTTCTATTTGTAGGGATCGGCATTACACCTGCAATTGTTGCACTCACAGCGTACGCGCTCTTGCCAATATTGCGAAATACGTATACAGGGATAAAAGAAGTTGACCCTGCGTTAATTGAAGCAGCAAAAGGAATGGGTATGAACGGGCGTAAGCGATTGTTGAAAGTTGAGCTACCTCTTGCTATGCCAACCGTCATGGCAGGTATTCGTACGTCCATGGTTTTAATAGTAGGAACGGCCACGCTAGCTGCCTTAGTAGGTGGAGGTGGACTTGGTCAAATTATTATGCTCGGAATCCAGCGTACAAGCAATGAGTATATTTTATTTGGCGCCTTACCAGCTGCTTTACTCGCGCTTTTCTTTGACTTTATTTTGCGCTTTACAGAACGTCGCACAAAGAAAAAAGGAGCTGGGTCTTATAAGCCTATAATGGCTGTTGTCGTATTAGCTCTATTAATCGTTCTCGTTCCACCAACGGTTAATGCCGTACGTGGTGTAGGACAAGCCGATATCGTCATCGGTGGCAAAATGGGGCCTGAGCCCCCAATCTTAGCAAATATGTACAAGCATTTAATTGAACAAGAAACGGATTTAGAAGTCGAAGTCATTGCACCACTTGGGACAACAAGTGTAAACTTTAATGCATTAGAAGTTGATGATATCGCGATATACCCTGAATTTACTGGAACCGTACTCGCGGATCTATTAAACATTGAAGACTTTAGTTATGATGAGCGTGAATCGTATGAGCAAGCTCGCGACGGTATTTTTGATGAAACAGGTGATATCTTGCTTGAGCCAATGGGCTTCCAAAATACGTATGCACTTGCCATGCCACGAGACTTGGCAGAAGAACTAGAAGTGGAGACGATCTCTGACCTTGCTCCTTATGCCAACGAATTAGATGTCGGTTTTACGTTTGAATTTGCTGATCGTGAAGACGGGTATGGTGGCTTTGAAGAGGTGTATGGGTTTGAATTCGACAACGTCACAACCATTGATGTTTCTACCCGCTATCAAGCAATTTCAAATGGCAGCATTCAATTGAGCGATGTCTTTTCAACCGACCCACAAATTGTGGAGTATGATATGGTTGTGTTAGAAGATGACGCTACACTTTTCCCACCTTATCAAGCCGCGCCGCTTGTTAGTGGCTTTGCGATGAATCAGTATCCTGAACTAGAAGACATTTTAAATCAACTAGCGGGCATTGGTACGGAAGACGAAATTTCTGAACTTAATTACCGTGTTGACATCAACGACGAAGATCCAGCTGATGTTGCACGTGAATTTTTACAAGAAAAAGGTCTACTAAACGAATAAAAGGAGTGTACAGACATGAAAAACCCATCTGATCAACGAATAAAAGAAATCTTAGACACGAAAAAGCGTATTGCAGTAGTTGGATTATCAGATAATCCCGATCGTACAAGCTATATGGTCACACAAGCCATGCAAGATGCAGGGTATAAAATTGTACCGATCAATCCTAATGTCGAGCATGTTTTAGGTGAAAAGTCATATCGCTCGATTTCAGACCTAGATGTAGAAGTTGATATGGTAAACATCTTCCGCAGGAGCGAATTTTTACCTGAGCTTGCAAAGGAAACCGTGGAGGCTGGCATTCCTATATTCTGGACACAGTTAGGTGTTGTTGATGAGGGGGCATATGACTACCTGCAAGAGCATAACGTGGAAACCGTTATGGATCGCTGTATTAAAGTGGAGCACGCAAAATTTAAATAAACAATACCCGTACTGCAAATGGTTGTGGTACGGGCTTTTTATGGAAAAATTTGCAGTGGTCAAACAGTCGTGATAAGGTTTTAATAGAAAAAAACTGTTGCATCAAGGAAAACATTGACTAAAATAAAGATGGAGTATATTCTTTTTACAGAACACTTGTACTCATATGTGGGCTGCTAATAAGGAAGGGGAACGGAATGGCAAAACAACATGAATATAATGATGATTCCATCCAGGTACTTGAGGGGCTCGAGGCAGTCCGTAAAAGACCAGGAATGTATATTGGTTCTACCGATGCACGTGGGTTGCATCACCTCGTATATGAAATTGTCGATAACGCCGTAGATGAAGCGTTAGGAGGGCATGGGGCTTCCATCTATGTCACGATCCATAAAGATGGGAGCGTGTCCATCCAAGATGAAGGAAGAGGAATGCCAGTCGGCATGCACCGATCTGGCAAGCCGACGCCAGAAGTTATTTTTACCGTTTTGCACGCTGGTGGTAAATTTGGTCAAGGGGGCTATGCAACAAGTGGCGGCTTACACGGCGTAGGTGCTTCTGTTGTTAATGCCCTTTCGAGTTGGTTAGAAGTAGATATTAAACGGGATGGCCACCGTTATGTACAGCGATTTGAAAAGGGCGGGAAACCCGTTACAACGTTAGAAAAAAAAGGTAAAACAAGAGGATCTGGGACGATCGTTCGCTTTAAACCGGATGAGTCCATTTTTTCAAGCGTAAATTTTAATACGGAAATGCTTTCTGAACGATTAAAAGAAGCGGCATTTCTATTACGCGGTGTTGCGATTACGTTAAAAGACGAACGAACAGGAAAAGAAATGGAAGAACTCTTTCAATTTGAAACCGGTTTGGAAGCGTTTGTTGATTATTTAAATGAAGGAAAAGAACCGTTACATCCTGTTGTGTCATTTTCAGGGCAAACAAACGGGATTGAAATGGACTTTTCCTTTCAATTTCATGATGCGTACACTGAAAACGTCTTATCCTTTGTCAATAATGTTCGGACACGTGATGGTGGAACTCATGAACTTGGTGCAAAGACGGCCGTAACAAGAATGATGAACGAACATGCGAAAAAAGTCGGCTTACTTAAAGAGAAAGATAAAAAACTGGATGGTTCAGACATTCGTGAAGGCTTTACCGCTGTCATTTCGGTTCGTGTGCCGGAAGCGAAACTTCAGTTTGAAGGTCAAACGAAAAGCAAGCTCGGGACTGCAGAAGCCCGACCAGCAGTCGATGCCATTATTTCAGAGCAGCTCTCTTACTACTTAGAAGAGAATCCAACGGTTGCGACTTCTTTAATCAAAAAGTCCATTAAAGCAGCTCAAGCACGGGAAGCCGCCCGTAAAGCTCGTGAAGATGCTCGGAATGGAAAGAAAAACAAGCGAAAAGATGTATTGTTGAGCGGGAAGTTAACGCCTGCACAATCTCGAAACCCTGAGCGAAATGAGCTTTATTTAGTCGAGGGAGATTCAGCTGGTGGTTCAGCAAAGCAAGGACGGGATCGGAAATTCCAAGCTGTACTACCATTACGAGGCAAAGTCATTAACACAGAAAAAGCAAAACTTGATGATATTATGAAAAACGAAGAAATCCGTACAATCATCCACACGATTGGCGCTGGTGTTGGCGCTGATTTTGACTTATCAGATTGCAATTACGACAAAATTGTGATTATGACGGATGCAGATACAGATGGAGCGCATATCCAAGTATTGCTGCTAACGTTCTTCTATCGCTATATGAAACCTCTCCTTGACAGTGGCAAAATTTACATTGCGTTGCCACCTCTCTATAAAGTGAGCAAGGGTTCAGGGGCGAAAGAGAAAGTCGAATATGCGTGGGAAGAAACTGAACTTCAAAAAGCGTTAAAGACGATTGGAAAAGGTTCAACGGTTCAACGCTATAAAGGTTTAGGCGAAATGAATGCCACACAGCTTTGGGAAACAACGATGGATCCTGAGACACGCACACTCATCCGCGTTCGATTAGAAGATGCTGCTCGTGCAGAAAGACATGTAGCAACCTTAATGGGTGACAAAGTAGAACCCCGACGGAAATGGATAGAAAGCCACGTCGCATTTGGTTTAGAAGAAGAGACGAACATCTTAGAAAATGAAAACCTTCATGTAGGGGAGGAAGCATAAATGGCAAAAGCAGAAAAGTACCTTGATCTCCCCTTAGAAGATGTCATCGGAGATCGCTTTAGTCGATATAGTAAGTACATTATTCAAGAACGAGCGCTACCTGATGCAAGGGACGGGTTGAAACCAGTGCAGCGTCGTATTTTGTATGCGATGTATACAGATGGAAATACCGCTGACAAACCTTATCGAAAAGCGGCAAAAACCGTCGGAAATGTTATTGGGAACTATCATCCTCATGGTGATAGTTCTGTCTATGATGCAATGGTTCGTATGAGTCAAGATTGGAAAGTACGCCAACTTCTCATCGATATGCACGGGAATAACGGTTCGATCGATGGCGACCCACCCGCGGCGATGCGTTATACAGAAGCTCGTTTATCAAAAATTAGCGCCGAACTGATGCGGGATCTGGACAAGGGAACGGTAGACTATATTCCAAACTTCGACGACTCCATTGAAGAACCAGTCGTGTTGCCTGCCATGTACCCAAATCTTTTAGTGAATGGTTCAACTGGGATCTCCGCAGGGTACGCAACGGATATCCCTCCTCATCATTTACCAGAAATCATTGATGGCGCTGTTCGTTTAATGGAAAAACCAGATACAACGATTAATGACCTTTTGACAATTATTAAAGGGCCTGATTTTCCAACCGGCGGAATCGTCCAAGGCTTGGATGGCATTCGCAAAGCGTACGAAACGGGAAAAGGGAAAGTCGTTGTTCGTGCGAAAACCGCTTTTGAAGAAGTACGAGGCGGCCGCACACAAATCGTGATCACTGAACTCCCATATGAAGTCGTAAAAGCCAACCTTGTTAAGAAAATGGACGAAATCCGCTTTGATAAAAAAGTAGATGGCATCGCCGAAGTAAGAGATGATACCGATCGGACAGGCATGAAGATTGTCGTGGAATTAAAAAAAGAAGCGGAACCAAATGCCATCTTAAACTACTTGTTTAAGCATACCGACTTGCAAGTGATGTATCATTTTAATATGGTGGCGATTTATAAAAAAACGCCACAACTTATGGGTCTTAAACCACTGTTGCAAGCATACATCGACCACCAAAAAGACGTGTTCACAAGAAAATCGCAATTTGAGCTAAAAAAAGCACAAGAGCGTGCCCACATTGTCGAAGGCCTCATCAAAGCTGTTTCCATTCTAGATGAAGTCATCACGGTCATTCGCGCATCAAAAGATAAAAAAGATGCAAAACAAAACCTTCAAGACCAGTTTGCCTTTACCGAACCGCAATCAGAAGCGATCGTTAATTTGCAACTTTATCGTTTAACAAATACTGATATTACAACGCTTGAGCACGAAGCAGATGAACTAAAAAAGCGTATCGCTGAACTGGAAGCGATTCTTGCAAGTGAGAAAAAATTAATTAGCGTTATAAAAAAAGAGCTCCTACAAGTGAAGAAGCAGTTTCATTCTGAGCGTCGAACTGTTATTAAAGAAGAAATCGAAGAACTAAAGATTGATATGGATCAGCTCGTTGCCACAGAAGATGTACGCGTCACGATTACGCACTCAGGATATGTGAAACGGACAAGCCTTCGTTCTTATACAGCATCAAGCAAAGATGCACCTGGTATGAAAACAGGTGATACGGTGCTACAATCCCAAGTCGCATCTACGACAGATGTCCTTCTTCTCTTCACAAAAAAAGGCAACTATCTCTATTTGCCAATTCATCAGCTCCCGGATATACGCTGGAAAGATGATGGTCAGCATATTGCCAATTTAATTCCGATTGATCCCGATGACGAACTGGTTGAATCGATGATCGTTTCATCGTTTGATACAGAAGAGTCATTACTGTTTATAACGCGTAATGGGATGATTAAACGATCAGAATTAAAATTATATCAAGCCCAACGTCATTCAAAACCACTTATGGCGCTGAAACTTAAAGAAGATGACGCGTTAGCTTCTGTGGAAAAAACAAATGGCAAGAAAGAACTTTTCGCAGCAACACATTTAGGCTATGGCTTATGGTTTTCGGAAACCGATGTATCTCTCGTTGGACAACGAGCAGCTGGTGTGAAGGGAATGAACGTAAAACCTGATGATTTCATCGTTGGTTTTGAAACGTTTGAACTGGAAGACACGGTTGAATTCCTTTGTGTTACACAAAGAGGATCGGTTAAGCGCATGCCGATTACCGAATTTGAAAAATCAAGTCGAAACAAACGCGGTTCGGTTTTACTGCGAGAATTAAAATCAAACCCACACCGCTTAGTCGGCTTTAAAAAGATTACACCAGAAACAAAACAATTTATGATTCAAACCGATCAAGATGAGCGTGTGCTGGTTGACCCTAGCACGTACCGCCGCGCCGATCGCTATTCGAACGGTTCCTACGCATATGATGAGAATGAACGAGGAAAAGCACAACAGTTAAAAGTCGTCATTGATACAACAGAGTAAGAATAGATATACAGAAAGCACGATTGTAGCAACAAGCTGCAGTCGTGCTTTTTTGAGCCGTCTTTCTGTACGTCAAGTGAAAAGTGTGCGTATAATGACTGTAATTGGAAATGAAAGGAGTGTACATGATGGAAATGAATGCGTACCCTTTGGTCGTTGAACATTTAAGTAAGTCACTCGGTGGAAAGCCTGTGATTCAAGACTTATCCTTTTCACTGGAACGGGGTAAAATCTATGGATTCTTAGGACCAAATGGATCTGGAAAAACGACGACCATTCGGATGATGGTTTCTCTCATTAAGCCAGATGACGGGGAGGTTTATATTGAAGGGAATAGCTTATCTTTAAATCGCGAGCAAGCGTTAGAACATGTCGGCGCCATTGTTGAAAATCCGGATTTATATACCTATTTAACAGGCATGCAAAACTTGCAGCATTTTGCTGATATGAGCCCACGGCCTATCACGAAAGAACGAATGGAAGAAGTCGTAAAACTTGTAGATTTAGAACATGCAATACATAGAAAAGTAAAGTCTTATTCACTAGGAATGAAACAACGCCTAGGCATTGCCATTTCAATTTTGCATCGCCCGAGCGTTTTGCTTTTAGACGAACCAACGAATGGGTTAGACCCTCAAGGCATAAGAGATTTACGGGACTACCTAAGACAACTTGCTACGAAAGATGAAGTAACATTACTTGTTTCGAGTCACCAGCTAAGTGAAATTGAGATGTTGTGTGACCGTGCCGTCATTATTAAAAATGGCCAGCTCGTCGATGAAGTAAGTGTGAAGGCAATGAAAGAAGAATCGGAAACCGTCACAGTCTCAATTGAAGTACAGCCGCTTCTAGAAGCCGAACAGCTTTTAAAAGAAAAGTGGGACGTGACACAGATCGAGCAACATTTAGAGATTAAGAATGTATCGTTTCAAGAGATTCCAAACGTTATTCATAAACTCAGTCAAGCATCGTTATCGGTCTACAGCTTATCGTATAAGAAACGCTTAGAAGATGCGTACTTCTCCTTAACAGAAGAAAAGGGAGGGACGTCATTATGATGCTTTCATTAATGAAAAATGAGTTTAAAAAAGCGTGGTATGGACGAAAAATATGGATCTTTCTTATCGTCCTCTTTGGAAGTCTATTGCTAGGAACCGGCCTTACGCTACTGGCAGATTCGTTTGCTGGAACTGTTTTGTTAGGTCAACTTTTTCTCGTTCTTGGTTTTACGACACTTGCGCAAATGATTAACATTTACGTTGTAATACAAATGACAGGTGCTGTTGCAGGGGAGTTTCGCTCTGGAACGATTAAACAGTTATTAATCCGTCCTGTTTCGCGTCACACCCTATTATTTGCAAAATGGTTCACAACTCTTTTAATTGGTGTAGGACTCTATCTCGCTATGAGTCTCGTCATCTACCCCGTGCATATGATTCTCTTTAACGGTGATTCTAGCTTGTCGTGGGGAGAAGGGTTTCTAACAACCCTTCGATTTATGTTGTATTCTTTACCTGGGATGACTTTTTATTTTACACTTGCCCTTTTAATTGCGACACTGACTCGAAACACAGCTATTACGATTGTCGTTGCGCTTATCCCTTATTTTTTTGGTGGTATTTTTACGACTCTGAACGAGTTTTTCGAATGGCCGAAGTGGGTTGTCTTAACCCATGTTGATTTAATTAATATCTTTGAACTGCAAATGTTCTCAGCGCCGTTTGATGGTTTATGGCAATCGGTTCTCTTTATACTAGGACATAGCATCCTTTTCCTCATTCTTGGGCACATTCTTTTCAAAAAGCGTGATGTCATTTAATGTCCGTCGTCTTCCCATGTCTATTTGTTTGAACAAAGAATGATCAGGGAACAGTAGACTATATACGATAGGAGGATGGCTTATGTCATTAACGAATGATCAATTAAAATTTTTGAAAAAAGAATTGGAATCAATGAAAGCATCAATAGAAAATCGAACGTCGACACCTGAAGGAGAAATGTCTGAAACCCGTGGTGATATTGCCAGAGGTGTGGATAATCATTTAGCTGAAACAGCTTCAGAATATGAAGACCGTGTACGGACGCAGACGATTAACGAAGCGGATGAACAACGTCTTTCAGAAATAAATGAAGCCTTAGAGCGCATGGAAGAAGGAACGTACGGGATCTGTGTGGATACTGGAAAAGAAATCCCGTATGAGCGGTTAGAGGCACTTCCTTATGCAAAACGAACAACGGAAGCCCAGGAAGAAGCGGAAGAGCCCTTCGCTGATAGTAGTGAAGAAGATCGCGCAGTAGGATTGCATCATGCACAACTTGATCGTGATACAGAAACAACCAGAGAATTAGAACGCGAACAAGATGCAGATGAGCATTCCGGAGAAGCTGATGCCGATCACCATTATGATGACAAAACAGATGAACAAAGCAATCAATAACAAAAAAACAAGCCACTCCGGTTAGTGAGTGGCTTGTTTTTAATTTGCTTTTGTATCATCAAAACCGAAACGAATAAAATGAATAACCGTTCGAAAAAAGCCGATGTCATTGAGGATGACGATTAGCACGAGTAATACCGGACCTAAGAAAAGTCCAAAAGCGCCAAACAACTGCAGTCCGGCAAAAAGTGAAATTAAAACCGCTACGGGATTTAAATTCATATTTGTCGACAAAATCTTCGGTTCGAGCATTTGCCTAATGATCACGATGATGACATATAGAATAGCGATGCCTAATCCCCCTGAAATATCTCCTGTTACGAAAAGATACACAAACCACGGAATTAATATGGTCCCAGTTCCTAAATAAGGCAGCAATTCAGCAATCCCAACAACAATCGCTAGCATCCAAGCGTTTTCCACGTTGAGGATCAGCAAGCCTACAAACACAATCACCGCTGTAACCATCATGAGAATGATTTGAGCACGAATAAATCCGAACAAACGAATCCGTGTTGCTTGTACAAACTCTTTTCCTTTAGTACGAACTTTACGAGGAATGTGACGATCGTAGACCGATTGGTAAAAACTCCAGCTTTTTCCCATAAAATAAATGCTTAAGATAATAAACAGAAAAGCAACTAGAAAACTTGGAAGACCAATAAGAATGTTTCCAATAAGATCTAGCGCAGCCTGTCCGAGATCACCGACAAGATTACTAATCGAGGTCCCTAATTGATTAATCCCTTCTGAGAGTGGACTAGTGCCACCTGCATCGAACTGATCGAACGTTTGAAGGAATTGGTGCCATAACGGCAAAATCGTTTCATTAAAGAAGATCTGTATCTTTTCAGCACCTTCTTCAATCCAAGTTGGAACTTGTTCGAAAAACTGGCGCAAACTAAAGTACACAAGAAACACAATTCCTGTTAGAACCGCACTTATTGCTAAGATGCCACCTAATAAACCAAATAAACTTGCAAATCCTTTGTTAAATTTCAATTTATATTGAAAAAAACGGGCAACCGGTTGGAGCATCCATGCAAATAATGCCGCAAACCAGAATGGATATGTAAGGGAAAACAGTCTAGCAACGAGCCAGCCAAACAAAATAAGAGAAAGAATGATTATGAATGTACGTAAAACCATCCAACCAACTTCTTTAGACAAAGACACACCTTCTTCCAACGACAAGTAAGCTTTCTTTTATCTTATTGTATAAGAGCGCTTATTTTACTGTCAAATCTATACAAGAACACCTAGACATCGCGCGCATAACATTCACGTAGCGAGATCTAGGTGTTTTACATTACGATGATTCTACTTCAGTTAAGTTTTCCAATGGAAGGACCAAAATTTCAACGCGTCGATTTTGTTCTCTTCCTTCTGTCGTGTCATTTGACGCTACTGGATGATATTCACCGTATCCTGTATAAGAGAGTTGATGCGCCTCTAAATAATTTGATTCTAAGAATAGCTTCATTACATTATATGCACGAGCGCCACTTAAATCCCAATTAGATTCAAAAGTTGCTCCTGCCATCGGAACATTATCGGTATGTCCAGATACTTGTATATAGCGGGGAGGGTCAGAAGCAAGCATTGCAGACAATTGTTCCATTAGCTCATGAGAGTTTTGTCGTAGCTCGGCGCTTCCAGAATCAAACAAAATGCCGTCGTTAATCGTAATAAGCAACCCGGATGCACCGAGCTCCGTTTGCAAACGGTCAGCCAGTGCTTTTTCCTCTATGTAGCCATTAAGCTGGGATTGCAGTTGCTCCAGTTCGGATTTCTCAACTTTCGCTGCTTCGCTTAATAGCTCTGTCGAGATGGTTGAATCTTCGGTAGGGCTTTCGTCTTCAACGATCGAATCTTGGTAATCAAGAATGCCTTTGCCACCGAGGGTTTCAGAAAGGACAACGCGTAATTCATCATATTTTGCTTGATCGACTTGACCCATGGCAAACAACACAATAAACAACGCAACTAATAACGTTAGCATATCAGCATAAGGTAGAAGCCACGATTCATCCACATGCTCATCTTCAGACCGCGATCTAGATCTCCGCTTCTGCAACATTTTTACTCTCGACTCCTCCCTTTACGCGATGTTGTTTCTTCTCTTCTAGATACACACTTAAGTATTCTTCGATTGAACGAGGAGAGCTTCCGTTAATAATCGCAATCGTGCCTTCAATAATCATATGTTGATGTAAAACCTCAACCTTTGACTTTCGTTTTAATTTGTTTGCAAAAGGGTGCCAAAGTACGTAACCGAAGAAAATTCCGAGCAGCGTAGCAACGAAAGCAGCGGCAATTGATTCCCCTAGCATCGTAATATCGTCTAAATTTCCTAAAGCAGCAATTAAACCGAGCACTGCTCCTAAAACGCCTAAGCTTGGCGAGTACGTGCCAGCTTGACTAAAGATAGCAGCTCCTGAAGCATGTCGCTCTTGCATTGCATCAATGCGCTCGTGCATCGCATGACGAATAAAATCAGGATCTTGGCCATCAATCATCATACGAATCGCTTGTCTAAAAAAAGGATCCTCAATCTCGTCGATTTTGCCTTCCAACGCAAGCATGCCATCTCGTCTAGATATGGATGCATACTCAACAAAATGTTCAATGATCTCCTCTTGGGTTTCGTCTTTTCTATTTGAAAAAAGAACGCGGAAAAGCTTTGGAATTCGTTTAATATCGTCAAAAGGAAACGCAATGAACACACAAGCGAACGTTCCTAGTAAGATGATGACAATTGCTGCAGGATTTAGTAAAACTTCAAGACTTGACCCTTTTAAAAGGATACCAAGTACGATTGTGCAAAAACCTAGAAAAATACCAATGTATGACGACTTATCCATGAATGTCTCCTTTAGTTAAAAATATAAGACTTGCCTTACTCATTAAATCGGTTCAATCCATTCGACATTGAAGTAAGAACACGAATTTCATCATTTGTTCACATGAATTGAGTCTAAAGGATGATCCATACATGGGTAATATTGCATAATAATTCTCCAATTGACCATAGTAAAAGAGAGGGAGGCGTTTACGTTGAGATCTTACTCTTCAGTTCGATGGCTACTTGTGATTGTAGGTGCTATTTTTGCTGCTGTCGCGATTGAATTATTCTTATTACCAAATAACATTATCGACGGTGGAATTATTGGGATATCTTTAATCTTAAACCGCATAACGTCAATTAATTTCGGATTACTCGTCTTTCTCTTGAACATTCCTTTCTTATACATAGGCTATAAACATTTAGGAAAATCTTTTTTCGTCTACTCTCTTCTCGGAATCATTGGATTAGCCGCAACCGAGGCGATCTTACATCAGTTTCACTTTGCGCCCATTACAGATACCCCTTTATTAGCAACCATTTTTGGTGGGCTGTTATTAGGAATTGGAGTTGGGATCGTCATTCGAAATGGCGGTGCCATGGACGGTACAGAAATTTTATCCTTACTTATCACAAAACGATTGCCGTTCACAGTCGGTGAATGTGTCCTCGTTTTTAATATCTTTGTCTTTGCATGGGCAGTGTTTGTATTTGGTATAGAGAATGCGATGTACTCGGTGCTGACGTACTATGTTGCTGCGAAAGCCATTGATACCGTTGTAGAAGGGTTAGATTCAACAAAAGCGGTCATGATCGTATCAAGTCACTACGATGAACTAACAAATATTCTCACACAGCGATTAGGAAAAGGAGTCACAAGGTTAAAAGGACAGGGCGGTTACGAGGGTGACGAAAAAGATGTGCTTTATGTTGTCGTGAAGCGAATGGAAATTATGCAGCTCAAAAAAGCCATTTATGCGGTAGACAAGCATGCCTTTTTCACGATCATTAATGCACATGAGTCCAGGGGATCAACATTTAAACGAAAAGACGATCATTAACTGTCATTCTATATGGCTTGCACTAGTGATAAATCCTCATTTTTAATAATCCATCTTATAATACTATACGAGGGTATGGTATATTTATGAAAATACTTTAGGAGGTTTACATATGCGAAAAAATAACTCTATAGTGGCAGCAACACTTATCGGACTAACCTTTACCCTTGTTGCATGTGGAAATGGAGAAACAGACGATACCTCTGAAACCGCTGAGAAACATGACACGCATGATGAAGCGAGCGATGAACATGCTGGGCATGAAATGGATTTATCAAGTTCAGGCGAAATACCCGAAGGCTTAGAAGAGGCTGAAGATTCGTTGTTTCCAGTTGGAACGACAGCTTATATTGAAGACGGGCATATGCCGGAAATGAACGGTGTTGAGGTCGTAATAACAGGAGCGTTTGATACGACCGTCTATACGGTTTCTTATGATCCGACAGATGGCGGTCAACGAGTGGAAGATCATGAATGGGTCGTACATGAAGAATTTGTAGAAGTGGGGGAAGAGCCTCTCGAAATCGGTGAAGAAGCATCGATGGACGCCTCTCATATGACAGGGATGGAAGGTGCTGTAGCGGAAATTGATTCAGCACAGAGTACAACCGTTTATATGGTTGATTTTACCACAACAGATGGAGAAGAAGTTCAGAATCATAAATGGGTCGTTGAAGAGGAATTAACGGCTGTCGAATAAGGATAGATGATGTAGAAAAAAGTGAGCTTTTGCTCACTTTTTTTAATAGATTGATTTATGTTTTCGATAGGTTTTGCCTTTCCATAAAAGGAGAAACGCAATGAATAATCCAATAAGTGAAAACGTGAGAATAATCGATTGAATATCAATCCCTCTGGATACTAGAAATGTCACACCCGCGTACGCAAGAGGATCAAATCCATTCATAGCAAGAAAGACAATACTCATGACCCTGCCCATAATGCGTGGATCTGTATCTTCTTGAGCCGACGTAAAGAAAGGAATGGAAACAAAGGTCATTGAAAAACCAAGTAAAAATGCAAGTGCCGTTAACACAGCTAAATTTGGAATCTGGCTAAAAGCAACGGCTACGACAAGTGTCGCAATTAAGCCGAGGATCGACGTCAAGCCGCGACGGCGAATTTTTACCGTTCCGATAATGGCTGTACTGACAAGCATACCAATTCCTAAGCCCGCTTCAATATAACTTAAATTAATAGGCGTTCCACCATATGTTTCTACAAGAATGGGAATGGCAATAGAAATCGCTCCAAAAGCAAAAAAGTTTAGCGTAATTAAAATAAGAATACCTGTAACTAAAAATTTACTCGCTTTTACATAAGAAAACCCTTCTAGTAAATCTTTAAGCGGCGTTTGTTTGACCGTATTATCTACTGGACCTTCTTTTAAGAATGGTGGAAACATAAAGAAAGCAGACAAGAGCACAATGATCGCAGCAACGAGATAGCCTGTTGTTACCCCGCCAAATTCCATCACACTTCCTGCAATGATAGGACCAACGACAAAACCAATTTGACCAAGCCCTTGAATGATGGCGTTCGCTTGCTTAATTTGGCTTTTTTGAACCAATTTCGGTATAAGCGATGTACCAGCAGGTCCTGAAAAAGCATCTAATGTACCAAAAATAAGCCCTAATCCAAGAAGATATTCAAAGCGTAATTCACCTGCTTGATGAAAGAAAAACACGATTAATACGGATATCCCTTGAATGAAACTTGTGCTAAACATAATAGTCGTTTTCTTAAATTTATCTGCAATGACCCCACCAAACGCCATCATGACAATTCTTGGGACCGTCATCGCAATTAAAATGATTCCTAATGAACGCGCTGACCCAAGATCTGAAATCACAAACCATGTCGTTGTCATAAAGAACATGCTATAGCCAATAATCGCTAAAAAACTTGCCATAAACAAAAAGATAAAGGGGCGATTTTTAAAGAGTGATTGATTCATTTCATTCATCCTTTCAACATGAAGATACACTAAGCATAAGGTGTGACGTAAAGTCACACGCAAGAGCTTTTTACTGAAAGGTAGCAGAATGAGGGTTGTGCATGTACAATGATAAAAAAAGTGGGAGGCGTAGACAGATGGAAGTCATCTATTTTGCCGGGGGCTGTTTATGGGGTGTGCAAGCATTCATTCAAACATTACCTGGCGTCACATCAACTGAAGCTGGAAGAGCAAATGGCACAACGCAGACGTTCGCAGGACCTTATGACGGTTATGCAGAATGTGTCAAAACAACATACGATCCCTTTACAGTCACTGTTCACGAATTAATGGGTTATTTTTTCGAAATCATTGATCCATATAGCCTTAATCAACAAGGACAAGATGTCGGCAAAAAATACCGCACAGGCGTTTATAGTGAAAAGATTGCTCATCTTGATCAAGCGAAAGCGTTTATCCATACAAGAGAGGATAAAGGTTCGATCGTAGTGGAGGTTTTACCACTGACAAACTACATACGCAGCGCAGAGGAACACCAAAATCGATTGACTCGATGCCCAGACGATTATTGCCATATCCCTGAGACGCTTTTGAAAAAGTATCTGTAGGAAATGTTGGTGCCAGAAGAATGATAGGGGTACAATCCTACCATTCATAATTATCTTTTCAAATTGGTATAAAAATTTACTTTTATTGCACCGTATAGCCACCATCTATGACCATCGTTTGCCCGGTAATGCCTCGGGCTTCTTCCGTTGATAGGTAAACAGCCATGCTTGAGACTTCTTCAACGGTGATTAAACGTTTTTGGGGAACAAGCGGGTAGATGACATCTTCTAACACCTTTTGTTCATCCACGCCGCGCGCTCGAGCCAAATCTTTCATTTGATTACGTACGAGTGGGGTGTCGATATACCCTGGTGCAATGCAGTTCACCGTAATGTTGGACTCAGCACATTCTAAAGCAGCTACCTTAGACAAGCCGATGATGCCGTGTTTTGCACTATTATAAGCGGCTTTTCCTGCAAAACCTATTAACCCATTAATAGAAGACATATTGATAATGCGTCCAAAACCTTGCTCTTTCATAATCGGCAGAGCATATTTAATCGCTAAAAACGGTCCAACAAGCATAATCTCAATAAGCAAACGGTACCGTTCCACTTCAAATTCTTCAATTGGAGCAACGTGCTGCATGCCAGCATTGTTTATTAAAACGTCTAACCGTCCGAATTGATTGACGGTCTTTTCAATCATTTGTTGCACATCTTCTTCTTGTGTGATGTCAGTAAGAACAACACTTGCTGTATAACCTTGCTCGTTAAAAAAGGCTTTGGCACGTGTTAATCCAGCTTCATCACGGTCAGCCAACATCACCTTTGCACCATTTGAGGCAAAGCGTTTTCCAATTTCAAAACCAATTCCACTTGCGGCTCCTGTTATTAAAACCACTTGATTTGAACGTGTCATAAAGGATTCCTCCAGATTCATCTACCATAGAATGTAGAATTGATGTAGATCATGTTCTTTGAATTTTCACCGCAATGTTCTTACACTTCTTTAACGCCCATATATAATGACTCAACGTATTCGCGGCAAAATATGTATGCAAACTACTGGTTTTTGTCCACTTGTAGTACTTTTTCGTCATGAGTTCTTCTTCAGTGTGGCGTTTAATTAAAGCCGTCACTCTCTCATGGCTTAATGTTACTTTTTTAAGCGCTTGCTTCAAGGTCACCTCTTGATACGCCTCCCATATCTGTTGATTGAGAGAGTGTAGATTGCGCCATTTGAACCCAGGTGCGGGCATGAAAGGGGAATCGTCATCCATGCCTTCACGATACCAGCGCTCGAGCATTGCCTGCCATTCATATACGTGCATGATGACGTCTCGAAAATTTTTATCACGATCACTGGAATCCACAGATAACGTTCTTTTTCGAGCGGGTACAGATTTTATAAGGTTTAAAAGAGCTTCAAACTGCATTTCATTATCCGCTAGTAGTTTTTCTTTTAACATGCCTTCACTCATGTAACAGTCCACCTTTTACTAGTATATAGACAAGTTTTCGCCACTATTTATTTGGTCGTACTTGTTGAAACAACTGAATTAATTTTTTAAATAAAGCAAAAACGATCCGGACAATGATACGGATAAGCGCAAACATCAACACGATAAAGGCAATCGCTACTAGTAAAAAGGGTCCTTGTTGTATGCCTTCCATGAAAAATCACCTAACCTTTTGTAACGTAGTTGACATTCCCACACGTAAATTCTGTAGTCAATCCTGAAATTGACTATTATAAAATGAACAGGATCGCTTTTCTATTTAGCGATAAATAGAGTATGCTTAAGGGTGTGAGGTGTCGTATGAATAAAAAACTATTTTCTCAGTATCCATTAAGTAGCGAAATTAAACGTGCTCTATCTTTCTTACACTATACTAGTCCAACTTCTATTCAGCAAATGGTGATTCCGTTGCTGCTTCATAAAGAAAAACAGGATCTTGTTGCTCAATCGCAAACAGGAAGTGGTAAAACAGCAGCCTATGGCATTCCTTTATGTGAAAAAATAGATTGGGATGAGAATAAAGTACATTCTTTAATTTTAACACCAACCCGTGAGCTGGCGGATCAAGTGAAAGAGGATCTAACTGCAATCGGGCGCTTTAAACGGCTCCAGATTAAAGCCATTTACGGAAAACAGTCTTATGAAAAACAAAAATTAAGCCTAAAGCAAAAAACTCATGTCGTTGTTGGAACACCAGGCCGTGTTCTTGACCATTTACAAAAAGGAACACTGGATGTATCGAAGCTTCAATATGTAGTCATTGATGAAGCGGACGAGCTTTTTAATAAAGGGTTTCTAGAACAAGTCGATGCTATTTTTGAACGATTGCCGAAAGAACGAACGCAACTGTTGTTTTCTGCTACGTTCCCAGAAGAAGTGGAAACTCTCATTGAGAACATAATGGAAGACCCTGTGTATGTGAAAAACGAAGAAACAAATGACACCCCTGCTATTCAGCATATGGCGGTTCAAGCGACACGGCAAATAAACGATGTAATCCTTGATGTGCTACACAAGGAAGAGGCAGACAATGCGCTCATTTTTTGCGAAACCCAACGAGATGTTGACCACCTTTTTCAAAAAATGAAAACGACGACGCCATCGCTTGCAAAGCTGCATGGTGGCATGAGGCAGGAAGAGCGCTTACGCGTGATGAATCAATTTAAATCTGGCCACGTTCGATATTCGCTATCAACAAATCTCGCAGCGAGAGGAATTGATGTTCATAATCTAGCTCTTGTCGTTCACGCAAGTTTCCCTCAATCGATTGAACATTATATTCATCGAACTGGACGAACCGGGCGTAATGGCGCGGTCGGAAAATCGATTTTACTTGTGACAACAGACGAGCTAAGAGCGTTGGCTGAATTTGAACAACAACTAGGCTTTTCCTTTCTTTTTCAAGACATTCCACATGCTTCGATTAAACAAAAACAGCAATTTTATCGAGATAAAAACGTTACACATGTAAAAGAAGAAAAGAAAAAAATTAATGAAGGCATTATGAAGCTTTATTTAAACGGGGGAAAGCAAAAGAAAATCCGTGCTGGTGATTTGGTCGGGACGATTACGTCCATTCCGAACGTAGACGCAAGCGATATCGGCATTATTACCGTTGAGCAGAACGCGAGCTTTGTGGAAATTTTAAACAACAAAGGAACACATGTGCTCGAACACTTACGTAAATCGACAGTCAAAGGAAAACAGCTAAAAGTACATCAGGCAAAGAAATAAAAGAAAGAACCGTTTTCGTGGGAAACGGTTCTTTGCTTCATTAATTGGAAAGGAGAAAGGTGGAAGCCAATGAAAAATAGAGAATGTAACCATTGTAGGGAAGAAATCGCGGTGCTAAACGTCTTAAGAGGAGAATTCACCCAAGTAAGATGCCCTCACTGTCATAAAAAAAACGAGCTAAGTAAGCGCTGCAAACAGAAAAACATTGCTTTATCGAGTGTATGGTTTATAAGTATGGTCTTCACGTTCATATATGTTGAGCAAATGGTTTGGCGGGTTGCAGTTCTTATAGGTCTACTCATTTCGGTTTATTTGATCTATTGCCTTCATTTTGAGGTAGAAGAGGCAGGAGCAATGGGAGAATAACGATTCAGTAGTACGTTTCAACCATCAAGACGCGGGTACCCTTATTAAAAGAGGAGGAATACGATGTCTGATGATCTAATTGGCATAATTCTAGGGATTGCTTTTGTATTAATTGTTTATTTTATTGTTTACGCCATCCAAAAAAGAAAAAGCTCAAAAGTAGGCTGGAAACCAGAGGGAATTACTTTTTTAACTATCGCTAGTATGGGCATCATAACTGGAATAGTATTAGGCGGTCTTTACGGTCCGTGGGGGATGATGGCACCAATACTGCTTTCTTTCGGCGTTGTCCCAGCACTGATTGTAATCGTCATCATAAAAAGTTTTTTCTTATACGTGTTGAAAAAAGATCTTTAACCATAATGTACTGTCACAAATTACGAATCAAATAAGACCCCTACATTCTTAGTATTATAAAATGTCTACTAGCACACACATCGTAGCAAAATAAACACGCACATAGTCAGAGGAGCGATTTGATTGAAATTTAAGGCAAGGAAAGACTGGTATAGTGTGTTAGTCCTATTAATCGGAATCATTTGCCTGTACATTAGCATCTCTTATCCGTTTATACATACAAGCCATCAAAATGACGACATAACGGTCATACTCATATATGGTTTCATACTCCCACTAGGAATTTACACCATTTGGACGCGGTTTGGAACGTCATACTTACTAACTGA
The DNA here is from genome assembly GCF_041949915.1 of Shouchella sp. JSM 1781072. Classification (NCBI taxonomy): domain Bacteria; kingdom Bacillati; phylum Bacillota; class Bacilli; order Caryophanales; family Bacillaceae; genus Shouchella; species Shouchella sp. JSM 1781072. The sequence goes on from NZ_JBHFQE010000001.1 coordinate 1,140,821, forward strand.
AAAAAAGCTAATCGTTAAACAAGGACCCATCCGTATAGCGATTGAGCTTCATGATATTGAAGTGATAGAGAAAAGTTCACAACCGCTAGTGAACAATACAACGCTTTCTGCAAAGAACTTCACTGTTCACTATAGGCAGAATAAAACTATTCGAATTGCACCGAAACATATGGACGTGTTTATTAATGAAATCCAAAAATCTAACAGTCGTATTCGATTTCATAACCACTAAAAGGATACGTTTAAAAATGCCGTTTGATTTAAACGTTTATACCTCTACGTTTTAAAGAGAGATCAATAGCGGAAAAATCTAGACAAAAAACCCGCATCTACTTATGCGGGAGTAACTTCAGTTTCTTTTACAACATAAGTGGTTTTCCCATTTAGGTTTTCAAACGGATAGACTTCAATTCGTTTTACAACAAAACCTTTATGATTAATACCTTCAAAAGTTGACACTAAGTTTTTAGAGTCTAAAACAGGGTCAGACCAATTTAAATCGGGAGAATTCTTATCTTGAAAAAGCTTTTGTTGCGCTAAGCTTTCATTTTTTAAACTAGCCAATTTATCCATGTTCTTCACTCCTTTAATCATTGTCATTACAAGTCTTATATAACCTAGTTTAGCAAGAGTTAAACAAATTCATTTGCCCAATCGTTTTCTTTAATGGAAAAAAGCCTTGATAAGGATGGAAATACTCGCTATAATGTCCTTTATAAATAGACAAATGTTTTTACAGAGAGAACAAAAGGTGGTATGGTCATGGAGAGAGCGATACAGATTGGATTGTTAGGGTTAGGTACGGTTGGAACAGGAGTCGCATCGATTATTAAGCAGCATCAAGAAACATTATCTCATCAAATTGGACGTCCGATTGAAATCAAGCGCGCATTTGTTAAGGACTTACACAAATCTCGAGAACCTTGGCTATCTTCTCTAGAATTAACGGAAGATGTTAACGCAATTATTCAAGATCCGTCCATTGACGTCGTAATTGAAGTAATGGGGGGGATTGAAGAAACCTATCAATACGTAGAGCGTGCCTTAAAGGAGAAGAAACATGTCATAACGGCGAATAAAGATTTAATGGCTGAATATGGGTCAACCCTTTTACATAAGGCGAATGAATTGCATTGTGATCTATTCTATGAAGCTAGTGTAGCGGGTGGAATACCAATCATTCGTACAATTACTGATGGGCTATCAGCAGATAAACTGACAAAAGTAATGGGCATTGTTAATGGTACAACAAACTACATGCTAACTAAGATGACAGAGGAAAAGCGAACGTTTGATGATGTGTTAGATGAAGCGCAGACACTTGGTTATGCGGAAGCAGATCCAACTGCAGATGTAGATGGACTTGATGCGGCTCGAAAAATGGCGATCCTTGCGACACTCGCGTTTTCCACGCAAGTTCATATTTCTGATGTATCTGTTAAAGGAATTCGGACTGTTTCTGATATTGACTTATCGTATTGCGAGCAGTTCGGTTATACAATGAAATTAATCGGGCTAGCTCAAAAAGACGAGGGACAACTTGAAGTCCGAGTAGAACCAACGCTCTTGCCAAATACGCATCCATTAGCCAATGTTCACAATGAATATAATGCGGTGCTTGTAGAAGGTGAAGCGATGGGGGAATCGATGTATTATGGACCAGGTGCAGGGTCGTTACCTACAGCAACAGCGGTTGTCAGTGACCTAGTAACGGTAGCAAAAAATATCCAGCGACGTGTCCACGGTATGTCTTATCAAACGCCAATGTTTCAAACAACATTTAAACAAGAGAATGAAATTCAATCACCTTATTTTATTCGCTTACATGTATACGACAGGGCTGGCACGTTTGCTGCAATTACCACTCTTTTTGCTCAACATGATGTTAGTTTTGAACGATTAATTCAGCTACCTCTTGCAGACCAGCAGGAGCAAGCGGAAGTTGTTCTAATCACACATACGACCACGGTAGCTATTATAAAAGAATTAGTAGCGAAATTAAAACAGCTCGAAGCGGTTGCTGACGTTGCAAGTTACTATCGGGTTGAACAAAAAGGTTAACGTTTCAGTGCGTCGCTTATTATTAAAGGACGATAAAAAGACCCGATGTCTGCAGCACCAAATCGGGTCTTTTTTCATTACCAATCCGTTCTAACGGTATCAGTACCTGAATTAGGCGTTGTATAAGAGCGATTATTGCCACTTTGCCAAACAACGTTGCCATTTTGATCTTTTTTAATATATTTATACTCCACTTTTTTTCCTGCAGGGACACTAATGTCATAGTACCAAGTCGGGTATTTATAGATCACTTGATTAAACATTGGGCCAATGGCTTTGTTCGGATCCCAATTTCCGAGCTCACTAACATTTCCAACGATATAAAGATTGGTTCCAGCATTTGTCGTAGCGCTGTTCACCGCAAAGCGAACGCTAACTTGATCACCCGTTAACACCTCAAATTTGCTATAAACAGGACTTTTTTTGTTCGTCGCACTTACAACGGAAAGATCGACGTAGCCAGCTGTCACATTTGGAACCTTGACTTCTATTTTTGTATTTGACCAAGACACCACTTCAGAGGACGAAGAGCCAAAAAGAACGCTACCTTTTTTATCGCCAAAACCTTCGCCACTTATCGTGACCGTATTTCCGGATTTCCCCATCATTGGACCAACATGACCAATTAAAGGAGAAGAAATCGGTTTCGTGACCTGCCAGACGGATACACTGTTTGGACGTAGTTGAAAGGCATTCACGGACCCATTTGCTTGAACAGAAATAGAATGACCATCCAAACGCTGTTGCAGCTCATCGGCGTAGTTTCCTTGAGGTAAAGAAGTGTTGAGGCTATTTATGGAGTAGTTCTTACTACTACTGTTTACAGCCGTTAGCACAACATGATTGCCAAATGTTCTTTCATAAATATAGACATCTGCGTTGATCCATCGTTCAGTTGTTTCTCCGTAGCCTAAAGCAGGATTGGTTTGTCTTAACGAAGCCAACTTTTTAATCAGCTGATAGGAATTCGTCGAACGATCAAACGTTTTCATCGGCTTGCGATTTTCAGGATCATTTCCTCCTGTTAAGTATTGTTCCGTTCCATAATAAATCGTTGGAACACCTCGAGATGTAAGCATAACCGCTAACGCCAGATCCGTTTGGCGCTTTGATTGGTCCACAGTGAAACGACTCATGTCATGATTGTCGATAAACGTGACTTGATCGATTACTTCATTATAATCATTTTCAGTGCTCTCAATCATCGCGTGAAAATCATACCAGTTGCTGCTTCGATCTTTTAACACGCTTCGAATGGTTTGACCAAATCGAAAGTCTAATAAACTCATGCCGCTTTCATTCGCAAACTGATGATTTTGAGGATCAACTTCTCCAGCTCCTAAAAACCATTCACCAAATGTAAAAACCGGTTTATGCGTATAAATGTCGCTCATCAAGGACGTCTGCCAACCTTCTGACATATGTTTAACAGCATCAACACGAATGCCGTCAATCCCTTCATCTAGCCATAGCTTAATCGATTCTTTTAAATATTGATCCATGACGTTGTTGTTTAAATTATAATCAGCTAAATCATATAAATTGCGGTAAATGCTGTCTTCATATGACGAGAAATCCGTTCCGCCGTTATGATGAAATAATGTGTTCGGATCATTTGAATACGTGCCTAATCGTACGCCATTGTTATAGATGGCTCCATTTTCAGCGTAGCTAGGATTGGTTTCAAGGGCTGGTGATGAATGATTTGGCGTGAAGTCCATAATGATTTTAATTCCTTTGCTATGTGCAGTTTGAATTAATCGGTCAAAATCAGCGAAGCTTCCATAGTATGGGTTTGTTTTTTTGTAATCACGTGCCCAGTAGCCATGGTACGATGTATACCCACTCGGATGAAGGGCATGAACATTTTCTACTGGCTGTGAAATCCAAATGGCTGTAATGCCTAACTCCGTTAAATAGCCATCATTCATTTTGTTAATGATTCCTTGCCAGTCCCCACCACAGTATTTATGCAAATCACTACACGTTTGACTGAAGATGGCTCCAGAAGGGTTATTCGCTGGATTTCCATCAGAAAACCGATCGGTGACAATTTGATAGATTACATCTTGAGAATAATTGACTTTATTTGTTACGTCAGCCTGAACAATTTTAGGTGAAGAAAGTAGAAAGAAGAATAAAAAGCTGATTGATGCCACTCTTATAATCATAGTAGAACCTTTCAAAGATGTTCCCTCTCTAAAAGAATGTAATAAATAAAACAAACCCCGCCCTTTAAATGGTTAAAAGACGGGGTTGTTTGGGAAAAACCAAAAGCATTGCCCTTATGAATGAGGAAAGTTGTTCTTTTAGTTTTAGTTGATGGACAATTAGTTCGTAAATGGGTAATTGGAACGAATATCCATACAGCCAATCAAAAGTTTTAAGATGATTGTAAAAAAAGGTGAACCAACGTTTATGTTAAATCAAAGTTGGGTAGGGAGGAATAATGAATATGTATAAGGGAGGAGGGGGCTCTTATTAGTAGAACCGTTCGGTTATTAAATAATCTTCCGTTTCATTTAAACGAAACGGGTAAAGCCACAGTATTTGAAAATGATATTATTTCATATCTTTGCAAGGACGATTTAACGCTCTTCATGGAATATTATATCGGCGCCACTTATATGAATCAGCACCGAGATAAAGAAACTTACGCTCTACATACGCTAATTAAACATTCTGTTATGGTTTATGATTGGCTTCAATTAGGGGACAAACCATCCAGCTTAAATGAAGTGACATTAAAATTTCAATTAATGCATGTGGCTAAATTAATGAGAAAGATTTCAGAAACAAACGTCAGCTCGCCAGCTGAGTATTTGGAAAGACTGATTATTTTAGACCGTTATTAATTATTCGCTCGTGCATATTGTAACGATTAATTAAAACCTATGGCTAATACTTGAATTTAACCGTTGATATGACTATGATAAAAGAAGCCTTTGTAAAGGAGGGGAGTATGGAACAGACAAAAGATGAGATGTTAATTCTCCTCATTCGTGATTGTGAGAAGAAACTCAACAGACCTTTAAAGAGGGCAGAGATTACTTTACTTAAAGCCGTTTTCAGTAAAGAACCGAAATCTCTTCAATAGCGCATAGCCACTTCGCTATCTCTTATCTGTTCCATTCCTTTTTCTTTCATTCTCTTAAAGTTCTTGTCTTTTTAACACGTTTACCACGAGTTCATAGTCTTCAGGTGTATCAACATCTTGAAATGCAACATCATCTTTATATTGAATCCGCGTAACGCTCTTTTCTTCCGTTTGAACGATTACTTTTTTTGCCCCTTCTTCTCCAACTAATGATAATAAATCGATAAATCTTCTCTTATTACAAAAAATAGGTGGTTGAATGACGCCATTATGCTCGCTTACGACAAAATCAATCTTGTCATGTTTTTCGTCCTGACGAAATGCCTCAATCAAGCGATTAATGTGTTTAGGTGTTAGTAAAGGTTGATCAGCAAGTAGAAAAATCAACCCATCGAATTGAGCCTTCATCGCCATTTTTGCGCTTAATTTTATAGATGCAGATTGACCTTCCTTCGCAAGAGGATTCATTATGTATTGTAAGCGATCTGTTTTGTTTAAATGAGTGTAAAACGGGATTTCCTTGTCTTGCACAAGCACATACACATGGTCAACTTCGCTTTGCAATGCTGTTTTAATCGAACGTAAGCCTAAAGGTTCTTCACCAAGTGGAAGCATCAATTTGTCTTGATTCATTCGCCTTGAAAACCCCGACGCCAAAATAAACGCCGCAATTTTTCCCATTTTTTCACCTCCGTATGTTTGACTCTTGCTTACTATTTTTATGGTTAACATGCATTTATCTTTAGTTTGGCTATTCTTTTAATTGCCTCTTCTAAACGATCTTCATCAGCTAATAAACCGACTCGCACATATCCCTCACCTTGTTCTCCAAACCCGTTTCCTGGTGCAACGACAAGATGTGCCTCAGTTAATAGGTAATCTGCAAATGATTCCGAGGTAAAACCTAATGGGATCGGCATCCAAACGAAAAACGAGCCTTTTGGCGCTTCCACTTCTAATCCAATCCGTTTTAAGCCATTAATAAATACATTTCGACGTTTCTCATAACGAGCCGAAAGCTCTTTCGTTTCTTTTTGATCGGATAAAAGCGCTGTTGCAGCAGCATGCTGAATGCCACCAAATAAACTAACGTAAAGGTGATCTTGAAGCAAGTTAATCGCATTGATCACGGACGCATTTCCTACCGCAAAACCTACACGCCAGCCTGCCATATTATACGTTTTCGAAAGAGTGTACATCTCTACACCTGTTTCTTTTGCACCTTCTGCTTGTAAAAAGCTCGGTGGTTTGACGCCGTCAAAGCCGATTGCTCCATAAGCAAAATCATGCACAACACAAATATGATTTGCGCTAGCAAATTGAACCGTTTCTTCAAAAAATTCATGGGTGGCAACACCTGCTGTCGGGTTGTTTGGGTAATTTAAAAATAAGAGCTTCGCCTTTTCAACATCTTCAGAAGGAATGGCTGAATAATCAGGTAGAAACTCATTTTCAGCAAGAAGAGGAAAAAGAACACTTTGCGCTTGAGCCAAAGCAATACCTGATGTGTAATCTGGATAACCTGGATCAGGAAGCAACGCGACATCACCAGCATTCAGAAGACATTGACTAATTTCCACAAGCCCTGTTTTCGCGCCAAACAAAACCGCTACTTCCGTTTCTGGATTAAGGGTTACGTTATATTCACGTTTATAGAATGTCGCAACCGCTTCTTTTAGAAACAAATGTCCACTAAATGGACCGTACTGATGATAAAGTGGGTCAGATGCTGCCTCTTGCAAAGCTTTTACGATGAAAGAGGGAGTAGGTAAATCAGGGTTTCCTTGCCCAAGATTAATGATATCGTGTCCTTTTGCAACTTGATCTCGCACTTTTGCTGTTAATTTTGCAAAGAATTGGTCAGGTAATCCTTGCAAAAGTTTGGATTGTTCAAATTTTTGCATATGTAAGTTCCTCCAGTAAAACAAGGATTTTAGAAACCGAAAGCATATGTACAACTTCCTGTTAGTATCGCATATTGTGATTACGAAAGCTTGAACTTTTATGATCTCGATCGATCATTTGAGGGGCCAGTGTGATTAGAATGCAGTTTAGTTCCAATATTACCACATTCATGAAACTTCATCGAAAATGTAACGTAAATACAATTAATGATCGATACCATTATGAGTAAAGGGGATTGAAAAGATGGATATTCAACTTGTGATGATGGTAATTGTGGGCAGTTTTTTAGCTCTGATCGGTTTTTACTTTATGTATAAGCACTTAAAAAAGTCATAATGCTGTATCATGTGAATTGACTTAATTTTTCACTTATTAGACTTTACCTAAACGAAGGATAGGATTTAGGTTTTATTGCAATCCGGGTAGGCTAATTAAACGTAATCATACTGTAGCTAATTATGCTTCAAGCACTTGAAGAGGAAATACGTAGAAAGTAAAGCGGGAGTTGGTTTTAATGAGACGAATTTATGATTATCTATCTATTGAACAAAAAATAAAGGTCGTTGCCGAGTTAAAGAGCGATCTTCAAGAATTGGTTGAAGAGTTAATGCAAAACAAAGAGTATACGAAGCTTGTACGTGACATTCTTTACAGCACTAAAGATAGTTGGACTATAGAAATACATGAATTAGAAGAAGAGATAAAACGGAGTACAAACAATTAAAGTTAAAAAGCTATAAGCTGATTCTCAACACAGTTTATAAATCATCACAAGCAATTTTTTAATGTAGGAAGGAAGAAAAATTCAATTCAACTGGCCCCATCATATTAGGTAACCATACTCTTATTACAAGAAAATAACCTAAAATACCTACGGCAACTCCAATAGCAATTACGATAAGGGCTTTCTGGTTTCTCGACATTTATTTCACCTCATACTTACAATAACATAAAATATGCCATCGTGAAGTGCTAGTTTTTCACGATTCTCAATACATCACTGTTGAAATTGGACATGTAGTAACTTTAGTTTTATGAGGATTGAATGGTATGGAGGTTTCACTATGACAAAGAGTCGTTTATTTGATGCGCTCATTGCATTCATGGCGGTAGCGACGGGAAGTTATTTAGGTATGTTCATCATTGAAGGGAGAGACTATAGTTTTACTGACAACTGGCTTCAACACGCTTTATATGGCGTTGGCTCAGCGCTCGTGTTTTTGATTTTCTTCCCCTTGTTTACGAAGAGAGAGAAAACCAATCGCACTCAGAAAAAGTAAATAAGAGTATCATTCATTCAGTCGATATTCAATTCACAGCATAAAAGAACATGGCATAAATTCATAAGTGATGAGGGGGTAGCTTTCGTGCGTACAGATTTCTCTTTTATTAAAAATGAACGTCATGTTAATGGTACAATTTCAAGGTAATTATTACCGTTCTGGTTATAAATACCATAAACTGTTCGTAAAATCCTTGCACTTATGTTAACTTTAATTGAAAATAGGTTAACAATAAGGGTGGGATAAAATGAATGCCGTACGATTAACGATTTACTCAGTAGCAACAATACTTTTTGTTACATATGTATTTTTGCACTACATCGATGTCTGGTCTTCAGAACAATTTATTGAAATTATTTTTTTCTTCATAATGATAATTTCAATATCTACTGTTGGTTATCATTATTCAAGATTTAAGAGCAACAAATAATTTAAATGGTATAATAGATGCGTTCGCATGGATTGACTAGTTTTTATTTTTAATAGATGCTCGAAATATCAAAACTGTTCAAAAAGGACGTTTTTAAATGAATAACCCGAAAGGATATATCAAAATCTCTTTCATTACATATTTATTCTGTTCTTTCATTTTTTTTACGCTTGAGTACGCTGCTCCAGCCTATGACTGGTCATTTTTCATCACTGCAAGTTTTCTTTATTGGCTAGTTGTTCAGGAGAATATCAGCGAAAGTTTCGTAGAAAGGCTACACCTTAAAGCTTCCAATAGGGGGCTTTTTTATTGGCTAGTGTTATGGATACGTGAAACCTGATTCTTAGTCCGAAAGGTTTTAGTTTTGCTAACTTTATTGTAGAATGACTATCGCACAACTTACATTGTTGCAAATCTTGAATTAGGTGTGATTAGGTTGGAAGACTTTGATTATTATTATGAAATGTTGGTCAATGTTAATTCAAAAACAGAGCAAGTTGTTTTTAACGATAGTCTTGAAAAAATATATACCCTCAGACGGTTTAATGACAATATTATTGATAAGCTCTTGGCTTATAGAGAGCCAAAATCTTGTGTAAATATCTTATTAAGGGACGAATTGGGTAAATCCCAAGTCACTGTTACAGAATCCTGGAGTTTCAAACGGAAATTCAATATTAAGTCTCAGGCTACTACTGAACCAATCTCTGCAAAGGCTAACCCTCAACTATTTGAGGTGAGATTCGGCAGAGAAACCTACAGTATTGTAAAAAGTGACGATAGCATTAGAATCGTATACAAAGATAATCAAAAGGTACTAGAATCAAGGATAAAAAGAAAAGGGCTCTCATTAAATCATTACATCAAAATCTATAATCAAGAGATTGACATCGAGCTAGTGATAGCATGCTTACATACTTTTATTATTGCTTATTAGCAAACGCTAGTCACTTTAAATATAAAGCCAGAATAAATATAATATTCTTCGCAGTTTATGGACTTCTTTGGGATTAACTGTACGGTAGGACCACATTAAGATGTTATTGTGAATAACAACATATACATAGGAGTTGCTTTTATGTTGAGTATCTTTGGAAACCACTACCGATTGAACAGCTTATTACTCTATGTAGTTTTTTTCTTGAGCATAGGAATTATAAGTTTGAATTTACTCTACAAACTAAAATTTGGAGCAGATCTGATATCTGTCAACATGGGTATTGGTGTTGTTCTCCTAGTTTATTCTAGTTCTAATTTGTTCTTTAAATAACTAGAGTACCTTCAATCAGTTTGAGCGGTTTAGTACAGATTAACTTTACCGCTCGGTTTATGGACTGGAATCGTCTGTATCCAATCACTTAAAATGGTGGATATTAAAAATATCAAAACTTCGTTAATTAAGGAGTTGTAAATTATGTCCAAAGGTATAATCGCTTTAATAGCTCTAACTTCAGCTGTTGTATGGTATTTTGTATCCAGAGAGGCGATGGAGTCATCTAAAGATATAAACTGGCAAAAATTAATGCTCCTATTATTAGCGGGGTCTGTTACGACACTAATTATAAACATCTTACTATTTAGAAACTTGTCGATTTTTTAGAATGGAAGTAATGAAAACAGAAGCAGCCTGTAGAGTAAGAATATCCTTAATCTGTTTATTAAAACGATGATTAAAAGGATGGTTTAGATGTCGAAGTACAACACTATACCACTAATTAACGCTCATATTATTTCAGATTACCCAGTTTATTTAACGATCACTATGGATAATACCGACCATTCTTTTAATGTTCAGCAATAAAGCTGAAGTAAAAGAATCAATTTATCAGGTAAACTTGCAGAAGGAGCAATCAAATGAGGAAGACTTATTTAATTGCATTAATCATTTTTCTATTACTAAGTAGTACGATAATAATATTTAATCCTAATCCTTTAATCTATATCCAATTTATTGGACTATCTATATGTTATTTACTGCATTACGTCATGAGTAAAAAGAAAACTAAAAATAGAGCAGATGAGTAGGCTTATCGTATTCTCAGAACTTTTTATGCTAGCTTTCAGGATAATAACTTTCTTTGTACCTAGTCAACTTATAGGTAACATATCTTTTTAAACTCAATGATCGTAAAAGAAGGTGGCGTAAGTATGAAAAAGAATATACTCTTAGTTTCAGGAGTTTTCACAGTCAGTCTTAGTGTTATAATGTTATTTTTTGCTTCAATTTTCTCCTCATTAAGTAACAATACTCTTTTAACTACAGTATGTTTCTTGGGGATAGCAGGCTCCATCCTTGGACTTTCCAGTCTCTGAACCAATGATCATAGTTAAAAGGATACGTTTCCAAGAACTAAAAGGCATTTATATAAGATGTCTTATTTTTCATGCATTTTATGGATACTGCGAAGTTCGCCTTATTTTATGTCGCTAATCGTACACGTTAGTGAGACAAGAAGGCTTCAAACTGGTTGAAAGCGTAATTTGATTTACATTTTAAATAAAAACCATTACCTTGAGATTCACTATAATAGCACATTACCTTTCATTATGAAGTTTGAGCTAGGTCATTTAAAGGGATAGTTTAGAGGAAGGAAAAATTTACAAGGAGTTGTCGTTTATGAGCCCACGAATGTTAGCAATATTCATAGCTGCTATCCTATTTATAGTAGCAGAGCCAATACGTTCCTTCATACAAAATGAACCCCTCTCAGATATTTATCTAACAGTTATCTCCCTATTAGGTGTCATTATTGTTATTACAGCTATCAGTTTTTACTTTAGATCCCGGTCTCGAAAACAAGCACTTGAACGAGCACATAAGGAAGATCAATTAGAACAATTAACAACTGAGACGCTGAATCAAGGGGAATATGCGTATCAAGAACCGTATTGGATGATGCATAACCACCCTGTACAAATTTATAATGGGAGTAAGCAAGCCATTGCAAGTTTTCAATTTCGGTTTAGAAACCGCTATGAAAAATGGGTATCATTATTAGGCTTTATTGACTATCGTAACGTAGAAGTCAAAGATCACGTCTCAGGAGATATCGTTTATTTTGAACATATACCTATGAGAAAATCGCTTTGGCGCGACAAGTGGATTGTCTACAAAAATAATAACAAGCATGGAAGCTTCGAAGTGGCAAAACTATCACGAAAACAATTGGAAAATCAATTGTTATTCTCTTATAAACCGGAAGACGGGACTCAGTACGAGGTGATAAGCCCAAGACTTAGCAGAGAAACTAAGGTGAAAGAAATAAATGATGGTCCTGTAATTTTAATGGCAAACCGTACGTTACTTGAGATAAAAGGAAAAGGGAGAGAGGGCAACCGTGGTCGGAAGCACGAGTTAGACGACCAGTTACCTGAACGCCTTTCTTTTATCGAAAAAGTAGGCATCTATCAACAAGCAATTGTTAAAGTTGAGAATAGTCGATAAAACCTTTTCAAACATTATTAGGTTATAATATTCTAATTAACGATCGAGAGCTTTCCTTTAAAAGAGGAAAGCTCTTTTATCATATTGCCAAAGGACCAGGTTCGTTTATCTCGTTTTAAGGAGTCTTCTATGATTCATTTTGTCGCAGCTTTTGTAACCGTCCTCGTAATAGGGCTTTTGGTTGCGAGTCCATCTTTGTTTGCCACACCCGAACCCGGTGTGTATCAATTTGATTTCTCTGAACGGTTTTTCTTTGTCGCGATCTATTTTTTGCCCGCCTATGTTGTGCTTGGAGCCCCAGCATCCTACATCATTCGTAAACTATTAAGCAGATGGCCAGACCTCAATACTTACTGAACTTATTTTTTTATGCTTTGACAGGCGGAATGGCGGGGATCATCGTGGTCCTTCTATTCGGTCAGCCCCAGTCATTAATGGATTACATCGCCATATTTGTTATAGGCTCTGTCGCTACTATTTTTTATTTTCATGTATATCTTTTGACTGAATCCATCTGGAAACGAATCAAAAAACCGCGACCTCATTGAGGATTGCGGTTTTTCGGATGACTATTGGCACTTACATCTGCAGCAACACTTGCAGCGCTTCAGTTGCTGGCAACGGGCGAAAAACTGAGGGGAGTAAGGTGGCGCGACACGGGCGAAGCGAGCGATAAAAACAAGATCGCCGGTTGTCCCTACTGGAATGACTGTTACTTGGTTGCCAGCCTGATCAAACCAGCCAACGAAGCGGAACCCTGGGACTCTGCCTGGATTTTGCAGGACGATTGGTAAATCCTCTGGTCGATAGCTTGGTGGATTTGGATTAGATGCGCCCATCAAATTTAAATAGGTGATCCGAAATGCTGGATCAAATACGAGCACGACTTGATTGTTCAGCAAGCGAACAACCCAATCATCAAATCCCGTTACTGGTTTCGCGAATTGGTCGGCATCGCTCTGAGCTAAAGTCGGATATTGTGGTGTCGGAACCCCAACAACAATCGGACTGTTAGCCGGGTCTGGAAAAACATAGTCGGTTTGATCAAGTTGAATGATTGATCCAGGTAAGAGTGGCTGTGTAACCTGGACAACGTTATCAATACTAGGAATAAACACGCCACTTGTCGCATTTGTTGTATCTTGTGCATTCAAAGTACCACCATTAAAAATACCTGGTGCAATTGCAGCAGAATTGTTGTCGGGTACACCAATTGATGTTGTTCCAGAAATAGTCAACGTCCCGAGGTTGTTTATCGCGCCTCCTATTTGAGCGGCCGAATTACCAGAGAATATGTCATCTTGTTCATTAAATGTGCCAGTTGGATTAATTTGAACAGCGCCAGCATCCCCTGTACTTGTATTGCCGATAAATTGAGTATTGTTAGAACTGTTTAGTGTGGCGCCATTGTTGATAAAAATGGCGCCTCCAACAGCGGATTGATTTTGGGCGAGTAAAGAGAAAGTTGTGATTGCGGTGGCACCTTCGTTAATGAATAAGCCGCCCCCTCCACCGGTTGTGGAATTGTTCGTCAAAGAAGAGTTGCTAAATGTTGCTACCGTGTTGGCATTCTGGAAAACCCCACCGCCACCACCGTCTCCTGCTTGATTCCCTTGGTAAATGTTGTTGTTTCCACTAAAATTAGAGTCAATGTTGATGAACAAGCCGCCACCAGCTTGGCTTGCTGTATTTGTTATAAACGAGCTGTCAGTAAGCGTTGTATCGCTGTCGTTAATAAATAATCCACCACCATTAGTAGAGAAATTACTTTCAAACGCACAACCTGTGATTGGGGTGTTGCCAACTAATTGGTTCAAATAGAGACCGCCGCCATCACCGCCTCCTGAATTTTCGCGAAACGTCGTGTTAGCGACGCTTGCGATACCACCTCCGTTTAGATAACAGCCACCACCATCAACGGCGCACTGATTTCCTACGAAGGATGATCCTGTGAGAGTTGTTGAGACATTATTATTTGAAAACAAACCGCCTCCAAACCCGTTTACAGCGTTATTCCCTCTGAACGTACAGTCTGTTATGTTTCCAACGACCGACGTATTTAAGAAAAGACCAGCACCATTCTGTTGAGAAGTGTTGTTTAAAATCGAGCAACCAGTAGCTGTCATGCTCGCATTGGCATTTACATATATACCGCCGCCTTCAAGTGCTGTGCTGTTTGCGACTGTGCAATCCGTAAGTGTCGCTGTTCCGTTTGCATTGACAAAAATGGAACCACCTTGAGCACTTGATGAATTTGTCGTAAAAACTGAATTGGTACAAGTTAGTGTTGTTCCAATATCGGCAAAGACCGCGCCACCAACTGAAGTAGCATTATTGTTCTGTAGAACCGAATTAGAAATAGTTAAATTCCCTGTTGAAGTCACTAAAGGGGATGCGGTTGCTCCCTGACCGTCAATCGTTAACGAATCAAGTGTGACAATTCCGGCGGGCTGAATTGCAAATAATGGACCGCTGAAACCAGGCGCTCGAGTTAATGTAATAGCCGAACTACTGCCACGGATAATGGTTTGGTAATTAAGAAAAATCGTCGCAGGAAAGGCAAGGTTTTCAGCAATCGTAATATCAGGGTCTAGTACAGTGACAGCCGCTTGCAGTTCTGCAAAAGTCGTTACTGTAGCCATAAAAAAACTCCTTTCATTATTTTTTTTTGCCATTCATTTTATGCTTGGAAGGGGAGGAATGCTTGTATGGGTGGAGAGCGAGATCAAGCTTCTGATGTCATTGAAGTCGGCAATAATAAAAATAAGAAGATTAAGATTTGTTTTTACATATGTAAACACATTTGATAATTTAAGAGTATCAACATTAGGAGGTGTACCGTTGGCAGATTACCGTAAGCGAATGTTCAGAGGTTCTAAGATTGAAGATTGTATCCTTGACTTTATTGAGATGGAAAAGACATCAAATAAGCAATTGAGCGA
Organism: Shouchella sp. JSM 1781072; assembly: GCF_041949915.1. Classification (NCBI taxonomy): domain Bacteria; kingdom Bacillati; phylum Bacillota; class Bacilli; order Caryophanales; family Bacillaceae; genus Shouchella; species Shouchella sp. JSM 1781072. The sequence goes on from NZ_JBHFQE010000001.1 coordinate 1,155,984, forward strand.
TAATGATAATAATCAGCAGCTTTTTGCTAAAGGAATGAATAGCGCTTATTGATTCGTTGTCAATCGGATGGTAAGAGATTTCGATTATAAGAAGGAGAAATTACTTTTGAAAGAACGCCTTAAAGAATTAGAAAAAAGCTTTAGGAGATTGGCTGAAAACAATCGAGAACAAAGCAAAAAAGATTTATACCAAACCGTAAACGAAAGCTTTTATAAAGAAGACATTCCTCATGAAGCATTGGATGAATTAAAGACCCTGTCTCCCGATTTCCAAAAAGGGCTGTTTGATGGGTTGGCATTTTCGCATGAACAAGTGGCTAATTACTGTCAGCTAGTAATGGAAACGTCGAATCTTATTAATGAAACGGTTATTCATCAATTGGTACATAGCATGAAGAGTCATCGTTCTTTACAAGAAGCTAAGATAAACAGTGATGAGTCCACGTATCAGGGCGGATTCTCACAAGGAATTAAAGCAGGCTTTAACTCAAGTATTATTGAAGTTCAATCAAAATGTAACGTTTAACAACTCCGATATTCTTCGTCAACGAGTGAGGAACGATCTAACATGGTATTTTTAGCATTTGTTGTGGCTGGCATAAGCTTCGTTATTGTTTTAGTTGATATTGTCTTGAACATTGGTGAAGCAGAACAGGGTTTTATCAGGTTAATCGTTAGCATAACGAGAGTTTTATTCTGGCTTAGCTTATTATACGCACTTATTGATAGTGTGAAACATAACAGAAAGACCTAGATGACAGTAGTAGTGGAGAACGAACATGAAAGCTTATTTGCAAAAAATGTAAGCACTCATAAAGATAGATTCATAAACAAGCAGGTACGGAGGGATTAAAATGAATCAATACAGTCAAACAGAAGAAGCAATTAAAAGATGGAATCACTTCGCAGATACCTATGCAGCACAGCATACCGAACAAGGAGACCTTCATAAGGAAGTGTTCTTAAATCCTACTTTGCTGTCGCTTATGGGAACGGTTAAAAATAAACACGTTTTAGATGCTGGCTGTGGTGAAGGGTATTTAAGCAGAATTTTAGCCAATTCTGAAGCGCATGTAACGGCTGTGGATTATTCATCTAGAATGATAGAAATTGCTAAAGGAAGAACGCCACAGCATCTATCAATTGAGTACAAACATGGAAATTGTGAGGATTTGGATTTTCTCGGAGACGAACGTTTTGATTTAATCATTTCTAATATGGTTATTCAGGATCTTCCTAATTTCGAAAAAGCATTTCAAGAAATGTATCGATTGTTAGTAGATGGAGGCTGTTTTATCTTTTCCATTTTACATCCTTGTTTTATTACCCCAGAAAGCGGTTGGGAGAAAACAACAGACGGTGAAAAGTTGCATTGGAACGTAGATCATTATTTTTATGAAGGGGCGTATGAACAACGATTAGGAGAAACTGAAAGAATGTTGCTGTTCCATCGAACATTAACAACTTATCTAAATACTTTAATTAAAACCGGCTTTGTTTTGGATTGCATCGAAGAACCAAAGCCATCAAAAGAGATGTTAAAGAAATACCCTTCATTCGAAGAAGATTTTAGGTGTGCTGATTTTATAGTTTTCAAACTAAAAAAGGGACATTAATGCTACTTGTATTCACCAATTAGCTTTACATTTACTAGGGATCAAGCCGACAAGGGATACAAAACGTACTGAGGGGGAGAGCGTGCTTGCGAAAAGTAGAAGTCATGGCATACAACGAGAGATGGGCTCGAATGTTCTCAGAGGAAGAGGCAAGGTTAAATGATATTTTTGGAAATGAAATCATTGCTACCTATCATATCGGCAGCACCTCGGTTGTTGGATTAAGTGCTAAGCCGGTCATCGATATTATGCCAGTTGTTCGTGATATCAACCATGTTGACGAATTCAATGAAAGCATGGTTAATATTGGGTACAGTCCTAAAGGTGAGAACGGCATAGCAAAGCGCAGGTATTTTGAAAAAGGTGGCGACAATCGAACTCACCATGTTCATATTTATCAAAGTGGGAGTCATGAAATAATGCGACACTTAGCTTTTAGAGAGTTCTTAAAAGAACATCCAAATGCCTTGAAGGCATATAGCCAAATGAAAGAGCGTTTAGCAAAAGAATTTCCTCATAATATTAAAGCCTACATAAACGGCAAAGATGAATTTGTTAAGGATTTAGAAATGAAAGCATTGGCATGGTATGGAGTTAATGAACTAGACAATTTATGAAGGTTCTGACTTACGGGTTAGACTTATTAAACGGAATACCTAATACATCATTGATGAAAGAATCTAACCCCTTCATTATGGTGGTGCTGAATTTTCAAGAGGTTAGAAGAAGAAGTATTTTAGTATGGAGCTCCATACCACGTGAAAAACTTGATTGGAGACCAGATAGTCAAGCTCTCACTTGTTCGGAGATGATCAGACATGTACTTGAGGCTGAGTTTTTATATCATAATTTATTGGTCTCAGGTGGTTCTAGTGGTAGTGAAAACATAGATAACCCATTTATGCTTAAAGAATTCACCTCTTTAAAAGATGAATTAACTTTTATACAACCATTTAGAAATGATTTTTTAAAGTATATTGGAGCTCTTTCTGAAAAAGATTTAGATGAGAAAAAAATTAATCGTGAAGATGTAGGTTATACTCGTACACTGGGAGATATGTTATTACGAATTGCCTACCACGAATCCGTCCACACAGGGCAACTATTAGATTATATGAGACAAATGAAGCTAGAAAGACCGAACATTTGGGATTGAACATTTTTAAAACAATTTCTATAGGTACTTATTTTGAGTTAATATGATTGAATATTGTATCTTTTTAATGAATGTTTTAAACTAAAAATAAGCTAAGAAAAGGAGGTCGTTATGTCGACTAAAAAGCAACATAAACACGATAAAGTAGAATGGGCAGCTGCAATTGGAGAAATTCTTTTTTTCTTTGCTCGTCCTATCGTTTATGTTTTCAAAGCCATCTTTACTTAGTTAAAGAGGTCAAATGACCTCTTTTAAAAATTAAATGATTTTGGACATGCTGTACTTTTGCAATGAACGTTATAAACTGTATATGTCTTTTAATGAAGTTTAAAATAGGCCTTCAGTTAATTATTTATAAGACTTCTACGATACTTTTAAACAGAGGTTTTCTATCTTGGCCAAAATACATATGAGTATATTAAGTTTAGGGAGGTGGTTAGGTGAAACATCACTATCATGTTGGCATTTTATTGTTTGATTATGTCGATGCTTTAGATTTTGCAGGTCCTTATGAAGTCTTTAATTTAACTACTTACACAAATGAAGATGTACATAAGCTTTTTGCAAACAAATTAACAGAAAAACCTTTTACTGTTAGCACTGTAACGCATAAAGGAGAACAAATTACCGTACATAATGGGTTGCAAGTGATTCCTAACTACAGCTTCTCCAATGCTCCAGAGTTCGATATTATTGTCATTCCTGGTGGTCCGTTAAAAGCATTAAAAGAAGTTGGGAAGAATGTAGAAATTATAAATTGGATAGAAAGCCATAAAGAAAAAACTGTCGTTTCCGTCTGTACAGGGGCATTCTTCTTAGCACAAGCAGGTTTGCTTAATGGAAAGAAAGCAACAACAAATAGAGTAGCGCTGGGATTATTAGAAAAAAGCTATCCAAATATTGATGTCATACGAAATGTAAAGTTCGTTGATCAAGATACGATTATTACATCAGCTGGAATCTCAGCAGGGATTCAAATGTCTATACATGTGGTTAGTAAGCTGTTTGGCGAAGAGACTGCGAAGCGAACCATTCACACAATTAAATTAGACTATGATCCATTTGAGAATAGGAATTATTGACATAATACAATTTCAATTCTTCTGTTAACAACCACGGCATTGGAGGAGGTCGAGGGTTATGTTTCAAAAAAAAGATAAAATGAATTTATTTGAACCTGTACATACTCATGTAGTGACAACTGCTAAGGAACTAGGTTCAAGTGGTGGTGCTTTCTATGTCATTCATAATGACAGAGTTGGAATAGAAGCCTATTTTGGAAAACAATCTCAATCTAAAGATGCGCGAGCAGTTCAAGCCGATACTCAATTTCATGTTGCGTCTGTAAGAAAGGCTTATATTGGATTTGCTGCTGCTTATGCAATATACAACGGCTACTTTTCTATTGATGATCCCATCAAATCCTTTGTTAAAGATAATCATTTATCCGCCTATGAGGGTGTGACCTTTCGTCACTTATTAACTTATACGAACGGACTTAAAATCGTCAATGATGAGTTAATAAGTGAATTTGTACCAGGAGAATCATGGAGATATGTTGGTCCAAATATTGATTTATTAACAACAATTATTAAAAATACAACAGGCCAATCTGTTGCTGAGATTGTTAAGACACTCGTTTTTGAGCCTATGGGTTTTCAATCGACTGAATGGATTAACATGCTTCAGCCGCATTCAAAAATTGCAGACACGATTCGAGATGATATGGATTCTCATTGGGAAGAATTCGATGTGGTTGATGGTTCTAGAATGAATATGTATACGTCAGCTAGAGAGCTTGCTTTATGGGGAAATCTCCATTTAAAGAGAGGAAAATGCGAAGGAAAGCAGCTTATTCCTCAAGAGATTATCCAAATGTCTACAGCTATCCAAACCCCAAACCCAACATTACCGATTCAAACAAATGGTTTTTTATGGTTTGTCAAAGGGGCTGAGCGTCCCTGTAATCAGATAGGAGATAGCTTGCCAAAAGGCTCCTATCAGCTACTTGGTTACACGAACGTTGCTTTACTCGTCATCCCAGAAGAAAACCTTGTAGCTGTACGAATGTTGAACCGATTTGGATCCGATGAAGGTTTCAATTACTTGGAAAACATTCGATCTTTTGGAGACACGGTTTACAAATGTTCTTTAGGGGCACGTGTAGTTTAATCATAAAGAATGTTACATGCATGTATTCTTTTATGGGATAAGTAAAGTAATCCCATACATAATTGAGAATTATAATAAGCTTATTATTAAAGATTTTATTGAAATTGACGTTAGGAACAATTCATATAAGGGATTGGGTTTATCACGGATACATAGGGGCTACGTTCTAATAGTAGTTCTTTAATCTTTTGAGTCATTGAGGACATAACAATTAAGGGGGAGAAGAATGGCTAATGTTGTAGAACGAATTGATCACTTATTAATAACTACAGAAATGCCTCATGATGGATTTCGTTTTTTTACTGATGTTCTTAAACTTCCTGAAGCGTGGCCGATGACTTCATATGGAGGTTATTTTTCAAGCGGAGGCATAGCCATTGGTCCTATTAAATTTTTCAAACGATTAGGTTTAGCTCCTAGTGCAGACGGCATTTTAGGCATTGCTTTTGAGCCGAGAAATGATTTAAATGAAGTTATAAAACAATTACAGGAAGAAAAATTAAAATATTCACGTCCCCGAGAGTTTCGTTCCAAGGGAGAACACATGTGGACAAACGTTAGCTTAAAAGGTTTTTTACCTAGAGCTTGGATATTTTTTTGCCAATATGAATTTGATAGTAATCAAGAAAAAGAAAAAAATAATGAAGAATTGTACAAACGAAAGGGTGGTGCATTAGGAATAAAAAGGATTGAAGAAATTACAATTCATTACAAGAATAAAAAAATACTGCGTAATTGGGAAACGTTGTTGTGCAATAAAGCTGAGAAGACGGAAAGTGAGTACAGATTTAAATTAAATGATGGAGTAAGTATAAATCTGGTTCACTCAAATAAAAATGTCATAACCTCATTCACTTTAAAAGTAGAAAAGTTAGAGGCGATTAGACATTTTTTAGTCAATCATTCTATTCGCTACAAGGATTATGGAAAAACCATATCAATCTTTCCTCATGCTTTAACCGGAACAAAAATTAGATTTGTTGAATAAAAGAAACGAGAGTGAGATTTAAGTATCAAAGTTAATCATTAGATATGTTAAATTAGCAGTACTATAACATGGCAGGCTTGCGCTTTTTGTATGATAACATTTGCACAAGGGGTGAGAGCATGAACTTAGTAGCACGAAGGGTATGGCCGTTGTTTGGATTTATAGGTTTAATCGTGGTAATTACTCGTTTTTTTTCAGAATCAATTTGGTTGGATATCGCCTTTAATTTTTCTGTTGTCTTAACGTTTACCTTTTTAGCCATTAACATGTTTTACGAAGAGAAAGAGAGCAGAAGATGGCAAATTGCGATAATTGGGTTTTGCGTTCTGGTATTTTTTGTTGAAGGTATCATTAATTTATTATCTATCGTCTAAAGATCTGCTTATACGCGGAGCTTTTTTATAGACAAGCCTTACATTTTAAGGAATTGTTCTTTTATTCCTTTTAAAGATCTACTTGTTATAAGGCTTAAATACAAACACAATGAATTTAATAAGTTGCCCAATTAGAAAAGACCAGACGAATGATGCCGCTGCCAAAATCGTTATATCAATTGTAGTTATTGAATCTACAGATAGCAAAGTAGTAATTACTAAAAAAACAAAGATAAAAAACGTTCGAATTAAGTAAACATTAGACATCAACTAATCTCCCTTCGCTTACAGTAATTATACAATCAGAGGGGATGTTATGACAGCTGAAATACCCTTTTTTATGCTGTATTTAAGTTTATGTGCTGTATACAGTCGGTGGTGGTGCGGGTGTTACTGCAGTAGTACATTGATTTAATTTCCTGTGAGGTGTTTAGATGAATAAAGTTTTAGCTTTTTCTATTTTAGGAATGAGCCTTGCGGCAGCGGTATTAATTATTGTAACACCTATGTTGTTTGATCCACCGCTTGAAAATGGTTTAAAGATGGTTACCGCAGGCTCATCGACAGTATTTGTTATCTTCAGCATAGTGACACTAACGTTACGCCGTCGTTTGGACCACGAAAAAGAATAAATTCACCATAGTTATTCCAGGAAGTAGACAAATGTCTACGGACTGTAACCAGCCTTTAAGGCTGGTCCTAATTGTTGTTTTCCTCGCATGATGAACGTCGATTTTTTGTTCATCATTTGCTAAAGATAGCTGCCAATGTCGTTATTATCTCTCGTTGTTTGGTGTATTCAGTGTCTCCTGCTCCGTCATGACTAGATATTGTTTGGTGAGTCAGTCGTAGGCGCTGACTAGGTATTGGAACAACCGGTCAAGAGCGTAAACAGGGCGATGAAACTAAAAAGTGGTCGTTTTTTAAACAGGCAACAACCATCCTATTCTGTTTTCAATTAGTCTTCAATTGAACCGCCTGTTTCCATATCAATTAACCAGTGACTGCGCAACATAAGGGCACGTTCAGTTGCGGCAAAACCAGTGGCTAAGCCAATCGCGACATTTAGCCAGACTGGGAGATTGATCGGAGACTGAAAAGTACCTATATGTTCAGCTATCCAAGGGATTTCAGAAATTTGCTCAACGATTTGCGGCAACCCTAGCGCGAGTGATGCTAATAAAACCAAGATGGCTAACAACCCGAGGCAGTTGCTGATGACGGGGAAGTGTCGATGCATACCAAGGCGCCAGCCTCTGACCGATCGTTTGTCTGGATAAATGGAAAACGTTTCTGCTTTATCTGTTCGATAGCGAATCTGATTAATTCCACTCCCACCGCTTTTCACTTCAAGAATGCCGTTCTCAATCGGGATCGAGGCTGGAAGAGTCGAGTAGGCGACATGAGTCTTGCCATGGTATAAATCAACGCTCGAATCATCGGCGAAATACCGTGATTTTAAAGCATAATGGACTTGCTCGTTGTTTTCTTTCGTAATCGTAATGTGAAACAAGGAATGGGTGAAGATATGCCAAAGGCGGTACGGCTTGAGCGTATGTCCATCTCCCGCTTTCACTTTCTTGATGGCCAAGCGACGTTTTTGTTGGCGAAAAAAACGAAACATAAGGCTATACCTTCCTTTCCTTTTTGAAAGTGTGGGTAGCAAGAAGAAGCTACATGACTTAATAAATGATTAGTTAATCATCTTCAACACGCCCCGAATCAACTTCTCGCTGAATGCTTCAAGTGTTAACCCTTTTTCATGTTTAGGTAAGGACGCAACGGATGAAAGTGCAGCACGAATCATAATGGCCGTCACGTGAGGATCAAAATCAGCAAACTCCTTCTCTTCTTTTCCTTTAGTAAGAATGTCGATAAGCAAAGCCTGCAGTTCTTCACGTTGATCGATTTCTGCCATGTAATACGGAACATTGTCAGACGTTCGGCCATTAAACACAATTTCTAGCATCGCGTTTGTATTAGTACTATTCGTTCCTTGATAGGTGATGCCCGCTTCGATAAATGCCAGAAGCTTTTCCTGATAACTTTGCTTCTCTTCTACCTTTTCTTTCACAAAGGCTCGCTCTTTTAAGACGAGATACATGAGCGTATGACGCATGAGGTCTTCTTTGCCAGAAAAGTGGTAGGAGATGAGACCCGTGCTAATATTTGCTTTTTTTGCTATTTTTGAAAGGCTGGTATTGATGTAGCCCATCTCGGTTACAACGGCGATTGCTGCCGTGATAATCTGTTCTTTTCTTGCATCTGCAATGAAGTATTGTTTGTTGTCCAATAGTTGTTCACCTCAAACCGAACTGAATAATCGTTTTTTATTTTGATCGACCAATCAGTTTTTATCATATAACCTTCATTTTCATTTGTCAAATGTCAAACCTTTAACTTGTTGGGATTTTATTCGACATTTGCACCTCCTTGCCTATATTTAGAATTGGAAATGAGAGACTACCATCACCAGAGCACTTAGGGATCTAAGGATCGCACTACTTGCGAGATTAACATTTTCCATCTCAGAAAAAGTTTACTGCGCTAACCTTAATGAACCTGTTTTATTTTCGTTTTTAAGGGTAAGGGGATGAACAATTGTATTGAATAAAAGAGAGGTGCTTAAATGAAGATTCTATTTTTTGCGCTCGCCATTTTTTTCTTAGTCTACGGCACAATTGAATGGATTTCAGGCTCAGAATCGTTAATAAAATATCTTTACTTAGTGATTGGAATAGCGTTTATTATAGTTGGGACCACACATGAAGCTAAGAAAAAAGAGGTTTAGCAAAAGAGGCTGTTTTTACATGAGCTTCGAGCGGTAAAGTGTCATTACGACAAGAACATCATAGGTTTAATTCTTATCAACGACAAACGTTACTAAAAGGGATTAAGAGATTTACATTATTCACTAACTCTAAAAGAACGGAGGTGTTTTATGGAATTCATCGTTCCGATAAGTTTAGCCCTATTACTGGTTGGGAGTGTCACCCTTGTGGCATGGACCCTATCCAAAAAAGCTCTGAACCTGTTAGTAAAGTTTATACCTGTCCTATTCTTAGAATTTGCTGCAATTGCGTTTATTGTTTATGGCTTAGTGATAAATGTTGAAGACGGCCAAGCGTATTCAATCCTAGGGATCAGTATGATTTTACTAGCAATCATTCCTTTGCAAATCACTTTACGATTCCATCAAAGGCAAACGAAAGGTCAGAACAAAAATTTGAATTAAGCCATCATCTGTTTACTAGCCGGTTTGAATTTTTAATAAAGGAAACGAGTTTTAAAATGAAGAAATTGGAACAGAGCGGTTAGTAACCATTCAGGGAAATCAAAGAAAGCACATGAATTAACTCATGTGCTTGTTTAATCCAGACAGCCATAGCTAGGAATTAATCGTTCAAACCTAAACCAGGGGATTCGAAAATAACCATCTAATATGTAATTTGACTTATCGACACTAGCACTGACTTGCGCTGCGTTCAACCTGTTCACCGAGAGGGGAATTTTGTCCATTTATTAGAACTTATTATAAACAATTTGCATTTGATAGACATACGAAATGATAAAACCTGATTTAAGCTAACGGAAACTTCTCGTGTGCGTTTGTTGCACGATCATGCATTTTTTGAACAGGCACTACCTGAGGGTGAACAACTTTATTTCCAATAGCCAAAACATATTCGCACGTACTCCACTTTTCTAATTTTTCCTTATATAGCACATCCCATTTTGCTAATGAATCTTTTTCGTTCTCATTTCGATAGGGGTAACGAACGGGAATTCGATCCATTCCGAAGCGCCAAGGCTTTGGAGTGAGCCTTGCGCGAAAACTATTCTGTACCTTACATAAGACACGATAGCTCGGATCACAACCAAGTAGTTCGAGGATTTGCTCTGTTTCCTTCCCACTAGGTTCAAATATTTGATGTGTGATCATGTAACGAAGTCCGCCGTATGTGCGATAAACGGTAGCACCACGTTTGTCGTCCTCATTTATCCAACGCTTCAGCTGATTTATCGCTTGTGTCTCTGGAGAATCTTCCCTTACAGCTTTCTTTTTCCGAGAAAATAAGCCTTTTAACCCTTTAAATAAGCTTACGTCGGTCTTTTGTTCAAAATCAATATCTACAAACATAACATTCTGTGTGTTTAAAATAAACGACCCATATAAATTACGTGTAATAATATAACTTAGCTCATCATGAGTAGAAATAATTTCTTCACGAACGGGATAATGGCCATATGAGTATTTGTGCTGGAGTGGTTCCCCTTGCTCGATTCTTACTTTCAGTTCCTTCGCTGCTTGATCAGACTTAGACTGAGCTACTTCCTCGCTTTCATCAGACCAGCGCCAAACAGAGGTAACGACTCGTTTTCCAACCGGATCAAATGCATCTACTTCAGATTCTGCCCAATATTTAGGAATGTCCATACTTTTAAGTTCCTCCTGAATATAAGTCTGTGGTACATTAAACAAAACATTCGAAATAAAATGTATTAATGGATTCTTTAAAAGGAGAACTACACATGAAAAATAAAAACGATTTAAGGAAGAAACGGAGCCTCATAAAATATTTAGCTTTAATTATTGGCATCGCATGTTTGTTTTTAACTTTCGTCACTCCTACAAGAGTAGTGTTAATTGGTTCAAAGTATGGTGATTACATTGTTCTAGCCCTTACCGCAATTGGTGTAATTCTTTCAATTGTTTCATTGAAAATAGAAGCAAGAAAATTTCTACCTATCTTATCCTTAATCCTATCTTTGTCCTATCCAATCTTCGTTGTACTCTTACTGATCTTACTTTTTACTGGCGTAATTGATTTTGCACCGTGATTAAAGGCTGTATTTACCAGCGTTATTTTTTGAACATGTTAAAAATAGAAGCGCGCAGCTTATGGAAACTACAGAGCATCAATCCATACTCTAAACGCTGTACTCTTGTTGTTAATGAGGCAGGTAGTGAAGGGTTATTTAGTATTATAGAGAATGCTAATAAAAGAGGAGGTACCTCTTACTATAAAGGTTTATTTAAAGTAGATCTAAATTTGAAAGTAGATGGTAATATGAGACCAGACGAATGAGACCGCGGCAAGTATCGTTACATCAATTATGGTTATTGAATATGCAGATAGCAACGTAACAATAACTAAAAAAACGTTCTAATTATGTAAACGCTAGACATTTACATATCTCCTTTCAATTACTGTTATTATACAATCAGAGGGAAAAGGGGAGCCACTTCTTTTCTTTATTGCCACTTTTTAGAAGGGGTCCTCGATAATGGAAAAACTGCTGAAAACCGCCATCAATACATTCTATGTTTCTTCATTAACCAATGTTTTGGCGTTTTATCTCCGAATTCTGGGTTTTATAGTAGTATTAGTTCAAAAATGCTAAGTTGATAAATGTAGGGTTTTATGAAAAACGTTACTTTTAATAAAGGTGGAATCGAACTTTTGAGAAGAAATTTGATATTCGTTTTTTTAACTTTATTTATCGTAGGTTGTTCTGAAGATGAAAGCACTTCGGAAACAAATGAAGTGTTTGACAGTTGGTCTGAATTAACTTCGTATCTATCTGACACTCATGATTCTACACTTATCATAAAACCTGAGAATAATGAGGAATGGTACGGAACTCAAATTTCGAATAAAGGGTTTAGACCGATTACAATCACAGAATTTGAAGATGGTTACCAACTAGAAATTGTGGGCGCCTATAATGACACACCTAGTGTTCAACTCCAATTTACAAGTGATGCTGACGTTAAATATGAATTACAGATTGCTCAAAAGGATTCTGACACATTTGAGAATCTGGATTATTCAATGGATGAGGATTATGTATTTAACTTGTTTATGCATGATAAAGTAACGTCCGCTAAACTGTCAGTAGTGGAGTCATACGAGGTAATTTCGAACAACAATTAACATTGGTTCTCCATTTCAAACACACCCATTAATGGATGTGTTTTTCTCTTTTTACACAAAGCTCTATCCTGAATTAAGTAGAAGGATTGATTTTAAAGCGGCTAGTAGAAAAAAATATGGATTTAACTGACGAACGTGATATCGTAGAACTTGGCTAATGTTTAGATGGGCTCAAAATATATGCGAAACCTCACGTATTCATTCATTTTGCTTCTTGAACACACATAAACGAATACGTTAGGTTTAATAAGCCTTTTTCGACATGAATGATCCCATTGGCTCGAAGGCATTCTTCACTGGCTGCAGTAATTTCTTGACTATTAAAATAGACTCTAGCAATCAACAGCATAGTGAAACAGATTATAATTGTTGCAACGATTACCCCCAATATATAATGCTTTTTAATTGTCATTATAACTGCCCCTTATATTAAAATGGTCTCTTTACGTTTTTTTGACAAGATGTTTAATTAAACGTTATAGCATTACTGGACCGAGCTGTAATTACTATGAATTTACAAAGAAAAAGGGGATAAGACTATGAATGCTGTTTCACTTTTACTAAAAGAAAATCATTATACAAACGCTAATAGACTCATTCAAACCATAGGATTCGAGAGTTTTTTAAACGAATTGTTAGAAAGCGCATACCAGGAAGAATCTATTAACCACTATACTTTTGTTACTGGATGGCTAGTAGAGGAGGAGACATACGAGAAGCATATGTTAGCCATTAACCTTCTGTTCCATCCACTTTGCCACGTGAAAGGTGCTTATCAAGCGTCGGTTTATCATGTGAGAAGATGTATGTACTTGTCACAACAGGATGACTTGTGTAGCTTAGAGAATTTGTTATTTTTGAATGAAGTGCCTGAAAAAGTGGTTTCCGATCAAGAAGCTCAGAAAGTTGCAAGGGCTATTCTAAACATAAAACCTCATCACAAACTAGCAAAACAGGTTATCCAACATTTAAAAAAGGGGAGGAATTAAACCATGCGCAATCAACAGTGTTCACACTGTAATCATGAAATGTCGCGTTGGAGTGCATTAAGAAAAATTGGTAACCGCGTTAAATGCTTGAACTGCAGAAAATATAATAAGATGTCTGCAAAACTATTTACTTCAGTATGGTTCGTCATCTTTGTCACCATCATGGTATTAATTTTTATCGGAGTTGAACCTATCGTTGTTTCGAGGATACAATTTAGCTCCTTACTATTTTTATTTTTAATTGATGTGCTCACATTCAACATAAAAGAACAATAAGTAATGAGGACTCGCTTTAAATGGTTCTTCATATATAAGGTAGTGCTTTTAATAAGTGAGCCTAAGTACATAATAAGTTTGGATTTCTCCTACCTCCAAATGATTTTTAATTTGGCGATTGCTCCAGCAAGTACCCCGATAGCATCTTAAAACGCCGCCTAACAAGCGGTTTTTTCCGTTATTTTATTTTTTCCATCACGACTAGAATAAATGTTGCAAAGGGACCAAATAGGAGTGAAAGGAAAAACCAATTCAGTCCAGAACGGTTCTTTCCTTGCGCGATCCCTGCATTGATGAGTGCCAATGTTCCCCAGCCAACAAAGTATTGACCATCCATTAAACAACCCCCTCCGAATTGTTCTTTATTTTACATTATGAAATAATGTTTGTTTTAAGCAAAATTTGCTCCAAAATAAGCAAAAAAGAAAAATAGAAGCACGATTATACCTAAAAAAACAATCGCAAACGTTGCTATAAACCGGTTCTCATTTTTTGTAACAAAGCTAACTATTATCAAGCTGATGATTAGAATGATTGAAAGAGGGATGAACCATACATATACGTTCCAAAGCACACTATCGTATACGAAACTATTTCGAGAAACCGCATCTAAGAAACGAGGTTAAAGGTTAAAAGTAGAACCAACACAAGAAGGGAGATGGACCTCCGAGTCATCTGTTTCATCTCAAAAAAGCAACCGACGACATGATGTTCCACGTTTTTTTATTACTCACACCTTAGACTCACGCTTCTGAAGAACTCGGTATAGAGGTTATCATAACGGGAAAGCCAGATAAGTTCCATTCATTTTTATAAAAAGTTCAGAATTTTTCGTTGACAGCGTTTTTTATTTGGAGTATGGTTTTCACATAAAGAAAATTAACTTTCACTATATGAAAAGAGTGTTGAATATGCAGTACCAAAACAAAAGTTTGGGAAAAGCTTTTGATATTATCAATGTGTTGTGCAAAGAACCAAAAACCGCTACAGAATTATCTCGTGAATTAGATTTAAATCAAACTACGGTACATCGGTTTTTAGTGACACTAACTGAGATGGGTATTATCGAAAAACTTCCTAATAACAAGATTCGCATGTCTTATAAATTTATTGATATGGGCAAAATGGCAGAGAATCATTATGACCTTGTTGGCGATTCAAGACCTTTTTTGGAAGCGCTCGCAAAAGAAACAGGGGAGAGTGTTCTAATCTCAACGTTTCAGAATTATTCTGTTTCCTACTTGTCAAAAGTGGAAAGCTCTCAAACCGTTCGCATTGTGTTAGGTCCTGGTGATCGCGCTCCGTCGTATACCGTGGCTTCAGGAAAATTGTTTTTGGCTCACTTAGATGAACCACTCTTGCAAAAGTACTTATCAAAGACGAAGCTTGAAAAAAAGACTAACAACACGTTGATCGTAAAAGAAACCCTCCTACAAGAATTAGCAACGATTAAAGCACAGGGCTTCGCCATCGATCACGAAGAGTACCTTTTAGGCCTAAAAGGAATGGCAGCACCTATTTATGATTCAACTGGAAAAGTTGTGGCAGCACTAAGTGTAGCGGGAGTCGCACTGAGACTTGATGAAGAAAAAACCCAAATGACAATTAATCAGTTATTATATTATGCTCAAAAGATTTCGAGCACACTTGGTTGGAACAAAGAAGTGCTAAATTAACCAAATAGGAGTTGAGGAAATGGCAAGTTTACAAGGAAAAGTAGCAATCATTACTGGTGCATCTCGTGGAATTGGAGCTGCATCGGCTCGGGCTCTCGCAAAAGAGGGGGCGCACGTCGTCCTGGTCGATATTCTAGATTGTCATGAAACAGCCAGTTTAATTGAATCCACTCAAGCTAATCCAGGAGGAGACGTAATGAGTGTCTGTATCGACATTCAAGATCGTGGCGTGATTCAACAATTGATGAAGGATGTTTATTCTCGCTTTGGTTCCATTGATATCGTTGTCAACAATGCAGGGACTTGTTCACGACTCGACCTAGAAGACATAACAGAAGAGATGTGGGAACGGGATATCAATACGAATTTACGAGGAACCTTTTTTATGACCAAAGAGGCGATTTACCCGTATATGAAAGATCAAGGAAGTGGAAAAATCATTAATGTTAGTTCCATTTCAGGAATTATGGGTGGACCGTTATCGTTTCATGACGGAAAGAAATCAGCTCGTTCTGGACCCGCTTACGCTGCGTCCAAAGGTGGGGTAATTGCCTTAACAAAGTGGGTGGCCAAAGAAGTTGGTGCATTAGGGATTACGTGTAATAGCATTGCACCAGGGCCAATAAAAACAGAAATAACAAAAGATCTTGACTATCCACTGAGTAACCAAGTCATTAATCGGATGGGGGATCCTGAGGACATTGCCGGAGCGGTCGTCTATTTCGCATCTTCCTATTCAGATTATGTGACCGGTGAGGTGCTAAAAGTATGTGGAGGTTCTGCAATTGGCTAAGTATGAACGGAGGAGGACACGAAAATGAGTGTACAAATGACGACCAACAACCACGTTTTATACGGGTCTTTACTCGTGGGAGAAGACTTGATGGATGGTATTCTAAGGATTTGTAAAAGCAATCAAATCCATTCAGGAATGGTAACATGCATTGGTTCGCTAGACAAAACGGGTTTTACCGTCTTTAAAGTGAATCAACACAACAGACCAGATGGCTATGCGCCCGCCACAACGATCGAAGAACCAGTGGAACTTATTCAAGCAACGGGCTTTATCTGTAAAGATGAGCAAGGTGAGCTGGATATGCATTTACATGGCATCGTAGAACGAATGGATGGCCGTATTCAAGCTGGCCATTTTTTAAGAGGCTACAATAAAGTTTGTATTACAGTAGAATTTACCGTCATTTCTTCTCCAGAGGTAACCGCAGTACGAGCGTACGATGAGCGTCTCACCTATAAGACCATTCGATTCGATGCCGCACCACTATAAAGGAGGATAAAATGATAACGCTTTCTAGTTTAGCTAAAAAGGCTTTTATGCAGCATGCAGAAAAAATTGCCCTTGTTGATGAGCGTCGTCGTATGACTTATCAAGCATTAAAAGAAGAATCGTGTCGTCTCACATCTGCACTTACAGCAAAAGGACTTCAAAAAGGGGATCGGATTGCTATACTTGCTTCTAACCGTGTGGAACATATTGTCATGGACCTAGCTGTCGCGATTGGTGGTTTCGTGAAAGTTCCTATTAATATCAAATTACATCCAAAAGAAATAGATTTCATTTTGCAACACTCCAAGGCATCTGTACTAATAGGAGAAAAAGCGTTAACGGATGTGGTTGAGTCTAGCATTGTGACGATAACGCTTGAAGAAGATTACAAAGACTTTATATCTAAATACGACATAAAATACCCGAATATTTCGTTATCAGAGCGTGATCCATTTGCAATTATGTACACGTCAGGCACAACAGGAAGACCAAAGGGCGCTGTCTTGTCACACCGAGCGATTATTGCATCGGCACAATCCCTTATGATGGCTTGTGAGATCGGTTATGACGATATTATTGGTCACGTCGCGCCGTTAACGCACGGAAGCAACTTTCTCGCTCAATGCGCACTCTTTTTTGGCCTTAAACAAGTCATTTTTGACAAATTTGATTCTGAACGCACACCGCATCAACTGGAACAGCAACGAGTAACCACTATTTTCATGGTTCCAACAATCGTCAATTTAATGGTTCAAGAAGAAGGATTTAATCCTAAGAAATTAAAATTCTTGAAAAGCATTAATATGGCGGGAGCGCCTATTGCTTCTGAGAAATTGCAGGAGGCTCTTCAACAACTTGGTCCGATTTTTGCGGAAACTTACGGATTGGTTGAAGCCCCAATGGCCATAACGATTATGCCAAAAAATAAATTGCCACAACATATGTCCTCATGTGGGGCAGTTGGCCCAATGGTAGACATGGTGATTCGAGATGAAGCAGGTGTTGAAGTACCTCAAGGAGAAGTTGGGGAAGTAACCTGTAAAGGTCCTTTGGTCATGGATGGATACTGGGAGAATGAAGAAGCGACGAGAGACGCGATAAAGGACGGCTGGTTTTTTACTGGTGATTTAGGATGGACAGATGAGCGTGGTTATCTTCACCTGATTGATCGGAAAAATGATGTCATTATAAGCGGAGGGATGAACATTTACCCTAGAGAAGTTGAGGAAGCCTTGAACGAACATGAAGGGGTAAAAGAAGTCTGTGTGTTTGGTGTTCCTGATGATAAATGGGGTGAAACCACTTACGCTCATGTCGTCTTAAAGCATGGATTTACCACTGACGCTGCTCAATTAATTTCACACTGTAAGGAACATGTTGCGAGCTATAAAAAACCCGCCCATATTGAGATTGTGACGGCTCTTCCAAAGAGTCCTTATGGAAAAATATTAAGACGAGAACTTAAAAATTTGTATAGCGAAAAGGTGAGACGATGAGCAGAGTAGCCGTAACAGGAGTTGGCATGACCCGTTTTGGAAAAAGCAACGATTCACTCAAGACGTTACTGTTAAAAGCGTCTCGACAAGCTTTAATCGATGCAGGTAGACCCAAAGTAGACGCAATCATCGTCGGAAACTTTATGGGGGGACCTTTAGCACAACAAGAGATTTTAGGCAGCATTCTCGTAACCGAACTCGGGCTCGGACACATTCCATCCATGAAAACTGAAGGAGCATGCGCATCAGGCGGAATTGCCTTTCGCCAAGCTTATCAATTGTTAAAAGCCGGTGCATACAACTCTGTGCTTGTGGTTGGTGGCGAAAAGATGACCCACATTCAAACAAATCACGTCATATCGGCTGTTAATCATGCGATGGATAACAGTAGCATGGAATCAAAAACCGGCTTGACGTTTCCAGGTTATTTTGGTGTAGTCGCCAATCGCTACATGTATGAATATGGAGCCACGAAGTCTCATTTAGCCATGGTTGCTTTTAAGAACAGAAACTATGCGAGGCAAAACCCGTTGTCGCAGTTTCAAGCAGCCACGTCACTAGAAGAGATTCTTTCAGCACGCATGATTACTGACCCTCTTGGTTTGTTTGATTGCTCTCCGATATCCGATGGGGCCGCAGCTGTTGTTGTTCAGAATGTAGCAAGAGAAGGAGTAGAAGTCATCGCTTCAGGGCAGGCATCTGGTACACCAATCATGCAAGAAGTTGACGATTTAACCCGTATTCCAGCCACTGAAGAAGCAGCAAAACAAGCCTATTCACAAGCAGCTATGGGACCAAACGATGTTGATGTTTTGGAGTTACATGACTGTTTTTCCATGACAGAGATCATTGCCATTGAAGAATTAGGTTTCTTCGAAAGAGGTACGGGCTTTGAGGCGGTTGAAAAAAAATTAACGAACCACGGTGGTGATATACCTGTCAATACGAGTGGAGGACTATTATCAAAAGGGCATCCCATTGGCGCGACCGGGATCGCACAAATCGTTCATATCGTTGAGCAATTAAGGGGAACCGCACCGAACCAGGTGGAACATGCTCGAGTTGGGATGGCTCAAAATCTAGGCGGTACCGGAGCGTATTCACTCGTTCATTTATTTAAAAAGGAAGGTGCATAAAACATGGAAATTCCGCTCTATACATGCCAACATTGCAAACATTGCTGGCTTGAAGAAAAAATCTATTGTTCACGTTGCTTAAGCGAGGAGTTTACGGAAACGTTTGTAGAAGGGAAGGGTACAGTCTATTCGCATACAACCATTCATGCAGCGCCTGATGCCTATCAATCACTCTCTCCATATGTTATTGCACTCATTGATATACGGGACCATACACGTTTGTCCGTCCGTTGTACCGATCAACAGATTCAAATAGGAGACATCGTCAAAATCATTCAACAAGTAGAAGGCGCTTACCTTGCCACAAAGGAGGACGTTCCATGTCAACTGTAAAACCTTCTCCCATTGTGCAAGAATTGCGGTCGAAACTAAACCACGATCAAGTATACGTTAGTGAGTCACAGCGCTCACTCCATAGTAGCGATGAATCTTATCACCAATCAGCTATGCCAGATATCGTCGTCTATCCATCATCAACAGAAGACGTCGCCACCATCGTTCACCTTGCCGCAGCTTATAATGAAAAAATATATCCCTATGGCTTGGGTACAAGTTTAGAAGGGCATGTCATTCCTTACGAAAAAGGCATTGTTATTGATTTTAGTCTCATGAATGGCGTGTTAGCAATTGATGAAAAGGATCTGTTAGTGACTGTACAACCAGGTGTCACCCGAGATCAACTAAATAAAGAGCTGAAAAAATACGGCCTTTTCTTTTCCGTAGATCCTGGAGCCAATGCCACTATAGGCGGTATGGTGGCCACCAATGCAAGTGGGACGAACTCTGTTAAGTATGGAGTGATGAGGGACCAGGTTCGTGATTTGGAAATTGTGCTGGCGAACGGAACAATCATTCATAGTGGAAACCGCGCTGCCAAATCTTCTTCTGGCTACGATTTAAACAACTTATTTGTTGGAGCAGAGGGCACACTCGGCTGTTACACCGAAATCACGATTAAAGTGTATGGCATTCCTGAAAAAATAATAGCCGGTCGTGTGCAATTTCCGTCTATCCATGATGCGGTATCTTCTGTTTCAGCCGTTTTACAATCAGGGATTCCCATAGCTCGTATTGAATTGATTGATGCGTACTCCATGGAAAAAATTAATCAGCACAATGACACTGGATACCCATTAAAACCAACATTGTTTCTAGAATTTCATGGGAATGCTTCCTCCATTCATCATGATCTATCTTTTTGCGAGAGCATCATGCAAGATTATCACGCGAGTCAGTTTCACGTAGCTCAAAGCAATGCAGAACGCCAAGAACTCTGGCATGCGCGCCATAATTTGGCCTATGCCTTTACACATAGTGAACCTAAGAAAAAACTGATGGTAACCGATGTATGCGTCCCTATTTCTGCTCTCGCTGAAGCTGTTTCCCATGCACGAGACACGGCATTGGAACAACGTATAGAGGCTGGTATTGTCGGTCATGTCGGAGACGGAAATTTTCATGCCTTGTTATTAGTAGACCCCCTAGATAAAGAAGAACTTGAGAACGTAGCATCCTACAACGAAACCATCGTCCGTTTTGCACTAGCAAAAGGAGGCACATGTACTGGCGAACATGGCATTGGAATAGGCAAAGTAAAGTATTTAGAAAAAGAACATGGCGATGCGCTTCACGTAATGAAAGCGATCAAGCGCGCACTTGACCCAACGAATCTGTTTAACCCCAATAAAAACATTTTTATATCATGACGTCTGTGAAGGACGTCATGAAACCAACCAAAAAATGTAAGCGCTTTAATTAAAAGGAGGGCGACATGGCTAAACCATATGTACAACTATGCCTGCTTTTGCTTTCGATCATAGGAGTGGCTGGCTGCAGCAGTCATGCCACAACACAGGAAGAGGTTTATGAGTGGAAGATGAGCGTAACCGTAGGGCCAGGCTCAACCTGGTATGAAGGGGCCATAAAGTTTGCCGAAGACTTGAAAGAACAAAGTAACGGTCGCTTCCTTGTTGATGTGTATACCAATGAACAACTGTCTGCTGGGAATCCTGAGGCAGGCGTTGAACAACTTATGGATGGCTTGAAAGATTTTTCCTACAACTCAAGCATTATTTATGCGGGCATTGACCCACGATTCGGCGTCTTAAGTGCTCCTTTTTTAATTAATGACTTTGATGACGCAGAGCGCGTGTTACAAGGACAAAGCGGAAAGATTATTAATGAAATGTTACGAGAGAGGGGCGTTGAACCTCTTGGGTTTGGTGAAAGTGGGTTTCGTCAAATTACCAATGATACACGTGCGATCACAAGTCCTGAGGACCTGGATCATCTTAAAATTCGAGTTCCTAGTATGGGTGTTTTCACGAACTTGTATCGTACTCAAGAAGCGGATCCGATCACAATGGCTTTTTCCGAAGTCTATACCGCACTGCAACAAGGAACCATTGACGGGCAAGAGAACCCCGTGGATGTTACTTATTCGGCAGGCTTAATAGAAGTACAACAATACATGACGATGTGGAACTATGTGTATGATGCGCTCGTGTTCGGCATGAATAAAGAGCTATTTGATTCTTTACCACCTGAGGACCAAGCACTCATAAAAAAAGTTGCTGCGGAGGCAAATGCCTATCAAATTAACCGGACTAGAGAAAAAGAACAAGCACAATTGACAGAACTAGAAGAGAAGGGCACGGACATTTATTATCCAACCGATGACGAAATTGGACAATTTCGAGAAAGTTCTCAGCAAGTATATGACGATTTTCGTGACGTATGGGGTGCGAAAAACTTAGAAACCTTTTTACAAGAAGCCAATGGGAGCGAGGAGGACGCACAATGAGGATCTTAACGTATTTAGAGCATGCCATCGTTATGTTCTCTTTAGCTGGAATGGCCCTCATAACATTTGCAAACGTACTTTCCCGTTATTTATTTGATACATCCTTTGCATTCGCTGAAGAAATAACGATTAACCTGTTCGTGTTAAGTACCTTTGTTGGCGCATCCATTGCCATTAAACGCCAAGCTCATTTTGGATTTCAATATTTCTTCGATAAATTTAAACCTGAAGTCCAGCGCGGCCTCATTTTAGTCACGAGCCTTTTGATGCTAACTTTTTTGAGCTTAACATTTGTCTTTGGGTTAGAACTCGCTCTTAGTCAATGGGAACGGGGAAGGGTGACACCTGCTTTATCCATTCCTCAATCGTTATTTACGCTAGCCATCCCGATAGGATCGCTATTCTGTATCATTCGTACCTTTGAAATGATGATTCATCGTTTAAAAAAGCGTACAAAAGGTGCGCGCAGCATTGATTCGAATTCGGATAATGAATCGAAGGAGGCGAAAGTATAAATGTTAACGGCCATCATGTTCGCGGTCTTTTTCCTCTTGATTTTTATCAATCTGCCCGTAGCCTTTTCATTGGGAATCGCAGCTATCATTGTACTGCTACTAGATTCAGGCTGGTCTTCGCTAGGACTGCTTCCCAGTATCATGTATTCATCAATCTCCTCATTTACCTTGTTGGCCATTCCTTTTTTTGTTTTAGCTGGGGTCATTATGGGGTATTCAGGGATTTCCAATCGTCTCATTGATTTTGCTTACTTGGCTTTCGGTCACCGGAAAAATGGCATCGTGATTGTCACAATCGTTGCTGCCTTTTTCTTTTCTGCCATATCCGGATCAGGACCGGCTACAGTTGCCGCTATGGGTGCCATCCTAATTCCTGCCCTCGTGAAGAATGGTTTTAAAGCCCATTCTGCCTCTGCATTAGTAGCAAGCTCAGGTTCACTAGGTATCATTTTACCACCAAGTATTGCCTTTATTGTATTTGGCGTGATTGCCAGTGACTTTATCAGTATATCAATTGGACGTTTGTTTATTGCAGGGATTGTTCCCGGGATTCTCCTTGCCCTAAGCCTTTTAATTGCAAGCATGATCGTTAATAAAAAAAACCAACAATTACAGCGTGAAAATGAAGAAATTGCCATTACCGTTGAGAAAGCCCGCGGTGTCGAGGTGTTAAAAGCATTTCTTAAAGCTTCATTAGGTCTATTGATTCCCGTCATTATATTAGGAGGGATCTATTCAGGAATTTTCACTCCCACCGAAGCGGCTGTTGTAGCAGTATTTTATTCCCTTGTGGTTGGTTTTTTCTTCTATAGAGAATTAAAGTTCCAGCATATTCCAAAGATATTGGTAGATGCGTCAGTTCAGTCAGCAGTCATCATGCTCATTATTGGGGTTGCCTCTCTCTTTTCTTACATTATCACAACACAAAAAATTGCAGCCAGCCTGACTTCAACGATCTTACAGCTCACTACGAACCCTCTCATTCTGTTGCTACTTGTGGCCGTTATCTTGCTCATCGTAGGTGCTTTTATTGACACCATATCAGCTTTTTATATCTTTATTCCTTTACTCATGCCAGTTTTATTAGAGGTAGGAGTAGATCCCACGACCATTGGAGTGATGATGACAGTTGGTTTAGCCATCGGTCTATTTACTCCACCGGTCGGATTGAATCTCTTTGTCGCTAGTGGCATCTCAGGGGTCTCGTCAGAAAGTATCGTTCGAGGAATAGGACCTTATTTGATTGCAAGTATTCTTGTCTTACTTCTTGTTATGTACTTTCCAGCGATTTCAAATACATTACCAAATTTATTAGGTGTGTAAGATAGTAAGAGCGGGTGCGCACGTGTTGAACGTAAAAGAGGGTAAGCCCGATATCGATCAAAACCCAGAAAAGAGTAACGTTTTAACGTTATTCTTTTTTTAGTTTCAATGATTCTACTCTCGATTGTTGCATAATTTTTCTTCATCAGCGTATACTTTTTCAAAATTGAATTGTACGTTTATTGCATAATCAAAGCTATTAACACCTTTAACAATTGCGTATATACTCCAGATATGGCTTTGAGATAATGTGCAAAATTGAATTTTGTAAGGAGCGACCTTTGTGGTTTTAGATCAAAGAAGAATCGCCATTCTATCTTATCTTCACTCATTAACGTCACCGATTCACCCGGTCGAGTTAGCGGAGAATCTCGGTGTGTCAAAACGTACGCTATACCATGATTTAAATGAAGTGGACCATTGGCTCATTGAAAATCACGTTCCAGCCATTCAACGGAAATATGGAGAAGGATTATTTTTAGAGCATGCAACAAAAGAACGATTATCCACATTAATTTCGTTAAAAGACCAATGGGCCTATCGCTTGAGTCAGGAAGAACGACATTATGTTCTTTTAGCGCATTTGTTCCTTCAACAGTCGTTTGTTTCTTCAAAACAATTGATGGACATCGTTCAAGTGAGTCGAGGGACAATTTTTAAAGACCTTGCGTCACTTTCTGAGCAACTCCAAAAGGATGGCATCTTGCTTACGTACGACAAACAAAAAGGATATCAGTTAACTGGTAGTGAGTATGCGCTGTGGCAAAAGATTCAACAAATCCTTCAAACAGTGACAGATGATGCTTTTGATGAAGTGAGAAAGATGCTCTTTCATCAAGTCCATTCGACCACAGAGCATGTAGAAGTGGTTTTACAGAAGGAGATTAAAAAGCTTGAAATGGCTTTAGCGATTACATTTAACCAGCAAGTACGCCTCGCCTTGGGGCTTACACTCTTGTTCATTTATCAACGTCCGCTACATGAACTATGGATTGAACAAGCTGAACAAGATGTTTTGATTCAAAGCCCTGCTTTTAAAGCTGTGACAGAATTAAGTGCTCGCCTACAGCGTAAAGGGTTTCGGTTGTTATCACATTCCGAGTGCTTTTTGCTTGTTATTCGCATACTAAGTTCTCGTGTAACAGATGCATCCACGCGTCTTAATCAAACTGAACAAACGGACATTTCGCAAATCACCAAAGACATCATTGCCCAGTTTGAGTACAACAGTGGCGTGAATTTTCAAGACAAAGACCGTTTATACAAGAATTTAGTTGCTCACATTAAACCAGCCTATTATCGATTAAAATATGACCAAACATTAAGTAACCGGTATTTACCCTTTATTGAACAACAGTTAAAAGAAGTGTATACATTAACGGAACAAGCGTTACAGCCACTGCAACAATACGTAAACGTCGAGATCCCAAGAGAAGAAATTGCTCTTATCGCCATGCACTTTGGTGGGTGGATTAATAAGAAAAGAGAGAAGCGCCACAAAGCCTATAAAGCGGTCGTCATTTGCGAGAACGGGATTGCGGCTTCGTCAATGCTTTTTTCACAGCTCGAGGGGTTATTGCCGGAAGTTGAGTTTTTGAATTACATCCCGGTGCGGTCGTTTAAATCGTATGAACCTAACGTAGATATTGCTTTTTCGACGACCTACATCAGTCAATCGACTATTCCGGTTATCTATGTACCAGCCATTTTAGGAGAATCAGAAAAGGCGACCATCTTTCGAGAGTTGCAACAATTTATGGATCCGGCGCGGTTGAAGCGTTCTGATTTTGAGAGTGTCATGCAAATTATTGAACAATATACCGACATTCAACAAAAGGAAGAATTAACTCGTAAATTAGAACCGTACTTTCGCCCAACGAGTATTAGATTTGAGGTGTACAAACCATTGTTACATGAACTATTAGATAAAAGTATGATTGCGGTTCAGCAAAAGGTTTCGTCTTGGCAAGATGCTATTTCTGCAGCCGCTCAACCGCTTTTGAAAAAAGAACACATCGATGACTCTTATATCGAT
This sequence comes from Shouchella sp. JSM 1781072, assembly GCF_041949915.1. Classification (NCBI taxonomy): domain Bacteria; kingdom Bacillati; phylum Bacillota; class Bacilli; order Caryophanales; family Bacillaceae; genus Shouchella; species Shouchella sp. JSM 1781072. The sequence goes on from NZ_JBHFQE010000001.1 coordinate 1,181,763, forward strand.
GCGATGATTAGAAACGTCATGACAAACGGTCCATACATTGTCATTGCGCCACTCATTGCCATGCCTCACGCTAGGCCTGAAGAGGGCGTGAAAAAGTTAGGCATTAGTATGTTGAAGGTCAATGAGGCGGTCCCGTTTTCAAATGAAGCCAAACATGACGCACGATTAATTATCGTATTAGCTGCGATCGATAATGAGACTCATTTAAAAGCACTATCGCAATTATCAGAGCTTCTCTCTGATAAAAAAAATGTAAACCGTATTTTAGAAAGCTCAACAGCCGAAGACATTGAAATCGTTCTTCACCAGAAGAATGAAGGAGGAAATTAAAATGAAAAAAGTATTAGTAGTATGTGGAAATGGTTTAGGAAGTTCTATGATTGTGGAGATGAACGCCAAGCAAATCTTGAAAGACTTGCAAAAGGAAGCTGATGTTTCACATACAGATTTGACGACAGCGAAAACTGAGCAAGCAGATTTGTATATTGGATCTGAAGACATTGTTTCGAATTTACAAGATGGGTCTCGTCATGTAGTAGGCCTGAAAAATCTTTTAGACAAGAATGAATTGCGTGCAGCTCTTGACCAACACGTATAACAGAAAGGGGGTCCATCACAATGATTGATTTCATCATGAACGATCTCTTAGGTACACCAGAATTACTGGTTGGTCTTTTTGCACTCATCGGCTTGCTCGCCCAACGCAAAGCAGTGGCTGATGTGGTGTCTGGGACGTTAAAAACCGTACTCGGCTTTGTTATTTTAGGAGCCGGTGCTATGGTCATTACTCAATCACTTGACCAATTTAGCGCCATGTTCAACCACGCTTTCAATGTAAACGGTGTCATTCCTAATAATGAAGTCATTGTTGCCATCGCCCAAGATGCGTTTGGAACCGAAACAGCCATGATTATGCTTTTTGGGATGGTGGCAAACATTCTATTTGCTCGTATTACGCCATTTAAATATATCTTTTTAACAGGGCACCATATTATGTTTATGGCGTGCCTCATAGCGGTTATTTTAACAACAGCTGGAATGTCTGGCGTTCCATTAGTAGCACTTGGGGCCATTATCCTAGGGTCATTAATGGTCTTACTTCCAGCGATGCTTCAGCCGTTTACTCGTGAAATCACAGGATCTGACGACATTGCAGTTGGTCATTTTGGTTCATTCGGGTACTATGCTTCTGCAACTATTGGAAAATGGGTTGGAAATAAAGAGAAATCTACAGAAGAAATTACAGTACCAAAATCACTTGGCTTTTTACGAGATACCACTGTTGCTGTTTCCTTAACTATGGTTATCTTATTCTTAGTGGTCGCCTTCTTTACAGGAAGTAGCTTTATTGAAACCCAATTAAGTGATGGCCAGAATTTCTTAGTTTTCTCACTTATGCAAGGTCTAACCTTCGCAGCCGGTGTCTACATTATTTTAACCGGTGTAAGAATGTTGCTTGGTGAAATCGTTCCAGCCTTTAAAGGCATCGCAGATAGAATTGTTCCAAATGCGAAGCCAGCTCTTGATGCACCAGCGGTTTTCCCGTTTGCCAACAATGCGGTCATCATTGGCTTTCTATTCAGCTTTGCTGCTGGATTAATAAGCATGATGTTCCTTCCACTATTTGGGTTAGCGGTAATTGTACCTGGTCTTGTTCCACATTTCTTTACCGGTGCAGCAGCAGGCGTATTTGGAAATGCGACAGGAGGCAGAAGAGGGGCCATTATTGGTGCAATGGTGAATGGCGTATTCATTAGTTTCCTACCAGCTCTTCTCTTACCAGTACTAGGCGACCTTGGCTTCCAAAGTACCACATTTGGGGATTCGGACTTCGGGGTGATTGGGATCGCACTTGGCTTACTGAGCCAGCAAATTAATTCAACTATCATCTTTGCGCTCATAATCCTTGCGCTGCTTGCTTTGTTCTTCTTTATCGGTATTAAGACGAGAAAAGAACCTGCTGATTCAAATCACTCATAAAGAAACATCGTAAGTAAGTTAAATACATGACATATGAAGGCCAGGTTCAGTATGAATCTGGTTTCTTTATCAATACACGTGTGCAATTACATTTGATTGACTTCAGCTGTCGGACTTCGTAGATATAGAGATAGATGGAAAGTTAGAAGGGAAGACATTAACCTTGATTCGTACAAAAGGTATAGAATTACAACATGATACAAAACAATTAAGTTTAAACTATTTGCTTAATTGTTCTTTTTTTGCCTTTGCATCAGTATTTCCCAACATTTATGTTCAGGTTGGGAAATATAGATAATTCGACACAACTTGTTAATCTTATGGTAATATTATCCTATATTAGAAAAATCAAAAAAGTAGGTGATTGTGTGTACAAAAAAAATTCCCTCGGCAAAAGTGGGGGCAAAAATTGTAGAATGGTATAGCTGTATTCTTTCCAGTTCCTATGAAGAGGCGACTTTACTTAAACACGAAGTCGAACAAATGCTAAAAAGAATGGAGGAAGATGACAAGATATTGGCGTACTATTCTTTAGTTGCATATAGGCACGATAATATGATGGATGGAGATAATCGCAGTATATCGTTGGAAGAGGAATTAAATCATGTTGAAAAAGACATGGATCAGTATCTGAAGTATTTATACTACTTTGTGAGTGGACAAAATGAATATAACAATCAGAGGTATCGTTCTGCTGTTAAGCTTTTTCGAAAAGCCGAACGAATGCTAGAATTCGTGGATGATAAAACAGAAGAGTATGAATTTTATATGTACATGGGAATCGCTTATTATCGTATAAATCAATATTTACTGGCGACAAGTTATCTTGAACAAGCAGAAACCGGCTTTAGAAGACTTAATTTTCCTAAGAAGTATTTGAATAGTAAACAAGTATTAGGAGCAATTTATTCTGAATTAAAGGAATATGATAAGGCTGAAGATATTTTAAATGAAGCTCTACAAGAGTGTACATTCCCTCTATATTCCGGAATTATTCTACGTACACTAGGCTTAAGTATGTTCAGTCAGAAGAAATACGATTCTGCAGTTAGTTTTTTTGAGAAATCGTTAGATCTTGAAGAATATAACGATTCTATCTTTGGTATGAGGTCAAGGACAGAACTTGCGCATACACTATTTAAGTTAAATAAACATGAAGAAGCTCAAAAAATATTAAAAGGAGCAAAAGCTTCTGCAAATTACTATAATGAATTAGAATTTAAAGTAAGATGTCAATTCATTGAGGGTACATACGTATGCAATGACCAAAAAATGGTTGATAATGCTATACAGCAATTAAACAAAGCTGGTTTACACTTTGAAGTATGTGAATTATCAGAAGAATTGATTGAAATCTACGAAGAAAAAGGTGATAATAAGAATATAATTAAATACTTCAAATCTGCATACCAAGGAAAAATCAATCAAACTTTATTAGGAGATGATCAAGTATGAAAAAAAGAGTTTTTCTAATTATGACAGTCTTAGCGTTATCTCTATCAACTTTATCAACAAATTTTGCGGATGCTGAAGATCCCATTCAAACAAGAGGGAAAACTGATATTGGCCAATCATAGCATTTAAGACATAACCAATGTTAAAATTCGATTGGAGATGGTCAACAATGAAGAAGTATTTGATTGCACTATTTACGATTACTTTATTAACAGTGACACCGATCTCGATGAATATGAATGCAAGTTTAAGTGACAACACAACGATTGAAACAAACGGTAAAACTGATATTTATGTTTAGGAGTATCTAGTGAATTTTTGTGAAATTAAATTCCGTCTCAAAACTTTAAGTATTCTTAGATATTGAGACGGATCTTCTTGTTTTTATTTATGTTCCTGTAATGTATATTATGTAAACTTATAAATTAAATTCTTTTCCCGCTACTGTGTTTGTGTTCAAGAACAAAAAACTATATACAAATGATACACGAAAGTTTTTATAAACTTTGATTGATTTCTCGTTTACCCTTCTAAGGGTCTAATAGATAGTCCTTAAAATATTGCAAAGGTCTTGTTGCACCATCTTTAAAACTACTTGTAAAAACCGTTACCAATTGATACTCAGGTGCGACAATAATATACTGGCCTTCATGTCCAATCGCCAAAAAAATTCTACCTACTTGATTGTCGGATGTTATGTTCCACCAATGATATGCGTATGAATAATGATCATCAGTCTTGATCTTTGAACTTGTAGATTCCTCAATCCAACGATATGGCACGATTTGTTTCAATTTCCATACTCCATTGTTTAAATATAGCGTACCGATTTTTAACATATCAGCCGTTTTCATTGTTAATCCGAATCCACCGATAGCTATCCCTTGAGCATCTCGGTTCCACTTGTAATCTGTTATTCCTAGAGGTGTAAATAAATACTTTTTAGCAAAGTCTTCAGTATTTAATCCTGTAGCCTTTTGTAAAATCGCACTTAGCAACTGTGAAGAACCACAACTGTAAACCATTTCATTTCCAGGAGGATATTTAATGTCCTGCTGCAGTACAAATTTGACCCAATTTTTACTCGGTATCATACCATTATTACCAGGCCAGTGTAGTCCTGTAGTCATTGTTAGAAGATGCTTAATTGTAATTCTCTCATTTTCTTTACCTTTATTAAATTCCGGAAAGTAATGAATTATTGGGGTATTAATATTTTCGATAAACTTTTTGTCAATCGCAATTCCAATCAGTGCGGATAGGATGCTTTTTGTAACAGAATATATTTTATGTTTTTTTTCTTTCATCTTTTGGTTTCGATAATACTCAAAAATCATGGTATTATTCTTCTGTACAAGGACACTATCAATTTTATCTTTTTTTATTATTTTTTCAAAATCGGTTAAAGATTTCACTCGCCTGAGATTCCTCCCTTATATATTTACCCAATAGCTTTTTTCTTTTTTCTTAGTTTTAAAGCCAATAGATTTACAAAAGTTTTAATGCAGATTCAATTTTTTCAACGAGAATCTTTATGTAATCAAGATTGCATTTTTGTAAATGACGAATCCCTTCTATTTTTAAGTCTTTTCTCATTTGCCTCCTCCCAAGCCATAACTCTTCCGTTGATTTCATCCTTGTAAAAAGCAGTCATTGAAATCCATTATGGATTACTCTTATATTCATAGAGTGTTCATATTCCAAAGCACTAAACAAATAAACCTTCCTTTTTAATTTAGGACTAGATGAATACCATCTGTTGTTTCCGAAACGCTTACTTCGATCAGTTATTACTGGGGTGTACATATTTCATCGCCTCCAGAAACAACACTCTTTTTGTATGTTTCATTATAATAAACTTCGTGTCAAAATATATTTCTGCTTAATTTTCAAAAAACAAACTTTTTTTGTTTCTTTACAGCAAGAAAACAAATGAAATAAACCAAGAAAACACACCAAACAGTATTAAAACCATTATTAGACTCTCGAACCGTGTGAGTTTCCTTTTCTGTCTAGCTCTCTTAAGCCTCCTATAAAAAATAAATGAACAAAACAATAGCACTAAATGACTGAATGCTGATATGCCCTCCAAGAAACCGATCATATAGTTCACTCCAAACTTAATGGAAAGTAATGGTTTACAATTTGAAATTGATTCTTTGTGCTATAGCACAATCTTATTGAATTATCTCAATGGCTTTATGAGTTTTTCATACATTTCTAGTTTGTTAGAAAGCCTAAGTGACAATAATATAACTCCATAAATGGTTTGTATTACAGCTACTATTATGCCCCCATTAATAATAGGCTCTAGAGTGTACTCTTCGATAATTGGTTGACCGTTTCGAACGAATGCAAATAAAATTGTAAAAAGTAAAGTAAAAAGATAACCACCTAAGTATTTAACGTCCAGTGGTTTATGATTAAACTTTTCGGACGAGTAATTTAGAACAAAATTATATATTCGGATATAAATTAGTATCTTTTTATATGCTTTATGAGCAGCAGAAATCTTTTGAAAGAAAGACCTCTTCTTTTTCTTCCAATTAATACACAATCATCTATATAGGTCGGTTCAAACCTTCTTTCAAGCTTCCGAATATGCTGTTGGCTGAAACCCGTCTTTTTTGCTAACTCCCCTGCTAATCCTGTCGAATTTCCTGTTGAAACTGATCATCTCAAGCATGTGTTGTTTTTCTGCATCACTTAGCATTTTCATTAAATTCCCTCCAAGTTTATAGAAGGCCCTTAATACCTATTTGATTTTTCAAACAATAATGCCACTATTTATTGTATCGAATAGACACTTATAAGGAGCTGCTTAGATGACTAAGGAGAAAAAAGAGTTAATCATGGTTATCGTCACTATTCTATTAGGGTTTGTTGGTTTGTTGAATGTTTCTAACCTTGTTGATTTTATTTCAGGATAATTTTAGCCTCCTGTAAAAAACATGCATTCCAACTAAGGTTCCATTTTGTCATTTTCTTCGATTTTAATTTCAATTGCCTTCAAATTCTGCCATGTCGTTTTAGAGAAAACATCCTCACTGTTAGTAACTTCAATACTTTTATTGTCTTCAATATTATGAATCATATTATATAAAAAACCTATCACATGAGTGTTTTTTCCTTTTGGACTTGCCATTTCTTTAATGCCATTTTCAAAAGTTAACTTGATCTTCATCCAACCCCTCCAGATATTAAGTTCTCTTACCTTCTCTATTATATCAAAAAAATTCTAATAATTAAAAAAGTTATATTTACACTTATATTATCCCTTATTGCCAAAAGATAAGCTATTGCACCGAAAGCCCTCCCAAATTAAGTTGGAAGGGCTTTATTACTCACTTGAAGGCTGATGCATAGCTGTCGAAACAAGCTTGCTCAAAAATGTTTGCATCGGTTTTTCACTAGTAATAGCTGTTAGCTCTGCCTTAAAGAAGCGTAAGGATTGCTCGAGCTCACGTTCTTCTTCATTTTTATCATTCGTGTCTGAAAGTGTTTCAGAAACTGCATAAGCTGTGTTCAGTACATTGATGAGCGGATATTTGCCATCAAACTCAAATACAGCTAAATATGCCTTGTAATAGAAATGTTTTTTGAACAGAGCTTCGTTTCCTTTACAGATTGTTTGAATAATATCTTCCTCGAAGCAAAAGGCACTATTAATCTTATTAATATGAAATGGTAAGTGGTTTAACGTCGCTACGTGACTGCTATATGCTATTTGCATGTGAATCCCCTTTTATAGATCGAACTTTTATTACGTCTGCTACTTATCCTTACTCTGGTGCATTTCTTTTTTAATAATAAAGGATCTCTATTCTGTCTGCAATAAAATAGGCAATCTAAAAATGACTACCTACACTCGCGCCAATTGCATTTTATTATATAGCTCTACCCATCCAATCTTCCAAAATTGTTCCACCTCCAACTTATAAAAAACATAAATACGGCTTACTTCTTTTCCATCATTACTTGCTGGTACATATCTGGTTTTTCAATAAAAAACATTTGTTTTTTCATCACTGTCAGTTACCTCGTGCTTCCTTTCTCTCAATCCATCATCGAAGTTCTTAACTTCGTCATCGTTCTGTAAATCTCAGCAATTCTTTCTCTTCTAATGAAAAGGTGATTATTCCATTGTTTTTAATAAACGTTGCAGTATCTATAAACTAAACATTTAAAAAACCATTCGACGTGAATGGCTTTGTGTCATGATTCATCTGCGGGATTTTTTCCTTTGAAAGAAACAATAAGTACTATTAATCCGACAACAAATGCACCTAGAGCTAGCCATGACAGCGTATTAGATACTGGAATAACGTCTAGTAAACCGAGAACAGCAATAATAGGGAGTACAAAAATAGTACCCATTATGCCTTGGAACCTTGAATGTCGAGCTCTTTCTTTAAAAGAAGCCATAAAACATCCTCCATCATCGCGACTTATGGATGATATTCCCAAAAAGCAAAAAACAAAACACGCTCATGCTCAGTCTGACCGAATCGAGTCCATACTCTACTAGACAAAGAAAAAGAGAACGATCCATATGAAAAACAGTCACTTGCCGCTTCCCATATTCGCGATCATTCTCTTCATCAAATGACGTCACACTTCGTTTCACATAATCCTTGACCAACACATTGAACTGTTTCAGTCTTATATTCGTTTAAAACACTCTCGCTATTTAATGCCTGACATGGTAAACCCGTCGACAATATACTTTTGAAAAATCGCAAAGATGATTAAAATCGGCACGACCATCACTGCGGAACCCGCCATTTGCAAGGCGTAGTTTTCCCCTGCCTGTCCTTGCAAGAGCGCAAGTCCGACTGAGAGGGTGTAAAGTTCTTGTGAGTTGGCCACAATGAGAGGCCAAAGAAAGCTGTTCCATGCGCCAATAAAGGCCAAAATTCCTTGCACGGCGAGAATCGATTTGGCCATCGGAAGCACCAACTTAAAAAAGATAAAAAACTCCCCCGCTCCATCAAGTCTAGCCGCCTCTAATAAGGCATCCGGAATGGTGGTCATAAACTGTTTGAATAAAAAGATGCTAAATGCGGCCACTAGACCAGGTAAAACGATGCCGGGCATGGTATTCGTTAACCCTATTTGATTAAGGATGAGGTAAACTGGAATCATCGTCACTTGTCCGGGAATCATCATGGTCGCAAGCACTAGGAAAAACAAAGGTCGGTTGCCTTTAAAATCAAACTTCGCAAAGCTATAACCTGCCATTGCATTGAAGATCAGTCCGACCAGAGCACATCCAACTAAAATCAATGTATTCCGTAGATAGGTACCAAAATTCATCTCTGTAAAGAGACGAGTAAAGTTTTCAAATGTCCATGTTTCTGGGAAAATGCGAACCGGTATTTGGATAAGCTCTGGATTCGGTTTAAACGCCGAGAGAAGCATCCAAATAAACGGAATGGATAGAATAAACCCGATTAATATGAGAAGAACGGATACAAAACCTTTTTCGACTTTTGAGCGTTGTTTCGTTGCCATGGCCTCCTCCTTACATCTCGCCTTGTTTGCGGCGTAGTTTAAACTGTATTAATGTCGCGATGATAATAATAATAAAGAGTACAAAGGACGCAGCGGCAGCATAGCCAAAATTGCTGTAGCTAAAACCTGCTTGATAGATATAAAGTGCAATCGAGATTGTGCCATCTAATGGTCCCCCTTCTGTCATGACGAACGGTTCTTCGAAAAATTGCAGCCAGCCAATGAGCGTCGTCACGGTAATGAAGAATGTCGCAAACCCTAACAGTGGAAACGTAATTTTGAAAAATTGCTGAACGCGACTCGCCCCATCAATCGTTGCCGCCTCGTAATAATCTTTTGGAATTGACTGAAGCGCGGCTAAGTATATCAACATATTAATCCCAATGCCTTTCCAAACAGCTAACAGGATCAGCGAGAGCTTGGCGATTGTGGGATCTTCTAACCACGGAATCGGTCCTGCGTTAAAGACGCTGAGCATTTGGTTGAACAACCCGTAGGAGACGTTATAGAGAAATCCCCAGATCACAGCAATCGCGACAATATTGGTGATTGCCGGCATATAATAGATGACCCGAAAAAAGCGAAACAATTTCGTTGCACTATAATTCAACAATAAAGCGGCCCCTAACGAGCTAAAAATGACAAGCGGCACGCCAATGATCACATAGAAAAACGTATTATACATAGCGGTCCAAAAAATCGGATCGGCCATTAAGACACGATAATTTTCAATTCCGACAAAGGAAATGTTGGCCCAGTTCGAAATCCCACGCAAATCCATGTCTGTAAAACTAATGCCGAGCGCGATGATGATGGGAAGCACTGCAAAAACGATCAGTAAAAGTACAGCCGGCGCAATAAACACATAGGGAACAGAAGAAATAGGACGTTTTCCCTCATGGGATGGTTTGATTGCTTTCTTTCGCACAATTTCCATTTAATTGGCCTCCTCGCCATCATCGGTTATAATCATTGGTTCGATGCGCGATCGAAAATCTTCAATCTCTTCTTCCACGTCGGCTCCCGCTCTCGTTATTCGTTGCTCTGAACGCTTCCATTCATCATTGATTCGGTTCCAGTTTAAGACTTGCGGCTGCGCCCTGGCGTTTTGAAGCTGTTCATAGTATGTGTAAAACCGCTCATCTTCTTGTAGTGCAGGATCGTCCCACGCATCAATGCGCGGAGGCAGCACACGAACATCGGTAAAATAATCAATCTGCGTTTGGCGATCGGTTAGAAACGAAAGAAATTTAACCGCTTCTTCTGGATGGTCGGTCCATTCAAAGATGGCCATATTCGACCCACCAATGACAGACAGGTTATTTTGCTTCCCTGGCATCATTCGTGTATCCCAATCATCAAAGTCCGGGTAGTTGTCAATGAGCTGTTGGTAGCGAAATGGCGGTTCAAACGTCATCGGTTGAATGCCGTCTACAAACGATTGCATCGGGTCTAAACCGAGGCCAAGTGGCGCAAGGTCTTCTTTAAAAAATCGCGTATAAAAATCGACGGATTCAACGAAAGCAGGATCCGAGAAGTCGACGCCTTTATCAGCTGTTTCAAACTCAACCCCGTTTTGCCAAGCAAAAATATACGGAAGAGTGTCGTCATTTTCGGGCAAGGTCATGGCGTACAATCCATCACCTCGATCGTATAAAGCTGTTGCCGCATCGTATAACGCCTCCCAAGAATCTGGTCCTTCAGGATATCCAACCTCTGCGAGTAAATCGGTTCGGTAGAAAAGAACGCGTGTTTCGACGTACCAAGGAACGGCGACGAGCTCTCCGTTGTATATCGATGAATCGACTGCACCTTCAAAAAAATGATCAGGATCTAAGTTTGGGTAGTCCTCCACATAAGCATCCAAAGGCAAAAACGCCCCTGTGCTCGCGAAATCAGCCATGTAGGATGTCCCCATTTGCACAACATCTGGACCATTGCCAGATGCGACTGCGGTTAGCAAATTATCATAGATGTTTCCCCACGGAATGGCTTGCAAATTCACGGTGACACCTGGGTTTGCGTCTTCAAATCTTTGAATATAGCCTTCGTTGACAAGCTGTTCTGCTTCCCAACCAATCGCCCAAACGTCTAGGGTTACCCTCTCATCCTCTGCTGTGGAACACCCAGCCAACATCAAAGCATACCCGGCCAATCCGAAAATACGGTTTTTCACTGCTCATACCCCTCTCTTTTAAGACGTGTGAAGCGTAAACGTCAATTTTTCCTCGTCCTCACAGACACTACTTCCATCCATCCACACATGAAACAGCCCAGGGTCACTCGCATAAGACAAATCACTATGGTGGTAACGAAGCATCTCCGAATCGATCTTAAATGAAACGGTTTTCGTTTCATTCGGTAAAAGCGAGATTTTCTTAAATCCTTTTAATTCTTTTATCGGCCGCACGACTTCACCGACCACATCTTGGATATAGAGCTGAACCACTTCTTCGCCTGCCATAAGACTTGTATTGGTTACATCGACTGAAACGATTAACGTAGACGATGGATCCAAATCCGACTGACTGATTCGGCGATTGCTATAGGTAAACGCTGCATAGCTCAGTCCAAAACCAAACGGGTAAAGCGGTTCGTTTGGAATATCAATGTAGCGCGAATAAAAACGCTCTTCACTGCCTTCAGGTAATGGGCGACCGGTTTTATAGGCATTATAATAAACCGGAATCTGCCCAGTGGCACGTGGAAACGACATCGTTAATTTTCCGCTTGGGTTACTCTTTCCGCACAACACATTCACGACAGCCTGTGCTCCTTCAGAACCAGGGTGCCAACATTCTAATATCGCATCAGCATAAGGTTCTACGTCACTCAGATCTAATGGTCGTGCGTTAAATAGTGTCACAACTACCGGCTTCCCTGTCTCATGTGCCTTTTGAACAAGCTCAATTTGACAAGGCGCAAGCGTAATCGATGCCCGACTTCTCGCCTCGCCACTTCGATCTCGCCCTTCTCCTAAAGCAAGCACGATCACATCTGCCTCTGTCATGACGTCAAGAGCTTCTAGAAGCAGCGTTTCTTCCCGGTGATAAAGCGCCGATCCTTGCGCATAACGTGCGTCTGACAAGCGATCTTTTAACGTCTTGGTCTCCTCCACATTGCCAAAAATGGACCATTCTCCAAGCAAATCGGGGTTATCCGCATAAGGACCTACAAGCGCAATCGTGCTGTTTTGTTCTAGCGGGAGAACGTTCTGATTTTTCAACAACACCATGCTCTTCTCTGCCGCTTCACGTGCTAATTTTCGATGCTCTGCTGCATTGAGCACGGCTTGCTCATTGGTTACACTCATTCCACGATACGGATCTTCAAACAAACCAAGCTCATTTTTTAATTGAAGCACGCGGAGAACGGCTTCATCGAGAAGAGACGCATCAATGAGGTTTTCTTCCACAAGGGTCGTTAACGAGCGCGCGTAGGAAAGACTCATCATATCAATATCGACCCCAGCTTGTAGCGCTTTTTGTGCCGCAACGGCTTCGTTTTCTGCAACCCCGTGCGCCACCAGCTCTTCCACAGCGCCAAAATCTGAAATGATGACGCCATCAAAGTGAAGTTCATTTCGTAACATCCCTCGTAACAATGGCTCATTCCCGCTTGCCGGCATGCCATTCACCGTATTAAAAGCCGTCATCACTAGTTTTGCGCCTGCTTGAAGAGCCGCTTTATATGAAGGTAAGTGCATCTCTCTTAATTCTCGTTCTGACAGATCCACCGTATTATAGTCACGTCCGCCTTCTGACAACCCATACGCCGCAAAATGCTTCACACATGCGCCAACATGATTCTTCGAAATCGTCTCGCTTCTGCCTTGAAGGCCACGGACGGTTGCCGCAGCAAAAAGTCCATTTAAATAAGGATCTTCTCCAGTTGATTCCATAACCCGCCCCCACCGAGGATCGCGCACTAAATCCGCCATTGGTGCGAAGCTTACGTGTAAACCTGCGCTTGATGCTTCTTTTGATGCAACCGCTTGCAATTTTTCAATAAGCGATGGCTCCCATGTCGCCCCAAGTCCTAAGGGGATCGGAAAGATGGTCTGAAAGCCGTTTATTACATCCGCCATAAACAACAACGGAATCCCGAGTCGGCTACGATGTAAATGGTTTTCTTGAATGGCTTGAACTTTTTCAAAGCCAGCAATCCCTAAAACGGAGCCGCTAACATCAAGCATGTCGTCCTCTACTGGAAATTCAATTCGTCCCGTCACCGGGGTGCCATCGCCGTGTTTCATATAGAAGGCTCCTGCAAACTGTGTGAGTTGACCTACTTTCTCTTTAACGGTCATCCTTAAAAGCAATTGTTCTAGTTGTTCTTGTTTCATACGTACACCTCATACCTTTTTGGTGAAACGTTTCACCTTATGTATAAAAAAATAGAATAACCAATTATTTTCATCAAGTTTAACGTTTCACTTTCTGTGTTGTGACTAGTATACGTCTGAATGAAAACAGAATGCAAGAGAAATTTTAAAGGCCTCAACACATTATGTATGGGTAGAGGCCCGTATCATTAACGTTGTTGCGATAAGGGAATCGTGCGCTTCTTCTTCAGCAATTAGCGCCATCAAAACGTGAGCAGCTTCATTTCCCCACTCTTTTGTTGTATAATCCACCGTCGTTAATGGCGGCGTAATATACTGGCTTAGTAAACTGTTATCAAAACCGGCCAGTTTGATATCTTTTCCGATCATCAATCCGTTTTCTTGGAAATAGCGCTGCATCCCGACCGCTGTGCTATCTGACAGCGCAAAAACACGGATCGGTTTGCCGTCCCATTGAGCGTAAATACGCTCGGCGGCGTCCAGCCCACCATCTAGCTCAAACTCCGCTTCCAGAATCTCAATTGGATACGTAGGTGCACGTTCAATAAAGAATGCTTGTACCGCTTTTAATCGTTCTTGACTATCAAAATTGTTCGGGCTCCCTGTAACTATAAAGGTTTTCTCGCCTTGAAGCGCCTGAAGATGAGCGATCATTTGCGTAGCACCCTTTTGATTGTCCAGCAACACTTGTCGCACATGTTTGTGGTAAAACGTGCGATCGAGCACAACGATTTTCTTCCCACCATCTGCAAGTCTCATAATTTCCTCTGAGGTGATCAAATCATCCATAATAATGCCCCCGTCCACTGAACCATCTGCCAGTGCATCGGTCGCATTATCGCCCGTGCACACAACCGTATCAAAGCCAGCTTGAGCACTCGTTTCGATGATCCCCGCTAAAATATCCCCGTAGAAAATCCCTTTGTTTTCTTTAATAAAGACGCCTAGTTTTTTCGTTTTTCTTGCTTTGAGTGTACGGGCAGCGGCGTTTGGACGGTAGTTTAACTCTGCGGCAATTTGCTTAATGTGTGCCGTTGTTTTCTTCGATACTTTTGGATTATCGTTTAACGCATACGAAACAGATGTCATAGAGACACCTGCTTTTTTTGCAATGTCTCGAATGCTTACCATGTACGCATGTCCCCCTTTTTCATTGGTATCGCTTCTATGTTACAGCAGTTTAGACCGTTGTCAATGTTTGGCATTCCACAAAAGCTCCTTTAGCCCTAATAAGTTCGTCTTAAAAACCGTTTTAAAGATTTCACATCTGAGACTTAAACCATCTCTTCGTGACGTGATCTTAGCACTTTCTGTATTCTTTGAATTAGGATAAGCTTCCGTAGACAAATTGAGTTGACTTATCCTATTTAAGAAAGAACGTTTGACTTGTTTCTTACAGGGAACCTTGATGAAGAATCAATGATTCATAATTAAAATGATCATTCTAAGAAAAGGGGCCAAGAAATGGAGAAAACATTTGAAATCAATTATGAAGATCATCATATTTTAGTGATAAACACCTGGGTAAGCGGCGAAAAGTTATTCATTGATGGGGAATTACAAGATGAAAATGTCGGGCTTGCTTTACGAGGCACGTTAAATGGAAGCCTTGTGAATAACCATAATGAAGTAAAAACGTAAAGGTTTCTATTGGTGGCACCCTTTCAATTAAATGTATCATTTTTGTCGATAACGTTCAGATCTATCCAAATCAAAATTAATTTAAGTAGACAGAATCTTTCGCCAAAATTGTTTTATGAGCTCACGCTAGGGGTACTATTCAAAATAAGACAATAATTAGGAGGATCAAGATGTCTAATTTCAAATTCGGAATGAAAAAATCACGGTACACCTCTATTCTCACATCTGTGATTACCTTTCCGATAATTGCTATTCTTACGTTTTTAGATGTTATTCCTCTCGATCCAATATTTGGCTGGATTGCTGTTGGAGGCTTTGTAATCGGTTTGATATTACTGCTCACGAAATTCAAAAATGCCAAACTAGGTATGGATAAGGGCGACGAAGAAAACATTTCTTAATCGGGTAAACATGTGCTATGTTTCCCATATTCATTATGACTATGGAAATTCTTCAGTTAAAAATGAACCTACCTCAAAAGGAGTGTAACAAATTATGAAAACGTTTTTTAAAACTTTAGGCGTTTCTTTATTAGGCATAGTAGGTGCTTACATACTATCTTTAATGGTGACCGCTACAGGTTTCCCACCGATTACAGCAACGATTTTCTTATCAGGTATCATTATCGGACTTCTCTCAATCGTAATCAAGAAACTGAATGAATTAGCTACATCTATTAAAAAAAATCAAACTCTCCGGAATAGGTCCTTTAAGGAATGATCAGCAGCTATCACGTAGTACTATCCTTTTCATAATCATTAATAAAAGTACTGATCGAGAGAGAATGGGGGTGTAACATTGGGTAAAATGTTAAGTGGCGCTATATTCATTCTTGCATCAGTTATCATTTTTGTTTCAAGATATTTAGTAACAGCAGTAATCTCCAACGGACAGAATGGGGGTCATCAAAATTTTTATGAAATCATGAATCAATATAGCTTCTCAAGTACCTTTCTAACCCTTTCTATTATTCTCGCTCTTATAGGTGTGTCTCTAGTAGGATGGGGAGTTCTAACGAAAGAAGCTTAAGACCTTTATGTTAAACCTCTTCTTAAAAGAGGTTTTTAAATCCCTCACAGTTTATTCGCTTATCTTAGGTCTTGCATCAATTAAGGGACTCAAGGTGTGACCAAACATTATTTGGCACACACTTTTGTACGTCCGTTAGTATTAAAGAAAGTTCATCAGTATTAAATTAATCAAAAATTCCCTAAATATCCGGAGTGATTAAATTGAAAAGTCAGGACAAAAACGAAGAGTTGCTAACAGGAGGAAATGTTTCAAATGTATATCGTTTAGGTGATACTGTACGTCGAGAATTAAAATCTGACAGTTTTAGAATTCATCATTTACTTCAGCACTTGGAAAGTAAAGGCTTTAAGGATGCACCGAAATTTTTAGGTATTGATGAAAAAGGCCGGGAGATCTTAACATTTATTGAAGGAAGAGCTGGTAACACCCCTTTAGAAACATTTACGTGGTCTGATGATGCTTTAAAAGAGATAGCGACTATGCTTAATCGTTATCATGATGCTGTGAGTGATTTTCCAATTGAAGAGGATTGGCAACCCATTGACAACACCCCCCAGCCATTTGAAGTGATCTGTCACAATGATTTCGCGATCTATAATATTATTTTTAACAATCAAAAACCAGTTGGTATTATTGATTTTGATCATGCCGCTCCCGGTCCAAGACTTTGGGACATAGCCTATACGCTATACACCTGCGTTCCATTAAGTAGGTTTTATCATACTGGAACAGGAGAGGTCATTCACTATGATCCATTAAAGGATGCAGACCGTGTAAAACAAAGAGTGAAATTATTCTTTGAATCCTATGGTACAGAGGAAATTGAAAAAGAATTCTTAGAAATGGTGTTGTTACGATTAGAAGGTTTATGTAAAACCATAAAGAGAAAAGCCGCAGAAGGTGATATGGCGTTTCAAAATATGATCATTGACGGGCATCTTGAACATTATCAGAAAGAAATTAGATTCATTCGTAATTATGGAGAAGATTGGATTTGAAAGACTTTCATAAAATCACGAGCTTTTCGAAATTAGGAAAGGCTCTATCTATAGAAAAATTTTCAGTTATTAAGATAAGGCGCTACTGCACAATTAGACTTCTCTCCAAATTCTTTTAAAATTTGTTAATCTCAGTCCATCAACGCCGACGTTTTAAAGGTTTTTTTGTGGTTTTTATAGAAAATATAGTCTTTAAGAAGTGCATGACATCAGAATAGAAGGAATGATCCATTGGAAACCAAAGGTCTTGAATATGCAATGAAAATGACTAACGAACTAGCATTTTCGATAAAAAAAGAATATTGGAACTTAGCGTTTGTTGATCACTTAGGTACTTTGGAAAAACTGTTTATTCATTTAATAAGAGTACGTTCCATCTATAGCAATGGATTAAAATCTGGTATAATTTCTTTTCCAGGTCACCTTCCTTCGCCTGATTTAAACATAAAAACAGAATTAACGAATAGCTGTATTACATTACTAGAAGCCTTCAAGTTTTGCAATTACAATACTTTAATTTTTAATGGAAGTAAATTAACAGTTGAAGAAGTATACGGTATGTCTATTCAACATGAAGGAATTCATCAGGGGCAGTTTTCAATTGCGCTTAGGGCAAACAAGATTCCTTTGCCGAAAATGTGGGTCTCTGACTGGCATTTATAAATTCTTCATTATGTTCGAATCGAGTTTTTAATAATCTCCCCTCTACAATTATCCCCACCCTAAAAAAGAACTTGGTTTCGTAAACCAAGTTCTTTGTAAGATAGTCTTATACTTTCTCTACTCGCCAGTAGTCTGAATCAAGTAAGATTAAATCTAAATTCAATTTTCTGGCTTGTATTTCAGCAGTAGCATAATCATCAAAGTAATTTTCCAGATGGCTAGTTGCATCCTTTAACGTTTCGGTTACCCCATCTACATTTCGCACAACTTTAAACATTGGGGCTTACACTCCTTATCACTTCTCAGGTTGAGTGTGATCGTCACGTTCTTTTTCATCTCGATCTCGATTTTCTTTTGTCTCTTCTTGAGAATCGGTATAACTTCGCTTCGTTTTTGTATCCTGTTCCTGTTTAGTAAGGTTATCTTGTTCTTCTTTTTCTTCTTCGGTTTTTTCAGGATTTGTGTGGTCGCCGCGTTCTTGATCATCTCGATCACGGTTTTCCATCGTATCTTCTTGTGCTTCCGTATTACTACGCTCTGTTTTCGTTTCTTCAGTATCTGAATGCTCATTTTCTTCCTTTTCTAATCGCAGCTTTTTATAGTCTGAGCGTTCACCGTGCCAAATTAGGTCAAAAATCGCTCTGCCATTTGTCGGCTGTCCATCTGGTAAATAGACAGGTATCACATCAAAAAGCATGTAATAGAAACAGTAGAAAATAAACGTGGTCCAGAATATATTAGCTGGTAGCACTTCACTCATCACAAGTGAGTTAACGACAACCGCAAAGCTTCCTGTCGTAATAATCGGTGCAGCATAGATTAACCCATGCCAAATGCGGTTACTAGGCTTTAATTCGTCGTACTCCATCCAACTAAACATAAAGAAATATCGTCTCACTTCTATTGTAGGAATCTTGAATAACGTGGGGCCACTACCAATAATTAAGTGCTTGTTTTCGCCTCTTAACAAGGTTGCTGCCAAATAATAGCCGGACTCCCGAATAACCGTTACGATTGGAAGAATAAAAAGCGCTGCCATAAACAGGCGAAACCAATCGGTTGGACTAAACAATTCGTTCTCCTTTCTAAATATGTGTCGTATTCTATTGTCTATATGATCATCTATAACGTTTGTTCATTTAATAAGTGACGGATGTTCAACTCTACAGGATTTACAGACAGGAATCAAATACCAAATTTTATTTTTAGGTTTTTTTAGGTTTTGTTCGCCTATTTAAGGGTAAGAAGTCCCACAATCGCTTCTCTTTTTCTAGAAAAAGCATAAAAAAAGAAAGCATGGCCATACCATCCTTTCTCTCAGCAACGGTGTTTTAAAGCACACCTTTTTTCAAATCATTCTCAAGCATTTCCATTGTTAGGACATCAACAATTTTTAAGTAATCATAGGCGTACGTTCGATTTAGACTTGTTTCCATTTTTCTAATAATTCGTTGATTAAGGCCTGTACGCTTCGATAATTCTGCGCGGCTTATCCCTAGTTGCTTCCTCATTTGGACCATTTTCTCAATCATGACTTGCAAATCTTGTTCTGTAATTTTTTCCATTTACATCCCTCCAAGATTTAGAATGATTCGTCATATTAAGATAATTGTACCACTTTTCCCTTTTACGGAATGTTAAATTTGTTTAAACTCGTTTTCTTTTTGTTAATTTGTTGTCGGGTTTTGGATGACTGATACCGTTATGGCGATACTTATTATGAAAAGTAAAAAGATGATTAATCCACTTAACGTCAGGAATTTTGTCTTTTGTTTCATCGTAACCCCCCCAATCATGAAACCTCCCTTTAGTATAACGTAAAAAAACCTGCTCATAAATAAGCAGGCTCTTGTTTATTTAATTTCTGTGTAAATCTCTTCATCTTGAAGGTTGTTGATTTCGCCACGTTTTCCTTTGTTCCATTTAAAGTCTTTTTTAATCGTACTAATAACCGCTTGTCCCACAATTTCCCCTGCTACTTGTAGTCGATCAACGCTTATATTCTCAACTGTATCAAAAGGTGTGTGATACCATGGCTCTAATGATCCAGTAGCACGCTCTTGGCGGATATAGTTAGCAGAAGGAATGCCGACTTCATGAAACGCAACATGGTCAGATGAGCCGCCTCGTTTTAATCCGATTTCGTTCTCATAGCCTAATTTTTGCGCTGCTTTTTGCGAAGCTTCCCAAACGAGATTTGGTTCACCATCTGTTACGTTTACAAACAATGTATCGGCTCTCTCCCAGTTCGTACCAACCATATCCATATTAAAGTTTGCGACGCTTCGCTCAATTTCTTTGTCAGAAAGTTGATTAACGTACTCTCTCGCACCGACTAAGCCAATTTCTTCAGCACCAAAACCAATAAAACGAATTTCTTTGTCAATTGGTAAGAACTTTAATACACGAGCCATCTCAAGCATCGTACCTGTTCCCGATGCGTTGTCATTTGCTCCCGGTGCACCAGGAACACTATCATAATGCGCTGTGATATAGACAATCTCTGGGTTAGGTTTAGAAATTAGCGGTTTTCGAGTTGCGATTACATTTGTTGACGTTTGGTTTGTTAACGCTTCTAATGTCATTGTTGCTTCTTGCTCTTGTAACAGATTTTGTCCATCTTCACGACTAACGCCTACAACAGGAATTGCGATTTCTGTCCCTGCAAGGTTTGGCGTCAACGGAACGAGACTGTCAACGTTATTATAAATGATCACGCCGACGGCTCCAGCATTTACAGCGTTGGATGCTTTCTCTGCAAATGTCGTACCTCCTCGCGATATGACTGCAATCTTTCCTTCTGCTTCTTCGCTGAACTCTTCAGGCGCGCCTAATCCTGCATCATAGAGTGCTGCCGTTAATCCTTCTTCACTTGTAGGTGCCGCTCCTGTCGCAGTACCAATCGCAAGGTTCTCTCCATTGACTTCTAATGTACCTTGCAAACGATCAGGAATGGAAAACTCTTGCTCTTTCACAACATACAAGTTCTTGCGGAATTCCCTTTTTAAATACGCAGCTGCCGCTTTCTCTTCCTCACTGCCCGCTACTCTCGGTCCAATCGTTTCACTTAAATGATAAATATGATCGTAGGTGTTCTCTGCGTTAAAATGTTTTAAAAATAACTTGTCCAAATCGAACTGGTGCAGAGAAGCCTCGACTGTCTGTCCTTTACTACTAGATGCATCTGCTTGCGGGCTTGAAACAGATCCACCAGTAAAGAGAAGTGCTGTTAGTGCAACGACGGCCATTGATTTTTTTAAACGTTTCAATTCATCATCCTCCTTCAATCTCCCTTAAGCATTTCGTTTTATTTAGAGAATATCCTTTTGGGAAATAGGTTGAAGTACGATTTAGAAAATAAACGTTTTTCTTGAAATACAACACAATTTCCACCTATAAAAATGAGGCGAAAATCATGTATTTCCCAATAAGATTGTGTATTGGTCAGATCGTTCGTTTGCTTAAAGCAGAATCTTTCGTCATACTATTCTTAAGAAAACGAAAACGATTCCATATGAAGGAGTGATGTTTATGCAATTACTTGCAGAACAACTGTTTATGTTAGCGATCGATCCTAAAACAAATAAACCTTATGCGAGAACAACAACGTCTTTACCCTATTCTTTAGCAGGTGCTCTACTTGCTGATCTTATGTTACATGCCTATGTTGAAGTACAGGAGAAGAAAATTGTGATCTTACAAAAGGATGCTGAAGATCCCCTTCTGAATGAGACGCTAGCACTTATGAATGAAAAAAAGCCGAAATCCGCAAAACATTGGGTGTCGTCATTGCCTTCCACTTACAAGAATATGCCATTTAAGATTGGCGAAAAGCTCGATCAGTCTAGTTATCTTACGTTAAAAGAAAAACGTGTCTTTGGTTTATTCCCATCGTATTCGTATCATTTTGAACAAGGAAATTTACTTGAACTTGTACAAAATCGTTTTTCCGAAGTGATTGCTAAAACGGAACAAAACGAGGCTCTTAATAAAGAAGATGAGCGAGTAGTGACGCTTTTATCACTCGTACATTCAAGTCAATTGATTCATATTATTTTTCCTGACCGTAAACAAGCAACCGACATTGAAAAACAAATTAAACGACTTACGCATGACTTACCCGTCTCAAAAGCAGTCAAAGTCACGACAGATACGATTCACGCATCACTAGGTGTTGCATTAACAACGGCTGTTATTTCTTCTAGCTCTTCTTCAGATTCTTAGACAGGTTGAACGCTCTCGACCTGTCTCCTTCTCATGACAAGTCATATCGTTTCGCCTAGATTTTCATGCTTGTCTATGGTTATACTAGATGTATTCATCATGACCCCCCTTCAATCGTTTCACACATCCCTCAATGTTTCCATCAACATGATGCATTCCCTACTACTCATGAAAGGAGGCACATGTCCAAACTCATTTTTCACGTTTTGTAACATATAATCTAACATCGTTGTTGAATTTAGAATTTTCGGCTTATAAGCTATGGAGAGAGCTTCATCCAACAACGGCAAGATGTAACAAGTCTTTGTAATGTTATAAAAAGGAGGCGTTTACATGCGATTGTTAGACAAGTTACAGCTCAATTTTGAAGAAGTCGAACCACCCCTTTCCAACCAAGAAGCAATGGATGAAGCGACAAGATGCCTTTACTGTTATGACGCACCTTGTATCACGGCTTGTCCTACTGGCATTGATATTCCTACGTTTATTAAAAAAATTACAACTGAAAATTTACTTGGATCGGCTCGAACTATTATGGAAGCAAACCCTGTTGGTGCAAGTTGCGCACGGGTCTGCCCTACGGAAGAATTATGTGAAGGAGCCTGTGTATTAAATCACTCTTCTAAAGCCATATCCATAGGAAAATTGCAGCGTTTTGCCACTGATTGGGCAATTCATAATGAGAAAATCCTTTTTAAAGCAGGTAAACAAACTCATAAAAAGGTTGCAATTGTTGGGAGTGGCCCTGCTGGATTATCGGCTGCACGAGAACTCGCTTTACTTGGGTACAGCGTTACCATCTTTGAAAAAGATGCCGAAGCTGGCGGATTAGATACGTATGGTATTGTCTCGTTTCGTCTACCAAAACGAATCTCCTATTGGGAAGTGGAACAAGTGAAGTCAGTCGGTGTGACCATTCAAACTAATACAACCGTTGGACAAGATATCTCGTTAAAAGAATTACAAGACTCCTATGATGCTGTCATTTTAGCAGTTGGCATGGCGAATGTACCAACACTAGGCATCCCTGGAGAAGATGCGCAAGATGTGTATGATGCAATTGACTTTGTTAAAGCGACTAAATCTGGAACTCTATCAGAAGACATTAACGGGAAACGCGGTGTCGTGATCGGCGCAGGAAATACTGCTATTGATGGTGCAACATGTGCGGTTCGCTTAGGAGCGAGTAACGTCAAGATTCTTTATCGCCGGACAGAAGCAGAAATGACTGCTTATGATTTTGAATATACATTTGCCAAACAAGATGGAGTGGAATTTAGGTGGCTTCACTCTCCTACTCAAATTCTCCAAGACGAAAATGGACATGTTGTTGCGATTGAATGTATGGAAATGACGTTAGGAGATCCAGCTGAAGATGGTCGACGCCGCCCTATTCCAACCGGGAATGTGAAAAGAATTGAAGTCGATTTTATCATCAAAGCGATTGGACAATCTCGCTATGACTGGCTTGATCATGCTGAAGTGATGACCAATAAAGGTGTGATTACGATTGATAAACACTATCAAACAACCGCTGTAGGGATCTATGCATGTGGCGACGTCATTTTCGGTGATGGTCAAGGTGAAGCAATGGTTGTTTCTGCTGCTGAACAAGGAAAACAAACGGCATACGCGATTCACGAACAACTACTTGGAAAGCGCACAGAAACAAGCGCATAAGGAGGCAAATGATGGCTGATCTATATAGCAATCTTGCAGGAATTTCGTCCCCGAATCCATTTTGGCTTGCAAGTGCACCACCTACAAACTCTGGTTATCAAGTTCAACGCGCGTTTGAAGCTGGTTGGGGTGGCGCGGTCTGGAAAACGTTAGGTGAACCGATTATTAATTCTACCTCTCGCTTTGCGGCTGTTCATTTTAATGGTCAACGTGTAGCGGGTTTTAACAATATTGAATTGATTTCTGATCGTCCTCTGGAAACAAATCTACGGGAAATTGAAGAAACGAAAAAGCGGTTTCCAAACCATGCGATTGTCGCATCATTGATGGTCGAACCACAGCAAGACAAGTGGCACGAAATCGTGAAGAAAGTAGAATCAGTTGGTGTAGATGGATTAGAACTGAACTTCGGCTGTCCGCACGGCATGGCAGAGCGTGGAATGGGTGCTGCATCTGGTCAAGTTCCAGAACTAGTGCAAAAGCAAACAGAATGGGCAAAAGAAGTCGCGCAAACCCCTGTCATCGTCAAGCTAACACCAAATATTACCGACATTACCGTGACCGCCGAGGCAGCGGTTCAAGGTGGCGCCGACGCTGTAAGTATGATTAACACGATAAATAGTCTTGCTGGCGTGGATATCTATTCGTGGCAAACCGTTCCAAATGTTGATGGACGTGGCACCCACGGCGGATATTGCGGGCCAGCCGTCAGGCCAATCGCCTTACACATGTTAGGAGATTGCGCTCGTAACCCTAACGTTCATGTTCCAATCTCAGGAATTGGTGGCATTTCTACTTGGCAAAACGCAGTTGAATTTTTATTAATGGGCGCCACCAATGTACAAGTTTGTACCGCCGCTATGCACCACGGGTTTCGTATCGTTGAAGATATGATTGATGGTTTATCCAATTATCTTGATGATATGGGCCTTGCGTCTGTACGAGATCTTACAGGAAAATCCGTTCAAACCTACTCAGATTGGGGCAATGTCAATTTAAATCATCAAGTTGTTGCCAATATCCATACGGACGTGTGTATCAATTGCAACAAATGTCATATCGCTTGCGAAGACACTGCCCATCAATGCATTGAACGTCTAACAGATGAAAACGGTGCGCCGTATTTAAAAGTAAACGAAGACGAGTGCGTCGGTTGTAACTTATGTTCCATTGTCTGCCCGGTAGACGGCGCGATTGATATGGTCGTTAAAGAAAATGGACTCCCACCTATGTCTTGGAATGAACGCCAACACACACTCGCCTCTCTGAAAACCTCTCAATCTTAAGGAGTGATAACCGTGAAAAAACTGATTAAAAACGGCACAATTGTCACCGCTTCAGAAACGTATCAAGCAGATCTTTTGCTTGAAAACGACAAAATTGCAGCCATTGGAGAAGTCGCTGCGCTTGGCACCGTGGATGAAACGATTGACGCCGCTGGTTGTTATGTATTCCCAGGTGGCGTTGATCCCCATACCCACCTCGACATGCCTTTTGGGGGTACCGTAACGAAAGATAATTTCGAAACAGGCACAATTGGTGCTGCATTTGGAGGCACAACAACCGTTGTTGATTTTTGTTTAACGGAAAAAGGCAAACCACTCCAAGAAGCAATTCAAACATGGCATGACAAATCATCAGGAAAAGCAGCGATTGATTACAGCTTTCACTTAATGATTGGCGAAATGACAGATGGCGTTTTAAAAGAACTTCCTGACGTGATTGCCAATGAAGGTATAACATCTTTCAAAGTGTTTATGGCATATAAAAATGTGTTTCAAGCAGATGACGCCACGTTATTTGAAACGTTGATCAAAGCTAAGGAATTAGGGGCGCTCGTCATGGTTCATGCGGAAAACGGGGACGTCATTGATTATTTAACAAAACAAGCCCTCGCACAAGGCAAAACCGATCCGATTTACCATGCCCTCACCCGCCCTGTTGAAGCGGAAGGTGAAGCGACTGGACGAGCGTGTCAATTAACTTCATTAGCCGGCTCTCAGCTATATGTTGTACACGTTACATGCGCAGAGGCAGTTAAACAAATTGAAGAAGCTCGAAAGCAAGGTGCTGATATTTGGGGTGAAACGTGTCCACAATATTTAGTTCTTGATGAAGATGATTTACGAAAACCAGATTTTGAAGGAGCGAAGTACGTATGGTCCCCTCCTCTCCGCCCGAAAGCGCATCAGGACGTTTTGTGGAATGCATTAAAAACAGGTGCACTACAAACAGTCGGAAGTGATCAATGTTCATTTGATTTTGATGGGCAAAAAAGTCTCGGTAAAGAGGATTTCACTAAAATCCCTAACGGTGGTCCGATCATTGAAGACCGTATGAGCGTCATTTACTCAGAAGGTGTAGAAAAAGGAAGAATTAGTTTAAACCAGTTTGTCGATGTGACGTCTACGAGAGCAGCAAAATTATTCGGTTTGTACCCGAAAAAAGGAACCATTTCAGTTGGTGCTGACGCAGATATTGTTTTATTTGATCCATCAGTCGAACGAACGTTATCTGCAAAAACGCACCATTTAGCTGTTGATTACAACGCATTTGAAGGGATGAGCATAAAAGGCTTACCGAAAACAGTCCTATCACGCGGTCAAGTGATTATCCAAGACGGGACATATATCGGCTCCCCAGGTGATGGGTCGTTTATTAAGCGAGCGCGATATGGCGCTACCCTCTCGAATGAAAAAGTGGAGCAATAGGAGGCACATATGGCAGAACATATTCACTATGAAGAAGAGCGCGAAAAAATTGATCGGTATATTACAGGTGGATTTACGATTACAGCGATTACCGATCATTTGAACGGTTCAGATGTTCAGTTTGTAAACGACGAACACGATCAGCACATCCTCACAATCGGAAACGCAAATGCACGAAAATATGCGTCCACCTTATTTTTCCATAAAGGAGAAAAGTAGATGGAGACCAAAAAAACGAGCATCAGCCTGGAACGTTTAAAAGCTACTTTAAGTACCTTTTCCACATTTGGCAAAACGAAAAATAATGGCGTTACCCGTTTAGCATTATCGCAAGAGGACATTAACGCTCGTACGTATTTTCAAGAACAATGTGAAGCTTTAGGGTTACACGTCACACTTGATGATCTTGGGAACATGTATGCGGTTCTTCCGGGGAAGCACCCGGAAAAGTCCCCTATTTATATGGGCTCTCATTTAGATACGGTAAAAAAAGGTGGACGATTTGACGGTGTGCTGGGCGTTGCAGCAGCACTAGAAGTCATCACCACTTTGATTGAGCAAGGAATCGAACCTAACAGACCAGTAGGTATTATTAATTTTACGAATGAAGAAGGTGCACGTTTTGAGCCTTCTATGATGGCTTCAGGAATCGTCTCCGGTAAATTTGATAAAGAGACGATGTTCAAAAAACAAGACCCTTCTGGCGTGACGTTCGCTGAGGCACTTCAATCCAGTGGTTTCGTTGGCGATAAAAAGAACCGCCTTAACAAGGCAGAAGCATTTATTGAGTTACACATTGAACAAGGTCCAGTTCTCGAGCAAGAACATTTACAAATTGGTGTTGTCGAATGTGTCGTTGGAATGTGCTGTTATGAGATTGAGATTACAGGCAAATCCAACCATGCAGGTACAACACCGCAAACGATGCGAAGCGATGCTTTAACGACGGCTAATCAATGTCTGACTGCTTTTCACGAAAAGCTTCCTCTGCTCGATTCGGAGCTTGTTTATACGATGGGACGATTCACTGTGTCGCCAAATATTCACACAGTGATACCGAATAAAGTTGTCTTCTCCATCGAAGCAAGGCATAAGGACGAGGCAGTAATCAAAGAAGTGGAACAGATCATTCTGTCAGTTGTAGAGCAAGCGTCACTCCCTGCTCAAGCGACAAAGCTATGGGGACGAGAAACGGTGTGGTTTCATTCTGATTTAGTAAACAGCGTTGAAGAAGCAACGCGTGCACATGGTTTTTCGTATAAAAGAATGGTTAGTGGCGCTGGACATGACGCCCAGTTTATCGCTGGTATGGTCCCAACCGCAATGTTGTTTGTTCCGAGTACTGGGGGCATTAGTCACGCTGAGGAAGAATACACCTCTTGGGAGGACTGCGCAAATGGCGCAACAATTCTTTATGAAACGGTTTTAGATAAAATTAACTAGCTTTGGGAGGTTTCGACATGGAAGCAGAAGCAGAGACAAAAAAGACATACAGCGAGAAAGATCAAACTCACGTATGGCACGCTTTAAAACCGTATCAAGCTGGTGCCTTACCATTGGTTGCTGAAAGCGGTCAAGGGGCTTGGTTTACAGATACAGAAGGCAAGCGCTACTTTGATGGTGTATCAGGACTATGGTGTCTAAATCTCGGCCACGGTCAATCCGAAATTATTGACGCTGCTACAGAGCAAATGAAAGCTTTAGCTTACTTTCCCCTTTCATTTGGTCATAAGCCTGCGATTGATCTAGCGGAGAAATTAGATCAATTACTAGGCGGTGGCTATCGCTCCTTTTTTGCTAACGGTGGTTCTGATGCAAATGAAACAGCCTTTAAAATCGCCCGTCAATATCATAAGCAATCTGGAAATCCTGAGAAAACAAAAATCATTTCTCGTTATCGTGCTTATCACGGAAACTCCCTTGGCGCTTTAGCGGCTACTGCACAAGCAAATCGAAAAATGAAATATGAAGTCAATGTACCTGGATTTATTCATATTCCTCCCCCCTATGCCTATCGAAGTAGCTTCGGGTCAGATGCTAATGATGATCTGCTTGCGGCTGAATACCTTGAACAAACGATACTTTGGGAAGGCGCGGAGACAGTAGCTGCCTTTATAATGGAACCTGTTATCTCTGGCGGCGGTGTGATCCCACCCCAGTCTACGGTTTACTATAAAAAAGTTCGCGAGATTTGTGACCGGCATGGTGTTTTACTCATTCTAGATGAAGTCGTGTCTGGCTTCGGTCGCACAGGGAAAATGTTTGGCTATATGCATGAAGAAAGCTTTTATCCGGATATCATCACATTTGCTAAAGGCCTTACAGCAGGCTACCTTCCCCTTGGCGCGACATGCGTACGAGAGTCGATTTATGAAGCGTTTCAAGAAAAAGCGTCTACCTCACACTTCCGACATGTTTCCACGTATGGCGGACATCCTGCTTCATGCGCAGTAGCGTTAAAGACGATTGAGATAATTGAACGAGAAGGGATTGTTGATCATGTCGCAAAACTAGAAGAGGAGGTTTTACGTAAATTAAAACAGCTGTCTTCTCATCGCATCGTTGGGGATGTTCGCGGGGTTGGTTTTCTATACGGGATTGAACTTGTTTCAAATAAAGAGTCAAAAGAACCACTTGATGATGTCGATGTGAAAGGCATCGTCTCGGCATGTCAAAAAAAAGGCCTCATTATTGGAAAAAATGGCGATACCGTCCCGTCTGGCGGTAATGTTCTCATCATCGCCCCGCCACTCACTTCAACGAGTGACGAGTTACATTTTTTAGTCCAGACTCTGTTCGATGTTTTCGCTACTTATGAATAAAAAAGACCCTCGAGGGTCTTTTTTTCATTAATTAGCAAGATCCATGACAGAACGGTACGGTTGAAATGTGAGAAAATTGATTGATGACGTCCTTGCAGCTCCAAGGGATACCGCTTCTGTTAAGACATTGTTTCCGCTACCTAAACGAAGCCTAATTTGCGCTTTATCAGCTTGAATCGATGGGTTCAACCGCATTTGAATGGTTTTACTCCCGAGACCATTTTGATCTGCCGTAATCTCACCTACATTAAAGTACCCATAATGTGACGGCCAGGAACCATCCTCACGTTGAATGTGCGAAATGGCTTGACCACCAGCTAGATACACTTGAATTTGAGCATTTGTTATTGTCGTATCTGGTTCTAAGTCATTCAGGATGACCTCTACTGGAAAAGGCGTCCCTCCTAAAGGAAGTGTCTCAGCATAGTTGAGCTCATATGTTTCTTCTTTAATCGGTGGTACCTCTTCGCTGCTTCCCTGACCAATCGTTACTGCTTTAGTCAGAACATTATTGCCCGCGCCGACACGCAGTCTAATGTTGGCTTGCCCTTCTGTTACGCCATTGCCAAGACGCATCATCACGGTTGTTTCCGCACTTCCTGATTCATCTGCCTTAATTACACCTACACGTTGATACCCGAAGCCGTTCGGCCAAGAACCGTCCGCTTGTTGAATTTGCGAGACTGCCGTTCCTCCTTGAAGATAGACTTGTATGTCAGCATTGTTTATTTCTTGATTCGGATTCATGTTTGAAAGACGTAACCTCACTTCAAAAGGTGTGCCATCGACTGGAAGTACACTAGGTGTCTCGATCTCATAGTTCACCTCAACTGGAGGGGCTTCATCCGAACCAAACGCTCCGTCAGCGAACGTGCTTTGGTCATACCACAAGTAGCCAGACTCTGGTGCACGCCATGGTTCTATTTGAGGTTCCGTTGATTGCTCCGGTGTCTCCATATCTAAAATAGGAGATGGCTCGTCTAACGGCAAATCAATGTCTGAAAACGTTTGATAGTCCTCTTGCTCCGCGAGCCAATTCACGACATTCACTAGCAATGGTCCATTGTCGCGATCAATAAAACCATCATACGTTCGTTTTTGTCCACCGTGTTCTTCATTTCGATACTTCGGAGTGATATCTTCTACAGGGGATGAGTCGCCGATAAAAGCGGATTTCCCGTCACCTTTTTTACCTATAGCCACATACGGGCCTTCGTCAATCCCACCGCCAAAATAGACGCCTTCATCAACAGCATTTCCCCATTTATGGTCTTGTTCAGTTAATCCATCTGGTAAGTAAACAATCCCTTTTGCGATTTCTTCATTCATAATCGCCATGGTTGAACCAGCGTGAATGGATACTTCATCAATTCCTTCTGTAATTCCAAACGTTTCATCCGAAGGCACAATAACGTCCCCTACTGTATGGTCAATCGCATTAAAGCGAAAGCGAACACCAAACTCCTCGCTTAACCAGTCAGAACTTTTCACACCTTCCATTGCGTCGATTTCACCAGCTGTCATCCCTTGTGTAGGATCGTCAAATGCCCCTCTCCGCCATCCATTCATAATTTCATTTGAATCCCAGCGATTTAAATTACGATCTGCATTATAGTGATCGGCAATAAAAAAGACACCGCCACCATTCTCCGCAAAACTTGCGATCGCATCCTGCTCAACGGCTTTAAACGGGATTTGTGCTTCTGGGATAATGAAAACATCAACGTCGTTTAAATCATCTTGAGATAGCGGTTCTAAACTTCGATGTTCCTTTACTAAAAACCCCTCTTCCACTAAAGCGTCCGCAAAATCAGAGAAAGCACCATCAATAACCCAATCGGATTGGCCTGCTGTTTGTCCGTGACTGTTATCGAATAAGATTGTCATGCCATTAGGATTGTTTGGCTCCAACACTGGGGCAAGATCATTAGGGCCTTCTGCAAATGCAAGTTGATGGGAACTTATGACGAAACAAGATCCTATCGTAACGGCAACAACTGTTTTTCCAAACTTCATGTCATACATCTCCTTTACATTATGATCAAACCGTAAGCATGCTTATCATACCAAATTGTCAAGCGTAAAAGCGTGTATATGCATAATGTTAATAATGATTTAATAATTCACACATGCAACGAAATCTCTTTTTACGTCTATGAAAATGAATAAAAACACATTTCCAAGCATAAATAACAGATTTTAATTTATATTTTGTGAAAACACGACTATTTTACTATCATAAAATCTCCCTCAACTTTTAAGCTATGCGCTAATATATAAGGTATATGATCTCATTTTTTTCCGAATAAAAGAAAAAGTTGAGATCATTTTTTGGTAGATTTTAGCGTATCATGATGACTAGTTCCTAGTTCAATTGTCTTGAAATGGAGTTGGTTAGATGAGTACAAATGTAAAAGCCTATCGATTAATGCAAGAAATTGACAAACGTTTACGAAAAGAAATGAACCTTCCAGCGCATCTTCCTGCTAGAGAAGTCATCGATAAAGCGGTACTTGCTTTTAACAATTCATTAACAAAAGAAGAACTTGATCGTTTATGGCATCTCAACTATTTGCGCCATGATTTGATGAATTTTGAAACGATATCACCAGCACAAATTCACTTTCTTAAAGAAGTGAGACAAGCGCTTTTTTTCGATCCTGACGACCATAACAGTGAAACCCAACATCATAAGGATGCGCGCTATGCACAATCTTGATTTAAATAGCCGTCAGCTGATTCATCAACGTTATCTTTGTATTGTTTTATCATGCTTACTTATTATTTCTTCTATCCCTCTTCAAGAGATTGCTGTAGATGCGGAAGAGGAAGCAAAACAACGGCCCACACCTTTGTCTCTTAAAAAAGATGACAAAATCAGTCAAGACCACCTTATCGAGATTGAGCTTGATCCTTCGTTAGCAGAAAGCGAAAGTCGCTGGGTGCTCACTCTACCCGATGGGCTAATTTGGGTGAATGAAGAGGATGATGAACACCTAGAATACATAGCTGAAAAATCTGAACTACATAGTAAAGCTTTAACAGTGACACAATCATTCGTCTTTCAAGTTGAACATCCGGGAACGTATACCATTCCTGTATCTTCTTTCAATTTAGATGAAGAAAAAATCATATACGAAGCGTTTGTTTTTGAACGCGCTCAACCAGAAGCACCGCCTATTGAGGCGGATGAAGAAGTTGAAGAAACAGAACCTGACGAAATAGTAGAAGAAGAAAAAGAAATCGACAACATTGAACCAGATGAATCAACCGAACCAGACCCAATTGTTCCTGCACCTGATCCGTCAGAACAAATCGCAGAGGAAGCTCCTGAATCCTCTCCTATTATCGAAGAAGAGGATCAGAAAGAAACAGTTGCAGAAAACGATGAGGAAAAACAAGCAGAGGCTTCGCCGGAAGAACAAAAGCCTGTTGAAGAGAACACAACGAGCGACGATGAGGAAACCTTAGTACATGAAGAAACGTTTCCCTCTTTTGTTGAAGAAGATCCGGATAGCGATCTTGAGCAGCAAGTCGAAGAAGTAAAAAGTCGGTTTACAACATCGGCCATAGAAGTGTCAAATGTGAACACGATTCCGAACCCGCCTGTTAGTGGGCCAAACGTCGGTGAGCTATTTACGTTTGCTGGAGATCAGAATGTTGCGCAACATCGAAGTTCAAATGTTCGTGTCCTTGCAGACGGTACCCGCAATAAATCATCAGCCATGTGGTTTAACGAACAAGTGGACTTGAATCAATCTTTCAAGACATCGATGTACTTGTATATTAACGGTGCCACACCAAACCAAACGCAAATTGCGGATGGGCTGACGTTTACCATGCATGGAGATGGTCGCGGTTTACAAGCTATTGGGCAAAATGGCGAATCTTTAGGCGCTTACGGTGCAATACGAAACTCGCCTTATAGAGGGTTTATTGAACGTGCTCTTTCGTTCGAATTTGATACGTACCATAATGGCGACTATAGTGACCAAGGGATGAGTAATCGAAGTCATACAGCCGTTGTTCAACCGAATGTTACAGGGCCTTGGTGGTTTTCGCAGAACCGAAGAATGGTGCACTCGAATGTAAATTCCCGCCAAATTATTAGCAACAGCTGGCAACCGTTTACCGTTCAGTGGGAAAAGGGCTCTCGGAATAGTGGCACCCTCTCGTACACGTTTGCCGGTCAAACAACTCGTTACGAAGTGAGGGATTATCAAAGTCTATTCGGCAGCAATCGGGTTCATTGGGGCTTTACCGGAGCGACTGGGCAAGAAGTTGGGATGTATGCCATCGCCTACGCTGATTTGCCTCAGCGTCCAAGAGCACAGAAAACCGTCCGTAATGTAACATCGGGCGAAACACGATTTCAAGAACAGTCGACTGCATACCCTGGCGATATATTGGAGTATGAACTTACACTTGAAAACCCAGCTGAAAACGGCTTAGGGGCTGTGTGGCCGAATGTTCAATTGACAGACCCTCTTCCAAACGGACTGACGTATGTTGCAAATGGCTCCAGAGATAAACCAAGCCGTATCAACGGGCAACGACTCACTTTTAATCCAGGAGATATTGGAGTTGGTCAATCAAAAACGGTACGTTTTCGCGTCCAAGTAGATGAACGCGCATCGGGTTCACTCATTAATCAAGCCTATGCAACTGCGACGAGCGGTGCGTTTCAAGGGCAGGTGTCGACAAATGAATCGACGATTACATTAAACAAAATTGGCATTGAAGCTGATCCTGTTCCGCAAACGTTTTCGGTTGGTACGGACCCAACAACATGGAAAGCCACTGACTTTGTAAAAAACATCCGAATTAAACCAGACTTGTTAAATCAATCGGTACGCGTTGTCGGTTTTACAGGTACTTTTCCTGACGTATCAAAGCCTGGCGTATATTCAGTCGGTGTAAAAATAGAAAGCACCATCTATTCCAACGTCACTCAAATTATTCAAGTACCTGTCACGATTGTTGATGGTGCCTTATCTTTAGTCGTTCCAGATTTAGACTTCGGCACGCAAACGATTTCCTCAAGAAATGAACGCTATTTTGGAGAAGTCGATAATGGTGAATTGATTATTAACGACACCCGTTATGTGAAAAATCGTTGGTCGTTAACGGTGCAACAACAACAACCGTTTCGAGATAAAAACTCAGGGACAGAATTATCAGCAAATTTATTCTATATCGACAATGATAGCCAACAACTCATTAATGAACACGCTGCTGTCATTGCGAGTGGAAAAATCACAAGCGGATCATCTGCCATCCTTTCGAAACGTTGGCAAAATGACAAGAACTCAAAAATTGGTTTCTTTCTCGATGTTCCTGCGGGTACTGGTAACGTCAATCGTTCTTATGAGACTGAAATTACGTGGACCTTACAGGATGTGCCTGCCAATGAGTGATTTTAAAGAATACTCCCTTATGAAAGGGGGTGAGGATGTTAAACGGAATACACCGCTGCTTCTTATAGGGCTGTTGCTATGTGTGGCATTTACCTTCTCTCCCTTCATAACAAAGGCAGATACCGAGACAGACGCTGGTGTTGGATTTTTCGGCGAATACCCTGAGCAACCGGTGGAACAAGTCATTGATAGTCCTTTAGATGTTTTGCCACAAACAGGCGACCGCTCCCCTCTTTTAATCATCTTGAGTGGCTTCGTCTGTATCGCAATTGCAATTGTTTTATTCATACGACTGAAACAACCAAAATCCAAAGTGAAATGAGGATACAAAATGAAGAAAGCACTTCTTTTAGTGGCTTTAGCAGCCGTTACCATGTCATTGAGCAGCATCGCCCATGCTGAAGAACCTAACGGGGCTACATATGATTCGAACGGAAAAGTGAAGTTTACCCCTTATGATGGCGTCACGGATCCACTAGATCCTGAAAACCCTGATCCAGAAAATCCGGTTGATCCAGTTGATCCGACAGATCCTGAAGGACCGAATCCAGGCACGACAGGACCTTTAAGTATTGACTATGCGTCAAGTTTAGATTTTGGTGAGAATGAGATTTCATCACAAGATCGCATTTACCCAGCCAAAGCACAACAACTACGTGACGGCCGCTATGTTCCGAATTATGTACAAATTTCTGACAATCGCGGAACAAATACTGGTTGGGTTTTGAGCGTACAACAGAATGGTCAATTTAAAAATGAAACCACACAACATGACACGTTAACAGGTGCTGCAATTACATTTAGCGATCCAACTGTGAATGGTACGTTGAATAACGTTGATCCGCCTACAGCCACAGCATCATTTTCACTAGATCCTGAAGGCGATTCGTCAATTGTCATGTTTGCTGATGAGGGTGAGGGTGCAGGAACGTGGATCAACCACTTTGGTGAAGTGAATCAAGCAACGAACCTAACACCAGCTATTGAACTTTTTGTCCCTGGAGCAACACCAAAAGATAGTACTGAGTACCGTACAACATTAACTTGGAATTTATCTGACGTCCCTAGTAACGACTAACATTAAAAAACGAAACGAGGATGAACTATGAAAAAAATATCGCGCATTGCTGTTGCTGCTACTTTAGCTTTTGCCCTTTTATCTACAGGAAATATCGTCTTAGCAGAGTCAAAATCAGTCAACTATGATTCAAATGCACAAATTAAGTTTAAGTCAAATGATGACATCACACAGCCAGTTGACCCTGAAAACCCTGATCCAGAAAACCCGGTTGATCCAATTGATCCCACAGATCCTGAAGGGCCAAATCCTGGTACACCTGGTCCGTTGAGTATTGATTATGCGTCATCATTTCAGTTTGGCGAGCATAAGATTACTTCAGCAAACGAAACCTACTACGCTGCTCCCCAAACTTATAAGAATACGGATAAAGTAAGTCCGTTGTATGTGCAAGTGACGGATAACCGTGGACTCGAAAGCGGTTGGTCATTATCCGTTGTCCAAAATGGGCAGTTTGAAACGGAAGCAGGTCAAGTATTAGATGGTGCGGCGATTACTGTGAATAATGCTGCGGTTGAGTCTATTTCAAACTCTAAGAAGCCTTCTCATGTAGAACAATCCTTCACGCTAACACCTGGAGCAGAAAGCACACCTTTAGCTGCGAAAAATGGTGAAGGCGCTGGGACATTTACGTATCGATTCGGAACAAGTGAAACAGCTGACTCGAGCGTTGAATTAAATGTTCCAGGCGCAACAACAAAATATGCGCAGGCGTATTCAACAACCTTAACGTGGACACTTGCTGATACACCAGCTAATGAAAATAAGTAAAAAAATGGGTATGCATAGACATTATGCATGCCCTCTCTTCAAGAAAGGATGATTTTCATGAAACGACTTAGCTTTGCCCTTCTCATTACTTTCGTGCTTCTACTACCAGGAATTCCAACTGTACAAGCATCAGAGTTTAACTTCTCTGTCACAACTGTCATCCCAGAAAATCAAATCGACCCAAATAAAACCTATTATGACCTTTTAATGGAGCCTGGTGCAGAACAAACGGTCGAGATTTTATTGCGTAACGATACGGATGCAGATGTCATCATTGCTCCTGCTGTACATGCTGCATCAACGAATACAAACGGTGTCGTTGAATACGGCGAATCTCATGACGAGCCAGACCCTTCCCTCCTCTATCCATTAGAAGATTTGGTAACGACAGATGAGGAAATCATTGTGCCAGCAAATGGAACGTACACTTTGCCTTTACACATCTCAATGCCTGACGAGGCGTTTGATGGAGTACTAGCAGGGGGTATTACACTGCAAGAGACAATGGAAGAAAATCAGAATGAATCTGCTGAGGAAGGGTTGTCGATTGATAATCAATATGCCTATGTCGTTGGCATCGTCTTACAGCAAAACCAATCAGAGATTGAGCCAGAGTTAGCGTTACATGATGTCTATGCCGATCAATTAAACGCGCGAAATGTCATTATGTCTACCATTCAAAATTCACAGGCCATGTATGTGAATCAACTATCTGTTCAGGCAAAAGTGAAAAACGAATCTGGAGAGGTGTTGTACGAATCTAAAACAGAGAGTATGCAAATGGCTCCTAATTCAAATTTTTCATACCCGCTTTCTCTAAACGGGCACCCCCTTGAAGCTGGTGAATACATGATGGAATTAACCGCATCCGCTATGGGCGAAGAGTGGCATTGGAGTGAACCTTTCAGTATTGAAGAAGATCAAGCTGCTGCATTGAATGAGACAGACGTAACGATTCCAGCTCCAGATTATACGTGGCTTTATGTGGCGATTGGCATTGCATGTTTAGTGATCGCATTCTTCCTAATCCTGTATTATCAACGGAAAAAACACAAAAAGCTTCTGATTGACGCAATCAATAAACAGCGCGCTTCTGCGAGTTAACGCATGACGAATCGATTAAAGGAGTTTCTCACACTCGGTACGATTATTGTATTTTTAGGAGTTGGCATCGTCTTAGTGTGCTCTCCTTTCATTCGAGATTACGGGATCGAATCTCAAATTGCACGGGCTCAAACTACATTCTCTGAAAACAATCTGCAATCACTCACTTTGGATGAACCACCGGTAGATTTCGTTATTGAACGTCCTCGTTTAATGGATGTACTCCGGCAAACGATCAATAGCGATGAGCCGCCGGTTGTTGGTGCGATCTCAATACCTGATGTAGATGTTTTACTTCCGATTATGGATGGACTAACAAATGAACACTTGTTAGCTGGCGCAGCAACGCTGACAACGAAGCAAGAAATGGGGTCTAGTAACTATGTGTTGTTTGGTCATCATTTAACGAACTCATCCTTATTATTTGGGCCTTTGCTTCACGTACAACCTGAAATGAAAATTTTCATTACAGACAAACAAGCAATTTATGAATTTATTATTACAGAAACTAACGTTATTTCCGAGCGTGATACACAGTTTCTTATATCAACAGATGAACCAGCTCTAACATTGTTCACATGTGACACCAGTCAACCAACGACAAATCGGTTTATGGTTCGGGCAACTCTTGATTCTACGTATATCTACGAAAATGAATCAGAAAAAGCGATACAGTTCGTTCAATAAAGTAACTATGACAAATTGGCAGAGGGATCAAGGAATGTTAACTGATAAACGAATGGAACGATTGATAAAACTAACATATAAGCTTAGTATGGAAGAATTTGTGCACCGTGCAGATTTAGCCGGTGAATTAAATTGTTCTTTGCGTACAGTTGATGCAACGTTAAATGAACTACAAGTAGAGATAGAAAAAGGTTCAACCTCCATGAAAATTGATTTTGTGAATGGACAGACGATGCAATTAACAGGAAAAGATGATGCCTTTCTTAAACGCTTGCTTCATCATTTCTACCTTCAAGATGATATGATTCGTTTCTTTTTGGGCGCCATTTCAAAAAAAATATCAGCCAAAACATTCGTCGATGAACAATATATGAGTCGGGCGACTTTTTTCCGGAAATTAAAACAGTTAAATCAATGGCTTGCGAAATATGAATTAGCCTTTAATTTACGCACGTTAGAATTACAAGGCGATGAACGTCATATTAGACAGTTTTATTTCACGACGCTGCTTGAGATTACTGGAAAAATCACATGGCCATTTCCTTTTGACAGAGAAAAAATTGAACATCGTCTCGATGCAATTGTTCGCGGACTATCACTACAGCTCTCTTCAACACAAAAAGAAGCGTATCTGTATCTTCTTGCTGTACAACATTATCGAACCGAGCAAAACCACTTTAGTCCAGAATATGACCAAGCATTCCCGTTCACAATTAGAGAAAGGCTTATTGGCTGTTGCCAAAGCTTTCTCGAGTCATTTCCAGCTGAGTATCGAAAAGGGGAAGAAGATTTTTTATTAATGGTTGTGGTTAACTCACCTTGTCTCTATCACCCTTCTTGGATTCTCGAAGAAAATATACAGACACATATGGACAGAAAAACACACGCGTGGTTCATAACAGAAAAGTTTACAAAAGCGTTATCTTCTTTATTTCCAGATGCGTTAAATGAAGGGAATCTCATTCATATTAAAGGTCATTTATTACAGCTACACTGTAACTATCACTATCATTCTGCTAGTTACTTAAGCTATAAAGATCTCATTTATGCAAAGGCCATAAAAAAACAACACCCGCTGTTAATGAGTATCGTCGACAAACTCGCGAAAGCAACTACTCACACGAACGTAAAAACCTTGTCAACGATAAAAACAAGATATTTACTCATGCTTTATACATTTATCGACATCAATACGTTTCAACCACCTATGCGACTACTCATTTTATCAAGTGAAGGACCCGTTTACGAAGATACATTATCTGAAAAAATTCTCGGCTATGTACCTTTTCAACTAGAGATATCAACGTCAGCCATTGAACATAAAAAACCAAAAGATCGTCGTCCATATTCATTAATCTTGACGGATATGCCTATGGTTGCACATTCAAACGACAATATCTTATACGTCCATTCTCCTCCTACTTTCCACGATTGGAGTAGAATTTACGAAAGATGCGTAAGTGCTTATTGGAATCAACCTGATTACGCCTCGTTCGGATAAATAAAGGAGATTGGGACACAAGAAATAGAATAAAAAGACGAACGATCCATTTTTTCGGATTGCTCGTCTTTTCGTTTTTTATTTAAATTAACGTAAGGAACACCCGAGACTCCTATCGGACAGCATGTATCTGAGTACGTGCGCATGTTTAAGAAGATATGGAGAAAGTGAACCAACGTAAGCCGATGTCGCACTTGTGTCCGTAGTTTCATACAGACTAGCATTTTTCGTATTCAAAAAGAACCTTAAGTTTTGTCTGCGCAATTTGCGTAATTTCACCTATACATCAAACGGAATGACATAGTCTTGTAATTCTGTACGATAGTAGGCAATGGAATATTCAACAAGAACTTCATCGAGGTCAAACGCATGTCGCGTTCGTCGCAGCATTGGCAGCGGCTCCACCTGGAGATGGTTTGTAACACGTTCATGCGGCGTAGCAACAGAAAACGCATCTTGAAAACGATTGAATGTTACCCCCACCTCACTTAACACTGTATAGAGAGAGTCTTCGTAGCGTGATAAATCCGTTGGAAGCGGGTAGTCGCTCGGAATATAATGAAAAAAGTAAATATATGGCTCGTTATCTAAATAGTACAGCCGTTCAATGCAAGAAAACGGTCCGCTTCTCAATCGCTTTACCTCATCAGGTGGGTCCACTTTTTTGACCTGTAACACTTCTTTTCGAACGCTCTTCCCTTCTTGCTGCAAATAAGCAGAGAAATTTTGACCTGTCGATAATTTAATAACGGCGCGATTATCCAAAACAGTCGTTCCGATCCCGCTTTGTTTTTTCACATATCCCTCTTGCGTCAATTGCTCAACTGCTTTTCGAATCGTAATTTTGCTTACATGAAATTCTTCTTCTAATTGTGTCTCTGCTGGCATTAATGAACGAACAGGGTAGATACCAGTAACGATCCTCTCTTTAAGGATATCTTTTACTTGGATGTATAACGGACCTTTTTGTTTTAGTAATTTCATAGGTTCTACCTTTCTAAATCTTGTAATGGATTACGTAAAAACCGTTCAACTTGTTGCTGTGTAGATCGTGGAGAATCGCCATACGTTGTGTGAGCAAGTACACCTGCGGCGGTGGCAAATTCAATCATAGCTTGATAATCTTTTTTTGAAAAAAGGCCATGAAGGATTCCGCTAACAAATCCATCGCCACCACCAATTCGGTCTAAAATGGTGAGCTTTTGAATATTTGAAAAGAGAGTTTGATTTTCAGCAACAAGAAAGCCTTGAATGGTTTGCTCATTAGACGAGAGATTGTTTCGTAACGTGCCTGCAATAAGGGATATGCTGTACATCATTGCTACTTGAGGCAACAGCTCTTCTACCTGTTCACTTCGACTTACACACTGCGTTTCCAATCCAAGAATAAGTCGGGCATCTTGTTCATTCATAAAGACAATATCTGCAAGAGACAGCATGTGTTCGTAAGCAGGCTTTGCTTCTTCATATCCGCCTTTCCATAACTTTGCTCGATAGTTACAATCAAACGAGATCGTTAAGCCAGCTGTTTTGGCACGTTTCGCCATAGCTAAAGTCATCTCGCGCGTATGTGTTGAGACAGCAAGGCTAATTCCGCAAAAATGAATATGGGTCGCGTCGTCAAAGCAATCAACCCCATAATCAGTAAGATACGATTGACAAAACGAACTTTCAATCCGATTGCTATACGTGACTTCGGAAGCTCTTTGGCCAAAACCTCTTTCTAAAAAATACATACCGAGATAGTCGCCTTTAAACGCAAGCGCATTCGATTGAATTCCAAGTGAACGAATCGCAGAAGCTGCTGCACGACCAAGATTATTTTCAGGTAGAACGGTTAATAGTGCCGTGTCATGCCCAAAGTGACTTAGTCCACTCAATACATTCATTCCGGTTCCTGAGAATGAATAAGACAATTGGTCCGACTGTTCCAACGTGCGAAAGTCAGGTGGTTCAAGTCGCATCATCACCTCTCCAAACGAAAGGATTGTTCCCATCGTCCAGCCCCCTTTAGTCATATGAATCAACAAGTGCCGTCATTTTGCTATACAGGATTTCAACATCTTTCATCTTTGTTTTATTTGTAGCTGGATCAATAATTGAAGAATAGACGTGTGGGATAAGTGTTTCAACCCCCTCATCTAGCGCAACCCGCACTACTTCCTCAAAGTTATGAAGGTCGATTCCCCCTGTAGGCTCTAAAGCGAAAGAAGCTTTTGCGCACGCTCGAGCAACAGCCTTATATTCATGAAGTGTACGTAGCCCTTTCATCGGAAAA
This sequence comes from Shouchella sp. JSM 1781072, assembly GCF_041949915.1. Classification (NCBI taxonomy): domain Bacteria; kingdom Bacillati; phylum Bacillota; class Bacilli; order Caryophanales; family Bacillaceae; genus Shouchella; species Shouchella sp. JSM 1781072. The sequence goes on from NZ_JBHFQE010000001.1 coordinate 1,223,664, forward strand.
AACTTAACTGAATTTGCGCCCATATCCTTCATCATGGCAATCGCCGTTTCAATTGGAATAGCTGCAGGTGTTGATTGTGAACTTAACGGGCCCGTTGAAATTGTCACAAACCCCGGGGTTCCACTAGGTGAGACTAAACAATTGACCATCGTCGTTTCATTTTCTAATGCAGCTCGGGTATAACCTACCCCTGTAAAAACTTGATTGATATGTTTAGGTTTAAATTTGCGTGCAATATCACCTACGACTTTCCATTGATTCGGGTCGCCCGCGCCTAGTCCGACGGAAACCGATTGATTTGTTTTCACAGCATATCGCTCCAAATCGAGCACAGCCTCATCTACTGTTGAGTAATTTTTTGATAGAACACCGATAAGAACATGCCCATTCGCCGCTTTATAACAAGCTTCAGCATTGTCAAGATCATCTGCTAATACATTTAAACAAATTCGATTTTTATAAAAATTAGACATGGACAGAATCCCCCAATAACTCGTTTAGTCGTTCAACAATAACGGTGGCATCACCTGGTAATAGAGGTCGTGGATCTAAATCAATATGCCCTTCATTTGCATGGTAGTCCCTTGTATAAATAGGGGTATCCCCTTCTTTTAAAGCTTGAACTAGTTGACGTGCATTCAGCTTTGCTTTCGATGGATCGATATAAATCCGACATCTTGTAATCGGTCGTCCAGCTGGATCTTCAGTCATTGCGGTTTCTACACCCGGTAATGTTGAGAGCGATTGAAAAACGCGTAATTCGTTTTCTTGCTCCTTTAACGTCATCGTATTTTTTCCGTAATCTTCAAGAGCCGCTAATAATCCAAATACCGTTTCCTTTCCTACTTTCATGGCCCGACCAATGTAAGGACGGTGCATTTTCGCATAGGAGATAAATGGTTCAGCCCCTGCCAGAATGCCGCTTGAAGGTCCTTCAATCGCTTTTGACCCACTAAATGCAACCAAATCACATCGTGTACCAAATTGGTCTATGCCATCTTCTGCTGCTGCATCAATAAGAAGTGGTAAATCGTATTGGAGACATAAGTTTCGAACTTCTTCTAAGGAAGGCATATTTTTTTGAACGCAGTGATGCGACTGTACAAACAGAAAGGCGACTGTCTTTTCCGTAATCGCCTGTTCAATTTGTGGCATGTCACATCCATTCGCATAGCCTATCTCCTTCACCTTCGCACCAGCTAGAGAGACCATCGTTTCAATCGGTGCACCATAGTTTACATTGTGGCCTTTCATTAAGAGGATTTCATGCGGTACGTTCGGTGCAACTTTATGCAAATGTTCAACCGCGTATGGATCATCTTTCGTTATAAGACCAGCAATTGCTAGTGTTATAGATGCGGACGCCGAATTGGTAATCATCGCGTCTTCTGTGTTGAGATAAGCTGCAACGGCTTTTCCTGACTGCTCATATAAATCTGCCATTTCAAAATAGTGCTTTCCGCCATAGCGCATTTCTTCTGTGACGCGATCAGATAATGTGGAAACTCCGAGTATTGTCATTCTGCCACTTGCATTAATTGCTTTATGGAGCTTCTGTTTAAAGTTCATAATAATCCCCTCCTAAATAAACAGCAACTGGTTGAATATAGCCTTTCGATTGTCTAACGACACCATAAGAATCGATGAGCGGTACAGACGTTCCTTGCTCGACTTTAAACAGCGTTAAATCTGCTTTTGCCCCTGGCTTCAAATGACCAATATCGGTTCGACCAATTAATTTTGCAGGGGTTTCTGTTACCGCACGAATGACAGTAGCTAAAGAATAGCCAAGGGTTAAACATTTCGTTAGTGTCGTAGCCATATTAAAAACGGGACCATTCAACTGATTGTTGCTGTAAATATCCGTGCTAATCGTATCAAATGGGATTTGAGCACGAGTTGCGTCTTCGGCAACCCGAAACGAAAAGCTTTTGGACCCGTGACCAACATCTAATGAAACCCCTCGTTTCCTTGCCTCTATTAACGCTTGAATGGGCTTTCCCCCATTGGTAAATAACTGATTGTCTTTACCGTTATAGCAATGAGTAATAATATCGCGTTCATCCAATAATTCTAAAAGATCTTTTACCAAGGGTGGTGCACTACCAATATGAACCATTAACGGCTTATTTAGTTTGTGAGTAAACGCTTTCGCAAGGCGTAATGGTTCAAGATTGTTGCTGCCTACCACACTTGCGCTCATCCGTGCTTTCAAACCGACAATAAATGACGGATATCGCTTGACTGCTTTTACTATTTCACGTTCGGAAATATCGTGTAAATCAGCTAATTCATTCGTTTTTTCTAGTCCACAGCGCGCAATATTTAAGAACGACAACACCCTTGTTTTTCGTTTCATTGACAACTCATAGAGGCGATCAATGTGATCCGCCCCACACGTACCTGCATCAACGACCGTCGTTACCCCTGTTTTAAACCCGATATCATCAGGGTCTGCACTGTATGGCGGAAACTCTGGAAAAGCATGAGTATGAAGGTCAATCCACCCACTTGAAACATATAAATCTTTAGGAAAATGAATCTCGTTCGCATCAGAATGATTTAAATTGCCCACCTCTTGAATCATGCCGTCTTGAATAGAAAGATCAATACGTTTTCCAGAAGCTAACCTTAGATTTTTAAGTGTCTGCTTCATGATTCACCTCATTATCAATATCGTACAATGTGTATAGTTAGTCAGTATAAAGAAAAAATTCTGTAAAGTAAATAACGTTATAATGTTTAAAAAATCTCCCCCTTACCAAAATGTTCGTCCTTAACAGTTATCGATTCAAAATAAGTAGCTTATTTTGAAATAAAATCGATAATTTCCGAACATTACTATTGCACTAAAGAATGAACTTATGTACAATGACGTTACAAGTTTTCATTTAAAGGTGATCAAATGACTATAGATGTGAACGAAACAAAAAAACTTCTTGCTCAACTTTACAATGATGTTTCAAAAGAATTATTTGGTGTTGGCACAACCCTGTTAAAAACGACCATTGCTTCTAATATGATCACGATCCAGGCAAAGCATAAACGTGCGGCTCGCTCAATGGCACTTGAAGGTGAGATCCCATCATTAAAGCTAGAGGTTGATTTTCACCTCTCTCTACTTTATAAACGAAAGCTTGCTGAACGTTTAGAATCGCATTTCCCTGAACGAATTGATGTTGTATTACGAGATTACGATGCTCAAACGCAGTGGGCTGTTACCACCATTCTTCTTCACCACAATTTAATAGACTAAATGAACAAATTGGACATGCTCTGGTTTGAGATTTAGCTGCGAAATGACTGCTTTTCTGCGTGTTTACACAAGGAAGATGCGTCTGTAGAACGTGCTTTTTGCGCGGCTACAGGTGTGTCTTCCTTTTTTAGTTTATAACATTGGAGGAATAAAAATGAAAAAATTAGCGACAATGACCATTTTCTTGGTAAGCATTACAGCACTTAGTGCATGCGGCCAATCAGGCAACAACAGTGGAGATGCATCAACGGATCTCGTTATCTCTACTTGGGGGTTTGCAGAGGATTTTTTTAATGAAGAAGTGTACGCACCGTTTGAAGAAGAACATAACGTCAACATCGTTGTTGATGTGGGGAATAATTCTGAGCGATTAAATCGAATCCGTCAAGGTACGGCGGATATTGATGTCATTTACTTATCCGACTATTATGCCCAACAAGGCATCGATGAAGGCTTATTTGCCCAAATCGATCGAAGCAACATCCCGAACATTGATGATCTTTATGAATTAGCACAAGCGCCCCTTGGAGAAGAATACGGCCCTGCTTATACCGTCGGTCAATTCGGAATTGCTTATAACCCGGATGAAGTTGATTTAGAAGTAAGAAGCTGGGCCGATTTATGGGATGAGTCCCTTTCTAACAACATCACCTTACCAAACATTACGGCGACAACAGGCCCGATGTTCCTAGACGCAGCTTCCATCGTTGCTGGCGAAGAAAGCTTTAATGAGGACGCGGCATTTGCCGAACTAACACTATTAAAAAGCAATGTCGTGAAAGAATACGACCGCACGTCTGATTTCGTTAATATGTTCTCTCAAGGCGAGATCGTTGCCGGACCGTTTATGGAAATGTATTTAAACGATTTAATCGCAGCTGTTCCTACCACACAGTTTGTGACGCCAGAAGAAGGCGCTTATGCCGTATTGAACACGGTGAATGTTGTTGAAGGCAGCGACAATCAGGAACTAGCAGAAGCGTTCATTAACTGGCATCTCAGTCAGGAAGTTCAAGCAGCATCCGCCAAGGCAAAGATTGATTCACCTGTTAACCAAACCGTTGAATTATCAGCTGAAGAAGCAGACGGCATTACGTACGGCGAGGAAACAATCAATGACTTAAAGCTACTTGATATGGAGTTTGTCAATGAACAATCATCGCAGTGGATTGACCGCTGGAATCGCGAAATCGCGAATTAAGGAGGTGTATCATGAAACAGAAACTTCTGCTTGATGTCGATACGGGCATTGATGATGCCCTCGGTATTCTCCTAGCTGCAAACGACTTAGAAACCGATTTAGTCGGCATCACGACCGTAAATGGTAACGTCTCGCTCCAGCAAGCAACAACAAACACACTGAACGTACTGAACTTAACCGATGTTCGCGTGCCCGTTGTACAAGGAGCAGTCTCCCCTCTTCTCCGGGCGCCTCATTTTGAAAAAGCGGTTCACGGAGAAAACGGTCTAGGCGGCGCATTAGCAGATATTGAACCGGCGATGCTTCCGACACCAGGATTCGCGCCAGACTTTATCATTTCGCAAGCTTCACGCTTCCCAGGTGAGCTCACGCTTGTTATGACTGGACCGTTAACAAATCTTGCCTTAGCGTTACAGAAATGCCCTGATCTCCCACGACTCATTCAGAAAGTCGTTTATATGGGCGGAGCCGCGTTCACCTATGGCAACATTACACCGACCGCTGAGTACAACATGTTTGTTGACCCCGAAGCTGCTCGGATCGTGCTGCAAGCGGGCTTCGCGTCCTTAACGCAAATCGGACTGGACGTGACGCGCAAAGCGCTGCTTTATAAAGACCATATCGACTCATTAGGGGACTCCCCTGTAAAAGCGTTTATTCAAGAATGCACGGCGCATTATATGACGCGCTACGAGATGCGCAATGGCATAGCAGCATGCGCTTTACATGATCCACTTGCCGTTGCCTATGCGATTCGACCAGAGCTGTGTGAAACGACCTTACTTCACACAGACGTTGAGACAACGAGCCGTTTATGCGATGGTCAAACGATTTGTGACGTGCAAAACCGGTTGGGTGAAGAACCGAATGTTCACGTCGCACTCACGCTTGATGAAGAGGCATTTTTATCTTATTTCCTAACAACAATCCAACACGGGTCGCGCTGACCTGTGTTGCAATGAGGTGGCTGTATTGAAACGATCTGGACGTTATTTCTTGCTTCTTCCAGGCTTGCTTTTTTTATCAATCTTTATGATCATCCCACTCGTGCTGACCATTTTGTCAACCTTTCTTGAGGATGGCAGCTTTACGATTGCTGGATACATGAACTTTTTAACGGATGCGTATTTTCTTGATATTTTAACAACAACGCTGTTTGTCGCCTTAACAACGACCTTTTTCTGCATCGTGCTTGCGTTCCCCGTTGCCTACTACATTTCCAAAATCAACGGCTCAAAAAAAGCGCTTTTGCTCATGCTGGCGATCTTTCCTTTACTCGTCAGTCCGATCGTTCGCTCGTTTAGCTGGATGATTATTTTAGGAAGAAACGGTCTGTTGAATGATCTCCTATTATCTATCGGCATCATTCAGGAACCATTAACGATTCTCTACACGCCAGTGGCTGTTGCAATTGGGCTTGTTCATTTGTTCCTACCGCTCATGATTGTCACCCTTGTTGGCGTGATGGAAAACATTGATTCTGACTACATTCGCGCGGCAGAGAGCCTCGGAGCATCAAAAACAACAGCTTTCTTAAAAGTAATGTTTCCTCTCTGTATGCCAGGTTTGCTAATTGGAAGCACGCTTGTATTTGTCGGCAGCTTTACGGCCTACACCACACCGGCTTTACTCGGTGGTCAGCAACGCGTGATTTCAACCTTTCTTTACCAAAACGCCATTACGCTAAACGACTGGAATACGGCAGCGATGATTGCCACGATCATGATTGTGCTGACGTTTGTTGTTACCGGCATTTTCCAAAAAATCGCAACGATGTTGAATCCAGGAGGCGCTTAAGATGAATCAGTCAAAGAATCTCGCATTAGGAATCACAACGTTCGCGATCTTTCTCTTCTTGCTCGGTCCACTGGCGATCATTTTTATCGCTTCGTTTGAACCAACAAGTGTGCTCCAGTTTCCACCTACAGGCTTTTCGCTTGAATGGTACCGCAATATCTTCGGCGTCTCCGCCTTTATGGACACGTTTAAACTTTCAATGATTGTCAGTTTGCTAGGGAATTTATGTGCTTTACTTCTTGGCATCCCTGCTGCCTATGCCTTAAGCCGCTTTGATTTTCGCGGTAAAGGTCTGTTAAACGCCCTGTTTGTCTCACCGATTTTGATTCCGGGAACGGTACTTGGTTTCACGTTCTTACGCTACTTAATTGTCAGCTATAGTTTACCGCTCGAGGCCGCGCTTTTTGTTGGCCATACGATTTTAATGCTGCCGTTTATCATTCGCGTCATTGCCTCAAGCATGGCCAACTTTGATTTTTCAATTGAAGAAGCAGCCATGAATTTAGGTTCAAGTCGTATCGGTGCCTTTTTCCGCGTCATTATTCCTAATATCAAGTCGGGAATCATCGCTGGTGTACTGATTGCGTTTCTTGAGTCATTTAATAACGTGGATATCTCTGTCTTCTTAACTGGACCGGGAATCAGTACATTACCGATTCAAATGTTAACGTATGTCGAGCATTACTTTGATCCAACGGTGGCGGCCATTTCCGTGCTGCTGATGATTTTCACCGCCTTGTTTATGTTCGTGATTGAACGGCTTGTCGGCTTATCACATTTTACAAAACGCTAAGTATGAACGATGGAGGATCGACAATGACTTTATTATCTTTAGATCAAGTAACCGTTGCTTATCAAAAGCAAGATATCTTAAAAGATTTTCAGCTCAATATTGAAAAAGGCCAGCTTATATCCTTGCTTGGCCCAAGCGGCTGCGGTAAAACGACGACGCTCCGACTGATTGCTGGCTTTATTGATGCCAAAGCAGGTCGCTTTACCTTTGATGGAAATGATTATACGAAAGTGCCGGTTTCGAAACGGAACTTTGGCTTCGTCTTTCAAAATTACGCGCTTTTTCCGCACTTATCGGTCTATGACAACATCGCATTTGGCTTAAAGCTGCGGAAAAAATCAAAGACAGACATTGAAAAACGCGTCAAGCACGTGCTTGAGGTTGTGAATTTAATCGGGTTCGAAAACCGCTATCCGAAAGAGCTTTCCGGTGGTCAACGCCAGCGTGTCGCGATTGCCCGGGCGCTAATCATTGAACCAGATCTGCTCCTATTTGATGAACCGCTTAGCAACTTAGATGCCAATTTACGTGAAAGCATGCGCGTAGAGATTCGCCGAATTCAGCAGGAACTGGGCATTACAACGGTTTACGTTTCCCACGACCAAGAAGAATGTTTTTCAATTTCCGATCAGGTAGCCATTATGAACAACGGTGTGATTGAGCAGCTGCACACACCAGCGCATATTTACCGCTATCCGAAAACACGCTTTGTGGCTGAGTTTATCGGGTTTAAAAACTTCATCTCTTTCTCAGACCGTCAAGAACAAGGCGATACGTTGCTAATGACGGCAGGTAGCCACACATTCCAAGTTGCAAAACATGAAAATAGTGAAGCCGGAATGACCGGGGCGATTCGTCCAGATGATTTACAGCTATTGTTGGAAACTGGTCAAGGAGAGCGTCCGAATCATGTTTCAGGTACGATCAAGATTTGCACATTTCTCGGTCGCAGCTACCAATGTACGGTTGAAACGGCACTTGGAACGTTTACCGTCAATGCGGCAATTGCTCACCCATTGGCTATTGGAACAGCCGTGACGCTCTTATTCCCAGAAGACAAAATTGTCGTGGTTCAGTAAGGAGGATTCATATGCAAGTTGAAACGCTACTGACAAATGCTCACGTTTATAACACGTATACGAAGCAGTTTCGCGCGGTCGATGTGGCTATTAATGAAGGCCGCTTTGTCGCAATTGGTACGAAAGAAGAGCTGGCAGAGATAACCGCTAAAGAAACGATTGATGTGGCTGGAAAACAGCTTATTCCAGGCTTAATTGACATCCATCTTCATATTGAAAGCTCGATGGTTACACCGGAAACCTTCTCTTATGCGCTCTTGCAAAATGGCGTTACGACCATTGTGCCAGAACCTCATGAGATGGCGAATGTGTTCGGAATTGAAGGCGTTCGAGCAATGATTTCTGCAAGTGACTTTTGCACCGTTGATATGATGTACGCGATCCCAAGCTCCGTTCCAGCCACTTCGCTTGAAACGACAGGTGGCGAAATCGGCATTAAAGAAATCGATGAGCTGATGGCGACCGAACAAATTCAGTGCCTTGGGGAGATTATGAATTATGTCGATGTCCTCAATGATTCAAATTCAAAAACAAATCAAATCCTTACCCACTTCCGCGAGAAGTACCCGAATACGCCGATAGAGGGCCATGTGCCAAAACTAACCGGTATGGAGCTCGATCAAATCATGCTAGCAGGTATTGGCTCTGACCATACGCACCAGACGGAAGATGGGCTACGCGCTCGGGTTGAAGCGGGGATGTTCGTACAAATTCAAGAGAAATCAATGACGGATGAGGTCATGCAGTTCTTAATTCAAAACGACGTCAGCGAGCATTTTTGCTTTGTCACCGACGACATTATGACTGACGTTTTGCTTGAAAAAGGACACTTAAATATTCTAGCGAAAAAAGCCGTTGCCGCTGGTATGCGTTACGAAGACGTCATTTATGCTTGTACAGCTACCCCAGCAAAACGGATGAACATGACTGACCGTGGTGCGATCGCCGTTGGAAAGATTGCTGACTTCTCTATCGTTGAGCAAGATCAGCCCTTCACCTTCCAAGCTGTTTATAAAAACGGCGTCTCGGTATTTGAGCGATCCGTCGGTCATGGGCAACAGGTACGACCTGACCAATTCCCAGCGCACTTTTATAAAAGCGTTCATCTTCCGCTTTTAACAGCAGAAGACTTCATGATTCATACCGAGAAAGCGCAAACCGTACGCGTTATGAATGTTGCCGACGGCTCGACCTTTACGAAAGAAACCCACGTCACGCTACCAAGCATTGAAGGCGAACTAAACTGGCAAGGCTCCGACTGCCGTCTTATTGCCACATTTGAACGACACAAGCAAACAGGCAACCGCGCTCATGGGCTCATTTCTGGCGACATCATCACGAGCGGCGCCATCGCAACAACGTATTCTCATGATAATCATAATCTCCTTGTGATCGGGACAAATGTTCAAGACATGGTCAAAGCCGCCAATACGGTGATTGAGTCCAATGGCGGATTCTGCGTTGTTGAGAACGATGAGGTGAAAGCTTTCCTAGCCCTTCCTATCGGCGGTATCCTTTCCGAAGCACCGCTTGCAGAAGTTGGACAAGACGTCAAACAGCTTGTACAAGCAATGAAAGACTTAGGCTATCAGCATTACAACCCGATTATGTCGGTTTCCACTCTTTCCCTTCCCGTTAGTCCGGCTTTAAAGATTACCGATCACGGGTTAGTTGATGTGAATAACGGTTGTCTGGTTTCTTTATTTTTATAATTGGTGTATAAAATACGATAAAAAAAGAGCGTCCTCATTTTAAATGAGGCGCTCTTTTGATCAGTCTTTATTTTGAAGGGAGTATAACCAGTATACCCTTCTCAATCTTTCCTGTAAACAATTTTTTTGCCTAAAGGAAACTTTTTTATTGATTTGACCGGTTATACACGTCAATTGCGCGATTTGTTCCTTCTGCTGCCTGATCTAGAGCTTCTTTAGGGTCTGTGCCTTGCAACATGTTTTCTAATGCTGTTACCACATGTTGTCTAGATTCTGGAAATTTTGAAATAAGTGCCCCTTGTGTTGCTTGAGATGAAAAAAGACCGTCACAATCGACGATTCAAAATGCTATTCTTTTTTAATTTCGATCTCATCAAGTTGATTGCCGTTTACATGCCGAACAAAAAATCGATATCCCCCAAACTCGATGTCATCTCCTTCAACTAAATCATACTGATGCTCGTACAGCCAACCCGCGATGGTTTCTGCGTCATTTGATTGTAAGTCTACTGATAGAACCTGATTGATGTCATGAAGCGGTGTTTGACCTTGAACAAGATAGTGATCATCACCCATCTGCTGGATATCATTGCTTTCATCTATATCGTACTCATCACGAATATCGCCGACAATTTCTTCTAAAATATCTTCAAGCGTAACAAGACCTGCTGTACCTCCATATTCGTCAAACAAAATAGCCATATGCGTGCGCTTTGTTTGCATTTCAATTAAAATGTCTCGAATTCGAACCGTTTCAAAAACTGTTATTACTGGATACACAATCTCTCCAAGTTGTTTTCTTTCCTGATTTTCTGTATACGAAGACAATAAATCGCGAACGTTTAAAACGCCAACGATTGTATCTTTATTCTCACTAATGACCGGGTATCGAGTAAAACGATGTTCGTTTATGATCGATAAAATTTGATCAGTCGTAGCTTCAAGTGAAACGGTCACCATTTCAGTACGTGGCACCATAATTTCTTTTGCAATTAGTTCGTCAAAATCAAATACTTTACTTACAAATCGAAATTCGGATTCGTTTATTTCCCCACCTTTTAAACTATCGGAGAGAATGAGGCGCAATTCTTCTTCTGAATGATGGACTTCATGTTCGCCCATTGGCTTAAATCCAAGTGCTTTAATAAGTAAACGCGCGGAACCATTTAACACCCATATAAACGGGTAAAGGAAGCGATAAAACCAAACTAATGGTCGAGCGAGTAGCAATGTCACTTGCTCTGCTTTTTGAATGGCAATTGTTTTTGGCGCTAATTCACCGATTACTACGTGTAAAAAAGTTGCAAATGCAAATGAAATCGCAATCGATAGCGTAGTAACAAATGCCTCATTGTTTGACAGCTCTCCGATAATTGGATGAAGCATTCGCTCAAAAGTTGGTTCTGCTAAACGCCCGATTCCGAGAGCAGTGATCGTAATCCCTAATTGACAAGCTGACAAATATTCATCTAAATTTGCTGTTACACGTTTGGCTGCGCTAGCCTTCTTTCCGCCACCCTCAAGATGAGGTTCAAGCTGGGTACTCCTCACTTTCACAATTGCAAATTCTGAAGCAACAAAAAAAGCTGTGAGTGCAATTAACACGGCGACGGCCAAAAGATTCATAACGGTTGATATATCCAAAGATTCACCTCAGTTTGCTAGAACTTTTCCATACACATCTTGCTAACAGCTTAACCTGGTCGCAACATTTTTATCCGTTTGTGTACGTACTTGTTCTATGAGATGATCCACTTTACTCGGTTCGTTTTAAAATTTCTTCTGCCAGTATCATTAACGCTTTTTCTAACTCTTCTTTATGGCAATATGAATATGAAATTCTAATATGATGGTAGTCATTCGGTTCATACATATAACCTGGATGAATAAGAATTTTCCGCCTTAACATCGTTAAAAACAATGATTTTGTGACAACAGGTTGCTTGATACGTAACCAAATATAAAATCCACCCTTTGGCGATTCCCAAGTTGCTATGCTAGCAAAATCTCTTAATAAGATTGCCTCGGTAAAAAGAGCACGTGCTTTTAACTGTTCACGTAATAGGTTCTTATGCGTTTCAAACTCTTTTGAAAGAAGCCATTTCGCAACAACCTGCTGGGACAACGCACTACTGCCATAATCCAACTGCATCTTCAAATCAGCTAAATGAGCAATCACTGATTGTGGGCCCACAAGCCACCCCACTCGTAGACCTGGACTTAACACTTTAGAGACACTGCCGATATAAAGCACTTGTCCTGTTTGATCAAACGACTTTAAAGCTGGAGGTGCATCCGAAAAAGTCAATTCATGGTACACATCATCCTCTATAATCGGGGTGTGTCGATCATGATAAGACTGGAGCAAAGATTGACGTTGTTGAGGTGATAGAATACTACCTGTTGGATTTGATAGCGTTGGAATCGTGTAATACATGGAATGCTTCTGCCGCTTCCTCGATTCATGATGAACCGAGCGAGTCGGCATAGACGGTAAGGAATGTAAATACGATGGTGAATCATAGCCTATCGTTGAGCCTGACTGCAATAATCCAATTGAAATTAACTGTAATGCTTGAAGACCTCCAGAAACAATAACGATATTTTTCGCACTCGTATTAATGCCTCGCTTCTTCAAATATTCGGTTAATACATTCCGTAAAATCAGACTTCCTAACGGTTCGGAGTAACCAAAATCTTTATTTGTCATTGTCAATGACTTCATTGATGACAATAGTGCCTCAGTTGGAATTAGGTCTGGAGACAACTCCCCTGTTCCCAATCGAATAATTGCTTCGTCTTGTTCAAACTCGTTTATTTGTTGAACCGTATCAATATTCGCTTTGTACGTACTATGCTTCATCCGTTTGTGCCAGTCTGGCACTTGCTGTGAAAGAATATACTCCCATCCTCTTGCTTTTACGTAAATTCCGCTACCTTGCTTTGCTTCAAGCACGCCATCTGCTTTCAAATCTTCCATCACATGAATAATGGTACTTCGGTTTACATCTAGTTCACTAGCAAGCTTTCGCTGCGAAGGAAGTCGCATTCCGATGGGCCAATGGCCTCCTGTGACCTGCTCCAGCATCCACTCTTTGATTTGAGAAGTTAAAGATTGTTCTTCCGACCGCTTAGGTTTCCCCCCCATAAGATCCACCTCTTAAATTGGTTGGTTAAACTATCAACCAATTGGTTGTTTCTTTACTATACAAGCATCTTTATTCTTAAGTAAAGGAGTGATCTTATGATTAGTGCATTTATAAACGGGTTTGTCTTAGCGACTGCGCTTATCATCCCGATAGGTCCGCAGAATTTACTTATTTTTCATCAAGGAGCGGTTCAACCAACATTCAAAAAAAGCATGCCGACTATCATAACATCAGCTTTAGCGGATACTCTTCTAATTGTTGTCGCCGTGTTTGGAGTATCATTTGCTTTACAAGCAGTTCCATTTTTAGAACCACTTCTTTATCTCATTGGCGTCGGCTTTTTAATTATCATTGGGTGGACAATTTGGAAAAGTAATTCTACGACGAAGACGTTTCAGCAAAAACCGTATTCAGGAAAAAAACAAGTTTTTCTCGCATTATCTGTCTCATTATTTAATCCCCACGCTATTTTAGATACCATTGCCGTTATCGGAACCTATGCCACTCACTATCATACTCGCCTTGAAACAGTAAGCTTTGCCTTTGCATGTATCCTTGTTTCTTGGCTCGCGTTTTTCTTGTTAGCCCACGCTGGAAATCGTGTAAAGCAATGGGACAAATCAGATCGATTATTCACTTATATACAGAAGGCGTCTGCTGTAACGATTTGGTTATTAGCCTTTTATTTTATCTATCAAGCTTTTTTATCGCGATGATTATTTTTCACTAGTGTAAAAATTTTATTTATTTCAGTTCCTTTCATAGTACAATGGAACAAGTCTTCTTTTCTCATTAGAAATAGATTGAAAGGCAGGGATTGTATGACCGCTATTTTAGAACTACAGCATGTTTCAAAAACAATTCGTGGCAAAAGAATTGTCGACGATATAAGTTTTACTGTCAACGCTGGAGAGGTATTCGGTTTTCTCGGTCCAAATGGCGCTGGAAAAACGTCTACCATTCGGATGATGGTTGGTTTATCAGAATTAACGAGTGGAGATCTTTCTATTTCGGGTCACAGTATAAAATCTTCCTACAGCGAAGCGATTAAACATGTCGGCGTAATTATTGAGAATCCAGAGATGTACAACCATTTAACTGCTAGAAAAAATATGGTTCATTTCGCTCGAATGAATGGAGAAGTCAATCATGAACGAATTAATGAATTAATTGACCTTGTCGGTTTATCCAAGGTGATTGATCGAAAAGTAAAAACCTTCTCATTAGGAATGAAGCAACGACTCGGAATTGCTCAAGCACTGATCCATCGACCAAAGCTACTTATTCTTGACGAACCGACCAACGGGTTAGACCCGGAAGGCATTCGCCTAGTCCGTACTTACCTTAGACGATTAGCAAAAGAAGAGCGATTAGCGGTTCTCGTATCGAGCCATTTAATGAGTGAAATGGAACTAATGTGCGATCGATTTGCCATTATTCAAGAAGGAAAGATGGTGCATGAGGAGACGCTTATAGATACTGAAGCAAACAAACGAATAACCTATCGTATTCGTGTGAACCACATTTACGATGATCAAGCTTTTTCCCTGATGAAAACCTATGATGAACAAACGCAAAAAAACGAGGATTCTTTTACACTCTCACTACATAAAGATCAAATTGCCTCTTTTATCCGCCATTTAAGTGCTGAAATAGATGTTCAAGAAGTAAGCATCGTGAAAGATAGCTTAGAAGAACGCTTTCTTCACCTTACAAATAAAGAAGGTGTAAAGCCATGATACGACTTATTCAAAACGAGCTTATGAAACAAAATGGACGAGTTGGCACATGGGTTATGTTAGGATTAATTGTTGCGTTAACCTTTTTAACAGCCACCGTTGTACATAACGCCCCAGACTTTGATATGTTTGAGAGCAACTGGCGGGATAATCTCGAAGCAGACATCCTTTATTACCAAGAGTTTACTGGTGAAGAACCATTCGCTGAAGAACAAATTCTTTTAGCAAAATATCGATTAAACAACGACCTGCCTCCAGCGTATGCGATGCCGAATAGTGCGTGGACTTTTGTCACAAATAGTAACGGGTTACTGATGCTTGTTAGTTTGTTTATTATTGCGATCGCCGCCACTATTGTTTCTTCTGAATTTAAACAAGGGACCATTAAACTTTTACTTGTACGACCACCTTCACGTATTAAGATTCTTTTATCGAAATACATAACTGTGCTAATCTATATGCTTGTATTTGTCACCACGCTCTGGCTTTCTTCCCTTCTTTTCGGGGCAATGTTCTTCGGCTTTGATGAACAAGCGAGCTTTCTTCATATTGTAAATGGAGACGTTCAAGAACGAGGCTATGGACTCCAATCGATACTCGTTTTTGTTGCGCATCTGCCGATGACGATGTTACTTGCTACGTTAGCTTTTGCGATTTCTTCCATGTTTTCAAGCGATATCATGGCAATTGCAATCAGCATTGCGAGCCAATTTTTAGGATTAGTTGCAAATGTGATGCTTCTTGAATTTTATGACTGGGCTATTATTCTCCCTTTTGTGAATGATTTGAGCCAATATGTAACAGAAGGCGGGCCAATCTCTTCATTAACAAACCCACTTTTTTCTGCGATTGTTTTGTTTGTCTATTGGTTACTGTTTTTAAGTGTTGCATTATATGTATTTAAAAAAAGAGAGATCAAACCTTCATAAAGAAAAACCGCTCAGTAGATGCTGAGCGGTTTTATTCGAGTAAAGATGCAAAAATAGCGAGCACATTTAACCCAAAGAGCTGATCAATTAATACAATCGCAATTGCAATTGGAACAACAAAAACCATGATGCTGTACCACACGACAAAAAGCTTTCGACCAAATCGACTCCCTTGCTTGAATTCATCACGTAAAACAGATTTCGGCATGTTAAGTAAAAGAAATAAGCTAATGAGAAAAGCACCAACCGGCATCAATATATTTGATACGCTGTAATCAATTAGATCAAAAAAGGAAAACTCGAACAGCGACCAATCTGCCAGCACACCAAATGATAAAGCAGATGGGATACCCATAATAAGAACGAGTGCCGCAACAAACCAGCTGCTTTTTTGACGCTTCGTGACATCCTTTTTTATAAATGCCGCCACTACAATTTCAAGCAACGAAAACGCTGTACTCAATGCGGCGAAGAAAAAGAGAATAAAAAATAGCGGTACAAGTATTTGACCAAATGGGATTTGTGAGAAAATCGTTGGCACAGCTGCAAAAATTAAAGTAGGACCCTCACTCGGTTCTAAGTTAAATGTAAAGACACCTGGAAAAATCATGACCCCTGCAAGAATAGCGACAACGATATTCATTCCACCTAACGTAATAGCGGAGATAGGGAGATCCTGTTTTTTTGATGCATAAGAGCTTAATGTAACCATTATTGAAACCCCTAAAGATAGAGCGAAAAAAGACTGACCTAGCGCAACTAATATAACATCGTTAGAAACTGTGCCCCAATCTGGTGAAAATAAGAATGCTAACCCTTCCTGTGCGCCATCTAGCGTTAACGAATAACCTGCCAAAATGACAAGCAAAATAAATAAAGTTGGGATCATCCATTTTGACGCTTTTTCAATTCCTTCTTGTACCCCTCTTGACACAATTCCAGCAGCCAAAGCTAAAAAGAATGCTTGCGCGCCAATTGCCAAGTAAGGGTTTGCTATCAATTCGTTAAAATGCGCTGCATATCCGTCTGCATCTAATTGCCCTAATTGTCCAGTCAGTGACGATCCAAGATAAAGAATAGACCAACCACCTATAACGCTATAGAACGAGAGGATGAGAAAACATGTGATGACGCCTAACCAACCAGTAAAACGAAAAACTGAGCGTGGTGCTAACTTTTGAAATGTCGTTACAGCGTCAGCTTGAGAATGACGCCCTAAAATATATTCCCCAATTAAAAGTGGAATTCCTATAAGAAGCGTGAACGCTAAGAAAAGCACAAAAAAAGCGCCTCCTCCACTCGTTCCCGCCATGTATGGAAATTTCCAAATAGCGCCGAGTCCGATCGCACTCCCTGCCGTTGCATATAAAAATCCTATTTTTGACGACCACTGTTGCGATGTTGACATGTTGTGATGTTTCTCCTTGTCTAGACCCAGATGAAAACACTCGTTAGCGTTCAAAGAAAATGTCCACTGCAAACAGACAAAAAAGACTGTCTGCTTGTTCTGACAATTCACTTGATTAACGTTGTTCAATTCTATTCATGTTTTCCTAAAAGAGATCAAAGTATTTATAAATATTTTTATATAATAACAAAAACATGTCTATTGAGCAAGAACATTTTCGCTTTCCTGCATTCGTAACTAGCGCAATGTGCTGCTCGTTTACGTATTTCTCTCACAGTTTGAATTTTCAATGCGTATAGCTTGTTCCTTATATATGTTCCTTATATAGTAATAAGGCAAGTACTATGAACGATCAACAAGGAATTTATCTTTTTTCGAATTGACAGGTAGTCGAAGTTAACGCTTGTCCATTGTTTTTGCAATTGGGAAATACGTAGACTAACGTATATTTTTAGAAACTCTGGCACACTCCTATTTTTTTGGCATATGTATAAATTAAATAAGAGAACCCCCCACTAGCTTAAAGCTAGTAGAGGAATATGCGTTCATTTATACCGCAACAAGCGTAGTAATTTCCGTTGTTGCTTCAATGACTTGTGCGTTAAGATCAAGGATTTGCTCAATTAAATTAATTAAGTTTAAATCTTGCAGATTTGACAAATAGACAACGCGAATTGCATTTCCATTTGGACAGAAGACGTTAAATAATGCTGTTGGTGATACTTGAATAACGGTTTCACCTGTACCAACAAACTGTTGACATCCTCGTAAACTAACAGAATCTCCCGGTCCTGTTAAAACTGAAACGTTTCCTAAACCTGGTACTGGAATTGTAATTGCCACAATGCAACACCTAGCCTTTTCATATAATTTTGCTGAGCTTTACTCAACACTACAATATATGTAAGATGCCGCAATGCGTTAGTCTGTCTGCCCGTTTTACGAATAATTGGTTTTATTATCCAAATTTAGAACTGAGTATACCATTCAGAACCCTAGCCAGAAGAATACCCACTAGCAAAAGCTAGTGGGATTTTTCGGATATTTTAAACCGCAACAAGCGTAGTAATTTCTGTTGTTGCTTCAATGACTTGTGCGTTAAGATCAAGGATTTGCTCAATCAAGTTAATTAAGTTTAAATCTTCAAGATTTGTTAAATAAACGACACGAATCGCATTTCCATTTGGACAGAAAACGTTAAATAACGCCGTTGGTGATACTTGAATAATGGTTTCGCCTGTACCAACGAACTGTTGACATCCTCGTAAACTAACAGAATCTCCCGGTCCTGTTAAAACTCAAACGTTTCCTAAACCTGGTACTGGAATTGTAATTGCCATCGTACA
Source organism: Shouchella sp. JSM 1781072 (assembly GCF_041949915.1). Classification (NCBI taxonomy): domain Bacteria; kingdom Bacillati; phylum Bacillota; class Bacilli; order Caryophanales; family Bacillaceae; genus Shouchella; species Shouchella sp. JSM 1781072. Next base: position 1,242,073 of record NZ_JBHFQE010000001.1, read on the forward strand.
ACACCTAGCCTTTTCAACGTATTTTGTTGAGATTCACTCAACCATACAACATACGTAAAATTGAAAAGATTGATCGTCGTTATGCCTTGTTCAAAGTAAATTGATTTTTATACCTATTTTTTACATAATCAGAAAGATATGTTATCGTTTCTGCTAGATGAAGATATTGTCGCATTTTCTAAGAAAAGGAGAAATTAAATTTATGCCTATGTACATTGGTCTTATCGTCTTGATTCTGTTTATTTATTTCATTTATAAAGAATACCAATTTTCAAAATTAGAAGAATCAAAAGATGAGCGAGGGACATTCATCTATATACGCGCCGCTAAACATGCCTTTCCTATCTTTCCGATTGGTTGGCTTCTGGTAGAAGTGACACACCGACTCTTTACGCTGACATTCGATGTGTATCGCGATTTAATGTGGGTCTTAATATTGAGCGCATTTATTGTTTATGGTGCAAGTATTCAAGTCGGCCGTTCTACCCGCTAACAATCTTTAGCCAAGGTCGATCATTCATCCATTCTACATCAACAGGCAGTTTGAATACCTTTGATAATAAAGATGAAGTCAATACCTTTTGCTTTGGTCCTGCCGCTGCGACTTTGCCATCTTGTATCATGAGCACATGTGTAAGGACAGGCGAAACTTCTTCAATGTGATGAGTTACATAGATAAGGTGGCAACCTCTTGCTTTTATTTCTTCCATCAAGCTCAGCATCTCTTCTCTGGTTGGCACATCCAACCCGGTGCACGGTTCATCCAAAATCAGAATGTCGGGGCTGCTCATCAATGCCCGTCCAATTAATACTCTTCGTTGTTCTCCTTGAGAGAGCACACCGAACGTTTTCCCCCTTAAATGATGTAACCGTAAAGAGCGTAAAATCTCTTCTGCCCTTTGCCAATCCTGGTCTGAAACCTTTTCGTATAAGCCAAATGACGCGAATTTACCGCTAACTACGACTTCCTCCACACCTTCCCTCTGCATAATCGGCAAAAAGGAATCTAACGAGCTACTCACATACCCTATCCTTTTCCGAAGTTCTGGAAAATTAGTTTTCCCAGACACTTGACCTAAGACTGAGATTTCTCCTAATGTTGGAAACCTATAGCCATTTATTAGATTAAGAAGCGTTGTTTTTCCAGATCCATTCAAGCCCAATACACACCAATGCTCTCCTTGATTCATTTCCCAATTAATGTCACTCAGTACGTTCCTTCCTTCTCTAACCCAGGTAACGTTTTTACACCGTACAATCTGTTCCATGCCACTCCTCCTACTAAATAAACCAAGGCATTTTAGCCTCGGTTAGTCTGAATACAATAATTCTACCATTTATCGATAATATTTTTTTAAAATTGCACGCATTTCCTTTAATTCGATATCGACTTGCTTTAATTCTTCTTTCAAAGAGGTTAGCACATCGTGTAAATCTTCATAGTGACGTAATGCGCCTCTTGTTGAAGTAGCGGCAGTATAGGTAACGATGTCTTCCATCTCTTCTTCAGACAAATCTTCTGTTTCCTCAGTAGCCCTTGATATATCACGGCTTAATTTTACGCCAAAGAAGAATAACGTCGCCGCAATGGTTCCTAGTAAGCTTTCGTAGTAAATCAAGTCTTGCGATAAGTGTAGTTTTTCTTCTGTTGATTGACTTGGCATCCCTACCACCCTAACGTAACTTCTTCTTACATAGCCTATGTTCGGTTAAGAACAATTGGTACAGAAATCAGCTTTGCAGCGATATAAGACTGTGCTCTGATTAAATAAAATAAAGAAATATGTCATTTTTAAAAGGATATTTATATAAAAACCATAACTATAGAAGTGGTTCTAACGTATATTTTTTTTACAAATAATTCTTTTTATTTGTAAAGGACCGAATACAAATACCTACAAAAGGAGTAAATACCAATGAATATTTCTACAAACACTTCCGCTTTATATGCCCATCGACAGGTAGCGAACCATCAGAAAATGGCAGAGAAAGCACAAGGAAAACTGGTGACAGGATTGAGAGTAAACCAAGCTTCAGACGATGCAGCTGGGTTAGCAATCTCCGAAAAAATGCGTGCTCAAATTCGCGGATTAAATCAAGCAAGTCGGAATACGCAAGATGGGATCTCCCTCATTCAAACATCTGAGGCAGCCTTGAATGAAACGCACCATATATTGCAACGGTTGAGAGAACTTACTGTACAAGCGGCAAACGATACGTATAAAACAACCGATCGAGTTGCGATGCAGAAAGAATTTGACAACTTAAGCGAGGAAATTGATCGAATTGCCAGTTCAACAACCTTTAACAACCACTCCCTTTTAACAGGACAAAAAGACTTTTCGTTTCAGATTGGTGCCAACGCAGGTCAAACCATTTCTGTAAAAGGAGCAGGCATGTCTACAACTGACTTAGGTTTAACAGTCTTTGAACCTTTACGACTTACAGGTCTTGCAAATGAAGTTCGCAGTGAGACAACCGTCCAAATCGGACGAGCAAGAACAGCAAGTGAGCCGGGTATGGAAATCGTTGGCTATTATGACGCCAACGGCAAGGAAGGTCCTGGTTATTATATTGAGGATGAGCTTAAGTATGGTGCAGCTGTACCAGAACAAAACGGAACGTACCATATTCAATGGGAAGGAAAGTCTTATCAAATTACGTTAAATGATGAAACAGTTACAACGGTTACGCCTACTCTAGACTTCAGCGATTCTACAGGCGAAGTCCACCAAGCTAGTTGGTTTGAAGCGACAGAAAATCGAGAAGCAGGCTACTACAAAGAAGATTCACTTATTTATTCATCGTTAACACCGTTACCAAAAGGGCAAGCTGTTACCATTCAAGAGAGCTTATTAACAGATCAAGATTCTGGTGTGTTTAAAACGCTTTCTATCACAACTAGAGAAGCGGCAAATGATACGATAACGAAACTAGATCAAGCAATAGCACTCGTTTCGAAAGAACGCTCTTATTTAGGTTCATCGCATAATCGACTGGAACACGCGCTTTCAAATCTGCTTCAAACGAGTGAAAACTTGCAGGCAGCTGAATCACGAATTCGAGGCGTAGATATGGCAGAAGAAATTATGGTTCTAACTAAGCAAAATCTGCTTGCTAACGTTGCTCAGTCAGTCCTAGCACAAGCAAACCAGCAACCGTCTCAAGTGTTGACGTTACTTGCATAACATAGAGAAAACTGTGTCACGGAAAACGAAGCGGAATTAATTTTTACGGATCTATAGAATCGAGATGTTGGCTATCATTACCTCTAACTAAGCTGGGATTCTGCCCCAGCTTTTTTGATCTTGCTTAAAATTGGTCAAGAATCCATGGTACTGCTTTTTGCAGACTTTTAACCATTGCATCTGCCCCGAAATCACCTTGGTATCGCTCACCGACAAGAATTGTTTTACAACCTGCTGCTCTGCCAGCTTCAATATCAGGCTCCCGATCTCCAACCATGACACTTCTTTTTAGATCAATATGATGTTTTTGAGCCAGGTCTCTAATCATTTGTGTTCCTGGCTTTCGACACAAGCACCCTGCTTTCGGCTTATGTACACAATAAGCAACATCATCAATTTTTGCTTCTTTTTCCTCTAAATCGTTTATCATCTTATCATGGATGCGAAGCAACATCTCTTCTTTCAGAAATCCTAACCCAACCCCACCTTGATTTGTTACAACAAATACAAACAATCCTGCTTCATTTAACTGCTTAATAGCCAGCGCCACGCCTTTTAATAAATGAAAATCATCTGGTTTATTTACAAATTTCACTCTTTTGGTTAAGACTTCATTAATCACACCATCACGATCTAAAAAAACGGCTCGATTCATGCCAGCAAACACTCCTTCATTTCTTCATTAAGGTTTGTTTTTTCCATAAGATGTATTCCTGCAAAATACGTAATAAATTCCTCTTCACGGCAAGTGCAGAAGTCTATATAATAGAGATTATTGAAAAAAAAGAGTGAGGTGCAACTAGATCCCATGATTCGTCCAGCTGAGAAAACCGACTTACAAGAAATTCTTACCATTTACAACCATGCGATTCTACATACAACCTCCGTTTATTCGTACGAGCCTCATACACTCGACATGCGGGAAACATGGTATACTCAAAAGCTTGAGGCGAACCACCCTATTCTCGTTTTTGAAGAAGACAATCACGTCATTGGGTTCGCGACATATGGTTCATTCCGAGCCTGGCCAGCTTATCAATACAGTATTGAACATTCTATTTACGTTGATCCCAATCAAAGAAAAAAAGGAATTGCTACTCAACTGTTAACCGAAATAATTGCGTTAGCCAAACAAAATGGCTATAAAACGATGATTGCAGGCATTGATGCGTCGAATGAACAAAGCATTGGCTTACATAAGAAATTCGGCTTCACTTATAGTGGAACGATTGAAAAAGCTGGGTACAAGTTTGATCGCTGGCTTGATTTAGCGTTTTATCAACTCATTTTTGATTCAAAAAAAAGCTAAGACCTCCTCGGTCTTAGCTTTTCTTCTACACAAGTTTTGTTGTCCAGTTTTCACAGTTCCACGTTTCTGTGACAATGTCTTGATAGAATTCTGGTTCGTGAGAGATGAGCAAAATACTGCCTTTGTACGCACGTAATGCACGCTTTAATTCTTCCTTTGCATCCACATCAAGGTGATTTGTCGGCTCATCAAGAACCAAGATATTTGATTCGCGATAGATTAGCTTACATAAACGAACCTTTGATTTTTCTCCCCCGCTCAACACAACCATCTTGCTTTCGATGTGTTTCGTTGTTAACCCACACTTTGCTAACGCTGAACGCACTTCTCCTTGACCAAGAGAAGGGAACTCTTGCCAAATCTCTTCAATACACGTATTGTTAGAAACTTTCGCTTCTTGTTCAAAATAACCAATTTCCTGATAATCCCCACGTTCAACAGAGCCAGAAATCGGTGTTTGAATGCCTAATAAACTTTTTAAAAGCGTTGTTTTTCCGATTCCATTTGCGCCAACTAAAGCAATTTTTTGCCCTCGCTCCATACGTAAGTCTAATGGTCTGGATAATGGTTCATCATAGCCAATCACAAGTTCCTTTGTTTCAAAAATGAGCTTACTTGTTGATCGTGCTTCTTTGAAGTTAAACTCTGGTTTTGGCTTGTCTTTGGCTAATTCAATGACGTCCATTTTATCTAGCTTTTTCTGTCTCGACATTGCCATATTTCGTGTTGAGACACGAGCTTTGTTACGAGCAACGAAGTCTTTTAACTGTGCCATTTCTTGTTGCTGACGCTTGTAAGCCGCTTCTAATTGCTGCTTTTTCATTTCATGTACGTCTAAGAAATGATCATAGTCCCCAACATAGCGATTAAGCTCTTGATTTTCCATGTGGTAAATAATATTAATAACGCTATTAAGAAACGGAATATCATGCGAAATCAAAATAAACGCATTTTCGTATTCCTGTAAATAACGTTTCAACCATTCAATATGCTGTTCATCCAAGTAGTTTGTCGGCTCATCCAATAGCAAAATGTCTGGTTTCTCTAATAAGAGCTTTGCAAGCAACACTTTTGTTCGTTGCCCACCACTTAAGTCTTCCACATCTTTTTCTAAACCAACATCGTCTAGACCTAGTCCGCGAGCCACTTCTTCTACTTTTGCATCAATCGTATAAAAATCATTATTCGTCAGCGTATCTTGAATAACGCCCACTTCTTCTAAAAGACGTTCCAGCTCTTCAGGCGTGACGTCCCCCATTTTGTCATACATTTGATTCATTTCCGCTTCCATGTCGTAAAGATACTGAAAAGCTCCTTTTAACACATCACGCATCGTCATACCGCGCTCCAGAACCGTATGCTGATCAAGGTAACCGACACGCACCTTTTTTGACCATTCTACTTTTCCTTCGTCAGGCATAAGTTTTCCAGTAATAATATTCATGAACGTTGATTTACCTTCACCATTTGCACCGATTAATCCAATGTGTTCCCCTTTCAACAAACGGAACGACACATCTTGAAAAATCGCACGGTCACCGAAGCCGTGACTTAAGTCTTTTACCGTTAATATACTCATCTATTATCAGCCCTTTTATCGTAACAAGTTCGTTTTATGATCCAATTAAAGATTGTACCACATTTACAAGGGCAGTGTAAGTTTTGAGTCAACTACTCGATTCTTCTTTTGTTACTTTATACAGAATAGATGGAATTATGGTATATTTTACAAAAAGGAGGCATTTCATATGGAAAATAATCCAGCTGGCTTTTGGGTACGATTAGGTGCCTTGTTTTTAGATGGCCTTTTTATTAACCTGATTGCGTGGTTACTTGGTTTTATGTTTATCACGTCTTGGCAAAACGGCATAACCGAAATCATTCAGTTTCTTTATTTACTCGTAGTGCCCATCGTCTGGTACGGTTATACAATTGGAAAACGTGCGTGTACTATTCGAATCATTCATATGGATGGCAGCAACGTGCGCTTATGGACAATGATTAAGCGGAATGTAGTCGGTGGTCTCCTTTACGTTCTTCCAACTACTCTACCAGTCATTTATCTTGCTCTTACTTTAGATACGAGAATTTGGGCCGTTTTCTCTTTTCAAACAGTAGACTTTCCAGCTTCAACCTTATCAAATAATGTCTTAACGCTCTTAACGGCAGGCTTACTCTTATCTTTCGCATTATTGCTTGTTAGTGCGTTTATGGTTGGTGTCTCAAAATCTAGACGTTCACTTCACGATTTAATAGCTGGTACCTACGTCACGAGGGATACACAATACGAAACAGAAATGGTTTACCGAGAGAAGATCTAGTCAAGTTGACAGTTCCTCCAACCCATGCTAACTTATTCAATGATAAAGGCGACATAACTATGGGCGTTATGTTAGCGAATTGGCAAATGATTGCTTGAATGCAGGGCCTCCCGATACATGGGGAGGTCCTGTTTTTTTGAGGAGGAATGCTTTTTGGACAAACGAATTTATTTATTAACAACGTTAACATTTATTGTTGGTTTAGTTGAGTTAATTGTTGGTGGTATTCTGCCATTAATAGCAGGCGATCTCAATATTTCTCTCGGTCAAGCAGGCTTATTAATTTCTGCTTTCTCTTTTAGTTTTGCAATTGCAGGGCCGCTTTTATTGTCATTGACAGCAAAAGTGGAACGGAAAAAGTTAATTATGATTGTTCTCTTACTATTTATTTTTTCAAACGGTATTGCGGTTTTTAGTACTAGTTTAACGGTTTTATTGGTATCGAGGGTTTTATCTGCCTCAGGGGCTGCACTTCTCGTTTCTTTATGTTTAACGATCGCTTCACAGATCAGCTCGGAGGCAAACCGCTCTAGAGCAATTGGAACCGTATTAATGGGGGTCAGTGCCTCGCTGGTGCTTGGCGTGCCGTTAGGTCTTTTTCTCGGCAATGAATGGGGTTGGCGTGCGCCTTTTATCTTCATTGTCATCGTAACCTTTATTTTAATGATTTTAATCCATTTTACATTAAACAAAATTGAGCCCAGACCATACGTACCCTTAAGAACCCAGCTACGAGCGTTAGGTCAGCCAAAAATATTTTTAGTACATTCCGTCTCCATTCTATTTTTTATTGGACACTTAACCCTTTATGGTTATTTAACACCTTTTCTTCAATCTACTTTACAGATCGAAGGGAATACAATAAGCATCATGTACCTGTTGTTCGGACTTGCAGCCATCTGTGGAAGTTGGTTCGGCGGATTTGCATCCGATCGTTTCGGAAATCGGAAAACGATGACGATTGCGTTAGCATTCTTTTCGCTTGTCCTCTTTTTGATTCCACTCTTCACACATAATGGTATATGGTTAATCCCATTATTGATGCTTTGGAATTTCTTAAGCTGGACCATTACACCAGCCATTCAGGGACATTTAGTGGCTTCTGCTCCAAAAACGTCAGACATCCAGCAAAGCATTAACAATTCTGCCACCCACGTTGGGATGGCGATTGGCTCGGTTGTTGGCGGTATCACAATTGATCAGTTTATCGTTGAAATGAATGCGACCATAGGTGGTGCGTTCGCCGCTCTTGCTTTGATTGTCGTCATTATTGCATTAAAAATTAAATAACAAAAAAAGGGAGCGCAATTAAAAAATTGCCACTCCCTCTTTTGTGCTATTCACTTACTTTTACAAGCTGCTTGCCAATATTTTCCCCTTTAAACAAGCCTAAAAATGCATCTGGTACTTTTTCGATGCCTTCATGTATGGTTTCTTCGAATTTTAGTTCACCATCTTGTACAAATTGAGATAAGTTTACATACGCTTCTTTGAAATCTTTTTGGAAATCACCAACAAGAAATCCTTGCATTTTCACACGAGATTTCACTAAAAAGCCTTGCACGCGACGTCCAATATCCTCTTCACCTTGTTCTAAATTGTAAGCAGAAATTGCTCCACATACTGGAACACGCGCAAATGTATTCAGGAGCGGCCAAACTTGATCAGAAATCTCTCCACCAACATTCTCAAAATAGACATCAATGCCATCTGGACAAGCTTTTTCTAACGCTTTACCGACTTGGTCTTCCTTATAGTTCACTGCTTCATCAAATCCAAGTGAGCGTAAATAGTCTGCTTTTTCTTTAGAACCAACAATTCCGACAACCCGAGCACCTTTCCGTTTCGCAAGTTGTCCTGCAATTGAGCCGACTGCACCAGCTGCACCTGAAATCACTACGGTTTCGCCTTCTTTCGGTTCACCAATATGGTACATTCCAAAGTAGGCGGTTAAACCTGGCATCCCTAGTACCCCTAAAGCTGTAGACATGGGTGCTCCGTGTAAATTTAATTTACGAACATTGTTAGCAGATACCGTATTATATTCCTGCCAATCAAGGGAACCGGTCACAACATCACCGACTTTAAGATCATTCGACTTTGTTTCAACAACTTCTGCTACAATGCCACCATTTAACGGTTCACCAACTTGAAACGGCTCCACATATGACTTTGCATCGTTCATTCGACCACGCATGTACGGATCCACTGATAAGTAGCGTGTCTTCAGAACAACTTCCCCGTCGTGTGGCTGCTGAACGTCAATTTCTTTATAATCAAAGGTTTCTTGGTTCGGCCATCCATCCGGACGTTCACGTAACTGAATTTGTTGTTGTTTCATGACTGTATTCCTCCCAAAATTTGTACTCATACTTCTATTCCTCAATGAGCAATTCATTAAACGGAAGAATCTCATTTTAATTAGAAAATGCGACCTCACTTTTTTGTTTCATAGTTACTCATTCAGCGTATCCATCTGATGGAATCGGAAACAGGATAATGATGTGGAACTAATATAATTCTTCCCCTTTTCTTATTCAAATTTTCCTTAATTCTATTGGTTGTTTCAACTTACCTGTCTTGCATAAACTGTTTCGGCGACTGGCCGACGTATTTCTTAAAGACTTGGCTGAAATATTTGTAATCACTAAACCCAGTTTGTTCAGCGACTTCATATATAAGACTCGCTTCATTTTGAAGTTTTTCGACCGCTTTTAAAAGACGATATCTGGTTAAGAGCTCATTAAAGCTATATCCTGTCACTTGTTTGACTTTTGCGTTTATACTGACTGTTGAAAGCCCAATCGCATCGCTTACCATAGCAAGGGTTACCTTTTGCTGATAGTGTTCCTTAATATAGCCAATCGCAGCAGCAGTATAGGAAGCAGGCTGTTCCCATTCTGCTTTTAAATGGAGAATGTGGTGCGCGGTCTTGGATCGATTCATCTGTTGCTTTTCAACAATTCGTGCTACCAGTTCTTGCAATGTTTTTTCAAGTTCTCCTAGATCAACAGGTTTAAGCATATAATTATGGACGCCTAATCGGATTGCTTGCTGGGCGTAGCAAAATTCGCCATAACCAGAAAGAATAATGGCTTCATAATGATAGATAGACTTTGTATCTTGCAACATTTCTACTCCATCTTTAAAAGGCATCCGAATATCTGTAATAACAATATGAGGTTGTGTGTCGTGAATTAATTGACACCCTTCCTCCCCACTTTCGGCAGTTCCCACTACCACACAATCATTTTTAAACCAGTCCACTCGGTAAAGCAGGCCTTTTAAAAGAATGGGCTCGTCTTCTACGATTACAACTTTCAACATAGGTCTCTCTCCTTAAATGGTAGTATGATAGATACAACTGTTCCGTGTTCAAGTGTTGATTCCATATGTAATCCATATGATTTTCCATATAAGAGCGTAATCAAATGATGGACGGTATGAAGACCCGTTTGCTCTTGCACTTCTTTTTCTCCCAAATAAATGGCTTTGATCTTCTCAAGCTGCTGTTCAGTCATTCCCGCACCGTTATCTATTAATTTGATCAGCAGACTATCGCCTTTCTTTTTAATGGAAATTTCAATAAACAGTCTACTCGTTTGATTAATATTGTGCTTAACTGCATTTTCAATTAACGGCTGTATAAGCAATTTCGGTACTTGCGCTTCTTTTAATAAAAAAGGATCCACGTTAATTTCGTAGTCAAGCCGCTTTCCGTACCTCATTTTCTGCAAGGAAAAATAATCCTCTAAATAGGCAATATCTTCTTTAAGCATCACGATCGTATGACCAAAATTAGCATTATAGCGCATCAGTTTTGCCGTTTTTACAACCATATTTGACGCACTTTCTGGATCTGTGTGTATCTCATATTTAATCATCTCCAGCACATTAAACAAAAAATGGGGATTAAACTTTGCTTCCAGATGCTTCATCTCACTTATTCTCTTTTTTTCCAAAATAGTTTCGTTTTCAACCATAAGTCGCTCTACTTCTGAGACTCGACTTTTGTATTCTTCATAGATCGTTTGGACTTCTTCATATTGATGATCCGCCTGAAAAAATGACTGATCCTTTTTTGCTTGCATGAATGCGACCAAACGATCAAATGGTTGTAGGGATGATGTAACAATTTTTGGGGTGACAAACCAAACAATTAATAGTATGACGAAGCTACTGATAAGGATGGAAGCGAGTCCATAAAACAATAAAAACCAGTAGATGGTAATGGGCGTTAAAGTGATGACCTTTAGACCTAGTTGTGTTAAAACCGTCTTCGTTTGATAGAAATTTTCACCTTCATGGCGAACCCACTTTCTATCTAAAGGTATGTCTAGCTTTCCTAAAGACGTCACGCCAAAATCTTGATTTGTAAAAACGACATTTTCGTATGAATCAACGACGTACGTATAAGGTTGATTAGCGAATGATAGTCGTTCTAAAAAGAACAGCGCATAGCCATTAATCTCGTCATTTTCGATTACAGGAGAAGCGATAGCATATGACACATAATCGTTCTGATTTCTTAATTGTTGATTTAACCGTCGACCAAACATCCCTTGTTCATTACTTTTTTGGATAAGCTCGTTTAACGCGATACTTCGCCTGACTTCGTCTTCCATTCCATCATAGAAACTTGTGGCAACGGGGGTTTCATTTTTATCAAGTAAGACAAACTCTGCGTGAAGCTCTTCGTTATTTCGAAAGTCATACAACGTCTCATATACTTCTCGACTGTAATCGCCGGTTTGAAGGAATGAACGAATCGTGTCGTTCTCCACTAGTTTTGCCACTCCTTGATAATATGACATAAAGCCGGATTCTAGTTGATTGACAACCTTTTTATGGTTGCGATTACTGGGCTCCACAACGGAATTTTGAAAACTGACAGCAAGAGATAATCCATACACAATAAAAATAAAAATAAGAACAACGATTGCATACATGAAAAAAGAGCGCTTGATTTCGTCTTTCAATTTCTTTGTTTTCATAGACCGCGCCCTCCACAGCTAGAATGAAAAGATGACTGCCTTCTATACGAAAGCAGTCGTTCATTTTATTAAAGGTTCATTTCTTTTTTTCCCGTTAATTTAAAGAATAATAGAAGAGACAAGATTGATGTTACCGTTAAAATCGCCGAATAAGCAGATGCATTGCCAAAATTCCCTCGAATCACCTCTGAATAAATGGATACAGCGAGTGTTTGTGTGTTACTTGAATACAAAATAATGGACGCACTCAATTCACCTAGAATGGTAATCCAGCTCATAATGGCGCCAGCAAGCACACCTGGCATCATCATCGGTATAACCACTTTAAAAAACGTTCGCTTTTCAGAAGCCCCAAGGCTTATCGCTGCCTCTTCCATACTCGGGCTGATTTGACTAATAATCGCTGTACTTGATCGAATCGTATAAGGCATACGTCGAATGACGAATGCAAGCACCATAATAAATGCCGTTCCCGTCCAGAAAAACGGGGCGTCATTAAAGGCAAAAACAAGCGCGATCCCAAGAACGGATCCCGGAATGACGAACGGAAGCATTGAGATGGTATCAAGAGTAGACGTTATGGCATTTCGTTTTCGGACCGTTAAATATGAAATAAAGATGCCAATGATGACAATGATGATAATGGCAAAAAAACCTAGCTTATACGTATTTAGAATCATTGATAGATCCCGATTAAACAGGATCGTTTCGTAGTTTTGGAGCGAGAATCGTCCGGTATACACTTGACCACCTGTTGTTTCAAGAAAGGACGTATAGATGACAACCAGTTGCGGTAAAATGGACAACAGCGCGATGACATAAACGATGCTGTGACTTAGAACATTTTTTATTCCGAACGAACGCTTCACTTCCATTGGTTTAAGCGCAGACATGGAATAGGCATACTGCCTTGATATAATCCGCTGCACTAAAAACAAGGCAATGGTGACAATAATGAAAATCGCTGCGATTGCCGCTGCAAATCCAGCATCTCCGCCCACTTCACTCATAAATTGTGTGTAGATTAATACTGGGATCGTTCGGTAGCCTTCACCAATTAACATCGGCGTACCAAAATCTGCAATGACGCGCATAAACACAAGGAGCGCACTCGCTAAAAGCGTTGGAGTAATCAATGGCACAACGATTTTCATCATGCGCTGCACTCCAGAATACCCTAGGCTCTCTGCCGCTTCAATCAGCGAATTGTCCACATTTTTCAAAGCGCCTGAAATATAAATGAAAATTAATGGAAAGGATTGCAGCGTCAATACGAGTACAATTCCTGCGAATCCGTAGATTCCATCATAATTCATGCCAAATGTGTCATTTATAAACGACGTAACCACGCCACCACGACCAAGCAATTGAATCCACGCATAAGCCCCGATAAAAGGCGGTGAAATATACGAGACAATAATTAAAATTTGAATGGCTTTGCTGCCAAAGATCTTCACTCTCCTAAGAATATACGCCAAAGGCAAGCCAATCATAACCGCCAAAAAGGTTGCAACAACCGTAACTTTTATGCTATTCCATAATGTCACCCAGTAAAATTTACGATCGAAGAAATGCGCGAAATACTGGAGAGAAAAGCTACTTGTCTCCGCATCATATACACTTTTATTTAATACAAGAATGACCGGGAATAAGATAAATAAAGCGAAAAATAGTAAAATGAATAACGTGATTAGATTCCAGCCGTTAAAAATTTTGCGAAACATGTTACTCACCTGCCTTTATTAGCGTCTCTTCACTAAACTGATGAAACACATTAATAAGCGCAGGTTTTACTTTTAGCTGCACCGATGTCCCTTCTGGAATAATGGCATGGTCTTCGATATTTTGAACAACTTCCACCGTTTCACCCGAGTCAAGTGCAACAAAATAGTGAGTATTAATCCCTAAAAACATCGTTTTGTTAACAACTCCAGAGATGGTATTTGCCTCTTTTGTGACGACAAATTCTTGCGGGCGAACGGATACCCACACTTCTTCCCCATCTACTACTGATTCAACTAAGTTAGGAAGTTTTTCTTTATACATATCGTTAAATGAAAGAAAGTGGTTATCGCCTTGCCTCGTTATGATACCTTTTATTATATTTGAAGTCCCTATAAATTGAGCGACAAACAATGTCCGCGGGCGCAGATAAATCGCTTCCGGCTTTCCGATTTGCTGAATAACCCCTTTATTCATCACAGCAATTCGATCGGAAATGGCGAGGGCTTCTTCTTGATCATGCGTGACATAGACTGTTGTAATGCCTACTTCTTGCTGAATATCTTTTATCGCGTTTCGCATTTCCACGCGTAGTTTTGCATCAAGATTTGATAATGGTTCATCCATCAATAACACTTTCGGATTAATGACTAAAGCTCGAGCAAGGGCTACGCGTTGCTGTTGACCACCAGACAGTTTATCAGGCTTTTTTGCTTGGTGTTCTTCGATCCGAACAACTTTCATCATCTCTTCAATTCGCTTTCTCATTGTTTGTTTATCTTGGTTTTGTGCTTTTAAACCAAATGCAATATTGTCGGCAACCGTCATATGAGGGAAAATCGCATAGTTTTGAAACACCATGCCCATTTTCCGCTTATTAACAGGAATATGGTTAATCACTTCATCATCAAGCTTGATGGAACCGCCTTCAATTGAATTAAATCCAATAATCATCCGCAATAATGTGGTCTTCCCACATCCAGAAGGACCAAGTAATGTAAAAAGTTCTCCTTTTTTTATTTCGACCGATAGCCCATCTATAACCGTCTGGTTTTCATATTTTTTTACGACACGATCAATGTGAATGGCAACACTCATTCTTTCATCCCCTTTAATAGAAAAATAGATATGCAGAGCTTCCTTTCCCCTGCATATCTTGTTTGCTAGTTCATCGATTGCTCAAGTACATCCACATAGCGAGCTGTAATATCATCGGTGTGCTCAATGATGTAGTCTTCGTCGTACTCTTCAAATAAATGGATCTCATCTTGAGGCGTCATATAGTCCGCTACTTCAATTCCTTCACGGAGCGGACGAACCGTTAGTTCCATGCCCGTTCGGCTTTGCACTTCTTCAGACAGTACATAGTCTATAAATTTCTTTGCCCCTTCTAAATTATCCGTCCCTTTAATAATTTGTACCGATTGTCCTGGGTACACCACTCCCTCAGTTGGAAAGACTACATCAACCGCAGCCCCACTTTGCATATAATGAATAACAGGATCTTCCCAAGTAAGTCCGACTGTGTACTCACCATCTGCTACACCTCTATGGACTTGACCAGAACTCCCTTGCACTTTGCCATCTAAGTTTTCTAGAAACGCTTCTACAAATGTCCAAGCCTCGTCAGCCATAGGATCACCGTCACCAGCCGCGTATAACATCGCCACTAGCGACTGAAACGCAGAGCTTGAATTAACCGGGTCTCCAAACGCGATCCGCCCTTTTAACTCTGGATTTAATAGATCTTCAAAACTTTCCATTTGAATATCGCCAATTAAATCTGTGTTGACGATAAATACCGTTGGATCTGAAAAAGCTGGTGAGAAAAAGCCTGTTGTATTTTTAAAACCTTCCATCATAAATTCATCTTCTGGCGACACATATTCCTCAAAAAGTTCGGTTTTATCGTGAAGCATCGTCACATCAGCTGCCCATAAAATATCCCCTTGCGGATTATTCCGCTCAGACTCGACACGAGTCACCACCTCACCCGTTCCTGCCGAAATCGTTTGCACTTTAATGCCTGTTTCCTCTTCAAAATTTGGAATGACCGCCTCATTTAAATTTTCACTTCTAGTCGTATAGATGACGAGTTCTCCTTCGCTTGAACCAGAACTCGAATTGTTACACCCTGCCAACACTGCTACCGCACAAAGCATAACCCCACATAATTTAAGCGCTTTCAAAAAAATCCCCTCCTCATATTCCTAGCTCTATCCTATCTCAGCATGAGGCATGCGTTAATCCTAAAATCACTAAAATTTATCCAAAATTAATAAGCTTGTCCTAAAAAGAAAAAACAGCTACATCAATGTAACTGTTTTGACCGTCTTATACAAAAATTTCTTTTACCACCATCTCCGTCGTCATGACTTTTGCAAACTCCCCCTCTAGTGTTACAAGCGATAGCTCATGAACCGTACTTGCGTCATAGTAGCGGTTGTTATGTCCTGTTAGCTCAAAAGCGGCTGTTGCGTCTTCCACCACATATGTATCAAAACCTAAATTCGCGCTCATCCTTACCGTCGTTGAGACACAATGTGGTGTTGTTAACCCAGTTACCACAACGGTTGTCACGCCATGCTCTTTCAACATTTTTTCTAAATCCGTATGAACGAAACTACTATTAACTTGTTTTTCAATATGAAAATCATGAGGATCCTGATGAAGGCTAGATTTTAATTGTTGACTGCTACTCCCTTTATAAAACAATGAAGTTGGGTTTTCTGACACATGCGTAATCATCACCACCATTTGCCCATTCGCCCGCCAGGTTTTTAATATTTTATTAATATTCGCTTCGGCATCAAGATTGTTACGCTCTCCCCAACTTGGATCGTTAAATGCTTCTTGAACATCGATAATGAAAAGTGCCTTTTTGTTCGAATTTCTTTTACAAAGTGCCCCGTTACAATTTGGACAAACACTTTTCATTAATTCTGTACAAGCCTTGCAAAACGTGCAGCCGTGAACACAACTAAACCATTCGTTCTTGATAAACTTCTTACACTTGAGACATTGATTCATTCCCTTATCCCCCTACCTATTTTGTACTATCGTAATGGAAATTGCGCTGTAACCGAATACGTTTTATTCGTCAATTCTGACTTTTCACCTTAAAATAAAAGGATAAAATCTGAGTCACTTTCATAATCTGAAATTGATGCGAAAAAGATGGTCGATCTATCTAAAGTGGCGAACGCTTTCCCCGGGCACGGTCTCAGCCATTTCCGCGTAAAACCTCGCTCCAATGTCTTCAAACTCGTGCTGTTCCCGAGGGAGTCGTCGCCATTTAATTAGAAGAATGTTAAAAACAATATTGCTGTTATTATTCCTAAATATGACTATTACTACCTGTTATGAAATTCGTTCGTTATAAACAATTTAAGTTTGAAGGAGATCCGAAAATGGATGAAATTAATCGCAACATTTTAACGTTACTTCAAGAAGATGGCCGAATGTCCATGACCGAATTAGGAAAAAAGATTTCTTTATCGATTCCAGCTGTTACAGAACGAGTCAAACGTCTGGAAGAAAGCGGCGTGATTGAGGGCTATGGCGCCAAAATCAATTCGATTAAACTAAATAAATCCGTAAAAGCATTCATGCTCGTAAAGACACATAAATGCAAACAGTTTAGAGCATTTTGCACAGACAACCCTATCGTGATTGAGTGTCACAGACTCACTGGTGAGTACAGCTACTTAGTCAAAATTATCACAGAGACCAATGAACAATTAGAACAGTTTATAGACACGGTCATGGAATACGGCGAGCCTTACACAATGATGAACTTATCCTCACCTGTCTTGAACAAGCCGATTTAACGATAAGAATGCCCTTGAACTTAACGTTAACGTCAACGATATACTTAAATCATTCAGGAGGTGACATCGATTGAACACCATCAGCAAAATTGCGGCTGACTTTGATGTAACAACGCGGACGATTCGGTACTATGAAGAACTTGGATTAATTACCTCTCAGCGCACAGAAGGAAATCAGCGCCTTTATTCAAAAAAAGAATACGCCAAGTTGAAGCTGATTTTTCGCGGAAAACGCTATGGCTTCTCACTCGAAGAAATTAAAGAAATGGTGTTGTTGTTTGATCGAGATCGCTCTGGCGCCGCTCAGTTGGAACGAACAATACGCTACGGCAACCAACGACTGAAACAAATTGACGAAAAAATCGCAGAACTAACGGAAATGAAACAAGAGCTTCTCCATCTTAGAGATTCGTTTGCGCAAAAACTAGAAAACTTGACTCAAAAGGAGAATGACGATGAATAGTGCTCAATTCGTTAGCCGTAACGCTCGTAAATACCCGAATGCCATGGCAATTCACAGCCCCCTTCGTGCATACACGTATGCGCAGCTTGAGACAGAAGTGAATGGCTTAGCGAATGCCCTTCTCAATCTCAGCATTAAACAAGGCGACCGTGTTTGTTTGTTTATGCCGAACACACCAGCTTTTATAAGTAGTTATTTTGCTGTTCAACGGATTGGGGCAATTGTTGTGCCGATCAATGCCAAGTTTACGCTTGAAGAAGTACAGCACGTCATCAATCATGCTGAACCTAGCTGTATCATCGTTGACGATGCTCTATTCCCAGTAGTTGCTAGTGTTTCAAACGTTCCTCTCAAAATTAAAACAGGTTCTCCATCCTCTGACTGGAAACACTTTGAGACGCTTATTGCGGAAGCAAGTCATGCAGACATTCACATCCCTTTAACCGAAGATGACCTGAGCACCATCCTTTATACATCTGGCACAACCGGAGACCCGAAAGGTGTGTTATTCAGCTATCGCAACATCTTAACCGTTGCGCAAATGATTGCGGTCGAGCTGGAAGTGAAACCAGAAAGCAAGCTGCTCATAATGATGCCTCTTACCCACTCTGCTCCGCTTCATTTGTTTTTAATGGCGGGTATCATCACCGGATCGACTATCGTCATCACGCCAACCTTTTCACCTGACCAACTTTTGGAAGCGGTTTCTAAACAAAAGACGACGCACTTCTTTGGAGCCCCGGTCGCTTATTTAATGACCGCAAACCATCCTTCCCTTTCAGAATATGACCTGTCTTCAATGAACTGGTGGGTGTACGGTGGTGCTCCCCTTGCGAAAGATCAAATTGACTTTATTGAGAAGAATTTAAATACGAAGCGGCTTACATGCGTTTATGGCTTAACCGAAGCTGGTCCAAGTGGATCAATTCTATTACCCGAAGAACATGGCGAAAAAACCGGCAGTATCGGCAAGCGCGCCCCGCTTCATACAGAACTACGAATTGTCACAAACGACGGTGACGATGTGCCAACAGGGGAAATTGGTGAGATTGTCTTAGCTGGCGAAGGCAATATGGTCGGCTATTACAGAAATGAGCAAGCAACAAAAGCGGCTTTTATTGGTGAGTGGCTTAAAACCGGTGATTTAGCAAGACGTGATCAAGATGGTTACATCTATGTTGTGGATCGGAAGCGCGACGTCATTATTTCCGGCGGCGTCAACATTTATCCAAAAGAAATTGAAGACGTACTTGTGACCTATGACAGCATTCAAGAAGCGGCAGTTATCGGAATGCCCCACCCTGAATGGGGTGAAACAGTCACGGCCTACTTTGCCGCCTCTGAAACCATTGATGTGGAAGCAGTTAAACAGTTTCTCCAGCTCCATCTCGCCGCTTATAAAATTCCGCGCATCTTTGGACAAGTGAAGCAGCTCCCTCGTAACGCCTCGGGCAAAATTTTAAAACGCGCTTTAAAAGAAGGAGTGAAAGAAGCATGAATGTCTTGCAAAAACCACTTCGCATAAACGGCTACAAGGCGAATTTTTTCACTGATGATGACACACTGCTCACGATCTTAAAAGAGAAGCTCCCACACGACTTCTATCACTATGCAATCGAACAGCTCACTTTATACGGAAAAAAATGCGCTACAGACATTGACGCGCGTGCGAAATACACGGATCGTGATGGCCAGCCCCGCTTACAGCGCTACAATCAATTCGGAGAAGAAGTATCAGAAGTGTGGGTGAATGAAGGCTATGAGAAGACGGTCTCCGAATCGTATCAGACTGGAATGGTTGGCTACGTTCACAAGGACATTCCTGAACTAAACCAAAAAGGAAACTACCTATACAGCTTTGCGTTAGGGTATCTTGTCTCGCAAACCGACCCGGGCTTTTATTGTCCGGTCACGTTAACGATGGCGACGGCTTACTTGCTCGAGAACTATGCGAATGATGAAGTGAAGCAAAGGTTCTTGCCACATGTGTGTGCAACGGGTGATACAGATTTATTTGAGGGGGCAACCTTTTTAACGGAGAGACAAGGCGGTTCAGATGTTGGCGCAAACGTGGTAGCCGCTGTTCACGATGGTGATCATTACAGACTATATGGAGAAAAGTATTTCGCCTCAAATGCGGGGAGATGCGGAGTTGCGATGGTGCTGGCACGACGGGAAGGCGCTCCAGCTGGAACAAAAGGACTTACGCTGTTTGCTGTGCCTTGGAATGGTGAAGACGGCAAACGAAACAAGCTTCGCATAAGACGCCTTAAAGATAAGCTCGGCGTGCGCTCGGTTCCTTCTGGAGAGGTCGAGTTTGATGGTTCGGTCGCCTATGTTGTCGGCGATGAAACCCGAGGTTTTTACTATATGATGGAAGCCCTCAATTTGTCGCGTATTTGCAACGCCGTCGCTTCCATCGGTATCATGAGACGCGCTTATGAAGAAGCCCGCCACTATGCAGAAGCACGCCATGCATTTGGGCAAAGCCTGCTCCAACTGCCAATGATTCGGCAGACGCTTGCTGGATTGAAGGCAAAACTAGAAGTTGAGGTAGCCGCAGTATTTGATCTGATTCACCTATATGACAAAGTCGCAGCAGGAGAAGCCTCAGAAAACGAAGTCATTCTCCATCGTCTATACATTGCCATTTTGAAAAAAGAATCAGCCGAGATGGCGATTCACTTTAGTCATGAAGCGATTGAGATGCATGGAGGGAACGGCTATATTGAAGATTTTGTCACGCCAAGACTGTTACGTGACGCGCAAGTTCTGACTGTTTGGGAAGGAACAGCAAATATACTGGGCCAAGAGTTAATTCGACTTGTGAAAAAATTCTCCGCTCATACACTATTTCTCACAGAAATGAAGGCTCGATTAAGTGCATTACAGCATACAGAATTGATCATGATGGTAAACGAACAACTCAATACAGTTGAAGAAAAACTACATCAATTTGCTCAAGCAGATGCGCACATTCAACAAACCGAGGCAAAATCACTTATGCAGCAACTCGCCTACTTGTACGAAAGTGTGGTTGCGTTAGAATGGGCTGCGAAAAATGGCGAGCAATATGAGGCGCTTGCGGAAATCTACCTAGAAGAAACATGGCAAACAAGAACATTTGGGAAGCAGTCAAAGGCAAACGAGTATGCATCGCAGTTTCTATAATTCGTATATAAATAATTCAAAAACCGTTGTTTTCTCTCATAGATTTCCTCTATAGACCGTATTCCTTTATAAAGGAGAGGATTTAAATGACGGACATGCAAGCTGCAAATGAACAGACAGATGTTGAATTAAAGACGATCGTGCACACTCACATACAAACAGGCTATACACCTTTTTTAAAAACAGATGGGAAGAAATTGCGAAACGAGTTTGGTACTGGTGATGAAGTTATCTTGCGCGGAACGAATGCAGGTGGTTGGCTTGTCATGGAAAATTGGATGTCACCAACAAATGCACCGGATCAAAAAACAGCACTTGATACGCTCACATCTCGGTTTGGAAAAGGAACTGCTTGGGAACTTGTGAACCTTTTTCAAGATGCGTACTGGCAAGAAAGCGATTTTGACCGCATTAAGGATGAAGGTATGAATGTCATTCGCCTTCCCTTTACTTATTTTGAAATGTTGAACGATGACGGGAGTTTAAAAGCAACTGCTTTCGACCGAATAGACTGGTTTGTAAAAGAAGCAGCATTACGTTCCTTGTACGTTATTTTAGATTTACACGGTGCACCTGGATCCCAAAACGGCAAAGATCATTCTGGCGATACGCGCTACCCAGACGTGGGAAATTTATATGGAAACGCCAAGAATATGGATCGAACGGTCTTTTTATGGGAGCGCATTGCAGAACGGTATAAAGACCAGCCATGGATTGCTGGGTACGACTTACTGAATGAGCCTGGTGGCGCAAGTGGAAAAGAACAGTTTGATTTTTATGATCGCCTTTATCGAGCGATTCGAAAAAAAGATCCAGATCATATCATCATTATCGAAGCGATTTGGGACCCGATGGACCTTCCTCACCCCGATTTGTACGGGTGGGAAAACGTTGTGTATTCCTACCATTTTTACGGCTGGGACGATATCGACAATCTTGATTATCAAAAGCAGTTTGTGGATTCAAAAGTAACCATGGTGAATGAGATGACAAATTATCCTGTCCCTCTGTTCGTTGGCGAATTTACGTTGTTCAACAATTTACAGAGTTGGGATTATGCACTACGTGTGTATGAAGATCAAGGATGGAGTTATACGACATGGACGTATAAAGTAACAGGTCAAGGAAGTAGTTGGGGCATGTACACTGGAAACCCATCGGAAGTGGATATTTATTCTGACAGTGAAGCAGACATTAGAAGAAATTGGGCTACTGCTGCAACGGAAACAAGTTTCACTCGAAATGATGCGATTGTCGATGTGATTCAAAGCTATACAAAACGTCCATAGGACATAGAAAAGGCCGGGACGAAACGTTGAGTTCTTCTTAAAAGAAAAAGCAGAGTCCATCGCTTTCCATGAACGTGGGTTCTCCTTACGTTACTTTAGATGAAAAACGGAAAGACGAATAATCCAAAATTTGGATCTTCGTCTTTTCATTCTATTCATATCCTTCTGTCCCTGACTTTTTTAATTAGTTTTTGCGAATCTTATTCATTTCATCTGCCACAAACTGGACTTGAGTGCCAACAACGACTTGGATATTGTGGTCGGACACAACGTTAATGCCTGGTACACCCGTTTGTTTAATTTTTGCTTGATCGACTTTCCCCATATCCTTCACTTCCAGCCGTAAACGTGTGACACAATTATCAATTGAGACGACATTGTCATCGCCACCTAAAGCTTGATAAATCGTGCTCGCCATCATCGCCATTTTGTTTGATCCCTCTAATTCCGTTGGTTCTTCCGAGATGTCCAAGCCCTCTCCTTCAGGCTCACGACCTGGCGTCATTAAATTAAATTTCACAATCAAGAATCGGAATAATACGTAATAGACTACGCCGAAAATGACACCTTGAATGAGCAGCATGTACGGCTGATTCGCCATCTCAAGAGGGAAGCCTAAGAAGAAATCAAGCAACCCAGCGCTAAAGGAAAATCCTGCTGTCCATTGGAAAAACGCTGCAATAGCGAGAGACAGTCCCGTTAAGGCTGCATGAACAACAAACAAGAGCGGTGCAACAAACATAAACGCAAATTCAATAGGCTCTGTTACCCCTGTTAAAAATGCCGCAAAACCTGCCGCTAACATCAAAGAACCGATTTGTTTCTTTTTGCTTGCATGCGCGGTATGGTACATCGCCAAGGCTGCTGCTGGCACACCAAACATCATAATTGGAAAGAAGCCTGCTTGATAACGTCCGGTGATGCCTACTTCTCCCTCTCCGTCCCAATAGTTTCCGATATCATTTATTCCTGCCACATCAAACCAGAATACGGAGTTTAACGCGTGATGGAGTCCTGTCGGAATAAGCAAACGGTTGAAAAAGCCATACAGCCCAGCTCCAATAAAATCAAGTTGGCTGATCCACATTCCAAACGTGACAAGACCGTTATACACATATGGCCAAATATAAAAGAACACAGCTGATAATGCCATCATCACTGCTGCCGTTACAATTGGCACTAACCTTTTCCCACTAAAGAAGGCTAACGCCGCCGGTAGCTGCACGTGACTGAAGCGGTTGTACATAATTGAGGCAACAACACCAGATAAAATCCCAATAAATTGATTGGTAATGACACCAAATGCTGGGTTCACATCGTCCACTGCAATCTGCGAAAGTTCTGCGACCGATTCAACGGATAATACCTCCGTAATGACGAGAAATGCAACGAGCCCACTTAAAGCTGCTGCTCCATCTTTGTCTTTCGATAAACCAAGGGCAACACCTAGCGCAAATAACATGCCCATATTGCCTATAATTGAATCTCCTGCTGCAATCATAAAGGCCGAAACAACGCTATCCTCTCCCCAAGAAAATTGACCGATCCACGCCCCAACACCAAGAAGAACAGCTGCTGCGGGAAGTACGGCGACCGGAAGCATCAATGACCGTCCGAGCCGCTGTAAATAATTCATCATCTTCTTTCACTCCTTCGTCCAATTTTTATAAAAAAAGACATAAAAAACCCAAACAACAGCTAGCGTTCATCTGAATAAAAGCTAGTTGCTATTTGGGTTATGCCTGTTTTACCAGTAACACGCCAAATGCGTTATAAAAGTAATCGATTAATATGAAGTGTTAAATAAATTTTTTCATTTTGCGTAATATCCCAACTATAGTGCTTATTTAGGATACGAGCAATCTTATTCGCACATCCAAATGCTTTCTGATACTTTGCTTTAATCATTTCAATAAGGTCATCATCCATATCATTTTGATCTAGATTCTCCCCGTGTATTTGGCGCAATAAAAAGTAGCGCAAGTGGGTGAGAAGGCGCAAATAATTTAGCGACTGTTCATTTAATTCCAGCTCATAATGGTACTCAATGACCGTAATCACTTGGTTAATCGCCTCGGTCATTTTCATTGTTTCTGAAAGCTGTGCCGAACGCCCTTGAGCGTTTACAAAATGATACGTTAAAAAGGTTTCTTCGCTTTTCGGCAAAATGATATCAGATGTATCATACACGACGCGAATGGCTTCAACGGCCGCTTGGTGTTCTTTCGGATAAAGCTTTTGCAGCTCCCACCGATTTGTATGCGGATAGTCTACGTTTTCATGAACCCGCTTGACCGCATGATGGACATGATCTGCGAGCGCTAAAAACAATTGTTGATTGAGTGTTGCACCAATCACCGCTTCAGCTGTTTGAATCATTTTTTCCGTTGTTTCAAAGATCGAGATGGGAATTTCTTCAATCATGTCGACAAAAGGACGTCGTGAAGCAGCGATGAATTTCTTCTTTATTTTTTCTTCATTAATTAAAGATCCTTTTTCCTTCCCAAAGCCTACACCGTTCCCCAGAACGACCCACTCTGTTCCAGAAGCATCTTCAACCAATGCAACATTATTATTAAATGACTTAATGAGGTTCATAGCGCGTCCCCTCCGGAAAATCCAAAACCTAGAATTAATGCCTAATCGCGTTAGTAACACCTTCTAATGAGGTCATTATAGTACATGTTTCACAAGGCGTAAATGTTTATTTTGTCGTTCGCGATAAAAACTCTGTCTATGATTTTTAAGATAACGGTTGCTATTTTAAAAAATACAGCTCATCTAGTTTATAGTAAAAAATCTTCAATAATTGTTGCGCCATGTAAACTGTAGAATTCGCGTAATCACTCTTAATCCATTCAATTACTAAACCATAAAGGCCATAAGCTCTGAACTGTACAAATAACTCACGATCAATTTCTTTATGTTTTTGTAATAAAAAGTGCAAATCCTCTTCAAACAGTGCAATAAACTTGGACAACACTCGCTCCCGAAATTCACTCAAGAAGGATGATGTGACCATCAATGAAAAAAATACTTTATTTTCTTCGATGTACGCAAACAGCAAAATGTCATTTGCTGAAACCGACATTAAGTTTTGGTGATGATGATTGCGATAAGGAGTTCGAAAGGCGTAGGTTAACCCTTCGAACATATCTCCAATTAATTCATTCATCACGTCTTCCTTCCCATGAAAATGAAGGTAAAACGTTCCTCGATTATAACCAGCATGTTCAACAATATTCTTTACCGTAATCGTTTCATATGGATTGTTTTCCATTAAAATTAATAAGCTATTCTTCAAATCTTTTTTTGTCCGTACTACTCGTTTATCAACCAAAAGAACGCCTCCACTTACGTTAATCAACATATAGAGATAATCTGTCTATTAAGCACACACTCCACTTAGTTATGCACATTGTTTCGTTCACATAATCGTATTAAGTTGAGAGTATCACATATAAAGGGGTACTGAGAAATGAAACAAGCTAAAATGAAAGCGTATCGCATCACAGAATTAGGGAAAGCACCTCATTTACAAACGATTGATATTCCTCAGCCGAAATATGGTGAAGTACTAATTCGCATGGCTGGCGCAGGAATTTGTCATACCGACTTAGAAGTAATTGATCACGGGTCTCCTGTTCTTCCTTGGGAAGGTCCCTTTACGTTAGGCCATGAAAATGCAGGTTATATTGAAAAACGTGGTGAAGGCGTAACTGATTTTGAAATCGGCGAATCCGTTATCGTTTCAACAATCCATTCTTGCGGCTACTGTGAGTACTGTTTATCAGGTAACGATAACTACTGTGAAAATGTCAGTTCGCGTGGATTAAGAGAAGATGGCGGCATGGCAGAATACATGATTGCTGACCAACGAGAACTTGTCTCATTAGGTGAGCTTAAACCTAGCGATTATGTTGCGATTGCCGATGCAGGTTTAACACCTTATGCTTCCGTTAAATATGCGCGTGAAAAAATTCCTGGCGACGGTTATGCTGTAGTTATTGGCACAGGTGGACTTGGCTTTTTCGCGATTCAATTTCTTAAAAGCTTAACGTCAGCTACCGTCATTGCTTTAGACATTAACGAAGATCGATTGGAAGAAATGAAAACATACGGAGCGGACGTTGTCTTTAAATCCGATGAGCATGCCAAAGACAAGATTAAGGAGCTGACAGATGGAAAAGGCGTTCACGCAGTGTTTGATTTTGTCGGCATTGACGCGACGTTAAAATTAGCTGCAGAAATTACAAAGGGGCTTGGCATTATTAGTTTAGTTGGTTTAGGCGGAGGCTCGCTTCCATTCCAATGGGGTTCGGTTAAACCAGGCGTAGAGTTACGAATTTCTCAAGGCGGGACATTAAGTCATTTACGCGAGATCATTAACTTAGCGAAACGCGGACAAGTGAAGATGCAAACGCAAAAATATGACTTTGAAAACTTGAGTGAAGCATTAGACGATTTACGAAACGGAAACGTCAAAGGACGAGCGGTACTAACATTTAAGTAAAGGAGAAAGAGACCGGGAGAAGCAGACCCAGTCTCTTTTTTTGACTGTGTTACTCACAGTCGCCGTAGCCATACACCGGATTCTAATAACGAAAAGCGCAAGTTCGGAACTAACCCGCTATCCGTTTTCGGCGGCACGAGAATATTCGGGTTTTGCAGGTCGCGCCATAGATTACGTGGCCCTCGGTCAACGCCCCCTGCTCCGTCGCTTCGAATCGGCTGGGGAATGTGACGGTTTTCATTCGCTTGATTGTCCATAGATCTCCTCCTGCAGCTATTAAGCTTCTTTATATCTATTCGTAATTAAAAAGCGAATGACAACTATAAAAAAGCATGCAGCGGTTGGTTGGCGGCATGCTTACGAATTGTTTAGATGATTAGCTTTCTTTATTCGGAATGCTAGATAACCGCCGATACTGAACGGAATTAATTGCAAAAGAGAAAAGAAACCTAAAGCCGACGAGACAGTAAACGGTTTGAAAAACGAATCCCAGTAAGGATCAGCAGGTAACCATACAAGCACGTAGGATAAGAGTAGTGATGGCAGTGGAACAAGAAAAACCCATTTCCACGATAACCAGCTCTTAGCCAAAAAGCCACTGGCGAGTGAAGCAATAATCCATATCCCGTAACCCATTATTGTGCGTCCAACAAAGTCCCAGTACATCGCTAAGAATCCGAATGGAATGAGCGAAAAGAGAATTAAGAGCAGGGTTCGGAAGGGTTGTTTCATCAAGAAGCCTCCTTATGAAATTCCAGTTATCAGAGTTCTCCACATGATCTAGTAAATCAGTAAGCTTTTAATTATATGAAAGATGTGGATTTCCAGCAAAAATCCCTTCAAAAGGATCAGTATTATTACCATGAATTTGAACAATAACTACCTCATTAATGTAGACACCTTTCTTTAAGGGTAACATTGACTTTAAATTCTCATAAGAGGATTTTCATTAATATTTATAAAATAATCTTTAAGTTTTCTTTAAACTCGTCTAATTCTTCAGTTATCGCAACAAAAGGAGCAACAAAATCTCCCCGAACCTACATAATTCTGAAACTCCATGATGTTTAACAATAGTATTTTGATGATGAAAGAGATTGCATGACCGGAAGAAAAATGGATGAACAACGCTTTTCTTTTCACCTTCCGTAAAAAAAAGATTTTCAATCGAGCGTTTTTTTGTTATGCTACCTTCTTATGTATGACTTGGCCATTTTTTCGTCATGCTACAAACTGACAAAAGAATTTGGCTTTTATTTTTAGCTTAGAATCTGCCTCAACGATCACGTTGAGCAAGACTGTTATTAATTTTTATTTAGGGGTGTGCACGCATCAATGATTAAACCGAATCCATGGGCATTAACCCCCTTTCTCATTTTCTTGAGTTTATTTATCGGGGCAGGAATCGTAACCGGGGATTTTTATGCGTTTCCGGTTATTGTCGCCATTGTAATCGCTAGTGCGTTTGCGCTTGCAATGAACCGACAAGAATCTTTTTCAAAAAAAATCGATCATTTTAGTAAGGGCGCCGGGCATCCAAATGTCATGCTGATGGTGCTGATCTTCTTATTAGCTGGCGCCTTTTCTGGCATAACAAATGCCATGGGTGCCGTGGATTCCACTGTTCAGCTTGCGCTAGCAGTCGTTCCTCAAGACTTACTTGCTGTTGGTTTGTTTGTCATCGCTTGTTTTATTTCGTTAGCGATGGGAACATCGGTCGGGACGATTGTCGCATTAGCACCAATCGGCGTTGGCATTAGCGAGATCACAGATATTCCTACAGCGTTAATCATCGCCGCCATTATTGGAGGAGCCATGTTCGGCGACAACCTTTCGTTCATTTCTGACACCACCATAACAGCAGTTCGTTCCCAAGGTGCACAAATGAAGGACAAGTTTAAAGTGAATTTCTGGATTGTCTTGCCAGCTACAATTATCACGTGCATCCTCTTATGGACATTAACTTCCGGCGAAAGCGCGCCAATTGAATACACGAGCTTCAGCTGGTATAAAATCGTGCCATATGTGCTGGTTATCGCTTTTGCGATTGCCGGAATGAACGTCTTTATTGTTTTGACTCTCGGGATTGTATTGGCAGGAATCATCGGCTTAGTAGATGGGAGCTTTCAACTGTTGCAACTCTTGCAAAGCATTGGTGAAGGTATGGAAGGCATGTATGAAATGGCGTTCCTTGCTATTCTAATCGCTGGAATGATGGAATTGATTCGGTTAAACGGAGGCATTGAATTTCTACTGCAACTCGTCACAAAACGAGTAAAATCTAGAAAAAGCGCAGAATTTGGGATTGCCGGTTTAGTTGGCCTTACGAATCTCTCGACTGCCAATAACACAATCGCCATTATGATCGCTGGACCACTTGCGAAAAACATTGCCAATCAATATGAGATTGAGCCTAGGAAATCCGCAAGTGTATTAGATCTATTTTCATGCACTGTCCAAGGACTGATTCCATATGGCGCTCAGCTCTTAATTGCCGCAGGTGTGGCAGGCATTTCGCCAGTGAGCATTGTTCCCTATTCCTTTTATCCGATGCTCAT
This sequence comes from Shouchella sp. JSM 1781072, assembly GCF_041949915.1. NCBI lineage: Bacteria > Bacillati > Bacillota > Bacilli > Caryophanales > Bacillaceae > Shouchella > Shouchella sp. JSM 1781072. Next base: position 1,271,431 of record NZ_JBHFQE010000001.1, read on the forward strand.
CGCCATTTGCGGAAGTGTTGCGATTTTAATTGGTTATCCGAAAAAGAAAGAAAAGAGTAGACCGTAAAGAGTGGCACCCCAACTGTTAGAGTGAACATCTAGCAGTTGGGGTGTTTTTTATGACAAAGCATATGGATGATTGATGAAATTACTCTTTCTTTTGATGGACTTTTGCAAGCAGCTGCTCAAACGTCTTCAAATCGTTCTCTATGTGAAACAGCTCTTTGACCGCGTACTGCTGATACCACTCGATTGCCTCTTTCACCTCATGATGCAGCTTCGTATCATAACTTTTCCATGTACCTTGTCCTGATTGAAGAATGGTTTCCGCTTGTTTCGTTAAGAATGCAAGGTTGTGAATAATCCCAGTGTACAAACATGACCTGACGCCGTAAGGGATTTGTGGCATGCAGAGGCTCCTTTCGAGTGAATTTGGTTACTTTAGTAATAAAAAATTAGTTATTGTTTACTTTAATAACCATAATATCAATTTATTATCACTTTAGCAACCATTTTTAACGAACAATTTTGTACTTTAGTAACCATGATCAATATAATTATCTTTAGGTGATTTTATATGAGAGCAGAAGAATTTGGTTTATATATTAGAAGTCTCAGAAAAGAAAAACAGATGACAATTAGACAACTTGAATTATATTCAGGTGTCTCCCATTCGTACCTTTCACAATTAGAAAATGGAAAAAAAGACATCCCCTCTGCGAATGTCCTTAACAAAATAAGTAAAGCATTAAAACTTCCTCAAGAGCTATTAATGCAAAAAGCCGGTTATATTGAAGGAGATCAATTGGTTGATCTTAAACAAAATAAATTTCAAGATTTGACTGATGATGAGATTAGATATCTTGAGGAACAGCTGGAGCTTTTTCGGCGGTTGAAGGGGAAGAAATAGAATGTAAAACAACAGAGAGACATTCTCTGTTGTTCACTCTAACAGTCTTTACTTTTCTAACTTCTAAAGAGATATTCAACTCGATAATTGATTGTCAATTAATAGAAGACTAATCTCATTCTAAAATCTCAAGTACAGAAACTAGTTCATTGTAACTATATTTAGACATATTATTAATAGACAATTCTAAAATTATTTCTCTTCTCTCAATTAATAAGTTAATTAGTTGATTCTTATTTTCATAATAAAAATGAAATTGATTCGCGACTTTAGAAATGAAAATTACTATTTCTCTATTGTTAGTAAATGAGCTATGAAGATCAAGCTGTATTTTTTCGCTATAACCATGAGATAAAAAACGTGGCCAACTTAAAATCGATTCACTAAGGGCTTTATCATTCTCCACTAATAGGTTTTCCGCTATTTTTATTATTCCTGTACTTATATTTTGAAAACTGTTTAACACTGTGTTGAATAATCTTAAGACCTTATCCACACTTAAATTCATTTCTAAACTTATCTCTCCATACCAATAACCCTTTAGCCACAAATCTATTATCTTCATAAAGTCTTCTCTTGTAAGGTTACAGTTATTTCTATCATTAAATAGTACAAGTTCAATGTTTATTTGAGGAATATTAAAAACCATTTGGGTTATTAATTCTATCCATTCTCTCATAACAGGTGTATCTGTTGTAAACCAAATATCATTATCAAGATCTAAATAATTTCTAACTTGTTCATAAAACCTAACATTTACGTTACTTTTCTTTAGTATTATATAATCATTAGATTTGACATAATTTTTTATTTTTTTCCCTCTTTCATTAAATACTGTTTTAAGTATTTCTTTTTCGTTTGAATTTAGTCGCAAATAAGCGTAAGTTTGTTTTATAAGCTCATTTATTATATCCTCTAGTTCATCTTCTTTTATTTCCTCAGCTAATATACTAATAATAGACGAATCTATGTCATCTATAATTTTTAAGATATTCTCATTTTGGTTTTCTAGTAATGTATTAGTTAATTTAATCTGCTTAGTGTAAATTGTTCTAGCAATAGCCCTAATTATTTCTGATAATGGTCCATCAGTGTCATCAATTCCTTTATTGAGCATGGTTTCTTCAACGATATCAAAATCTTTATGATTTGGAACAATTATTAACCCTTTTATAGTGATACCTGCTCTTCCAGCTCTTCCAATTAAATTTTTTAAATTCCTTTTAGGAATATTTATATCTTGGTAATATTTACCATTAAAGGATTTTATTCTTGTTGTATGAATTAAGAGAGTTTTAATTGGCAGGTTTACACCTTCAGAGATTGTGCTAGTGCATATCATCATGCTTACATCTTTATTTCTAATGGCTTCTTCTATAAGTTCTCTAACATTTTGAGGTAAATCACCATGGTGATAAACCATTCCGATACTTGTTGATCTTGTCAGTAAATATTCAGAACCAAATATCACCTCAAAAAAAGTACTTAAATTATGCATTTTTTCCATTCTTGCATATTTTGAAGGTTTAGGTAAATTTATAAAATTGTGTCGTAGCTGTTTTTCTAATTCAATCGCAAGGCCTTCAATGCCATTACTCCCTTTTGTTGGTGTGAAAATTGCAACAGGGCCCATATTTAAAGATTTAACAGCAATCGCTATTGTTCTAGATTTAATTGAATTAAATTTATAAGTATTTAGTCTTCCAGTGCTATTATTTAAAAATATAAAATCATTCTTAGTTAGAAGATTACCTACCTGATAATTTAATATTTTATTATTAAACGTTTTTATTTCAAGATTGAAGTTATTAAATTGATTAGGAGTCAGAAACCCAATATCTACTTCTGTTGGTTTATAATTCGAAGTTACCAACGTATTCTGATCACCTCCAAGCCATTGATTTACATTATCAATGTTAGGTAAGATCGCAGAAAGATAGATAAATCTTACTGGGTCTTTTTTATTTTTCATCTTTGATAATAAGAGTTCATATTTTATACCCCGTTGATTGTCTATTAGTAAATGACCCTCATCGCAAATAACTAGATTAATCATGTTTTCAATATCTGGTAACAAGCTACTTATAGATAAGAAGCTCTCTGGTGTTGCGATAATTAAATTTACATCTTCTATAGATTCATAATCACTAGCAATTGAATGACTTCCCCCATAAAGTACTTTACTAATTATGCCTAAATTTTTAATTTTAGGCACTAAATTTTTCTTTAATTCAAATGCTAATGCTCGAAATGGGACAAGAAATAACATTTTTTTATCTTGTTGCTTTAGAAAGTGCTGATAAATAATGATCTCGCAGATAGCAGTTTTTCCAGCGCTAGTTGGCATCTTTAATGTATAAGATTGTTCGTTACTCAAAATACCTTTAGATAAGGCTTCTCTTTGAGAATGAAAAAAAGACCAAATAGAAGGATTTTGAAACAATTTTCTACTAATGTAATTATTCCAAGGGTCTAAATCTTCATCCGGTTTAAGGTTTTGTTTTATATCAGTCCAAATATTATTACATTTAAATTCCCTAATTAAATATAAACTAATTTTAAAATAAACATAATCTTCAGGATCGCTTTGCATCGACAACTCTTTCATCTTTCTAAACACATTGATTAATTCAATTAATCTAGTTTGATTACCAGTGTTTAAATATTCATATAAATAACTGGTGTAAGTATTTTCTATATACATGTTTCTACTAAGGAAACAATAAAGAAATTTTTGAATTTCTGTTTTAAATTGTTTGACTTCAAATAACCTCATAAGGATAAAGGATGTAGTGGGGTAACCTGATATATAATACAAAGATGCTACTAAAAGCATATTTGTAGAATAATCTACTCCTTTAAAAGCGTCTCTAGTATTTTCTAATGAATAAATTTCTAATCCTTTTCCTAAAAGAAAGATTTCTTTTTTATCATTTATATCTAAAGATATATTTTCATCTAACACATCAAATAATTTACTAACTAATGATATATAGAAATCATCAGATCTATCTAAGAAATTATAATTAAATGATTGATCTTTTAATTCAAAATTTATATGTGTGTGCCATGATTCTGAATCAGCTATCCAACTAATTAATTCCTCATCAAGCAAGAAATTCCCCTCCCTTATCATAAATCCCCATGTATGTGTTCTCATAGGTGTCTTTAAGCATATCTATAGAAATTACAATTATTTCCAAACCATTAAATACATCAATCTCTCTTGTTTTTTTAAACTCATCTATTTCAAAGGATTTATCTATAACTGCAATAGCTTTATATAATGTAGTGAATTCGCCAAATTTCACAGGATTTCTAAATCTCTTTAAAGTATTTATTTTTTCAACATTAATTTCTTTTACATATTTGTCATTTAACCAATTCATTGTAATTGCTAATCTTTTTAAATAATCATCTTTCGCACCCTCTACTGCATCTTTTATTGGATCACGGTTACTTTTTGTAGACTTACATTTAACTTCTGCAGAGATAAGAACATCTTCACTGCTAACAACTTCATTTCTATGAAATAAAATGACATCTGTTTTTTGAACAGGTTTATTTTTATCATCCTTCCATAACCATTTTTTAGGACCCCATAAATTTAAATGATGATGTTTCTCTTTTAATAAAAAAAATGAAAGTATCTCCCCAAATTCCCCTGCTTTTACATTACCTTCATCCGGTAAATAAGAGTTCATAATTTCTTTATAATCCAACGAAAGAGCTTTCATAGAATCTAAAAGCTTATCGTCTTCAATATAGCAAGCTCTAAATAAATTTGGTAATGTATCTTTTAAATTTTCAGCAATTGATTCTTTTAGTCTGAAGATCAGATAATCTTCATCACTCTCATCAAAATGGAATAATACACTCATGTAAATATCTCCTTTGTAAACTATAATGTTATTAAAATATAAACAGACTTTAATTATGGTCATTCCTGATTGTATACTGATATTTTATTGGACAACTTATAGCTCACGCTAACGTTCTCACTGTTTCTTGCGCACTTCTTACCTTTAAAATTTATTTGATTTATACAAAGTCAACCTTGAATATTTACTTAAATCATTTCTAAGATGCTCCCAATTATTTTGCGTTTCTGTTACGTAATTATTATAATCTTTACTATTCATGGTTTCTTCTAAACAACTATACTTTGTATAAAAACGCTCATTATATTGATTTTCGGCAAATAAGAATCCTTTAACTATGTATGCTAACAATTTTTCTTTATTGTCACCAGTTCTATAATGTATATTATACACCCCCCCATCAATAATATTTAATATTGTGCCTAGTATTAAAACCCAACGCGCTACACTAGGTAAATGTTTTTTATCGGTACTATATTCTTCGTCATTTAAAATCTTTTGTGTGATTAGAAAATTACTTCTAATTGCAAATGACCACCAATAAAATAACTCTATAGGTTCTATATTTAAATCCTTCTCAACCATATCTTCAAATTTCCCATAAATTAAGAGTAAATTTCTAAAATTATCAGTTGCGGCAAATGCATCTGCATCCATTTCTAAAGTTCTAAAATCTAATGATGAAACATTTTTTATATTTTTACTATTATCTTTTTCAAACATTTGAATATGCTGCATATCATTCTGATCTTTCGAATTTAAATATTCACAATGCCCATTAAATAGATGACCTAGCTCATGGGTAATAATAAAACGAGAAACAAAAATGGTAAGTAATCCAGCTAATTTGTAATCTATAACTTTACTATCGAAATAATTAGGATTACCATGCTTATCAAATTTTATAAACTCATAAGATGATTCTTCCATATCTTCAATATGTAATTTATCCAAGAAATCAGCTGTTTGCATTTTTGTAAATCCATAAAAGTAATCAAAATAATTATCTATCACCCCTTTATTTATTTGAATATTATCTAAATTATCTTTAAACCAGGCTTTTCCTCCTAAGCTTGAATCTTCTTTAATATTAAATTCCAAACTATAGTTTGATGTATTAGTTTTAAGAGATTTTAATACAAGATACTGATATTGTTCATAGATATTCTTTGCCCTATTTTTAATATCAATATAAAAATCCTTTTTATTAACCATTTCAACCAATTAAGTCACCCTCACAACATTATATTATTTTTATTGATTATTTCCCATAAACGTATTTTAACTATTAGAATTGATAAAAGAGCATTTAATCTAATCAGTAGAAATGTACATTCCTTAAAACTCGATTAATAATTCTTGGTAAGAGATCTTTCTAATTATATTCACAAGCTACCTCCATTTACAAAATAAAAATTAAAAATTTTTCTGTGACATATGAGATTACTATTAACTTCTTTTAGGTATCGATTGCTTTATAATAACATAACGAATCACTTCTTTTTAGAGTATAAAAAAAAGGAGAATCTTACAATGATCGTCAGTAATGATGTTTATAAATTAGCACTTACATCAAAAAGCTGTTCACATTGAGGGCTATAAAAGACCTCAATGTGAACAGCTAATTGTACTACTATTCTTTAAATTACTCCCTAAAGAACTTTAATTATAAATTCACCAAAACAAAACTCCCACAAAACCCTAATCTACTAATCCTTCCCTTCCTCACTTCAACGGAATCCAAATCTCCGCATAAGAATCTTCTTTCATAGAATCTTCATCTACATAGACTTCAAGCTCAGGAGTGCCCGCGTGCTCGTAGGGATTTGACGGAAACCATTCTGAAAAAATCTCTTTCCACACTTTTTGAATCGCGCTTGGAGCTGGTCCGTGTACTTCGAATACACCCCACGTTGATGCTGGTAAAACAAGCTTCTCGAACTCATCTGATTCACTCGCAGAGGACTCTGCTGCAATCCAATATTCTACCTTTTCTAGACTTGTATTCACTTGATGGTCTACGCATACGCCCATCAAAGCTTTGATTTCTCCGTTGTTTAACTGGGCCAAGGTTGCGATCGTTCCATCCTTTGCAGCTTGATCCCACATCTTTGGTATTTCCCTCGTATTCTCATCGTTCTTAAGTGAGTATGTCCTCCTTGTTCCAATTACTTGAAATTCGTCTCGTTCTACTACCCGATAGCGCATTGGATTTGCTCCCTTCAATTTTACGTGCACGACAAGCCGATTGTACGCATTTACTTTGCCTAGTCCTTTTCGAATAGCACTTGGTGTAACCCCGTGTTGCTTACGGAAGGATTTTGTAAATGCTTCTGGAGTTTCGTACTGGTATTTGTACGCAAGATCAATGATTTTCAGATCTGAACGGACCAACTCTTGTGCTGCCAGCGTTAAGCGCCGTTTGCGTAAGTAATCTCCAACAGACATATCCGTTAACACGGCAAACAACCGTTGAAAATGAAACGGGGAGACATTGGCTTGTTTCGCGATCTCGCCGATTGTGAGCGGCTCACATAAATGTGTCTCCATATAGTCAATCGTTTCTTGCAATACATCAATCATTGCCATACCCTCAACTCCTTAGCTTTATCTTAAAACGATTCCTCAACATAATCTGGTCTATTTGTGCGCGGTTGTAACCGATTTTTATACAGATTTATTATACCGTAATGCCATAATAAATCGGTCTAGATTCGACTCAAATAACGATTACCTTTACAGACGAGAGAGAAGTAAATGAGGTGCGACCTCTTCTTGTTCTTTTTCTCATCAAATTCTAACTTGTCATGCTTCCTTTTTTTGTGTACGCTACGTTCAACAATAGAACTCCTGAAAGGAACGTTAATATGGAGAAAAAGAGCCATATCCTTGTCGTTGAGGATGAGCAACGAATTGCCCGAGTGCTCCAATTAGAGTTAACTTATGAAGGGTATACGACAACCATTGTTCACGATGGATTAGATGCTTGGCAAACGCTCCAAGCTCAATCGTTTGATTTATTGCTTCTCGATGTCATGCTTCCTAATTTGAGCGGCATCGAATTGTTGCGCCGAGTTCGGAGCCGTGGCGATGCAACGCCTGTTATTATGCTAACAGCAAGAGATGCAACTGTTGATAAGGTGACCGGGCTTGATTTAGGGGCAAATGATTACATGACAAAACCGTTTGAAATTGAAGAATTACTTGCACGCATTCGTGTGTCTCTACGGCAAGCACCCATAGCTAAAAAACACTCATCTCGTTCTCTATTAACCGCTGGCTCTCTGCATGTTGATACCGCATCCCATGATGTACACGTTGAAAACAAGCACGTCGCTCTCACAAATCGTGAATATACACTACTTTGCTATCTGCTTGAACATCCAAATCAAGTGTTGTCACGAGATCAACTATTAGAGAACGTGTGGGGCTATGATTTCTATGGTGAAACAAATGTTGTAGATGTTTACATTCGTTATTTGCGTAACAAGCTAGAAAAACCGTTTGGTTTATCTTTTATTCAAACTGTTCGTGGAGCTGGCTACATGTTCAAGGAGTCAAGCTTATGACGTTGTCTTGGCGTATAACCCTGCTTTCGACTGGTCTTATCACGATCTTGCTTCTCGTCGTTAATCTATCTGTGTATGCGCTGTTCAAAGAAAATCTAACAAACAGTGAATTAGAGCGGCTTTCTACTCAAGCGGTCTCGATTGCGACAGGTCTCGACCAGGCAAATGCGAGTCCTGAGTCACGTAACCAATTTATTAACGCATACGCACCAGAAAGCGGGATGTTACGGCTTGTGGATAAAACGGATACGGTAATCGTAACAGCTACACGAAACGATGATTTGCTTGAATTACCTAGTTCGTTCTCTTCCCAAGAATCAAGTGATCTAGTGAGCATTGACGATGAATCGTATGCAACAGCCTCTACCCCTGTAATTTGGACAGACGGTCGAGTTGTTTCCCTTCAACTTACTCAGCGGCTTGATTATTTGGATGAGACCCTACCTTTATTAGGAATGATTTTACTTCTTGCGTCCCTCATTATTTTGATTCCGACCTTTTTAGCTAGTCGTGCGTTAGGACGCTTTATTTTGAAACCCATTCGCTCTCTAGCGAAAACAATGAATGACATCCGTCAGCGCGGGGTATTAAAAAAAGTGCCCGATGTCTCAACCAAACAAGATGAATTAGCTGAGTTAAGCCGTTCGTTTAATCATATGATTGACTTGTTACAACGGAACGCAGATCAACAGCAACAGTTTGTTTCTGATGCATCTCATGAATTAAAAACCCCCCTAACCGTTATAGAAAGTTATGCGAAAATGCTTGAACGCTGGGGGAAACATGATTCTTCGATGATCGATGAAGCCGTTAATGCCATTCTATCTGAATCGTCAAGAATGAAGGGATTGACAGAGCAAATGTTACTGCTCGCAAATGGACAAATGCCAGCACATGAAACGAAACGTCTACACATAGATAAACTCGTTCAGGAAACATGTGCCAAAATGAGCATTGGCTCCAATCGAGAAATTCACTTTATTAAGCCTGTAAACCCTTTATACGTGCAAGGTTCCGAGCATTTAATCAAACAACTTCTTTTCATTTTACTTGATAATGGCATCAAATATTCAGACGACCCATTAGTTGTAAAAACGATTCAACACGGCGATAACGAATGTGTTGTTTCCGTAATCGATTATGGTATTGGCATTAGTCAGAAGGAGCAAGAAGCCATTTTCAAACGGTTTTATCGTGTTGACAAAGCGCGCTCTCGGGAAACGGGTGGAAGTGGACTCGGTCTTTCGATTGCAAAGAAAATTGTTGAAGAACATGGTGGTTCTATGCAGTTAACGAGTGTTGAAAACCAAGGTTCCACCTTCTCTATCACGATTCCTTTGGTAAGAAAGGAGCATAATGATGACAAGGTTTAAGAAAATGCTTCTTTTCATTGGCGTTTGCGGTGTTATTCTAGTCAGCTTTAGTGCTTATCAGTGGATGCAGCCAGAGCCTTTAACCCATGATGAAGTAACGGTTTTGGTCAACGAGCGTTATGAACCAAGCGAGATTCAATCAAGCACATATCAAAAAGATACGAATGTGTATGAGTTTATGTTTTTAAAAGATACCGGTCAATACGAACTCATTCTTGATGCGACTTCTGGGTCCATCCAATCCTTACAGCTTGTTGAACAACGAGAAGAGCCTCTTTCTGAAGCTGAGATTGAATCGATTCTGCAAGCATCTTATCCTGAACAGATCGTCAACATTTCCAATGTAACGATGCAAGAAAACCGATATGTTGTGGACTATCAAATCGACGATCAGTCTGGAGAAGCGGAGATTGACGCCTACACAGGTAGCATCATTTGGAACAGTTTTGAAGAACAGCAAGCGCTTTTGACGCCTGAAGAAGCTGTGGAGCTTGCTCTTGCAGAAGTACCGGGAACATTTGACGATATTGAACAAGAAAACCTCAATGACCGACTTGTCTATGAAGTTGAAATTGAAGACACAGGACGAGATGATGACGCAATTGTCATTGTAGATGCCTATTCTGGAGAAATCATTTCGGTGATTTGGGATTAATCGTTTTCTCATTAAACGCTCATTTTCCTTTCATGGTCTCTTCATTTGGAGCTGTTATAGTAAAGCTATCAAACAAATGGAGGTAAGACTTATGAAAAAACAAACCGCTATCGTTACAGGTGCTTGTGCACTATTACTTGCTGGAGGCACGACTTGGGGTTTTGCTAGTGCTAAAGAACAAACCTCGGTGAAAGAAGTGACAGCTCCATTAACCGCTGTTGCCGGAGCGACTTCTTCAGCCCTTTCTCTTGAGCAAGCCGTTAAGCAAGCGGAAGACTTTGTTGGCGGCAAAATGGTAAAAGCAAAACAAGATACAGATGATGGCAAAGATGTCTTTGAAATTGATGTTCGGACTAATAAGGAGACATTCGAGTTTACGTTTGATCAACATTCCGGCAACATCACCGAAATTGACGGCAATTTGCTAGTAGCAGAGAGTCAAGCAAAGCCAGCTCTCTCACAAGAAGAAGCTGAAAACCGCGCAAAAGAAGAAAGTGGCTTGACAGATGTAAAAGAGATCGAGTTAGAACTAGAGAATGAGAAACTGATCTATAAAATTGAGTTTACGTTGCACGACGAGGATACGGATATAATTATTGATGCAGAAACAGGCGACGTTCTAAGTATGGATGAGGAAATGGAAACTCCTTCATTAGAGAGCCGTGCGGAATCACAACTCTCACTAGAAGAAGTCAATACAATTCTTCAGTCAGCATTTGGCAACGATGTGAATGTGATTGAGAGTGAGCTTGATTATGATGATGGTGTTGCCGTCTATGAGCTTGAAGCCATCATAGATAACACAGAATATGACATTGACATTCACGCTGAAACAGGAGAGATTTTAAAACAAGAACGTGATTAATGAATCCATTTATACGATCCCAATGACGAAAGAAATCGTTATTGGGGTCGTTTTTTTCTAATTGGATAGCATCAATCTAAGCTACTCTTATTTTTAAACCATGTGCTCTACAAGAGTCATTTATGATGTAAAAAGCATTCTCTATTTAATTTCAATTATTTTTTACGGCATTTTCTTTTATATGAGTAAAGAGCGTAAAGGCCATCTTTTTACACGTTATCGTTTGCCCACTCTCTCCCCTGCAAATCAATCATTCTTTTCACTCTTGCACAGGTACCTCCATTGTAGCTAAATGACCTTCTTCATCGACGATCGAAAACAGAATTGCTTCTCCATCCATCTCGTCTCTTGAGCCGCTTAAATCCATTTCAAACTGACCTTCTTCATCGGCTTCAATGGTGGTGTTAAAATTTCTCGGATTGAGATTTGTGATTGTGATAGAAGCATGCGGAACCGTTTTACCGACAATGATTGGTTCAGTCGCAACAATTTCATCAATGCTGGTTTCGTTTTTAATCGTATTAATGACGGCCCATTCTTCGTCTGTCCAACCTTGTACGTCTTTTTCTACTAACGTAGTCACGCCTTTCGCGACGATGTAAAAGGTTAGCGTATCGCCAGCCGTTAACACATTCTCATCAAAGCTAGTTGAAATTGTATTCTCAAGCTCTACATCCGCTGCAGGCAAATTTAAATCTTCGCTAAAACCGATCTCTGGATGTTCAAGATGAACAGCATCTACATCTTCAACCACGTGTTGCACATGGTAAAATCGAGTATTTTCATAAATGTCGTCTAATTCTACTTCTTCCTGAACTGCAGCTTCAAGTTCTTCTGTATCTGCTTCACTCGGAATATACGCCATCCCCTCTTCTTCCGGATGGATCGGCAAATCGAATGCTTGCTCCTGCGGCAAGAAGCCTGAAACAATAAATCGTATTTGCTCCATGTCATTTAAATCATAGTTACTAAACGACACGGAGAAATGCCCTTCATCGGATACGTGTGGATCTAAGGCATTTTGATAATTAAAACCTGACTCATGTTCATCATCTGGAAATACGAAACGAACCATTTGTCCAGGACTGACGGTTCCATTATAAATGCGTGTATTTTCGTGAATACCTGGCAACTCTAAATGTTCAATCGCTTCCGGTGCTACTTCTCTCGTATCGTCCGTTACCGCTAAGGATTCGTAGTACGCTTCATTACGCTCTTCTTCTGACTCATTTTCATTATCACTATCATTGTTTACAGATTCGGAGTGCTTCTCCTCTTCTTGATTTTCTTTCATTTCTGAATCTAATTCTTGATCCGCTGTCTCATTTTCACCATCATGATTTTGATTTGTTTCGTTCGTTTCACCATCATTTCCGCAACCTGCTACGATCGCTACTACCATCACACTTGCAAAACTTGCTACGATCGACTTGTTCCTCATGTCACACCTCCACAAAAACTTTATGTATACAGCTTATGTAACCGTTTTACAAGATACCGAAACAATCTAACTACTGCGCTCATATTCATTTTCACACAAAAAAAGCCGTCAAAGACGACTTTTTTATAATAGGTTTATTGTAAGTTAAGTTTATGCTTTACCTGTTACTTGATGAAAATCATGTTTACCTGCTAGCTGATGGAAATCATGCTTGCCTTTTTGATGAAAATCATGTTTTCCAGCAATCTTATGAAAATCGTGTTTTCCCAGTTGGTGGAAGTCATGCTTACCTGCAAGTTGATGAAAGTCATGTTTTCCATCCTGATCCACTGTATCGCCTGTCGCAGTGAAATGACCACCTACTAATGCAAATGATGTGAATACAAACGTAGCTGCTAAAGACATTGTCCATTTTTTCATAATAAATCAACCCCCACATTTGATTGTTTTTTACTCATATGGTTTACTAATCTTGCATACTTAAGAGCGTTTGCCAAATCACCTTTTTGTTCGAAGTGTTGCGAAATTTCTTCGCATATTTCCGAGCATTCAAAAAACTTTTCATTTACTTTTAGCATGTCCAACCCTTGCTCTACTTCAGAAAAATTATCTTCTAGATACAGACCTCTACTTACTTTACATTTTGCTTTAATTTCCATTAGTTTTTGAGCTCTTGCGTTGAATTCTAGTTCCTCTAACCCCCCTATGTAAGTTTCATTTCTCAACCTTGCATTAAGCAAATTATACTTCGATTTTAAACCCGTAATGGATTGAGAAAACTCATTAATCGATAACGCTTGCTCAAAAAGCTGTACCGCATCATTAAAACGTTGTTGAGTCATTCTATTTTGACCCAAGTTATGCAAAACAAGCGAATGATAATAAGGGAAAGGTTTCGAAATTTCAATCATTTCTTTATAAATTCTTTCTGCGGATGCTTGCTCGCCTAATTCTGTATCAATGGCAGCTAACACCAATTTACAACGAATTTCATTCACAAGATACATTGGGTTTTTACCGAAAAACTCAAGCGCTTGATCCATATAAGAAGCAGCAAACGTATACTGATCAATGCGATAATAACTCATCCCTAGTTCTTGATAAAATTCTGCTTTTTCCGCTGGATCATTCACTTTTTCAATTAGCCGTTCCGCAACTTTATACATTTGAACAGCCGACTTATAGCGTTCATTCAAAAATTCATTCTGTGCTGAAACGAAATAAAACATGAAGTTAAGATAATCGTCTCTCTCAATTTCAACAGGTGTCGGAAGTGTGGATTCAAACAACTCACCTGTTCCGTATGTTGATAATAATTCATGCTTAAAACTAACAAGCTGGTAGTAGGCAAGAATTTTGTCATTTGATTCCATTTGTTTAATTAGTTCTTTCGTTTCGTTTCTCAAACGTTGAGCGTGCGTAAAATTTTTCGCGATTAGACAGCTATGCCACTCAACAAGTTTTCCTCCAATGATGCTAGCTGATAAAGCGACAATCATTCCACATCCCTCTTTTCCAATTAAATGTTAATTTCTTTTATTATAAATGACTTCGACAAGAACTTATATAGTTTAGACATGTTTCCCAACACAAAGTGACAAATTTATTTGAAAAATACTTTATTTTTAAGAACGTTATGTCCGAAATAAATGAATGAAAATCTACTTCACTGAATGCGTAAATTCCCCAAATTAAAAGCAAAAAACACAATAAATAAGACGATCTCCCCCTATCAATCAAGGATTAATCGTCTTTCGAAATCGCCTATTTACTCTTTCCAAATAATCGTCTCTGAATCAAAAAAGCCGACATACTACATAAAGCAAACGCGACCACTGTAATGGCCATAACAACTTTTAAGGATTGGTCAATTGGAGACTCAAACAACTGTGGGATCAAAATAATTAAAACTGCTCCAGTGATGCTTATGCCAAAAATGAAACCTGCCAACAACTTATGCACCGAATCACCTCACTACACACCTTATTATCTCTTTTATCTAGAAATTCCTTTCATTATAAGGAAAATCAGTCATAAGTCTTTCAAATCTTCTTTTTGAGCATATAATAGAATGATATAAATGTATTATTTTTACAATTTAAACTACAAAATGGAAATCAACTAGATTTCATTAAGTGTTTTTAATCGAAACCCGTGCCATCCGTTTCATTTTCGACAGAACGTTATGTTTGTCCATTCATCTCATTTTGCTTTGCATAAACTACTTTGTAGAGCGACTTTAATAACAGTCTATCAAATGCAAACGATAGTCGTTTTAATTTTTCATAAAGTGAGGAGAGTTAGATGAAAGTAGGAGTAATTGGTGCAGGGAAAATGGGTGAAAACCATATACGCACCTATTTATCTTTAACAAGCGATTGCCAATTCGTTGGATTATACGATGTTGATCCTAATCGCAGGGAATCAGTCGCTGCCATGTACAACGTCAAACCATTTTCTAGTCTTGATGCGCTTCTTCAAGAAGTAGACGCAGTAAGCATTACCGTTCCGACAGTCTATCATTATGAGATTGCCCTTGCTTGTATTGACCAGCACGTCCATATGCTAATTGAAAAACCAATCACATCCTCTGTCAAAGAGGCAAAAGAGCTTGCTGAGCGAGCTAAACAAGCAGGTGTTTTCGTACAAGTAGGTCATATTGAATTGTTTAATCCGCTTATTAAAGCTGTTCAACATGCTGTTATGAATGAAACCATTATTGCCATTGAGACACACCGTATGTCAGCCTTTAGTTCTCGTCTAGAAGGGGTCGATGTGGTTCAAGATTTAATGCTTCACGATTTATATATTTTAGCATCTATTCTTGGTCCTGATTGTCTTAATACCATTTATACAATTGGCCACTTATCAAAAGGATTACCTATTCATGCGGTTGCCATTGCGAAAACCTCTACAGGTGCCGCAATCCAATTAACAGCAAGTTACCAATCAAATAAAAATATACGTTCGATTCATCTATTAACAGAGAACGCTTATATGGTAGCAAATTTATTAACGAATGAGCTTGCGATTACAAGACGATCTGACTCAACAGGACCGTACGCACGTTCAATTACAGAAACGATTCACGCCCCTACAATTCAGCAACCTTTAACACTCGAATTGCAGTCGTTTCTCTCTTGTTTAAAAGAAAAGAAGACACCAGCTGTAACCGCCGACGATGGAATTAAAGCATTGATAGTAGCAAATCAAATTAGTCAGTCTATCGAAAAGCATACAAAATAAAATCAACAGCAAAAACCACTTCTAAAACGAATTAGAAGTGGTTTTCTTTATTATGCGGCTTGCGGAAATCGTACATAGTTAATCGCATCAATGAATATATATTGGTTTGACCCTGCTTCATAACCATCTGTAACATCAATGACAAGGAACGATGGCGTAACGCGAACGATAATTCCTTCAATCAAATTTGTATCTGTTGTCACTTCAACTCGAGCAGTCAGTCTTTTCGATAACTCTTGATATAAAAAGCGTTTAAACAATCGGGTCTCCTCCTTTTTACTAAGCTAATGGTCGAACGGTTTCAATCTTTGCAATGCGTACAAGAACTTGTGCATTAGTCTCATCAAGCAGCACAATGTAGTCATGTTCTACAGCTACTAACGTCCCTGATAAAAAGCCAAATGGTGTTGATCCTTCAATTTCTCTTCCGATTAAACACCAAAGCTGTTCTCGCTTCGTCACAGGATGGTTGCAACAAGCTGGAAAAAATATAGATTGAAACAATGATTTAATGAAAAAGAAAAAACGAGTTATAAACATTCTATCCCTCCTTTGTAAGTCTCTCTTTAGTTAATGTATAAATTGAAAGATTGCTTGTTTAATTGACCTAATTGCTGTTGAATTCCATGAGTGTCTCAGGGTCTTTTGGATATACGAAAATAGGAGGTTTACTATGTTGGTCTCCGTTGTGATTCTTGCTTTTAAGCATAACCACTCATTTATAAAAGTGCTTCAATCTCTTAAGCAAACAAATTTTGAGATTGACGCAGTCTATTATATTCATCCATCCAACTGCCACTTCTCGGAAACAAGTGCAGATGTGATTTCAATCCCCTTACTGGATGATGATTATGGCGCCACGCTTAATCACTTGTTACCGAAAATGAATGCGTCACACACGCTTATTGTTGATTCTCAGGCATCCTTGTCCAAAGATATAGCTATCCATCAACTAACCCAACAAGATACGATCGTCACCGGGAACCATTTTGCCTGCCTCATAACCAATCACGCTATTTTACACTTTCCGTTTCCAGACAAATGGTTGCTTCCCTTTCCAGAATCTTTGCTTCCCTTTTATCTTTGCACGTTGCCAAGTGAAAAAAAGAACCTCGTCACCCAATCCAGCAACTGGGCAACTGCTTCAAATAGAAATAAAAGCACAACATATCGATCAATTGCAGATTGGCAACAACTTTACGAACTTGAGCAAGCGCAAAGCCAAACCATTCCTGTTACAGTCTTAATCGCGAACTATAATCAAGGAAACTATCTGGATACGGCCATTGCTTCTTGTTTAACAGGATCCATCGTACCGGAAGCCATTTTTGTAAGCGATGACGGTTCTACAGATTCATCACCGTATCGATTAACAAATTGGAATCACCCAACAGTTACTACGTCCTTTACTGACCATAACCAAGGGAAAGTACATGCACTGAATGATTTACTTCCATCTGTGCAAACGCCTTTTATTCTCGAACTAGATGCAGACGATTGGCTAGACCCAAATGCCTTTTCGGTTTTAGCAGAAACCCTTAAAATGTGGCCAACTAGTTCTCCCCTCCTTTACGGAAATTTACGCCGTTGGAAACAAATGGGATTGCATCAGCTTATTTACAAAGGAATTGCAAAAGGAAGAGCCGTATCGTCCAGCTCCTCCTTACGCCAATACCGGTTTCCACTTGGACCCCGTATCTACCGAACCGCCTCGTTAAGATGTTTAGGAGGTTTCATCCAGTCTCCATATGAAGAAGGACGCTTATATGAAGATGTTTCCACAATCTATCAATTAGCGAAAATTGGGCCGCTTCACTACGAAGACTTCACCATTTATAATGTTCGGGATCACGCTCAAAGCATTACACAAAAAAACCACTCCAAGTGGAATGGTTTTCTTAAACAGCTCGATCATTAACGATTGGTATCAATAAAATGATTGATATGCGCGATGATCAACTCTTGCTCTTCAATTGATAATTCTGGAGAAATCGGTAAAGCTAAAATTCGATCCGCTGCTGCTTCAGCATGTGGAAAATCACCTTTTTTCAAGCCAAGATAAGCAAACGCTTCCTGTAGGTGCAGTGGAACAGGGTAGTAAACGGCTGATGCGATTCCTTGCTCTTCCAAATAGTCTGCAACGGCATCTCGATCATCAAATTCAATGCAATATTGATGAAAGGTATGACTTCTTGTTTTGTTTATAGCAGGTTTTTTGATTGAATCATCTAATCCTAAAGTGTAACGCTTTGCAATATCATTTCGCTTTAAAAGAAAAAGGTCAAGGAACTTTAACTTCGCAAGTAAAACAGCTGCTTGGATTTCATCAAGGCGACTATTTTGTCCAATTGATGCATGTCGGTATTTACTCGTACTTCCATGGTTACGTAATGCCGTCAATTTTTGATGAACCGCTTCAGAATTGGTGACAACCATGCCAGCATCGCCAAAAGCCCCTAAACTTTTTGATGGAAAAAAGGAAAAACAGCCTACATCGCCTAAAGCACCTACACGCTGACGCTTCCATTCCGTTCCGATTGCTTGGCATGCATCTTCAACAATATAAAGTTCATGCTCATCGGCAATCGCTCGTAACGCGTTCATATTTGCCGCCTGCCCAAAAAGATGAACAACAAGAATCGCTTTTGTTTGATCTGTCACTTTTTTTGCCACTTCTTTAGGGTCGAGGTTGTAGCTGTTTTTTTCAATATCAGCAAAAACAGGCGTAGCGCCAACTTGTGCAATTACTTCACCTGTTGCAAAAAACGTAAAAGGTGTTGTAATGACTTCATCACCTGGTCCAATATCAAGTGCTTTTAACGCCAAATATAAGGCGTCTGTTCCGTTTGCGACTCCACTTGCATAGCTTGCTCCTACGTATTCAGCAATTTGCGCTTCAAGCAATCGCCCTTTTTCCCCTAAAATATAGTGACCACTATTTAAAACATCCATAATGCCTTTAAGCAAATGAGGTTTTAACACGACATACTCTCTTTTCAAATCTACCATTGGGATAAACGATTCTTTTCCTTGTTTACTCATAGGCCTAATCCTTTGTAGCGGATGCCTGTTTTAGATAATTTCTTTGGATCAACCGCATTACGCCCGTCAAATAAAAGTTTACATGAAGGGAATGAGTCAAATTCGATGGTTTGATACTCATCGTGAAAGGCTTGCACAATAATTGCGTCAATCTCTTTAGACGCCTCACTTGTAAAAGAAAACGGTAAAAGCGCTCTTTCTTTTAATTCTTGTTCAGAAAACATTGGATCATGAACAACTACGTTTGCTTGTTTCTTCTTTAATTGATCAAGCAAAAGCCATGTGGTTGATTTCGTTTCTTCTTTCACGTTTTCACGATAAGATAAGCCGAGGATGAGAATGTTTTTGCCATTCAGCCCGTCCAATTCTTGTTCAATTTCTTGAATCGAATAAGCTGCCATGCCATCATTCACGTCTCTTGCTAAATGAGCAAGTCCTTCTGACAAGCCTCTTTTCATAAAAAAGTACGGGTAGATAGGAATACAATGGCCACCAACACCTATTCCTGGTGAGTGAATATGCGAATAAGGTTGGGTATTGCTCGCTTGAATGACTTCACGGATATTTACATGCATTTTAGTTGCATATACGGCAAGTTCATTTGCTAGAGCAATATTAACATCCCGATACACGCATTCTGCTACTTTTGCGAACTCTGCGGTTTCAGATGATTCCACTTCAATAATATCAGCTTGAATGGCTTGCTTATAAAATGCAGAAGCGCGTGTTAAGCTTTTTTCATTCACGCCACCAACAATTTTAGGATATTTTTTCAAATCACTTAAAATTTTATTTGAATAGACGCGCTCAGGACTATACGCTAAAAAGAAGTCTGTGCCTGCTTTTAAGCCAGATACAGCTTCTAATTTGACGCCAAATCGATTTCTCGTATCTCCAGTTGGCAAAGTCGTTTCAAAAATAACCGTCGTGCCTTTCGTCAATCCAGCAGCAATTTCCTCTACTGCTGCATCCATATACGTGTAATCCACATCATTGTCTTCATAAACGAGTACAGGGACAACGACGATCACAATATCAGCTTTTGATACAGCCTCCTTCGTATCGAGGGTTGCGCTTAACACTTGACGTTTATGACCTAATTCGACCAGCTCTTTTAACCCAGGTTCATTCTTAACGTGAGATTCTCCTGCATTGACAGATTGAATCACAGCAGGATTGACATCTGCGCCAATCACTCGAAAACCGTTGCTTGCATAAATTGCTGCCATCGTTAAGCCAATCTTTCCTAACCCAACGACAGCTACTGTTTGTTGCTTCGGATATTCTTCCATAACTTCGCCCCTTCTCTATCAGTTTCAGCTTCATTACATACTGTATGTTCAAGAGAATGAGATGTTATGGACAGCTTGATCAAGAGATTCGTGGAAATTCATGTATTAGACTTGAAAGAGTTGTGCATATCGTGCGTACAAACGGTATTCCATTTGATCCCAGCTATACGTTTTTTCAAGAACATATCTACCTTTTTGACCAGCCAGTAAGAGTTTTGAGCGATCTTGATACAGATCAATTAGCTTCTCTACGTATGCGTCAACAGAACCACTTTTTTCTATGATAAATCCACATTCATACGTATTAATAAAATCTTCCATATCTTTACTGCTAGGAACAATTGGTGGAATGGCACGTTCTAAATAGCTAAAGAATTTATTTGGCATTGAATACATACGGTTTAATGCATTCGATGTGTTCAGCTCAATCCAGCCAACGTCAATTGTGGCACAAGCCATCACGATCTGTTCGTAGGGCAACCAGCCAGTTGAACGGATGTTCTTACGAATGGTGGCTGGAATAGACTCTGTTTCGATTCGATCGCCAATGATGAGAGCTTGCAAAGGAATTGTTTGATTGGCACGTTTCACAATCTCAATAAGTTTGTCAGCATCTCCCTTGTTTTTCGTCAGCTTGCCGATGTAACCGAGAACGAGCGGAGAAGAACGGTGCTTTTCTTCCTGTTTAAAAGGCATTAGAAACGGCGAATTATAAAGAATGTCAATTGGCTTTGTATAGCCCAACTTTTGATAGTAGTTTCTAATAGAAGGAGAGACTGTAAAAATCGTGTCTACTTCCAGAAACAGCTCTTTTAAAAGTGTGCTCATTTGTTGAAACACTCTTTGACTATAAGGTTCTAAAGGGTCAGGAACAAGTTCATGACTGTCATAAACTAGCTTCACTTCTTTCCCTTTCGATTTAAGCGCTCGCTTGACCATCACGCCATCATAGCAAGAAGCAAACTCATGCGCCTGATAAAGATCAGCTTCAACGGAGACAGCAAGATCCACGCAAGGTGAGGGCATTGACTCTAGTTTCCCTGATTTTAAAAGTGCGATTTGTCGAGCGAGTTGTCGCTTTTGTTTTGGTGGATCATAAGCCAAGAAATGAACGCCTTCATATTCAAATGCTTGTTCTAAAAATTGTTCCGTTAGCAAGCGACCGCTTGTATCGAACAAACGACCTTTTTTCTTCGGCACGATTAACGTTACCTTATACCCTCGTCGCACCAGGCTCTTAGCTTCCTTTTGAAAAATTCGTGCGTCTAAAAAAGGATGCTCGGCCACTAAAAAACAAATATGTTTCATTTCATCCCTCTTCCTGCTTAGGTTACGTATCTATTTCCCATTGTCGCCGTGCCATTCTTCTCTTTTTATTCATACATTTACTAGTATCGAATGAAACAATTACGAGATTGGTGCACCTAAAGGAGGAAACAATGAAATTCGTTACAATTATTGGCGCAAGGCCGCAATTTATTAAAGCTTGTATGGTATCGCGACGTTTAAGTCAAGACACTTCGATAAAAGAAGTTCTTGTTCATACTGGTCAACATTATAATGCCAACATGTCTGATGTGTTTTTCAAGCAATTAAACATCCCAAAGCCTGATTATCATCTCGGCATTGGCTCCGGCTCTCACGGTGAACAAACTGGAAAGATGTTAATGGAAATTGAACAAGTCCTTTTAAAAGAAAAGCCTGATGCTGTCTTGGTATATGGTGATACGAATTCAACCATAGCCGGTAGTCTCGCAGCATCGAAGCTTCATATTCCTATCATCCACGTCGAATCTGGATTACGCTCGTTTAACCGCAACATGCCAGAAGAGATTAATCGGATTGTCACCGATCATCTATCAAGCTTGCTGTTTTGCCCTTCTCAATCATCCGTTAAGCAACTAGCGATCGAGGGAATGACGAAAGGGGTTCACGCAACTGGGGACATCATGTATGATGCGGTTCTTTACTATCAAGACAAAGCCAAAAGCCACTCAAGAATTCTCGACCAACTAAAACTGAAACCGAAAGATTATTACGTAGCCACGATTCACCGTGCTGAAAATACAGATTCACCGGTTCGATTACAGGCGATTATGAAAGGGTTCGCTCATTTAGATAAGACCGTCATTCTTCCCCTTCATCCACGTACAAAAAAGCAACTTGAAAACAAGCCAGGATTAAAAGAGTTTGAAGGAAAATCTCTTTTGTTTATTGATCCTCTGGATTATTTTGATATGCTGGCACTCATGAGCCAAGCGCAAACCATTTTAACGGACTCAGGCGGTGTTCAAAAAGAAGCCTACATGCTAGGAATACCGTGCATCACACTCCGTGATGAAACAGAATGGATTGAAACCGTTGATGCCAAATGGAACCAGCTCGTCGATGCAAATGATTCAAGTGCCATTATAAAAGCTGTCCAAACAGCGTATAAACCTTCCGACTATCCAGCTTTATTTGGGGATGGGCATTCTGCAGAACATATTTATCAAATTATAAAAAAGCACTTCTTATTTTAGCTGAAAAGCGATTATGACTCTGCCATAATCGCTTTTTTATGCCCTTAATTAAAAACTTGCGAGCGCCATTATAGCTCTCACAAGTGGTCGTTTTTATTTTTCGATATAGAAAGGCTTTTGTTGATCGTCTAACAGCGCTTCGTACATCTGAATCATCCGTTGCTCCATCTTCTCCCAATTATAGAGTTGTTCCATTGCTTTACGTGCATTTATACTCATTTGCTTTAAGACATCTCGGTTCTGATGCAAATAGAGAATCGCCTCTGCGTAATCATCTCCTGTAGCTTTTTGTTTATTTAAAACAATCCCACACTGGTGCGTCTGAATGAATTGTTCCATATCATGACATTTATTGACGATAACAGGAATGCCGTTGTTTAAATAACTAAAGAATTTATTCGGTAGCGCATACGATCGATTTAAAGAATTACTTAAATCATCAAAATCAATCCAGCCAATATCGACTTCGGCCATTTCATCCGCAATGTTTTCAAACGGCACCCAACCTGTTAACGAAATATTGTCTTTTAACGTGTCTGGAATGTCTAGACTGTGGCCGTGCAACACGCCTCCAATGATTTTAAATGTAAAGTCGTTAATATGTGACTTCGATCGCTCTGTCATCTGATAGATTTTATCGCTACTTCCTTTTTTGTTATCAGCAACATGCCCTTCATAGCCAACCGTTAATTCAGTATCCTTTGGTACTCTTGCTTTAAATTTTTTGTTTAATGGAGGTGAATTATAGAGAATTTCAATTGGTAGTAACGGTTGTTTTGTAATATAGTAGGCTTTAATTGATGGGGAGACCGTAATTAATTGATCAATCTCCTTTAACATATCATCTAGCAATTTACCCATTGCGATAAATTTCGGCTTCTTATCAAACGGATCAGGAATGAGGTCATGGCTATCAAAGATTAATTGAATCGGTTTTCCTTCTTTTTCTCGTTGTCGCTTAATCCCTATGCCAGCAAATAACGAGGCCACTTCATGAGCGTGGTACACATCCGCATCTTCTGCCAATCCTAATTTTACAAGTGGATGATTAAAAGTTAATGATTTTGCGTCAATATGCTCCTGCATATGCTCAACAGTCGGTTTAAACGATTCAAAATCATACGTCACCATTTTAATGCCTTCATACATAAAAGAAGGTTCCAGCAATTCATTGTCAAAGGGCTCTTTATTTACTTTAAATAATTTCCCTTTTATTCTTGGCACAATCATTACAACATCGTAGCCATGTTTTTGTAATGATTTTGCTTCCTTTTGAAAGATGCGCGTGTCTAGAAAGGAATGGGTATGGACGAGCATACACACTTTTGTCATTGTCCTTCCCCCTTCAAAGGACGTGCAGGGACGCCAGCCACAACAACATCATCCCCTGTATCTTTCGTCACAACTGCTCCTGCGCCAACGATGGTCCCTTTCCCTACACAAACACCTGGAAGCAGCGTGGCATTGTTGCCAATCTTTGCGCCCTTTTTAATATACGGCCCTTTCATTTCATACGCTTGCGCGCCCATATATTTATCATTTGACATCGACACACATGGCCCAATAAACACATGATCTTCTATCGTCGTGTCTCCAGTCACATAAGCAGACGTTTGAATGGTACAGCTTTCGCCAATTGTTGTATTTAATTCAACTATGGCAGAACGCCCAATGACCGTTCCTTTTCCGACTTTGACAGATTCTCGAATGCTGGCATGATCGCCAACAAAAACATGTGCTCCAAGTTCCGTTCCAGCATAAATGGAGACAAGAGAGCCTAGCGTTGTGCCTTTTCCAATAATCAATTTACGTTTTGTTCCAAGTGATTTTCTCATCCGCTTGTTGCCACCAACTTGAATACCTAACACACAGTTGGCGCCAATAACCACACCATCACCAAGTTCTGTTCCTGCTAAAATAACCGTGTTGTCCCCAATGACAACATCTTTCCCTACAACAACATCTTCTTCCACGACAACATTGCGTCCAATTTTTTTGGTCATACGTTCAGCCCTTTCTTATGAGAGAATAAATTCTATTTGTTTCAGTATGTCTTCACTCCGCTTTTCCGTTGTATGATAGCGATGAACAAAAGAGAAACCCTTTTCCATAATCCTATACCGCTCTTTTTTCTGGTTGAGATAATAGGTTGCGGCTTCAGCAAGATTTTCCTCATGAACAGAGACAAAATGAGTCCCTGGTATAAACCCGAGCGCCTCTAATTCAGGAAAACTTGGAGCAAGCAATAGACTACGGCAAGCGAGTGCTTCATAATATTTCTTTACTGGATACAGATATGCGGATGGACAAGTAAAAAAGACATGCGCTTTATTAATTTCCATCGCATATCGTGTCCCTACCAACTGTTTCGTTTCTTCATACTGAAACGAATAGCCAGGATGAGATTGGTAATGGAACCCTGGATGATTTTCAAAGGTTTTAAGAATCAATTGCCGGAAAGGGTAAACGTGATTAACTGCACCGAGCAATAGAAAATCATAGTCTTTTGGTAACCCGTAATCTCGAAAGATTGTCGGCTCAACAAAATGAGGTAGCCACCGCATACGTTTTGTAAACGCTGGATAGGTTTCTAAACAAGCATCTCGCGTCACACTGAAAAGATACGTAGTCGGATTGCGCCTTAAAAATTGACGCCGTCTTTCTGTAAAGCGGTGCACATCGTTTACAAATAGAGCCGACGGAATCGAGACAGCACTTAATCCATTAATGTTTGGTTCAAAGCGATCCCCAATATCGTTTACAATTAGAATAAAATCTGGCGTGTGTTTAAGTTTCTTGAGAATAGCTTGGATATGCCCAGAGCTTCGCCAAGTGGTCACGGTGACGCTCTTAGCAAGCGCCTTTTCTAAATGAGCATAGTTTCGGTCCGTAAAGAAATTCGTATCTTTTGAAATGATTAACAAATGAGATAGTCGCTTCAAGATACATGCCCCCTTTCCATACGGCTCATCTCTTTGCCTCTTCCATCCTATGAAAACATTGATTAGACGGCTTCAACGATTGTCCCCGCTAACGTAGACTTGGGTTTTCTCTTTGAGATTTCGTTCAAACGTAATATGTCTATATGCATAAAAAAAGAGCGCTAGAATGCGCTCTTTTAAAAGAGAATCTCTTGTTTATGAAAAGAAGAAACTTAGTCCAAACACGACAAGAAAACCGACACCACCGATAATGGTTTCCATTACCGTCCATGATTTCAACGTATCTTTCTCAGACATTTCAAGGAAACGACTCACTAGCCAGAAACCAGAATCGTTTACGTGAGATAGAACAGTTGCACCACAAGCGATGGCAATGGCAATTAATGCTAAGGAAGGCTGTGATAAGTCGACCATGTCGATGATTGGTGAAACGAGTCCAGCTGCAGTGATCATCGCAACCGTTGCCGAACCTTGCGCCACCCTTACAAAAGTTGCAATTAAGAAGGCTAGTAACACAAGTGGGAAACCAGATGAAGCCATTAATTCACCCATTGCATCGCCAACACCACTCTGAATCAGAACTTCTTTAAAGACGCCACCTGCTCCAGTAATTAGGATGACAATCCCTGCTGGTTCAAGGGCTTTTGTTGTCATCGTTTGAATTTGTTCCTTCGTTGCTCCACG
Organism: Shouchella sp. JSM 1781072; assembly: GCF_041949915.1. Taxonomy (NCBI): domain Bacteria; kingdom Bacillati; phylum Bacillota; class Bacilli; order Caryophanales; family Bacillaceae; genus Shouchella; species Shouchella sp. JSM 1781072. The sequence continues at coordinate 1,297,853 of NZ_JBHFQE010000001.1, forward strand.
GCGTTTTCCTAAGAAATACATCGCTAGTAACGTCGCCACGATTAAGGCGATAAATGGATGACCTACGAATGTAAGAATTTGATGCGTTGTTGTACCTTCTTCTAAAATCACGTCACCTGCAGTATTTAACAAAATCATGACGAGTGGTAATAAAATAATAAAGCAAATTAAGCCGAAGCTCGGTAATTCTTTTGTTGATTTTTCTTCTTGCTTTGTTGCTTCTACGATGTGTGCCGGTACACCGACATGGACACGCTTCCCAATCCAGCGACCAAATAATGGACCTGCGATAATCATCGCCGGGAGTCCTGCAATAACGCCGAACAACATCATCCAGCCTAAATCTACGCCAAGTACAGATGCGACCGCAATCGGTCCTGGTGTGGGCGGGATAAAGCTATGTGCCACCGCAAGACCTGCTAGTAAAGGAATTGCATAATAAAGTAGTGACTTGCCTGTTCGCATTGCTAAACTATAAACAATTGGAAGTAAAATAACGAGCGCCACATCTAAAAATACAGGAATCGCGACGATAAATCCTGTTAAAGCTAACGCCCACTGAGCTCGATTTTCCCCAAATCGATCGACCAAGGTAAAGGCTAAACGTTCTGCTCCGCCAGACGTTCGCAACATTTCACCAAACATCGCACCAAGCCCGACGACGATGGCGATAAAGCCAAGGGTTCCACCCATCCCTTCTTCCATTGTTTCAATTAACGATGTGGGATCCATCCCAGTAAAGATTCCAATAAAAATACTCGCTATCAATAGCGCGAGGAACGCTTGCATTTTTGAATGCATAATCAAATAAAGTAGAACACCAATCCCAATAATTGTGACGAGGATTAACCCTAATGAAGACATGTTTGCTCCCTCTCTTTCTTTCTATCCATTACCATTCCGCGATACTGTAATCATTGTGTCTCCAGATAGGATTTTTCCAATCATGGCCAATCTTTGCCATCTTTCTTACATGGTCTTCATTGATTTCAATACCAAGCCCCGGCTTATCAGGAATTTCGACGTAACCGTCTTTATATGTAAAGACACTCGCATCTGTAAGATAGTCTAGTAGATCAGATCCTTCATTATAATGAATACCTAAACTTTGTTCTTGAATAAAGGCGTTATGACACGTTGCATCTACTTGTAAGCAAGATGCGAGTGCAATCGGCCCTAATGGACAATGTGGCGCTGCTGCCACATCAAATGCTTCTGCCATGGAGAGGATCTTCTTGTTTTCTGTAATGCCTCCTGCATGAGACAAATCTGGTTGAATAATATCAACATAGCCATCTTTTAAAAGGTTTTTAAAATCCCATTTTGAATACATCCGCTCTCCTGTGGCAATTGGAATAACAGTATGGTTCGCAATCTCTCGCAATGCTTCGTTGTTTTCAGGTAGGACCGGCTCTTCAATGAACATCGGTCGAAATACCTCTAGCTCCTTAGCAAGAATTTTCGCCATTGGTTTATGTACTCTGCCGTGAAAATCAATGCCAATCCCAATATAAGGACCGACTGCCTCACGGATGGCGGCAACATTTTCAAGAACTCGGTCAATCTTTTCATAAGAGTCGATGTACTGGAGTTCATCTGTGCCATTCATTTTAATTGCCTTAAACCCTTTATCGACCACTGCTTTTGCTGCAGCACCTACATCGCTAGGACGATCTCCGCCAATCCACGAATAGACTTTAATTGATTCTCTCGCTTTTCCACCTAATAACTGATGGACAGGCACACCTAAGTGCTTCCCTTTTATATCCCATAAGGCTTGGTCTATTCCTGAGATCGCACTCATTAAAATCGGACCACCGCGGTAGAAACCACCTCGATACATGACATTCCAATGATCTTCTATTTGTAAAGGATCTTTTCCAATTAAAAACTGCATGAGCTCATCAACAGCTGTTTTTACGGTTGCGGCTTTCCCTTCAATGACCGGTTCCCCCCAACCAATCATGCCTTCATCTGTTTCAATTTTTAAGAAAAGCCATCTAGGTGGCACTTGAAAAAGTTCGTAGCTTGTAATTTTCATTCATTCTCATCCTTTCAAATCGTTCGTGCAATCTCAACAAATCGCTTTGCTCTCCTTGTTAACGCTTGTAAAGAATCTGCTGTAACAGCTTCTTTCGTATTTACTAGGGAACTGCCAATTCCACATGCCGAACTGCCAATTTTCAAGAAAGATGCAACATTCTGTTCGTTTACACCACCAGTTGGTACAAGTGGAATATGTGGCAAAGGTCCTTGAATATCTTTTATATAGTCCGGTCCCATCCTCGCTGGAAATACTTTCACGAAGTCTGCGCCGTTTTCATAGGCTGTAAGAATTTCGGTTGGTGTAAAGGCACCTGGAATACTCACTTTTCCGTAGCGCTTCGTCATGTTAATCGTTTCGATGTTAACAGTTGGAGAGAGAATAAAATCTGCTCCTGCTTGAATGGCAGCCCGAGCCGATTCAGGATCCAATACCGTTCCAGCACCAATAAAAAGTTCATCGCCAAATTCTTTTTTTAAGTGTGTAATGCCGTCGAGAGCTTGATTGGAATTGAGTGTTACTTCAACCAGCTGAATCCCACCTTCTTTCAGTGCTTGTCCAATTTGAACAAGATTACCAGCCTCTGCCCCTCTTATAATGGCAATAATTTTCTCCGATTGTATTGCCTGATACGTTCTCATCCGATCCTCTCCTCATCTCGCAACATCGTCAGCAGAATCCGCTTCCATAAACGTTGTTAATTGGTTTCTCGTTGGTAAGCCTTCAATATCTCCGTTTACTTGCGTCACAATCGCTCCAATCGCACAGCCTTGCTTGACCGATTCTTCAATCGACTTTTTTTCTAAAAGTCCGGCTAGCAATCCGGCTGCAAATCCATCTCCTGCTCCGACCGGGTCTACTACACGCGGAACCGAAAATGCAGGGACGTAACCGCTTTCTATTTTCGTTTGAAAATACGCTCCGTCTTCCCCTAACTTCACTACAACTGTATCTGCCCCAAGCTCCATACACGCTTCAGCAATCTGCTTTTCATTTGTCGTACCGAATAAATAGTCTCCTTCTTGGCGTCCTGGCAGCGCAATAGTTGATGCAGCCATGCAGTCCTTCATAAGTTGTTTTCCTATTTCACCATGTAACAGTTTTTTTCTTATGTTCGGGTCAAATACAACCGGTACGCTAGCGGCGATTGCTTTTCTCATTAGTGCATGTACAGCATCCGCACAGGTTTCACTTAAAGCCGGGGTAATACCAGTTAAATAAACGTATTGAAATCGACTGACATCAACGGGTTCCACATCGTTTACTGATAAAAAACTAGCGGCAGATTGATGACGATAATACTGTACAGACGTTAATGCCTCTGTCGTTTTTTCTTTAAAAAATAGCCCAGTTGAGTGGCGATCGTCTATGGTTACAGACTCAGTCCCAATCCCTTCACCTCGAACGGCGTGAATAATTTTCCGACCAAATTCATCATCACCAACTCGGCTAATCCAGCTTGATTTGTATCCTAACTTCGCTAGGCCTATTAACGTATTTGTTTCTGCACCTGCAACTTTGGTCTGAAAATCAGTTTCATAGCGTAGTTGGCCAGATGAACGAGGTGAAAAGAGAACCATCGTTTCACCCATGCTTAAGACATCCATGTTACCCTCCTCTATAGCCAAGCTTACTTGAAATCATATTGGCTGTGTTCTTAACGTGTTGCACTATATTCGCTTCATGCTTTAACATTCTCGCCTTTGGTCCAGCAACACTTATGGCAGCTTCCATTTCTCCTGTACTGTTAAAAATAGGAGCAGCTAAGCAATAAAGCCCTTCTTCATTTTCTTCATCATCGATGGCATAGCCTTGTTTTTGATAATCTATAAGCTTTGTTTTTAATTCTTCTTTATCGGTTATCGTGTGATCTGTAATCGGTTCCAATTCAGTCTGGTGTATATACGTCTCTCGTTTTTCATGAGGCATATAGGCTAAATAAGCCTTACCAAGTCCGGTACAATAAAGAGGTTTTTTCCCTCCTAAAAAGGCGGATGTGCGAATGGAACGGTTGCTGTCAATTTTTGCGATGTAAATGAGTTCATGATCGACCAATGTAGCCATAAATACGGTTTCTTCCACTCTAAGCATAAGCGCTTTCAAATCTTCTACACCTAAATTTGAAAGATTAAATGATTCCATCGCTGCTTGTCCAACTGGAATTAATTTCGCTCCTAAAATAAAATGATTGCTTTCGTTTAATGACAAGTAATTTTCATCTAGCAACGTTTTTATAAGTCCTGATGCACTACTTTGTGGGAGTTTCAAGTAAGTACAAATTTGTTTATTACTTAGACCTTCCTTATGTATGCTTAACAATTCAAATATACGTAAGACGCGAACAGCCGATTTTACGGACATGGCACCCTCCATCACATATGAGATTGTCGATCATATATGTGTAATATTTGATTGCAGTTTAACACGCTTTCATTTACGTGACAATTATAAATGTTATAGAAGATACGAACATTTTAAAGACAACACCAATTACGGCGCTGTCTTTTGCCCTTCTATACTTTTTTTCGGTGGCGTGATGAACAACCCTACTCCACCTATTAGCGCAAACAGCAGAAAGCTGATTGGATAAGACGTCCATTCAATCGTTTTCCCTGCAAAGAAAGAGCCAATCGATTGGCCTATACCTAAAGCGAGAAAGGATATACTGACGCCAACCGCAGGAAGCTTATCAAATAACTTCGTTGCCCACACAATAAATAAGCCGGTTAAAAAAATATATCCACTTCCAAACAGACTGGCTGATAAGTAGATTGTTAGTCTTGATGATACGAGTAGGATCGCAATTGAACTAAGCAACGCGAGTAAAACGAAGCGATAAGACCACTTCATCCCGATCTGTTGGATGAAACCGCCGGCGACCCCACCTAAAATACCTGCTATACCCATCATGACCCAAAAAAGCACACTTTCATTTGCTGAAACACCATGTTCCACCGTTAAAAAACTTCTTGAAAAAGTCCAATAGATTGATGAGCTAATCCCAACAATGATTGAAGCGAGTAGGAGACCTTTTGCTTGATTCAGAATAGAGAGCCAGTTGATTGATCGATCCTTTGGTTCTTCCTTGTTTTCCTCTCTCGGAATAGACACTAGATTCCATACAAGAACAGCTAGAGCAATGATGGCAAACAAACCATATGATAACCGCCAATGTTCTGTAAAAAGTAGTACAATCGGGCCAGTTATAATCATTCCAAAACTAGTTCCACTGTTTATCCACGTATTTCCGCGATCCAATTGATTTTTTGCCAGCATTTGCCGTGCAATTTGACTTAGAGCTGGTGAAGCCAACCCACTTCCAAGACCTGCCACGAATACACTACTAGCTAAAAAGATCGCTGATTGGGCTAAAGCGATTCCGAGCAAGCCAGTGACTGCCGTTAGTCCAGCTAATGCATTCACTTTTCGTTGTCCAAACCACATAATGCCAGCTGAAGAGACAAGCAAAGCAAGAGAGTAGGCAACATAGCCTAACGAGCCAATTAGGCCACTATCACTTTCACTTAACTGCAAATCTACTGCAATATCGGGCAAAAATAAACCAAAGCTTAGTCGTGCGAATGCATACGTGACTGCAATCATCGCCAGTCCAGGTAATACGAACTTCCACATTTACACCACATCCTTTTATATAGAACGATCATTATATTTTTGAACAAAAAAATGCATTGCTTCAACTGCTAAACAATGCTTTCACCGATAATTGTGTTTCTTCTACAACATCATCAAGATCAAATACCTCTGCCATTGCCGTTGCACCTTCAAGAATGAGCACCAGTCGCAGTGCTTCTCGTTTTGCAAAACCTTGCTCGTTAAAAAGCGTCACCAATCGCTGCTTATGTTGTGTTGCAAAAGTGGCAATCTCTTCATTTTCCGACACACCTGCAGAAAATTCTTCTTTTGCACGTAAGAACATACACCCATTTGCTCCATTTTTTTTAATCCAGCTTAAGTGAGTTTCCAAAATTGCCAGCGCATCAACATTTTCATCTAAAAACGATTGCTTTAACAATTGCATATAGCGAATTTCTCGTCGTTGTAAAATCGCCAAAATCAGTTGTTCTTTTGAATCAAAATGGTTGTACAACGTCATTAGAGAAACATCTGCTTCTTTAATCAGTTGTTTAATTCCTACTGCATGAAAGCCATTAGTCTCAAACAAACGTTCAGAACGTTCGAGAAGCTGCTCCCTTTTTTTACTCATTTCATCACCCTTCGTTTTTGATAGAACGATCACTCTATTCACTATACATCACTTGCTTCTTTTTCGCAATTATAAAATGTTTTGATTGAACCGAACAATATTTTTTTGTACCATTGTGCTAATAAGATGGACCATATAAGTGAGGTTAGAATGATTAACTTAGACGCTGCTTTTTTCTCAAACAGTCTTGACTACACAGGTATTGGAATTGCGATTACAGACCCCAGTATAAAAGACAACCCGATTATTTTTATTAACCAAGGGTTTACTGACATTACTCAGTATGAACTAGAAGAAGTAATGGGACAAAATTGTCGTTTTCTACAAGGCAAGGACACCGATATGGAGGAGGTAGAACGAATTTCCACATCCTTACGGCAAAAAGGCAGCTTTAAGTCGGAAATTCTTAACTACAAAAAAGACGGAACTCCTTTTTGGAATGAACTATCCATCGATCCAGCAAAGAACGGAAGAGATGATAAGATCTATTTTGTTGGTGTGCAAAAAGACATTACAAAACGAAAAATGATTGAACTAGCCTACATGGAAACGATTAAAGAATATGAATTGTTGACTCTCCCAGTGATACCGCTCATGAACGACGTTGCAGTCATGTCCATTGTAGGTACGTTCACAAAAGAAAGAATGAAAAATCAAACGGCACACATTAAGAAAACATTAGCAGATAATGGTATTTCTACCCTTGCCGCTGATGTTTCGAGTTTACATACGTTTACTGAATTTACGCTTGAAAACCTCTTACTATTAAAAGAAGAACTTGAATCTGTAGGTACTACATTGGTTCTTACAGGACTCTCAAACCGAGCAATCGCAGCGCCACTGAATGAGCAAATCATTCATTCCAGTAACCTTTCGATACGCTCAACAACTCAGGCGTTAGTAGAATCCTCTTTTTAAGCGAGCAATGGTCAATCATCGACCATTGCTCTTTTTTTAACGCTGAGTAACCGACCCATTTTTTTGTCTGCCACCACTTTCCCATCTTCAAACACAACTTGTCCATTCACCATTGTTTTTGTCACACGGCACCCAATTCGACGACCACTATAAGGAGTGTAGGGATTTTTATAATACAGCGCTTCTTGATCTAATGTATATGTCTCGTTTTCGTCCAAAAAAAACAAATCGGCATCTTTGCCAATGGCAATCTCGCCTTTTGCATAAAGCCCCATTCGTTTTGCTGGTGTGCTTGAAATAAGCTTAGCAAACGTAACCGCTGACATCCCTCTTTTATTCACTGCTTCATCGTACATAACATCAATCATATTTTGGCAACCTGTAATTCCGCCCCATGCCGTAAAAAAATTCCCTGCCTTTAAATCGATTGTACAAGGAGAGTGGTCGGATGTAAGCCAATCAATTTCACCACGCATTAAACATGCCCATAACTTTTCGACTTCTTCTTGAGGGCGCAACGGCGGTTGGCATTTAGCAAGCGTTCCTAAATGCGCTAATTGTTCTGAGGAAAATACAAAGTAATGTGGGCATGATTCAACCGTCACATCAATTCCTTCCCGTTTTGCTCGTTGAATCGAGTCAATCGCTGCGGCCGAAGAAATATGTACAAAATGGATCGCACATCCTGTTTCTCTAGCAGCCGCAATCGCTTTATCTACAGCAAGCACTTCTGCTTTTATAGGACGTGATTCGACATAGGCTTGTGCGTCTGCGCTTCCTGCGTCACGTTTTTCTTGCTCAAGAGTGTCCGTAAGATCCGCATCCTCTGCATGGATACAAAGAAGCTTGCCTTTTCGAGCTAATATACGCATACCTGCTTGTAAGGTTTGCTCATCTACATTAGAGAAATCTTCTGGATGATCAGAACCACAAGTAGATAAAAAACATTTAAATGCAACAACATCGCTGTCTGCCAACTCTTCTAACTCCGTTAAATTAGAAGACGTTAGCCCACCGTAAAAGCTATAATTGACGCTATTTTTCGATTTTGCTAAGTCGAGTTTCAACTGCAAATGCGCACGATTCGTTGTGGCTGGGAGAGCGTTAAGCGGCATTTCAATGTACGATGTCACGCCACCAGCTGCTAGTGCCTGACTTCCTGTTTCAAACCCTTCCCAATCCGTTCGACCAGGTTCTGAGAAGTGAACATGTGTATCAATGCCACCTGGAAAAACAAGTTGACCGTGGGCATCAATCGTTTCTTTTGCTTTAGCTACTTTTCCTATTGTGACAATGATTCCGTCTTTTATGCCAATGTCTGTTTCAACAACTTGACCAGGCAATACAATGCGACCGCCACTAATTCGAGTATCCATTCTCTCGTCTCCTCTCTATTACCCCGTCCAGCCTGTCACTTGCGCATAAATAAGAAAGATCACCCCAATAAACATATAAATGATAAACAATGGTGTAAAAAATTTAATCCATTTTGTCCAGCTAATCCCTGCAATAACAAGGGCGGCCATAAAATAACCTGAAGTTGGGTACAAAATATGAGCAAAGCCATCACCAAATTGGAAGGCTAGAATAGCTGTTTGACGAGTCACACCTAACATGTCAGCCAGTGGAGCCATAATAGGCATTGTCACTAACGCTTGACCACTCCCTGAAGGAATGAAAAAATTGATGAACAATTGAACCGTCATCATTCCAATAGCGCTTAACGTACTTGGTAATTGCCCGACAAGATTCCCTAAGCCATAAACAATCGTATCCATAATTTGTCCCTCTTCAAGAACAACTGCTACGGAGCGTGCAATGCCAATAATGATCGCTCCCATTAACACCTCTCGAAACCCTTCCGTAAATGCTTCGCACACTCTTGTTAGTGAAAGCCCCGCAATCATCCCGACTAAAATGCCCATAAAAATAAATAGTCCAGACATTTCGAGCATAAACCATCCTAATTGTGTGACGCCGTAAACAAGGACACCGAAAAAAATAGGTAATGTTGCAATTGCAAGCAACTGTCTCTTAGTCGCTTGCTTGGCTGGTTGCTTAAGCGCATCTTTGTATTTTACACGCTTTAATTCATCTTCATCTCTCGTATAGCTTTTAAAGGGATCCTGCTTCACTTTTTTTGCATAGCGCATGATATACAAACTGCCAACTAGAATGATGACTACTAGAACAACGACCCGTAAGCCAAAACCAGAATACGTTTCTAATCCTGAGATTTGTTGTGATATTCCAACAGTACCTGGATTCATTACGCCTGCAGTAAAACCAAGCGCTGTCGAGATAAGCGCAATGCCTGCTGCAGTCATCGAGTCATAGCCAAGTGAAATAAATAACGGAATTAAAACAGGAATATAAACTAAAGAAAGTTCTGGTGTCCCAATCGTTGTCGCAACTACTGCAAAAAGAGTGAGCAAAACCGGAATGACCGCAATACTTTTATGTTCAAATTTTCTGGCTAATCGATCAACACCAATTTCAATGATCTCCGTTCGTCTTAATACCATGAACATGCCGCCAATAATAAAGGTAAAAAAGATAATTTCACTTGCGCTCGCCATCCCGACAGGAATAGCTAGCATAAAATCCATAAATGAAACAGGTGGCGCATCAATCGTGGTAAACGAATTGGGATCGATCGATTCACGTCCATTTGGACCAGGAACCCGCTCAAATGAACCAGCCGGTATAACGTATGTAAGTACAGCTGCAAGTCCACTAATAACAAACAAGAGTACATAAATATGTGGCATCCGTTCTTTCTTTTGCGATGGTGGACTTGGTGTACTAGATTTCTGATTTTGCAGTTGTTCCATGTATGAATCCCTCACTTTTTCGCCTCAGTTATTTTCACTATCTTACTAACGCGATAAAGGAAGGTCATTGGTTACAATGTATAAATTAAAACTAGCAAACTATTCATTTTGTACAATGAAACAAAGAGCGAGCATTAAATCTGTGGCTCAAAACTTTCATAGCGAATGCGATTGTCATCAACATCACAGGCTTTTAAAGACGTGTACATATCATCTATAAATTGTTTGGAACCACCAATGATAATTTCTGGATCATTAAGCGGGGAAATAATTCCTGCTATCGCCTCTTGATTTAATTCCCCTACTTTCGTATACGTATCATTTTTTAACGGGTTCTTATAGAAAATATACTGTTGAACTTGAGAATGGGTTTGTCCTACATCTTCAACCTCTTCTTTAAAGACATGCGTTTCACTATTCGCTGTGCCATAAACAAAATGAACGTCACGCTCAGGCTGTTCTGTTGTGACCTTTTTTAACATCGAAATCATTGGCGTAACACCTGAACCTGCACTTATAAACACAAGCGGATTTTCACTCTCGTGATCATAACGGACCGTTCCTGCAGGTGCACTTACGTGAAGATTATCGCCTACATTGACATGATCATGCATGTACTGAGACACAATCCCGCTAGGACCATCTGCTGGCTGCTCACGTTTCACACTAATTCGATACGCTTGCTGATTATTGCCATTAGAAAGACTGTATTGACGAATGTGATCATAGCCATTTACGTGAACCTTCACACTAACGTATTGACCGGATAGAAAAGAACGATTTTCAGCCTGCAAGTAAAACGACGTTATGTCCCTTGTTTCACGTACTTTTCTTGTGATTTTTAAAGGAAGAAAACCTGACCACTTTGCTTCCTTTTCAAGTGCTGATTCAATTTTGATAAATTGTTGCGAAAGTACGTCATACACTTCTTCCCAGGCACCTATCACTTCTTTACTTGCCCCTTCACCGAGAACGTCCTTCATCGCAATGATCAAAAAATGACCAACAATCGGATAGTGTTCAGCTTTTACTCCAACACTGCGATGTTTGTGCGCAATCTTATTCACAGCTGGTGCGATCGTTTCAATTTGCTCAATATGGCTAGCAGCTGCATGTAAAGCTTTTGCTAGCGCTTCTTGCTGCGTAAAACGCATTTGGTTAGCATGGTTAAAGACGTTCCATAGTTCAGGCTGATTCGAAAATAAAAGTTCGTAAAATCTCGTTGTAATGGTAAGACCATGCTCTTCTAAAACAGGCACAGTCGCCTTAATTGTATGTATCGTTGTTTGACTTAACATGAGTAGCCTCCCTTTCCACTTATTATAGAAGAAACTCCGGATTCTTCCATCGGACTAAAATCCGTCTTTACATTGTTTGTAAAGTATGCTGAATTCGCAAGGCTAGGCGTAAATGTAGGGTTGTATCTGGATCTTTTAAATTTTTTCCAAGTAATTCTTCAATTTTCTCCAGTCGATAAATAATCGTGTTGCGATGAACATAAAGTCGTTTTGCGGTTTCAGAAATTTGACAATGCGTTTCAAGGTAAACGGCTAATGTTTGGATGAGCCCCATTTCGTTTACGCTCGGCTCTGTTAATTTTTTTAAATTATAATCGCAGAATTCATTTAAATCTTCTCTCGGAATCATACGTAATAACTTTACTAGATCCTTCGCCTGATAGGTCTGAACGAATTGTCGACTTCCTGAAAGCCGTCCGGAATGAAGGGCGTTTGTTGCCTCTTGGTGCGCTTCTCGAACATCCCAAAACTGCCGACAAAGATGACTAACTCCAAAGGAGATCGATCGTTTAAAATGGAGAAATACGTGCTCTTGAATCATTTCGAGCGCAAAATCTACTGCTTGAAGGGAATCGCCAATCGTATCATCTTTTTCCCCTTCCAATAGTACAAAACAAATGTCTCCTTTTATAAACAAATGGGATTGAAAAGGAAAAATTGATAACTCTTCTTCAACAAAGTCAAATACTTTTTCAATTTCAATATGATTCTCTTTAAACCCTAAACTAGTCTCCTCTTGATCCAGCCTACCCGCTACACATTTATACGGTCGATCGTTATAAAGGCCAAATTCTTGTGCCCGATTAATTGTCTCATCTTTCGTCGCATACTGCCCATTTATGTAATGGAGAAAAAATTCATTTTTTGCTCGGCGCGTATACTGCTTTAAAGCATTTTCTTTCATTAATTCAAACGCAATCACGTTGGTCGCTTGTTCAATCAGTAAATAGGCTTGTCGATCATGAGACGGTAGCGAATTAAGAATAACGAGAATACTCTTTTTTGCTTTATCTGTGTACACAGGAAATGCTGTTACTGTTTTTGGTTGATTCATTAGCAACGTAAAGCTCGTATATGGACTTCCTTCCGGAAAAAAAGCATAGCCCATCCGATACAAATATTCCATACCATTTCCAACGGGGTTCGCTGAATTTGAAGCCGATATTACTTGACAGCGCTCATTCATAAGTAAAATCGGAGCCCCGACTAATTGAGCCACATTCTCTACTAGATGTAGCAACCCTTTGCCACTCACAATATGCTCTGAAAATGCTCGGTGAGCGTCAAGAGCGGTCGTTAATTCGTGGGTTCTTTGATCAAGAATTGTGCTTAATACTTGATTAGCGACGTAACTTAACCCCAATTGCTCAGGCAAAGCAATGATTGGAAAATCGACTTGCTTAGCATACGCTAAGACACTTTTAGGAATTTGTCCAAGAAAGCGTTCTTGTTTAATACCTAGACCTGCACAGCCTATCCGCTTCATTTCTTTGATCAAATCAAGTAGTAACTCTGGTTTGCCGACATAATGATAAGCGGTTGTAACGAGTAAATCATCTTGGGTTAAGTAATGAATAATATCCGGTGCATCCATCATTTTCACATTGCCAATTCGACGATCGATCCCTTTTTCACCGGCAATCAATCGTGCTTCTCTTAAATCTGATAACTGTAAAAATGCTGCAATATCCATCTAATCCCTCCAATTTAGACAATGTGCACAACAATTATATTAAAAAACAATAAATCATCTAATGAAATCTGAATAGTTTAACCGTACACTTAAACTTACAGTTGTTCAATCAAAACATTTTGACAAAAGTGAGGGTATGACGATGAAAACGCAACAATCCTTAGCACCCATAACGTCCGTTATTGAAGAATTAGCGCGCATAGGTAAAACAAAAGATGGTGGTGTCACGCGACTTTTATATACGCCTGTTTGGTTTCAAGCCCAACAAACCATCCATCAACTGTTTAAACAACATGGGTTTGCTCCATTTTATGATGATATCGGAAACGTATACGGACGTGTAGAGGGCACAAACCAAGAAGAGCCCGTTGTTTTAACAGGTTCACACATCGATACGGTTGTCAACGGCGGAAAATACGATGGTGCGTATGGCGTACTTGCTAGTTTACTCGCTGTCTCTGAGCTTGTTCATACACACGGTCAGCCGAAGCGTACAATTGATGTCGTATCATTTTGCGAAGAAGAAGGCAGTCGCTTTCCTTTAAATTTTTGGGGATCTGGTAACCTCACTGGCATACATCAAGATAAGAACTATCGTGAAACAAAAGATACAAACGGCAAATCTTTTTACGATGAAATGAATGAATATGGGTTTGGTCTCGGTCATTATCAAAATCCTCTCCGTCACGATTTAGGACACTTTGTGGAATTACATATTGAGCAAGGTTCAATTTTAGAAGATGCAGGAGAGTCTCTTGGTATTGTGAAAGGAATTGTAGGCCAAAAACGATTTATTTTTACCGTAACAGGTGAAAGCAATCATGCTGGAACAACGCCAATGAATAAACGGCGTGATGCGATGGATACAGCTACGACACTTGTTCAAAAATTAATTCAAGCTGGCCATTCGATGGATGATTCATTTGTCGCCACAGTCGGCCAATTTAACGTTCTACCAAACACACCAAATGTCATTCCTGGTCAAATTACCTTCACGTTAGATATCCGTCACTCTCACTCAGAGACATTAGATGTTTATCATGAACGGATCTACTCGTTTGTTAATGAACTCGGCTCATCTGACATCGCTGTGTCCGTTCAACAATATTCCGATGTCTCGCCTGTTTCAATGTCAGAAGACTTGACCACTCTTGCTTATGACTATGCACAACAGTCCAACTTAAAAAGCCGCTATATGTATAGTGGTGCAGGACACGATGCGCAAATTCTAGGTTCTGCGATTCCTACGTGTTTATTGTTTGTCCCAAGTGTGAAAGGGATTAGTCACTCTCCCCATGAATATACGAAACAAGAAGATTTGCAAGTAGGTTTAGACGCTTTAAAACATGTTCTTTACCAACTTGCTTATGAATAAGGAGGATTGCATCGTGAGCGATTTAACGAAACGCACTATTATGACTCCCGGTCCTGTCGAAGCAGAGCCACGTGTCCTCCGCGCAATGAGCGCTCCTATTTTAGGACAGTTCGATCCTGCATTTACAGAGATGATGAATGAAACAATGGCGATGCTAAGAGATTTATTTCAAACAAAGAATCAATGGGCATTTCCCATTGATGGTACATCTCGATCAGGGTTAGAGGCTGTGCTAACGAGTTTAATTGAACCAGGAGATCGGGTGTTTATTCCGATTTACGGTAGATTTGGGCATTTATTAGTTGAGATTTGCGAAAGGCTTGATGCAGACGTTCATTCGATTGAATGCGAATGGGGAACGGTTTTTTCTGAAGACGAAATAATTGATGAAATGAACGCTGTGAACCCTAAAATTGTTGCATGTGTGCACGGTGAAACGTCTACTGGCTGTATGATGCCGTTACAAAACATCGGAAAAACGTGTCGTGAGAAGGATATATTATTTGTAGTAGATGCTGTAGCTACAATTGGCGGCGTCGATGTTAAAGTGGATGACTGGTACATTGATGCGGCGATTGGCGGAACGCAAAAATGCCTATCAATCCCAGCTGGAATGGCTCCCATTACGTATAATGACAGAGTTGAAGCCGTCATTAATCGACGTAAAAAAGTTGAGCGCGGCATCGCAACGGAACACGATCCATCCGAACCTTTTTCTGGTTCCGTAATTCGAAGCAATTATTTTGATTTAAGTCAACTCCAAGATTACTGGAGTCCAAGGCGCCTCAATCATCATACTGAAGCAACATCAATGATTTATGGCTTGCACGAAGGACTTCGTATTTTACTAAAAGAAGGGCTAGACGAGCGCTTTAACCGCCACAAGTATCATGAAAAGGCACTAAAAGCAGGCATCAAAGCAATGGGACTCGATCTCTACGTTGAACACGAGCATAAACTACCGGTTGTTACGTGCATTTCAGTCCCTCCTGGCGTCAACGCTGATGAAATTAGAGCATTCATGTTAACCCATTTTGGTGTTGAAATTGCGAGTTCATTCGGCCCTTTACATGGAAAAATTTGGCGCATTGGCTCAATGGGCTATAGCTGTCGGAAAGAGAATGTCTTATTTGTACTTGCTGCTTTAGAAGCAGCCCTGCTTTTTAAAGGAACAACGATTGAAACAGGTAAAGCCATTCAAGCAGCGCTTGCATACTACGAATCAAATGCGGTTCCCTTGACTATATAATTATGAAAAGAGCGCTAAACCAGTATACAAATCACTGTTTAGCGCTCCTTTTATTAGGATGATATACGGTCTTCTACAATTTCGTTAAACATTTCCCCTTCTCCATTTTCATTAATGGAAATAATCTTCAAGCGTCCCTCGTCTTTAACGAGCACGGATTTGTATTGAGGACCTTCTTCATCCGTGTAATAGAGAATAACACGGCTTCCACCTTTATCGTTTGTGAGTTCAATCCTTGACACATCATCGCTAATCTCTTCTAATACAAGTGGAACTTCTGTCCAGTCCTCATTAATGCCGTCAATGGATTCTTCAGTCACTTGATTATTCTGATCGTTTTGGTCCTCATTCCCATTGTCCGCATTACAAGCAGATACTAAAACAGTCATCAAAACAACAACACTTATTTGTTTCCATTTTTTCATTCTCGCTTCTTTCCTTTCTCATGATGTACACAGTTTTATACCCATCTATTTTAGCAAGAAACCATTTGTTCGAGAAGCTTAACGCGCAACCTATGATTAAAACGCGAAACAATGTATAAAAAAAGGCGACGACCCTCTGTACAAGGGTCTTTCGCCTTTTCATCCGATTTAAAACTTATTATTTATTAGCTTGTAGTTGCTTTTTAAATTCTTTAAACCCTAGCGCAACTCTTTCATCGTTTTTCGTTAGCTTACTTACAACAAAAATCATGATTGTCGCTACAATAAAACCTGGAAGAAGTTCATATACACGTTCGTTCATACCAAACACTTGATAAAGACTCGTGTTGGCCCAAACAATAACAACGATTGCTCCAGATAACATCCCAGCAAGTGCGCCCCATCTTGTCATGCCTTTCCAATACAAGCTGATTAGCATAACTGGACCAAATGCCGCTCCAAAACCTGCCCAAGCATAACTAACTAGCTCAAGAATCGAACTATCTGGATTCCATGACAGCGCTAATGCAATAAGCGCAACAACTAGTACTGCTGCTCGACCTAGGAAGACTAATTCTCGATCTCCTGGCTTACGCTTAAGGAATGTCTTATATAAGTCTTCTGTTAGTGAACTAGATGTGACAAGCAGTTGAGAAGAGATTGTACTCATAACAGCCGCCAAAATCGCACTAAAAATAATTCCAATAACAAACGGGTGGAACAACATTTCACCTAATACAACAAACACGGTTTCATGTTGACTGTCATTATCTGGATTTAAGAAGACTCCTTCATTACTCAAATACGCTCGACCAACAAGACCTGTAAACATCGCACCAATAATCGAGATAATCATCCATGCCATTCCAATTCTTCTAGCTGGCTTCGCTTCTTTCGCGGTACGTAGCGCCATAAACCGAACAATAATGTGCGGTTGACCAAAATACCCTAGACCCCATGCTAATGAACCAATAATGGTAATAACCGTAACCCCACGAAAAATATCTAATAACTGTGGATCAATGCTTCGAATTTGATCAAATGATGAAGACACTCCGCCCACTTCTGCTAAAGCAAAAATTGGGACGATGAGTAAAGCAAGCATCATAACGCCACCTTGGACGACGTCTGTCCAGCTTACTGCTAAAAAACCACCAAATAACGTATAAAGAATGGTGACGCCAGCAACAATTAACAAACTCGTATGATAGTCAATACCTAATAACGAATCAAAAACCCGTCCACCGGACACCATCCCTGAAGACACGTAAATCGTAAAGAAGAAAATAATAATAATCCCAGATAAAATACGTAAAAGTTTAGTCGAATCAATAAAACGATTTTCTAAAAACGATGGAATTGTAATTGAATCATTCGCTGTTTCTGTATACGTTCTTAACCGCGGTGCTAAGAAAACCCAATTTAAATACGCACCAATAATAAGTCCGAGCGCTAACCAACCAGCACCAAGTCCTGTTAAATACATAGAGCCCGGTAAAGCAAGCATGAGCCATCCACTCATGTCAGAAGCTCCAGCACTTAACGCCGCAACAGTTGGTGAAAGTCCTCTCCCACCAAGAGTGTAGTCAGAGTGACTAGCCGTTTTCTTATAACCATACCAGCCAATCATGACCATAATTAATAAATAAATAATAATGGCTGCAATAATTTGCGTTGACATATAAATCAACATCCTTTCTGTACAAAAAAACTACCTAAATACGGCAAGTTTTTTACTATTTCTTTGTTATCGAGCAAATCAATCTGAGATTCTACAAAATTTAATTCAAGCGGGTGTGTCCGTACGGTTGTTTTTAGCACTGCATTATCATAGCATTTCTTCTGAATAAAAATCGACCGCAACTATTAAACTTTAAATTGTATAACAATTACTCACTCACCTTTACACCTCCTCAGCTCTTTCATTCTAGTAAAAGATCCCTTTTCCTCTTATTTTCAGCTGATTTGAATCTCTACCCACAAAAATTAAACACCTCGTTTATGTAAAAAATATTTTTATTATGATAATATGACAGTAACATCTTTAATTCATAGGAGCTAAATGATGCAAAAACAATCGCTTGTATTAGGAGAAAGATTACGATCTATTCGGAAAATGAGAGGCTATACGCAAAACGAGTTAGCAGCTGGCATTTGCACACAAGGTGTCATTAGTAATATTGAAGGAAAAAACGGCAAGGAAAACCCATCATCTAGTATCTTGTTTCAGTTAAGTGAACGTCTTGGTGTGAGTATGAGTTACCTCTATGGTCAAGACGATAATGGCGAATTAATAACGAATAAAGATATTCGCGATACCGAGGTTAGCGAAATTATCAAAAATTTAAAACAAAGAAGAGATTACTCGGCTTTAAGATACATAATTGAAAGTGAAAAAAATAAAAACCTTCACTTAACGAACGCCGAGAAACAATTTTTACTATGGCATGAAGCGATTTGTACGTATTATGACACGTCAAACTCTACTCTAACAAAAGAAATCTTCCAAAAAGCTTTAAAGCTTGACGTAGAGAACAATGATAAAAACAATCTCCAGTTAATAGAGATTAACTTAAGTCTCGGTATTATTGAGTATGAAGAAAACAATTATAATGAAAGTAAAGAAATACTTCTAAAATGTATAGAAGCAATTATGAATAACAAAACTATTAAAGCTCCAGAAATATTAGCGAAAATATATTACAACCTCTCTAATGTTTGTAGTTCAATGAAAGAGTTTGATCAATCTCTTCAATATAGTTTTGACGCTATCGAAACTTGTGTTCAAAATAATATTTTGTCTGTAATTGGTGATAGTCTGTATCAAATAGGTTATTGTTATCACTTAAAAGGTAAAGAAAACCTTTCTATCAATTATATGGAAAAAGCTTTAGTTATATTTACTATTCAAAAGAACGATCTTATGGTTAAAAATATTCAAAAAAGCATTAATTCGGTAGATACATAAATCATGTATTTAGAAATTATTAAACCACCCTCACTTCATGACATTAACCTGGATTAATAAAAAAAAAAGACAGCTTACTCACAAGCTGTCTTTTAAACAGTAAACCTTTCTCGGCCTTCCTCGTCTTCCAGATTGCTCTTCTCCGACTTGCTGAATCACGTTTCCTTTTTCCAGCTCGAATAAAATTCGCCGCGCGTGTCGCTCGGTTCCTTCCAACCAAATCGCCACGTCTTGTGCAGAGAAGTGGGCTTGTTTTTGTTGAGCTACTTTTGCGTAAATGCGTGCAATTGTGCCTGGTCCAACTGCTACATGTGCCGACTTGTCTCCTAAAAAAACTTGACGATAGTGAAATGGTTCTTCATGTCGCTTCGCTTCAGAAACATTGTTTTCCTCATCGACAAGCACAATCATTTGTTCTCTTGCTTGCTTACTAAAATCGAGCGCACTTTGAACATGTTTGGACGCTGCCAGAGCCGTCCTACCGTAACCAATTCCTAAATAAATGGTTAGATTTGTGCTCGTTTTCACGTCATCAATGACTTCATAAGGCCAGCTCTGCGCTTCAATTTCTCCTCTTGTTGTAAAGATTTCAAAATAGCCGTTCCCTATTTCGATAAATGATCCCTGAAGCGATTCAGCGTAATCTAACAGTCTTTTTCTAATAACTAGTTCTTGGTGCTTTCGCTTATAGGAATAAACCATCTCTTTTTGTTCTGTTTGCGAAAACGAAATAAGCGCTCCAACGACACCAATTTGAGCTTTTTTATAATAAAGAGAATTCATCCGATCTTGTATTCGCCCTAAAATATTTCGTGTTACTGGCTCCGCTGGCTTCACACGGTAACAAGGGATGCCAAGTTGTATAAGTGCTTGGTAAACCCCTCTTAAACAAGTCAATGCAAAAGCTGTTTTTCCTGATTGAAATGCTTGTTTGTGAAACGCAATCAATTTTTCTTCTTCAACGTAATCAGGATAATCAAACAAATGTATGGTTAAATGAGCTAGTGAAAATTCATTAATAAGCCAGTTGGTATATTGAGGTGAAATTGTATCCAAACTTATCTCTAGTTTTTTTTGATCTGTGTGGTAAAATGCCTCCAAAAATGTTCCTAATAAACTGGAGCCCTCAAGAGGAACAAACCAAGAGTGATCTTTTGAGACAATGTTCATTTCCGTACAGAGTGAGTACGGAGCTTGACCGGAGAAAAGCCATTGATCAACATGTTGGGTAGTTTGTTTAATTTTGGCAGGAGCTTGTTCTACTTTTTCATAGATGATCGGAATCGCTTTAAATGAAGGATACTCTTCGACCACTTTGGTTAGTGTACCAACTGAATCTTCCGGCCCAACGACTCCTAAATTAATCGTCATTCTTTCCCTCTTTTCATATGTAAATGAATTTCCTTTATACGTGAGTCAATTTGATGCAAAAAAAGAGCTAGCGTCATATTTTCTAACACTTGAAGCTCTTTTTATAAATAATCTAGTTATGAACAACGATATGTGCAAGTGCGCTTACGGCAACATAAAGCGCGCCTTCTTCAAAATCAAACTGTTTATGATGATGGCCTGCTGCTAACTGGCTACCAAAAATCATATAGCTAGCTTTACCACCATGATTTTGAACGTGACGCATCATGTAGGTTACATCTTCAGACCCATTTAGCGCCATCGATTCTTTTACAGTTTGAACATAGCGACTTGAGCTTGTGACAACTGGAATTTTTTCAATATAATAAGCGTCTGTCTCTGCAGCAAGTCCTTCGCCAACAATTTGATAGTCTAAAGTCACATCGTACATATGCGCAGCGCCCTCTAGCCGTCGAATCGCCTCGGTTTTCATGTAGGCATTTTCATTTGTAGACTCGCCCCGGGTTTCTAATTGTAAAACTGCATCTCCCGGAACAATGTTGCGACCGCTCCCCGCTTCAAAACGGCCAACATTTATGCGCGTCTCGCCATCACTATGAGGAGAAATGCCGTGCAAATTTAATACAGCTGTGGAAGCAGCAAGCATGGCATTTTTGCCTTTATGTGGTTCCATTCCAGCATGAGCTGTTGTTCCCGTAAATGTTGCATCGATTTTTGTTGTCGCCAAAATCGATGTCGCATCAGAGATGAGTGTTCCTACTGGCTGGGATCGAATGCCTAAGTGACCACTAAGAAAATAATCGACGCCGTCGAGCCAGCCTTTTTCTACGATCGCTTTCGCTCCTCGGCTCCCTTCTTCAGCTGGCTGAAAGATTAGCGTGTATGTACCTGATAAGTGCTCTTTCCATGTAGCTAAAAAATGTGCCATCGCCAGACCAATTGCTGTGTGACCATCGTGACCACATGCATGCATCATTCCATTATGTAGGGAACGAAATCCCGCTTTCGCAGGTAGATGGTCTTCCGTTATGTCTTCTTCTATCGGCAATGCATCAATATCAAACCTCATGGCAGTATGGCTACCAGGTCTTCCCGTCTCTAGAACGGCTACAACCCCAGTAAAGCCACCTTTCATTTTCTCCATTAACGTTTTCGGAACACCATGTTCGAGCGCTCGTTGCTCGTGTATTCGTAATTGATCTGCATGAGGCACACCAAATCGTGCTCCATCATCCATTACCGAACGACCAGTGTGAAGGTTAAAAGGAAGAGGTTCAAGTTGTTGGATGATGTAATGCGTTGTTTCATATTCACAAAATCCCACCTCAGCGATTTGATGAAGCTCGCGACGCCACGTTTGAATGTTCTCTTCTTGTTCTGAAATCCAGTCATCAATTCGAGTCTCCATGTATTAATTCCCCTCTCTATTTACTTGCTGTAATGCCGTCACAGCAGTTGTTGCCATGATGTTGACGCCGTAAACAAGGGCCTCTTCATCAATGTCAAATGTTGAGTCATGTAGTGGACTTTGAACAGGTCGTTCTTTTATAGCGGTTCCTAACCAAAAGTAAGCACCAGGATAGTGCTGTAGGAAGCGGCCAAAATCTTCACCAGCTAAACTAGGGTTCACATCAGGCGCCCCGTGCTCACCAAATAATGTGCGCGCTTGCTGTTTTACGTGCTCTGCCCATTTTTCAGTATTCAGCGTAGCAACATATCCTTTTTGATAATGAACCGAGGTACGTGCGCCCATCGCTTCAGCTACTTGTTCTGCCAATTGGATTAAGCGCTTTTCAACCTGCTCGCGTACGTCTAGAGAAAATGTTCGTACTGTTCCTTCAAGGGTAACTTCACTTGCGACAACATTGTAGCGGTCTCCTCCTGAAATTTTTCCAACTGTAATGACTGCTGATTCCAGTGGATCAATATTACGGCTCACAATCGTTTGTAAACTCGACATTAGTTGATTTGCTACTACAATCGCATCAACTGCTTGGTGAGGCATACTAGCATGGCCTGCTTTTCCGTTAATGACGATGGAGAAACGATCGGAATTCCCCATCATTGCCCCTGATCGAACGCCAATTTGTCCAACTGGTAAGTCTGGCCAAACATGTTGACCAAACACCACATCAGGCTCGTATTCTAGAAAAGTCGGATCTTCCATCATTGCCTGTGCGCCACCAATTGGTGCATCTTCTTCAGCAGGCTGAAATAAAAGTAAAACGGTCCCAGCAATCTCATCTCTTCTTTTCTGAAGCGTAACTCCAGCTCCGAGCAGCATCGCTGTATGTGCATCATGACCGCACGCATGCATGATCCGTTCTTTCGTTGAACGATAAGGGACGTCATTTTTTTCCTCAATCGGCAGTGCATCCATATCTGCCCGTAAAGCGACAATTTTACCCGGCTGCTCCCCCTTAATCATGCCAATGACACCATAGCTTTTCTGCATCACTTCATACGCAATCCCTGCTTCTTCTAACGTGTCGCAAACAAACTGCTGGGTTTGTCGTTCTTCATGACTTAATTCAGGGTTTCGATGAAGTTGTCGTCTCCATTTGACCACTTGATCATGATTGCTTGTTGCTTCTTTAAAAAACATGTTACCCTCTCCCTTTTGTTCCATTAACCTTTGTAATCTGTTACGCCAGGTCCAATTGGCAACTCAAATCCAGTCCAGATTAAAAATAAAACAATCCATAATGCTAAAATTACGAGCGTATAGGGGAGCATTATAGAGAACAATGTGCCAAATCCAGCTCGTGAATCGTATTTTTTCATAAACGCTAAAACCATCGGAACATATGGATTCATTGGTGTAATTACACTTGTTGATGAGTCACCAATCCGGTACGCTAACTGCACGAGTGCAGGATGATAATCAAGTAACATAAATAACGGTATAAATACTGGAGCCATTAATGCCCACTGGGCAGACCCACTAAAGATAAACAAGTTTAATAATGTCGTTAAAAAGATAAAAGCGACAATGACACCCATTCCTGTCATGTTCACACTTTCTAAAAACTCTGCGCCGCTCACTGCAATCCATACGCCGATATTACTCCAGTCAAAGTACGCAATAAATTGCGCCGCCGCAAAGATTAACACAATATAGCCCGCCATACTTTTAATTGCTTCGGCCATCATCTCCGGGACATCCCGAGTTGATTTAATGACACCAGCAGCGATACCGTACGCAATTGATATCGTTAAAAATAAAAATAATAAAATTGGTACAATATTACTAATAAACGGAGAAGGAACGATACTTCCACCTTCACCTCGCAATATTCCACTTTCAGGAACAATAAAAAATGAAATAATCACTAAATACACAAAGCCAGCAGCTAAAGAAACCAGTAATGCTTTGCTTTCTTTAGGTCCGACCGTATCCAGTTCTTGCTCCACATATTCTTTTGCGCCGTATTTAGCGTTAAATTTCCCTAAACGCGGCTCAATGACTCGTTCCGTAATAACTGTACAAATGATAATAAGCATAATAGAAGAGACAATCATAAAGTAATAGTTGTCGGTCATATGGACAATCATACCAGGTTCCATCGTTTGTACGACTTCAGTCGAAATACCTGAAAGCAGAACATCCGTCCCGGCAGGAATGAAGTTTGCTGTAAAACCTGCCCCTACACCTGCAAATCCAGCAGCCATTCCGGCAAGCGGGTGACGACCAAGCGCATAGAAAATCATCGCTCCAAGTGGCGGAATCAGAACGTAAGCTGCGTCTGATGCGATATTACCGACGATACCAGTCGTCACAACTGCAATCGTCACTAGCTTTGTTGGCGCTCTCAAAATGGTACTTTTAATAAAGGTTTCAACTAGTCCAACCTGCTGAGCTAAACCAATCCCAAGCATCATCGTTAAAACAAGCCCAAGTGGCGTAAAGCCAATAAAATTGGAAATCATTGAATCAAGTATGTACATAAATCCTTCAGCTGAAACCAAGCTTCGAACAGCTGTCTCTTCGCCAGTGCCTGGATGTGTAAACGAAACACCGAAACTTGCAATAATACCTGAGAATACAATTACAGCAATCGCTAAATATAAGAATAACATAAACGGATGCGGTAATTTGTTTCCGACACGTTCCACAGTATCGAGGATGCGTGTACCCATTTTCTTGTTTTGTCTTAAATCATTCATTCTTCCCACCACCATTTTCGGACATGTCTCTTAATATTCCTTAAAATATAAGAATGAAAAGAATATAGCATGTTTTAGCAAGCTTGTCTTTAAAAATATGAGAAAATCTATCAAACAAATGCAAAAAGACAAGCGATTCACACAAAATCGCTCGTCTCCACATCCACCTATGAAAATTGCATTTCTTTAAAAATGTGATGCAGCGCGAGTCTAGCTGCACCAAGAGAAGGTCCTTTTTCTTTCCAATACGATTTCTCTAAACAGATCGAAATAGTCGTTGTTTTTTCTAATTCGTCTAGCACATGTAACATATATGCAAAAAAAGACTGTTGTTCAGCTACCCAACCATTCACCAACACTTTTTCCGGCTTCAGCAATAATGCATAATTACTTAAGAGGATTACAATGTCTTCCGCCATTCGCTTTGCTTCCGTAAAAAAAGGTTCTTTCTTTTGCTGAAATGCTAGAAGAAAGAAACGATCAATTATGGCATAATGATCCGATACTTCATGAAAAGTCTCTGGATGTCGATCTTTTATCCCTTTTGCGAGGTTATAAATCGAATACACATTTAATGGATGAAAAACTGTCTGCTCCTGATCAAACGTTCTTGCTGTAATCGAATTGCCTGTATGCCCAGTATCATAAATTTCATTTCTTAAAATGACACCTGTCCCAACCCCTCGACTAAGCAACGTGTACACTAAACTATGACTGCCTATCGCATTACCACTGCACTGCTCAGCAAAAGCTGCAGCATTTACGTCATTAACGAGGTGAATCGGCACTTGAAAAGCTTCTTCTACAACTGCATGTAGAGGATAGTTTCGGACATTTAAATTATAGGAAAAAACAATCTTCTTTCGATCTTCATCAAGAATTCCAGGTAACGAGATCCCAATTCCTTTTACTTCTTCTTGATGAATGTTTTGCTTGGTCAAAAAGGTTTTCAATAAATTCGGTAACTCTGATAAATTCACGTCTGTTAATTCGTCCATTTTTTCGGTAACGAGTAACTCCCCACGTAAATTAAGCAACGTTAATTCTGTGGCAAAACTAAGGTCGACACCTATGACAAACCCACCACGTGCATTAATTTCTAAAAGTGTGGCTTTTCTTCCTACTCCTTCGCCGATTGATCCTGTTTCGATAACTACACCATCGTGTAAACTTTCTTCAATTAAAGAAGAAACAGTCGTTGGGCTCAGGCCTGTTTTTTGAACCAAATCCGTTCTAGATATTGGCGCGTAGTGATTAATAAGATTTAATAGCTTGGATTTATTAAACTGCTTTAACAATTTTTGATTGCCTTGTCTTGCTTGCATCTGGAATCCACTCCAATCCCTACCTGCTTAACTGTATTCGAGCGCAAAAGCCTCCATACTCGATTCACCAGTAGAACAGATAAGTAAAACCGTCTGTTCAGCAGGAATCACATCACAATCATATGGATCACGTAGTACGAGCACGATACAGTCTTTATCATTTAACCGACGTACTAACGCTTGTTGCTCTGTGAACAAATGGGCGTTAATGGTACCGATGATCACAACATCTTTATCGTCGACTTGTTGCCTTAATTCCGTTATTTCTTCTTGCGTTGGTTTTAATGATATCGAAAAGGTGTCTACTTGTAAATTGACAAGTTTAGAGGCGAGCGGAACTTCCTTTCCATCTGTCGAATCTGCTGGTGTTAAAGCTTCAAGCTTCGGCAAAATAAGGGCATACGACTTTGTTTGATCGAGAGGAAGCAATTGTTTGGGGTCACGCTCCACATGCAAACATTGCTTTGCGAGCTGTAAAGCATGTTGTGCCCACTGTCTCTCTGGTATAACCGTAGCATTTGACCGATAAAGGGTCACGGCTTTTTTTAATTGAACCAATCGTTCAATTGATTCGTCAATTCGACTTTCTGAAATTCTTCCAGTTTCAACTGCTGCAACAAGCCCATCAAAAACTTCTTGCTGCAGCTCAGGAGAATGGCAGATTAATAGTTGATCAACGCCAGCCTCTACCGCGAGTACACCGATTTCTTTCGCTGGAAAATGGTCTTTAATGGCACGCATCTCCATATCATCAGTGCAAATCACTCCATTGAAGCCTAATTTTCCACGGAGTATCTCGGTCATCCAGTAATGCGACATTGTAGCTGGTAGTCCGTTAGATTGTGCAACTTGGTCGTAAATGACGTGATTCACCATAATTGCATCAACCCCTTCGCGAATCGCACGCTCGAAGGGAGGAATGAGTTTCTCAAAAATTTCGCTTTCACTTAAACTACATGTGACCGAACCTAAATGTGAGTCTGCTTCTGTTTCTCCATGCCCTGGAAAATGTTTTGCTGTTGCCGCAACTCCAGCATCATGCAATCCTTGTATGTACTTGGCCCCATAATCGCTGACTAGCGTAGGATCCTCACCGTAACTTCTAACGCCGATGACCGAATTTTTCCGATTGGTGTTTACGTCTAATATAGGAGCCCAATCGACCGCTACCCCGTATGTTGCCATCATACTACCGAGCAACTTCCCATTGTCATACGCTAATTGTGGATTATGTTTTAAACCGAGCGCTCGGTTTCCTGGAACGGAAGGGAAAAAGCGATCAAGCGTTGATAGTGTCCCCCCCTCTTCATCTAGCGCCATTAGAAAAGGACTTTCGTAACCTTTCTTTTCGTTAAACTCTTGCACATCTTGAAACAATGAAAGGAGCTGTTCTTTGCTTTCAATATTGTAAGGGTAGATGCTCATTCCGCCAAACGGCAACGCAGCAAAGCGCTGATGAAACTGATGATCTACAACATTGCTAGGTGCCCCCATCGAAAAAAGCATGCCTACTTTTTCATGAATCGTTAGCTGTTTTTCTACTCTCATTCCCATCGATTTATCCCTCTTTTCTTTATCACCTTACGATTTAATTGCGCCTGAAACTAGACCAGATATAATTTGTTTCTGGAAGAAAATAAAGATGATAAACACTGGTAACAACGACACAACAGAAGCCGCCATTAAATGACCCCAGTTCGTATTATTTAAAAAGCTAAACTCCGCCAAGCCTAATGGAATCGTCCTCATTTCAGGTGAAGTGGTTAAAATAAGTGGCGATAAAAAATCGTTCCACGAATTTAAAAATGTCATAATGACAAGAACCGCAACGATTGGTCTAGCTAACGGAAAAATTATTTGCCAGACGATACGAAACTCTGATGCTCCATCAACTTTTGCCGCATAAATTAATTCATCTGGTAAGCCCGAAATATATTGCCTCATTAAGAAAATACCAAATGGCGTAACAAGGGTAGGAACAATAAGCGCTTGATACGTATCGATCCAACCAATGTTTTGCATAAGTTGAAACACGGGTATCATAGTTACTTGGAAAGGAATCATGAAACTCGTCAAGACGAGAATAAAGATCATATTTTTTCCTGGGAACGTCATTTTTGCAAAGGTATAACCGACCATCGTACAGAAAAAAACATTTCCTACTACAATCGATGTTGAAACAAATAAACTGTTTCCTAAATACCGTGCGAAATTCCCGTTTGAAAGGACCGTGACGTAATTATCAAATGATGGATTCCTCGGAATAATGTCTGCTAACGTTCGCAGGACGACCCCGTCGGTTTTGATTGAAATACTCACCATATATAAGAATGGTATGAGCATGACACTTAACGGTATGAGTAAAAGAAAGAATAAACCGATTTCTCGAGGCTTATAATCCAACCATTTTCTTTTCGGCTTCTTATTTGGGCCTAACGGCGTCGCGCTATCGTTCATTAAGAGCGGCGCTTTCGGCTGGTGAGATGGTTGATTCATCAGTCTCCAACCCCCTTATTAATGCCCATAACTTTTAACATCAACAGTGAGATACCCATGATAATCACAAACAGGACATATGCCGTTGCAGATGCAGGACCAAACTGAAATTGTTTAAATGCTTCCTCGTATAAATAGAACACGATGGTTGTAGTCGCATTTAACGGTCCCCCGCTTGTTAGCGTGTATACTTCTGGAAAAACTTGAAACGTATTAATTGTGTTAATGACAATGACAACAATGGCAATTTGGCGAATATGTGGCATTGTTACATGCCAAAATTGTTTAAACCGCGACGCGCCATCGACCGTAGCAGCTTCATATAAATCTTTTGGAATTGATTGCAATCCAGCTAGAAAAATCAGCATATAAAACCCACACGACATCCAAACCGACAGACCCATTAATGAAGCAAGAGCCGTTCTCGTATCCATTAGCCAGTTCATAGTCGGCAAATTAAAGAGGTTTAAGATCATATTTAAAAAACCTGACGGCGAATACATAAAATTAAACATCATTGATACGACAATAATGGACGTTACGGTTGGCAAGAAAAACCCGACTCGAAAGAAATTTTTAAACGGGATTCTTTGGTTAACGGCTAACGCTAAAATTAAAGCAATTGATACCGTGAACGGGATTGTACCAACAACATAAATAAATGTGTTGAGTAGCGCCCGTCCAAATACAGGGTCCTGAAACAAACTTGTATAGTTTTCTAATCCAACAAACTCCATTTCTCCACGTAAAATTTGCACATCATGAAAGCTATAAATAAACGATTGAATTAACGGATATACGCTAAATACGGCAAACAATAAAAACCACGGGAGCAAAAAGATATAAGCCATCTTACTTTGCTTCATTGCTGTCCAAGTTGACACCGTCACACCTCCACATTAAAAAGGATATCCCCCGCTTTCACGAGGGATTTTTACTTGTCGAAAACATTTTAAAGCTTGCAGATTTTCGCTTATTTCTATTCTTATTCTTATTAAAGCTCGTTTTCAATTTTTTCGTGAGCATCATTTAAAGACTCTGTTGGATCGACTCCATTTAACAACGTACGTTCGACCGCTTCAACGACATGGCGACTTATGCTTTGCCACTCAGTAATGGCAGGAGACGATTTAGCACTCTCTAGCTGACCAGCAAAAACAGATAACTGCGGATTTTCATCAAAAAATTCGTGCTCTTCTACTCCAGGAACAGCCGCAAACATCGAACCAACACGCTGCATATGGTCGATCGCTTGTTCTTCAGAAGCAACATGCTCCATTAACATAAAGGCTTCCTCTTTATTTTCTGACCCTTCTGGAATAACTAAAATTTCGCCACCTGCAAAACTCGATGCTGTCGCTTGTGCCCCATCTGGAATTGGTGCAACGTCAAAGTTTAAATCTGGCGCATCACGTGGAATAGAGAAGACACCCCATGCTCCTGAGAAGGACATGCCGATATTTCCTGCACGAAATTCACTATCAATGACTTCACTTTGTGATACAAGGGAGTATTCGCTCATTTCCTTGTAAAATTCAAGCGCTTCAATCATTTCTGGTGAGTTAATGGTACTTGCCGAGTTATCTTCATTTAATACGTCCGCTCCGTTACTCCAAGCTGTCGCCATGAAATAATGCCATGTTGCTTCCGGCTCACCTGCATGGATGCCAAAACCAGACGCATCTGTATTTTCTTCAATTTGTTTTGCGTACTCGAGCATCTCTTCCCAATTTTGCGGTGGACTATTTGGATCAAGCCCTGCTTCTTCAAAAATATCTGTATTAATATACATTGCTCTAGAAGACATCAACCATGGCATGCCGTAAACATCGTCTTCATACGTAACCGTATCCCAATTCACATGATTATCATAAATTGGTTGAACTTGTTCAGAAACATTCGCAAGAACGCCCTCTTCGACAAAGTTGGCAAACCAGGTATCCCCTAATTCAATGACATCAGGAACAGAGTTTCCAGCAAAAGCCGTTGTAATTTGTTCAAGTCCATTATCCCAAGTCAACTGGCGTAAATTCACGTTAATATTCGGGTTTTCTTCAATAAAGGAATCAATAACTGGGTTAATAGTATTTTCAGAATTCGGATCATCTTCACCGGTAAAAAACCAAAAATCAAGTGTTACTTCATCATCTCCTCCAGAAGAACTTCCTTCTTCGCTTCCTCCATTACAAGCTGCAAGCATCATGCTTAATCCGCCAAAAATTGCTGCATACTTAAGATATTTTTTCAAAAGTATGACCCCCTTAATTAATTTTTCCAGTGGACGTATTAATTGTATGTAGGAAGACTAGGTCGTTTGTCCAATAGGAAGATGACGTAATTGTAGATGATCTCTTTTTAATTGTCAATAAAATTTTTATTTTCTAATATCAATCGCTTACATAATGTGTTTTTGTTTTAACTTGTTTGGGAATTTGCTATACTAGTGTTAACCGTTAAGCACTATTCCCTATGTTTATCGGTTTACACTTTGATTTCTTAGCGTTTCGCTAGTCTCACTTACTAAGAAGTTTTTATCAATTACATTTAGGTCTCTCTCCCTATTCTTTATAGTGTTCGCACTTTTACAGACAACAAACTTCTTCACCCCCCGCCAGTGGTCCGACAAAAACTTTCTCATTCTAACAAGATAATCCTTTTCAAGTTGTGCAAAATTTATTATAATGATTACATAATAATTATTATCATCTGAGATTCGATTTCAGGTGATCACAATTATTCTATTAATCTTTTAAAAAGGAGAATGATTATGACTGAAAATAACATCATTTCTGAAGCGAATCATTCAGGAGGAAAATGTCCGTTTTTTCACGGGAGTCCGACGAACACAACCGTTTTCGGAACGCCAGAACGTGAATGGTGGCCTAATCAACTAAACTTATCAATTCTTCGTCAACATGACAAAAAATCAAATCCAATGAATGAAGACTTTGATTATACTGAAGCATTCAAGAACTTAGATTATGAAGGATTGAAAAAAGATTTACATGCGCTTATGACAGACAGCCAAGACTGGTGGCCCGCTGACTTCGGTCATTACGGTCCTATGTTTATTCGTATGGCTTGGCATTCTGCTGGTACATATCGTACTGGTGATGGTCGTGGTGGTGGCGCAGCTGGTGCCCAACGTTTTGCCCCATTAAATAGCTGGGCTGACAATGCAAACATTGATAAAGCTCGACGCTTGCTATGGCCAATTAAACAAAAGTACGGAAATAAAATTTCTTGGGCAGATTTATTCTTGCTAACTGGAAACGTCGCTATTGAATCTATGGGCGGGAAAACATTTGGATTCGGTGGTGGTCGTCCGGACGTGTGGCACCCTGAAGAAGATATTTATTGGGGGAACGAAACAGAAATGCTTGGCGATAACCGTTACTCAGGTGACCGTGAGCTCGAAAACCCTCTTGCTGCTGTGCAAATGGGCTTGATTTACGTAAACCCTGAAGGACCTAACGGAAACCCCGACCCTGTTCAAAGTGGCCGCGACATTCGTGAAACATTTGGACGGATGGGAATGAATGATGAAGAAACTGTTGCACTCGTTGCCGGTGGTCACACATTCGGTAAAGCCCATGGCGCTGGCGAAGCTGACAAGCATGTAGGCGCAGAACCTGAAGCAGCTCCGATTGAAGCACAAGGTCTCGGTTGGTTAAGTACGCATGGTAGCGGAAAAGGCCGCGACACCATTACAAGTGGTATTGAAGGTGCTTGGACACAAAATCCTACTCAATGGGATAACGGCTTCTTTGATCTTCTTTTTGGCTATGAATGGGAATTAACAAAAAGTCCTGCCGGTGCTCACCAGTGGACACCAGTGAATGTCGAAGAAAAAGATTTAGCTCCTGACGCAGAGGACAACTCGATTCGCGTAAAAACGATCATGACAACAGCTGACATGGCACTTCGCATGGACCCGGCTTACGAAAAAATTTCGCGACATTTCCATGAAAATCCTGAAGAATTTGCAGATGCTTTTGCACGTGCTTGGTTTAAATTGTTACACCGTGACATGGGTCCACGTGATCGTTATTTAGGACCAGAAGTTCCAAGTGAGGTATTATTATGGCAAGATCCGATTCCAGCAGGGAATTACGATCTTTCTGAACAAGAAATCGCTACATTAAAAGAGGAGATTCTAAATACAAATCTTCATGTATCGGATCTTGTGACAACAGCGTGGGCTTCTGCAAGCACGTTCCGAGGTTCAGATAACCGCGGCGGAGCAAATGGTGCACGTATTCGTCTTGCCCCGCAAAAAGACTGGGCAATTTTTCAAAATGAGTCGATTACAAACACTCTTGCAACTCTTGAGAAATTACATGAAACAACAGAGATTAACGTGAGTCTTGCCGACTTAATCGTTCTTGGCGGAAATGCAGCTATTGAAAAAGCCGCAAACGATGCAGGCTTTGATGTAACGGTTCCATTTACTCCGGGACGTGGCGATGCAACACAAGACCAAACTGATATTGAGAACTTTGACGTTTTAGAACCGTCATCTGATGGATTCCGTAATTTCCAAAAACAAAAATTTACCGTTTCAGAAGAAGAATTGCTTGTTGATAAAGCACACCTTCTTAACTTAACTGCGCCGGAAATGACGGTTCTTGTTGGAGGTATGCGCGTACTAGGCACAAACCACGATGGTAGCAACCACGGTGTCTTCACGAATCAAGTTGGTACATTAACAAACGATTTCTTCACTAACTTGCTTGACATTGGTATTGAGTGGAAAGCTGTTGATGGCGATGTGTATGAAGGCCGTGATCGTAGTACTGGCGAAGTTGTTCGCTCTGCGACGCGTGTTGATTTAGTTTTCGGTTCTAATTCCATCCTTCGAGCGATTTCAGAAGTATACGCTCAAGACGATAATAAAGGAAAATTTGTCAACGACTTTATCTCAGCATGGACGAAAGTCATGAACAACGATCGTTTTGATGTAAAACGAAAAGAACCGGCATTAACAAAATAAATCCATTCTTCAAGGCAGAAACGGAAAGATATGAATACCATAAAAGACGGTTCATCCTATTTAGGGTGAACCGTCTATTTGCTTTTTATCCGTTAGTCACGTTTCACTTCAAATAAAATCCACGGGGATGGAATTTCAAACGTAACATCCTCTGGCTTTAAACTTTTTTGCGTTTCAGACAAATCAATCCAAAGCTTCCCCTCCGGAAACTTCTCATTAAACAACTGAACTTGGTTTCGTACAACTTCCCACAGCCCTTCTTGTGTCCAAAGATCATCCCATGGATATACCATATGTAAATAATTCGTCCCTTTTTGATCGTATTTAAAAATGACGAATCGATCTTCAGTAGGATGTTGAAACAAACACCAATCATTTACATTCGCTTCTAAAAAGAGAGAAAGTGTTGCTGGAAATGAATAGTAGCATTCATATGGAAACACCCGATGCTCGTCTACAAATTCTTTTATAAGTAAATCTTGTTTTGCTTCAATGTCGACGATCTCTTTCCACGTAATGGCTTCATTGAAGCTAGTATCTGGAGCCGTGACTCTTGTTGCATTAAATAATGTTGTTACTTTCTTCATATGTAATCGTGCTAATATTTTTTGAGCAGGAAGGTTGTCGCGCTCCGTATTTGCGCCAATCCATTCAACATTTGAATCATCTTTCGCTCTTTCGATTACGAAAGCTAGTAAACTTGTTGAATAGCCTTTTCCTTGAAATCGACGATCGCTGCGTAAGCGACCTAACATAGCATAGTAATTAGAGAAGACCGTATAACCAGCCATACTAACCAGTTGATCCTCAACAAACAACCCATACAGCACGTGGTTTCCTTTCGTTAAAGATGGAAAGATTCTTTCGATATAGTCATCGTTAATCCCGGTTTCCATTAAGGTAAAAAATACTTGATCTTCTTCAAACAATTGACGAATCATGATGTCACCCCTTCTATCTACAATGAGCATAGCGTATTTTTTTACGTTCGCCAAATCGAATAAATAAAAAAGCGATGACCCTAGTATTTGAAGGTCAATCGCCGTGAATCCTTTTATTACGAGTGTGCTGCTTTCTTCCCAACGCCAATACCTAAATAGCCAAAAAGAATCGTTAAAATTGGTGATAAAAATAAGAAAAATGCATACGGAATGTAGTCAATAACTGCTACACCTAATGTAGAAGCGAAAAAAGCGCCACTTACTCCCCACGGAATTAGAGGATTAACAAGTGTTCCTGCATCTTCAAGTGTTCTGGAGAGATTTTTTTTCTCTATGTTTAGCCTTTCGTAATGCTTCTCAAATGCTTTACCAGGTAATAAAATAGACAGGTATTGTTCGCCTGTTAGTGCGTTAACGCTGATGGAAGATGCAGCAGTGGCGCCAATGACGTTTCCTCTGCTGTTGAGAAATGAGCGAAAAAACGTTAGTAGTCGATCAATTAAACCTACCCGCTGAATCAAACTTCCGAGCAATAATGCAATGATAACGAGTGAAATGGACCACATCATCGACTGTAGGCCACCAGCATTAACGATTGCGTCAATTGATTCATTTCCGGTTTCTGTTGAAAAACCATTTTGAATAACAGTAAACCATTCGCTAATTGTCCAGCTACCTTGAATCAATCCAGCTGTTAGAAGTCCTGTACCGATTCCAATCGCTAGAGCTGGAATTGTAGGAAAACGCATAAAAGCAAGCACTACGACCACAAGTGGTGATAGCAGGGTCAACATGCTAATGGAGAATGACGCATCTAATGTTGCCAGCATTGCCTGAACCCCTTCCGGCTCGCTTGCCGAATATGTCCGGCCAATAAACAAAAATAAAACCGCCGTAATGAGAAAGCTAGGAATAGTCGTCCACATTAAATGCTTAATATGTGTAAACAAATCCACGCCTATCGCACCAGAAGCGAGATTCGTCGTATCGGATAAAGGCGACATTTTATCGCCAAAGCATGCACCGCAAATGATCGCACCAGCAGCCATAGCCGGATTAACCCCTAAAGCTAACCCAATCCCCATCATTGCTACACCGACAGACCCAATGGTTGTAAAAGAGCTTCCTGTAAAACTAGATACGATCACACAGATAAGCAAGGCACTAATCGCAAACCATTCGGGAGAGATAATCGTTAGACCATAAAACAAAATGGTCGGAACTGTTCCACTCATCATCCATACGGCAATAACAATCCCAACTAATGATAGGATTAAAATGGCTTTTGTACCATCCGTAAGACCTTTTACCATTGCTTTTTCGAGTTCCTGCCATTTGATATTTAAAAAGATCCCGATTATACTAACTAACACAATACAAAATAATAACGGAATATGCGGCTCAGCTTGTAAGAGAGTCATGCTAGTAACGATTAGCGCCATCATAACAATAAGTAAAAGCATCGCCGATCCTAACGATATCTTTTTTTCTTCCATCATCGATTCTTCCCTTCTCTTTCCCCCGAATACTTTATCACTTTCACGCTTTTATGCTTTTGTGCAATAAAGTTATTAAGGCTTAATCGTAACGAACCTCTCCTTATTCGTCAATAAAATTTTTTTATTTATCCATTCTTATTTCACACATTTCCGCAAAAGAACGAAAATCCCTTCTATTTACTTCTAATTTCGTCATTTATAAACCGATTAAAAACAAGGTTCTAAGGGTATCACAGTAGATAGCAAACGTCTGGAGGGACAACTATGGCAAAAAAACCTACTATTGCAATTAGTGGTGCGAGTGGCTATATTGGTAAAAACTTAATGAATCAATTGAAAGACAAAGCTCATATTATCGCATTATCACGTTCCATTGAAAACAAAGTAAATTCTGACAACATAACCTGGCGACAAGCCGATTTATTTTCATTAAGTGATTCAGAAAACGCATTAAAGGATGTGGACTATGCCGTGTACCTCGTCCATTCCATGCTGCCATCTGCAAAATTAACACAAGCGAAATTTGAGGATATGGACTTTATTTTAGCTGATAACTTTGCTCAAGCCGCTCAAAAAAATCAAGTGAAACAAATTATCTATTTAAGTGGGATTCTTCCTGAAAATGAAAAAGAATTATCTCGTCACTTAGAAAGCCGCCGAGAAGTTGAAATGGTGCTAAATTCTTATCATGTACCGGTTACAACCGTTCGTGCGGGGCTCATTGTAGGACCAAGTGGATCTTCCTTCCCGATTGTGAAGAAACTCGTAAAACGATTGCCTATGATGATCTTACCAAAATGGACACGACAAAAAACCCACCCGGTTGCTTTACCTGACGTGCTACATGCTCTTGATGGCTCAATCGGAAATAAAGATGTTACTGATAAATCAATTGATGTTGCGGGTCCTGAAGTGATGACCTATCGTGATATTATGCTTGAAACAGCAGATGTTATGGGAAAAAAGCGAAAAATGATTAATGTGCCATTTATGTCTGTAAAACTATCCCGATTATGGGTTTCGGTTACAACAGGAACCCCTAAAGAAATGGTCTATCCATTAATTGAAAGCTTAATTCACCCAATGGTAGCCGAAGCATCACGGATGCACCCTGACCTCAGCTATGGACAAACAACATTCCGCGAAGCCGCTCAAGCAGCTCTTGAAGAAGAAGCAGAGGAAAGCAACGATCAACCGAAATCACGTCCTGCAAAACCGCAAAAAGTTGCCGATGTTCGCTCCATTCAACGTGTGCCGCTACCGAAAGACCAGAGTGCTGATTGGCTCGGTCGCTATTATTTACAATGGTTAGAGAGCATTGGAAAACCGTTTCTACACGCAAAAGAAAATGACCACCAATCGTCAATTTATCTTTTCAATAAAAAGATGCTAGAGTTTTCTTATGCAAAAGAACGCAGTCATGAACAACGTGCGCTTTATTATATTACAGGTGGTGCATTTGCGAAGGTTAATGCGGAACCAGGAAGAGGCCGAATCGAGTTTAGAAAAATTCCTCATAAAGATGAGTGCATCATTGCCATTCATGAGTATCAACCATCTCTGCCTTGGATTCTTTACACATTTACTCAAGCGAACATGCATATTTGGGTTATGTTCTTATTTAAAAAACATTTACAACGAATGATTCGCAAAGATACGCTCCCTTCATTAAAGTTTGAGCAATTTTATTTAAATGAATAAAAAACGTTGGTATACTTAATGTAAATGAGTTTCGGAGGTGTCGTTATGCCAACAGAACAAGAAATGAAAGAAACGAAAGAACGAGTAATGGGAGAACTTGAAAACGTAATGGACCCAGAACTAGGAATTGACATCGTGAATTTAGGTCTGATTTATGACATTCATCTAGATGATAACTTAAATGCAGAAGTTGAAATGACATTAACAGCTATGGGATGTCCGCTCGCAGGAACCATCGTTTCCGACGTTAAAAACTCTCTAACGGATCTTCAAGAGTTAGGAGAAATTGGCGAAGTAGATGTTAATATTGTCTGGAGCCCAGCGTGGTCAAAAGATAAAATGTCTCGTTATGCCAAAATCGCACTCGGTGTAACCGATTAATCCATCCCCTTTCAATATTTGATTGAGCAAGGGATATAGCGCATCAGCCGGTTTTGCACACAGATCTTCGCTATTTGTTGCAGAAATTACCGTCTGAGGCGCTTTTTTTGTTGTTATCTATCTTTTATCAAGAGAACCTTTGTACATGAAATAGGAAATTGGCTCATGATTCCATTTTCCTGCAAGAATTTCTTGTAAATCATGCATAAGCTTTTTATAAGAGACAGACTCCCCCTTCCGTTTCGTGTACGGCTCTGAAATAAAAAAGGGTTGTGTGAAATAAGCTTCAAGCCTTTCTCCAACTTGAAAATAAAATGTCTCCTCTTCAGGAAGTTTATCATAACCTTTTTGACTGTAGAGTGTACGTAGTTCTTGATAACGCCTTAAATATCTTTTCATATCTTTTTGAAAGCGCAGAGTATTAGATGCCTCAAATCCATCATCCGAGTAAGAAGATAATGGATCGAGTGCAGGATATTTCTTTTGTGCAACTAGCTTGCTATCAAACCCCCATAACGTGTCTAATGGTCCAAAAGGCAACTCTTCATCAACTGCTTCCCCTTTTAAATCAACTAAAAGAATGGTTATACTTTTTAATTTATCGAGATCTTGTTGTTGAAGATAGCGAAGATCTCCTTGAATTACGTGAGCGCGGTCCATCACAATTAGTACATCTTCATTGTTTAATTGCTCCTTTATCAGCAGTATCGCGTTTTCTTTCGATGACGCTATGAACTCCGATTCCTTTTTCACTTCTGCAACACCGGGAATTATTTGATTCGGGTGTATCAACATTGTTTTGAACCCTTTACGTTTTAAGCGATAAAAAAGTTCGGCTATTAAGACTAGCTGACCCATATCTTTACGAGCTACAAGTCCAGTTACACTTCCTTTTCTTAGTGGCGCTAAGCAATCAATTACTTTTATACCTGTTTCAATTACACTTAGTTTATTGTTATAGATAATCAGCTCGTCAATTGAACACCCCGCCAACATTGATAGTCGTACGAGTGTTTGAACTTCAGCTTTCGCAAGAGGAATTTTTCCTGTACAAAGATTTGATACTGTTGCTGATCTTATACCAATCTGCTTTGCGGCAACCGTTAAATTTGGTACTTTTTCTCTTAACAACGAAACATTCAAACGTATATTCATCATTGTTCATCAACCCCTTACTAATTGGTCTTTCTTTAAAGAAGCATGAACCCCTTTTGTTCCATTTACAACTTGCGTTAAACTTAGGTCCACCGCTAGTGAAGCCCATAATGTTGCTTCTACTTTTGTAAATGAAAAGATTTTTTGCATCCAATTGATCATGTCCTCAAGCGCAAGCCACATGGCCTCTTCAACATTTTCATGGAATGCGAGGGTAATATAATGGTCTTGTGTGATCGCTCTAGGTCTTTCTATAGACATGTCTTTTAAAAGATGAAACTCTAAATGGACTTTTTCCATCGGACATTCTAATGCCGGGCCACTAATTTCACCATTTCCTTGAGCGGCGTGGCCATCACCGACAGAAAAAAGGCCTCCCGCTACTTCTACTGGCAAATATAATGTACTTCCTTTTTGCAAG
Source organism: Shouchella sp. JSM 1781072 (assembly GCF_041949915.1). NCBI lineage: Bacteria > Bacillati > Bacillota > Bacilli > Caryophanales > Bacillaceae > Shouchella > Shouchella sp. JSM 1781072. The sequence goes on from NZ_JBHFQE010000001.1 coordinate 1,337,332, forward strand.
TCTTTACAATCAATATTGCCACCAGTATTTCTAGGCGGGAACGTACTATGAAATCCTTTGTCTTTAGGAGCTAAACCCATAATACCCATAAACGGTTTCATCAGAATACTATAGTCGAAGTTCTTGAACTGACTCGTCGCTCTCATTGTTTTATGATTTAAAGAGTAATCATACAAAACCTCTTGTTCGTCTTCAATGTTTAACCGCTTGTTCCAATCGCTCTTGAACCCTCCTGCAGATGCCCATCCCCAACTACCAGGCACTATATCTAAAATATTAACAGCGATTACATCACCAGGCATCGCTCCTTTAATCTCTACTGGACCAGTAAGCGCATGACCGAAAAAAGGAGCTTGATTCTCAGGAATAATATCTGTCCAACGTTGCCTGCGTTCCCCAATTGCTGTCCTAGACTCTTTCCCCCAACCTGAATCTAATGTTTTAAAAATAACCTGCTCACCTGAATGAATTGAAAGAACTGGCTTTAAATCCCGATTAAACGCGTTATGTAAAGATAAACGACTCGGAGCCAAATGATGGCTATTCATATTAAAACCTCCTTTTATTACTTTATAGCGTAATTAAATTTACTTTAAAAGTCAATAATTTTCAGAAAAATAAAAAAGACCGAGTTTTTCACTCGGCCTTAACGGTCATTAATTTCTCTAATTGTCCGCCTAAAAATGTGGCAATTTCTAACATCCCAAATTGATTGGCTTCGGCTTCTGCTTCTGAATTGTAGTTCGTGTTTGTATTTATATCATACGTATATAGGACGCCGTTCTTATCTTTAATACACTCAATTCCGGCAATGCCAATTCCATTGTTTTGAAGGACTCGCTGATAGCGTTCAATTACTGGCTCAGAAAATGTAGGATCAATCATAAATTTTGATGTAGGCTCTTCTCCTACTGGACAATATAGGTTTTCAATCGAGCAAGCATCTGCTGGACAAAGTTCAAATCCATCCGAAGTATTGACGCGAACCGCATAAATAAATCGACCACCAACAAATTCACAGCGCGTAATAAACGGCTCTTCTGATTCAATATATTGTTGTAGCAATGTGATGCCATCTACAGGTTCTTCAAAAGCATCGCTATCTAAGTATGCACGTAACGCCTCTCGAGATTGAAACAACTGAACGCCTAGTCCTTTCCCAGCGCGGTTGTGCTTCGTAATAAACGCTTCACCTTCGAATGCTTCACTCGCTTGATAAAGCTGCTCCTTCCCCACAGCGGCAATGGTTTTTGGGGTTTTCACACCTTCTTTTTCTAGTTCAGCGTATTGAACAACTTTACTTAGTTCCAATCGTAATGCTCGGGAATCGTTGATGACGGTGCGTCCATATCGTTCAAGCCATGCAAGCACGGCACTCGTTAATTCTGGTGCAAATCGATGACCACGAGTATGAGAAGATGCGCTCATACGATTGTAAAAAATACCCTCTGGCGGCGGTTCATTTAAATGGATGGCACCAGTCGATAAGTTCCAGTTTTCATAAGGCAATTGCAGTTGAGTCAAGCGTTCGAACAGTGGCGCACTCCATTCTTCATTTTCATGGATGACATAAATTTTCATAGATGGTTGTCCCCTTGCTATTAAGGTTGTTATTGTATACATTTATGATAGCAATTTCTCAAAAGAGTAACAATAAGAAGGTGTTGTAATTCAATGGATAAACAAGAAATTCGAGAACTTACGTGGGCGACAATGACAGAAGAAAAGGTGGCTCGTTTCCCGTTTCCGATAAAAGGGCGCATACCAAACTTTAAAGGTGCCGAGGCGGCTGCGGCGATTGTAAGAAAAACCGATCTTTATCAACAAGCCAAAATAATAAAAGTGAACCCAGATTCTCCTCAGTTACCACTGCGAGCAGCAATTCTAGCAGATGGGAAAACACTATTTGTGCCAACTCCTCGATTAAAAGATGGCTTTATCCAAGTTAAACCAGAGTCGGTTCCCTCAAATGAGTACCGGAAAGCAGCCAGTTTAACCCACATAAAATCGTATGGGAAAATTATTTCTTTAAAAGACCTTCCGCAAATCGATTTAATGGTTATGGGTTCTGTAACCGTAGATCGAGATGGACGCCGCTTAGGCAAAGGTGCCGGTTATGCCGATCGTGAGTACGCCATTTTGAAAGAGCTTGGTCAAAAAGATATTCCTGTTCTTACTACGATACATTCCTGCCAACTTTGCGAAGAGGAGCTACCCATGAACCCTTATGACGTCACAATGGACTATATTGCCACTGAAAAAGAACTGATTCAAACGAACAGTACTCATTTAAAACCGAGCGGCATATTCTGGGATCAAGTCTCTCCTGAGGAGCTAGAAGACATGCCGATTTTACAAGAATTAAAAACGCTAACCTCTAGTCGGCGCTAACGCTGGCTAGTTAAGTCTTCATACCATTTTTCTAATACATGATTATTAGATGCATTGAGGTAAATATCTTGATCGTCAACCTCAATATATAGATAGTCTGATTTATCACCTTTTGTAAACAATAGAACAGTCTCATTATCACTAGTCTGTCTGTGATATCCTTTTGAAACGGTCGGTGTTCCAATTCCGTTTATCCGTACCATGGAAGGCCGTTCCTTGATTATTTGTACATCTACAACTTCCTCTATTGGCCATTCTGATCCGTAGGCACCAGTAATTTCAAAGGTATCTTCGTTAACGTGAAAGTCGTGAGGATACATGCCCCTTACTGTAAAACTGACAAAAATAACCATTAAAACGAATCCAATTCCTCCATTTAAAAAGTAGGAGCGGTTTCTTTTTTCTTTGACTTCGTAACGCGAGAGGTAAGTCGTTCCTCCAAATAAAACCATTATAAACACAAGCCATTGAAGGGTCATTGCATATTGAATCGCTAGTAAAACAGGGATGAGAAAAACGAGAAGTACACTTCCTAGTCCAACCATTAATTTTGCATGTTTTTGTGGCCATCCATTTTCAAGAAGCTGTTTTTGTTCATTTTGTTTTCGCATGCCGAAATTTGAAACAAAATCATAATAATCGTACTTTAACATCAATAGACTTGAAACAATCATACATACACTCATCAAACCAATGATAACTCCATAAACAATAAGCATCTTTACCTCTCCCATCCCCCTAATCTACGTAGATCGAAGCAGAGCGTTTCAAAAAAAGCTGATCGACGGTGTCGACCAGCTAATCAAGCTTATTCAGTAAACGCAACATTATGATACACTTGCTGCACATCTTCTAAATCATCAAGCGCATCAATGAGTTTCTCAAGTTGCGTTTCACTTTCTTCATCTAATTGAACTTCTGTTTGCGGCAACATCGACGTCTCGACTAAATTAAACGATTGAATCCCTGCTTGCTTTAACGCTTCTTGAACAGATTGAAGTTGATCCGGCTCGGCGTAGATTATGACCAATTCATCTTCTTCAAGGATATCTCTCGCGTCAAGATCGGCTTCCATTAACAATTCCAACGTCTCATCCGCAGATTTTCCTTCAAATGCAATCACAGCTGTATGTTCAAACATATAGGATACGGAACCACTGACACCCATATTCCCACCATTTTTCCCAAAAGCCGCTCGTACATCGGATGCCGTTCGATTTACGTTATTCGTTAATGCGTCAACAATAAGCATTGAACCATTCGGCCCAAAACCTTCATAGCGCAAGTGATCGTAGTTTTCGTCCGCCCCACCTTTTGCTTTTTCTAACGCTCTTTCAATAATTGCTTTTGGCACATTGTATGTTTTCGCTCGTTCAAGGACGACTTTTAATGCTTGGTTCGCTTCAGGATCTGGTTCTCCTTGCTTTGCAACTACATAAATTTCGCGCCCAAACTTTGCATAGATTTTACTCGTATTCGCATCTTTTGACGCTTTTTTTTCTTTAATATTGTTCCATTTACGCCCCATAACCCGTCACTCTCTTTCTGCTTAGTTTTCACTATATATTATAACGTAAAAAAGAAAAGCTGCGTAGATTGCTTTCTTAATCTCTCTTAAACATCTATAATGTAGCTTGAAACAATTTACGTACGATCGGAGGCTCATTGCGATGAACGAACAGAATGATCCAACCAACCATATTATTAAAAGCTATCAACAAGACGAACAAATGATGATTCTTGTCTTCTCCCAGTGGTGTATGAACAACGACTTAGACCCTGTTCAATTATATCAAGAGGCGTATCCCCAACAAGGAAACAATAGTGAGTTAGCTCAAGCACTAGCCTTAACAGTACCGAAAGCGGATTCCAGTCCCATTGCCACGGAAACGGTCATTAACCTGCTTAGTTTATTTGGGAACGAAGATTTGGCTTTTATTGTCCAGCAGCACAGACCTTCAGGAAGCTAACACTTGCTTCCTGTTGTTAATTCCATCCCTACCGGACAATGATCACTTCCATAGATGTGAGCGTAAATGCTCGCGTCTTTTAGCCTTGATTCAAGATTTTGATCCACTAGAAAATAGTCGATCCGCCAGCCGATATTCCGTTCACGAACCTTCGCCATATACGACCACCATGTAAAAGACTCATCGTCAGTTGGATAGAAGTAACGAAATGAATCAATAAAACCAGATGTCATAAGACGCTCGAACTTGCCACGCTCTTGATCCGTAAAACCAGCATTTCCAATATTAGCGCGGTCGTTTTTAACATCAATTCCTTCTCGAGCGACGTTTAAATCTCCACATAAGATAACTGGTTTTGATTCTTGTAACGATTGAATGTACGTGCGTACTTCCTGTTCCCACTCCATTCGGTATCCAAGTCGACTTAAATCCCGCTTTGCATTCGGTGTATACATCGTCATTAAATAAAATTGCTCGTATTCAAGGGTGATGACCCGGCCTTCCAAATCTGGAAAGTCCTCGCCTAAACCATAATGGACGTGAAGCGGGGAATGTTTTGTAAAAATAGCTGTCCCAGAATACCCTTTTCTTTCTGCATAATTCCAATATTGCTCATAGCCAGGTAAATCTAGTACCAACTGTCCTTCCTGCATTTTGATCTCTTGTAGACAAAAGAAATCGGCGTCTACTTCTTGAAAAAAATCTAAAAATCCCTTTTTCACACAAGCACGTATGCCATTCACATTCCACGATATAAACTTCATCTCTACTACTCTCCCATTCTATGTAAAAAAAGACTGCTTATAAGCAGTCGATTAAGTCGATAACGCAATTTCCAAGTCTTCTGCTAAATCTTCTACATCTTCCAAGCCAATAGACAAACGTATAAGCGAATCTTTAATTCCAAGTGCTTCACGTCTTTCTTTAGGTATCGAAGCATGGGTCATTTTTGCCGGAATCGAAATTAAACTCTCTACTGCACCTAAACTTTCTGCGAGCGTAAAGTAATGGGTGCGCTCTACTGTCTGTAGCGCGAGTTCATCACTGATCGTCGTAAAAGATACGATACCGCCAAACCCTCTTGATTGAAGCGCGTGTGTCGCATGACCCGGGTGGTGAAGTAAACCAGGATAATACACATCCTTCACATTCGGGTGACTTTGCAGAAATTTCACGAGCTGTCTCGTGTTTGTTTCGATTTCTTCCATTCGTACTGCCAGTGTTTTAATTCCTCTCATTAATAAATAGGAATCATGCGGACCTAAAATGGCTCCTGTTGCGTTTTGGATATACGCTAGTTGAGCAGCCAATTGATCATCTTTTACAATGACCGCTCCTGCTATAACATCACTATGACCACCTAAATATTTCGTTGCACTATGAATCACAACATCTGCACCGTACCGCAACGGATTTTGAAAGTATGGTGTGGCAAATGTATTATCAATGATAAACAGTAGCTGATGTTCATTTGCTACTTGACCTATTCTACTAAGGTCTGTCACTTTAAGCAAAGGATTTGTTGGCGTTTCAACGAAAAGAGCCTTCGTTTTTGGTAAGATCGCTTCTTCTACTGCTAAAATATCACTTGTATCCACAAACGAAATGGATATTTTCTCTTTTTCTAAAAATCTAGTAAAAAAACGATACGTTCCTCCATACACATCATCCGTAATAATAATGTGATCTCCAGGAGAAAGTAGCTTCATAACAGCAGTGATCGCGGCCATACCTGACGCAAACGCAAAACCGTATTCGCCTTCCTCGATATCAGCAAGTAGTTTTTCTACAGCCTCTCGGGTAGGGTTTCCTGTACGACCATATTCATATTTAAATAACCCGATCTGGTCTTGCTTAAATGTGCTTGAGAGTTGAATGGGTTGATTTACCGCGCCTGTTGCATGATCAATTCCTTTTCCACCATGAATCAGCTTCGTTTTTTGTCTCAATTCTCATCCTCCTCATAAATCCCCTTACTTAAGTAGCGATCAGATCCGTCTGCAAAAATCATCACAATATTTGTTGGTCGATTTGACCGATGTGCTTCATTTAATCCAGCTTTAAACACTGCACCAGATGAGCTTCCTACTAAGATGCCTTCTTGCTTCGCTAACGCACGTACGTAAGAAAAGGCTTCTAAATCTGTTATCGTATGAATGCGATCAAACAAAGAAGGAATAACGTATGATGGAATAAACTCCATTCCAATTCCTTCTGTTCGATGTGGACCTATCGTTCCACCATCAAGAATTGACCCTTCAGGTTGAACAACAACCGTTTGAATCGCTTGATTTTGTTCTTTTAAAAAAGCTGCTGTGCCTTGAAACGTTCCACAAGACCCTGTTCCTGCTATGAAAACATCAATTTGACCATCCATTTGTTTATAAATCTCTGGTCCAAGGGTTTTATAATAAGTTAAAGGGTTTTCTGGGTTTTGAAATTGCAACGGACAATAAGCATCTTCCAATGAAGCAGCTAATTCCTTTGCTTTTTCAATCGCACCTTTCATGCCTTTTTCAGTTGCAGTATTTACTACTGTTGCGCCTAAACCGCGAATGAGCTGTTGTTTCTCAATACTAAAGCTTTCTGGTACAACAGCAATGACTTTAATGTTCGTGCCGATTGCGGCAAGCGCGAGGGCGATTCCTGTATTCCCTGCTGTAGGCTCGATTATGGTTCCTGAAGAAGTGATGCGCTTGTTTTTTAACGCTTCTTTTAGCAATTGTTGACCTAAACGATCTTTGATACTGCCACCTGGGTTATAGCTTTCAAGTTTTGCAAATAACCGTACACCTTCAGGAACTGGAAAGGAACGAATTTCAACGATTGGTGTCTTGCCAATGAGTTCGTGAACATGAACATGGACATCCATCTTCTCACCTCATTCATTCTTAATACAGTATCGTATGTATTTTCTTAGGGGATGTGCCTAGTTTTCACAACAAATATGGTGAATGAAATTATAAAAGAACACAAAAAAACATTTGCCGACTAGACAAATGTTTACAACGAAACGAGTTGAGGATAAATTTCTGACAGCAAACGATAGGAATGGAGACGGTCGCGTAATTCTGGCGCATGTGTTAATACCATGAATTCATCTACTTCTAACGTCTTAGCGAGATGATCAAGCCGCTTCTTCACGTATTGTTTATCGCCAACAATCGTGCTTGTGTCACCTTCTTCAATTTTTCGACGGGTGTCTGCATCCATTTGATTTAATACATACTCTGCTTCGCTCTTAGTTGGAATCCAACCCATTGGTTGATTCATGGACTGAAGAACTTGCCACACTCGAACAGAACGATGGAGACGTTCCGCTTCTTCTTGTGTATCTGCACATAGTACAGAGACACAAGCAAAGGCTTGTCCATTATTAGACTGGCTTCGATAAGCATGTAACACGGTCTCACTATCTTCTTCTTTCATAAAGTGACCGTAGACATAGTGAAGCCGATGCTTGCTAGCGAGAGCAGCACTTTTTTCTGATGTTCCTAGCATAAAGACTTGAGGTTTTTCAAATGGAATTGGCGCTGCATTAAGAGAAGAAAAACGATGTGATTCCGGAAAATCACGACGAATAAAATGCATTAATTCTTCAACTTTTGCATCCATTTGATTAATTTGCTCAATAAAGTTCGTTGACAATGCTTCTGAAGCTTCTGCTGAACCACCTGGGGATCGACCTAATCCTAAGTCCATTCTTCCTGGGAATAAATTTGCCAGCATATTAAATGTTTCAGCCACTTTATACGGTTTATAATGAGGAAGCAAAATCGCCCCTGCCCCCAAACGAATTGAATGGGTTTTGGCTCCTATATAAGCAAGCAAAATTTCTGGCGAAGGCGATAAAAGCGCATCTAAATCATGATGTTCCGCAACCCAATAGCGGTGATAGCCCAGATTTTCAGCAGCCACTGCTAAGTCAGCCGTTTCTTTTAACGCAATCTCATTTGTTGACTCAGACGATCGCGGTACTTGATCGAGGATACTAAGTTTCATCCAACTGGACCTTCTTTCTAACAGATCTTAGTATATACCCTATCGAAATTAGTCGAATTTAGCAACTAATATCCCCTTACAATCACCGAATCATACAGAACGCCGATCTTCTTTTCCTTCTTTTTTCCACTTATTGAATAATTGAATCGCTTCTTTGTTCTTTTTTTGCAAATTCATTGTGAAAGGAGACGAGAAAAACGCTGGTAAAATGCTCTCTGTTGACTTTTTTGCTGTTTTTTTCACGGTATCACCCACTTAAACAAGTTTGTATAGTCTAGAATATTCTTCTTTACATGAGTTGGTGAGCCTTGTTCTCATCCTCTTCATTAAAAGAAAGCAAATCATAAATCGCCACTAGAGAAGCAAATAACAGCGCATCATACTCGATAATTCGTTCTTCTGATGAAAGCTTTATAACATGATGCTCGCCTTGTAAAATAACTGGAATAAAAATTAAGCGATCCTTCTCACCATAATAAACGTCCTGTCTTTCAAGCGTTGCATTTACGACTGTCTTGTTTGAAAAATGAAAAAGAAGATGGTCTTTTTCCGCCTTCGTCATGAAGGGGAACAAGTTCGCTTCAATATCGGTTTTCTCTGCAAATTTCAAAAGAATTTCTCGCACACCTGTAATATATGCATCATGCCCACCATAATAGACGTTAATTGTGTCACTTTTTAAAAGTCGGAAAAAAGCTTTAAGACGTTTTTCCTGGAGCTGCAATACTTCCTGATTGGTTTCAATAAGCTGTCCAGTATCAATTGTAAAAAGGTTTGAGCCAAATCGTTGTACGTAAGCACTTAAAAATACAAATGCGTCAATAATAACAAATAAACACGCAACGATTAGATAGTAGTGCCAGTTTTCAAAGAGGCTTGTTGGATAAAGTGTCCATGAAAGTGCAGCCCCTGCTGTAAATAAGGCATACCAAATTTTTCTGATAAAAGGAAGTTTTCTCTTTGTCGCATCTTCCCATTTCCAAGAAGCAAATACATAAAATGCTAGTCCACTTACGCTCAGCCACACAAGAATTTGGTAAAGTAACAGCATGCGAACAGCCCCCTTTTCCTTTTCCTGTATGAATATGTCGCATAAGCGAAAAAAAGAGATGGTTTTTATTGGGAAATAAAAAAACACTAGCGTAAAAGGCTAGTGTTTAAAAGGGTGTACGCTTTATTGCCATGCGTCCATGATCTGTTTGTAAGAATCAATTTGCTTGTCTTCATCGTAAACTGTCGTTTGTATCATCACTTCATTGACACGCAATGTAGAAGCAAATTCTTTTAACTGTTGCGCAACGGTTTTTCCATCGCCAATAAAAGAACCACTTAATTGTTCCATCACTAGTTGCTCCTCATGAGGGGACCAGATTGTATCCATATTCTCCACAGCTGGCTGGAGTTTTCCAGGTCGATTTCGAATCATGGAAAGAAATTGTTGGTAGAGTGATGTGGCGAGCCGATGGGCTTCCCCTTCACTTTCAGCAGCAATTCCATTTACCGCAATCATACTGTACGGTTCGCTTAAAACCGAGGACGGTTTAAAGGTGTCATAATAAAGATTTAACGCTGGGACAATTTGTTTTGGTGAGAAATGACCAGCAAAAGCAAACGGTAAACCTAATTCCCCTGCCATTTGCGCGCTATAGCCACTCGAGCCTAACAACCAGACTGGTACATCTTCTCCTTCACCAGGAATCGCTCGTACGTGTGGATTTGCCGATAAAGGGGTAAAGTAATGACGCAACTCTTCCACTAAACTCGGAAAATCATGAGCAGATTGTCCATTTCGTCTTAACGCTTGTGCAGTTAATTGATCAGTTCCAGGCGCTCTTCCTAATCCTAAATCAATTCGATTTGGGTGCAAGGCAGCCAGTGTACCAAACTGTTCGGCTATAATTAACGGAGCGTGATTAGGAAGCATAATTCCTCCTGAACCTACTCGGATGGTCTTTGTTGCTTGTGCGATTTGTCCAATAAGAACCGCTGTCGCTGAGCTCGCAACACCATGCATATTGTGATGCTCCGCTACCCAGAAGCGATGATAGCCATAGGATTCAGCAGCTTGTGCACTTCGAATTGTATGCTGTAACGCTTCTCTTACGCTTTTCCCTTCTCGTACAGGTGCTAAATTCAATGCTGATACGTTTACTTGTTGTGTCATGTAGATTCCACCTTTCGTGCTACATATAGTTTATCCACTAAAAAGGATCGTTTCAAATTAAACGATTTGACTGTTACTAAATGATTTACTAAAATGAATGATAATCAGTCATTTATAATGAAAGAGGTTGAAAACAAATGAGTCAGAAGCGAAAAGATGACTTAGAACTACGATTTGTTACAAAGGAGCACTCGCAAGATTCTTTGGATTTACTTAATTATGTTTTCCAAGTAACAAACCAAGATGTTTCTCAAATCGGCGAATCGCAAATGGCACGATGGAAAAAACCAATTTTTGAACAAAGTTCCATCCTTGGATGGTTTTCTAAAAACAAATTAATTTCGCAAATGGTCGTGTACCCCTTTTCCGTTAATATACATGGGCGTGCCTACAAAATGGGTGGCGTTACAGGAGTGGGAACCTATCCAGAATACGCCGGTCTTGGCCTTATGAATGATCTAATGAAACAAAGTTTAACGATGATGAAAGAAAGAGGTCAGACGATTTCTTACCTTTTCCCTTACTCTATTCCCTACTATCGAAAAAAAGGCTGGGAAATTATTTCAGATGTCATCACCTATACCGTTCGTGATACTCAAATCCCGAAACCTTATGACGTACCTGGCAGAATTGAACGGGTCGCGTTTGATGATAAAGACATTCGCAGTGCATACGACTGTTTTTCAAAAAAAGAAAACGGCGCTATGATTCGAAATGAACTTGCCTGGGATGAGCATTTTAAATGGGAACGGGACGATCTTATCGCCTGCGTTTATTACGACGAACAAGAAAAGCCAACTGGCTATATGTATTATAAAGTGGAGAATGAGACGTTTTATGTAAAAGAAATGATTTTCAATAACGAGGAAGCGCGTCGAGGATTATGGAACTTCATTGGCGCACACTTTTCAATGGTTTATTATGTAAAAGGAAAGATTTTCGAAAACGAACCACTCTCTTTCTTTCTCGAAGATGGTGAAATTGAAGAAAAGATCTCACCTTACTATATGGCACGAATTGTCGACGTAGAAGAATTTCTCCGTGCATTTCCTTTTAATCCTCAAACAACTCATCCGCTTACGCTGCATATTTACGACCCGATGCTAGAGTGGAATCAAGATATTTTTACGATTACGTTTGAAAATGGTCAAAAAGTGGAACGCAATAAGAACAACACTCATGTTGACGCAACGATGGATATTCAAACGCTTGTTACGCTTTTATTAAACTACAAGCGTGCAAAAGATTTAAAAGAAATTGGGCGGATTGACGCAAACGAAGACACCATTCGTTATTTAGAGCAGTTAATTCCAGATAATCAGCCTTGGTTCTCTGACTATTTCTGATCAATTGTTGACAATCACTTTGTCGAATGGTACAGTATAGTTACTGATCAACTTTGACCTTAAAAGTCACGATTTGTTGAAAAAGCAAACTTGATCAGCTATACTGTAATGAAATACAACAGCTATACAAATGATGTTTAGCTGTTTCCTAATTCTTTATTGGTCAAATATAGTCAAAGTCAAAATTAAAATAAATTTATTGGGGGTACTTACGATGAAATGTCAACACTGTCAAACAAATGATGCAGCAGTATCGTTAAACGTTGTTGTCAATCAGCATAAAAAACACGTGATGTTATGTGAATCTTGTTTTCAAGAGCTCAGACAAACAAACGGTAAAGCTGCCCCATCACAATCATTATTCGGATCCTTTATGGGTGGCCAGCAAGATGATCAGCCACACTATACACAAACAAAAGAACAGGATCATGATGAAGATCGCTTTTTAAATCAATTTGGTCATAACCTATCTCACGATGCGCAGAACGGCGATATTGACCCTGTTATCGGAAGAGACCAAGAAGTAGAACGAGTCATTCAGGTGCTTAGTCGTCGTACCAAAAACAACCCTGTTCTTATTGGTGAAGCTGGTGTCGGGAAAACAGCGATCGCGGAAGGCTTAGCTTTACGCATTGCACAAGGAAACGCACCATCAAAACTGTTAGGAAAACAGATCTACTCTCTTGATTTCGCTTCACTCGTAGCAGGTACTAGCTACCGAGGACAGTTTGAAGAGCGGATGCAGCAACTAATTGATGAAGTGTCGCAACGTGAAGACGTTCTTCTCTTTATTGATGAACTGCATATGCTTGTTGGCGCAGGTGCATCTGGTGAAGGCAACATGGATGCAAGCAATATCCTTAAGCCTGCTTTAGCTCGAGGCAACATGCAGTTAATCGGTGCAACCACACTAAGTGAATACCGTAAAATTGAAAAAGATGCAGCGCTCGAACGTCGTTTCCAACCGGTCACAGTAAAAGAACCGACAGAAGAACAAGCGTATGAAATCTTAAAAGGCTTAAAAGCCGTATACGAAGGGTACCATGGTGTGCACTATACAGACGATGTGTTACGTGCAACGGTTACTCTTTCGAACCGCTATATCCAAGATCGATTTCTTCCTGATAAAGCGATTGACCTTCTTGATGAAGTTGGTTCACGCTTATCGTTAACCATTGAACATGAAGATAAAACATCAATTGAAAAACGATTACAAGATATTCAGTCTCGTAAACATTCAGCTACTAAAAACGAACAATATGAAGAAGCAGCGAAATTGCGAGATGAAGAAAACACATTACGTGAAAAATTAAAAGAAACGGAATCAAGCTTCTCACCTATTCGGGTCACAATTGAAGACATTCAGGCACTCATTGAAAAACAAACCGGCATTCCCGTCCAAAAGCTGCAAAAAGACGAACAGCAAAAAATGCGTGATTTAAATAGTCGTCTCGCAAGCAAAGTAATTGGACAAGAAGATGCGGTTTCCAAAACAGCCAAAGCGGTTAAACGTAGTCGAGCTGGGTTGAAGCAAGGTAATCGCCCAATTAGTTTCCTCTTTGTTGGTCCTACTGGCGTTGGGAAAACGGAATTAACGAAGCAGCTTGCTGAAGAAGTGTATGGCAATAAAGAAAACATGATTCGTCTAGATATGAGTGAATTTATGGAGAAACACGCTGTTTCGAAATTAATTGGTTCACCACCAGGATATGTTGGACATGAGGAAGGCGGTCAATTAACTGAGCAAGTGCGTCGCAATCCTTACAGCATCATTCTAATGGACGAAATTGAAAAAGCTCATCCAGACGTGCAGCATATGTTCCTTCAAATTATGGAGGATGGTCGCTTAACCGATAGTCAAGGTCGCGTCGTTTCCTTCAAAGATACGATGGTTATTATGACTTCAAACGCTGGTGTTGGCACAACCTCTCGTTCTCTTGGATTTAGCGCAGAACAAAGCAAGACGATTGGCATACTTGAAAGCTTAAATGACTATTTTAAGCCTGAGTTTTTAAACCGATTCGATGCGTTAATTGAATTTAATCAGCTGACAGAAGACAACTTAATTGAGATTGTTGATGTGATGCTTGATGATCTACGCGGACGTCTGACTGACTTAAATATGACCATTCAAGTCAGTGAAGAAGCGAAACGTGAATTAGCGAAAAAAGGCTATCACCCTACCTTTGGCGCTCGTCCACTTCGCCGTGTGATTCAAGACACGATTGAAGATGATATTACAGAACTTCTAATCGACCATGACGCGATTGCTCATATTGATGTGACAATGGAAGATGGTCAGCTTCACGTACAACCTGTACTCGCTTAAACACTCACGCTATTCACAACGAAAAACGCGTCATACGGATCTCTTCCGTTGGCGCGTTTTTATTTGCTATAATGCGACCTAATTACTAATCTTTTCTTCACTAACCCCTGTTCAATTCAAAAGGATTTTGATACTTTTAAGAAGAATGACAAATTTGAAGTTAGGAAGTGATTTGTTGGACACATCTGTAAGCTATGCGTCTCAACTAGACGAGAATGATCCGATAGCATCCCTCCGTTCCGCTTTTTATTTACATAAAGATGTTATCTATTTAGACGGGAATTCACTTGGCTTGTTAAGTAAACCAGCTGAACAAGCCGTTTTGCAAATGGTAGAAGATTGGAAGATACATGGCATTGACGGCTGGACAGACGGCACGTATCCATGGTTTACATTGTCAGAGACATTAAGCGAGAAGATGGCGCCATTAGTTGGTGCGTCAGCTGATGAAGTCATTGTTACAGGTTCAACAACGACAAATTTGCACCAATTGCTTGCTACTTTCTATCAACCTTCATCAAAACGTTTTGCGATACTTAGTGAAGAATTAAGCTTCCCAACGGACCTATATGCTATTCAGTCTCACTTGGACCTTCACGCTATTTCTCATGAAAATGGCTTGCGCCTTATTGAAAGTAAAAATGGCCATCGCTTAGATGAAGAGGATATTTTAGCTGCGTTAACAGATGACGTTGCTGTCGTCATTTTATCGAGTGTTCTTTACCGAAGTGGCCAGTTACTAAATATCGAAAAACTAACAAAAGCTGCTCATGAAAAAGGCATTCTCGTTGGCTTTGACCTATGTCACTCGATCGGGTCTGTCCCGCATCAACTTCACGATTGGAATGTGGATTTTGCTTTCTGGTGCACTTACAAACATTTAAATGGCGGCCCTGGAAGTGTCGGCGGGTTATTTGTTCATAGTAAGCATCACGAGCGATTACCTGGTTTAAGAGGTTGGTTTGGCTCAGATAAACAAAAGCAATTCGACATGAGTTCCACATTTTCAAAAAGTTCACATGCTGGTGCGTATCAATTAGGGACGCCTCACTTGTTGTCAATGGCTCCGTTAATTGGATCATTAGACTTATTCGCAGATGTCGGAATGGATGCTGTACGAAAAAAATCATTACAGCTAACAACTTATTTGCGTGACCTTATTGAACATTTACCAGAGACTCAAGCATTTAAGGTTTGTACACCTTACGAAGATGAACAGCGCGGCGGCCACCTTTTATTAGAACATCCGGAAGCAGCACGTATTTGCAAAGCGCTTAAGGATCATGGCGTGATTCCCGATTTTCGAAGTCCAAACGGCATTCGCATTGCACCTGTTGCCTTATACAATTCATTTACTGACGTGCACCAATGCGTACAAGTTTTGGCAGATTGTATGAAAAATAAAACCTATCTTCAATATGAAAACAAACGAGGAGTGATTGCGTAATGAGCTGGATTGACATCACTATGCCGTTGCATAACAGCATTGCCCATTGGCCTGGAGATACCCCCTTCTCCTATAAGTTATCAGCTCCGATGTCTGAGACAGGCTCCGTTAATATCGGTGAACTAACAACAAGTACTCACACAGGCACACACGCTGATGCTCCGTTTCATTATCGAGAAGACGGCGCAAAAATTGATGAGTTGCCCTTGGATCGATTTATTGGACAAGCAACCGTGATTTCAGCAATCGGTACTGAAACGATTAATCGATCCTTACTCGAAAACTATCAACTAACTGGGGTTGAACGTTTGTTAATTAAAACAAAAAACAAGACAAATCATTCAACATTTCCGGACGTTTACCCCTATGTAACAGAAGATGGTGCGCGCTACTTACATGAGGTCGGTGTTAAGTTGTTAGCCGTGGACGTGCCAAGCGTCGATCCAATGACGAGCAAAGAATTAAATGGTCACCATAGCCTTGATCGAGCCGGTATTTTCATCATTGAAAACGTTTTGCTTGATCATGTTCAACCTGGTTTATATGAATTTATTGCCTTACCCCTTCGAGTTAAGGGTGGAGACGGCAGTCCCGTTCGCGCAGTCATCAAACCATTGGAGGTTTACTCATAATGTCAAAACAAGATGAATCGGTTTATACAAATTTTAAAGATAAAATGACGTATAGCGACTACTTACAACTGGAACCTCTTTTAACTAGTCAAAAGCGATTATCTGACCACCACGATGAAATGTTATTTATTATTATTCACCAAGTCAGTGAGCTTTGGATGAAATTAATGCTTCACGAGATTCGTGGTGCGATTGTTTCTTTGCAACATGATCAGTTTCAACCTGCTTTTAAGCAGCTCGCTCGCGTATCGAAAACCCAAGCTCAGATTATACAAGCTTGGGATGTGCTAGCGACGTTAACACCTAGTGAATATGTAGAATTCCGTGATTCATTAGGTCAAGCGTCTGGTTTTCAATCATACCAGCATCGGCAACTAGAATTTCTTTTAGGAAAAAAATCAGCACATATTTTAAAAATTTATGAGAAAGACCCTTCACTATTAGCTGAAATCGAAGCCGACTATCATAAACCGACCTTATATGATGAGGCCATTCACGCGCTTGCACGTGCTGGATTGTTTACAGATGAAAGCGTTTTACAACGAGATGTAACAAAAAGCCATCGCTCGACTACAACTGTAAGAGAAGCGTGGCAGACGGTTTATCAAGATTCCAACCGTTATTGGAACCTTTACCAACTAGCAGAAAAACTTGTTGATTTAGAAGACTGGCACCAGCAATGGCGGTTTCGTCACCTTAAAACCGTTGAACGAATTATTGGAATGAAATCCGGAACTGGTGGCTCAGCTGGGGTTCACTACTTAAAATCTGTATTAGATGATTATTTTTTCCCAGAGCTGTGGGAGCTTCGGACAACCATTTAACAAAAAGCGATTTTCATCCTCAAACGTTAACAGGCACAGGTGTCGCTCTAGCTCACCTGTGCCTACTTATTATGTTGCTTGAATAAATCGAAATGGAAAGTGCTTTGCTTGACCTGTATTGTCAATGCCAACTCGCTTCGTTGCGATCACTGTCGAAGTCGATTGTCCATCATCTGCAATATAAAGAGGACCAGTCAGCAAACTTTGACCATATGCGGCCATCGGGATTCCCATCGCTTTTGTCAATTTACCTGGTCCATTCGAAAACTGTTTATCTCCTGCAAATTTCCCGCGCAATTCTTCCATCGCCTCAACCCCATATATCGGTTCAACACCGCGGATTAAAACCGCTTCTGGTTGATCAATACCTTCCGAAACAATATTAAGCAAGCAATGGGTATGCATCGTATACGTGTACACGTGACCCGCCTCACCATATAAGATTTCAGTCCGTTTCGTCCGCTTTCTCCCGTAGCTATGACAAGCCCGATCCAACACGCCTAAATATGCCTCGGTTTCCGTAATACGGGCAACCAGTTTATTCCCGTTCAACGTATGAACTAACAACTTACCAACAAGTGCTTTTGCTAGTGCCAACGTCGGTTGTTCATAAAACGATTGGTCCATTCTTTTACTTTCCATGGTTCACCTCTTTCCTTCTAACTCAAGCGAATATCCGATGTTGGAAAGACCGGAAACAAATGTCCTAATGAATAAGCGATCACTATTAATCCTACTAATAGAAACACAAATTGTCCATCAAGTCGTCGACAACGCATTGTATAAAAATACGTTCTTTTCTGTCCATGCTCTTGAAACTGTTTCACCTCCATTGCAATCGCTAAACGTTGTGCGCGCCGAATCGCTTGTGTTAAAAGAGGAATGACATAAAATGAAAACGCCCGATAAAGTCGGTTTCCTTTTTGATTTCTACCCTGCCCTCGAATACGATATGCATAACGTAACGTTTGATAGTCTTCTACCATAATTGGCAGCATTCGTACAGCTGCTAAAAAAGCATACGCATAAGCTGGAGGCATATGTAACTGTTGCATTAATGAATAAAATAAATGAACAGGCTTTGTCGTTAAAAGAAACAATAAGCCAAGAGTCGCAAATAATGTTGCCCGTAAGCCAAGATGGATACCTGTATAAAAACTTTCTTCTGTAATATGAACAAGTCCCCATTGGAACCACGTTGTCTCCCCTTGACCGAAAAAAATCATTGTCGTGGACGCTGAGACAAATAAGAATAAAAATGAGGCGATGTACAGACTAACATATCCTTTAGGGTGGCCCGAACAGAACACCGTCAGAATAAGAAAACTTGCAAGCATGAACAAAAGAACATTTGGATTATGAATAAATACAATGAGCCCAAAGATGGCGAGTAAGCATAAAAGTTTGACAGTAGGATTCATTTTCATTAGAAATGTTCCATTAACCGAGTAAGCCACGTTCTTGCCTCCTCTCCCTGCAAACGAGCTGACCTTTTTCAATGACCCACTGTTGCGTAGCAAAATGCTCGACTAACGTTTCATCATGGGTAACCATAAGAATGGTTCCTCCCGCTTGGCGAAAGCGTTCCATTTCATTAAGGACAGCAAAGGTTTGGCTAGCATCTTGTCCAAATGTCGGTTCATCTAACAAAAGAAACGCTTTTTGATTTACAAAAGCTGTCGCTACACTTAGCCGTCTTTTTTGCCCAACCGACAATCGATAAGGATGCATTTGACGGTGTTCTGCGAGACCGAATTGGTAAAGTATGGATGCCACTGCCTCTTCTTGCGCATCGGTTGTTGCCGAATAAACAAGCTCTTGCTCAACCGAAGTTGTGACAAATTGATATTCAGGGTTTTGAAAGACAAAATTCATTCGATCCGTCACGTCTTCTTTGTTTGCAACAGCGTGACCGTTTATGTCATATTGCCCAATATGTGTCAGTAAATTCATTAAACCGTAGAGAAATGATGACTTCCCTGCACCATTCACACCTGTTATACAAATCCAATCTTTTTGATAAACCTTCGCTTGTTTAATGGCAACCAAGCTTTTCTTTTTCCGAAGTAGCGTCCAGTTTGTCAGGGTCAGCATCGTTTTTTCTTTGTTCGGTAAGGACGTCAATAAGGGATTCTGTTGAGTATACTCACGCCAAGCACTCGGATACCAAATTCCTGTTGCCTTAATTTCGTTTCGATAGTGCTGAAAAAAAGATGATGGCTTCGTATCTGCTATAAGTTGTCCATTTTGATTTAGTAATAAGATTCTATCCATGTGAGGCAAGGCTTCCGTCAGTCGATGTTCAACAGCGATGACCGTTTTACCTTTTGTTTGCTTAGCAATTTCTTCCCAAAGCTTCTCTGCTCCATGTGGATCTAATAAAGCAGAAGGTTCGTCTAAAATCATGCATTCTTCATTTTGAATCATAGCAGATGCAAGGGCTAACCGCTGCTTCATCCCCATTGAGAGCGTTTGAATAGCTGTATGTGGTTGTTGATCTGGTAAACCAACTTTGCGCAATATGCGTTTGATAATAGGACGCATCTCTGATGTTGGCACAGACTGATTTTCCAGCATAAATCCAAGCTCCTCATCCATATAAGGCATACAAAACTGCGAATCAGGATCTTGAAAGACGTAACTACATGATGGAAGTTTTAGATTGTCCACCTCAATATTTAATCCGTTTAAAGAATCACTCAAACCTGCAATTACTTGCATTAGCGTGGATTTCCCTGCTCCGCTTGGACCTAGAATTAACACGTTCTCCCCCGGTTTTACTGCCAACGATACACGCTCTAAAATTGTACGACTTGTACTGCTGCTTTGAACTGTTAAGTTACGAAACTGAATGCTGTATGATTGACTCATGAATATGGTTTTCCGTTATGTTCGTTTGGTTGAATGTCACTCAGCACACCTGTTTTTTGCAAAGCTTGCACAAGTTTCGCTGCCAATACGCCTGTAATTAAGATCGCTCCCACTGTCCGAAAAACAATTCGTAGCGTTAAGACCCACGCAGAAAGCTGGCCGATATTTGCATATAGAAAATCTAAACCGAGAGAAGCAAAGCTTGCAAAAACTCCACCTAACATCGCGGTCCAAATTGTAAATACTTTATATCTAAATAAAGCGAACGCGCACTCCATTCCAATCCCTTGAGCAATCCCGTAAATAAGTAAAATACCTCCGTAGGGAGATCCTGCAATGAATTCTCCTGATGCCGCTGCCGTTTCCGCAATAAGTGCAATGAACGGTTTTCGAATAATCAATGCGGCAAGCGTTCCTGCAATAAACCACATTCCATAAATAAGTTGTTCAAGCTGTAATCCAAAGACGCCAACTAAATCACTAATAGGACTCCATAAGCGATACACTACAGCAAATACGGTTGCAATCATGACCGTAACTAAAATATCCACCAACGTTAATTTTTTTCTTTTCACCATTTTCTCTCCATCCCACCACCAAGAAAACCAAAAAAACGCTCCATCTAAACGATGGAACGACGTATGTAAATAAACCGGTTGTGTATTACACATCCCTACAACTTACATATCGCACTTCCCTTCGCTAGCATTATCTAGATCAGGTAAAGGGTTAAGGACAAGTCCTCTCTCAGCTTTTTGCACCCCTAGTGGCTATTAAATTTTATCGTACAAATTAATTAGATCATACTCTCTATTGATTCGCAAGTGATTGTTTTAAATTTTCTAATTCTAATAAATCATGCAGTGAATGGATCTCAAAAGTCGGCTTACTGTCGGTATTGTTCAGCAATTGGTCTCGGTTTAACCAAACAGATGGTATGTTGCTTGCGTTCGCACCCAATATATCCGTATGTAGATTATCTCCGACCATTAACGTTTCATTAGGAGCAATCTCCAAACGAGCAAGGGCTTCTTCAAACATACGTACCTTTGGTTTCCCTTGCCCAAAAGCACCAGAAATTAAAATGTGATCAAAGTAAGGAACAAGCTCTGGCGTCAGTTCTAATTTTGTGTTTTGTAAATCTGGTGAGCCATTCGTGATTAAAACAAGCTGTACGTTATCTTTTAATGCATTTAAAGTTGAAAAAGTGTCCTCATAAACAACTGGGTGTTTTCGTCTTTCAATCGGAAAAAGATGTGCAAGTTCCAACGCAAAAGCCTCATCCTGAACACCAAGCTTTTGTAATCCCCCGTACCACGCTTCTCTTTGGTAGTGTGGAGCAACTTCTCGTAATGCGGCGAAGTCTTCTCCATCGTCACGAAATTCTCCCCATAACCCTTCAAAAGGATTAATGCCAATATTCACTGTAAACGGGTAAGTGTCGTAACCTTGATATAACGTTCTTGCTTCATGGCGTACAAACGATTCTAACTGATTTGGGTCAACGTTTTTTTCAATAGATGCATGAAGACACGTCTGCCGAAATGCAAGCGCGATGCTTTTTTTATCCCAAAGTAACGTATCATCTAAATCAAAGAAAACTGCTTTTATCATTCATTCCTCCGTTAATAACGATTAATCTTGCTCAATCTTAACAATCCAGCCAAGACGATCTTCTTCTTCTCCCACATAAAGCTTCGTTAAATAATCGTAAAGTCGTTGTGCTAATGGGCCTGTCTTATTTTCATTTATAACAATGGTTTCTTCATTCCATTCCAATTGTCCAACTGGTGAAATGACCGCAGCGGTCCCTGTTCCAAACGCCTCTTCCAAGATGCCGTCTCGCGATGCTTGATAAATCTCTTCAATCGACAGCTGTTTTTCTTGAACCGGAATTTCCCATTCTTTGAGTACTTGAATCACGCTATCCCGTGTAACCCCTGGTAAAATACTGTCATTTAATTTCGGCGTAACAACTTCACCGTTCACTTTAAAGAATACATTCATACTTCCTACTTCTTCAATATACTTCTTTTCACTTGCATCAAGCCATAGAACTTGTGCCTTTTCTTTCGCTGTCGCTCGAGCTTGTGCTTTGTAAGCCGAACAATAGTTACCAGCCGTTTTCGCCGTACCAGTTCCGCCTGGCGCTGCACGTGTATAACGTTCTTCAACTAGTATACTAACAGGTGCCATACCTTCTTTGTAATAGGCACCAACTGGCGATAAAATAATCATTAATTTGTATGACTGTGACGGCGCAACACTTAAATTAGTTTCTGTTGAAATAATAAAAGGGCGAATATAGAGAGAAGTGCCGTCTTTTTTTGGAATCCATTTTTTATCAATCGTTAACAGTTCTTTTAAGTACGTTAACACTTGATCCTCATCAATCGCCGGGATGTTTAATCGCTCGCTCGAACGATTTAATCGCTTAATGTTCATATCTGGTCGAAACAAATGAATCGCATCATCTTTTTTTGAGCGATACGCTTTTAACCCTTCAAATACCGTTTGACCATAATGAAAAACCATTGCAGCAGGATCTAATGTTAAAGGTTGATAAGGAATAATTCGTGGACTGTACCAGCCTTTATCTTCGGAGTAATCCATGATAAACATGTGATCGGTGAAGACCGTTCCAAATACAAGTGAATCGTCATTAGGTTTCTGCTTTTCGTGTGTACATTTCATAATTTCTAGCGTATGTTCTGTCATAAAAAGCTTCCTTTCTAACTCCTAATAAAATGTGTACGTTTTGTCCATACTAAAAAATATACTCTTTATCATTTACGAAAAATAGCGATCAATTGACTTATAACCGAACGAAAAATGAATTCTTCCGGCTTATAATTGTTCGCCATCCATGAATCTCTTGAAATGATAAAATTTATTCTTATTACTATAACATGAATTTATATTTTCAAACAGTTTAAAAATTAGGTATATGAATGAACTTGATCGATGAGAGAAAGGAAAAGAGATGAGACGATACGAAGAACTAAGAAAAGGTGAAACTGGCGCTTGGTTAAGCATCGGCACGTATCTTTTTTTAGCTAGTTTAAAATTAGTCATCGGCTATATTTTTCTATCACAAGCGTTAATTGCAGACGGCTACAACAACGCAGCAGACATTATCGTTTCTGTAGCGGTGCTCGTAGGGTTACGAATTTCTCAAAAACCACCTGATGATGATCACCCTTACGGTCACTTTAGAGCGGAGCATATCGCAGCGTTATTAGCGTCGTTCATTATGGCGGTAATTGGGATACAAGTTTTAATTAATGCAGGCACCAGCTTATTTAATCGTGAAACTGTTGAAGCTCCTAGTTTAATTACTGCATGGGTTGCTGGCTTTAGCGCAGTTGTGATGTTGCTCGTCTATCGTTACAACCGCAAACTAGCTAAAAAAATTAATAGCCAAGCTTTAATGGCCGCTTCACAAGATAATAAAAATGATGCCCTTGTGAGTGTCGGTGTAGTCATAGGGATCATCGGCTCTCATTTTCACTTAGGATGGATTGATTCCCTAACCGCTTTTATTATCGGTCTAATCATTTGTTATACAGCGTGGTCTATTTTCAAAGATGCGAGTCATTCGTTAACCGATGGGTTTAATGATGAGGCATTAAGTCCGTTCAAATCCACGGTTTTAGCAATCGAGGGCATTGAAGATGTTCTTGCATTAAAAGCAAGGCAAGTCGGTTCTACCGTTTACGCGGATGTGACCATTGCCGTGCAACCTTCGATGACAGTCAAACAAAGCCACGACATTGCCGACTTCATTGAACAAGCACTCTATGATGAACATGATATTCCGCATACAACCGTTCACATCGAACCAGCTAAACAAGACGCAAAAAAAAGCTGAGACAATCGGACTACCGATTGTTCCAGCTTTTTCGTTTTAATCTAATACGGTAACTTGAACTTGTTGACGTCCAAACGAATACGCTTCATCCTTTGTTTGCACAAATAAATCGATTTTATGCCCTTTAATTGCGCCACCTGTATCGCCTGCAATTGCTTCTCCATAGCCTTCAACATACACTCGACTACCTAACGGAATGACATTTGGATCTACTGCCACTACTTTTTGATTGGGGTTTGCTCGTAAATCAATCCCGGTTCTAGTGACACCTGAACAACCGTTACAATACGCTGTATACGCCGTTGCTTCCATTGTCATCGTTTGACCAGAAGGTTCAGTTGTTGTTGAAGCTACTTCTTCCTCTGTTGTTGCTTCTTCTGTAACACTTTCTTCAGTCGTTTGTTGCTGTTCCTGTTGCTGCTCCTCTGCATCATTCGTAGCTTCTTCCGCCTTTTCCGTAGCCTTTGGTTCTTCTACTTTTGGTGCGGCATGAGCAACAACCTCTTCTTCTGTACTCGGTTCACTTTTTGGCTGTTGTTCCTGTGGTTTCACATCTGTCACAACGTGTGCCACTTTATTATGATTGTAGTATAGATGTGCGTGGGTTTCTGGGCCAGCTATCCCATCGACGAGAAGTTGATTGGCTTGTTGGAAAGCCGTTACTGCTTGCTTCGTCGTTTGACCATAGTGCCCGTCAACAGAATCTTGATAATATTTTAGTTCATACAATCGTTCTTGTAGCGCTTTTACAAGAGGACCTTCAGTACCTTCTTTTAACACTTCTAACGCACCTAATGTTTGCTTACCCGGAATACCATCAACACTTAAGCCGTGATCTTTTTGATAAGCAGCCACCGCATCAACGGTATCTTCATCAAAAACTGACGTTCGCTTCTCTTCTTCTAAAAAGCCTTGGTCCACTAATTGTTCTTGGAGCCACTCTACTCTTTCACTCTCTTCATTCACTTCAATACTAGTAGCTGCTTGCGCATATGTATGAGTTGGTAAGAAAAATAAGACTCCTAAAAGCAACGTTGCAACAAAACCAATCATATATTTCATATTTACCCTCTCCTTAATAACGTTATTTGCGTCAGTCCCACAAAATCTTTTATTTTGGTGGCAACCATTCTTTACGAACATCATATAAACAAAAGCGCCTCCTTCTCGTAATCTGTTTCATACCTACTCGTTGTTGTCCTAGGATAATACTAATTACAATCTATTTAATCTTTTTGTAATCAAACCGTAACATTCAGACAGGAATAATAGGCACATAACCTCAACACATTCATACGATGGAGAAAATGGGAAGGTGGTTTATATGGAAAAATATACGGATATGCTCGCCACATTTGGAATTGGAAGTGCACACCCAGGAGGATTCAAAAAGTCTACAGAGATCATTATGGATATGGAACTTGATGAACATTCCATTGTTTTAGATTGTGGCTGCGGTACTGGACAAACCGCCGCTTATATTAAACAATTATATGATTGTCAGGTGACGGCGTTAGAACCACATCCCCTTATGTATAAAAAAGCCCAACAGCGTTTTGAGTCGCAATTTCTTTCTGTTGATCTGCGAAAAGCTTTCATTGAAGCTATTCCTTTAGACGATTCAACCACGGATTATGCATTATCTGAATCGGTTTTAAGCTTTGCTTCCATTCAAGAAGGCTTAAGCGAACTTCATCGGGTTTTAAAACAGAGCGGCAGCATTTATTTGAACGAATTTGTCTGTTTTTCACCCTTATCGATGAATGAACAAGAGACCCTTAAAGCCGAATATGGATTTTCACAGCTTCTTCATGCGAAGGAATGGCAACAAGAACTGGCGAATGCAGGATTTCGTCAAATTGTTGTCATGGAGACGTTTACAGCGGCAACATTACAACAAGACGAAACCGATAAAGGAAATGACATGCAGCCTTCTTCTACTATCGCCCCCTCCTACTACGAAAAGATGCATCAACACCAAACATTGATGGCACACTACAAAGATAAAATTGGGCATATTCTCATCAAAGCTATAAAATAGGCAACTTACAATTCTCAGCTTGCTCGAAATCGCTTTCATATGGTATGTTCATAGCGAATGTTCGAGTATTCTTTTTTATAAAGAAAAAGATGCTTGATGCTTGTAAGCAATAGAGAAAGGACGTACGCAATGACGAAGCAGAATATCGGAATTATTGGTGTTGGGGTTATGGGGAGAAGTTTAGCCCTTAACTTTGAAAGTAAAGGATATAGCGTGTCTTTATATGATGTCTCTGAAGAGCGAGTGAAACAAATTATTGCTCTTGAAGAAAATAAAAACTTAGTGGGTACGTACTCTTTACAGGAACTCATCGATTCACTAGAGACACCAAGAAAAATTATGTTAATGGTTCAAGCTGGAGAAGTAACCGATTCTGTAATCGATTCACTACTTCCTCTTCTTGACGAGAAAGATATACTAATTGACGGTGGCAATACGTACTATACCGATACGATCCGTCGTTCCGCTCACGTAGAGGCGCATGGTGTTCACTTTATCGGTGCAGGTGTATCTGGCGGCGAAGAAGGCGCTCTCAAAGGCCCATCGATTATGCCTGGTGGGCAAAAAGAAGCGTACGAGCTTGTTCGCCCTTTATTTGAAGATATATCAGCAAAAGTAAATGGTGAACCTTGTACCACTTATATTGGACCTGATGGTGCTGGTCACTATGTGAAAATGGTGCATAACGGGATTGAATATGGCGACATGCAGCTTATTTCTGAATCCTATGCATTGTTAAAAGAAATCGTCGGCCTTAACAACGAAGAGCTTCATCATACGTTCAAAGAGTGGAATGATGGAGAACTTGATAGTTATTTAATCGAGATTACCGCAGATATTTTCACGAAACAAGATGAAGAAACTGGACAAGCATTAGTAGACGTCATTCTTGATTCTGCTGGACAAAAAGGAACCGGGAAATGGACAAGCAAAAGTTCGCTTGACTTAGGTGTCCCTCTTTCCATTATTACAGAGTCTGTATTTGCGCGCTTTTTATCGGCGATAAAAGACGAAAGAATCGAAGCAAGTAAAGTGTTAACTGGACCGAAACCAGCTTCTTTGTCTGAAAATAAAGAAGCGCTTATTGAAGAAATTCGCAAAGCCCTCTTTTTCAGCAAAGTATTATCTTATGCACAAGGATTCGCTCAATTAAAAGCGATGTCGGACGAACAAAATTGGTCGATACAATACGGAGAAGTCGCGCGTATTTTCCGTGGTGGCTGTATTATTCGTGCCGCGTTCCTTCATAAAATAACCGATGCTTTTGCACAAAATCCAGACTTAAAAAACTTACTGCTTGATCCTTATTTCGAAAACATCGCTTCATCTTATCAACAATCATTGCGAAAGATTGTGTCACTAGCAGTTGAACACGGCGTGCCTGTTCCTAGTTTCTCAAGTGCCATCTCGTATTACGATAGCTATCGTAGCGAACGGTTACCTGCAAACCTCTTGCAAGCACAGCGTGATTATTTTGGCGCTCATACGTACAAACGTCTAGATAAAGAAGGCATTTTTCATACCAACTGGGTATGATACAAAAAAAGAGTCGTCCTAAAAGGATGACTCTTTTTTCTGTTTGCATCGGGATGCAAAGTTGTTTTTTACATATGTTCAACAGGCCACCAAGAGTGACCATCTATCGCGAGCAGTTTGTCCGCTTCTTTTGGTCCCATTGTTCCCGCTTTGTACGTTAACGGTTTTTGGTCTGTTTCTTTCCATGCGTTTGAAATCGCATCAACCAATGACCAAGATAGACTAACTTCGTCCCAATGCGCGAAATTAGTCGCATCCCCTATAATGCAATCGTATAATAAGCGTTCATATGCTTCAGGCGTATTAATTCGGTCTTCACTGTCATGACGATATTCCAAATGTACAGGTGTAGTGTCCGCAGATCCAATCTTTTTCCCGTTTAACACGATCGTAATGCCCTCGTCCGGTTGAATGTGGATAATAAGAAGGTTAGGACCGGTCGCCTTATGCTCTTTCGCATAAAGGTTTAACGGCATCTCTTTAAACTCTACCACGACTTTCGTTGATTTCACCGCCATACGCTTTCCTGTACGAATATAAAATGGAACACCTGCCCAAACATGATTATCAATCATTAGTTTTGCTGCAACATAGGTTTCTGTATTCGAATTTGAATCTACATTTTCTTCTTGTATATAGCCAGGAACCTCTGTGCGATTAATCGTGCCTTCATCATATTGAGCACGAACAACAGTATCGTTGACGTTTTGTTGATTGATTAAGCGGAGCGCGCGTAAAACTTTAATTTTTTCACTACGAATTTCATCAGTTGTTAGCTGCAACGGGACGTCCATTGCAAGTAAAGAAACCATTTGTAAAATATGATTTTGTACCATATCCCGTAAAGCGCCTGACTTTTCATAGTAGCCACCTCTCCCTTCAACACCTAGTTTCTCGCTAGAAGTTACTTGGATGTTGGAGATATGACGATTATTCCATAAAGGGGCAAACATCGCATTTGCAAAGCGAATGACTTGAATATTTTGGACCATTTCTTTTCCTAAATAATGATCAATTCGATAAATCTCATCTTCTGCAAAAGCTTCACGAATTTCATTATTTAACACTTTTGCTGTTTGAAGATCTGTACCGAATGGTTTTTCAATAACTAGTCTCGTCCAACCCTTTGTTTCTTTTAAACCATGGCTATGTATAGACTGCGCGATTTGTCCGAAAAATTCCGGTGCCATGGCCATGTAAAACACACGGTTTCCAGATAAATGAAACCGCTTTTCCTTGCTTTCCATTTCTTCTTTTAACTCTTCGTAAGAATGCTTATTTGTAACATCAAATGACAAATAAGAAAAATGAGCAAGAAATGAATCGATCTGTTCTTCACCGTCCATTTGTTGGCCTGCTTCTGTTATCGCTTCACGAACGACGGCTTTTAACTTCTCATCGTCCCAAGTCCTTCTTCCCAATCCAATGACCGCGAAGTTTTCCGTCAAAGAACCTTTTAAATATAAATTGTAAAGTGAAGGAAACAATTTTCGTTTTGCAAGATCTCCAGTTGACCCAAATATTACAAAAACAGCCTCGGACTGCTTTCTATCATTCATGAGTATACCCTCTTTCTCGTTCACAACTCTTCTCAATTTCTAGCCTTATACGAAGGTTAGTCGTCTTTCATAATACCAGTTTATCTTTTAATAATCTACATTTAAAGCCTGTAATTCATAGGGTTTCGCTTGTTTTTCATTGTAACCGCTTTTTGTAATCGTTATCCTATTTTGCTTTATTTTCACTTAATTAAAATACGGTAAATGAAATTAATTTCCGAAAAAAGGCGTTTTTACGCATTCATTCATCCAACCTGATTATCTGGACAATGAATACGTTAAAGTATCCTACAATAAAGGTGGTGGATTAGTTGACTTGTTATCAACAAGACCATAAGAAGAAAGATGAAAAAAGAGATCATTGTTGCTGCCAGTGTACACGTCGCTGTTCATTCTTCCCTTTCCCAACTCCTAGAGACGCGAGCTGTCAATCCCTTGTATCGATCGCAAACACTGTTTTAGGATTACCAGGTGACGCAGCGCTTACCTTCACAACGACGACGACAACAACAACAGTGAGCGGCACGTACCTTGGCTTTAACACAGCAACAGGTTCAATCATTGTGGCAAACGATGCTGGAATCCGTTCGTTTAGACTTTCAGAAATTTGTACAATTGGCGCAGGTGGGCTTTAAATCGTATCAGCCGAGTAGAAAAACCGCTCGGCTTTTTTCTTTTCGCATACATATTCGCTTCACCAGCTGAATACGATGGTTTAAAGGAGTTGATCGAATGTTCGGAAATGGAGAATGGGTGATTTATAAAGCTGGTCGAACAAGTATATTAGGATGGATTAGTGAAGCCAAAGTCATTGCGTCTAACTCTTCAAATGAGCCGATTAAAACCATGTATCAATTCTATACGAAACAACGTGTATTAAATGGAAAACAACCTTTATTAGCTAACGAAAATGACTTGCAAACGAGCAAAGCCAGATTAAAAGAAGCGGACATTCGCGCACTTCAAGAACTAGCGCTGCTCACTAAGGACAAGCAGTGGTTTATGGAGTTGAGTCGACTAGCAGACCACGCTGGTTTTAAGAAAAATGTTTCAAACCCATAACCGAGATTAAACGTTTTTCCCCTTTTATGTAACATGGTTAGCGCTTGTGTAATCACATGCAATCTGTACTGACACTTCTGTCCGTGATGAAAGCATTTGTCGTTCTAAATAAATGAATCGCTGCTTTCGTACCGTTTTACTTATAGCCTTCATTTACGGTTTTTTAACAAACTTTATGACGCTTGTCGATTCTATCCATTGGGTAGTCGGCAAGTTTTTTATTTTTGTGTTTAGAATGTTTATGAAATGGGTATTGAGATTAGAATACATTCTTTTATCTTTAGGAGGCTTACCTTTGTCAAACATTGGACTTTATACGTTTCTAAAATCAAAAACAATGGACCTTACGGAAGAATGGTACAAGTCCTTAGACAAGTCCCAAGAAGGGGTCTATAGTAGTACAAACCCTGACCAAATTGAAAAATTAAAACAACAAAATCATTCATTCCACGTTCTATTTTGCGAATTATTTAATCCTGAAAAAAATGGCCTACAAGACGAAGTTTTTGCTGAATGGATTGAATCAATTGCAAATGATCGTGCTCATATAAGCACACCTTTTAGCAACATCATAAATGAATTTTTTCGAACTCAACAACAATATTTAGATAAAATCTCGACTTATGTTGAGTCCGTTGACGATGATTCAATAACGATTACTGATTTAACAAAATGGAACAAAATGATTGTACAAGGTGTAAATGAAGTCATTTTAGCTTATTCAAAACAGAATAAAAAACAAGCTGACTACACATTGAATGCTCAAAAGCAAATGATTAATGAACTTAGCTCGCCAATTATTCAATTAGCTCCTCACACAGCCTTGTTACCAGTCGTTGGAGAAATTGATACACACCGTGCAAAAATGATGTTTGATCACACGCTTCAACATTGTTCCGAGCAATTTATCGACACATTGTTTATTGATTTATCAGGTGTTCCAATCATTGACACGATGGTTGCCCAACAAATCTTTCAACTAATAAAAGGCCTACGTCTTATTGGTGTTCAAACTTCTTTATCAGGTTTACGCCCAGAAATTGCCCAAACAGCTGTACAGCTAGGTATTTCTTTTTCTGATATCCCCATTCACGCAACCCTTGCACGGGCACTCGAACAAAAACAATTAACGTATTAATCCAAATAAAAAAAGCGGTCTAGATAGAACCGCTTTTTTTATGGGCGAAATGGGATCCGTTCGCTTTTGGAATATTCTTCTGTTTGTTTGAGTGCATCAATCGCCGCATCAACATATTGATTAAAGCTTGCTTCTTTGTCTTTTTCTAATTGTCCATAAATAACTGGTGGAATCCGTTCAAAGTTATCAATTAATAAGTACGTCGTCATCCCGTGTTTCGTCAAGATCCCATTAAGCCAAATGGCATAATCGATAAAAACTTGTTGATCTTTAATCGCATATGCAGCTTCAAGATGACGAAAGTGATGTTCGTTATCTTCTAATGTGTGCTTCCAACCTTTTTCCCCATATCGTTCGTTTAAATTCGGAAAGTCTTCGTAGATCGACTGCGCGATCGCTTTTACAATCGGTGCGTAATAATCTGGTAATGGTTCATTCACTAATAATCACCTCGAATTGTCGAACAGTCGGTACAATTCCAGCCAATTCTTGATCTGGGTATTTTTTCTCCAAATCATGAATCTCTTTAAACTCTTGGCTTCTTACCCAGTTCAGATAGGTTTCTTTTGTTTCAAATTGAAGCTCAACCGTTAATTCACCTGCTCGTTTATGGTGTTGTAAGAGCCGGAATGAGACAAAACCTTCTGCTTGGTCTACCTTTTTTGATCGGTTTTGATAGATTTGAATGACTTCATCTGCTTTTTCATCTGGCGCTTTAAACGTAGAATGGACTACATACATAGCGGACACTCCTTTACTTATTTACTCATTTAATAGCGATGCAGCAGCCACCTCAACAGTTTGATCATCCATCGGTGGATTATGCAAACCGGCACGAACATTGCGATAATACCTTGATAAAGGAGATTGATGAGATAAACTGTGCGCTCCAACGACTTTCATTGCTAAATCAACCATTTTCATAGCCTTCTGAACGACTGCATGTTTTGCCATCATTAGTGGCAACCGCATTGAAGCGCGCTCTTCGTTTGACCCTTCATCCCATTGCTTGGCAATGCCATATAATAATGTATGACTTTGTTGATAAAGCAAGTATGCTTCACCAAGCTTTTGCCGAACAGCTGGAATCGTAGCAATTGGTTTTCCTAAACTATTTGGAGCGTATTCTTTTGCATAACGTGAAGCTTCTTGAATCGCAGCATAGCCAATTCCAAGATAACATGCCGGGATATGTAAAAGCCAAGCTTGAGGGCTTCCTTTTTTTTCTTGAATTTTAAGCAATGCTTGCTCCGATACCGTTACGTTTTTTAAGATTAGATCGTGACTGCCTGTCGAACCCATTGAAACCATGTCCCATGTTCGATCAATCTCAATTCCAGCAGCACCCTTTTCAATGAGAAACATACCAGTCGAAGCATCTTCTTCAATTGTTGCGAGAATTAAATAGTAATCTAGCTCTTCTACTAAGGTATAAAATGTTTTTTCTCCATTTAGTATCCATTGATGATTCTTTTTTTGCGCAGTTGTTTGAAACTGCCCACCTCTTGTTGGACTTCCTGTAGCTTTCTCCGTTGCCGCTGTATTCAGAAGAAAACCTTTCTTTACAACGTCATGAAGTATAGTTTCACGACTATATTCTGACCAATTATTTTCAGTACGCTCTTGATACATCGTTCCCATATGCCAACCGATACTTAAAGCCGTTGGACCATCTTCTCTTGCGATTAGCTCTTGTAAGGAAAGGAGCTCTTGTAAAGAAATCCCCGCTCCGCCATAGGTCTCTCCAACTGCTAATCCAGCATACCCACTTTTTCTTAATACCTCAATATTTTCTACTGGAACCGTTTGTGCACGGTCGTGACGCCGACCAATTTCAGCAAAATTTGTCATTAAACGTTTTAAGATCTGTTCTCTTTCTAAAGGGGTTTCTGTCTGCAATAACTCCACGTTGGTTCACTCCTCTATCGTTCACTTATCCAATATAAGAAGGCGCAAGCATAACCAAATCATGCTCACGCCTCATCCATTCAGTGTTTATTTATCTTCTTTCTTGTCCTTTTTTTCCGCTTTCTTTTCTTTATCTTCTTCAGCAGTCCCTTGTTCAAGAGACTTGTCAAATAAATCTTTTACTTCCTCTTCACCTGTACTTTTGTTTTCTTTCTCACTCATCTTTATGCACCTCTTCTACTTTCGACTTAATTCTACTATTCCCGTTCCTTCCCTCTCTTAATCATGTTTAATTTAAGAAGCAATCGGCTATGTACGTGAAAAAGGAGTGTAGACAAATGAGTTGGAATATGAGCGATTACCCAGCAACTTTTAAAAATTTCGAACCTGCCTTGCGAAAAAAAGCAATCGAAATCGCAAACGCCATGATCGACGATGGCTATAAAGAATCGGATGCGATTCCAATTGCCACTTCACAAGCAAAAGAATGGTTTAATCAAGCATCAAAAGCAGAGATTGAGAAATTTTATCAAGATGGGCACATGAAACCGAGTAAAAACCGCGAAAAACAATCTTCTCCGCGCTTAAATGACGCAACGCAACTCGTAGTCAAACGAGACGATGGTTGGGCTGTAAAAGCTGAAGGGGCTCAACAAGCAAGCAATGTCTATAAAACGAAAAAAGAAGCTGAAAAACGAGCCCAAGAAATTGCGGACAATAAAGGCTCTGGTGTCGTAACGAAACCTTAATTGTCAAGAAAATGTTGGACTTGCTCGATTGGTACTGCAAGTCCTTCTCTTTGCTCGTTTAAAGACCGTGCATAAATCACACCAATGACTTCTCCTGAGCGAGAAAGAACGGGGGAACCACTATGACCAGGATAAACGTCGTTGGTAATGGTTAAGACTTGATAAGGGTTACGTTCGTCGGACACCTCTCCCTCATTTGCTATAAATGAATGCGTATGAGGATGTCCAATGACGATGACTGCTTCATGTAACGTTGCTGATGATTCTGATAAGGGTAATGGAGAAAAGGTTTCAGCATGATCACTAACTATTAATAATGCCAGATCATTTTCAACATCATGTTTTTCCACATCAGCCATAAATACGTCTCCATCAGATGTAATAATTCTAACATTTGTTTGTCCATTGACCACGTGTTCATTTGTAAGAATCGACCCATCTTCATCTACAAAAAACCCTGTTCCATGCCCTGAAATCGTTTGTACGGCGACAACACTTTCTCGCCAAGCCTCTACTTCCTCGTCTTCAAATAATTCTTCACTCTCCCGCATAAATTGCAGTGCGTTTAAGTTAAAATGTTCAAATAAAAACGAGCTTGTTTGAAACACAAGTGCACATGCAATGATGATTGAAACTATACGAACGATTCTTTTACGCCATTTCTTCTCTTTTTTAGGTTCCTCTTCTTCAAAATCACTTAATGACGGTTCTTCATCATAGTCATAAAAATCCTTACTCACGTTTTTCAAACGTTTCTTTTAAAATTTGCTTAACCGAACTGGCTGTTTGAATTGAATCCATTCCATTTCCTCCTGCTAATACAGATTGAATGGCTAAATCAGGTGCCATTCCACATACCACAAGCTCTGTACCGATAAGCTTTAGGACATCACGTAATTGAAAAATCCCTGAAACGACAAAGGCGTCGTAATCCGTTAAGCCTGACAAATCAATCACAAGTTTTTCAATGCCTAATTGCACCGTTTCATGCGTCACTGTTTCAAACATTTTATCAAAACGTTCCTTATTCATCTCGCCAATTAATGGGAGCACGGCTAACCCATCCATTAAAGGAACGAGCGGAGTCGAAATGGATTGAATCCGTTGTACCGAACGCTCATATTCTTTTTTTGCTTCAACTTGTTCGGTGATATCTTTTTGAACACCTACAAAATAAAGCTTTTTTTGGTCTTCTAAATAAACTGGGTCAATTGTTAGTTCATTCCAGAAAAGCATCCCATCTTTTGTATAGTTTGCGACTTCAATCGATACAGGCTCTACTTTTTTAATCGCCTCTCTCAACAAGTCGATTTTTTCTCGTTCTGTCTCTTCCCCTTGTAAAAAACGGCAATTTGTACCAAGCACTTCTTTTTTTGTGTAGCCGGTCATTTTTGTAAAGCCTTCGCTAACATAAACAATCGGATTATCTTCTCTATCAGGATCTGTAATTAACACACCCACACGTGTATAATCAAGGACTTTCATAAGTAGTTCTGCTTGTTTAGCAACTTCTTTAAACATATTACTCCTTGCCTCCTACAAAACATCCATTTGCTCATTCTATCATTTTACTTAGATTAATTCTCTGTTTACGTATTCGACTTCTACCCTCAAGTCACCTTCATTGATACTAGGGGTGTTTTCCCATTATAATAGAGGTTAGCAAAACGCTGTAACTATAATTTGGAGGCAACGTATGGAACCAATTACGAAAGACATTGTTCAACAGCATATCGATGAATTTGCGAATACAGAAGTCTATCTACACTTAGAGACGACAAACGGAGCTTACGCTTCTCATTTTGATGAATCTTTTTTTTCAGCTAGTGCTTATATAAGAAACGCAAACATCACGTATGAAAATGGAAAAATCGCTGGCGATGGGCCCTTTCGAGTCGGCTTAAAGCTTGAGATTGGCTGGGTCTACGGAGAAGGTTTGACACATTTTGAATTAGATGAAGACGGTCGACTCTTATTAGCTGGTCATGGGCAGGATGGAAAACTTGCCATTGCAATGGAAATTTCCAAAACCCCATTTCGGTAAAATTAGTAAGGAGTGAACACAATGAAAAAACAAAAACATGTGTTAGTAATCTTTCCACATCCAGATGATGAAGCATTTGGCGTTTCTGGCACAATCGCCCATTACGTTCAGAATGATGTTCCAGTAACGTATGCTTGTCTTACTCTTGGAGAAATGGGTCGTAATCTTGGAAACCCGCCTTTTACCACAAGGGAATCCCTTCCTGATATTCGGAAACAAGAGTTACAACAAGCAGCAATTGAAATGGGGATAAGCGATCTACGAATGCTTGGCTATCGCGATAAAACAATTGAATTTGAAGCGCCTGGAAAACTTAAAAACGAGATTGTTGCGCTCATTGAGGAACTCCAACCTTCTCTCGTAATTTCATTTTATCCTGGCTATGCTGTTCACCCAGACCATGATGCAACAGGCGAAGCAGTCGTGGCAGCATTAGAATCGTTATCAGTTGAAAAACAACCTGTCCTTCACGCGATTGCTTTTTCAAACGGACATGAAGCAGAAATTGGTGCTGCTGATGTCGTTAATGACGTCACACCTTATGCTCAAATTAAGCTTGATACATTACGGGCGCACGCGTCTCAACTTGCGTGGACACTGCCAAGTTTAGAGAAAGCTTATCATGAAGGAAACGAAGAAGCTGTTACTCGTTTAACGAATGAACATTTTTGGACGTATCCATTAAAAGCGAGCACTACAAACTAATGCAAAAATCTCTTTTGATTATTGATGGGTTTAATTTATTGAGCCGTTCATATTTTGCAACGAGTTACAATCGTCCAATTGAATCCCTTGAAAAAAATGAAGATGGTGTAGCTGTAAACGGAATGAATGGCTTTCTAAGAAAACTTGAACAACTAAAACGACAATACAACGTGACTCATTGTGTGGTTACGTGGGATATTCCTCGAGAAGACACGTTTAGACGACATCTCTATGAGCCGTACAAGCAGACAAGAAATGAGTTACCTGAACCTTTAATTGAGCAGTATGAATTGCTTAAACAACATTTATCTCATGCTAACGTTGCTCAAATTGCGCATCCCCCTTATGAGGCTGATGATCTAATGGGTGCGATTAGCCAGAATTGGGAAACGGTATACCCAAAGTCACCTGCGTATATTTATTCTAATGACAAAGACTTATTTCAATTATTAAGTGCGCAAACGTCGCAAATTCTTTCTGTTAAGAAAAAAGAAATCATCATGGGCGCTACACAATTTATGGAAGCTTATCAAATTAGACCCGATCAATGGGTTGATGTAAAAGCACTACTTGGGGACCCAAGCGATAATATTCCTGGATGTCCAGGTGTTGGTGAGAAAACCGCTTTACCTTTAATTCAGATGTATACTTCCATTGATTCTTTGTACGATCAACTCGATCGGCTAGATCCTCGCTTTAATCGCGTGAAAAAGAAATTAGTAGCAGGAAAAGAATTAACGTACCTCTCTAAAACCCTTTCGGAGATTGAGTGCACAATTGATGGTTTACCCGATGTGTCAACCTTTGAACGTTCTTCAACCCATACAGCGTAACCTTGTTCAGACAAGTAGGTTTTTTCGACCTGCTTGTCTTTTTTGTTTCATACAACAGTCAATAAGGCTCCCTCCCTCCATTCATTACCATTGCAAATTGAGTACACTTCTTCTATAATAAATGGCGGATTTCCTAAGGATGAGAAGGAGTGACAATATGATAACCTCAACTCTACCAAAGGCAGATAGACGTGATATACAGATGCTTCGTATGCAACAGCAGGTTCGAGAGATTGCAAAAGAAGAAAAAAAAGAAGTGATTGGCATTGAACAAATCGATGATGAAGAATGGGTTATTGTATCAAAAGCGCGAACAAATGATACCTTTCAAGTGATGATTAATCAGTGCAGCCACCCCTATCAAGGAACGTGGGACTTCGTACTAGAAGCAGAATATCAAGAGAATCACACTCTTTTTATTAACGATATAAAAGGAGAACCTTGTAGAGGGTTTGGTACTATCTGCATGAACTACTTAAAAGAGATTGCCTGGAAAGAGAATTGTGGCATTGAAGGAAACATTGCCAAACGAGACTGGGGACACGTTGAACGTCTCGCTCACTTTTATAAAAAGCATTCCTTTGAGATTAGTCTTGATGTTGAACAGCAAAACGGAAGAATTCAATGGTTCGGTCATTAAAACCTAGCATAATGCTGCTAGGTTTTTGTCGGATTTTTTTTGTTTATAAGTAATTTCATCTGGGTACGAAACAGTTATAGACAATCGATTATTGAGTGAATTGGAAAAAGGAGCGTAAAGAATGATTGAACAACTTTCGGATTCTATATTAATTGAAGCGTACGAAAAAGCAAAAGAAAATCGTCTTGAAAAAGATTTTTTAGCAATTTTGAAAGAGGAATTAGTTAGACGTAACATACATACAAATGAATCCCGTATATGACCAAACGTAATGAAGCCACTAAGGTCGAACTGATTCAGTTAATGAATCAATCGACGTATTTTTATATTTACAGCGTCAATGTGATGAACTCCTACGAGAGCTTGTACCATCTATAACCAAAAAGCGATTGACAGGAATCACTACTTCAATCGCTTTATCTCATTTACAACTCTTCTTCCTCTTCATATAGCTTCGTTTCGATTTCCCCAATTCGAGCACTTAAATCCATGACGTAGATAACGAGAATTGAAA
The DNA here is from genome assembly GCF_041949915.1 of Shouchella sp. JSM 1781072. Classification (NCBI taxonomy): domain Bacteria; kingdom Bacillati; phylum Bacillota; class Bacilli; order Caryophanales; family Bacillaceae; genus Shouchella; species Shouchella sp. JSM 1781072. The sequence goes on from NZ_JBHFQE010000001.1 coordinate 1,375,908, forward strand.
AAGCTGCAACCCCTAACCACGATAAGAAATAAATCGTCTCAAGTCCAGAAAGTAATGAAAAAACGGCTCCAAATACGCTTGTTAAACCGACTAAGATACATACAAACAAGCCTAATGCATAGATTACTGGATTCAAACTATATCACCTCCATGCTTTTACGTTATGCATCAGCATGAACTTCTTCTTGTTTATACGCCTGAGCGTCTTAAAAATAGAGCGGTATCCCGTGTATAGTTGCTATTATTTTGTAAATAGTAACAAACGAGGTGATGTCTAGTGACATGGTTTGAAATTGTTCAACGAAGCGCATCCATTTTCGTTATTGTTTTTTTATTAATCACCTATCGATTGATCTTTAAACAAGATCAGCAAGCAAAACGAAAAAACGAACGATAGTCATGATCGACAATCGTTCGTTTCTCCATTTATACCTGTTCAGCTATTGCTGACTTTTTAATATTCCAATGCGACTCTGTCCACTGCACTTTATTGTTTTTAAGCACAAATAGTTGTGGCGATTTATGAACAGTACGTAAATCTTCTGCAATTTGATTTGACAAAGAACGGGATTCAATTACCTTGACAACTGCCGCTAAAACGTTAGGATGCTCACTTGTGAACGCTTGAAACTCTTCAAAGGCTTCAGCGCTGATTGGACATTGCGTACTATGCTTAAAGACAAGCGCCGTTTGTTCTTCTGCATTTGTTTGAAATTGGTTCCAATCTTCTTGTGTTTCGATTTCAATCATTATGTTCGCCACCTCATTTATTATTTTGTTTATAGTGTATCATAAAGAGTGAAAAAGCCATAAATGAAGTTCATTTAAATCAACTTTCATCAATTGATCATCTTCTGCTTCCGGGTTGCCTCCACCATCTGTGTTGTTGGTGATGAAGTAAAGCTGGTACCCTTCTACAAGCACGTCACGAACTCTTCCATAGTCCTTAGTATATTCGTCATCTACCCGTGTTACACGCTACTAGGAAAAAGCTACCTCCATCTGTTGTACCCGTTGTATAAACGTTTTTGAGCTTGTTAAAACCTCTTGCTTTTTCAATCCTCTTTTTTGTCGTATAATTAAGACGAATCGTAAAGGAGTGATAACAGATGAAAATGGTCACGTTAAACAACAAAATAAACATGCCTCAGCTAGGTTTTGGTGTTTGGAAAGTTAAAAAGGAAGAAGCTCAGCCAGCAGTCGCTAAAGCACTTCAAACAGGCTATACCTCCATCGACACCGCCATGATTTATCAAAATGAAGAAGGTGTTGGACAAGCGATTCAAGAGTCCAATGTGGATCGCAAAGACCTCTTTATCACCACGAAAGTATGGAACGCTGATCAAGGCTACGAGCAGACGTTAGCTGCTTTTGAAACTAGCTTAGAAAAACTTGGTCTTGACTATGTTGATTTATATTTAATCCATTGGCCTACTCCAGATTTTGATCAGTACATTGAAACGTATCAAGCGCTAGAAAAACTTTATAAGGATGGGCGCGTTCGTGCAATCGGCGTATGTAATTTCCACATTGAACATTTAGAACGGTTATTAAATGAGTGTGAGATTCCTCCAGTTCTTAATCAAGTTGAGTGTCACCCGTATCTTGCGCAAAATGAATTAAGAGCCTTTTGTGAAAAACACAATATTTATTTAGAAGCTTGGAGCCCTCTTGATCAAGGCCAAGAACTTTTGCAAGATGAAGTTATTGTAAAGGTTGCAGAAGAACAGCAAAAAACCCCTGCTCAAGTCGTATTGAGATGGCACTTACAGCGAGGAACCATTGTCATTCCTAAGTCAGTAACGCCAAGTCGAATTGAAGAAAACTTTGATGTCTTCAATTTTGAACTAACAGACGAGCAAATGAACGCGATTAATCAATTAGATCGAAATCAGCGTCGCGGCGCAGACCCAAGTGATATGCACACACGTTAGATTAGAAAACGCTCGTATTCGCGCCATGCGGACGAGCGTTTTTTCTTTAAATAAATGCAGATTACAGAAAAGAATTTACGGTTTTGCCGTTTACACCTATACCGTTTGGAGGTAAACTAGAGGGTGGAGCGAAAAACGAACATTTGTTACTACGCTTAGGAGGTTACGCGATGATTACTGTTTCTAACGTTGGTTTACAGTTTGGCGGACGTAAACTATTTGAAGACGTGAATATACAATTCAACCCTGGAAATTGTTATGGATTAATTGGCGCAAATGGTGCCGGAAAATCAACTTTCTTGAAAATTTTATCTGGTGAAATTGACTCCCAGCAAGGGCATGTCGCAATGAAGCCAGGCTCTCGTATGGCTGTATTAAAACAGAACCATTTTGAGTATGAGAACGAGCAAGTGCTTCAAACCGTTATTATGGGGCACTCCCGTCTTTATAAAGTTATGCAGGAAAAAGACGCCATTTATATGAAAGAAGATTTTTCTGATGAAGATGGTATGAAAGCAGCGGAGCTTGAAGGAGAGTTTGCTGAGTTAAATGGTTGGGAAGCTGAATCAGATGCAGCCGTTCTATTAAAAGGATTGGGTATTAGTGAAGACGCTCACGACAAAACCCTCTCTGAACTATCAGAATCAGAAAAAGTAAAAGTATTGCTTGCTCAAGCTTTATTCGGTCAACCTGACGTTCTTCTATTAGATGAGCCGACGAATGGTCTTGACTTAAAAGCGATTCAATGGCTGGAAGACTTTTTAATTAACTTTGAAAATACGGTTATCGTTGTCTCCCATGACCGTCACTTCTTGAACAACGTTTGTACGCACATTGCTGATCTTGATTTTGGTAAAATTCAGCTGTATGTCGGCAACTACGACTTCTGGTATGAGTCTAGCCAATTAGCATTAAAAATGGCACAAGACCAAAACAAGAAGAAAGAAGAAAAAATTAAAGAGCTTGAAAATTTCGTTGCTCGCTTTAGTGCCAACGCTTCGAAATCTAAGCAAGCGACATCCCGTAAGAAGCAACTAGAGAAAATTACTCTTGACGATATTAAGCCTTCATCACGTAAGTATCCGTACATCCATTTTACTCCAGAACGTGAAATCGGAAATGACTTATTGCTAGTAGAAGGTTTAACGAAAACCATTGATGGTGAAAAAGTATTGAACAACGTATCTTTCCGCATGAGTAAAGATGACAAAATTGCGTTAGTTGGGTCGAACGATTTAGCTAAGACGACTTTGTTTAAAATCTTAACAGGCGAAATGGAAGCAGACAGTGGCTCATTTAAGTGGGGAATCACAACGAGTCAATCATACTTCCCTAAAGATAACGCTGAGTTTTTTGAAGGCTGTGATTTAAACTTAGTTGACTGGCTACGACAATTTTCTCCAGAAGACGATAGTGAATCATTCCTACGTGGTTTCTTGGGACGGATGTTATTCTCAGGTGAAGAGGTATTGAAAAATGCCAGCGTTCTGTCTGGTGGCGAAAAAGTTCGTTGCATGCTATCAAAAATGATGCTTAGTGGAGCGAATGTATTGCTTTTAGATGAACCAACAAATCACTTAGACCTTGAGTCTATTACAGCACTTAATAACGGCTTAATTAACTTTAAAGGTTCAATGATTTTCAGTTCTCATGACCAGCAGTTCATCCGCACCATTGCAACTCGCATTATCGAATTAACAGACGACGGCATTATTGATAAAGATTCTTATGAAGATTATTTAAAAGTTGCTGTTAAATAATATACAGAGTGGTCGCTATGCGATCACTCTGTATTTGTCTTAATTAAACCAACGTTCCGTTACAACTTTTTTTCGAGTGTAAAACTGAATGCCGTCTTTTCCGTTGGTTCCTAAATCCCCGAAGAAAGAAGCTTTATTTCCTGCAAAAGAGAAAAATGCCATCGGTGCTGGTACGTTTACATTGATTCCTACCATGCCTGCATCAATGGAATTTCTAAAATACTGAGCTGCTCGACCACTAGATGTGTAAAGAACGGCCCCATTCGCAAAACGAGATTGATTTGTTAAAGCAATGCCTTCATCTAAATCTTTCACGCGTACTACACTAAGAACGGGTGCAAATAACTCTTCTTGCCAAATTTTCATATCTGGCGTTACGTGATCAAATAACGTCGCTCCTAGAAAATAACCATTGTCTTCTACTTCCGGTTCACGACCGTCGACAATCAGATTGGCTCCTTCTTCTACTCCAGAATCAATAAAGCCAACGACGCGATCTTTATGACTTTGTCGAATAAGTGGTCCAACAAAATGCTCGTCATGAATACCGTTACCAGCTGTTAATTTCTTTGTTTCCCGCGTTAACACTTCCATAAATTCATCTGCACACGATTCTTCAACTGCAACAACAGAACACGCCATGCATCGTTCACCACTTGAAGCAAAAGCCGCTCCAATAACGCCTTGAACCGTTTTTTCCATTTCACAATCCGCCAAAACAACAGCATGGTTTTTAGCACCTGCTAAAGCCTGCACGCGCTTCCCATTCGCTGTACCTGTTTGATACACATGACGGGCAACAGGTTCTGAACCAACAAAAGAGATCGCTTGGACGTTTGGATGTTCAAGTAAACCATTTACGACATCTTTTCCACCATGTACAAGATTTAATACTCCTTTTGGCAAGCCTGTTTCATGCATCAACTCCACCAGTCTCTCCGCTAATAACGGCGTACGTTCTGAAGTTTTTAACACAAACGAATTTCCTGCGGCTATAGCTAATGGGAACATCCAGAGCGGAACCATCATTGGAAAATTAAATGGTGTGATCCCTGCTACGACACCTAACGGATAGCGCCAAATTGAACCATCAATTCCTCCCGCAATATTAGGAAGCGCGTCACCCATCATCATCGTCGGCGCAGAAGTCGCTAACTCGACACATTCAATTCCGCGTTGGACTTCCCCACGTGCATCTTTAATCGTTTTGCCGTTCTCTTTTGTAATTAATTGCGCTAACTCTTCCCGGTGTTCTTTTAATTTTTCGAGATAAACAAACATATAGCGAGCTCGTTCTGGAACAGGTACCACTTTCCACTCTTCATATGCGTGCTTTGCAGCAACTACTGCATCATGAACATCTGCATCGGTTGACAATGGAACCATCGCAATGGTTTCGCCAGTTGCTGGATTTGGTACTGTTTCTTGTTCCGTTGTCTTGGATTCAACCCAGCTACCATTAATCCAGTTTTTTACTGTTTTCACTGATGTTGTCATGCTTTTGACACCCCTTCTGCTTTAAATGAGATCGTTTGCGTTCCTACTCGTTTAAACAAAACTGACATATCTTTGTCACCTAAACCAGATGCTTCTGCATCTTCATACATATCCACAAGCGCTTGGCTAATTGGTAACTGAATCCCATGCTCTTGCGCAAGCTCCATCGCAAAACGAAGATCTTTGTTTAATAGCTTTAAAGCAAAGCCAGGTTCATAATCATCATTTGCCATAAACGATTTGTAGTTTCGTTCATAAATTCGGCTTTGGCCGTAGGAAACATTTAAAACATTGAACAAAAAGTCGAGGTTTAAGCCACTTTTTTCAGCTAACGTTAACGCTTCTGCGACACCTGCTGTATAAAACCCAATTAATAAATTATTTATTAATTTAGCATTCGTACCGCTGTCATACTGCTCGCTAATATGAAACACGTTGCTTCCTAACACAGCTAAATGCGGCTGAATACTTTCTAAAAGCTGCTTCGGTCCCCCGACCATAAACGTCAGTGTACGATTTTCCGCACCTACAACGCCTCCACTTACTGGCGCCGCTAGAAATGAAACCTCTTTTTGTACCGCAGCCTCGCCAATTCTTCGTTCTAGTTCAGGAGCCACGGTACTTGTATCAACTAGAACAACGCCTGTTGGCACTTTTTTTATTAAGCCGTTCTCTCCTAAATAGACCTGTTCACATACTTCCGACGAAGGCAAACTAGTAAACACAAGTTCAGCATATTCAATAATTTCGTCGGTTGAAGTCGCAGCTTTCCCACCTGCTTCTTCAAGTTTCTTTAAAGCGCTCTCATTAATATCAAAGCCCATCACTTCGTATTCCGATGCTAGCAAATTAAGCGCCATCGGTTTCCCCATATTTCCAAGTCCAATAAATCCTATTTTCATCGTGACCCTCCTTTAGAGAAGAGCCTGCACTTTTTTAAAAGTACAGGCGTGGTTAGGCAATATCCTATTGATGTTTCGTTAAAATGGTTTTGGCAACAGATTGATCTAAAGCTTCAAAGTCATCGTATGAAATTGTTTCGTACAACTCACTTCGTTTTTGCATGTTTTCAAGACTTGCTTTTTGTGTGCCATTTTCGAGAATATCTTGAAACACACGTTCATACGCTTTAGCAGCAACACGTAATGACGTAACGGGATAAATGACCATGTCGTAGCCCATATCTTCAAATTCAACAGCTTGATAATAAGGGGTTTTGCCAAACTCTGTCATGTTAGCAAGCATAGGGGCATTAATCGCACGCGCAAACGCACGAAACTCCTCTTCTCCTTGAAGCGCTTCAGGAAAAATGGCGTCTGCACCAGCTTCGACATACGCTTTTGCTCGCTCAATCGCTTCATCTAATCCTTCTACACCTCTCGCATCCGTACGAGCAACGAGAACAAGTGAAGGAGCTGCTTTTTTAAGGGCCGTAATTTTTTGCACCATTTCTCCTGTATTCACGAGCTTCTTCCCATTTAAATGCCCACATTTTTTCGGCAAATCTTGATCCTCTAATTGAACAGCAGCAACGCAGGCTTCAACCATTTCTACAGCTGTGCGCGCCACGTTTAAGACACCGCCAAACCCTGTATCAATGTCCACGAGAAGCGGTAGATTCGTCGCACGAATAATCTCCCTTGCTCGGTCCGCTACTTCTTTTGAGTTTACGATCCCAAGATCTGGTAAACCAAGACTCGCAGTATAGGCAGCGCCGGATAAATAAAGGCTGTTGAATCCAGCTTGCTTCGCCATCAAGCCAGCCATCGCATCATGAGCACCAGGTATTTGTAAAATCCCTTTACTCTGCACATGTTGTAAAAATTGTTCCGCTAATTCTTTTTGAGATTTTGGTTGATCAACGATCCAAGGCATCCGTCATTCTCCTTTCTATTCCTGAGCAAATAAGTCAGTAAATGCAGGAACCGTTACGTTTTCTAACTCTTTATAATCAGAGGTCATCTTCAAAATCGCTTCGTTTTGTTTGCCTGCATAATGGGTTGCTAAGTTATCTTTAAACTTTTGCTGAATCGCTGGAACTGCTTCCTCTCGTCTAAAGCGATGACCAAGTGGATATTCCACTGCAATTTGATCGGTTGAAGAACCATCTTTAAAGAAAACTTGAATCGCATTGGCGATTGAGCGCTTGTTCGGATCTAAATAATCCTTTGAATATTGCTCGTTTTCCGTTACAACCATTAAGTCACGTAAGCGATCAACTTGAGGATTACTTGCCATTTCGTCTTCGTAATCATCGGCGACGATATCACCTTTTAATAAGCCAATAGCGATAATATATTGCAAGCAATGATCGCGATCAGCGGGATTATAAAGTGGACCCTTCTTATCAATAATTCGGATAGCCGATTCATGTGTTGTCACTTCAATACGATCAATGTCATCGAAGCGATTTTTAATCGTCTCATGCAACGCCACGGCACACTCTGCTGCTGTTTGCGCATGAAATTCAGCTGGATAAGACACTTTAAATAAAATGTTTTCCATCACATACGCGTCAAGTTCTCTTGCTAGTTTTAGCTCTTGTTTTTTAAACAAAACATCTTGGAAGCCCCAGCCTGGCGCACTTAACGCTGTTTTGTATCCCATTTCACCTTTTAATGCCGTCATCGCTAAGAACACACCGCGACTTGTCGCATCACCTGCTGCCCATGATTTTCTAGAACCTGTATTAGGTGCATGTCGGTACGTACGAAGGGCAGAATTATCAATCCATGCATGTGAAACCGCATTAATAATTTCTTCTCTCGTTCCACCTAACATCCCTGCAACAACAGCTGTTGAGGCAACTTTTACAAGAAGTACATGGTCAAGACCGACACGGTTAAAGCTATTTTCTAACGCAAGCACACCTTGAATTTCGTGGGCTTTCACCATCGCTACAAGAACGTCTTTAATCGTCAGTGGCTCTTTTCCCTCTGCAAGATTTGTACGGCTTATGTAGTCTGCCGTTGCTAAAATGCCACCTAAATTATCAGATGGGTGTCCCCACTCAGCAGCGAGCCACGTATCGTTATAATCAAGCCATCTCACCATCGTACCGATATTAAACGCGCCACGAATTGGATCGAGAACATGAGATGTTCCAGGTACTTTTACTCCGTTTGGAACAGTTGTGCCAGGAACGACTGGTCCAAGCATTTTCACACACTCTGGGTAACGTAAAGCTAAGATTCCGCATCCTAATGTATCAACTAATACATGAGCAGCAGTCGTCAGTGCCTCTTCGCTTGTAATCTCTTTCTCTAACACATAATCAGCAATCTCTTCTAATAATTGGTCCGTTTGTCTCGTATCTGTTTTTAACATAAGCGTAACCCTCCAGCGTATTCTTATTTGCTTTTCGTTGTATGTCTTGGTCCGGTATATTTCACTCGCGGACGGAATAATTTATTGTTTTCGTGTTGTTCAATGACGTGGGCGCTAAGACCAACCGTTCTAGACGACAAGAAAATTGGTGTATACAAACCGATTGGTATGCCTAACATCCAATAAACAGGCGCCGCATAGTAATCTAGATTCGGATAAAGCCCTTTTTCTTTTGCAATTAATCCTTCTCCAGCTTCACACATACGTAAAAGTCGATCGTCCCCTGCTGCTTCAGACAATTCAGCCAAAGCCTCTTTCATAATCTGGGCACGTGGGTCCATTTTTTTCATATACACGCGATGACCAAAGCCCATGATTTTTTCTTTTTGCTTCAGCTTGTTCGCAAGTAGTGTTTCAAACTCTTCTGGTGTATTTGCATCAAGCAACATGTACATAACCGCTTCATTAGCGCCACCATGTAAATGTCCTTTTAATGAGGCAACTGCACCTGTCATTGCACCATACATATCCGATAACGTTGATGCGATAACACGCGCTGTAAACGTTGAGTTTGGCATCTCGTGTTCAGAGTAGAGGACGAGAGACTGATCAAAAACACGTTCTTCAAGCTCTGTCGGTTCTTTTCCTGTAATCATGTACAAGAAATTTGCGCTGTACGAAAGCTCTTCTTTCGGTCGCATAATTTCTTTGCCTTCTAAAACACGGTAGCTGTTCGCGACAATTGCCGGTAACTTCGCGAGTAGCTGATACCCTCTTTCACGGTTTACTTCTGGATCTCTGTTTAACAAGTCATGGTCATAGCTTGCGAGAACAGATATCCCTGTACGAAGCGCATCCATTGGGTGTGTCGATGCAGGTAACAATTTAAACACATCGAGAATCACCTCTGGTACGTCATACGATTCACTTAAGCGTTTTGCTAAATCCGTACGCTCGGTTGAAGTAGGCAATGTTCCTTGCAAAAGCAAGTGAACAATGTCTAAATAACCGTGTGATTTAGACAATTCAATTAAATCATAACCATGAATGACAATTTCTCCTTGTTCTGTATCAAGGAAAGATAAATCTGTTTCTGCTGCAATAACGCCATCAAGACCAGGGTAGTAGCTTTGTTCGATTGCCATTTCCTTCCCTCCATTGCTCGTAGTGTAAAACATGCATACTAAAGATAAAGCGCTTACAAATTTCAGCATATTTCAACAAGAAAATATACTTTGAATTCACTTCTTTTTTAGATTACCATAATTTCTGAACCTGCGCCAATATTGATTTATTCTGTCTATTGTTTCTTGTTCGATTTGTTAAAACGAGCTAAACTTAAAGAACCCCGTTGAAAAAGGATGATAACCATGCGACTAGATGATGATGAACTGATTGTAGCATTACATGAGGCCGGCACGATTCGCGGTGCTTCAAGACATCTTTATTTATCACAACCTGCTATCAGTCAGCGCCTCAAACAAATTGAAGAAAAATGGGGTGAAACACTCTTTATACGAACCCATAAATCCCTTATTCCAACGCCAATTGGCGAAGAAATTATTCTCTATGCAAAAACACGAATTCAAAACGAAAAAGAGTTTATAAACCGGATGAGCTTATTAACTGGTCAAGTGCGTGGAACGCTATCTCTAGCTGTTTCGTCCGTTATCGCACAATACTATCTTCCTACCCTTTTAAAAATGTATATGGCCCTTTACCCACAGGTCAAAATAGATTTACATACTGGCTTAACTACAGCTATGCACGCAAAGCGCCATGATGTTCACGTCAGTATTTTACGTGGGGATCTTGAGGATGAAGAGGCGAAACAAAAATTATTCTCCGAAAATTTATATTACGTTTCAAATCAAGCACATGAAGAAACAAATACATTAATTGAATTTCAAAGTGATCCGACTTTCCACGCTACATTAGAGAAATGGTTTCAGTCAAAACCATTTCCTCTTCCAAAACAGACAATTAAAGTTGATCAGATTGAAACGTGTAAACAATTAATGCTCAATGGAATCGGTGCTTGTATTTTGCCTGAAATCGCCACAAAAGATCTTGAACATACTCGCTGTCGCTTTATAAAATTGCACATCAACGGAGAAGATTTAAAGCGGGATACATGGACCTACCATAGTGAAAAACATATTGAACTCCCGCAAGTTCACGCATTTTTAGATATGCTACATCGCGTAAAGAACGAGTCGTTGTCACTTCAATAAGATAATGAATCGAAATGCGCCTTCCTTTAAAAAACAAAAATACGGAGGAAAAATTCCCCCGTATTTTAATCATGGCAAGGGGTTTAAAAAGCCCCCATTCCCTTTATTCTTCCCAAACCTTCACTTCTTGCATCACATCGCCTTGGTTAATGCGATAAATGCTGTCCAAGCCTTCCACAACTTGTCCAAACACTGTATGGACCCCATCAAGATGCGGCTGCGGCTCATGTACGATGAAGAATTGACTTCCGCCAGTGTCTTTTCCAGCGTGTGCCATTGATAATGTGCCGGCTACATGCTTATGCGTGTTTGTAGCCGTTTCACATTTAATTGTATAACCCGGACCACCTGTTCCGTTTCCGTTTGGATCGCCGCCTTGAGCTACGAAACCTGGAATGACACGGTGAAACGTTAAGCCGTCGTAGAACCCTTTTTTCGCAAGTGTTTCAAAATTTTCTACTGTTCCTGGTGCTTCATCTTCAAAGAAATCGATAACGATTTTTTCGCCATTTTCAAAGGTAATGCTTCCTTTTTTCATATGAATCCGTCCTCTCAACTTTCAAATTGCGCTTTCGCACTTCATCTATTGTACACACAATGTGCTTATTTCTCAAATGGCACGGCTGCTTTAGCTGTGTAAGGTAAATCCAAGCGCACTAAGTCTTCATACGTTTCTCGCTTTACAACGAGCTGCGCTTCTCCAGCTTCCGCAAACACAATCGCAGGACGAGGAATCCGGTTATAGTTGTTGGCCATAGAATAGCCGTATGCACCTGTACAAGAAACGGCTAAAAGGTCATTTGCTTCTACGTCTGGCAACGGTAAATCCCAAATTAACATATCGCCGCTTTCACAACATTTGCCTGCAACCGAAAACGTTTCTTCTGGTTGTTCATTGGCACGGTTGGCGAGCATTCCTTCATACTTTGCATCATAAAGAGCTGGGCGCAGATTATCGCCCATTCCCCCATCAACAGAAAGATAACGACGAACATTCGGAATATCTTTTTGCGATCCAATTGTATAAAGCGTCGTTCCTGCATCACCGACAATCGAACGACCTGGTTCAATCCAAATTTCCGGCATGCTCATTTGTAAGGTGTTTGTATGCTTAATCGTTTCGTCAACAATCTTCTTTACATATTCACTCGGGTGAAGAGGCGTGTCGCCTTCTACATAACGAATGCCAAAGCCTCCACCAAAATTTAAGACTTTAGGTTCGTAGTCAAATGCCTCTTTCCATTCAGATAAGTTTTCAAAAACTTTCTCGATAGCGAGAATAAACCCATCCGTTTCAAAAATTTGTGAGCCGATATGACTATGCACACCAAGAAGATCGATTTTTTCATCTTTTAGGCAAATGTCAATTGCTTTTGTTGCTTGTCCGCTTGCTAAATCAAACCCAAATTTTGAATCTTCTTGTCCCGTTGTAATATACTCATGGGTATGCGCCTCTACATTTGGTGTTAACCGCAATAAAACAGGCACAAATTGCTGACGTTCCGCCGCCAACGTTTGAAGTGTTTGTAATTCAAAGAAATTATCAACAACAATGCACCCGATGTTTTCTTCAAGGGCCATGATTAATTCATCCATACTTTTGTTGTTCCCATGGAAATGAATCTTACTGGCAGGTACACCTGCTTTTAATGCTGTAAACAATTCTCCACCAGAAACAACGTCAATACTTAAACCAGCTTCATTTGCTAATTGATACATCCCAACTGTACTAAAAGCTTTGCTTGCATACGCTACTTGATACGCGACATTTTTTTCTTTAAACGCATCTTGGTAAGCACTCATTCTCTCTTTTATTAGCGCAACATCATACACGAATAGCGGGGTCTGATAGACGTTTGCTAATTCAACGGTATCAACTCCACCGATTTCTAGATGTCCATTCGTATTAATCTCCATTGTGCCATGTAAATACACGCTACTCTCACTCCTTCTATCACAGAAGAAAAGTAGCCTCAGGCAAAGCCATAAAGCTACTCTCCACAATTTCTCCTAGTTTATCAGAGATTAAAACGTTTGACTACTATTCGCTTTTTGGTGCTTGTTTGATCTTATCAACTGGATGAACAATGCTCGGACGCCAGCGAACACTTGGTACAGACGTTCGCACAAGGATTTGATACATCGCTGGTGGATCAAATGGTAAAAACGGCCATAAATACGGCTTTGCGAGCGGCGCTAGTCGGACAAGGGAAAGGAATAGTAAAAACAACGAAGCAACGAAGCCAACTGGGCCAAATAAAGCGACGGCTAAAATGATGAGATAGCGACTCATTCGTAACGCTACTCCAAGTTCATAACTCGGCGTTGCAAACATTCCAACCGCTCCGAGTGCAACATATAAAATGACTTCTGTTGTAAAATACCCTACTTCAATCGCCATTTCACCAATAAGTAATGCGGCAACAAGGCCGAGTGCCGTTGCTAATGGCGACGGTGTATGAATGGCGGCCATTCGCAAGAGTTCAATTCCGGCTTCCGCAAAGATAATTTGCACAGCAATATGAATATTATTATTTTCCTCAACACCGACAAAATCAAGTGCAGGCGGTACAAGCTCTTGATGCGTAGCCAGTAAAAGCCAAAACGGTACGACAAGTAGAGAAAATAAAATCCCAACAAAACGCATCCATCGTAAAAACGTCCCGACGGCAGCAGCTTGTCGATATTCTTCCGCGTGCTGAACGTGATGAAACAACGTTGCTGGTGTAATAATTACTGAAGGTGATGTATCGATAATGATAACAATATGACCTTCCAAAATATGTGTTGCCGCGACGTCAGGCCGCTCCGTGTAGCGTACGAGCGGATACGGGTTTACCCCTTGCTTTACAATATATTCTTCCACTACTTTGTCAGACATTGTTAACCCATCGACATTGATATCTTTTAATTCTTTCTTAATAATGTCTACAAGTTTTGGATCTACAATGCCATCAATGTAACATAAACAAATATCTGTTTTCGAGCGCACACCGACTTGCATAATTTCTTGACGTAATCGTTCATCTCGAATCCTTCTTCGTGTTAAGCCTGTATTAAAGATAATGTTTTCTGTATACCCGTCACGTGAACCGCGGACAACGCGCTCTGTATCAGGTTCCTCTGGTCCTCTACCGGGGTAAGAACGTACGTCCACAATTAAACTATTTGCTTCCCCTTCAACCACAACGCATATTAAGCCAGACAAGACTTGTGTAATAGCGTTATCAATTGAATCCGTTTCTTCCACTTGAATATGTGCTAAGTGATTTTTCACTGATTGAAAAGGATTTTCTGCTCTACGCAAACGACTTTCCGTATCCATTAGCTCGCGTAAAATATCGATGATATAGAGATTATCGACGAGGCCTGTTAAATAATAAATAAACACATCTTTTCCAAAGACATTCAGCTTTCGAACTCCAACATCAAACGACTTTTCAATCCCTAGTCGCTCATGCATGATGTGATCATTTTCTTCTAAACTTTTTTTAAACGTCATCGGTTTCGAAGTCGGGTTCAAGATAGCCACTCCTTTCTAATATGAGCTCAATTGCTTTTTTCGTGATAGGTGCCCCTCTTTTCACATCATCAAATCGTGCCATTTTCCCAATATCGCCAACGCCAACAACAATTGGCAACTTTAAATCGTCTAAAATCGAAACGGTATCGCCGTTTATTCTGCCAATTTCTAAATCAAATAATCCTTCCTTGTCGACGCCATATTGTGATAAATGCCCAAAACGATCGACGCTAACATCTACATGCGTCCATTCTTTTGCATGGGTTTGTGATGCAACAGCTACCGCACCGATTACATTAATCGTTTGCTGATTTGCTATATATTGCATCGCTTCTTCACCAAAGCCCATATCACGTATGCCACAGTCATCGAACATCACTAAAATGGGAACTTCGTCTTTTTGTTGATGAATAAGATCGATCAATTCTTGAGGTTCAATCACAGTAGGATTCCCGTATGAAGCGCTAATAACTTGACAGTTTAATTCTTTAGCGATATGTTCAAGTGCTTTTTTGCTTGCTAAGTCTCCATCTGTAACGAAGATAACGATTTTCATTACGTAACCCCCTTTGGTTTGAACATGATGGCAATAACCAAACTGAGCAAAATAGAGAAAACAATTGTTGTAGATGCAAGTTCAAAAACGCCATCACTAATATAAAACAACCCATTTTCCCCGTTTTTCATGGCACTATGAACGAGAGAATAACCTAACCCCGTAATTGGAACCGTCGCTCCAGCTCCAGCAAGTGAAATTAATTTTTCATATAAGCCAAATCCATCTAATATAATGCCTATAATGACTAATGTGACTAACATTTGAATCGATGTAAGCTTTACAATGTCCAGTAAAAATTGTCCAAGTAAACAAATGGCTCCACCAACGATAAATGCCCAAAAGTAAATCATCTAACTCCCCCTTCTTTCAAACACGACAGCATGAGCAATACAGGGAATGGTCTTTTTTTGCTGAACCGTATTTGAACTATGCAACGCGCCTGTAGCGATGATTAGTACACGCGATAACTGCTTAGCTAATAGTTGATCAAACACATGGCCAAACACAACGCTCGCACAACAGCCTGCCCCACTTCCTCCAGCAAACGCTTGTTGACTGGTTCCATAGATCATGACTCCGCAGTCATCATAATCTTCAACCTTCACAATGCCATGTTCACGAAGTAATTTCTTAAAGATTTCACTTCCTGACCGTGCTAAATCACCCGTAAGGATCAAATCGAAATCAGCTGGCGATTGATTTGTTTGCTGTAAATACTCAAGCAATGTATTTGCTGCTGCTGGCGCCATAGCCGCACCAAGTTCGTAAGGATTTTTAATACCAAAATCGACGACTCTACCCATAATTCCTTCTGTCATTTGAATCATTGATTGATGTCTACCCAAAACCACCGCACCTGAGCCTGTCACTGTTGTTTGAGCTGTATCTGGTTTTTGTTGAGCAAATTCAATCGGAAATCGAAACTGTTTCTCACACACTCCGAGATGACTACTCGATGCACACAAAACCCGCTTTGCTCCTCCGCCATTAATCCACATCCCCGCAACAAGTAAATTTTCAATTGATGTGGCACAAGCTGAATAACTACCTAAGAAAGGAATATTTAACTTGGTCGCAATTTGACTGGATACCGTGCTTTGATTCGTTAAATCACCTGCAACAAAAAGATCTAAGTGATTATTTTTGATATTTTCTTTATGTAAACAAAGTGAAATAGCCTTCTCCATTAATTTTGTTTCCGCCGACTGCCAATCTTTCTCTCCGCACATTAGATTCGGAAATACATGATCAAACGAATGACCTAACGGACCCTTTCCTTCTTTAGGACCTACTGCCGTTCCTCTTGCTTCCACATATACAGGTGTTTTGAATGAAAGAATCCGATTTTTATTCAACATAACGTGCTCCTCTTTATTTCAAGATCATATGAATAAATAGACGAGAAAAACTTACTACATAAGCCGCCGTAATCCCGAAGATTAAAATGGGACCCACAATGCGAAATAGATGAACGCCTATTCCAGAGAAAAAACCTTCTGATCGATGATCGAGTGCCGTAGCAACCATGGCATGGGCAAATCCAGTTATGGGAACAAGTAGCCCGGCTCCAAAAAGTTGCGCTCCTTTTTTGTAGATACCAAAGCCTGTTGCAAACGCCGATAAGGTAATTAGAATAACAATCATATAGCTCGTCGCCATTTGTGGATCTAATTGAAAGAAGAACTGCAGTCCATCGTATAAAAATTGACCGAAAACACTTATACATCCACCAATAAGAAATGCCAAACAACCATGCTTAAAAAATCGCGTTTTCGCTGCAAACAAACGGACGTTTTCTTTGTAGTTGATCTTTTCTTCTGCTTTTAACATACGTCCTCCTTACAAAGCGATTTGGCAATAGTATGCTGCATTCTTGTCATTTCCATTCGTTTTTTATCAAGCAGAAAACATTTAAAAAAAAGACAGACTTCGCGCTCCATACAAAAAAACCCAGATTCTATCACCTGGGTTTTGATACATTCATTTTTATGTTTCTGACATAATTTCTTTCATTTGATCGAGAATCTTTTTCTCTAAACGAGACACTTGCACTTGCGAAATCCCAAGCCGTTCTGCCACTTCAGACTGTGTTTGGTCTTTGTAATAGCGTAAGTACACAATTAAACGTTCTCGTTCTTCTAAGTCTCGAATCGCTTCTTTTAACGCAATTTTGTCAAACCACTTTACTTGGCTTTGATCAGCAATCTGGTCCATTAACGTAATCGGGTCTCCATCATTTTCATAGACCGTTTCATGAATCGATGTTAAGCTCCGATTTGCGTCTCCCGCAAACACAACTTCTTCTGGGGTAACACCTAAATGGACAGCAATTTCATTTACAGTTGGCGTACGACGGTATTCTTTTGTTAAGTCGTCTTTCGCTTTACGAATTTTGTTGCTTAACTCTTTAATCGAACGACTGACTTTTACTGTGCCGTCATCTCTAAGAAACCGTTGAATCTCGCCAATGATCATCGGCACCGCATAAGTGGAAAACTTCACATCATAGGATAAATCGAACTTGTCCACTGATTTAATTAAACCGATGCACCCAATTTGAAAAAGATCTTCTGCTTCGTAGCCTCGATTCATGAAACGTTGAACCACAGACCATACGAGACGAGTATTCTTGTTAACAATTAAATCGCGAGCTTCTGTATCACCTTGCTGACTTTTCGCGATTAAATCCTTTAATTCTTGATCAGTCAACATCTTTTTTGTACTTTTTTTTAGCTCAGCGCTCATTAGCAAGACCCCTTATCTGCATATGGCCTTTGATTGTGTTAATTGTTTCTTTAAATAAACCGTTGTCCCAAGTAAAGGTTCTGAGACGACTCTCATTTCATGACAAAAGTTTTCCATGATCGTAAAACCCATACCCGAGCGCTCAAGTTCAGGTTTCGACGTATACAATGGCTCTCTTGCCTCATCAATATCCATAATGCCGTTTCCTTCATCACGAATAATAATTTCTATTTCGTTGTCCCGCAGTTCAGCTGAAATATAAACGGTTTCGGTCTCATCATTATCATAGCCATGAATGATCGCATTCGTTACCGCTTCAGAAACAACTGTTTTAATCTCAGTTAACTCTTCCATTGTCGGGTCAAGCTGTGCCAAAAATGCACCGACTGTTACTCTTGCGAAAGCTTCGTTCTCACTTTTTGCACTAAATGAAAGGTCCATTTTATTTTCCATTGCTTAAGCCACCCCTAACTTTTGCAAAGCAAAATCTTCATTTTCCTCGAAGCGAATAATCTTGAACATCCCTGACATTTCAAACAGCCGCTCAACAGCAGGTGAAATCGCGCAAACGACCATTTCTCCTCCAGCTGCCGTGATTTGTTTATACCGTCCTAAGATGACACCTAGGCCAGAGCTATCCATAAAAGAAAGCCCCTCAAGGTTTAGTAAAATATGCTTTGTTTGTGGTAAATGGGCTTCTACTTCTGCGCGCAGCGTTTTCGCTGCATGGTGATCCAGCTCCCCAGTCAATCTTACAAGCAACACATTGTGTTTTTGTTCCAGTTGAATTTGTAATGTCATGAAAACACCTCCATCTAAACTTTACTCCATGCTATCATTCCATTTTATTCGCTTGAAATCCTTGTTGTTGACAAAAGTAGTGTCTGTTAGTCGAAACTTCTAACCGTTCTTTATTTCCCTGCAAAAGTTGACAACGTTCGTTTAAATAATTGCCACCAAGAAGCTGTATCTACCGACTCTGCCGCAATTAAATCAGTTGATACGACGGTATCTCCATCAAGCTGGACGGTTAAACTTCCAACCACATCGCCTTTTTCAATAGGCGCAGCCACATGTTCGTCTAGCGCTACTGTCACTTCAGGTTCTTTCGCTTCTTCTCCTTTTTTCAGCAGGATGGATACCTGATCGTCCGTAATCGCTTCAATCCTTTTTTGCTCGCCTTTGACAACTTTTGCTTCACCTAACGTATCCCCTTTTTTAAATAGTGTTTCGGTTGAATACTGGTTAAACGCATGATCGAGCAAAGAGGTCACTTCTGCATTTCGTTCTTTTGATGTCGGTGCACCCATTACAACGGCGATAACGCGCATCCCGTCTTTTTCAGCAGTTGCTGTTAGCCCATACTTCGCTTCTTGCGTAAAGCCTGTTTTCAATCCATCTACACCAGGATAAAAACGGACAAGTTTATTTGTATTAACGAGCCAAAATTCTTTATCTGTTCCTTTTCGCAAATAATCTTCATAAATACTCGTATAATCGGTAATCTTTTCGTATTTCAGTAATTCTTTCGCAATGATCGCTAAATCATGTGCAGAAGAATAGTGATTATCAACAGGTAAGCCGTTCGTATTTTTAAAAGATGTTTGCTCTAAGTTTAATTCGCTTGCTTTTTCATTCATCATTTTCACAAACGCTTCTTCAGAACCAGCAAGATGCTCCGCCATCGCCACTGCTGCATCGTTACCAGATGCTACCGCAATCCCTTTCAACATATCGTCAACGCTCATTTGTTCTCCTGCTTCTAAAAAGATTTGTGATCCTCCCATAGAAGCTGCGTATTCACTAACCGACACTTGATCTTCATACTTTAGCTTTCCTTCATCAATCGCTTCCATAATAAGCAACATGGTCATAATTTTTGTCATGCTCGCTGGTGGTAAGGATTTATTGCTATTTTTTTCAAAAATAACTTCCCCAGTATCTCGTTCAATCACAATAGCTGATAACGTTTTTTCTCCTAGCGGTGCTTTTTTCTCCTCTGCTGCATGAGCTGGTAAGCCGACAGCGGTTGACAACATAAGTAAAACAAGAATGCGTATTAAAAGCTTTTTCATATATGTCCCTCCATTATCCTTTATGTAAAAAACTATCAGCTAGTCTTTCCATTCAAAACCTTTCTATACAATGAAAGGGAAGGGACAACAAAAAAAGACGATTCGCTCGATCGCGAATCGTCTTAAAATCGTTTATTAATACGTTCTGATTTCTTGTTGGTCATGGTACTCATCGAAAATAATTAGACGGCTTGGCTGATTTTCCTTCGCCAACTTCTCGCCTGCTTCAATGGCTTTTGCTTGCTTGTCATATTCTTCATGAGGCGCAATGTCCTCAATTTTTACAAACCACGTAGTCGCATCTTTATTTGGTGTTACTGTATATTCCTTCATCTCTATCTCTCCTTCAAATACTGTGTCTACTTCTATTATTACCCGATTGATGATGAGAAAAAACATCATTTGTTTAAAATGATTGAATGAACTCGAAAAATTGTCAATCAAGCAACTGACTTCATACTATTTTCGAGGATTTTTCTTAATAAAGAATGCCATAATTAAACTAATAAACGCTACAACGGTTGCCACAATAAATGCATTGTTTACGCCTTGAATCATAGATTCACTTTGTCCATTTGAAGCAGAAGACGTCATAACTGATACAAGGATTGCAGTTCCGATTGAACCTGACACTTGTCTCATCGTATTATTCATAGCTGTCCCGTGCGGAATGAGTTCTCTTGGCAAGACATTTAATCCAGCTGTTGTTACAGGCATCAACACAAGAGACAACCCAAACATTCTTACTGCATACACAACTGTTAAGTAGGTTAACGATGTTTCAGCTGTTAAATTGGTATAGAACAATGATGACCCAAAAATGAGCGTTAAGCCAATAATGGCAAGTAGTCTAGCTCCAAATTTATCAAAAATCCGTCCTGTTATTGGCGACATAATCCCCATTAGGACCGCGCCTGGTAAGATTGTTAATCCTGTTTCAAACGCAGAATACCCTTGCATATTTTGCATGAAAATCGGTAGGATCGTTGCCGGACCAACTAACGATACAAATACAAGCATCCCCATCGCTGTTGTTAATGAAAAAACCGGATACGTAAACACTCGAAATTCTAAAATAGGATGATCGAGTTTTAATTGTCTCGTAATAAAAAAGAATAATGAAGCGACCCCAATTACTAACGGTACGTAAACAAGCGGACTTCCCCAACTTGCTTGTCCTGCATTGGAAAATGCAAAGAGTAAACCGCCGAAACCAAACGTCGATAACATAATTGAACTAAGATCAAGCTTCGGATGGCGAAGTGTTGTGACATTCCGCATAATAAAGATTGCCGCAATAATATCAATAATAACAACTGGAAGTAAAATCCAAAATAAAATACTCCAATGATACGATTCAACTAGCCAACCAGACAATGTTGGACCGATTGCTGGGGCAAAAGAGATCACAAGTCCAACCATCCCCATTGCCGTTCCTCGCCGTTCTTTTGGGAAAATTAATAAAAATACTGTTTGCATGAGCGGCATCATGATTCCAGCTCCAGAAGCTTGAATCACACGTCCGACTAGCAAGATGCTGAAATTTGGCGATACGGCACAAATCAACGTTCCGATTCCAAACAACGTCATGGCCGTTAGGAAAAGTGACCGTGCCTTAAATTTTTCAATTAAAAAAGCCGTTATTGGAATCATAATTCCATTAACGAGCATAAAGATCGTCGTTACCCATTGTGCTGCATTCTCGTTAATGTCTAAGTCTGCCATTAAATGCGGTAAAGCTGTTGTTAAAAGTGTTTGATTTAAAATGGCCACGAAAGCGCCGATCAACAATACAGCAACTAAAGGTTTTTTATTAAATTGTGGTATTTCTTCTTTTTCCTCACTCATTCCATAACCTTCTTTTTCTCAAACTAATAGATGTCTTACATTATAGCGACCGCTTTCTTTAAATGTCAAAGTCTTTGCTTCGTTCTTGTTAGCAAAAAAACGCCTCGAAGCATTTACTCCGAGACGTTTACAACCATGACTTATACCACTTCTTCGTTTAATTCTTTAACAATTTCATGGGACTTAAGTTTGGCTAAATTTCTTTTTGAAATTTTCGGGTCATGATTCGACAGCTGCCTTGCAAATTCACTTGTTTGGTCAGGTGAACCAACTAAGTGCATCGTTGACCAGTTTTTTTGCTTTGATTCTTTCTCAATTTTTTGAGCAATTTTCTTGAACCATCGCTGTTGGTTCGCATCAAATCGATCGGCATATTGTTCTCGGTGAAGCGCTGCTCCTGCTTCAGCTTGCGGCCTTGCACCAACATATTCTTTCCAATCTTCTGATTCAATGTCCCAACTATATTGCTTCTCTTCAATCACTTCACCGAGACTCGTTTCAACCGTATGAACATCGGTTTTTTTAATCATGACAATACCCGATAACGGAAACTTTTCTTCTAACGCTTCCAATTGATCAACGACTGGATGCTTTTCCCAGCGAAAATCATTTTCGACCGGTACTTGCAACTTCTTTAATTGGACATCTCCTTCAGAAGAACCAATAAACACGATGCTTTTCGGCATATTCGTGGATAATTCCATAATTTGCTGCTCGGCTTGCTTTTTTAATTTTTTAAAGGCATGTAGTTCGGGTTCATTATCACTAACCTCTAAGTATTCTTCAAGCTTTTTAAGCCCATTCTTTAGGCGAATCTTCCATTCTCCTTTTTGTTGATCGACACTTGTTTTCCCAGTCTGTAAATAGATCGTTAAACAACCGTTATCACATTGAATTTGCTTTAAGCGTTTTAAATCCTTTGCTAGTGACAATAGACACCCTCCTTATTATTGCGCTTTAGCCGTTAGTTTCACTTGAATGTTTCCGCGCGTAGCTTTTGAATATGGGCAGAATTCGTGAGCTTTTTCAACTAATTCTTCTGCCTCTTCTTGAGAAACACCATTAATTTCAACTTCTAATTCGGCTCCAATCTGAAAACCATTATCAGATGGATCTTTTACTAAAGAAACGTGAGCTGTTGTTTTAGACTCAATGTCTTTCTTTGCATTTGAAGCCATTAAATTTAAAGCACCATCAAAACAAGAAGCGTAACCTGCTGCAAACAATTGCTCTGGATTGGTTCCTTCTTTCTTAGAACCTGGTTTTACTAGATTTAAGTCAAGAAATTGATCGTCCGATTGAACTGTACCTTCACGACCACCTTGAGCTGTTGCTTTTGATGTATAGACGATATCTGCCATGTTTAACACTCCTCTTTAAAACTTTGTACACTCTCTATATAGACGAAATTACCTTTTCATAAACATCGAAAATAAAAGATTTTTAACATCTTTCTATTCAGCGCGAAAAACTCCTTGTAAAGTTCGTATGCAGATTCAGGTTTTATTTTTATTTTGAGAGGAATACTATTTATAGCTTATGAAAAGGAAGTGTTTGGCATGGATGAAAACAAAGTGAAAGAACAAGTGTTAGCTGTTATGGAAGATCATAAAATTGGTTCTCTTGCAACAGTAAAGGACAAAAAGCCACATTCACGCTATATGACGTTTTACAATAAGGACTTCACACTTTTTACACCGACAGATAAAGACACATACAAAGCTGAAGAAATTGATGAAAACCCCAACGTACATGTGCTGCTAGGGTATACCGGTGAAGGCTATGATGATGCGTTTATTGAATTTCAAGGAAAAGCGACTATTCGAGATGATCAAGAAACGAAAGATGCATTTTGGCACGATTCATTAAAACACTATTTTGATAGCGCCAACGACCCATCGTATATTTTATTAGAGTTACAGCCAAAAACCATCCGATTAATGAATAAAGGTGATCACACACCTCACGAGATCTCGTTTGATTGAGTGTATTCACGTCACAAAGAAATAGACCATTGTAATATGAAAAAGACCGATGCACAGGCATCGGTCTTTTTATTTACCCTTGTTCTGGATAAATTTCTTTATAAATTAACTTCGCTTTTTTTGGTTGTTCCGCTTGTAAATGATAGCTTTCTTGCACAAGCTCTTTAATGTCTTCTACTTCTTCCCGGTTAGCAAATAAGGTCACTAATGGCTCGCCAACCTCGACTCTATCGCCGATTTTCTTTTTCAATTTCAACCCAACTGCAAGATCGATCTTATCCTCTTTTGTTGCACGTCCTGCACCTAACTGCATCGCCGCTACGCCAATTTTGTCAGTGGCAATTTCGTATACGTACCCCTCTTCAATCGCAGGGACATCAATTTCGTAAGTTGCCTGTGGAAAAAGTGAAGGATCGTCAATGACTGCAGGGTCCCCGCCTTGACTCTCGACAAACACTTTCATCATTTCAACTGCTTTTCCGTTCGCGATCACTTCTTCTAGCTGTTTACGTGCATCTTCTACACTACTTGCTTTATCTGCTAAATAAACCATATGGCTACCTAATACTAAACATAACTCAAGTACATCCTCTGGTCCTTCCCCTTTTAACACGTCAATGGCTTCTTTTATTTCAATTGCGTTTCCGACACCTACACCAAGTGGTTGATTCATATCGGAGATCACAGCCATCGTTTTCCTTCCAACATTTGCTCCAATATCAACCATTGCTTTTGCTAGAGCGGAAGAGTCTTCTAATGACTTCATAAAAGCACCTGAGCCCGTTTTTACATCAAGTACGATGGCGTCTGAGCCAGAAGCAATTTTTTTACTCATAATGGAACTTGCAATTAACGCCATTGAATTAACCGTCCCTGTTACATCGCGCAGTCCATATAGCTGTTTATCAGCTGGCGTCAAGTTCCCAGTTTGACCTGCAACAGCTAAACCTTTTGTTTGAACCTGTTCTAAGAAATCCTTCGTATCCATATCACAAGAGAAGTTCGGAATCGCTTCCAGTTTATCAATCGTACCACCTGTATGGCCAAGACCTCTTCCAGACATTTTTGCAACAGGTACACCTGCAGCAGCCACGAGTGGCACAAGCGCAATCGTTGTTTTGTCGCCAACCCCACCGGTTGAATGCTTGTCCACTTTAATCCCATCGATTGATGACAGATCAATTTGGTCGCCTGATTCCGCCATTGCAATGGTTAATTCAGCTCGTTCGCTTGAATCCATATCTTGAAAATAAATCGCCATTGCTAACGCTGATACTTGGTAATCAGGAATTCGATCAGCCGTATACTCCGTAATAAACCAGCGAATTTCTTCTTTCGTTAATTGTAATCCGTCTCTTTTCTTCTCGATAATGTCAACCATTCTCATTGTAGCGGTTCCCCTTTTCTACTGCTTATTTGCTTGTAATTCTTTTAAAAAGCTTGTTCCGTATTCTGGTGCTTTCACATTAAAGTTGTCTGCAATTGTCGCGCCTAAGTCTGCAAATGTGTCACGATGCCCAAGGTCTACTGCTTTAAGCTCTTTTCCATAAACAAGTAACGGCACAAGTTCTCTCGTATGATCCGTACCTGTGTGGGTTGGGTCATTTCCGTGATCAGCTGTTATAATGAGTAAGTCGTCTGCTTTTAATTTCGGAAGCAATGCTTGTAACTGTTCATCAAAAACATTAATCGCCTTTCCGTACCCTTCAACATCACGACGGTGTCCGTAAAGTGCATCAAAATCAACAAGATTTAAAAAGCATAAACCCGTAAACGATTCATCTACTTGCTTCATCATTTTCTCCATACCGTCATCATTAGACTCTGTTCGAATAGAGGTTGTTACCCCTTCACCATCATAAATGTCGGAAATCTTGCCTAACGCAATCGAATCTAGACCAGCGTCTTCAAGCGCATTCATAACTGTTTTACCGAATGGCTTAAGTGCATAATCGTGACGATTGGCGGTACGCTTCCACCCTGATGCATCGCCGACAAATGGACGAGCGATAATTCGACCTACCATATATTTCGGATCTAACGTTAATTTTCGCGCAATCTCACAAATGCGGTAAAGCTCGTCCACAGGTACAACATCTTCGTGTGCAGCAATTTGTAAAACCGAGTCAGCCGATGTATACACAATTAATTTCCCTGTTTCGACGTGTTCACTGCCAAGCTCATCAAGAATCTCTGTTCCTGATGCCACTTTATTTCCAATGATGCCGCGACCGGTCTTCTCCTCTAATTCATGCAGCAATTCATCTGGGAACCCATCAGGGAACACGCTGAACGGTTCATCAATTCTTAGACCCATAATTTCCCAATGTCCTGTCATCGTATCTTTGCCGACAGACGCTTCTTGCATAATGCCGTAACTTGCCGTAGGATCTTGTACAGCTTCAATGCCTTTTAAAGGCGCTAGTTTTCCTAAGCCTAACTTTTCTAATTGTGGAATGTGAAATGCCTCATACTTATCAGCAATCGAGCCGAGGGTGTTTGTCCCTTTATCTCCAAATGCTTCCGCATCCGGCGCCTCTCCAATCCCAACTGAATCCATTACAATTACAAATACGCGATTAAATGTGTGTGTCAATATGTCGTCCTCCTGTTAGCTAAAGCCTTTTTCAATGTCCATTCCTATTATGCTCTTGGATGATGTTTTAAATAAACATCCTTCATACGCGTTTTGGTTACATGTGTGTAAATTTGCGTTGTAGAAATATCCGAATGCCCCAGCATTTCTTGGACTGAACGCAAATCAGCCCCGTTCTCTAACAAATGTGTCGCAAAAGAATGGCGCAACGTATGCGGGCTAAAGTTTTTTTGGATGTTTGCTTGTTTTGCACGTTGTTTTAAGATCTTCCAAAATCCTTGTCGTGTGAGCGGTTTCCCATAATGGTTTACAAATAAATACGAGTGATGATTTCTTTTTAACAGTATGCCTCTGCCCCGGTCTAAGTACTGTGTTAACGCTTTTGATGCTGCGGTTCCAAGTGGAACAATTCGCTCCTTGTTTCCTTTTCCAATGACACGTAAAAACCCCATCGTTAGATGCACATGATCTAATTGTAAAGACGTTAACTCAGTCACCCTAAGTCCTGAAGCATAGAGAAGCTCAAGCATAGCTGTATTCCGCAACTCCAATGCTTCACTTCCAAACGTTTGTGGTTGTAAAAGGCTTTCTACCTCGTCGGCACTTAAATAGTGAGGAAGTCGCTTTTCTTGCTTTGGTGATTCAATCAACGAAGAAGGGTCACTTTCTGTATAACGTTCCCGGTATAAGAAACCATGTAGCGACCGCACCGATGTAAGCACCCTCGCCATTGTCGCCGGTGACTTTCCGCTATGTTTAAGCTCGTACAAAAACGATTGTATAACGTGATGAGTCACATCTGAAAATGATGCAATGTGTGCGTGTTCTAAGTAACCGACATACTGCTTTAAGTCACGCTGATAAGAATCTAACGTATTCGCGGACAACCCTTTTTCAACTTTTATAAAATGGACAAATTGATGAACATCCTCTTGTAAACGCATCCTCGTACCCCTTCATTCTTATTCACCGTCTAATAAAAACAGTGTTAGACGCTGAAGCACGTTCATGTCTTCATCAGAAACGGCGATTGACGATGCTTTTAATGCATTTCCTTCCGGTACATCATATCGATGCAATTCGCTTAATTCATCCGTCACCCATAGAATACCATAGTAGAAAATGGCTGTGCATGCAACAAATAAGATTACCGCTTTCATTGTATTAAATAGAACTCTCATCCTTTTCCCTCACTTTTCATAGTCTCTGTCTTCTACACTATGCCAAGTTCAAGCAAGTCTATACATGTAAATCAAAACGATTTCGAACACCTAGTCACGTTTACATAAAAATACTACCAAAGACTTTGTTCTTTCGACTCTGGTAGTTTCGTTTAAGAAAATGAATGATAAATCTTTTTCTTTTGGTAGGGAAGCAATTTTCGATTATCTGCCTGTAAGACGTCAAACGGGTGATGGCCAAACCATTCTAGCGACACATGACAGTCACTAAAATCATGTTGCGTGAAGAAGTGGTGATAATCGATGCAGCCTGTAAATAGACTCGTCATGCCTTTTCGAGAATCCGACGGCTGAAACACACGCTCAGGGTGAAACACACTTAATTGGCTGCGGTCCGTCACATTTTTAAGATGGAAATGAGTTATAAACGGATATAGCTCAATAAAGGCTTGATCGATGTCAGCACCACTCTCCCAAGTATGTAGCACGTCAAAATTAATTTTTAATGCAGGGTGGTTAACTTCCGCAAGCAATTGAAGCGTCGAGGGAATCGTGTCACATAACGTCCGGGGATGAATTTCCACGACTACATTCATTCCATTTCGAGAAACCATCACACATACCTCTCGAAGTTTCGTAACAAGCTGCTTTCTCTCGCCCTTCTCTACTTGACCACTTCCTCTATTACCAGCAAACACGCGAATTTGATTCGTTTCCCAACGCTCAGCTAATAAAATTAAGGTTTTTGCAGCTTGATAAATGGTTGACCACTCTTTCTCAAACGGTAAATAATCGCTTAACATCGGCACGATCAATCCGTGTGAACGTAGCCATTGTCCGTTTAACTGTGAATTCGCCATTAAATGCCTAGCATGGGTTCCCCACATCTCTATGCCAGCAAACCCTTGCGCTGCCGTCCATTGTGCAAGCTGTTCAATTGATTGCAGGCTATTTCGAAATGAAATGGTACAAATCGAGACGTTCATCGCTTCCTCCTTTATTCTTATTGATCACATTTGCTCTTTCCTCATTCCATTTCTCAAAATAATGAATAAGCTGCTGTTTGATGTTCATCTCGCGCTCAAACTGACTTTCAAGTTGCGCACAAAGCTGATCATGGTCAGCTTGCCTTTTTGTTTTGGCAAGCTTAATCGCGCGATATTGTACTATTTTATAGCCTTTTTCTAATGCCTCAATTTCGTCACACCAGTTGTCAAACTCCGTCTCACTGAACTGTAGCTTAAACCAGAAAAACGCAAATGCATGCTCATACGCGTATTTACGAATTGCGAGGACAGGTAATTGTTTTAACGCATCTCCGAGCTCACTTAGTAAATAATCCTCGTCAAACCAAAATGAATCCACAATTCGTTGAACCGCTTCTGTTAATGGATTGGTTTCTGCCTTCATGCATGTGCGAAAATACGCATCCACCGTTTCATCTGTTGGCGGACGAATCTGGTCACCATTAAACACATAGCCACCACTGACGTGAGGAGATTGTATCGCGTTTATAATCTCCTCTTTCTGCATGCGTCCTTCCCAACGAAAATCTGGATCAAACATAAACCACTCTGTCGAATTCTCAGTTTTTTCTAACATGACATAGTGCGGAAAAGGGGAATGATGAAATTTATTCTCACGCTCAGGCAACAAAGCGAGATCGAGCATCACCATGACATGCGTATCTTTATTTTTTTCTTCCACTAGTTGAACAAGCTTTTGTATGTTCGCCGATTTGCTTTTTAACGGCTCATACCACTCCTTTAACGTAATGCCGTACAATGTTTCATACCACTCTTTAAAAAACGTATGGTCTACATCATCTGCATGGTAGGCTAGCGCCCCTTTTTCATTTACAAAGAAATCCGCATCCCAAACGCCAAAATAATAAGGTCGGTGATCAACGCCTCGTTTTTTCAAAAGCTCACATACACAACTTACAAAACAATGAACTTTAATCATAGGCAGGTGCCGACTGATGCTTTCCTTCAATAAAGCGGGCTAAGCTTTCAACGTTATAAAATGTATCCCGATCTAGTTGTTCATCAGAGATTGCAATGCCGTACTCCGTTTCCAGTTGAACTAACAGGTGTAAAATCATGACCGAATCAACCGCCAAATCTTCATTTAATCGTGCTTGTTCATGAAACAAATGAAGTGTATGTACATGTAATTCGTTTTTTAAAATTAAGCGAATCGTCTTTACTGCTTCTTTATAGGTCATACTTTACTCGCTCCTAACTGCTTTCTATTTACTTTTCCGTTCGGGCCTTTTACAATCTCATTTACAAGATGAAACTCTTTCGGTAGTTGATGGGGAGCCATATAAGATGTGCACCATGCCCGTAATGGCCCTGCATCAGTCATTGTACTGACCACTTGCACACAAACACGCTCTCCAGACAACGCATCTGTTTTCTTATAGACAACCGCGTCTTTCACCTCATGGTGTTGAAGCAGAACACGTTCAATTTCATAAGGATATACATTTAAACCAGCAACATTGATCACATCGCTTACTCGCTCAACGTAATAGAGGGTACCGCCCTCATCGAAGTAGCCAAGATCATCGGTATGATGCGTTTTCTGAGTGCTCGAAATGGAAATCGGAGCTGGCTCCCCTTTTTTACCTGCAGTCACACGGTGATGAGACAGCGGAAAACCTACTTCATTAGGGTGACTGATATCGGTTCCGACGCTGATACAACCGATTTCTGAACACCCGTATTGTTGCATAACAAATGTACTCGCAGCTTTTATTTCTTCAAGCCATGTCTCTGGTAAACGAGCGCCTGAGGTCATGACACCATTCAAGGAGTGTTTCGCCACTTTTGCAAGTAGATGAAGCAGTGGTGGCGCCGCATACAGAAGGTGATTTGGGTACTTTTTTGTTTGAGCGAGGACATAGTTAGGATTTTGTGTCGTTACCACTACAACCGTTTTTCCTTGGTGCATACCTGCTAATACACCGCTAATTAGTCCGTAGGAATGAGTGACAGGGCAAGCCACAATAATCGTATCCACTTGTACAGATGTAAATGCACGTTTATATGCTTCTAACTCGTCGTCAATCGAAGTCCATGAACGAACGATTTGCTTTGGCGCACCTGTCGTTCCTGAACTAAACTGAACAAGCCCTTTTTCATGGTTCGCTTCAGCTTCATTTAGCGTGATCGGTGCTTCCATCGACTGATAAAACAAATAGTAGCACCCTCCTTCCCTAGCAATCCGTTTTGCCGCTTCAATCGGCGTTGAGGGATGGATCGGTACAATGCTTGCATCTTTTTCTTTTAAATAAGAAACGAGCATGATCCATTTTCCACTATCATTTGGACAAACGGCAATTCGCCATTTCTCTGCCTTCGACCAAATCGGATGCTCGTTTAGCTTGTTTTGATAGTGCTTAAACGCTTTCTCTGAGTACGTTCGCTCGTCAACGTGTAACATAGACTTCCTCCATTTGTAATCCATTTCGTATAAGATGTTGGGTAGCTCCATCGTTTTGCCATTTTTTTCGAAAAAGTGATTCCGCTGTTTGCATCTGGGAGAAAAACTGAAACGAATCAAAACGAACTTTTGACAGAGCGTTTTTTTCTCGATAATTGTTTAAACAACGAGAAACGATTGTCCAAAAGGAATCTTCTTTGAATCCGTACACAGCGTCTAACTGCCATGACAGTTCGGTTAAGTGATAAACAAAAAGTGTATCCACCACAAGTTCTCTTAACGCTTCAACTGACGACATCCAGTAATAATCATTCATTTTTCCAACTTGAAACTGTTTGTGGAGGGATGAAAAGTCAGGTATAGCATCTTTATTCCTTGAAAAAGGTTCATAATATTCCAAACTCTCATGAAAATCTCGCAACATAATTCCTTTAGGCCAGCCATTATCTTGAATAAGCATGACATTTTGTCCATGAGCTTCTAACGCAATGCCATGCTCCACGCATAAATGAATGATGGGTATGACGCTAACGTTTACCAATTGCGTAAGCCAAGCTTTTATGCCGTATGTGTTCAAAGACGTATCAATAAATAAAAGACCATCGTTTTCAATCATAGAAAGTGCATTAAACGGGATGGCCTGCTCACCATCTTGTAAATGACGTGTAACACTGTCTCGAAATAGTACGTTAAGTTCATCTTTTATTCTCGGATTCTTTGCCGTTTCATACGAAGCCCCTGCGTATTCTTTTAAAATCCGCACATCGCCATGTTTATAAAAAAATGAATCTTGCTCGACAATTGTTTGCAGCCATTGTGAGATTGGTGCTGCAGCCGCAATGCTTTCAGATTGAATGGTTCGCACAGAAGATGTATTCATAACGTGCAGAGGCAACTTCACATGCGCTTTCTGTACATCGCTGTGATTGAGCAATGTGCGTAACGACTGGGTAGCGCCATACTGATCACCGAATGTGCCTAAGAATAAAATATCTTTTGTTTGCAGTTCATCTTCCAGTACCTCCTCTTTCAAATAGGACCATTGCCACGGGTGAATCGGCATTAACCGATATTCATAAAGTTGTCCACCTGCTTGACATAATGCTTCAACAACTTGCTTCCATGTTTGATGACCAAATTCTTTCTGTAGAAAACTATGTTCTTCTTCCGGATAATAAGTTTTAACATCTTCTTTTTTTATCCCTAGCCAAACAAGTTGAAACGTTGCTTTAGCTTCATTGCCATACCTTTGATGATCCTCAAGGGCAAAGCCTGTTCGCGCTTTAAAGCAAGGGTGATACGGGTGTCCTTCGGTGAGTGATGCTTCTAGCTGTTCATACGACAGTTCTCTCCTAGAACGCAACGATACAAGATGTTGTTCGTTCCATTCAGATAATAAAGCAGTTTGCTTTAGTTCGTGCATGAGCACTTTTTTTTGCTGATGTGTTAACGGTGCTTCGCCAATCAAGTCGTCAATCGTCGGAATTGCTTGGCTACCTTTGTCTTTTTTTAACGGCATGCCTTGGAGCCGAACACGATCAAAAGCGGAGCGTTTCCCTAAGCATTGATACGTATGGATTGATCCTTGAACAATAAACTGTTTCCACCCTTCTTCAAGGTCATATTCTTCATAAGGCAACAGTTTTTCAAACAAAATCGCCTCCATACATTGACGAATGATTCGTTGTTCTACTTGATTAGGTAGCTTCGATGGTTTGCTCATAATGAACCTCCATCACGTTCTTTTGTAAGAGTGGGTTCTTTATTTTGACATAAACCGCTTGTTCGAGTGCTTCTGCTAACTCATCCACATCATGAAAACGTGTAAGCAAGTTCGCTTTAAAAGCAAGCGTTTCTTTCGTTAACAAATGTTGCACAAACGTTTTACCTGCCCCTGTGTAATCTTGACTACCTTGTTCAAGTCTTGTTCGGAGGATCTGAAGCAATTGACACTCTTCTATTAATCCGTCCACACCAAACCGATGGATGATTCCGAATACTTGATTCATAAACAAATAGTATGTAAAGCGATTATTGATCTCTTCATCTTCATAAAACAGTCCCTCTGCTTCTTGTAACTCAGGTTCTTGACTCAGCAAGCATTCACGATAAGAAGTCGCCAAATAATATCCTTGGTTGTCGCGATAATAGTAGGTTTTGGGATAGTCGTTCTTCAGATCAAGTAAACTATTTTGCTGGTGCGCTTCTAATGCAATTCCAAGTTCATCATATAAAGAAATTAACGGCATAACCGCATTCTTTAAGTAATGGCAAAACCATTTTTCACTAATTGCCCCCACTGATTTATGCTCAGAATGGGCAAGTGTCTTAATAATTTTCGCTAACTTTGAATCACTCCCGGGGATAGGATCTTGCACAAGAGCTGCGATTGACGTTACCCCTTCCCCACCATCTTTAAAAGGATTACAGCGAATAATGGTCTCAAACCCTGATTCTTGTGTATTCGGAAACGTCACAGTCATGTAGGCAGGGTCCGTAACAAACTGACATGTATCGCTCTGCCAAGTACCACCTTTAATGAGCTTAGCCACAAGAATGCCAGCTCGTAGTTCGTGTTGCTTATTGACTCGTAAAGAATTTGTTACTTTAACCGGTATAGAGAATTTGTACATCCAGTTACTCTTTTCATGAAAGACTGTTCGAACCGACGACGTTGCCGTGAAAAATTCGCCTAACGGGCCCCTATCTTGGATAAGACCGTCTTTCATTGCTTGTTTGACATGAGGCTGATCACGTAAATAATAGGCTTGCAATGGATGCATGGGAAATGGAAACCACTTCTCATCTAACTCACTACATACATTTTCATGGACGATGTCCCATACACTCTCTTCATCAATTGATTCTTGCTGAATTAGCGTATGATGAACATAAAAATAATACAGTTGAAACGTTCCCCTTAATTCTGGTGCATACGCGGCGTGCTGCCAGAAAGCCATCCCCTGGCGACTTTTAGGGGTTGGATGAAGCCAGTGACCAAATAGTAAAGACTGCTCAGCTTCAATAAACGATTGTTTTGGATCATGAATATCTTCGTTTGCTGTTAACCGCTGCTCAAGATACGTACACATGGAATGATAGCTCTCAAGCATGCGGACAAGACATTCATCAAAGCACGACTTTCTAGATTTGCTATATGTTGCTTCAAAATGAAGTTCTTGTATAAGCGTAATGAGTACGAAGAGCGCCTCTTGTTCAACCCAACCGGTGTCAGCGTTCCCTTTAAGAACGGTACCGAACGTGTGTCGACCCACAAGAGATTCATACCAAATTTCAATACGTAAACTAGCTTGCTGTTTTGGGAGCTGCATTTCTAGAAAATGCTCTGATTGAAGCAGCGTTGAATGGTGCACTTGATTTATTATAGAAACAGGTAATATGCTCCCTTTCTTTGTTTCACGAATATAGCTATTAAGAAATGCTTGTAAAGACGCATTTTCAGCTATACGTTTAGCGGACTGCTGCATAAAACCTTCCCTTTCTTTTCAAATGATAGTAATTCTCATTTACACGCAAAAATAAATGACCGCTCTCGGTCTATATCATTATTATATTGAAAATGATTCTCATTATCAATACTTTTTTGAAGATCCTTCCAAATACCTATCCAACATGAACGTAAAAAAAGCTCTAATTCAGAGCTTTCTTCGCTACAACTTGCAACAATTTAACGGTTTCGTCTGAGTAATTAATCCAGTTATGCGCTTCTGTTGATTCGAAATGGAAACTGTCTCCTTCATGGAGCTCATACACCGTATCTTTATAAACGAAGGTTAAAGTCCCTTCTAACACAAAGATAAATTCTTGTCCTTCATGTATGAAAGGCGTAATGCTTTCTTTTGTCGGCAACAGCGTTACAATTCTCGGTTCAAAAATCGGTTCTGCCATTCCCCCCACTAACGATTGATAATGAAAAAAGTCTGAAGTGTTTTTAACAATGTTTTGCTTTTTAATAGGTCGATCGTCATATTCATTTTTCGAAAAAAATTGACTAGCACTTATGTTCAATGCATCCGAAATTTTATTCAGCGACTCTAATGTCATTGATGATTTCCCACGTTCAATCTGCGACAAAAAACTAATGGAAAGACTTGTTTTTTCTGCTAATTGTTTTAACGTAAACTTTTTTTGCTTTCGTATTTTTTTAATTTCTAACCCAATCGATTGCCGCATGATCTCACTCCATAAATAAATTTTCAAAAAATATTGTACTTTCTATATCTCCTCTGTATAATAACATCATACTAATGTTAACGCTTGCTTCAGCTCTTTTTTTTGCAGAGTAATTGAAGTGACACTGTAATTTCTGATTATTCAGGAGGTAAAAAAATGAGTTCATCACAAACAGCTTTGGAGACAAACCCAACCAAACCAGTAGTATCCAAAAAAGATGCCCGCAAAGCTCTTATCGCTAGTTTAATCGGTAGTTCAATTGAATGGTTTGATTATTTTTTGTATGGCACTGTTGCTGCAATCGTTTTAAATCAGTTATTCTTTCCGTCATCTGATCCAGCCGTTGGTGTCATGCTAGCCTACGTCACATTCGCTTTACCTTTTTTCATTCGCCCATTAGGTGGAGTTATTTTCAGCCATATTGGTGACAAAATTGGCCGAAAGCAAACCCTTGTTATAACCCTTTCACTTATGGGTGGCGCAACCGTCCTAATTGGTTTGCTTCCAACTTATGAGATGATCGGCGTCTGGGCGCCTATCTTATTAATTACTTTACGCTGTATTCAAGGTCTTGGCATTGGCGGCGAATGGGGAGGCGCCCTTCTCTTAGCTGTAGAGTACTCTCCGAAGAAAAAAAGAGGCTTTTTTGGAAGCGTTCCGCAAATGGGTGTCACCATTGGGATGCTAATGGGCACAATCGCCATCTCCATTATGAGCTTATTACCAGATGAACATTTTATGGCATGGGGTTGGCGTGTACCATTTGTTTTTAGTGCGGTCCTCGTCTTTTTAGGATTATGGATTCGTAAATCACTTGATGAAACACCATCTTTTAAAGAAGCAAAAGAGTCCGGAAATATTGCCAACGTCCCTCTTTTTGATACATTTCGATACCACTGGCGATCCGTGCTCATTGCAGTCGGCGCCAAAGTCGTGGAAACAGGGCCATTCTATATTTTCTCTACTTTTGTAATCGCCTACACAACCACTTATTTAACGTTTGATCGTTTAACCGCTTTAAATGCTGTAACGATCGGAACCCTTGCAGCAACGTTGATGATTCCGTTGATGGGTTCACTTTCCGATAAAATTGGTCGTAAACCTGTCTTTATTTTTGGAGCCATTGGTATGATGGCTTTCGCTTTTCCTTATTTTTATCTTTTATCCCTTGATTCAACGCTCTGGTTAATTGTTGCGACTGTGGTGGCACTTGCCTTATTTTGGGCACCTGTTACAGCGGTTCTTGGCACGATGTTCTCTGAAATTTTCAGTGCAAACGTCCGCTATACTGGTGTCACGGTTGGTTACCAAATTGGTGCAGCGGTTGCAGGTGGAACAGCACCACTTCTGGCTACTTATTTGCTGAACACATTTAATAACTCTTCAATTCCAATTTCTATTTACATCGTTCTAGCAGGCGTCATTTCCATTATTGCCGTTGCAGTGACGAGGGAAACAAAAAACCGAGAACTCGATTAGAAAGGGGCTACACCTATTATGCTCATCCTAACAAAATCAATGATTGAATCGCTTTATACGATGGAAGACTGCCTTGAAGATGTTACTCATGCGTTTTTAGCAAACCGTCACAAGACAACCCCTGTTCGAACCGCACTTGATCATCCAGCAACGAATGGTACAAGTCTTTACATGCCCGCCTATAGTGAAGATTTAGGGTATAGCGCTATTAAAACGGTGAGTGTTTTTCCTGATAACCCTAAGCTAGGCAGACCGGCTTTGCGTGGAACCATTCTTTTAACGGATACAACTACCGGTGAGCACGTCGCTTTAATGGACGCTTCTTATTTAACGATTTTACGGACTGGAGCAAGCAGTGGTGTTGCCACACGTGTTTTAGCGAAAAAAACAGCCACGACGTTAAGCATCATTGGAACTGGCGCACAAGCTGTTGGGCAAATTCAAGCTGTGCTTGCTGTACGCCCGATCACGACCATTTACTTATTTAATCGAACAGAAGAAAAAGCACGCTCTTTTGCAGAACAATTACCAGCACACATTCCGAATTGGAAAGGTGAAATCGTTGTTGTAACGTCTGCTAAAGAAGCCGTTCAAGCAGCAGACATTCTTGTGTGTTCAACGAAATCGACTACACCTGTTTTTGATGGAGACGATCTTTTACCTGGAACACATATTAACGGTATTGGATCTTTTCAAGCGTCGATGCAAGAAGTGGATGTCACAACGTTAAAACGGAGTCAAAAAGTCGTTGTCGATACGCTAGAAGGGGCAAATCATGAAGCAGGTGATCTCCTAATTCCTTCACAAAAAGATGAGTGGTCATTTGATCAGATCTATAGTGAAATTGCGCCAATACTTGCTAGGGAAAAACAAGGTCGCGTAACAGATGAGGAAATTACTTTTTATAAATCGGTTGGTGTTGCCTATCTTGATACAGTTGTTGCGGTTGCAGTCTTCCAAAAAGCTGTTCAAGCTGGCTTAGGAGCAAAGATTGAGCTACATCAATAAACGGATCTTTACTGAAAAAGACGGATTGCCAATTGAGGCGAATCCGTCTTTTTTTACGCTAGTTTATAAAGATTATGTTGAAGATCGATTTGCTGGATTCAGGCGACGTTCAATTGTCCCTAAAACGAGATCAGCGATGATGGCCATAACCGCTGTTGGGATCGCACCTGCAAGAATAATTGCCGTCCCGTCGGTTGCATTCGTACCTCGAACGATAATTGCCCCGAGTCCACCTGCTCCAACGAACGTTCCAACAGCGACAATACCAATGCCTATGACAAGGGCTGTTCGAATTCCTGCCATGATCACACTTATCGCAAGCGGAAATTCCACCTTACTTAACAATTGAAGCTTCGTCATACCTGAAGCATAGGCAGCTTCTATGACACTTTTATCCACGCCTCTTATTCCTACATATGTGTTTTGAATAATCGGTAAGAGTGAATAAAAGAACACCGTTGTGATGACCGTCGTAGTTCCTAGTCCCATGACCACCATCGTAATCGCCATGAAGCCTAGTACCGGAATCGTTTGTATCACGCTCCCTGCTGATAACACCCAACCACTAATTCGGCCATACTTCGCAATTAAAATTCCTACTGGAATGGAAATAATCGCAGCAAACAACACCCCGTAAGCAGCCATAAGAAAGTGCCGATAAAACTCTTCCCAAATATAAAAACCATTTTGAGAAACATACGTAACCATTTGCTCATAAAACCCCATTACGCACCCTCCTCTTCAACTTGCTTGTCTTCAAAGTAATAATTCTCTTCTAGTAAGTCCTGTGCAATCGTGGCAGGACTTACTAATTCTACATCTGCTAAATAATTCATTTGCTGCATATCTTCTGTTGTTACAATACCGCCTAGTTTTGCTAGAATTGTTTCCAATTCTGGATGTTCCTCGATGACTTCATTTCGAATAACTGGCGAAGCATCATAGGGTGGGAAAAAATCATCTTCAAGCACGACTAAATCATAAGCCGCAATTCGACCATCCGATGAATAGGCAAGCACAGCGTCCATATTTCCTGAAGCTGCCGCATCGTAAACAAGTCCTACAGACATGGGATAAATATTTCCAAACTCAAAGTGTGTTTCCGTAAATGCTTGGTAACCGTCACCTTGTCGGTTCACCCATGAATTATCCACACCAAAATTCATATCTGCTGCGAACGGTCTTAAATCTTCGACATGTTCAATGCCTTCTTCTTCCGCAAATTCCGCTGTAATTGAAATCGTATAGCTATTTTCAAATCCGTAAGAATCAGCCCAAGTCTGATTAAATTGTTCATCAAACTCCCGTTGCACAGTGTTCATTGCTTCTTCTGGGTCTGTAATTTCCGGCATATTCAGCGCACCGGCAATATCCGTTCCAGTGTACCGCGTTGCTGTAATATCCACTTCTTCTTGCATCATCGCCTGGTGTTGCACGATAGATGAACCTAGATTGGTAATAAGCTCTGTTTCTAAATCTGTATAATGTTCAATCATTTGTGAGACAATATGACCCCATATTTCTGACTCAACTGTATTAATTGTTCCAATGCGAATGGTATTTTCAGAAGGTCCACTTAACCCTGGTAGCGAACAGCCTGAAAAGACGAGCAATGAGGCAAGGAACAAAGAGATTCTATGTTTCTTCATCTTGCTTACTCCTCTCAAGCAGCTTCTTTTTCTCGATAAGCTTTTGGTGTTAATTTTTTCTCTAGC
Organism: Shouchella sp. JSM 1781072; assembly: GCF_041949915.1. Taxonomy (NCBI): domain Bacteria; kingdom Bacillati; phylum Bacillota; class Bacilli; order Caryophanales; family Bacillaceae; genus Shouchella; species Shouchella sp. JSM 1781072. Next base: position 1,415,018 of record NZ_JBHFQE010000001.1, read on the forward strand.
GCGGATAGTCCCCAGCTTGCAAGCAACGCTAAGATTGTTGCTGGAAGCGTTCCTAAAATAATTAATTCTGGTTGATATAAATTTAAGCCATCAAAAATGAGATCACCTAAACCACCGCCACCAATAAACGCTGCTAATGTTGCCCACCCAATTAAGTAAACTGTCGCAAAGCGAATGCCTGACATAATAACAGGTAGCGCGATTGGTAATTCAATTTTTTGGATGAGCTCGCGGTTATTCATGCCCATCCCTTTACCTGCTTCAACTAGTTTTGAATCGACTTCTTTAACGCCTGTGTACGTATTTCGTAATATAGGAAGAACAGAGTAAATAAACAACGCAACAATTGCTGGTGCCGTCCCTACGCCTAGAAAAGGCATGAGGAATGCTAATATCGCTAGACTCGGAACCGTCTGCAGAATTCCAACAAACGAAATAATACGGTCCGCGAATTTCGGGATACGCGTCAGATATATGCCTGCCGGGACTGCAACAATGACGCCTAATAAAATCGCAAAAAACGATATATAAATGTGTTCACCTGTTTTCTCTAGTAATTCCCAACCATACGAAGACAGCGTTGATGTAATCGCATCGATCATCGTCTCATCTGCCTCCTTTAAAGTACTGATTCTACTGCTTCAATTTCATTAACTTCTAGACCATTTCCTTCACCCCAGATGGTGTCATATACCATATCTGCGAGCGTAGCACGTGTAACGATTCCAACGAGTACCTCGTCTTCCGTAATGACAGGGACATACTTGCTTCCACGGCGAAGCATTCTACGCATCGTATCCCGTAGTAAACTTTCTTTTTTAACCGAATAAACCTCCGTTTCCATCGCTTCATGGATATACGTTTTCTTTTTAAAACTTGCGTCAATCATTTCAATATCTACGAATCCTTTTAAACGGTATGCATCATCAACAACAAGAACCGAATCAACTCTTGCTTCTCGCATCTTTTGAATCGCATCTTTAATTGTCGTTTGTTCCGTTACTGTAACGGGATTAGCATTCATAATCTGCTCAACTTTTGTCACATCAGGTCGACTTTGTAGCAAGCGGTCTTTGCCAATAAAGTCTTCAACGAATTCATTTGCAGGATTTCGTAAAATATCGTCAGGAGTACCGACCTGTACAATTTCTCCTTGGTTCATAATGACAATCTTGTCCGCCAACTTAATCGCTTCATCCATGTCGTGGGTAACAAATACAATCGTCTTGTCCATTTCTTTTTGTAACTTCTTAAATTCTTCTTGTAAGGTGTCTCGTGTAATTGGATCAAGCGCACCGAACGGCTCGTCCATTAAAATTAATGGAGGATCAACGGCTAGAGCTCGTAACACACCAATTCGTTGCTGCTGTCCACCACTTAACTCATGCGGATAACGATGTAAAAAACTTTCTGGCAAATCAACAATTTTAATAAGCTCTTTTGCTCGATCGTCACGGCGTTTTTTATCCCATTTGAGTAAAGAGCCGACGAGCGAAATGTTTTCCCCTACTGTCATATGAGGAATTAATCCTATTTGCTGAATCACATAGCCGATGGAGCGTCGTAATTTAACAGGATCTTGATTTAATACATTTTCCCCATTTACAAAAATTTGTCCTTCTGACGGCTCTTGAAGCCGGTTGACCATTTTCATCGTAGTTGTTTTCCCACAACCACTTGGTCCGATAAAAACAACAAACTCGCCTTTTCCAATGTGTAGATTCATATTTTTCACTGCTGGCTTGCCGTTTTCGCTATACTTTTTTACAACATTTTTAAATTCTAACAAGTCACATACCTCCAAATGTTTCCGCTCTCTTACGCACCTTTAAATTATAGACAAAGCATGATTTAAAAAGAAAATCGCAAAATCATGTATTTTAACGTAAACTTCATGCAATATAAATTGCACAAAGTTTATATATAGTCCTAGCTTAAAATTTCGCCCGTTTTCTCCTTAATACTCTCCTATTTGTCTTTTTGCCTTTTATTAAAACTATGGTAAGGTTAGTTCTGATTTGATTGAAGGAGGTTAGGCTGTGACGAAATCAAAAGAAACGCTTCTTGATGACCTACAGGCGTGCGAAGATCTTATTGCCGATCGGGTTGCCAATAACATGGAGACTTTTGGCGTATCATCTACCGTTGGACGTCTGCTAGGTATAATTTATATGAATCGACAAGCAATGACACTTGATGACCTTGCCGATAAAACAGGTATGAGTAAAACGAGAATGAGCCAGGTCATGCGACAGATGATTTCTTTAAACATTGCTGAAAAAGAGTTTGTAAAAGGAAGTAGAAAAGAACACTACAATGTAGAAAGTGATTATGTACAAACTTTTATTTCTCTTTTTACAACGAGTTGGAAGGAAGTCATTACCCGTAATATGGCACTTGAGCGTCGCTTGCGTGATAAATTAAAAGACATCGAAGAAGATATGGGTCATAACCCCTCAGCCGACATTCTTGAGAAACATCAAATGATGACAAAAGAGCTAGATGACTGGACTGCTTATTATAACTGGATTGATCGACTCGTTGATTGTTTTGAATCAGGCGATATTTTTCAATTAGTTCCCGTCCATCCAAAAGACAAGGAGGAAAAAAAACATGACTTCTAAACGTATTCTTACCGCAGCATTAACAGGGGCAGGTGATACAACCGAAAAAAGCCCTCACGTCCCTATTACACCTAAGGAAATCGCCCATTCAGCGATTGAATCTGCTAAAGCTGGGGCTGCCATTGCGCATATTCATGTACGTGATCCACAAACAGGAAAATTAAGTCATGATGTAGCGCTTTTTCGTGAAACGGTTGAACGGATTCGTGAAGCAGATACGGACGTAATCATTAACCTTACCGCTGGCGGTGGCGGTGATTTTGTTCCAAATTTAGAGGACCCGACACGTGGTGGACCGGGAACAGATATTCAAACACCTGTCCAAAGACACGAGCCTATTGGTGAGCTTCTTCCTGAAATTTGTACATTAGATTGTGGAAGCCTTAATTTCGGAGATCAAGTTTATCTTGGGCCAGAATCGTGGCTGCGTGAACACGCAACGCTCATTAAAGAAAGCGGTGTAAAGCCGGAATTAGAAGTGTTTGATACGGGCCATATTCGACTTGCTAATCAACTTATCGCTGAAGGCTTAATTTCGGAGAACCCAATGTACCAATTTTGTTTAGGTATTCCATGGGGAGCAGACGCAGACCAAGAAACGATCGAGTATATGCGCGGGCGAATTGTGGATGGCGCGACGTGGTCCGCATTTGGAATTGGACGTTTACAGCTTCCCATTCTAATCGAAGCTGCTAAATTAGGCGGAAATGTACGTGTTGGTTTAGAAGATAACCTCTACCTTGATAAAGGTGTTCTTGGAACAAATGAACAGCTTGTCGATAAGGCTGTAAATTTACTCCAAAAAGAACAACTTGAACCAGCAACGCCAGAGGAAGCTCGTGAACTCTTAAACTTAAAAAAACCTGTACGCTAAAAGGAGGTTTATTCAAATGGAACAAAAAACGATGGCTGTAGTTGGAACAGGCGTGATCGGCAACGGGTGGATCGCTCGTTTTCTTGCAAACGGACATCGGGTCATTGCTTACGACCCTGCCCCTCAAGCAGAAGAAAAAACACGTGCAATGTTAACCGAAATTTGGCCCACCTTAGCCCAATACGGACTTCATCCGCAAGCATCCATAAACAATCTCTCATTCGCTGACCAGCTTTCAGACGCAGTCGCATCAGCTGATTTAATCCAAGAAAATGTTCCAGAAAGAGAAGATTTAAAAAAAGACGTGATTGCTTCCATTGATTCTTTTGCAAAACCTGAAGCGATTATCGCCTCGTCTACATCCGGCTATATGCCTTCTGTTTTGCAACAAGCTTGTGCCCATTATCCAGAGCGTGTCATTGTTGCACACCCGTTTAATCCGGTTTACCTCATTCCTTTAGTTGAGATTGCAGGCGGAAAACAAACATCTTCAAAAACATTGGAAAAGGCAAATCAGCTTTACGATCAATTAAATATGAAGCCACTTGTGATGTCTGGAGAAATTGATGGACATATTGGGGATCGTTTAATGGAAGCATTATGGAGAGAAGCGTTGCACATTGTAAATGATGGCGTGGCGACAACGGAAGAAGTCGATAAAGCCATTGTTTATGGTCCCGGCTTACGTTGGGCGCTCATGGGCCCTTTCCTTACCTTACATCTTGCTGGTGGAAATGATGGAATGAAGCACATGTTAGAGCAATTTGGACCAGCTTTAAAACTTCCGTGGACACGACTGATTGCCCCTGAGTTAACAGACGAATTAAAAAACAAAGTTATCGATGGTACGTCGCTGCAGTGTGGCGACATTAGCATTAATGACATGGAACACCGACGAGACCGCTTCTTGATGAAGCTGATGCAGTTACTTGAAGAAGAAGGCTTTTGGCCATCAGAAAGGGTGCTAGCTTATGAAAGACAGTCATAATCTCTGGAAAGGTCAAGTACTTCCTGAATGGGTTGATTACAACGGCCATATGAATGACGCAGAATATGCTCGTGTATTTAGTTTAGCGCTCGAAGAACTTATGGCCTTTATCGGTCTTGACGAATCAGGTCGAGAGAAGCACCACTACACGATCTTCACTCTTGAGAATCATATTAAGTATTTAGCTGAAGCACATCAAGATGAATCATTACTCGCCTCTGCCCTTATTTTAGATCGCGATTCCAAACGAATCCATGTGTGGGTGGAATTGAAAAATCGCGATCATCACGTAATCGCCACAAGTGAACAGATGATTATGGGCATGAGCCAAACCTCTCATTCACCAGCTCCTTTTCCTAAAGAAGTTGAAGAAAAAATTACACATGTCCCTCACGCAAAAAAAAGCGACTGGCCCAAAGCAGCAAATACCGTAATCGGCATTCGAAGAAAATGATTTGTACTTGAATAAGAAATTGCCCTAACCACGTTACCTCAATAAGTGTGTTAGGGCAATTTTTATCTTTTTTTTGGTTAACTTCGTTCGAATTTATGCGTGTCTAGTTTTTTTATTTTAAACCCCATTCTCAATTAACACAAAAAAACCGCCAAAATTGGCGGTTAAACTTGTTTTGCTAATGTTGGATCTGTTTCTTCTTTTGATAAAGACTGACCATGACACCTGTGGCAAACGCCGTGGAACGTGAGTCGATGATCTTTCACTTTAAAGCGAAAATCTCGCTCAACAATCGTTTCAACTTCGCCTAACAAATCTTCTTGAATTTCATCAACTGCCCCACACTCAATACAAACAAGGTGATGGTGCGAGTGGTTGACACCTTCTTGGCGCAAATCAAACCGCGAAACGCCGTCTCCAAAATTAATTTTATCAACAACTTTTAGTTCAGTTAATAACTCTAACGTACGATAAACGGTTGCTAGACCAATTTCTGGTGCTTTTTCTTTAACAAGTAAGTATACATCTTCAGCACTCAAGTGATCTTCTTCATGCTCTAATAAAACCATGACAGTCGCTTCCCGCTGGGGCGTTAGTTTATAGCTTTGAGCATGTAATTGCTTTTTAATTCGCTCTAATCGATTTTCCATAACAGCCTCCTCCGTCCAAGCGATCTAGTTTCTTTATTATAAAATGGGAGAAAACCGATGTCAATTAATAATTATTATAAATTGAAAATGAATATTAATTACTATTTTAGACTCATTCTAAAATAGTGACAACGTCCATTTTAAAAGGGCTGGCGCAACATACGCTTCAAAAAAAGCAGCGATAAACGTTAATGCAAGTAGACAAACGATTATCAACGTGTACCTTAGAAAATGAGGAAAAATAGGCTCATGCTGTCCTTTGAGAAATGTATGTTTAAATAATCGCATACAGAAACGAACGCTTAAGCAACCTACCGCAATAAAAACAGGAATTAATATAATATTTTGTGGGAATACGCTCACAAAAGCAATGACAAATCCTTGAGCGCCCATTTGATTTACTAGAAAGCCTACTGTAAAACCGATCACAACACCTTTCATAAATAACAGCACAAAGATAAGAGGCAACCCAATCATTGAAATGCCTAAAATCCATAACAATCCAATGTACTTGCTGTAATGAATGATACTCGCAACGAATAATTCGTTTGCGGTTGTATCAATATGTCCATTATTCATTTCATGGAAAAACTGACTTAAATATTGAAAAAGATCATGTCGTTGAGTCAGACTAATACTATTAACGAGAAACGCCCCGAAAATAATTCCCATTAAGAAAAGAATGCTGACAAATAAATAGACAGATTTTCGTTGTTTGATATGGGTAATAATTTGATCTACCGTTTCAATTCGTTTCATAGCCTGTCCCTCCTCTCTTCACTATATGTCGAAGAGGGTAAAGCTATGACTTACAAATCCTTTTCTTTAAGCTTTAAATATTGGATTGCATACAGCGTCTTCGCATCATGAATTCGCTGCTCTTTTATTAGCGCTTCACATTCAGCCAACGTCTTCGTTACAACATGGACAAATTCGCCTTCGTCAAGCTCTTGCTCTCCAACTGTTAAGCCGGTTGCTTCATATACATAGACGATTTCATCTGCAAATCCGGGTGAAGTATAAAACGAAGCAATTTCTTCAAGATGGCTAGCTTCATAGCCTGTTTCCTCTTTCAATTCTCTAAAAGCTGTTTTAATTGGCTCTTCATTTTTTTCGATTTTCCCTGCTGGAATTTCAATGATCGGTTTTTCTAATGCTTTTCGAAATTGCTCTACAAGAATGATTTCATTTTTCTCCGTAACGGCTATAATCGCAACAGCTCCGGGATGTTTCACAAGTTCGCGCTTTGCTTGTTCTCCATCTTCTCGCTCCACTGTATCAACGAGTACATCAATCACTTTCCCTTTATAAATCTCTTCACGTTTTATCGTTTTCTCTGAAAAAACTGTCATGATTTTCACGCTCCTTGCATGTCCTATGTATATGTGGGTTTTGTTCGACCTAAAATGATGACGAGGTGAACGATCTTGAAAAAACACATTCGATCAAATCAATTACTTTTAACTGGTACGAAAGCAGACATTTTGTTTGAACTAAAAAAAGCGGCCATGACCTATACGCTTGTGACGGATTGGATTCTCATGGAGGAGTCGTACGGCTCTAGCACGAAACATTTAAAGCGAATTAAGTAGTTGATCCTGGTATAGCTGCTTCAATTCGTTCCATTAACAGATCATTTGTCACTTCACCAATAATTATATCTTGAATCGTTAAACTTGAATCGAGAATGTATGTCATTGGTAAGCGTGAAGGTTCTACTGCTTGAATAAACGCACCGTCTGTATCAAACAGAACAGGTAGCGTTAAACCAATTTCTTCTATAAACTCAACTGGATCCGACGTGCGATATTCCTTTGTTAACATATTGACTGTCACAACTTCAATCTTATCTTGCTCATCATTTAATTCCATAAGCTCAGGCATTTCTCTTACACATGGTTCACACCACGATGCCCAAACGTTTAAAACAATTACTTCAGAAGAAAAATCGTCGAACGACACGTCTTCCTGGCCATATTGTTCCATCGTCAAATTTGGAATTTGATCATTTTCTTGTAGTGGACCAGATGTGCGATCCATATTTATTAATACGATGATACCTGCCGTTATTGCAAGTAATAAGGCGATAAGTGTCACCATACGTTTCCGATTCACGTGAACACCTCTTTTCGAGTTCATAAAAGTCTGCTAAAATAAGCAAGTATTGCCCAAGCTTACTTTAATTAGAAGGGAATTGTAAAATGACTTTACTAGAAGCCGTTATATTAGGTTTGGTCCAAGGGATTACCGAGTTTCTACCAATCTCTAGTTCCGCTCACCTAATTCTTGTTCAATCCATGTTTGATATGACGTTTGAAGGGCTTAGCTTTGAAATCTTGTTGCATTTAGCATCGGTCCTAGCAGTGATCCTTTACTACCGAAAAGATATCTATGAAATTATCCGTGGCTTTTTTGCTTATTTCACGAATCAAACACCACAAAACCGCTCCATGTTCATGTTTGCTATTTATCTTGTTGTGGCAACAGGTATTACAGGTGTTGCAGGCATTTTGTTTGAAGACTACATAGGCGAAACATTTCGCGCACCCGTCTTTATTGCGTTAGCATTAGCCATTACCGGTCTTTTCCTTATTATTATAGAACGTTTTGTAAAACTAGGAAACCGAACCGAAAAAGAAATGACGATTTGGGACTCCATTTTCGTCGGATTAGGACAGTGTCTTGCTTTAATTCCCGGTTTATCTCGTTCAGGAACAACGTTGATCGTTGGGATGTTTGCGGGTTTATCAAAAGAAACAGCTGTTAGGTATTCTTTTTTATTATCCATACCTGTTATTCTAGGTTCGTCTGTCCTTGCGATTCGCGATTTAACATCTGGCGATCTGCTTGAACAAACAACCGTGACAGCTCTCGGACTATCGTTTCTCGTAACGTTTGTTGCTTCTTGGATTGGGATTGTCTTTTTTATTAATCTCGTACGAAAAAGCAAACTTGTTTATTTTGCAGTATATTGTTTCATTGTTGCGATCCTCGTTTTTATTTTCAGAGATGCCCTAGCAACAACGACCATATAAAAAAAAGCGGCGCTCGCCGCTTTTTTTTACGTTGACTGGATCGCTTTGATAAACGCTTTTCCTCCAGCCTCTACCCCACCTGTATAGCGATGGACGCTCCCACCTAAGTTTATAATGACTTCTTTTCCAAAATCAGCCTTCACTTGTTCAATTGAATTAAAATCAATCCCTGCTGATGGAATCGGAAAAGTCGTTTTCATTTCTAACTTCTGTGTTAACTGCTCTTTTACATGTTGAGCTTCTTCCTCATTAATGCCCATTCGGCCGTAAGGAGATGGAAATAACACAGCGTCTGCTCCTGCCATACGCATTAGTTTGCCGAGGAGCAATCGAGATGAAATCCCGTGTTGCTTCGAGCGAATCATCATACCAGCTAAAGAAGAATGAGCAAAAATCGGTACATCAATCTCTTCATCTTCCCGTAAGCCTTGAAGCACATCAATACCGTAAGCAAAGACATTTAGTAGAATAGCCGGAGCACCTAAACCGATTGCTTCTTTTACTCTTTCTTTTAATTCAAATGTTTTCCCCGTCACGTTCACGACATAAAGTGGGGTACGACCAGTCTTTTCAGCGGCTTCTGCAATGGCAGCTAGCCCAACTGGCACCCGCTGTTCAAGCGGCGTCCAATCATGTTCAAATAATCGCTCATCATCTTGAATAATGTCAATTCCACCATAACAATGGCTAAGCATCTGCTCATGGAAAGAATCAACTGATCGTCCAATCGCCCCTTTTGCTACACTCATTGCTAATGGTCGATCATGGACATCAACTAAATCACGAATTCCGTCGATGCCTAGTCTTGGCCCTGGAAATAGCTTTAGTAAATCATGTGAAAACTGTAAATCAATGAGCTTTACATTCGGCTCATATGATAGCCGTCCATACGTTGTAGTTAAAATGGAAGGAAAATCAGGAACTTCATACGCAACCGGAAACGAGATCGTAACAAAATATCCTGGTCCATATGCAGCGTCTTCTTTTATGGATACAACTTGCCCTTTATAAGCTAAACTTTGTTGCTTCTCAGATTCAGGCATTTCTTGCCAAGGCTTTGCTGTTAAGCCTGTCGCCATTCTTTCAGCTTTTAATTCGATATGTTCTTTTTCTTCCGTTACATAATATATTGCTTCAATATGCGCCAAATCCCTTTTCCTCCTCGTAACAAAGAATTAGCTTTATCATCCAAAAAAATAAACAAACTGTCAAGATTAAACGCTTCCTCATTTTTAGTTAGCTGCGTTCTCCGCCTTCTGTTTTCGCTTTAAATAGCGTTCACGTCTTCTTTTCATTGCTTTTGTAATATAACCACCTTTAAAGTTACGTGGTTCAAAGGAAACAATAAACGCTGCTGGTTCAAAAGAAGAGACAATTTGAATAAATTCTTTTTCTCGATCTCTTCTCGCTGTACAATCAAGTTGACAACGATTCGAGTTCATTCCTTCTACATATGAACTCGACACACTGAAGCCTAATTCACGTAGTCGATCAATAAGAGGTTGATTTTTCTCTGGAATATTCACTTCTATACTTACATAGCCGATTGCTAATTTTTCTTCAATCAAGGCACCTAAGAAAAGACCAATACCAAATCCTAATGCGTATGCTGCCATATTCCAATAATTAGACAAGTCATTAAAAATAATGGCAATCGCAACAACATAAATTGCGCCTTCTAACATCCCCATTGCTGCAGCACGATGCTTTAAGCCTTTGACCATCATAATCGTTCGTAACGTTAAAATTGGTACGTAAATCAATTGTGCAAAAAAGATTATTAAAGCAGTCACTAGCAAAGCCCTTCACCCCATTATTCATATTTTTCGTGCGTGCTGTTTAACCGAATCTTTCCGTAGTTTAACAGGTTCATTCTCATTTCGCTATAAAAAAATAATGAGCAAAAAAAGAAAAAAACAGCGCTGAGATGGAGCGACCATCTCGAACGCTGTTATTTCTTCGTTAACTTAAATAATGGAGATTCGTTTGCAACTACATCCCCATCAGCAAGCTTCTCAAGAGAGAACTGATCGTGATTTGTGACAACAATTGGTGTAATCGTATGGGCCGCTCGTTCTTTGACTAAGTCTAGGTCAAATTCAATGATGACATCCCCTGCTTTTACTTTATCGCCTTCTTGTACATGTGCAGTAAAACCTTCACCATTCATGGCTACCGTTTCAAGTCCGATATGAACAAGTAGTTCTGCTCCATTTTCAGTCTCAATTCCGAAAGCATGCTTTGTTGGAAACACTTGAACGACTTTTCCATCAATAGGTGCGACAACTTTACCTTCTTTCGGTTCAATTGCAAGACCATCGCCAATCATCTTTTGACCAAAGGTTGGATCTGGAACTTCTTCAATGGCAACCGCTGTTCCGTTGATTGGTGCTTGTATCACTTCTGGCTCAACATTGTTTTTTCCAAATAATTTTTTGAACATCTTTCCACTCCCTTTGCATAATGAGTCAAATGCGCTCATAAAATCGTATTTTACGTTGATTTTATCGGTTATGTCAAATCATACTATTCCCTCTTTACACGGTACTAAACAAATGAACGATATTCAATTGCAGGCGTTTGTATTTCTTATGGACAGGGAATAAAATAAAGGTTGTATTGACTATTGACTGCTGGAGGTAGATTTTGATTGTAGATCGTATCCTTTTTCGTTTTTTTATTGTGTGGTACCTATGCGGCGTTATTTTAGTTGGCTTTGACTTACTCCCCCCTTGGCTAGAATGGGCAAACGCTGTGTTTTTACTAGCTGCTGGTGCACTTGGAGGCTTTTATTTATATCGAGAGTATAAATTATTCGGTCTTTTCTTTAGCATTTTTATTATCGTTTCGACCATACTCGTTGAATACTTAGGCGTTCAATATGGGCTTTTCTTTGGGCATTATTTTTATAATCCAGATTTTGGACTATACATAGCAGATATTCCGTTAACAATTGGAACCGCATGGCTTATGGTCATTGCGACAACGCATGCACTTGTAAAGCCGATGGTACAAGCGATCAAACAACCAATTATTCAATTGTTGCTCTATAGTTTCGTTGGTGCCATTGCTGCTGTCGTGATGGATTTAATTCTTGATCCTGTTGCAGCCAATGTCAAACAGTATTGGGTTTGGGATGGAGACGGTTTCTATTATGGGATTCCTTTTTCAAATTTTGTTGGCTGGTTTTTTATCGCTTTAACGCTCCATTTCTTACTTTGGATTGGCGTTCGCTTCCTTCATCGCACAAAGGAATTCCACCCTTATTGGCAAGCCAGAATGATCGTTTTATATGTGTTAATGATCGCGATGTTTAGCATCATTGCCCTTGTAAATGGCATTATTTTCGCACCTCTTCTTACAATAGGGTTAATGAGTATCTTGTTATTCTTATACAATCGTGCGCGGAGGCAAACATGATAAAGGCTAGACGTAAACCATGGCTGCTACGTTTGTTTCGCTTTTATGTCCAGCAATTTCTTTTCAAACGATCGTTTTCGAACGTTTTGATTCAAGTGGATGAACCATTCGAACAAACCCGTCCACTTCTCTTTATTGGTAATCATTCTAGCTGGTGGGATGGCATGGTTGCCTTGCTTTTAACGAAGCATCAACTTAAACAGCCACTTTTTATGATGATGTCGGAAGAAGGATTAAAAAAATACTCCTTCTTTCGTCATTTTGGCGCGTTTTCGATTAATCGTAACAAACCGAAAGAGATGATTCAGTCTCTTCGGTATGCCCAAGAAATTCTAATGAACAACAATAGTGTCTGGGTGTTCCCACAAGGTGAGGAACAAGCATTAGAGAAACGACCGCTCGGCTTTTTAAATGGCATTGGCTGGCTAAGTGATAAAGCTCCACAACACACACACGTCGTCCCGATTACCATGTCCTATGTGTTTGCAGACAAGCGAAAGCCGTATCTCCTCATCCATATTGGAAAAGGGCAAGCTATCACTGCGCTGAATGGAGCAATTGAAGAAAAAACTGCTTTTCTCGAGCAATTGCTTACCGCTCAACTTGACGAACAAAAACAGGCGATAATTAAAAAAGATTATACATCCTATACCGTTCTTTCATTGTAAAAGCGTGAAATGAACGAAAAAAGAGGTGGGATTTTGTTCACACTTATTCTTATCATTGGACTGAGTTTGTTGCTCTTGTGGCTCCTCTTCAATTCTCTTTTCATGCCTGTTCTCAAAAAAGACTTCTCCACAGTTAGAACAGGCGACAAACCACTCGTAACCATTCTTGTGCCGTTAAGAAATGAAGAACACAATGTACAACCCTTAATTGAAAGTTTACACAAATTAACATACCCCAAGCTTGAATTTATTTTCTTAAACGACCAATCGACAGATGAAACGCTACCACTGTTAGAAAAACATACGCAGATGCTTTCACATGCACGAATTATTCAAGGTGAAAAACTTCCTATACATTGGGTTGGCAAAGTGTTTGCTTGCCATCAATTAAGCAAGCATGCACAAGGTCGATATTTATTTTTCCTTGATGCGGACATACAGATTAGGCCGGGTACCATCGAAGCCTTACTCCATGTTGCGAAGAAAAAAAACCTTGGCTTACTTTCTGGATTTCCACAATTCCCAGTAAAAGGAACGGCTTGGCTATGTCAACTCCTTGTCCCTATGCAACATTTGATTATTTACTTGCATTTGCCTTTATACCTTGCAAATCGTACGCAAATGCCACTTGCTTCAGCTGCCCACGGCTCGTTTATGTTTTTTTCGAAATCGTGCTACGACCAAATTGGAGGCCACGAAGCCATTCATCGTTCTTTAACAGAAGATATTCAACTAATGCGCAATAGCAAACAAGCCGGTTTCGCGACGCAACTTGTAAACAATACTGCGTTTGCTTCCTGTAAAATGTATGACACAACAAAGGAAGTTTGGCATGGGTTCGCAAAGAATAGCTTTCCGGGCATTGGGCGCTCCTATTTATTATCCGTGCTGCTAATGCTCTTCTACACGGTCATATTTGTTGCGCCGCTCTTTGTTGCTTTATACGGAATCGTTTCGCTCCAGCTTTATTACATAATCCCATACGTGTTAACTGTTCTTATAATGGCATGGATCAATTTTTTGTCAAAACAAAGACTCGTATTAAGCTTTTTTATTCCTTTTTCTGCAGCAAGCTTAATTAGTATCCTTGTTTACTCCATGTTTCTCTCTAGACGTACAGGCTACACGTGGAAAGGAAGAGTCTATAAATGAAATCAGTTGCGATTATCGGTGCTGGCTTAGGAGGACTCTCCGCCTCCATTCTTCTTGCTTCAGCAGGCTACCATGTCGATGTATATGAAAAAAATCACTACGCCGGCGGAAAAATGAAACGGTATACGGTCGGAGGGGCTCGGTTTGATTTCGGTCCGAACACGATTACGATGCCAAACGCATTTAAAGACATTTTACGTTTAAGTGGTGTAAATCCAGATGAGTATATCGAGTTTAGAAAATTAAACACCCACACAATGAATTATTTTTCGGACGGTTCAACATTGCTCGCTTCAAGTGACCGAGCGACCATGCTTGAACAACTTCAATCATTTGATGTTCGTCCTGAACAATTTGATCGTTATACACATTCAATTAAGCAACTTTATACCCATGCTGTAAACGAATTTTTCCCGCGTACGTTTTCGAGCTTACAAGAATTTGCATCACTACGGTTGCTTCGTGCCTTTTCAGCTGTTAAGCCGTTTACGACTATGCACCAGTATCACCGTTCCTTTTTTGAAGATCAACGAGTTGTTCAAATGTTGGATCGTTACGCAACATACATTGGCTCCTCTCCTTATTTAGCGCCGGCAACCTTTTCGATGATCGGCTATCTAGAGTTTTTAGATGGGGTATACTACGTGCCCGGAGGAAATCCAACGATTGCTGAGGCTTTTCAAAGACGGGCGGAAGAAATAGGTGTAACATTTCACTTCAATGAAGAAGTGAGTAAACTACATGTTAATGACAATAAGACCGTCACGTCTTTGTCAACAAAGTTTGTTTCCAGAAAAGCTTACGATGCCTACTTGTTAAATGGTGACTTCTTGACGGTATATCCAAAACTCGTTGACAAAAAGCATCGTCCTTCCTTTACAGAAGATACAAAAGTGAAAGAACCAACAAGTTCAGCTTTTGTGATTTTATGCGCGACCAATCAAAAGACAAGCGCTCGTCATTATCACCAAGTTTATTTTAGTAAAGACTACGAGCAAGAATTCCAACAACTGTTTTCACAAAAGACGTATCCATCTGATCCAACCATTTATATTAGCAATTCATCGACCTATGATCGAAGTGCTGTTTCTGACCAAGCTGAAGAAGGAGACAACTTGTTTATTCTTGTGAACGCTCCTTCCTTAACACATGAAAACCGCGATCTTGATCCAGATCAATTAAAAAACTGGGTGTATGATCACTTAGAACAGCGCGGGGTCTTTATTAGAAACTTCATTATCGACGATCTAGTCATTACACCAAAACAACTTGAAGAAGAGTTTCATTCGTATTTCGGAGGTCTCTATGGTTATACCTCTCATACACTTCTACAAGCCTTTAATCGACCTTCTACAAAAGGGAAAGACCTCACTAATTTATTTTTTGCTGGAGGGTCTACCCACCCTGGGGGCGGTTCCCCTATGGTCGTTCAAAGCGGAAGAAACGCTGCAAACCTCATAAAAAAAAGCCTAAGATCTACTACATGATCTTAGGCTTTCAGTTCATTAAGAATGAGTTCTTTTTCCGTTTTCGGTACATAGGACTTTTGCGAAAAGACATTATAATTATTTACTCGAACTGCTTTTAAAATCGCACGATACATCATGCCTGCACCATGTACAGGTAACCTTGCATCAATTGGATACAGATGCATATCTTTAAACGCCTCTTGGTACAACGCCTCTGCTCTTGTCGCAATATGCTCCCACATCTGAATAAATGAATCATTTCGTTCACCATTCGCTAATTGATCTTCTGTTACCCCATAAGCCCGCATGATCGACTGCGGTACATAGATCCGATCTCGATTTAAATCTTCACCAATATCTCTTAAAATATTCGTTAGCTGCATCGCTTTCCCGAGTGCGACGCCACTGTTATAAAGCTGCTTATGATTCTTCGGAGCAAGCACAGGTAGCAACATTAAACCAACTGTACTCGCAACATGATAGGAATATTCCTCTACTTCTTCCAACGTTTGATACCTCTTTAAGTACAAATCCATTCGCTGCCCTCTTATCATATGGAAAAAAGGGGTTGGATCCATCTCAAACTTCTCGAACACGTCATGAAGGGCTAGCCATTTCGGGTCTGATAACGGCAGTTCATTTTTTGTAAAGCGAATAAACGCTTCTTCAAATTTCTCTAATTCAAGTGAAGGTGACTGTCCCTCATCTACAATATCATCAACGGTTCGACAAAAAGCATAGATTGCCCACACCGCTTGTCTTTTTTTAGCTGGTAACGTGCTAAAAGCTTTCGCAAACGTCTTAGAATGTTGCTTAATAATCGTATGGCATATTTCGTAAGCGTCTTGAGTCTTCATTTCATCCCCTCCATCTTCGGTTCCTTATCCTCGTATCGCAGCTTCCTGTTGTAATTCTTGGACGAATAGCTTAACGCCTTGCATAACAATCGGGATTCCCCCACCAGGATGCGTCGATGCTCCAACAGCATAAATATTTTTTGCTTTAAATGGTTGATATTGTGGTCGAAACACGGCTGATTGCGTGACCGTTGGTGCGAGTCCAAAGCTTCCTCCCTCATATAATCCTTGCGCTTTTGCATCTTTAGGGGTTCGCACATCAAGCCACTCAATATGGGCTTTTAAGTTTGGAAATGCTCGCAATTCAAGCTGTTCAAGTACCGTTTCCACAAGCTTATGACAGTCATCTGTTTCCATTTTAGCCGGGATCGGGATAAGTGCATAAAGCACACCTTTTCCTTCAGGTGCTAACGACGAGTCGATTACTGAAGGGTGAAACGCATATATCGACGGAAGTGTCGACAAATCCCGTGCTTCAAAAACATCTTTCATATGTTGATCGAAATCGTCCGACATTAGAAATTGATGAATAGGACTTTCTTCATAAACTTTATCTAATCCTGCATATACCAATAAACAACCTGAAGAAGGTACGTACTTTTTCTTGACTTCTTTTTGTTCGACGAGGGCTTCAGCTAATGGGAAATCCAAATTCATTACGAATCGGTCCCCTTCATAAATCGTATTGTCCACTTTGACAGCTGTACCGACGTTCCCTTTATAGAGGATCTCATTTACTTCTGCGTTGTTTATTAATTTCACGCTGCGACTTTCGAGTTCTTCTACAATTTTTTCAACTAAATGTGCATAGCCCCCTTTTAAGTACCAAATCCCATGGGCATGTTCACTATAGGAAACGAGCGAATAAAGTGCTGATGAATTCGTCGGGTTTCCGCCGATATAGAGAGATTGGAGTTTGTACGCATTTTGGAGCCGCTGATGTGAAAAGTAGCTCCGTATCATTTTATCTACAGATTGATACGCCTTTAACTCGTACAATGTTTTCAAGTTCGAAACCGTATAAAAATTCCTTTTTTGATTAAAGCTTTTATCTAAAAACGCCGCTTTCCCCTTAACAAAATTCTGTTCCATCGCCTGCATAAATTTAGGAAACTGATCTTCTTCGCCAGGAAAAACCTTTGAAATTTCTTCACGCTGTTTATCCATATCCCGATATTTCCAAAATGACTCTCCATCCGGGAAACTCATCTTATAAAGAGGATCGATTTGGACAAAATCTAGCGAGCTTACATCCATTCCTGATTCCTCTAATATAGACGTAATCATTTCTGGTAGTAAGACAATAGTCGGCCCTTGATCAATTTTGTATTCGCCATGTCGATGATAAGCTAAACGACCACCAAAATAGTTGTTTTTTTCTAATATAGTGACTTCATCACCATTGTTGCTTAAGTATAATGCCGTTACGAGCCCACCAATCCCACTTCCGACGACAACTGATTTCATTTTATAAGAATTCCTTTCTTGTCCGCTTTAAAAATGCCGTTAGCTGTAATTGTCGCTGAGGCTAAAATGGTTGGCAGCCCACTTCCTGGATGAGTTCCTCCACCAGTTAACCAGCAATTTTTTAGTTCTTCAAATTTATTATGAGGTCTGAAGTACATCATTTGACCAAGGTTATGAGCAAGATTAAAGGTGGCACCTTTATAAACGTTAAACTGATGCTGCCAGTCTGTTGGCGTAACTACGGAATATGATGAAATGTGGTTCCTTAAATCTTTAAACGTTGATTTCCGTTCAATTTGATCAAAAATGAGTTCCGCAAACGTCTCTTTATGTTCTTCCCAATCTAATTGACTAAAATTGTTTGGGACAGGAGCTAGCAAATATAATGGTGATTTCCCTTTAGGTGCGAGCGTGTCATCTGTTACGATCGGATTATGGATGTAAATTGATGGATCTGCAGATAATGTTTTTGATCCAGTAATTTCTTCAACATTTTTTTTGTAGTCTTCAGAAAAAACAACCGTATGATGATGCTCGTTGTACACTTTTTCCACATTTGCGTAAATCATAAACGTTGAACAAGAATATTTTTTATTCTCTAATTTGGGAGTCTTGTATTTCTTTAAATGCTGATCGTCAACTAAGTTGCTCATCGCATGAGCAAAATCTGCATTAATAACGAGCTCGTCCGTTTCTTCTTGCTCCCCGTCTTCATACGCTAAACCTTGCGCACGACCATTTTTCACAACAATCTTCTTCACAGCACGATTTAATTCGATTTCGCCACCTAATTCTTGAAAAGCTGTTGCTAAAGCTTTTGTAATTTGGTTCACCCCACCAACAGGATGAAAAATCCCATACTCATGTTCCATAAAGGATAAAATACTAAAAGCTCCTGGGCATTCCCACGGGGACATCCCTAAATATTTTGATTGAAACGTAAACGATAGCTTCAGGCGTTCATCTGTAAAATATTTGCTTAACTCATCATAGAGTGTTTTCCCTAACGATAGACTCGGTAAAGCTTTTAAAGCTCGTAATCTCGTATAATCAAGGAGAGAATCATGCTTATTTTGCAGAAGTGGCATTAAAGCATTCATTTTCTCTCTTGTTTCCGTCATAAATCGTAAGTAGCCTTCTCCGTTTCCTGGAAACAAGCGCTCGATTTCGTTATACGTTTGCTGTTCATTTCGATTTGGCGCAAACGACACATCAGTAAACTGCAATTTATAAAGCGGGTCCACTTCTTTTAGCGTTAAGTAGTCTGATAAGTTACGCCCAACTTCAGCAAAAATGTCTTCCAGTAGATGAGGCATGCTAAAAAATGTTGGACCACGATCAAATACAAAGCCATCTTGATTGAAACTTGAAGTCCGCCCACCAACGTATCCTTGTTTTTCAACTACTTTTACTCGATACCCTTTACCGGCTAATAAAAGCGCTGTTGCCAGTCCGCCCGGTCCAGCACCAATCACAATAATTTTCTTCATTTATTCACCCTAATTCTTAAACAAATTTCTCTTTTTTTATACCCTTATTCAGCGACCTTAAACTATTGGACCCATCCAGCTATGTCCTTTCATGTTCACTCGACCATCTTCTTGAAATTGAACCCCTTCTTCTTTTAGCAGCTCTTTCTGTGAATAAAGATGATTAAAAACAAGATGGTCATTTAAGGAGCCATCTTTTTTTAAGACTCGATGGGCTGGTACATCATCAGGTGCCTGCTGCATCGCCCAGCCAACCACTCTTGCACTACGTGGTGCTTCTAAAATCGCTGCAATTTGTCCATATGATGCCACTTCTCCTTTTGGGATCTGCCGGACTACTTCATAGATATTGTCAAAAATTAAACTCATCGTTCCCGCCTCCTATCTTTATGTATTTGCTAAAATAAGAGTTGACGACCATAAATATTGAGGTGAATTATGAAAAAAAAGATCGTCGTTTTTCTTATCTTTTTAGGGCTAGGAATTCTAGTCTTTCGTTTTCAAGATGATTTCCTATATTTTATCGAAACACTTGGAAATCAATCAATTGTTTTGACGACATCGATTGCAACATTATTCTCTTTATTCCCGATCATTCCTTATCCAATCATTGGAGGCTTAATTGGCGCTGCATACGGACCCTATCTAGGTAGTTTCGTCACTTGGGCGGGCTCATCTATGGCATCCATTCTCTTTTTTGTGTTTATTCGGTACGCCTATCAAGATACTGGCTTGAAGTTGATTCACCGCTTTCAAGTTACTTCAAGAGTTACGATGTTATTTGAAAAAAATGCGTTCATGACTATATTTATTACGAGATTGGTCCCAATAGTCCCTTCTATTCTTGTAAATGCATATTCTGCTTTAAGTCGTGTTTCCACAACACAGTATATTGTGGCATCCTCTTTAGGGAAAATGCCCTCGATGATTTTATTTGCTTCCGTCGGACATACCATTATCCATAACCCTAGCGGTTTAATTCTTGTCGCGTTCTTTTATGCTTTATTTTTAGCGCTTGTTTATATTTCCTATCGTCTTTGGACCAAGCGACAACCTAAATGAGACCAGGGAAACAAATTCCTGGTCATCATTTTTATGAGTCTTCAATTTTTATGTGATAATGTTTAAGCCAGAAGTCCATTTGCACGAAATGAGCAAGTAGTTGCGGTCCAGCCATAAGCTGACCAAAATACGGTTTACCAGTATCAAAACCACCTGTATCCGCAAGGTCCTTTAATTGTTTGCGCTCGATAAAATCAAACAGGGGCGAATCACTTTGCTGCGCAATCGCCTGAATTTCTTTTGTAACGGCATTTGTATAATCAGGATGATGGGTTTTCGGATACGGGCTTTTCTTACGGTACAACACATCATCTGGAAGTAACCCTTCAAGGGCTTTACGCAAAATCCCTTTTTCACGTCCACCATGGACTTTCATTTCCCATGGAACATTCCAAACATACTCAATAAGCCGATGATCAGAAAACGGCACCCGCACTTCAAGGGATGCGCCCATACTCATACGATCTTTTCGGTCAAGCAAGTTTGTCATAAACCAGATCATATTTAAATAGGAGATTTCTCGTCTCCTAGCTTCTTCTTTTGAGTCCAGTGCAAAGGTTGGTACATCCTTAATGGTCTCTGTATAGCGGTCATACACATAATTTTTTAGATCGAGTTTCTTTCTCCATTCAGGCTTTAATAATGCATTGCGCTCATCAATGGATCTCATCCACGGAAAGCCATCAATATTCATCACCTCGGGCTTATGAAACCACGGATACCCTCCAAAGATTTCGTCAGCACATTCGCCTGATAAGCCAACCGTCACGTCTTGTTTGATTTCTTTACAAAACCATAGCAAAGACGAATCGACATCTGCCATTCCCGGAGTATCTCTTACGAGGACCGCTTCTTTTAACAATTCTGCTAGCTGAATGTTTTGGATCACACAGTTTTTGTGGTCGGTCTGACAATGCTTTGAGACCTTTTTAATCCATTCACCATCAGCATTTGGCTGAAAGGCACTCGCTTTAAAATATTTATCGTTTTCTTCATAGTCAACAGAATAAGAAGAAATGCTTCCTTTTCCTTCTTTTTTATAATGATTTGCTGCTAACGCCGTAAGAGCACTCGAATCAATACCACCTGATAAAAACATGCCTACAGGAACATCAGCAAATAATTGTCTTGCTACAATGTCTTCTAAAAGCAGTCGAATATGTTGAGCGGTCTCGTCAACGGAATGCGTATGTGCTTCGCTTTTTAACTGCCAATATCTACGTAACACGAGCTCTTCTTTTTTATACGTTAAAAAATGAGCAGGTTTTAATTCATGAATGTTTTTGAAAATTCCATGCCCTGGCGTTCTTGATGGAGCTAAACCCATTACATCTGCCAACCCAAGCCTGTCAACAACTGGCTCTATATCTCGGTGAGCCAATAAACTTTTCAATTCAGAGCCAAATAGTAAAAACCCGTCACGAACGGTATAAAATAATGGTTTCACACCTACTCGATCTCTTGCCATAAATAATGACTTTGTTTCATGCTCCCAAATCGCAAATGCGAAGATCCCATTAAATTTCTCTACGCATGCCTCTTTCCATTGAATATAAGATTTCAGCAAGACTTCTGTATCGGAATGACCAGAAAAAGTGTGCTCCTTTTTCGCTAACTCTCCCCGAATCTCTTCTGTGTTGTACAATTCACCATTATAGACAATTGTATAGGTCTTTCCATTGACTGTTTTTGTCATTGGCTGAACCCCACCTTCAGGATCAACCACGATTAACCGTGCATGACCAAACGCTACGTGCTGATTAGTCCACGTTTCTAGTGCATCAGGCCCTCTTCGGTTTAGCGTCTGTGCCATTTGTTTAATTTCTTTTTGTTCTTTCCTTAAGTCTCGTCGCCAATCAATCCACCCTGTAATCCCGCACATCTCATTACCAGCTCCTTCTGGAATGTAACGGTCCTGATGCAACCCTACATTTCCTCACTCCTAACCTATGCTATTCAAAGAAAAAGCCAAAAGTGCTTCTTTTTAAAGGAACTGGACGTTTTAAGATTGGTTAAAAAATGAATTAAACAATATGTAGGCGGTGGTGGTTATTTTTTATAGAAAAAGGGCTTTCCAATTCCTTCAATAAAATGTGGAGCTAGTTGATATAGCTTCCCTAAAATCCCCAATACTCGAGGAAGGTTCACTTCACGTTTCTTTGTTTCTAAAGTCTGAATGACTCGCTCCGCTACTTGATCTGCCTGTAGCAAATGAGCACCCATATTGTCACTGTAAGAGCCGGTTTTATCTGCTGCTTGTAAGAAAGGTGTGTCAATTGGGCCTGGGTTAATAACAGATACGCTTACATGATATGGTTTTAATTCTAATCTTAACCCGTTAGAATAACCAAGCAAGGCATGTTTTGTTCCTGCGTACACACTTGCTTTAGCAGTAGCCACTTTTCCCGCTAAAGAGGCAAGCTGAATAATATGTCCTGATTTGTTCTTTTTCATATGCGGCACCACACGATTGGTAAGCTGAATCACACCAATCATATTTAATTGAAACATTGTCTGAACATCATCGTCAGAAAGATCCCACGATGAGGCAAAACGACCGATCCCAGCGTTATTAATCAGTACATCCGGCTGTAAATTTGCATCATACAACTGGCTTACACTCGAATGAATAGAATGGACATCGGTCAGATCCATTGCACATGTATACGTCCCTTTATCTATCTTTTGTAACGTTCCATACCTTCTTGCTAGTTTCACAACTTGAACATCGCGTCCTTTAAGTTGTTCACAAATTTGTTCTCCGACACCGCTTGATGCACCTGTTACCCATATTGTTTTCATTGATCATTCATATCCTTTGCCATAACTTTTCAACTCTTGTAATAGCCCTAGCGTACAATGGTTTATTCTTCCCCTTCAACTTTTTTCTTGCTATGATGACGGAAGAGAATTGAGGGGAGAAGGCAGGTTTGAAAAATAAGCTTTATCAAATTGTTAACCATAAGGCATTGCAAATAACGGTTATTAGTTTAATCGTTATTAACGCCATTTTAGTCGGAGTGGAAACATACGACCACATTTATCAAGATCATCAAACTTTTTTTCATTACGCCGATCGCATTTTGCTATGGATTTTTACAATTGAGATTGTGATGCGGTTTTTTTCAACCTCAGTACGTTCCTTTTTTAAGAGCGGCTGGAACTGGTTCGATACACTCATTATTTTAGCTGGGCATTTATTCACTGGCGGACATTTCGTTACGGTTTTACGTGTGTTGCGCGTGCTGCGTGTCTTAAGAGCGATTTCAGTTATTCCATCTCTAAGACGGTTAGTCGATGCTTTAGTCATGACCATCCCATCCCTTGGCAATATTTTGTTTTTAATGGGGATCTTTTTATACATATTTGCTGTGATTGGAACGATGCTTTTCAGTGATATTGCACCTGAGTATTTCGGGAATTTACAACGGACGATCTTAACCTTATTTCAAATTGTTACGTTAGATTCGTGGTCAAGCGGCATTATGCGCCCGTTAATGGCATACAACCAGTGGATCTGGATTTACTTTGTTTCCTTTGTACTAATAGGAACCTTTATTATTTTCAACTTATTTATTGGTGTAATTGTCAATAATGTTGAAAAAGCAAATGACTCTGAAGAGGAAGAGGACCCGGCAAATAAACAGGTATCTGTATCAGTCAGTGAGTTAAAACGCATTGAACAGCAGCTTGAATCAATCCAAGCTGAGTTAAAAAAACAAAACCATTCTTAAATCGATTTAGCAAAAGCTAGCAAAAAAAACTTTATGAATGAGCACCCCTCATTCATAAAGTTTTTTCTTTTAACGATTAGACAGGCACGCGACTGCCAAAAAATTCGTGGTACAGTTCTTGCACCGCAACATCCGCATCTTTTTGGTGAATCCCAAACACCAAGCTCGTTTCAGAAGAGCCTTGGTTAATCATTTCAATGTTAACTCCTTTTCGTGATAACGCAGCCGAGGCTCGTGCAATGACACCGATGGAGTTGTGCATCCCTTCTCCAACTAACATCACCATCGCAAATCCTCTTTCGATGTGGACGTCATCAACAGCCAGCTCTGTTTTGATACGCGCTGAAATTTGTTCTTCCACACCATCTGTTAACTGACTTTCGCGAATGATCACACTTGTATCATCAATACCTGATGGAATGTGTTCATAGGAGATCGATTGATCTTCTAATATTTCAAGCAGTCTGCGACCAAAGCCTACTTCTCTGTTCATCAAATATTTGCGTACATAAATCGTCGCAAATCCTTCATCAGCAGCAATTCCAATAACAGGATCATCAAAAGGTTCGCGTTCAGCCACAATGAGCGTTCCTTCACTTTTGGGGTTGTTTGTATTTTTCACACAAACTGGAATACCGTTTCGAAATGCTGGAATCAGTGCTTCATCATGAAAGACACTAAAGCCTGCATAAGAAAGTTCTCGCATTTCGCGATACGTCATTTTTTTTATTTCAAAAGGATCTTCAACAATTGTTGGATTGGCTGCGTAAACAGAATCAACGTCTGTAAAATTCTCATAAAGATCCGCTTGTACTGCAGCTGCTAAGATCGCACCTGTAATATCCGAACCACCGCGAGGGAATGTTACGAGCGTTCCTGTTTCTGAAAACCCGAAGAAACCAGGAAACACAATGACGCCTTCTTGTTGTCGCAATTCATTTAACCGTTCATAAGCTACCGGCAATACTTGAGCATTACCCGGTTCATCGCTCACAAGTAGACCAGCATCTTTAGGATTTATGTAAGTCGCATTCATGCCAATTGATTGAAAGTATGCTGCGATTAACTTTGCATTATTATCTTCCCCACTCGCTTTTAAAGCGTCCATCAGCTGATGTTCGTTTGCATAATATGCATTCATACGTAATTTTAAGTCATGATAAATTTCTTCTTTAATATCTTCTTGCAAGCCTAAATCCGAGACCATTTCTGCATAACGGTTTACTACTTTGTTTAACGTTTGTTCTTTAGCTTGCTCATTATTTCCAATGCAATATTGTGCCAATTCAATTAATAAATCCGTTGTTTTTACATCTGCCTTTGTTCTTTTCCCTGGTGCGGATACAACGACAATTTTTCTAGATGAATCTGCCTGAATAATTGCGGCTACTTTGCGAATCTGTTCAGCATTTGCAACAGAGGAGCCACCAAACTTTGCTACTTTCACGTTACGTTCCCCACTCTCCATTTTTTACTTCTCTATTTTAATTATTCATAATATCATAATCCTTTTTTATAAGCCACCGCTCTAGCACCTTTCTACAAAAAAAAGCGTCCGTTTTTCTTCTGTAAATAGAAGTAAACAGTCGCTTTTAACATCAACTATGGTTTATGAACATCTTCTGAATCGGATTTATGTTTTGTTTCCTTTTTCTTACGCTCTTCTTTTTCCTCTTTTTTAATTTCATCTAACGGCAGCTCGTCATAAGGAGACTCTTTTAAATCTCGGTCTTGAATGGCTTTCCAATCTTTTTTTGTCATGTACAAAACCTCCTTACAATCCTATTACCGCTCAGTCACATCATTAAACCCTTTACATAAACCACGCAAACCATAAAGGACCTCTTGATGTTTGAAATTCCATTGCCGTACAACTGGACTCTGGTAGAAATTCAGTCCCACTTTCTACATCTCCGTAAGTCATCTCGCTAATATTATTTGTGAAACCAGCTTCATCAAAACATTCAGGAGCACTATATAAATTTAGCGTATAATCAACAATTACTCGTTCGGAGTCTTCAGCCCCGTATTCTACTTGAATGACAAAACCTACAATGACAATTAATAAACTAACCGCCACCCCAATTAACCATCTATGCTTTCTCAACGTTCTTCCTCCTATTGTGTTCTACCAATAGTCTACACATTCTGAAAAGGTTCGGCAATTAAAATATAAAAATCACTCATGTTAGATAATCTAACAATTTTATTCACACTCATTCCCAAGCTATGATATATTATTACACAACAATCATGCGTAAACTCAATTGTGAGGTGGAGAGGGTTGTCTTATAAAGATAAAAAAGTGATTACCATTGGAATGGTTAGCGAACTAACCGGTTTAACAGAGAGAAAAATTCGCTACTATGAAGAACGAAAGCTCCTTTTTCCAGAACGTTCAAAAGGCGGAACAAGAAAATACTCATTTTTAGATGTTGAGCGACTAGTCGATATCGCCAATAAGATGGAAGATGGTATGCAAACGTTCGAAATCCGTAAAATGGAACAAAAAGCGATCCGAAAACAAGAAGTACGCGAAAAAATGTTGCGTGGTCAATTAAATGCGGCTTTTAACATTCGAAAATAACCGTTTGTTTGCAAGAAAAACAGAAGATAAAGAATAGTTTATATTAATCCCTTTTATATGTTGACACTTTAACTAGTGAGCATATTAAAGGGATTTTTTTGATTGATTGTTTTTCCTATTACTTC
Source organism: Shouchella sp. JSM 1781072 (assembly GCF_041949915.1). Taxonomy (NCBI): domain Bacteria; kingdom Bacillati; phylum Bacillota; class Bacilli; order Caryophanales; family Bacillaceae; genus Shouchella; species Shouchella sp. JSM 1781072. The sequence continues at coordinate 1,441,674 of NZ_JBHFQE010000001.1, forward strand.
CTAACATGAAATGTACACCTTTTGCGACAAACTAGTTAGTAAAAAGGAGCTTATCTTTCTATGCTGAAAAAGCTTTTATGGTTTTATCTAGCGTTTCTTTTATGTTGCACCGCTCTTCCTTTTTCCGCATTTGCGCAGGAACAGTCAGCAGCCATTATCATTGATGATTTTGGCGGTGACGTTAAAGGAGCTGACCATTTTCTTCAAGGTGACATTCCTGTAACAGTTGCCATTATGCCTTTTCTTGAACAAGCTACTTTACAAGATGAAAAAGCACATCAAAACGGTTTAGAAGTCATCATTCACTTACCACTTGAACCTAAGACTGGTAAAAAATCATGGTTAGGTCCAAATGCCATTACATCTGACTTGAGTGATGAGGAAATTAAACGTCGCTTAAATACCGCCATTGAAAACGTCCCTCATGCTAAAGGGTTAAATAATCATATGGGCTCTAAAGGAATGGAAGACGAGCGCATTGTTACGCTTATTGTACAGTTTGCGAAGGAACATCAGCTTTATTTAATTGATAGCGGTACGACAGCCAAGTCACTTATGCCTCAGCTTGCTGCACGTTATCAAGTGCCATGCCTAAAAAGAACATTGTTTATTGATGATTCAACTTCTTCTTATTCATATGTTCGAAATCAATTAGATACATTCGTAAAGACTGCACGCGATCATGAATACCCACTTGCGATTGGTCATGTCGGCGTGAAAGGAAACGATACGTATAAGGCGATCGTGAATGCAGGCGAACAATTTAAAAGAGGAAACGTAAGGCTTGTTTTCCCTTCAGAATGGCTTTATCCACAAATCGACACACACTTAAACCAACTATAAAAAACAAAGGAGATTCGTTATGTTACGTCGCTCAGAAAAATGGGCTATTGCCTTAGCTAGTGTACTTATTATTAGTATGGTGATCATTAAGCCAAGTCCAACTATGCATCGCTCCATGAATCAACAACAGCACCCCCCGTCGGTTGCTCATGAAGCGATTGATCATTTACAAGCAGAAGACATTGCTCTTTCAACAAATTTAATGCTTCACTCTTTTACGGCAAGTTTAGAAAACTGGACTACTGAAGACCAACTTGATCATAAACTAGAAGATGAAGTCAACAACCATCCGTACATTCGAAGTATTGCTGTTCTAAATGAAGCAGGACAGGTTTTAGAAAGTGCTGGCAAAACAATGGATGTATCAAGCTTGCCTACGTTTTCTACAACGTACAATGCTCTTCAATACTCACATCCCTATCAAGAAGACAACGATGCCTATGTAATGGTGAAAAAAACGTTGGATCAGAACAAAACGATGGTTGGAGAAATCAATTTAGGGTTTATTCAATCTTATCTATCGGAACATGCCATGATCGCAGATAGTGAAGGAACGTTATTTATGTCAGGCGGCGAGGCTTCGGTAGATTTTAATCAAGAAACCCAGTTACCAGATGGACAACAAGCGATAACAGTGCCCGGCTTAAATTGGAGTATCTATGTGAACTCGAAAACAAAAAGTCAGTCGAACCCGATTGTTTCGCAAGAAGTTATCGTGAAACTGGACCCGAATGTACAACCAACAGAGTGGGCTACTACAAACCATCATACAATCTTGAAAGAAAATGATCCTTACCTTGTTTTAAAAACAACGGGTGATGAAGATGACTACATTCAAACATTGCATCGTGATCCCGATGTCATCTTTGCTGAACATAATTATTCTTTTGTGAACAAGGCCCTTATTAGCCAAGCAAAAGTTGAGCCTAATGATGAATTTTTTAAGCCTTATCAGTGGAATCTCGAACAAATTGACCTTGAAGAAGGATGGAACTATGCAAACGGCGAAGATACGATCATTGCCATCATCGATTCTGGCGTAGACCCAGAGCATCCTGACCTTCAAAATAAACTCGTTGAAGGCTACAATGCGATCGATGACTCATCTAATTTTATTGATGACAATGGTCACGGTACACATGTTGCAGGAATTGCAGCAGCTTTAACAAATAATGTTGAAGGAATAGCTGGGGTATCTTGGCAAAGCAAGATCATGCCAATAAAAGTACTTGATACAAATGGCGAGGGGTCGTCTTTTTCCGTAGCGAGAGGGATTTATTGGGCCGTCGAAAATGGTGCAGATGTTATTAACATGAGTTTAGGGGATTATTATCACTCTGATGTGTTATATGATGCTGTTGAACATGCTTACAATCAAGGGGTAACGCTCATAAGTGCGTCTGGTAATGAAAACACAGATGAACAGATGTATCCAGCTGCTTATCCCCAAGTTGTCACCGTTGCGTCTGTCAATCAAGATAAAAACCGATCCTTTTTTTCCAATTATGGAGAGTACGTCGATGTTACCGCACCTGGAGAACATATTCCAAGCACTTATTTAGAAAATCAATACATTCTGTTGTCAGGAACGTCCATGGCAGCACCTCATGTAGCGGGTTTAGCGGCGCTTATTCATTCGATTAACCCGTCTTTATCAAATGAAGATATCGGAAATCTAATTTTGGGAAATGCCAACCAACTTGGTGATGGTGATTATAATGTGTATTATGGTTACGGAGAGATAGATGTCAATGATACGTTATCTGCAATTGAGTAACAGGATGACAATATAAGACAGCTTACTTTTTACGAAAAGCACAAGTGCAACTTTGTTTCATTAGCGTTGCGCTTGTGCTTCTCTTTTATATAGGTTTACGGACCTCAAGATCTTTTTTGAAACAAAAGCACTTCCGCAGAAGCTTTTTTTACATATTCACAAAGGAACCCTTCTTTTTCTCGTTTTAAAAAAGTATCTTTTCCTATTGGCCGCGGTGCTGACCAGGCAACAGATTGAAGATTGCTCCATTTATCATGGGTAATGTATTCCTTTTTGAAAAAATATTCTCGACCTGAGGAATATTGCTCACAAATATATTTAACCGTTTGCTTAGAGTGCATAGCGTAACGCTCTCCTTTTTCTTACTATTGTTACCAAACGGTTCTCCCTGCATTCACCGACACGAATCTTGACGGACATCGTAAGAGCGTTTACGATAATAGAGAGCACATGAAAATCTAACATAAAGAAGTGATACATGTATGCAAACATTACGAAATCGATTGTTAACTGATAATGAAATCTCTCCATTAATCATTTCTGCCGACAAGGTTGCGCATGTTCAAATGAATAACCCGCTTCAACATGCCTTACTTGTTTTAATTAAGTCTGGGTATACAGCGATCCCGGTACTAAATTCATCCTTTCACTTGCAAGGTATGATCAGCAAGTCACTCATTTTAGATTCATTGTTAGGCGAACATGATTTTGAAATTGATCGTCTTTCAACATTGACAGTCGGCGAATGTATGAACAAAGACGTGCCTTGCATCCGTCCTGAAGCTACATTTTCTAAGGCGTTATCGCTTTCCATTAACCACCCTTTTTTATGTGTGGTAGATGATCAAAAAGCCTTCACGGGCATTTTAACACGCCGTTCAATTTTAAAATTAATTAGTAAATATTTACACCAACACTAATCTACATGTTAATCCGTTTGTGCAAGATTTGCGCTCTGCTCGAAAACATCGTTTGCAAAATTTTCGCAGCCAAACTTGCAGAAACCTTCGCACGAAAACGTACTTGATCAATCATAACGGTTCCGTCTTTTCCTTTAACGAATTCATGTTTATGCTCCCAATAAGTAAAAGGAAACGGCGGATTCACCATTTTATCGATGAAGAAATGTGGCGGAACCTCCGTCATAATTTCTGTTGTAAATTGTCCGATTTTGCCTGTATACGGGATTTTAACATGAACGGTATGCCCGTTTTTGTCCACTTTAACTGGCGGAAACTTGTTCACTTTTTCTAAGTTTTTTGGTTCAGAAAAGAACGACCATGTCTCTTCTAATGAATGACGTAATTTCGTCTCATATGTAAAAATATACTCGTCCATTTTTTCCTCCAAGGCTTAAATATAAATTTCCAGCAATAACCCTTCCAACTTCCCTACCCTTTTCAGCAAGTCGATACTCGTTTTTTGTGAATCTACTATTTCTTTTGCCAATTCATCCATTTCTTGATTCACAACCTGAACGAGCTGGTGTTGTTTAAACTGACCGAATTGACTGCTTGTTGTTCTTGTTAGTTGATAACTATCTTTTAAGACATGTGTTAAACATGCTTCCAGAGAGTGGCGAAATAACGATAACGCTTCATATGAGCGATGTTCAACTAGTTTATTCCCTTGTACCCGTAAGTCTTCAACTTTTCCCATCATTGATTGGAGAGCTTGCTGCTTCAACTGCTCTTGAAAGCTTGACTTTTGTGCCGCTGCACGATCCCCTCTCATTGATTGGGTACGTGCTTGAAAATGCAGTGCACTTTTATCTACGTGCTTTAACACGATCATTCCTCCCATTTCCGTCAGCAAACGTTTACATACGTACAACAATATGATATAATAGAATATTCATTCGCATTTCCTCCATCACTGGAGGTGTAAAATGTTTTCTCACATTCGTTTAGCTTCTAAACTCCATTATGAGGAAAATATGAGTAAAATCAATGACTATTTGTTAGAATTTCGACAAAATGATCACGTTTCTCCATCAATTCAACAGCTATCTTATGCGATTGGTCTAACGGAGGAAGAAATATTAGAAAGCATGGAGTATGCGGATGATGCCCAGTATACGATAAAAGCCGTTCACATGTGAACGGCTTATTTTTTATGCTTTAGCTGCTTCTTTTATGATCGCAACGACAACGTCTGCAACCTTTGTAAGAGCATGAACGGCAATTCGTTCATTCGTTGTATGAATGTGTTCATAGCCAACAGATAAGTTAATGGTCGGAATCCCAAATCCAGAAATCACGTTGCCGTCACTTCCCCCACCACTGGCTCTCATAGTCGGCTTTATCCCTAACGAAGTAATGGCTTCACTTGCAATCCGAACCACTTCAGCACTCGCTTCTTCTTTATAGCCTGGATACGAGTAGCTTACATTGACTTCGCACGACGTACCCATATCCTCTGCAGCTTTTTCGAACGCTTTTTTCATTGCCTCAACTTGAGTATCTAACTTATTTTTTTCTAAAGAACGTGCTTCCGCTGTAATTTCAACATAGTCACAAACGATATTTGTTTGTGTGCCTCCTTCAAAGCGACCGATATTCGCAGTTGTCTCGTTATCGATCCTTCCAAGAGGCATTTGTGCCACTGCCTTTGAAGCAACAGAAATCGCTGATATGCCTTTCTCCGGTTCTACACCAGCATGTGCGGTTTTGCCGAAAACTTTTGTCGTAATCTTCGCTTGAGAAGGCGCAGCTGTAATCATGCCTCCGACTTCTCCGTCACTATCAAGGGCATAGCCGTAAGAAGCATGAATAAGGCTTTGATCAAGTGCTTTTGCTCCGACTAAACCAGACTCTTCTCCAACCGTAATAATAAATTGAATGGGCCCGTGCTCGATTTGCTGTTCTTTTAACACGACAATGGCTTCAAGCATCACCGCAATACCAGCTTTATCATCCGCACCTAAAATTGTTGTTCCATCTGTTCTTATGTAGCCCTCTTCAAGAATCGGTTCGATGTTTTTACCCGGAACGATTGTATCCATATGAGAGGTGAAGTAAATGGTTTTCACTTCTTTCTCACTTGTTCCTGGTAATGTACAAATCAAATTATTCGCACCGTGTCCAGTAATCTCTTGCGCCTGATCTTCTTCAACTGTCAATCCTAAGTTCGTGAATTTTTCTTTTAACACTTTCGCAATCTCTGCCTCATGTTTCGTCTCAGAGCTAACTTTTACTAGCTCAATAAACTCATTAACAATACGTTCTGCCACGATTTACCCACTCCATTATTCAATAATCTCTTTTATCATAACGAATGCTACAACTTTTTTCATGTTTCTTGCTCACATAATTCAATTAAAACACCATTTGTAGAACTCGGTTTGAGAAAATTAATTCTTTTTTTATTACTTCCTTGTCTACTATTCGGATATAAAAAATCATATCCGATGCTTTCAAAAAAGGCTTGTCCGTAGCTTAAATCTTGACAACTTAACGCCAAGTGGTGGAAGCACGGAGATGGACGCTTTAAAAGAAACCGCTGTAATCCGTGGTTATCTTTCATAGGCACTAAAAGTTCAATCGAAAAAAGAGGCATGAAAAGATGATAAACGATAACTTGCTGATCGTCGACTGTTTCTTGTGTTGGTTTTGTTGCAGAAAATAACGTAGCTAACCGATCAACCTCTGTCTCAGATTGGAGGGCATATGCAATATGGTCTATTTTTAGTTCTAGCATAAAAAACTCCTCTTGTTGCTTTTGTAGCAATCAGGTAAACTAGCATTAGTAAAGCTTAGGTGGAGGGATGACAATGCCACGAAAATTCCAACGTTTAATTGTATATATTATGATTGGAACTCTTGTACTCGGGGGCGTATTTGGTGCAGCCGCTGGTTTAGGCATGTTTTAATTTGGCATACAAACGTGCGAATTTCACGAGACTTATGCGCTCGTGAAATTTGCTTTAATCCTCGGCTCACTTCAACAACCCGTAAGCTTTTCCTAATGCGTTAAAACTCCGCTGATCATTAACAACAATCACTTTACTCCCAATTTCTACGCGATCAAATACATATTCCACAGCTGAATTTTCCATGCGAATACACCCTAACGATGCATGATAGCCAATTGAATGAGGTTGGTTCGTCCCGTGTACACCATAGGTACGTCCACTTGTCCCATTGGCATCAAACCCAATCCACCTACTTCCTAACGGATTTCGTTCATCTCCACCAGGGATATCTTTTTTTCGGTAATAAGGCTGCTTTGCTTTTACAAGAACTTGAAACTCACCTTCAGGCGTTTCTTCCCCTTTTTTCCCGCTTGCAATTGGAAAGACTTCACTAATATGATTGGCTTCAATGAGTGCTAATTCATTCGTTTTAATATTTACAATAATATCTGCTTGCTCAATGAGAAATTGATTAGGAAATAGTGCGGAAAGAAACACGCAGATAGACAGAAAAAAAGACCACTTCACGTTTGTACACTCCTCGTATCGAATACGTTTAGGATTTACGCAATGGTCTTTTTTTATCCGATTTTCGAGCCCACAACTCGTCTTTTGTCTTCAAGTACTGTTCAAATTCAAACACAATTAGCAAAAGAGACGAGCGACTCTCGAACTCTTCTCTTGTTTTCGGCAGCGGCATATTTCTAAATTCCGTTCGCATCTCTTCTAATTGAAGCAAAAAATAAGCAACAGAATTCGTTGGGCTTACCGCACGTGATAATTCATCTAAAAAATTTGCTACTTTCTCTTGCTGCGGAACCGAACCATTAATACGGGTCAAGTGTGGCATAAGCCGCTCAATGATTTCTAGCTGCTTTTCCCTCATAGTAAAATAATGATAATAATGGTTTTCTTCTGCTAATAGATGGTTTTGCATGGCAACAAATGCCGTCTTCTTACTTTCCTTTAACACCCGATCTAATTGCGACAACTCTTTCCCGTCCCAACTACTTTCTCCAGCACGAATATATGTAGATAGCTGATTTAACGTTGTTTTTAACAATGCTTCAACTTTTTTCCGTTGTTCTCGCATTTCTTTATCTTTAGACGGCATGTAAAGATTCATTAATAGTGCTGTACCAATCCCTATTAAAATAAGCTGAAGCTCGTTCCAATAAAAGCCAACAGACACTTCTTCTACAACGTACAAATGCATGACAATGACAGAGCTTGTTACAATACCATCACTTGCTTTCACAAGCAAAACAACTGGGATAAATAACAAGATAAAGAGTGCGGCCGCAAATGGATTATAGCCAATGATCTCGAATAGAATTGAACTCATGACAAGACCAATCATACAAGCAACAAACCGCGCCCACGAAACAAGAAGGGAATTTTTTCGTGTCACAGATATACACAGTATTGTAATAATGGCTGCTGATGAAGCAAAATTCAATTCAAGCAATTGCGCAATTGAAAGTGAAATAAATACACCAATTGCGGTTTTTAATGTTCGATAGCCAATTCTAAATCTCATGATATCCCTTTTTCTTTAAGTAATATGCTTAGTTTAGCACGTCAATCGACTAAAAATCTATTTAGAATCATTTTTCGCTTTAAATGGGCATTTTCCTGTGATCGGCTCACAATCATCGCCAATAAAAAATTGTTTCCATTCTCTATGTTCGACATCGCCATAATGACTAATATCCGGATGTTTTGGTATTTGATCCCATGCCTCTACCCGTTTCCTAACCGCTTCACGAGAATTATGACCTTTCGGCTCAGTCCCTTCTAAGCCTTGAAAAATCTCCCGAGGTTGAAACCCTATAACCATACTTTGCCCTAAATCTCGTGTAATTCGCTGTTTATATGCAGGTGTATTTGCAAAGGCAAACATCGACTGCCCATTAAAACAAAACGACCATAAATAATGCTCGGGGTTACTAGGCGTATGTTCCGGCCAAATACTTTCGTCTTTGTCATTTAAGTATTGAAGCAAATCCCAAAAATAACGACGGTAATAATCAAGCGTTTGCTCCTGGTCTTCAGGCTCCACAAATACAAAAAGCCCTCGCCTAATGAGTGGACGTTGCGCCATTAATGATTGAAACGTTTGTAATGTATGTGGCAATGAGGACCAGTCTGCATGCGATAAATAAGAGTAGCGTAGTTCCCCTTTCCGTTCTCCTTTCTGACCAAAAAAACACGGAAATGTTGGATTCGTAACAACTTTACTATATTCTTGATAACTTTGATTGACCCAATTTGGTACTTCCGTTGAAAGCATTTCTGCAGTTGTTAATAACCGAGATTTATTCATTTCTCATCCCCCTTTACATTCATTCCCATCATATGAAGCTTGGTGCGAATCTAGTCACGAAATTACAAATAAAGCACGTCTAAATCCCCTTTACTGATCATTTACTAAATAGTAAGGCATGTCTAAGAAATAGGAGGTTTTTTATGCCTGATATCCTTGCAGCATTTATTCTTGGTTTATCTTTAGCTGTTCCAGTTGGTCCTATTTGTTTAGCCATTGTAAAAAAAGGCATTTCAAACGGTTTTTTTCCCGCTCTTTTTGTCGGCATTGGCGCCATTCTAGCGGATGTATGCTTTATGGTCATCATTTATTTTGGTTTAACGCAATTTATTTTTATGACTCCCGTGCAAATTAGTCTTTATCTGTTTGGATCGACTCTACTTATTTATCTTGGCTTCGAGTCCATTAACAAACGAAAGACTGCTCTTACTCGCTCAAGCAGTCTCTCTACTTCAGTCTTTTCTTCCTTTTGGACAGGTTTATCCATCGCGTTATTTAATCCGATTAATTTAATGTTTTGGTTTGGCATTTTCGGCTCAACTTTAGCCGAGCTCACGAATGAACAGTCTAGCTCCTTTCTTATCTATGCCATTTTTCTTTTTCTCGGTATTCTCGTTTGGAATATTAGCTTATCGTTTTTAGCTTCTTTTTTCGGTCAATTTTTGAGCCGCTCTCTCTTACCTATTTTGAATATCATCGCAGGTTTATGTTTGTTAGCATTCGGGTTTCACTTTGTCCTAAAACTTGCTGAAATCCTTTTTTAACACGTTTTCCGTCACGATTTTCTGATATCGCTTTTAATGGCAAATAAACTTGGACGATCGTTCCTGCTCCAGCTTTCGTTTTAATTTCCATTCTTCCACCATGTAATTCCACGATCTTATGACAAATCATTAAACCTAATCCCGTCCCCTTCTCTTTCGAAGAGAAGAAAGGTTGACCTAATAAATATAGACGATTAGGCGGGATTCCTGTTCCTTTATCGATAAATTGCACACAAAGTTGATTGTAATCAGACGTTACCCTTATTTCGATCGACGTAGATGAATGACTCGCATCTACTGCATTTTCAATTAAATTGAGAAATAAAATATCTAATTCTTGTTCATAACCTCGAACATAATACGTATCTGAAACAGAGAGTAGCAAAGGGTTATCTTTCACAAGCTCTTTCATTTCTTTTTTTCTAACCAAAGCTTTTACATAACTGTTCATTTCAATTGTTGTTTTGTTTTCAGCCATCCCTTTTTGCTTAGCAAGAAATACATAATCATCTATGATTTTTTCCATTTGCGTTAATTCACCATTAATAGTGCTTACTTGACTTTCAGGAATGGCGTTTGTCTCCGCATAAAGCTGCATAAAGCCTTTGATTGTTGTTAATGGATTTCTTAATTCATGTGCCATGCTAGCTGATAAACGAGACGCAACTTTCATCGCCTCTTCTCTTCGTTTAGACGTTTGATGAGGTTGCTTTAAAACGGAAACAAATAACCTCTTTCCATCGATATGAACAGGAAGAATAGCACACATTGTGTACAGTAAACTGCCATCCCCGTTAATAAGTTTTATAGGACGATACATAATTTCTTCTTGTTGCGTTCGCATGGCTTCCTTAACGAGCTTTAATTCTCGTTCCTGAATATGATCACGTACTGGTTTTCCTATAAGGCTATGATTCACACTTAAATAACGATTCGTCGCTTTGTTTGCATAATGAATGGTCATGGAATCATGAACAATATAACATTCATTCGACAAATCTAATATATTGATTAACTCATTTCTTGTAATTAATTGCTCCACACGCTGTTCCGCGCGAACAACATCAAATAACATGTAGCCACTATAGGTAACCACTTGTACCTCATATTCAATTTGTTGATATAAAAATGTAACAATCTGTTTTTTATTATTAGGGTTACATAATTCTCTTGGTACAAACGTCCAAATGGAATCTTGAATCGTTAAAAACGCTTTTCCGACTTCGCTCGCTTCAATAATTTTACCCGTTTCGTCGGTTAACCAGCGTAATTTTTTTGATTGATCATTTGACACAAGCTTTAAGCGAATATCTTCTTTCTTCTTTCTCACAGCAAATGTATAGAGCATATAGTCTTGATCCAGCACAGCATGCTCAATGTTTAGTTCAACATTCATACCGTTATCATCAATAACCCACTTTTCCATGGATTGATAGCTTAATATGGTCGCCAACGGAATTTTTTGATTTGGCTTCTTTTCAAGTCCTGTCAATTTATTAAAAGCGCCGTTTCTTATGATAATTTCGTCATCATAAATCACACATTGTGGAACATTAGACTGATTCAGTAACTCAGTAACCATCGCTTTCATATGCACATGCTCGATGTCGCAAAAAACACCGAGACACCCCCCCTTTATAGATAAAACTGACATTTTCCAACAATTGATTCGTTTTTTCTTTTAAAAATCCTCCTAAAGCTACAGAATTCATCAATAAAAAGATTTTGACAGTATAAGAAAAGGGTCGACATAATGCCGCCCTCTTTCGCTATCGATCTTTACGGTTCTCTTTTTTTAGCTGTTTTTTTACATCTTTCTTTAAATCCTCTTTTAATTCCTTGTATACGTCTTCACGGAGTTCTTCCTTTAATTCCTGATAGGCTTGATCTTTAAAATCATCTTTTATTTCTTCTGACACTTCATCTTTCCACTCTTCATAAAAATCTTCTCGAATCTCATCTTTCAACGAAGCCGAGCGGGTCGCCAATACCTGTCTTCTGTAGTATCGATAATCTCGCGTAAGCAAGATCGTTAAACAGACAACCATGCCAATTAAAATGAACGCAATTGGTAACCCACCTGTGATAGCAGCTGTTTGTAACGCACTTAGACCATCATCGCCCCCACTTAATAAGAGCACAGCTGCCACAGCCCCGATGAGAATCCCCCATAACAGTTTTAGTTTAGTTGGTGGATTTTGCATGCCATTTGATGTCATCGAGCCAAGAATAAAGGTTGCAGAATCGGCGGACGTGATAAAAAAGATAAAGATTAACAGCAATGCAACAATACTTGTTAGCAAACTTAACGGGAGCTGTTCAAGCAAAACAAACATAGCCAGTTCTTCATTCGTTTGTGAAACGCTTGTAATGGTTGATATCCCTTGGCTGACTTCATAATAGAGCGACGAGCCCCCAAATGACGAAAACCAAATTAACGCTAATGCTGCTGGAACAAACAGCACACCTGCAATAAATTCGCGAATCGATCGTCCTTTTGAAATACGCGCAACAAATAACCCAATAAACGGTGCCCAAGACATATGCCAGCCCCAAAAGAAAATTGTGTTGCCTGCAATCCAGTTTGATCCTGCATAGGGCTCAAGGGTTAATGACATTTGAACAACGTTTCCTACATAGGAACCGAGAGTCGTAACCATACTTTCAAAAATAAAAATCGTTGGACCAAATGAAATAACGAAAATAAGCAAAATTCCTGCAAGCGCGATATTAATGTTCGTTAATCGCTTAATTCCTTTATCAATTCCGGATAATGCTGAAAAGATAAAACAGATAGTCACAATAATAATAAGTGTAATTTGTGTCCAAACTGTATTTGGAATGGGGGTTATGTAAGATAGCCCGCCGGAAATTTGTAAAGCACTTAAGCCAAATGTCGTCGCAACACCTGCACAGGTAGCGAGAATAGCAAAAATATCAATTGATTTTCCGATCACTCCGTCGGTTTTGTTTCGCAACAATGGATAAAAAGCAGAACTAATGAGCGCGGGTTTGTTTTTACGGTACATAACATACGACATAATAAGACCGACAATTAATGATGCAATCCAGCAATGCAGCCCCCAATGATAGACCGCATAACGGAGCCCTACAGCAGCGGCAGCTTCTGGACTTTGAACCGCTTCGTTCGGTGGTGGATCTAAGTAATTCAACACGGGTTCGGCTACACCGAAAAACACAAACCCAACGCCAATACCCGCAGCAAAAAGCATCCCAACCCACGTAATGAATTTGTATTGCGGTTCATCATCTTCTTTTCCTAAGCGCATTCGTCCAAACGGGCTCACCATTACAATAAGTGCAAATACAATAAAAACGCTTAACACAAGCATGTAGAACCAACCAAAATACTCCGTAACCCATTGAAGTGCATCGTCTGCCACTGCGCCAAGAGATGTCGGTGAAATGACGCCCCATAAAACAAACGCAATCATAAATGCAGCACTAATCATAAGCACACGATTTCCTATTTTTTTCGTTTTCATTCTTTTTTAAATACTGACTTTATAAGCCAGCTCTCCTCTCCTCTATTCTGTTTACATATATACCAGTACCCGTCGCAAGATAGAACGTGCAGCGAAGTAATATCGATATGCATTCCCTTTTCGTAAAATTTCGAAACGTTTTCATATAAGCAGATATAACATGAGACATGAAGGGGTATGTTATACTAGATCTATACAATTGAATTGGGGTGAGAAAGATGAATCAGGTAGAAAAAGCAACATTTGCTGGCGGCTGTTTTTGGTGCATGGTCAAGCCGTTTGATCAATTTGACGGCGTTGAATCGGTCATTTCTGGCTATACAGGCGGCCATACCGAAAACCCCACGTACAAAGAAGTATGTAGTGAAACCACTGGTCATTTTGAGGCGGTTCAAATTACGTTTGACCCTACAGTCATTTCATACGAAACCATTTTATCTTTGTTTTGGCAACAAATTGACCCGACCGACCCTGGTGGACAATTTCATGATCGAGGCGATTCGTATCGAACGGCGATCTTTTATCATAATGAGGAACAAAAAGCAGTAGCTGAAAAAGCAAAAGCTGATCTTCAATCTAGCGGGAAATTTTCTAAACCAATTGCTACACTTATTCTTCCTGCAAAACCTTTTTACCGTGCAGAAGAATACCATCAAGATTATTATCAAAAAAACGCCTTCCATTATCAACTTTACCGTAAAGGATCTGGAAGACAAGATTTTATTGAAACACATTGGAAAGGAGATCAATCATGACGAAAAAATCACCTGAAGAATTAAAGAAAACCTTAACACCCATGCAATACCATGTTACGCAAGAAAATGGGACAGAGCCACCTTTTAAAAACGACTATTATGATCATGAAGAAGATGGCATTTATGTGGACATTGTTTCTGGGAAGCCGTTGTTCTCTTCAAATGATAAGTACGATGCTGGCTGCGGTTGGCCAAGTTTTACTAAACCAATTGAAGATCAAGAAATTCTTGAAAAAGAAGATCGGAGCCATTTTATGGTTCGAACCGAAGTGCGTAGCAAAGAGGCGAACGCGCACCTTGGACATGTATTTCCGGATGGGCCAGGTCCAAATGGTCTACGCTACTGTATTAATTCAGCAGCGCTGCGCTTCGTTCCAAAAGAAGAACTGGAAGATGAAGGATATGGCATCTATAAAAAGTTGTTTGCGTAAAATCATACTCGTCAGCGTAAATTATACGTTGACGACTTTTTTTGTATGGTTTCAATAAGACCGATGATCGGTTTGCTCATTCGACAAATTCAATTCTTTTTTTTGTGTTTTCGTTAAGTTTCATGTTGTTTTTTGGTATGATAGATATGCGTCATGAAATTAGGGATAAAGGGATGATAAAAAATGAAAACGCGTACAGAAAGAGATACAATCGGAGAAATTCAAGTTCCTGTTGATAAGTACTGGGGCGCACAAACGCAGCGTAGTTTAGAAAACTTTAAAATTGGTACTGAGAAAATTCCATTTGAAGTCGTCCGAGCTTTTGCAGAATTAAAGAAAGCCGCTGCGATTGTTAATGGTAAATTAAAAGGTCTAGACGCTCAAAAAGTCGAGGCAATTACATACGCAGCAGATCAAATTATTGCTGGTGGCTTAGAAGACCATTTCCCGCTCGTCGTATGGCAAACCGGAAGTGGCACGCAATCAAATATGAATATGAATGAAGTAATTGCTTATTTAGCGAATGAATACTTAACTGAAAAAGGTGAGACAAGCGTAACGGTTCATCCAAATGATGATGTGAACCACTCTCAAAGCTCAAATGATACATTTCCGACAGCCATGCATGTAGCAACAGTTATTTTTGCAGAAAATGAACTAATTCCTGCTGTCAAACAATTTAAAGAAACGTTGGCTGCAAAAGAACAAGAATTTGCAGACGTTGTTAAAATCGGACGTACCCATTTACAAGACGCTACCCCGTTAACGTTTGGTCAAGAAATTAGTGGATGGAAGCATATGCTTACTACGTGTTCCACAATGATCGAACAGTCTCTTGACCATGTACGCGCATTAACAATTGGCGGCACAGCGGTTGGCACTGGCTTAAATGCCCCGATCGGTTTTAGCGAAGAAGTATCCGCTCAACTAAGCCAACAAATCGGGTTAACCTTTAAAGCATCTGAAAACCATTTTCATGGTTTAACAAGTCATGACGAGCTCGTCTATTTCCACGGCGCTTTAAAAGCTCTTGCAGCAGACGCTTTTAAAATTGCAAACGACATTCGTTTATTGGCTAGTGGTCCACGTTGTGGTATCGGCGAAGTCATTATCCCAGCAAATGAACCAGGTAGCTCGATTATGCCAGGAAAAGTTAACCCTACTCAAAGCGAGGCGTTAACAATGGTTGCTGCACAAGTACTTGGAAATGACGCAACGGTAGGGTTTGCTTCAAGTCAAGGTCATTTTCAGCTAAACGTGTTCAAACCCGTTATTATTTATAATGTTTTACAATCAATGCGTCTACTATCGGACGGTTTAAATAATTTTCATGATAAGTGTCTTATTGGCTTGGAAGCGGATAAAGGGAAAATGGATCAACTTTTAAACGAATCACTTATGCTCGTCACAGCATTAAATCCACATATCGGCTATGAAAACGCAGCGAAAATTGCGAAAAAAGCTCACGCTGAAAATACAACATTAAAGGTAGCGGCAATTAATAGTGGATTGTTAACAGAAGAACAATTTAATGAATATGTGGTTCCTGCAAATATGATTTCTCCTAAATAAGGTTCAATTTAGCTCCCTCTACCATGATATTAGGGGGAGTTTTTTTGCGTGATTAGTAATCCCATATCGTTTTGTAACGAGTCGCTTCAAATAAATCGTCTAGTGAAACATTGAAAAATTGAGCAATTTTATTTGAAATCATCGCGTTCACTTGTCGTTTTCCTGATTCAATTTGTGATAAATAGCCTGCAGATATACCTACTTGCTTTGAAACTTCCTCTAGGCTAAAGCCTTTTTGAATTCGCAACATTCTTAGTCGACTCTCACTCATTCTTCCTTTCGCCTTCCTTTCGCTGGTTAAATCACTTCATCATACGTGTAACGGACAATATACTTATTCGTTTTCAATCGCTTCACTTCCACAAGTGGACCAATTTCATAGCCATTTTCCCAATTATCTTCTAGTTTTGCTTGAATGCATTTAGCTTGGAATTTTGAGCGAAATACTTCCCGATAGTAAATCCAATGAGGTTTTCTAGATCTCATATTATACTCCTCCATTAGCCATCTACTCATTTTTAATTAGATAAGTCAAACTCACAATAGTTTGTGGAAATCGTTTTTATGATTCATAACTGAATGAATTTCATCAGAAGTAGTCGTCATTTTCACGAATGATAAACGCAGTATTGTTTGTAACATTCGTCTTATTAAATGGTGACGACTCCCACGGAACACAGGCTAAGGATAATCAATAACTGTGAAGCGTGCCCAAGGCAAAGAAGACACCGTGAGAGCAAGTGATAACGAAGCGCAAACGGATGTCGCGCTTGTGCCTCTAGTGAAAATGTTCGCCACTCTAAATACGTGTTTGTTTTTTAATTCTAACATTCATTCAGGTAGCGTTAGTTTATCCTTAATTATTCATTTTATCATAGAATCAGCAAAAAAATGGGTACTCCCTGCTATTCATCGAAATATGGTAAACTAATGAGAGAAAAAGAAGCTAGAAAGGAAGTTATCAATGGCTAACATCGAAGGCAGTTTAGCAGAAATGACGATTGAAAGCGAATATTTAAAAGATCGTATTTCATTATCCATTTACTTACCAGCTAACTACACACCGTTAAAATCGTATCATTTAATGATTTGTCAAGATGGACAAGACTTTTTTCGACTTGGACGTATTCATCGACACGTCGATACACTTATTAGCGAGATGGACATTGAAGAAGTAATCGTGGTGGGCGTTCCTTACCCGAGTATTTCAATGAGAAGAACATGGTATCACCCTGATAACGAGACTCATATTGCCTATACCCGATTTCTTGCCTGTGAGTTATTACCTAAAATTGAAGAATCCTATAGTGTCGAACCACTCGCCGCGGCTCGAATTCTTGCAGGAGATTCATTAGCCGCCACAATTTCATTGCTAACTGCACTAGAATATCCTACACTATTTAAAAACCTGGTATTGTTTTCACCTTACGTCAATAAAACCGTACAGGAGAAAGTTAGCCAATTTAGCAAAACGGAAGCGTTATCGATTTATCACATCATTGGAACGAAAGAAGATGTTGTGAAAATGACCGACGGAGACACGGCTGATTTTCTCAAGCCAAACCGCGAGTTAAGTGAACGATTTCGTGCAAAACCGTTTCATTACACATACAGAGAGTTTGAAGGTGATCACACATGGACGCATTGGCAAAAACATCTATCACCTAGTTTGAAAACGTTACTGCCATTATAAAGGAGGCTTTATTATGTTAAATTATGGAATTGTTTTATTCCCATCTAAACCTTTTCAAGACGTCGCCAATGGCTACAGAAGACGTTACGATGCTCATTATGCAAATATTCCACCTCACATCACAGTAAAAGAGCGTTTTTCTTTAACGGATGAAGCGTTACCGACTGTTATTTCAGCTTTAAGAGAGACTGCTACTCAATGCCCTCCTATAGAAATTGATGTCTATAAAGTTGATACATTTTTTCCACAATCCACAACGATTTATTATAAATTAAAAGAAAACGCTCACTTAACTTGGCTTAATGAGAAACTTTACGAAGAACCATTTCCGACGGATCGTGCGCATTCTGTATTTATTCCACACATTACAATTGCACAAAAGCTTCAACAAGCGGAGCACGATGATATTGTCGGTCAGTTAAAGATGAGTGATGTATCTCATCAAGAAACCATTGACCGCATTCAACTCCTCTATCAGCTTGATAATGAATCGTGGACGGTTTACGAAACATTCATTCTTCAAGGAAATCAAGCATGATTGATACCATTACAGTTCAAGTTGCTACGAAACAAAGTGAAATTGACCAGTGTTTCTCTATACGAGAACACGTTTTCATTGACGAACAAGGCGTATCAAAAGACTTGGAACGTGATGTTCACGACGAGACTGCTATCCATCTTTTACTTAAGTCAAGCCATGAGCCAATCGGTGCTGCTCGTATGCGCATACTTGATCAAACAGGAAAAATTGAACGGGTCTGCGTACTCTCACCATTTCGAAACAAAGGCTTTGGTGAACAATTCATGCGTGAAGTCGAAGAAATCGGCAATAAAGAAGGCATCCATGAACTTGTTTTAAATGCCCAAGAACCTGCCCTCAATTTTTATTTACGATTAGGTTATCAAAAAGAGTCCGAGCGTTTTTATGAGGCAGGAATTCCTCACTTTGCGATGAAGAAGACGCTCAAATAAATTGTTATAACCTTACTTCATACTCTTTGCATTCGTGAAGATTAATAATGAAAAGACGGTTCAACCTATTGGCTGAACCGTCTTTCATTCTTTTTCAACACTCGTTACGTTTTCATTTTCGCTTGAACAGCATCAATCTTACTTTGAAAACTTGCTTTTTGGTCACGTCGATCATCAATTCGTATATTCGTCGCGACTCGCTCAATCCCGTTCTCAAAAGGGACTTCATGGATTTGTTTGACAACATCTAATAATGTTGAAACATCGCCTTCAATCAACGTGCTCATCGGCGTTAATTGAAACTTGATGTCATGTGTATGTGATAACTCGTCTAAAAGTTCTTGAATGTTGGCCACATAGTGACTGACACTTGGACCATTCGTTCCAATTGGAATAATTGTTACATCTACGATTGCCATTCTTCTTCCCTCTTTTCAATTCTCTGTTGATACAAAACTGGTGAAAACTCTACCTTCGCAAGTTGAATATACGACTCAATTGCGCTTTCAAGATGTTTTTTTTCCGGTGTCTTAGTCGTTACGTTTTCTTGGAGCCAATAAGAAAGCGGCAATATAACCTGATCAATTTTTTTACTTACGACAATGTTACGATTATAAGCATAGAGGAACACAACTAGTAAAGAGAGGTACGATGCACTGGCAAGGCTTGATGTAAACGACAGAACAATCATTGCTACAGCGGTTAAGACCACGGTACTTAGAAAATAGAGAACGACTAAACCTGTTGAACAGCCTCGATTCCGAACAGACGCTCTTGCTACTTTTTTCCGAGTCTCGTGATTTACTCTCCCTACCGTACTAAAGACTTTATGCTCCGCTGCATGATAGCGTTTCAGTTCGCTTGGAAAGAAAAAATGTGTTCCAAATAGCAAATAAAAGAAACTGTAGAACGGCAAACCAGCCCACTCAATTGGTAAAAGTTTTGGTCCAATAATTAAGAGAACCATCCCCACGCAAATGGTTTGAAACCAAAGGGGCGCCGTCCTCCAAACCA
The DNA here is from genome assembly GCF_041949915.1 of Shouchella sp. JSM 1781072. Classification (NCBI taxonomy): domain Bacteria; kingdom Bacillati; phylum Bacillota; class Bacilli; order Caryophanales; family Bacillaceae; genus Shouchella; species Shouchella sp. JSM 1781072. The sequence goes on from NZ_JBHFQE010000001.1 coordinate 1,461,240, forward strand.
ATTGACCTGCCAGCAAAAATGTTCTCATATTTCGAGGTTTTGCCCAAGCATGCAGCGTACCTTTTTTGTCATGGTATGCACAAGCTAAAGTTTGATTTGCCATAAAAAATATCCCTTTTTGAAATGACATTCCGCTAATTCTCAACGATATCATCCCATTCATATGTCCGTACCCAATGCAACACATTGGTCGCATCGCCAAACTGAGGTTCCGCGAACGTCGCATCTTCCAACGTCAGTTCTTCATGATTTGTCCATGTGTGTAAAAGAGAAATTTCAATGTCTTCAACGTTCACGTATTCTGGTAACGCTTGTATAATCGTTCCTCTAGTGCCCACACCTTGATGGTCTTGCATCTCTGTTGGAAAAGGAAAAACAACTCCATTTTCAACCAACGTTCCTTGAAACGTTTGCTCTGGCTCAACCGGCAATGTTACCATGCCCGGTTCAATCGTACCAAAATCTCCATCAAAAGAAAGTCCAATATAATCTGTTCCGAAAATTCCTTCTGTCGGCATCTGCGGCCATTCCCACTCAATGCGCACAGTCTGCTCGTCCACTAAAGATGCCGTTAAGTCGATCTCTTGTTGAAGTTCTTCATTACTTACTGATTCATCTTGATCCAAATAAATGAAGCCTCCGACCGCGATGAATATCATTAAAATAGCTGGTAATACGAATACAACCCAGTGCCTTCTCACCTTCATACCCCTTATCTATGCTGATTATATGCGGCGTGATTCGTCGGTCCTTTGCCTGATCCAATTTTCAATCCGTGACGAATTGCCTCTGTTATAAATGCTTTGCCAAGTTTCACTGCTTCTAACGCCGTCTGCCCTTTTGCTAATTCAGCAGCAATAGCCGAAGCAAATGTACAGCCTGTTCCATGGGTATCATTTGATTCAATTCGTTCATGGCTAAGAAGTTCGACTAGCGTTCCATCATAATAAACGTCAATCGCATCGCCTTCAAAATGCCCACCTTTTAACACAACGACTGAGGGACCAAGCTGATGTAATTGTACCGCGATTTCCTTTAAATCTGCAATTGTTTTAGGCGTTTCTCGATTTGTTATTCGTAAAGCCTCGGGAATGTTCGGTGTGAAAATGGTCGTACGAGGTAAAAGTGTTTGCGTGAGTTGCTGCATCCCGGAGTCATTTAAAAGACCCGAACCGCTTGTTGATGCCATGACCGGATCCACGACTACCTGCTTCACTTGATACTTATCGATGACTTCACACACCACACGAATATGCTCGTCACTTACAAGCATCCCTGTTTTTATGACATCTGTCCCGATGTCAGCAAGGACAGCATGGAGCTGTTGCGCTAAAAAACTTGGCGGAATCGGAAAAACATCTTCCACTCCTAATGTATTTTGAGCTGTTAACGCGGTAATTGCCGTTGTTGTATAAACGCCTAGCTCTTGCCCTGTTTTAATATCCGCTTGAATGCCAGCTCCCCCGCCTGAGTCTGAGCCAGCAATGGATAACACTTTTGCCGTTTGCATAATTGCCTCCTACGAAAAACGTTCTGGATGAAAAGCTTCTAGCGGAAACGAAACGTCTCGTTCTAATAAATCTTCCGTTACGACCTTTGCCGTAATTGCGCTTAATAAAATACCATTTCGATAATGACCGCATGCGAAATAAATCTTTGGATGATCGGTTAATCGACCAATATACGGAAAACCATCTTGTGTAGCTGGTCGCAAGCCGGCCCACTCATGAATAGTCGGTTCATCTTGAAGGGCAGGCAGGATTTTTTTATTCCAGCGCTTTAAGCGATCCATACCTTTTGCTGTAACTGACGTTTCAAAACCAGCAATATCTTCTGAAGCTCCATTTACAATTGTACCATTTGCTTTTGGAACGAGATAGCCTTGACTCGTATAGACAATATGATTAAGTAACGATTCATTTGGACGATACGCACATATTTGACCTCGTATTGGATAGATTGGCAGGTTAAGCCCTAACGTTTCTGCTTGCTTTTGTGCCCAAGCTCCTGTTGTAACGACAACTTGATCTGCTTCAAACACTTGACCCCTAGCTTTTACTTGCACATCATCAGACGATGACGACAGAATCTCTACTTCTCCTAAATGTTCACAAATGTCGACGGATGAACGTTTGCACGCCTCAATTAACGCTTTCACAAAATCTGGAGCGTAAATGTGCGCTTCATTTGGGTAGTAAATCGCTCCTTTTATTTCCTCTGATAGATGTGGCTCAAGCGCAAGCACTTCTTCTTGGTTCAAAATTTGCATATCTTTATTATAGTCTTTTTGCCAAGACGATCTTGTATAAAGAGGAAGTAAGTCCGCTTCATGATAGACACAATGAAGGCTTCCTGATTTTGAATATTCAAAATCGACACCCGATGTTTTTCTTACATATGCTTGCCATTCAGGATATAAAGTTAGACTTGCCAAACTAAAATCAAAAAAAACATCTTGGTCTTCCCCAATCTCTGAAAAAGGAGCGAGCATCCCTGCTGCCGCTCCTGAGGCTTGGCCGCCACACGTGTCCTTTTCTAAAATCGTTACTCGAGTGCCTTCACTTGCCAGCCGTAATGCAATTGATAATCCAATAATTCCGCCACCAATGACGATTATTTTTTCCATTTTGAGCCTCTCCTATTTCATGTACTGTGTTGTTGGGCTACTTGCACTCGCATATGGTTTTTTCGGAATTCTCCCTGCTTCATACGACAGTTCGCCTGCCTCAATCGCTAAACGCATCGCTTTTGCCATTTTAACAGGGTCTTTTGCTTTCGCTACAGGGGTATTCATTAAGATTCCATCCACACCCAGCTCCATTGCTTTTGCAACATCGCTTGGCGTACCTAATCCTGCATCAATAATAATTGGTACATTTGCTTCTTCTACAATTAAACCAATATTGTATTCATTTAAGATTCCAAGCCCTGTACCAATCGGCGCAGCTCCTGGCATGACAGCATGAGCGCCTGCTTCCTCTAGCCGTTTACACAAAATGGGGTCGTCAGACGTATAGGGTAAAACGGTAAACCCTTCTGATACAAGGATTTCGGTTGCTCTTAACGTTTCGATCGGATCAGGCAGCAACGTTTTTTCAGAAGCACTAATTTCAATTTTAATCCAATCACTTAGACCAGACGCTTTTGCTAAACGAGCAATACGAATGGCTTCTTCCGCTGTGGAAGCACCAGATGTATTCGGCAAATACTGAAAATTTTCCCCGTTTAAATGTTGTAAAATCGCATCTTCGGCCGGCGCTTCTAAGTTTACGCGGCGCAAAGCAAACGTTAATACTTCAGCACCAGATGCTTTAATCGCTTCATTTTGAACAAAAGGATTTGGGTAGCGACCAGTACCTAAAAAGAAGCGTGACTGTAATGGCTTTCCGTTTATACGTAAAAGGTTTTTTTTCATTTCTCAACCACCTCCAACAAAATGAACAAGCTCAATTGACTTATTCTCAGATAAGGATGTATTGCTCCAATTTTCACGGGCAATGATCTCACCAGCCATCTCGACAACGAGGAGTTGCCCGTTTAATTCTAGTTCCGCAATCAATTGTTCAATGGTTTCACTTTTTACAGTTCTCTGCTCACCATTTATGAAAAGATTCATGCTTTCGCCTCATTTATCGCCTTTGTCATAGTTTCTGCCGCTGCTTGCACATCTTCCGCTGCTACCACTTCCGTAATGACACAAACGGCATCTGCTCCTGCTTCAATGACTTCGCGGACATTATGAGTTTTAATGCCACCGATTGCTACAAAAGGAATCGAGACATGCGCTTTAATTTCTTTTATATACGAAGTGGTAACTGGATCAACTACGTCTTCTTTACTATTTGTTGGAAAAATGGGGCCGACACCAATATAGTCTGCTCCACCCTTTTCTGCTTCAAGGGCTTCGTCTAATTTGTGCGTAGATACACCAATAATTTTGTCTTTACCGACAAGTTTACGGACTTCAGCCAACGGCATGTCATCTTGACCTACGTGAACCCCATCTGCATCGACTGCCATCGCAATATCAATGTAGTCATTCACTATAAACGGCACGTTATAGGTTTTACAAAGATCATTTAAACGCTTTGCTTTCTCAAACACTTCTTTTCGACTGCTCGTTTTATCTCTTAGCTGTATAAAGTCTGCTCCACCTTTAATCGCCTCTTCCATTACTTGAAGAAGCTCTTTGCCTTCATGAAACGCTTCTCCTGTTATGACATAAAGTTGAAAATCTTTCATTTTGTCTACACTCCTTTACGCAAAAAAACCGTAACCAAAGGGGTTACGGTTTACACGCTCAATTATATGATACGTATGCCGACTTCCCTCCGCTGGTATAAACCAGATCAGGTTAAAGAGTAAAAGAAATTCGTTCTTTTTCTCAGCCCAACTTCATCGGGCACCCCTAGTCTTTTGCTATTTTCTTTTAGTATGACATAAGTGCTTTTGTTTTTAAAGTGGTAAGAAACGAGATCCCGCTATACCAGGTTTAGTCATTTCTTTTGGATCAAGAATTTCGTTTAATTCTTCTTCAGATAAAATGCCACGCTCCAAACAAATTTCTCGCACAGGTCGCTCCGTTTCTAACGCTTCTTTGGCAATGCGAGTGGCCACTTCATAGCCAACGTGAGGATTAATCGCCGTAACAATTCCAACACTATTTTCAACAAGCTCTCGACAGCGGTCGATATTAGCCGTAATACCAGCAATCGCATATTCACGGAATACGCGCATGCCATTTTCAAGAACGGTTAAAGATTGTAATAAATTAAAGACAAGCACAGGTTCCATTACATTTAACTCAAGCTGTCCCGCTTCAGATGCAAGGCTAATCGTATGATCATTTCCAATTACTTGGAAAGAAAGCTGATTGATCACTTCACACATGACTGGATTTACTTTTCCCGGCATAATCGAAGATCCAGGTTGACGAGCAGGTAAATTTATTTCATTTAACCCTGTACGAGGCCCAGAACTCATTAAACGTAAATCATTGGCTATTTTGGATAAATTAATGGCTAATATTTTTAATGAACTTGAAAGTTCAGTATAAGCGTCGGTATTTTGCGTTGCATCTACAAGATCTTCTGCTGTTTTAAAAGGAAGATTTGTAACCGTCGCAAGATGTGTTGCTACTTTTTCAATATACTCCGGTTTAGCGTTTAAGCCTGTCCCAACAGCTGTAGCACCCATATTCACTTCATGTAAATGATTGGCAGAGCGGCTAATTCGTTTTAAATCACGGACTAACACTTTCCGATAAGAACCAAATTCTTGTCCAAGTCGAATCGGCACTGCATCTTGTAGATGCGTACGTCCCATCTTGAGGACATCGTCAAACTCTTCCGCTTTTCCTTCCATTTCCGCAATCAATTTTCGTAACTCATCGGTTAACCCCTGCGTCATATGAAGTGCAGCGATATGAATGGCAGTTGGAAAGGCATCGTTTGTTGATTGAGCCATGTTCACATGGGTGTTTGGGCTAACTTTTAAATAGTCGCCTTTTTCTCCACCTAAAATTTCAATGGCACGATTGGCAATGACTTCATTCGCGTTCATATTAAAGGATGTGCCTGCACCACCTTGAATCGAATCAACAATGAAATGTTCATTTAATTCGCCGTTAATGACATCATCACTTGCTTTCACAATCGCATCAGCAATATGGGGACGTAAAACACCAACGTCTCGATTTGCCATGGCTGCAGCTTTTTTCACAAAACCAAATGCTCGAATCAGTTCTGGATGAGGCGGGTAGCCTGTGATCGGAAAGTTATCCTTCGCTCGTAACGATTGAATGCCGTAATATGCATCCTTTGGTACTTGTTTTTCCCCTAGTAAATCTCGTTCTATACGGTAATCCATCATTTGATGTTGACCTCAACTTTCAATACGTAATCGCTTTTATTTCTATTTATTCTCTACTGCTTGAATCGCTAACCAAACGGCACCATAAATGCCTGCGTCATTTCCTAAGTGGGCAAGCTTAATCTCTGCTTGCTCCGCAACTCTTGGTAACGCATATTGTGTGAATACATCTCTTAAAGGTATTAGGAGATCTTCACCAGCCTTTGAAACACCGCCACCAATAACAATCTTAGATGGATTTAATGTATTGGCTAGGTTTGCAATCGCATAACCTAAGTGATCAACGGCTTCTGTAATCACTTCTTTCGCTACAGTATCTCCTTGTTTAGCAGCTTCAAAAAGGTCTTTTGTTGTTAAGCTTTCAGAAGGAAGAGAGTGTAGGCTAGATTCGCGTCCATCCTTTAACTTTTCGTTCATTAAGCGAACCATTCCTGTTGCTGACGACACTGTTTCCAAGCAACCATGTTTGCCACAATTGCACAATGAACCGCCTTCTTTTACAGAAGTGATGTGGCCGATTTCACCACCCATACCGCCAACACCATGAAGAATTTGGCCTCTTGTAATAATGCCTCCACCAACACCTGTTCCTAGAGTAACAAACAATTCCTCATTTGTGCCATCACCAGCACCTTTCCATTTTTCCCCTAGAGCGGCCAAGTTGGCATCGTTATCAATTCTAACCACAACACCAAGCGCTTTTTCTAATTCATCTTTTAATGGATAGTCTCTCCAGCCGATGTTAACGGCATGATAAATAAATCCGGTTTCCATTTCGATAAAGCCTGGCGCACCGACTCCCGCTCCCATTAACGTATCGCGTTCATCTTTATTCTTTTTTATACTTTCAGCAATATCGTTTACAATGTTCGCGCCGTTATGACGGATATCAGTAGGAATTTCCCACTTCGCTAACATGTCGCCTTGTTTTGTAATGAATGCAAGCTTGACTGAGGTTCCGCCTATATCAATACCTGTATAAACCTCGTTCCCCACTATAATCCCCCATTTCGATGTTTTGTCTCCTCTTGACGTAAAAGTAGCATCGCCGCTTGATACGTATCACTTGTAATCATACCAAACTGATACAAATCTTTAATTTCTTTACGCATTAACTGCAAATCCAACTCTCGATCTCTTGTATAAATAAACGATCCATACTGCTTTAATAGTTGTCTAATGTCGACCATCGTTTCCATTTGTGCACCTCATCCATTATTATAACAGCTTTATTACCGTAACTAAAAGAAATGAGGCAAGCGGAATAAATGCAGCAACGTAAGCGTTTTTAATCCATAACAACATAGAATTATACAGCAAAATGCCTACAAAAACCGCAACCGTAAAGAAAAAAGTCATACTGATAGTGAAAAAAGTTCCGTAACCAAGACTTCCCCATTGTAAACCCATGAAAAAAAACAATAGTGCTAATATCCAGGCAATTGGCTTATAAAAAAGTTGATACCCAAATGCTGGATGATACGAGCGCAACATCGCGATGATAAACACAAAAGAACAAATGACAATTAACGTATTAAAAAGGTGAAAGCCAAACCAGGACAAACTTACAAGTGCAACAAACATCCCGATGTACGTAAATAGTAAGAAATAAAAACTTAGCACACAAAGCACAATAATTGGAGGAAGCCCGCGCATAAATGTGGATAACCCTCCTAGCGTTAAACCAGTCGCAATAACAAAGAACACAATAACAAACCACGCCAACATATGATCAACCCCCTATGTCGATTTTTCCTTAATACAGTCTATGTTTTCATTTGAGATTTAAGGACAGGTTTGCGATGATAGAGAAGATTGATTTAAATAAGAGGTGAATGAATTGGCAAGAGATGTAAACGAAGTATTAGAACACGCCATTAGAGGTGGCTTGGAGACAAAGCCTGCAGAAAGACGAATTTTTTTAACGACAATCGCAGAAAGACTCCATTTAGCGTTAACGATAAATCAAGTTCGCTCAACCGTCATCTATCAGGAAGTCGAACAAACAATGAAAGCAAAACCGAACATTCAAATGTTCGTAAATGGACAGTTAACGTACTCTGATTACAATGAATACGTGAAGCTTGCTACCGTCCACAACATCCCATATACGGTCGTAACAGGCACTACAGAAACCCCATTTGGACTTGTAATCGCAAATAAAGACATGCCTGTTGAAACGTCTCAACCGTATATTGAAGATGATATACACAAACAAGATATCGAAGGATATTAAAAAGGTAGACCTGCTACCTATCCGGATCTTGCGGATGGTTGATAGCAGGTCTACGATTTTTTAATGGCATTGGAATACGTAAAAACACATCTCTTAACGCTTTCACATTAAACGGAATGAATGGCCACATATAAGGGACATGAAGCCCACGTAAACGAACCAAAAAGATGAGCCACAGTGTTGCGCTTATCATAAAGCCAGCTGGACCAAAAATGGCCGTTGCAATTAAAAAGAGAATGCGCATAAATCGATTGGCTAATGACAATTCATAGCTTGGTGTTGCAAACGTACCGACCGCAGCAATGGCTAAGTATAAAATAACTTCAGGCGAGAACATTCCTACTTCTATCGCAATATCACCGATTAATAAAGCTGCTACGAGCCCAAGCGCTTCCGCTACAGCATTTGGCGTATGAATGGATGCCATCCTCAACATTTCAATCCCGGCTTCTGCAATTAGAAACTGAACAAATAACGGTATACTTCCATCCTCTTGTGTTCCAATAAAGGAGTACGCTTCTGGCAATAACTCTTGATTAGTCGCTAGCATATACCAAATCGGCAATAAAAAAAGTGAAACAAACACAGCAGAAAACCGGACGATTCGCAACAACGCGCCGATAATCGGCTTTTGTCGATATTCTTCAGCATGCTGAAGCAAATTCCAAAACGTAATCGGCGTAATCATCGCGCTCGGTGAACCATCTACAAGAAGAATCACATGCCCTTCATAAAGATGGGTGGCACAAACGTCTGGACGTTCACTATAGCGCACTAAAGGATATGGGTTCCCACCTTCTTTAAAAACAAATTCTTCAATCGTTTTGTCTGCCATTGGTAATCCGTCTGTATCAATCGCCTTCATACTTTCACGAATTTGTTCAACGTATTCTGGGTCAGCAATATCGGCAATATATAAGAGCGCCGTATCCGTTTTCGAACGACGACCTATTTGTAAATATTCAACCCGAAACGTTCGATCTCTTATTCTACGACGAATTAAAGCAGCACTCATCACAAGTGTTTCAACAAGACCATCTCGTGAACCGCGGACGACTTTTTCCGTATCTGGTTCTTCAGGACCTCGGACTGGATATTCCCTCGTATCAATGATAATACAATATTCAAGACCTTCTACAAGAAGGACAGAGGGACCAGAAAGAACTTGATCAATCGCAACATCTAAATCTTTTTCCTGTTCCACTTCCGCATATGGAATTCGACTTTTAATAAGCGCATCATACGCATCATCCAATTCTTCAGCACGTGTATGCGATAATTCTCGCTGAATTTGTGTCAGCGCCACATCTTTACCGAACCCGTCCACTAAAAACAACGCCATTTTACGGTCGGCGTGAACCATCTCTAAACAAATTAAATCAAAATTTTGGTCAATTGCGAGTTCATCTTTTAAATATGCAAGCTTGTCTTCATAGGATGATTGGCTTGTTATTTGATTCTCGTCCTTGCTCATCTCAATCCCCCTATTCTATTGTCATAGGGTGCTCGCTAACGTTTAAATCTATGTAACGTCTTTTATAGATAAACAAAAAAACATGGCGGCAACCTGTACAAGTACCACCATGCTTTCCTTAATCGATTTCAGACAAGATCTGTTCTTCTATCTCATAATACTGATCCATATTTTCAATTTGTAACGCTTCTCCGTAGTCAATTGCTTCTGAAATGGTGTCTTGCGCTCGCTCATACTCTTCATTTTCAAGATAAATAAGCGTTAGGTTAAACCAAGCTTCAGGAAATTCTTCTTGTTCTTCTAAGGCTAACTCTAAGTTCATTTGCGCCTCTTCAAGATTATCATCTCGCACATCAACGTAGGCTTGCATAAATAAGAGCTGTGGCTGGCGATCATTCTCTTGAAGACCAGCAGAAATATATGCCTGCGCTTCCTCATAGTTCTCTTCTTCAAACAAACGTTGGGCTTCTAAGACAGCAAGCTCTGGTGAAGTCGATGTACTTTGTTGTCCGAAATAAAGGAGCGCGAGGGCAGCAATTCCATAAACAATAAAAGCGGTAATAGAATATAGGAATGGAGTTGGCTTTTTTTCTTTTGGCATTCTTACAAATGCTGCAATAAGGAAACCGCCAAGTAACCCACCAATATGTGCGCCGTTATCAATTCCAGGCACAATAAATCCTAACACTAAATTAAACCCTAATAAAAAAAGAATGTTTTTTCCTAATGTCCGAAAGAACAGCGTCGGATGCTTCATCCCGAAATAAAGCAGCGCTCCAAAACAACCAAATAATGCCCCTGATGCACCTGCTGACACATAGTCATTAAAGGCAAAACTAACAATTGATCCGAAAATCCCTGCAAGGAAGTAAATAATTACAAAGCGAAACGTGCCAAATAATTGTTCAACAGCTGTTCCAAGAAAAAATAAGGCCATGGCATTAAAAAACAAGTGAAGAAGGCCGATATGCAAGAACATTGATGTCACGAGCCGCCACCATTCACCTTCCATGATTAACGGATTATATTTTGCCCCGTACTCTATTAACACTTGAATGTTCGTACTGCCTCCGTTGGTTTCTAAGAGGAAAAACATGACCACAAACGATATAAGGAGCGCATAGATGAAACGTGGCTTGCCATAAAATAACGTGTTTTCTTCTTTCTTCCGACGATTCCCATTTTCCTGTTTTACCTTTTTCCGAATTTGATCTATTTCTGCTTCCATTTCTTCATCCGATGATAAGACAGCTATTGTTGGAATCTGGTCGTTAGGCAACGCTTCGTCAATCGTTGACTGATACTGCGTTATATTTGTATGTAAAGCAAGATTTCGGATCGTTCCTTTATTCTTTTTTACTTGAAAAGGCACAAGGGCATCTTCCCAAGAATCGATAGGAGGTTGGCTCATAACATAAATGTTTTCGCCTTGCATTTTCCATACACCTAATTGTTTAAAAATAGAATCAAACTGTTGTTGTGCATGGGAAATATCACGCTTTAAGCGATTGGACCAGTCAACTTCTGTTAACACTAGCCGAATAACCCGCCTTGGTTTAACCGCATCGTCTTCAACCCATGCTTGGGTATCATGCAAAGCCAGTAAGCGAAATCCTTTTGTTAGCACATAATGTTCAATGAACTTCCAGTATAAGTAACGATGTTCCGTTTGGTTCATGCCCATCCCCCTTTCTGACTGTCATTATAGCAAGTTTTTATGAATTAAGATGGAATTTTGCTTACAAAAGAAAGCCCTGAAAAAATCAGAGCTTTTCTGTCGTGTGCGGGAATGAAAACAAAGATCCCATTAGCTTCTGCCGCACGTAAGGCATTCGAAGGGCAAATCGAATAAGAACTCTTCTTAATCCTGGTTGTCTCATCATGAGATTGAGCAATTTATAACGGTATTTATAAATGCTAAACCCTACAATAAGAACGGAAAGAATGGAACATGCTTGTTTCATGTAGACACCTCCACAATTAGGATGTGACACCAGTCTACATTTCATCCTATAAAAACGAAGCAGCGCCTAGCATTAGTTTCCAATATACTTGCTGTAAAGAGTTTTCGCTCGCGTCATATCATCTGTTCCTTGAATTAACACTCGTCCATCAGGAAAGACAACAATCGTCTCTAATTCACTTACCATTGCTCGAATTAAAAACGGTGTTTCTTTCACTTGAGCCACCTGTTGTAGCTTTTTGCTCATTTGTTTTAAATCAAAAGGTGCCGAAGCCGTAATTTGAATAGACTGACGACCACATAACGTTGTCTCTGATTTAGAACGTTCATTTAGTGCTGGGAATTCTTCTTTTATACAGGTTGGACAATCAGCACGCTTACCTGCAAACTTTATCTTTTGCTGCGTATTTGACCAAATGTCAAAGGATTCTAATGTTTTTCGCTGTTTATCTTTCGCACCTACAAGATACTTCATTGCCTCAATTACTTGTAAAGAAGCAACAATATCAATAATTGGGGCTAGCACGCCAACAGTATCACACGTGTCACCTGTAGCGCTTCCGCTCTCGATAAAGCAGCGAAGGCACGGGGTTTCTCCGGGAATAAAGAACGCACCCATCCCTCTCGTCTGTACGGCGCCCCCATAGCTAAACGGTATTCCCGCTTTAAAACATGCATCATTTAACAAAAAGCGCGTTTCAAAGTTATCCGTTCCATCTAAAACAACGTCAACCTCTTCCATTAATCGATCAATATTATCGACAGACACGTTCTCAACAATTGCTTCTATTTCAATTTCAGAGTTGACTTTTTCTAACGCTTGCTTGGCCGCAACTGCTTTTGGCACAAGTTGCTTTGCATCTTCTTCCGTAAACAGCATCTGCCGCTGTAAATTACTCATCTCCACAAAATCCCGGTCTACTAATCGTAAAGAGCCAACACCTGCACGCGCCAAGTGATTGGCAATCACCGTTCCAAGTGCGCCTAAACCTACAATTAGTACCTTGCTATGTAAAAGTTTCGCTTGACCTTCTTCACCGATTCCATTAAACAGTAACTGTCTTGAATAACGTTCCATGAATCTCGTTCTCCTTTAAAAAAAGATAACGGCACCTATTACTCCCATTAGCGCACCTGCTCCTGTACAGCATAAATTAACAACATCATTTGTGACAACTGAAAACCCTCTGATTTTAACCGTCTTTACACAGTGATGCAATTTTTCTGTGTGGATCCCGCAGGTAGGGCATTTATATAATGCTTGTAACGTTGATCCTAAAATGCTGTCCAATAAATTCGCAACGAAACCAATGAAAATAAAAAAGAATAACCACACGTAACTTACACTTGTTTCGTTCCACCAAATTAAAATTGCCACACCTGCTAATACAAAGCTCCCTGCAAATGCTGCAGCCATTCCAAGCCCTGTCACACCGCCTGATACGCCTTTTTCTACTTTCTTTCGCGTTAGAACATCAATTGGTTTATCTTGACTTAACTTCCCTATCTCTGAGGCCCATGTATCAGCAATTGCCGCTGACAAGCTGCCTACAAAACCTGCTACAAGAATCGTTGCTAATGAGGGAAAAAAGACTAGGAGCAATGAACAAAGTCCGGCATAGCCTCCATTCGCAAACACTTGAAAAGCGTCGCGTTTTCCATGCTTCTCAACGACCTCTTCGTCTACAGCGGCACCTTTTACTTTTCCTAAAAGAATGGAGCTACCAAAAAACACCGCAAAAAGGAGTAAACCAGCAGGACCCACTCCTACTACAGTTGCCCCTCCAATGATAAACGCAGTTACAGCTCCTGCTAACGTTAATTTCTGCAGCACATACAACATGGTGCACGCGATAACCAGGATACCAAACCAAACACTCATCATAGGATTTCCTCACTAATGACGACATTAACTGGGAAGTCATGAGACTCTATTGAAAGAGATTGAACAAGCTGCTCCTTAAAACATAGCGATATAGTCGCTCCCTTAACTTTAGGTAAATAGCGGTCGTAAAAGCCTCCACCCATTCCTAAACGATAGCCGTTTGTCGTAAAAGCTACGCCAGGAACTAACAATAAGTCCAGTTCATCAGGCGCAACATATGAACAGGCATCCATTTTAGGCTCGTACAAACCGTATGACCGCCGTTCTAAATCATTAAAGCCTTCTATCGTATAAAACGCCATCGTTCGATCACGCATTGTCGTTCTTGGTAAAGCAACACGTTTACCTATCGTAAGCGCATGCGTAATAATTGACAACGTATCCACCTCTGGAAAATGAGAATAGGTCAAGCCAATTCGATCTGCCTCTTGCCACGCTCGCGTGTTAAACAAACGATTTGCAAGATTTGCCGATCGTTCTAAATACTCAGTTTTCTCCATTTGCTTAAGACGTTCCGAAATACGTTGACGTTCGTCTTTTTTTGACACACAATCCCCTCACTCTAAAAAATGCAATAAAAAGAAGCAGCGGTAAATCCGACTGCTTACTTTGTTTCACGATGAAGTGTATGGCGCTTTAAACGCGGATTATATTTCTTAAGTTCAATACGCTCTGGGTTTGTGCGCTTGTTTTTAGTCGTAATATAACTACGGTCACCGTTTTCTGTACAAGCTAAAGTAACTTGAACACGCATATGCTATCCCTCCAAACTCGTCTTACATACTTACATAGAATAGCAAAAGCCACCACGAAAATCAAGACTTATTTAAACACTTTGCTGCAGAAGGTGGTTCGATCGTTTTAAATGCCCCATATTGTCACTACTCATTTGAACAATGGATGCTCCAATTGTTTCGTTTGCAGGCAGTGAGCATGCACAAACAATCACACTCTCTGTTTTTGTTGCCGAAAATGGAGAGAAAAATAACTTACCTAGTGGATCGTTCCATATTTGATTCATAGCCCCTACGCCATAATGAATGAATTGCGCCTTGCTCATTTGTATAGAAAATAAAGAATATTTTTCATCTGAATAATGAATTAGTGCGCGTTCAGCTGGAGAATAAAATGATAAACCATCTTGAGTACACGTAACCTGTTGAGAAAGCAGCTTAAAGTCTCTTGACTGATGACTTTCATTTTTAATTGTAATAGATCGCTTAACTCCTAGTTCACTTTGTAAAGACTCATCACGAATCGTAATTTTAAGGTTTAATCCTCTATGATAGGCTTGGCTCACAATCACTTCGTTTGTTCTTGAGAAGGCAGCATTAACGATCCATCCTTCATCCCCTACCCACGTTGTCTTACCGTCATACCATAACCCAATTTTAGATAAGTGCTGAGAATGAAGTGTAGTCCGCAATCGTAAATGAATATCTACAGTGAAAATGGGCTTTGTCCCAATTGAATAGAAAATGTTTGATATATATTTGCTCGTTTGCATACAACCGCCCCTTCAGTCAGTAAATTAAATAGCCAAATCTGTTTTATGTCATCTTTCTTTGTCTATTAAGCATACTGTGTTCAGCTCCTTTCCACAATGAGTGCAAATTGTATGTTTTTGTAAACCGCTTTTCATCAGTATTAGCAAGTGTTCTCACCTCCTCAATTAGTAGAAAGATCTGTATGAAAGAGATTATGACTAAAGGTGTCAAAAAATGACGCATGAATGGGTAATTTTTATTTATCTTAATGAAACCGTCTTAAAATCATGTATAATGGAGGGTGCGAGAACAATCCGTAGGAGGGAACAAATATTATGGAATGGATGTTAGCGCTCTTGCTTGGAACAGCCATTGTGCTACTTATTGTTTCTTTTGTTAAAGAAGACAAAGGTTCAAAGATAGAAGATCAAATTGAGCATTTATCAATTTCCTTTATGCAAGAGCTCCATCAAGTAAAAAATCAAGTACGAAACATGGAGTTGGACGCAGAAATTGCAGCTAAAGATGCGACTCAACAACATCGCTCGAATTCACACCAACAGTTACTAAGGGAAATATTAGATTTGCATAAGCGTGGCTATTCAACAGAAGGAATTGCTATCGAAACAGCTTTAGAGCCTCATGAAGTAGATCGACTCTTAGCCCCTTACCTTGATTCATTATCAGAAGAAAGGACGAAAGTAGCTAATGACGCGTAAAACAATTCGTAGTTTTGCTGGAGGGTTGCTTGTAGCTTCTGGCGTATTAGGTGCCACATATTTCATTGGAAGCGATACAGAAGTCTCATCTAGTACGGATTTTACCGAAGAAGAGATGGTCAATCATTTACAGGAAAATGGATATGCCGTTGAAACGCAAGAGACGTGGGATGAATTAGAAGCACAGCTCGCTACAGCTCAACAAACAGAAGACGAATCGTCTAATGAAGAGCAAAGTGAAAACGATGAGCAAATCGCCTATCGTACCATTCTTCATGTCGTTCCTGGTATGACGAGCATTGACGTTGGTGAAATGCTTGAAGATGCAGGGATCGTGGACAGTGCATATGACTTCTATGAAGAAGTGGATAACCGCGGATTATCAAACGATTTACGTCCTCAAGTTACAGGGGAATTAACAAGTGAAATGAGCTTGTCTGAAGTCGTAGATGAATTCTTTTAACACGTGTTTAGAATTGATTATTCGACACTTACAGAGATAATCCTTCTTATTCATACAAATTCCTACATTTAAACGTAGAAAAGCTGTGCGCCAAGTTATTTGGTGCACAGCTTTTATTTTATCTTCTATTGTTCTTCAAACAAATCCACTTCTTCAACGACAGAATCGACTTCTTCTGGGCCATTTCGGTCGTCTTGGAGGTCAAAATAGGCATCAACTAAATCAGCACTAATTTGTTGTGATATTCTGCTTGAATTAGTTTGAGCGATTGTTGTATCAGGCGTCATTACCGCGAATGCAATTTCTGGATCATCATAAGGGGCGTAACCAACAAAACTTAAATTGTTTGTATCTGCTACCTTTTGTCCCTCTTCATAAATGGATGTTTGCGCGGTACCTGTTTTTGCGGCTACAGGCACGCTAAAATTAATGTTATTATTAGCCGTTCCGTCATTACGACTTACTACACCTCTAAGCGTTTCTTGAACATAAGAAATATCTCCTTGACTCATATCTAACGTATTTAACACTTCTGGTTTATTCGCACGTACAATTGTACTCTCGCCTTCCCCATTTGGATTCGGCTCCATAATTTCTGTTACTAATCGCGGACGCATTCGAACCCCATCGTTAGCGATTGTACTAATGTATTGAGCCAGTTGTAGCGTTGTATACGTATCATACTGACCAATCATAAAGTCAAGTAAGTTACCTGGGTCTCTAGCTTCATTTGAGACAATTCCTGTTGATTCTCTAGGTAAGTCTATACCAGTCTCAACACCTAAACCAAATTGATTGAAATAATATTTGACATCATCTAAAACATCTGTAGCTTTAGATGGTCCAAAGATATTGGCTCTATCTCCCGGCTGGCTATCATAATCATAATCAGCCATTCTCATCGCAATATAGAACATGTATACGTTAGAAGAACGAGCCATTGCCTCACGGGTGTCTACCGGTCCCATTGTGCTTATCGACCCTTTATCGGCGGTTCCAGCAAATCGAAGCGTACGGTCATTTATAACTGATCCTCGACTTATTACCCCTTCATGAAGGCCAGTTAACACAGAAGCACCCTTAATAACCGACCCTACTTCATATCCACTTTGAAATGCTGGCAGAGGATTAATACTCCCCTCTTCTCCAGGTCGCTTCTCATAACCACTCATCCCTAAAATATCGCCTGTTTTTGGATCCATCACCACAACATAGGAAGACGCATTTTCTCTGAAGATCCCTGTATTACTCATTACTCGTGATTCGACAATGTCATCAAGCTTTTGCTGAAACTCCATGTCAATACTTAATACTAAGTCATTGCCACGGCTTCCTTCTGTTTCTTCAATAACTTGTTCCAACGGTCCATTTCCTTCACGGGTTTGTGTGCGCACGACCTCTGCTTTTTGACCACGTAAAACATCTTCATACTGATTTTCTAAGAAGCTTGTTCCAACTAAGTCAGAGCGCATGTATCCCTTTGATAAATAGCTATCTACTTCCTCAGAAGGGATTGGTCCAACATTCCCAAAAACGCTATCTAACGTTTCTCCATAAACATATTCACGCACCGAGTCTCTTTGAATGTTAATATTCGGTAAGCGGTCAAGGTGTTCAGCTAGTTTTGGTGCTTCTTCATCTGATAAACCTTGCTTTATACGTTGTGGAGACCCGCTTGATCCTCTTAACATATGAGAGAAGACTGCAATAACTTGCTCTTCTTCTTCAGAATAGCCAGCGATCATATCATCGCTAATCGCATCAATCATCCGTTGATATTCACTTGTTTCATCATCTTCATCATAATCAATATCTGCTATTAACTCTCTACGCTCTTCCGGCTCTAAAGAAGTGTAGTAATATTCTCTTTTGTCTCGATCACGTAAATTTTCTGTGTCCACTTCAATAAACTGCGTTAAATCTTCTGCTAATTCAATCATGTCACCGGCGCTTTGGTTGCCTGGGTTTGTGTATGTAACAGAAAGCTCTAAGCTGTTTTCAACAAGCGGGTAACCGTAGCGGTCAGTAAAAATTCCGCGTGGTGCATCGATTAATGCGGTTTGGTTCGATACATGCGTCAACTCTTCCTCATACTCTTCCCCATTCACAATTTGGACAAGCCCTAGTCGCAATATTAAGGCAGAAAACAACAAGAAAACAGCAAGGAATAAAATGTTTAACCGCAATGACACATGGTGTTTCTTTTTATTTTTCGTTTCTCCCATTTGACAACCTCCCTGATCTATTACAGGTAAAAAGACACCCGAACTCCGGATGCCTTCAATTTAAGTAGTCATACCCGCTTGTGCCGTTGCAAATGAATGCTTTACGAACCTACTTTGGTAGGTGGGTGTTCGCAGTTAGAGTTTCGCTGTCCAGTACAAGCTAGCTTAGCGTTGCTCTACTCATGTAAAACTCCCTTTTAACATTCAAGGTTCAAAGCATAAAAAGCTTACGGACACGGCAGGTAATACAATCCTTATTATAAAGTAGAAAGCGAACCCTGTCAAAGAATGTAGAGATTTTACACAGTTTTATCAGGACTGTTTTCCCCTTCCGATTGACTTACATTCGGCATTGGTTCTGGAGGCCTTGTGGGTTGGTTAATGTGTTTAATAAAAAAGTAAATCCACATATGCCCAGACCCTACTACAAGAAGAATGTAAGGAATCGATTGTTCCTCGGGGAAAATCGAGATTACTGCGATAAATAACAGGATTGAGGCAATTCTACCTATGTTCAAAAACCATTCTCGAACAATGATGTACTCGACTCTTAAGTCCGCTGCACGGTGCGCTTTTCCAATCACATCATACGTTAACGATACGTACGGAATAAGTAATAGTGGGTAAGCGATTGAAATAATAATGCCATACACAATTAATTTTGGAAACGTTAAGTTAAATAGCAACAAGAAAATAGCTCCGTAAAGCATTAGACCGCCAATAAGAATTGCTTTCTTTCGATAAGCCACTCTGAGCAATCGTGCTGTTAAGTAGTAAAAAATAAATTGGGTTCCTGACGTCACTAAGCCGTACGTACCTAACGCAAGTTCATTATTGGTGACAATGTAGACCCAAACAACAATAACAAACACAAAGGTACCTTCTCTTAAGCCCTGAGTCACATGTGCCCACGTAATTTTCCGCCAATCCTTATTTTCTTTTCTTTCTTTTAACACTTGTTTGATTTCAAATTTCCCTTTTGCATGACGTTTCCCTAGCCATATCGTTAAAATAACCGCAAGTAAAAAAAGCGTTAAGGAAATCCCGAAGATTAAAAAGTAGCCTTGAAAGCCATTAAGCTTAGTAATCATAATCCCTGCTGTTAAAGGCCCTGTCATTCCAGCGAATGATGTTAACAAGCCTAAAAAGCCATTAAAAAAATCTCTTGTATCCGGTTCTGTCACTTCAAATGTTAATACATTAAACGCCAGCCAATAAAAACCTGTTCCTAGGCCAAGTAAAGAACCTAATAGTAATAAATATTGAGCCGCATTTTCCCCTACCACTAATACGGAAATGTAAAACAACGACATCAAACTAACACCGATACGCAGTACATAAACACGGTCAATGTGTTTTGATAACTTGCCAGCAATTAAAAACGCTAGCGGTTGAAAAATGACCGACATTAAATTATACAAAGCAAGATCGATAAATTGACCAGATTGTTTCCACAAAAAAACATTTACAAACGTATTGGATAAAGCCACGCTCAATGCATAAAGTCCACCAATGGATAATAATAATTTTAGATCTTTTGAAGCAACAACGTGTCCAAATATACTGTCCATCCACTTTTTTGGCATGACCTCACCACCTTAACAGTAGTTTGTCTGTTTCATTTTTGCCTATGCATGGATTTCGGCAATAAAAAAGAAAGGTAAATGATGACATTCACCTTTCTTCTTTTCGCAATCAATTAAAGCTGTTCGCGATTTGCATTCGTATACTCATCTAACGCTTCTCCATGAGAAGACTCGTTTTTAAATTGGCTTAATCGACCCGTTCTTTTTTCGCCATGATTTTTGTTCTCTTTAAATTGGTTGTTTTTCTTTTTATCTTGATTACTCATCTTCATTCCCTCCCATCTTAGAAGGTAGTATGTCACTTTCTAACTCGTTCATATACAAAAAAACCACAAGGATGATCCTTGTGGTTTTGTTTGCGTCAATTATTTTGCTGCTTCGTAACGCTTTGCAACTTCATCCCAGTTTACTACGTTCCAGAACGCTGCAATGTAGTCAGGACGACGATTTTGGTAATTTAAGTAGTAAGCGTGCTCCCAAACGTCTAATCCAAGAACAGGTGTCTTTCCTTCTGTAAGTGGAGAATCTTGGTTTGGTGTGCTCATAATTTCAAGCTTGCCATTGTTTACAACGAGCCAAGCCCAACCTGAACCAAAACGACCTTTTGCTGCATCCGCAAATTTCGTTTTAAATTCATCCAAGCTGCCAAAAGTAGAATCGATATCGTTTGCTAATGAACCAGTTGGAGCACCGCCGCCATTCGGGCTTAGTAACTGCCAGAATAATGCGTGGTTAGCATGTCCACCGCCATTATTACGAACGGCTGTACGAATGTTCTCTGGTACAGAATCTAAGTTCGCAACGAGATCTTCAATCTCTTTGTTCGCAAGATCTTCATGACCTTCTAACGCGGCATTTAAGTTCGTTACGTACGTGTTGTGGTGTTTCCCGTGGTGAATGTTCATTGTTTGCTCATCAATGTGTGGTTCCAATGCATTTGCTGCATAAGGTAATTCTGGTAATTTGTAAGCCATAACTTAAAAACTCCTCCCAAAACTAAACTGATTTTGTTTCTCAATTAGATTACCATTTAACCATGTAAACGGCAACGAATATGCTCATATTCGCTTTCTATTTATACTATTCCCGCACTACATGCAATTAAACATAAAAAAACCTTGGTACAAGACGTCTTGTACCAAGGTTCGCTGACGGAGGAAGAGGGATTCGAACCCCCGCGGGCTTTGACACCCCTGTCGGTTTTCAAGACCGATCCCTTCAGCCGAACTTGGGTATTCCCCCGAGTGGTGGACCCTGTAGGACTCGAACCTACGACCAATCGGTTATGAGCCGAGTGCTCTAACCAACTGAGCTAAGGGTCCACAGATAAAAATGGGGCGACCGATGGGAATCGAACCCACGAATGCCGGAACCACAATCCGGTGCGTTAACCACTTCGCCACGATCGCCAAGGTTAGATAAATATGTAATGGTAGCGGCGGAGGGGATCGAACCCCCGACCTCACGGGTATGAACCGTACGCTCTAGCCAGCTGAGCTACACCGCCAAATGGCTCCACAGGCAGGATTCGAACCTGCGACCGATCGGTTAACAGCCGATAGCTCTACCACTGAGCTACTGTGGAATAATATCCCTGCCCTTTGTTAAGGACAAGAGTTATATTATCATGTATCTTTACATTGTGCAATACTTTTTTTAAAAAAGATCGGGCTTAGCCCGATCTTTCTTACTGCTCATCAATAACCGCTTCTGCAATGTTTACAGAATGATCACCGATTCGCTCAAGGTTTGAGATAATATCTACGAAGATAATCCCTGCTGCACCTGAGCATTCTCCGTCGTTCATACGTTTAATATGTTGTTTCCGGAGCTTTCTTTCCATTTTATCAATTAACTCTTCGTGTTTTAACACATCATTTGCTTTATCAATATCATCTTTTTCAAGAGAATCCATTGCTTCTTCCAATGTTGAATACGTTAAATTAAACATTTCATTTAAATCCTTTAACGCAATATCAGACAAGGCTACTTTGTTTGCTTTTTGATAATCTTTTAGTTCAACGATGTTTTCCATATGATCGCCAATACGCTCTATATCACGAACAGCATTCAATAACGTTGAATGTAGGTTCGAATCCGATGCAGAAAGAGAACGGGATGATACTTTTACAAGGTAGTCGGTAATCTCTTTGTCCAGATTATTAATCGCAAGTTCGTATTGAAGTGCAAGATCTGCATCTTTCTTCTCACCTGTCTCCATATACTTAATTGCTTGTTTTAACCCTTTTTTCGAGTAGTCGGCCATGTGAATCACTTCTTGCTTGGCTTGTCCAAGCGCAATAGCCGGTGAGCTTCCTATGAAAACAGGATCTAAATGTTTTGGTTTGTAATCCAAATCAAGCTCTTGACCTGGAACAAGTTTTGTTACAACGTAAGCCAGCACACCAATTAATGGGAATTGAATAATGACATTCGCTACATTGTAAACACCGTGCGCAGCGGCGATTTCAAGAGTATTACTTAAATTAAATTGGTTCCCTAAAAAGTCTACAAACGATACAAAGAACGGGAAGACAGACATAACCAAAATGGCGCCAAACAAGTTAAATACGACATGGGTTAACGCTGCTCGTCGTGCCGCAACCGTTGCACCAATTGCTACTAAAACGGCTGTTAAGGTCGTCCCAATATTATCACCAATTAAGACCGGTAAAGCAGCTGATAAATCCATTGCTCCTTGTTCATACAATTGCTGGACTAACCCTATGGCAGCTGTAGAACTTTGCAAGGCAACAGCTAGAATGACACCGACCACAACACCTAATAATGGATTATCACTCATTCGCGCTGTAAAGTCGACGAACGGTTCCCATCCAGCTAATGGACGTAGACTTTGACCCATTAAGCTAAGACCATAAAATAGTCCACCAAAACCAAAGATTACTTGCCCAATCGCGTTTACGCGTTTCTTCTTAAAGAAGAAAAGTAAAAAGGCTCCGACTGCCATAATAGGCAAAGCGTACTCACGAATCGGCAAACCAATGATAAATGCGGTTGTTGTTGTACCAATATTTGCACCCATAATAACACCAATTGCTTGTCTTAACGTCATAAACCCTGCGTTTACAAGACCAATTGTTAATACGGTTGTTGCCGTGCTACTTTGCAGTAAAATCGTTACAACAATACCTGAAAGTAGACCCATAAAAGGATTGGTTGTGTATTTATCTAATAACCCTCTTAATCCGTCTCCTGCTGTTTTCTGCAACCCGTCTCCCATATACTTTACGGAAAACAGGAAGATTCCGATCCCCCCTAGGAACGTAAACAGCAATACTTGAAACTCGCTCACTCATCTCATCCCTTCATAAAAAAACTCATGTAGGTTTTCATTTCGACAAACCTCAACAATGATGTTCCGAATCTATTATTAAACGATCACAAAGAATTTGTAAACAAGCTTTTAAATATCTTTACACTTTTTTTACAAAGCAACCCGAACAAATCTTTAAACTCCCATTACTTTTCCACAAAAAGTAAAATTAATCCCCATTTCATTGAATTTCAACATTGTTGTTCCATGCTACCACTCAAAAATGCTCACGTTGTCTTAGATCGAATCATGTTTGAAACATAAAAAAGTCAGCTTGCTCAAAGCAAGCTGATTCTAGTTTTCTTCTTCTGGTTGAGTTTGTTGTTTTTGTTCTGCACGTCTGACTAAAATTCTTGTACCATCAACAGATACAACGTCCACTTCTGTCTCCGCTTCAATCCAAACACTTCCACTTGTTGCACTATACGGTTCACCATCAATTTCCACTGTACCAGTTGGTCGAAATGCGGTTAATGCTTTGCCTTTTTTTCCAACTAGTTCTTTATACCCTTCATTAATTGAATTGTAGCCAGCTTCTGAAGAAAGGGATTCTTTCAACGTCATTTTCGACCACATATTTCTGTGCGGAAATACTTTCAAGAAAAGGAGCGATGCAAATGCACCAATTACAGTACCCATACCAACAAGAATGCTGTATACCATGTCTGGAGCCGGTACAGCTAATCCAATAATCATAAACAGTACACCAATCGCTGCAATGGTACCATCTGATGTCACATTTCCATCAAAAATAATGAGCGCGAGTCCAATTAAATAGAAGATGATGACCCACGTGCTTGCATCTCCATTTAAGTGGTGCAAGAAATATACACTTATTAATCCGAGTCCGAGTAAGCCAAAAAGACCTCTAGCTCGAACGAGGAGTTCTCCTATTAAAAACAATGTCCCAATTGTTACAACAAGAAATCCAACAGTTGCTGAATCTAACCAGTCAATCAAGATAGTGACCTCCATTCTTATGATTTAACGATTCTTTCCTTTTTACGTGTCTTCCCTAAAAAAAGTTTCAAAAAACAAAAATAGGGGGTTATCCCCCTATTATGAACTAAAAAAGCTGCGAATGGAATTGAAAAAACTTTTTCCTGCCTCTATCATTCTGTCGAAAAATGAGCGTGCTTCGTCACTTTCTAGAAAGCCACTAAGGTTTTCACGAACTTTATCAATTTGGCTTGAAACGGCGTCCCAGTCAATATTCAATTCTTTCATTTTCATGAACAACGCAGATAGATCATTCACTTGTGTTTCAGTGAGCGTCACATTAATTTCTTCTGCTAGTTGAATAATAATGGTTTTCATTTCCTCTTCAGATTCAATTGATGTTGACGCAATTTCTTCTTTAATTAAGGTTATAAGTTCCGCCGCTTCTTCTTCTCCGATTGAATCTCCAAGCTCTGCCGTACGGATCATTTCTTCATTTGCAACGTTTTTTTGCTCTTCAGGGATTACTTGGTCAGTCGCAGATTCATACGCTTTAATTAGCCCGGTTAAAGCCGCTGTACCTGACACATCAAACGGAGCCGTCACATGTACTTCAGCATCTTTAATCCCTGCTGTAATTAAAGAATTTGCATACATCTCATTCGTAACCCATGTAATATGATCAGAGGTTACATGAATGCCTGTATCTGTTTCGCCTAACGTAATTTTTGAAGAGGATAAAGCACGACTTCCGATTGTTTGCGCGCTAATATAGTCACCTAAATATTTATGTTCTTCTTCATTCGTCACATACAGAGTTGGAACATTTTCATCCACATTCATCCGACTTAAGATCTCGTTGGCCTGCTGTTTCGATAAATCTTGACCTAATGTCACAACCACATCTCCAGGAGCAGCATCTGCGTTTGCTACATTTACACTAAAATGAGTAATTAAAATGAATGTCATGAAAATACCAAATAGTTTTAAAGCTCGATTCAATTAGGATTCCACCTTTCATGCTTTCCTATATCAAACGTTACCTTTTTACCAGCTTTCAGAAAAGCTACGAAAGTCCTAGTTTACTGTTTAATACTGTGTATGTTTTGTTTCAACTATGTATAAATGAAGGAAACTTAACGAGTTAGAAGGTGCAGGAATATTTGCACAAACCTTGAATACATATGAATAGCTGAAGAAACATGAGACGATGTTTCTATGAAGGAGTGTGACGACTGTTGAAGCGCCTTGTTTATCTTGCGATCGCGATTATCGTTATTTTAGGTATCCAAAACGATTTAACAGGCTCAACATTGTCAAACTTAGTCCAACAGGATGACAACACATCAGAAGCACAAACAAATCAAACAGAAGAGGACCCACCTCCTATCCCCTCTCAAGAAGTCATAATTGAAAGTGGACAAACCGTTCTGTCGATTGTCGAGCGACTGCATAACGGACAAGTTGATCAATCCATCCAAGAAATATTAGCCGATTTTTCGGTGTTAAATGATGGAATTAATCCAAATGAGATTCAAATTGGGCAGACCTATCGTTTTCCACTTTATACGAAACAATAAGTGAATTTCCTTGCCAGATTGCACAAGTGATTGATAAAATAAGCATGTGTCTTCACTAAAGTGGAGAAAAAGACGGGCACGATGCCCCGCAAAGGAGCGATATGGTCTATGACCGAAAGAGTTCATCGAAAAAATACTCGTCCCGTTAAAGTGGGAAATTTAACGATTGGCGGTAATGATGAAGTAATCATCCAAAGTATGACAACAACAAAGACTCATGATGTTGATGCTACCGTTGCGGAAATTGAAAGACTTGAGGAAGCAGGCTGCCAAGTTGTTCGGGTTGCTTGTCCAGATATGCGCGCTGCAGAAGCCATAGCCGAAATCAAAAAAAGAATTAATATTCCTTTAGTAGTAGACATCCACTTCAATTATAAATTCGCATTAAAAGCTATAGAAGGTGGAGCGGATAAAATCCGTATCAACCCAGGAAACATCGGAAAGCGCGAAAATGTTGAAGCGGTTGTTAAAGCTGCCAAAGAAAAAGGCATTCCGATTCGGATCGGTGTGAACGCCGGTTCGCTTGAGCGCCATCTTTTAGAAAAATATGGTTATCCAACGGCTGACGCCATGGTTGAAAGCGCCCTTCACCATATTAAAATCCTTGAAGACCTCGATTTCCATGACATCATTGTTTCAATGAAAGCATCTGATGTGCATTTAGCAGTTGAAGCGTATGATAAAGCAAGTCAAGCTTTTGATTATCCTCTTCATTTAGGAATTACAGAGTCTGGTACTCTTTTTGCTGGAACAGTAAAAAGTGCTGCCGGTATCGGCATTTTACTCAATATGGGGATTGGAAACACATTACGTATTTCTCTTTCTGCAGATCCTGTTGAAGAAGTAAAAGTAGCACGAGAGTTGCTTAAATCCTTTGGTCTAGCTGCTAACGCTGCTACACTTATTTCTTGTCCTACATGTGGTCGAATCGAAATTGACCTCATTAGTATTGCAAATGAAGTGGAAGAGTATATCGCCAGCGTAAAAGCGCCGATTAAAGTTGCCGTCCTCGGATGCGCAGTAAACGGACCTGGTGAAGCTCGAGAAGCAGACATCGGGATTGCCGGTGCACGCGGAGAAGGCCTTCTCTTCATGAAAGGTGAAATTGTCCGTAAAGTACCAGAAGAAACGATGGTCGATGAACTTAAAAAAGAAATCGATAAAATGGCAGAAGCGCATTACGCAAAACAACGAGAAGAACAACTTAATTAAAGCAAAACCGACTCTCTCGGGAGTCGGTTTTTCCTATTTATAAAAACGGAGTAATAATCAATGTGGATAATACAGAAATGGCGCCAATTACGATCGCCCATATCCCCAATGATTTCCGTCCTTTTACAATCGCGATAATGCCTGATATAATCCCAATTGGGCCTAATAGAAGCGGTACTAAAAATAATGAAGTGATGGCGAAAACGATGCCCATCGTTCCAATTCCTTTTCCAGCGCTACTGTCACCATAATCTTCGCCTTCATTTAAATCATCTGGCGTAAATTCATTGGCGTATTCTTCATGATAATCTTGTTTTTCTTTGGCATCATAAACATACTCGGAACCTTTTTCACCGTCGTGTCCATCAACATGTGTGTTTAAAAAAGTTAATGAAGGATCATCTTTATCAACCAATGTTAATGGTTGTTTATGCTTTTTCTTTTGCTGATCACTCATCATAAATCCCCCTTTCTTAGGTGTAGTATTTCTCTTTCTGACGCAAACATTCTTATGAAATCATACGAGGTGCAAACAATGAAAAGACGATTAGGTTTTGATATTGACGGAACCATTACAGATCCTGCAACGTTTATTCCCTATATTAACCAAGATTTTAATACAAGCTTTAAACTAGATGACATTTCTGAGTACGACCTATCTAATTTATTAAATATAGAAGAAGCCGATTTTTGGAAGTGGATGTTAAAAAATGAACCGACGATATACAGCAATGCGCCACTTATTAAGAAGGTCGATCAAATTCTAAGTAAATGGAACGTAGATCACGA
The DNA here is from genome assembly GCF_041949915.1 of Shouchella sp. JSM 1781072. Taxonomy (NCBI): domain Bacteria; kingdom Bacillati; phylum Bacillota; class Bacilli; order Caryophanales; family Bacillaceae; genus Shouchella; species Shouchella sp. JSM 1781072. The sequence continues at coordinate 1,489,003 of NZ_JBHFQE010000001.1, forward strand.
CCTTATTTTTATTACAGCTCGCAAAAAGCAATACAAAGCCATTACACTCGATTGGTTAAAGAAGAACGACATTCCTTTTCAACATGTTGAACTCATTGGTCACCATAATAAGATTGAAGCTGTTAAAGAACAAAACGTCGAAATCTTTTTTGAAGATAAACATGACAATGCGGTCATGATTGCCGAAGAATGCAGGATTCCCGTTATTTTGTTTGATACGCCATACAATCGTTTACCGGTACCTGAACAAGTCATTCGCGTGACAAATTGGACAGAAGCTGAGGCCTGGGTTGAGTCGTGGATAAAAAATAAAACTCTCTAGTGCGATGACTAGAGAGTTTTTATTAATGCTTAGGTTCAAACGTGTGACAGCATGTTTCTTCACTCTTTTTCACTTCACCTAACTCATCTGTTCCTAATTCTTCACTTGTTTCCATGTCATAGGAAGACTCCAATTTATCCGTTTGGACCAAAATCTTATCTGCACCACACTGGTTTTCTTCTTTCCAATGGAGACAGCTTGAAACGTTACACATTACAACTGGTGACATCTAATCCCCCCTTGTGTTTATAGGTTCTCCCAAGCGTTTGATCTCATAACGCGTAAAAGATGGGAATTATGCGCGCAAAAAAAAGCAGAGATGCCGCGTAGCCATCTCTACTTTTATGTTTACTGTTGACAAGCTTGACACATGCCATAAATTTCAAATTTATGACCAGTGACTTGAAAGTTAGGAAACCGATTGAATAACTCCTCGTCCATTGGACAATTATGAAAGTGCTCTGTTTTCCCACAATCTAAGCAAATTAAATGGTGATGGTGTTCTGATGTTCGACAACTAAATCGAAATCGTTTTTCACCCTCGAGCTCCGTTGTTTCTAATAAATCCAAATCAGCGAACAACGATAAATTACGGTAAATCGTATCAAAACTTAATGAAGGGTATTGGTCATGCATATTTTCCAATACATCTTTAGCGGTCATGTAGCGAGAATCATTTGCGAACAAACGCAGCATGTCTTCTCGTTTATCTGTATACTTGTACCCTTTTTCTTTTAAGCGATTAAGTGCATGTGAAACATCCATTCAATCAACCCTCTTCTTTGACTTCTTGCTTTTTAGTGTAACGAATTTTATTCGGATTGGCTAGTAGGTTGCGTTCTTTTTTTCAACGGAAAGCGCCCTTGCTTTGCACGATTTCGACCAAATAAGATGGAAAATAATAAGATCAATACTGCTAGAAGTACAATCACTCCACCTGGAGCTAAATTCAGCTGAAATGCAAGCATTAGGCCGCCAATTACTGCAACTTCTCCAAAAATAACTGCGTAAAAGAACAATTGCTTAAACCCTTTCGCGAATCGCATTGCGCTCGCAACAGGTAAAGTCATTAAAGCAGAGACGAGTAAAATTCCCACTACTCGCATTGAAGCCGCGATAACAAGCGCAACCATAACCATAAAAATTAAATGAACGAGACGTCGATTAACCCCTGATACACGCGCTTGCTCTTCATCAAATGATAGAAAGAATAATTCTTTATAAAAAATGATCAAAATAAATAGTACAACAACAGTAATAACTGTAATTGTAATAAAGTCACTGCGGTTAACAGCAATTACAGACCCAAATAAATAATTTAATAAATCTGTGTTAAATCCATTAGCCATCGAAATAAATACAACGCCTAATCCTATACCAGCCGACATGATAATTGGAATGGCAATCTCTTTATAATGCACATACACTTGTCGTAATTTCTCCATAAAGAGTGACCCACTTACTGAAAAGACCATCCCCATATAAAGCGGGTTAACCCCTTGCATAAACGGAATATAGCTTCCGAGCAAGAGACTAAAAGCAATACCAGATAAGGTGATGTGCGATAAAGCATCTGCAATTAAAGACATTCTTCTCACAACTAAAAAGACTCCTAATAAAGGAGCAAGTAACCCAATCATTACACCAGTCAATAACGCATATTGCAGAAAATCATAAGTTAAAAAAGCATTAAGCATGGTGGACTCCTTCATGACTGTGGGTTAACAAATGAACATCATGTCCATAAAAATCCAGCTTGTCTTTTTTCGCAGCAAATTCTTCGGTTTTTCCGTGAAAATGGATTGTCCGGTTTAAGCAAGCTACTTTGTTTACATGATCCGTCATCGCCCCGATATCATGAGAAATTAATAGAAGGGTTTTTCCTAAATCACGATTTAATTCGTGCAGCAAGCCATAAAACGATGCAACGCTTTTCGCATCAATTCCCACCGTCGGTTCATCAAGAATCAGCAAATCTGGGTCGCTCACGAGCGCTCGCGCAATAAAGACACGTTGCTGTTGACCACCAGAAAGTTCTCCGATATTTTCATACAAGTACTCCGTCATATCTACTTGCTCAACAGCACGGAACACCATTTCTTTATGCTTTTTCTTCATGAAACGAAAAAGCCCTACTTTTCCGAACAAGCCCATTGATACAACTTCGTAAACAGTGGCAGGAAAACCACTGCTAAAGCTATTTGCTTTTTGTGACACATAGCCAATACGGTCCCATTGATGAAAATGCTCTATCGAGTCATCAAATACTTTGACCGTACCTTCTGTTGGTCGCAGTAAGCCAAGCATCATTTTTATTAATGTTGACTTCCCAGATCCATTCGGACCAACCAATCCAAGGAAATCACCTTTTTTTATTGTTAATGAAACGTCACTGAGTACCGGACGTCGCCCGTAAGCAAATGTTATATTCTCTAAGGAAACATAGTTTTCGCGAATCATTTCCATCCCCCTATTCAGAATGATTCCGATTTATCTTCAACCTATTATACTCTTTTTTTCTCATTTGTCCAGCCATGTTTCTGCATTTTTAACAAAACAAAAACGGCACGTTGGCCGTTTTTTAAAAGAGGTCATGGGTTTTTGCTTGTTTTTGAATTGTCACTGCGTATTCGCTTTTAGCATGTCCATTTTCTGCTATATAGGCTTGCATCCCGCCCATTCCTCGATGATATGCAGTTAAAGCTTGATCCCAATTGTCATATTGGTCATGCAAAAACGACAAGTACTGTACCGATAAATGAATGGCGTAATAGGGATTAAATAAATAGTCTTTTTCATAATCTAAACTCGCCATATCTGCAATCCACGGTGCGGTATTCGTCATAAATTGTGCCATACCATAAGCATGCCCATACTTTGTTTCTGGTCCGATCGCATTCTCATCAAACGTATGGCCACTTTCAACTTTTAGAAGTTCGTAAACAAGAAACGGATCTACATCTTCTTGCTCAGCGATAAGTCCAAGATACATGCCCCAACGCTCTTCGAAGTGCCCTTCACTCTCTTCATGAAGAAAGCCACCAAGCTGTTCAGCATCTTCCCATGCATGTTTGTTATCTTCATATGAAGGAAGAGAGTCCAACGACCCATCATGAAACATGGTAATCTCTTCTTTAATATGCTCATAATCTTCTTCTAATGGATCATAGGAATTACCATAAGCACGTTCCTCCAGTTGTCCATTTGTAAGATGATTTGTATATAAAAATAGGCCAATAACAGGTCCTAATAAACATAATAAAATAAGCTTTTTTCGGTTTCGTTCCATACAAACGTCCTCCTCCTTTAGCTCCAAAGTAGAATAGACGATATCGATACGAACGTCAAGCGCTAAGATCTTCCAACAAACAAAAAGCCTATAATAAGGCTACATCCAAAAAGTCTTGTTAGACAAGCAAAGGAAACGTAATCACAACTTTTGTCCCCACATCACGTTCACTTGAGACATAAAAATGACCACCATGGTCTTCAACGATTTTTTTACATAGTGGAATACCGACACCCGTTCCTTTTTCTTTCGTCGTAAAAAAAGGTTTCCCGAGTTGTTCAACAACTTCTTTAGGCATGCCTTTGCCATTATCAATTAATTCAATATGTACAAACTCCCCTACTTCCTTGCTTGATACTTTTAAATACTTGTAGGAAGCGCGCTCATCAAATGCTTCAATCGCGTTTCTAAGTAAATTGAGCATCACTTGTTTAAACATCGATTCGTTCACATAGCATAGCGCAAAGGACTTATCAAAATTTACCTGTAGCTCCACACTGTGCAACAGACACTCCGCTTTCATTAATTCCACTAATGACTGGATGAGGTTAGAGGGGGATTGCCATTTTCGGTTTGATTTTTTTCGAGAAACGGATAAAAAGTCTTCAATGATAATGTTCATTCGATTAAGCTCAGAGATGATGGTGTTGTAATATTTTTGAAAATCACACGTTAAATGCGATAGCTGTAAAAAGCCTTTGATAACTGAAAGCGGGTTACGCAATTCATGGGCAACACTAGCAGCAATATGAGACACCGCTTGCATTTGGTGTTGAAACGTCAATAATTCCTCATATTTCGTTTGCAAAGATAAATCTTCTAACATAATAAAATAACAGACACGCTCATTTTCCACTTCTGGAATAAAAGTAATATTAAGTACACTTCCCTCATTCTCATAAATATTTTTTGTGATTTGCACATATTTAGAGCTGAGTTCAAGTTGATTAAGAAAAAACTCTGCAATATCATGACTGATCGCTAACTCTTTGAGTGAAGAATGTTGAAGTTCTTCTTTTTTAATGTCTGTTAAAAAACTAAACATTTCATTCCAAGATAAAACTTTCAACGTTTGATCTACTTTTAAATATGGTAAATTTAACTCTTCAATAAGCGTGAACATCGTTTGATTACGATAGTCTTGCTTTCCAATTATCTCTTTGTGCAACATATCAGTACTCCTATTAGGGCCATTTTTGTAAAGCTGGTTTTGGTTCATAGATCTTCTGGCCCCCCTTATCATTAATCAGAATAACAAATAATAAAACACTTTTCCGAATCTCCTATATTTTACTCTTATTCGTGAAAAGAGACGTTAACTCCTTTTTTTGTTCTGTTTTTTCTTTCACAACATACAGTAAAAGAGACTTTCTATTTTAAGGAGCGGTGCCATCATGAACTTCATCATGCAACAGCTCGTGAACCAAAAAATTAATTCAATTAGTAAAGAAGAATTTATGCAACTTGCCGAGAAACAAGGTTACCCATTATCAAGTGAACAGGCAGATAGCGTCCTTCGCATTTTACGGCAACAAACCATTAATGTTGGAAATAAAAAACAAGTCGAATCCATTATTTATCAATTAACAAAAGAAACAGATTCCTATGTTTCTTCAACCGTTTCCCAGCTGTTCCAGAAATACAACCATATGCTTTAAATGGTTTCTTGCCATTATTTTACCATTAGATAATAAAAAGAGCACCTCGTTTTTTCAAACTAGAGGTGCTCTTTTTATTATTTTTCGATAAGATCGCTCCGCTCTCTTCTTAATAACGCAATTTCGTGCTCATAAGGTGGCTTACGGTCTTTTTTGTCAACCCCGATAAACGGCGTTTCTAAAATTTTTGGGACATCTTTAAACTGATCATGATGAACAATATAATCAAGTGCCTTTAAACCAATATATCCATGTCCAATGTTTTCATGTCGGTCTTTTTGCGCGTGTCGTTCATTTTTTGAATCATTAACGTGAACAACTTTTATTCGATCAGCACCAATAATTTTGTCAAAAGACTCTAATACGCCGTCAAAGTCTTCCACAAGATTGTAGCCAGCATCATGCGTATGACATGTATCAAAACAAACAGATAATCGTTCGTTATGCGTGACTCCCGCAATGATCTCAGCCAGTTCTTCAAATGTCCGTCCACATTCAGAACCTTTACCGGCCATTGTTTCAAGCGCAATTTGCACATCTCTTTTTTCTGTTAAGACTTCGTTTAATCCTTCGATAATCTTCTTAATTCCAGCTTCCGGACCAGCACCTACGTGCGCTCCAGGGTGCAAGACAATTTGTTTCGCACCAAGAGCTTCTGTCCGTTCAATCTCTGAACGTAAGAAATCCACACCTAGTTTAAACGTTTCGGGCTTCTGCGTGTTTGCAATATTTATAATGTAAGGTGCATGAACGACAATGTCACGAATACCATGCTCTTCCATGTGCTGTTTTCCAGCTTCAATATTCAACTCTTCAATTGCTTTACGTCGCGTGTTTTGCGGTGCACCTGTGTAAATCATAAACGTGTTCGCACCATAAGCAGCCGCTTCTTCACTCGATTGAAGCAACATCTTTTTTCCACTCATCGATACATGTGATCCTAATAACAAAGACATTATCTGAACTCTCCTTTACTTGCTTTTACGGGAACGTGCTTTATTATCTCTTCGATGTTTCTTTTCCTGCGCGACACGCGCTTTTCGTTTGTATGCAGGTTTAACTTTTTTCGCTTTGGCTTTTGCTTTTCCACCAGTTCTTTCTTGTGGCTGCGATTTCGAGGCTGAATTTGACTGTCTTTTTTCATTAGTAGCTGGTTTTTTTTGCGAAAAGCCACCACTACCGATAGGCCCTTTAACTTGCTGCCATTCTCCATCTTTGAACTCCACAAACGTGAATGGAATTCCTTTGCTTGCAAGTTTGCCACATGCATACTCGTCCGTTTTTTCAAATAGAGACATCGCAAGACCATCTGCGCCTGCACGAGCGGTACGACCTACTCGATGAACATAAAAATCTAAATCTGCAGGAAATTCGTAGTTAATGACATGAGTAACACCTTTAATATCCATGCCTCTAGCTGCAAGATCAGAAGCAACTAAATACTGCACACTGGCATCATCTACTTTTTTCATCACTTTTCTACGCTCGCGTGAAGCAAGTCCACCATGAAGTCGTTCGATGTTTAATCCTTCTTTTGCTAGTTCATCTGCTACAATATCCGCTTGCTCTTTTGTGTTTACAAATACTATCGCTAAATAAGGATTAATGTTACGTACCAATTCTTTTAACACGGTTAGCTTTTCTTTGTGACGAACAGGGACCAGCTGGTGTTTGACCGCCTTAGCAGCCAAAGCTTCAGGCTGTACATGAACGTGGCGTGGCTGCGTCATATATTTCTTTAAGAACGGTTGAAGCTTTTCTGGAATCGTCGCTGAAAATACAAGCATCTGTAGCTGGTCCGCCATTTTCCCTGCGACTTTATCGACATCTTCAATGAAGCCCATATCAAGCATTTGATCTGCCTCATCAACCACAAGCGTTGTAGCCGTATACGCAAGTAGCGCATTTTGCTGAATTAAATCATTAATTCTACCTGGTGTCCCAACAACAATATGTGGTTGTTTCGTTTTTAAGCGGTCCAGCTGTTTTTGACGGTCCGTACCACCAACATAAAGTTGAGCAGAGACTCCACCTTCAAACGGTTTAATGAGCTTCGCTACCTCATTATATAATTGTGTTGCAAGTTCTCTAGTTGGAGCCGTTATAATGGCTTGAACCTGCTCTTGTTCCCTTTTTAACTTCTCAACAATTGGCAATAAGAAAGCGAACGTTTTTCCAGTTCCTGTTTGCGATTGTCCAATAACGTCTTTACCGTTTAAGATAGCCGGTATAAGGCGTTCTTGTATTTCTGTTGGTTTAGCTATATTGGCATCAACAAGCGCTTGCTGCAATTTATCCGTAATTCCTAGTCTTAAAAAATTTTCTGCATTCATTATTCATTTCCTCTTTTCCAGTTCCTTCATGCAATAGTTCATTTTATCATAATTCACGAGCAAGTCCAAGGTCAAAATACGCACAATACGCCCGTTTTTCGCATAGTCTATATTATTAGATCATTGTAGGAGGACATTGTCATGCAGCCATATTATGGACCACCTGCCAGCTCGATCCCTATGCAACCATTATCAAGTGGTTCAAGTCGATTATTAGGAACAGCAACTCATTTTATGCAGCCGACAGCATCAATGGCATCCGCCCCCATCCAACATGCTGTATCAGGCGCTTCCCGTGGCGGCGGAATCTTAGCTCGTCTACTCGGAGGTGGTCGGATTACCAGTCAAGCATTAGGAAGTGCATCTGGAGGGTTAAACTTTGCTACCATTTTAGAAAATACACAACGGGTTATGGGCATTACCCAGCAAGTCGCCCCTATGATTCAACAATACGGACCATTTGTTAAAAATGTTCCCACTCTTTGGCGAATGATGCGATCGATGAGACAGCCATCATCCGGTCAACAGATGCAGACAAGTGCAGAATCGACTACTGCTCGTTCAGACCAAGCTTCTAATCAGCAAGCGGACGGTATTCAAAATGAAACACCCGTGCTTGATCGTCCATCAAATCAATCAATTGCGAACACAACTTCGGCTACTAAACAAAAGCAACCACCTTCCGGGGAATCGCTTCCAAAACTTTATATATAAATCAAATTTTAGTTGTTGACAAGCTTCCTATAACGATAGTATAATTTGATATTTGCCTTCAAATGTGCTATACTGACATGTATAAATCGATTGGAGGAATGTCCATGTTTAAAGTCGGAGACAACGTTGTTTACCCTTATCATGGGGCCGGAAAGATCCAAGAAATTGAAGAGAAGAGTGTTTTAGGAGAAACACAGTCATATTATATTTTGCATTTTCCACTCGTTGATGTAACACTTATGCTTCAAGAATCGCGGATTGATGAATCCGGACTTAGAAAGGTCATCTCCTCCTCTGAAGTCACTCAAGTAGCAGATGCATTAAAATCAGGCCCTGAAATTCCCCTGTCTTCAAGTCAGTTTTCTCGAGACACAGAAAACTTACTTAAAACAGGAAGTATCATCGATGCAGCTCACCTTGTATCTTCGCTTTCAAAAAAGCAAACCGAGCGTTCGAATGGTCTCCATATCCAAGATCGCCACCATTTACAGAAAGCTAGACAAATGGTAGCAAGCGAACTTGCAGTTGTGCAAAAATATTCCGAAGAGCAAGCATATGAATTTATCGACACAAATTTGCTAGAAGAAGCAAATTAATAACGCGTCTTGATTGTCACCTGCGCGTATCTCCTTTACAATAGAAGATGAATCAAAACACGGCTTTCTTTTTTTATGGAAGCCTGTTTTTAATAGGAGGCCATGGACTTTTATGGACGTATTAAAAATTTCACCTAGAGGCTATTGTTATGGCGTTGTAGACGCGATGGTTATGGCACGTCAAGCTGCGCAAAATTTGGACTTGCCGAGACCTCTTTATATACTTGGGCAAATTGTCCACAATCAACACGTTACGGATGCATTTGAAGAAGATGGCATTATTTCTTTAGATGGACCGAACCGGTTAGAAATTCTTAAGGAAGTGACCCACGGTACCGTAATTTTTACCGCACACGGTGTATCTCCAGAAGTGCGTCGACTTGCTAAAGAAAAAGGGCTAACGTGCATTGATGCTACGTGCCCAGATGTAACAAGAACACACGATTTAATTCGCGAAAAAGCAGAAGAAGGTCATCAGTTCATTTATGTTGGTAAACAAGGCCACCCTGAACCAGAAGGCGCAGTAGGCGTTGCACCAGATGCCGTTCACCTTGTTGAAACAATGGATGATCTTGAAGCGTTAACGTTGGATGATCGTGATATTATTATCACAAACCAAACAACAATGAGTCAGTGGGACGTTTCCGACATTATGAAACGTGCTATGGAGCTGTATCCTAAAGCTGAAGTACACAATGAAATTTGTTTAGCGACTCAAGTTCGTCAAGAAGCAGTTGCAGAACAAGCGTCACAATGTGATGTTGTCATTGTAGTTGGTGACCCGAAAAGCAATAACTCCAACCGTTTAGCACAAGTTTCACAACAGATTGCAGGTACACCCGCATACCGTATTGGTGATTTATCACAGCTAAACTTGGATTGGATTAAGGATGCAAAAAAAGTTGGTGTCACTTCAGGTGCTTCAACGCCAACACCGATCACGAAAGAAGTCATCACATTTATTGAAAACTATGAACCTGAAAATGAAACAACGTGGGATACGACGAAAAAAGTACCGATTGAAAAAATCCTCCCAAAAGTACGCGTAAAGAAATAAACGATAAAAAGCGCTAATGTAGATAACCTGCATTAGCGCTTTCTTCTGTTACGATGTCACATGAATTGAAAAGGATCTGTACTATTTTTCGAAGCGGAAATCTTCAGCTCTTTCCCCTCAAATCGTTTTTGTAGTTCTTCGGCGACACCTTTTTTCATAATGGCTTCAATATGATGACCTGCATCAATAATTGTCATTCCATCCATTTTCGCATCTTGCGCAACATGATAATAAAGATCACCAGTCACAAGTACATCCGCACCTTTACGCAATGCTTGATTAACATACTTATTCCCATCTCCGCCTAATACGGCTACTCTGTTAATTTTCTTATCTAAATTTCCGACAACACGGACATTCTCAACACTGAGTGCTTTTTTCACTACATCCACGTACTCACGTAACGTTTGAGCTTGAGGAATTTTGCCCACTCTACCTAACCCGAGCGTTACGGAAGGTTCTTCAAGTGGATAAAGATCATACGCTGGTTCTTCATACGGATGAGCTGAAACGAATGCTTCAATCACGGACGTCGTTAAGTGTTTCGGGACAATCGTTTCAATCCGTTCTTCCTCTACCACTTCTTGTTTATTGTTCTCACCTAAATAAGGATTGGCACGCTCAGTTGGACGAAACGTCCCTTCACCAATTGAAGAAAACGAACAATGGCTGTATTCTCCAATAAAACCTGCTCCCACTTCTCCTAACGATTCTCGAATTGCATCGCCATGGGTTTTTGGAACAAAAGCCACAAACTTGAACATATCTTCTTTATAAGTTGGTACGAGCACCTCTGGCGATTGGATGTGTAGCGCATTCGCTAATAAATCGTTCACACCTCCAGATGCAACATCAAGATTTGTATGTGCGGCATAGATCGTTATTTCATGTTGAATTGCTTTTTGAACAATTCGCCCCATTGCTGTATCCAAATTTATTTGTTTCAAAGGTCTAAATAGTAATGGATGGTGGGCAATAATTAAGTCAACTTTTTGCTCAATTGCCTCGTTCATCGTTTCTTCAAGTACATCAAGGGCAATCATCACATGTTGAACTGGCTTATTTAACGTACCTACCATCAATCCATTTCGATCGCCTTCAACAGCGTACGCTTTCGGTGAAAACCGTTCAAATTCCTTTATGACGTCTTTCCCTGTAAGTGTCACACAAATACCTCCTCAACCATGTCAATCTTACGTTTTAACGCTTCTTTTTTATTTGAAAGCTCTATCGTTTCCGTTCCCTGCTTTAATTGTTTTAACACACGTTCCCAACTATTTTTTTCTTGCGTCCATTTCTTTTTAAAAACCTCTGTATGATTTTGAATTAACAGAGGACCCATCATCAACTCTACCTCTGTATACGTTACAAGAGAGTCACTTTTTTCAGCGACTACAATCTCATAAATTTTATCATCTTCTTCAATAATTTCTTCAGCGACAATGTTAAATTGATGGGACATCAGCCACTCACGTACAGCTTGTGAAGCTACATTCGGCTGCAAAACCAACCGCTGACTACCTGTAAGTTTTTCCAATCCAAGTTCTAAAATAGAAGCAATAAGCGGTCCTCCCATACCTGCGACCGTGATTACGTCGACCTGTTCGTTATCGTTTATAACTTCTAAGCCGCTTCCTTTTCTTACTTCGATCTGATTTTCTAAACGCGACAGCTCTACTTGTTTACGTGCAGACTGATACGGACCTTCATTTATTTCTCCAGCAATGGCATGAAGACCAGCATCTCTCAAGCATAAATAACATGGTAAGTAAGCATGGTCTGAGCCAATATCCGCCAAAGATTGGTAGCCTTCCGCATAGTACGCCACACGTTCAAGTCTGCGAGACAATTGATTCGTATTCAAAGCGATTGTTTCTCCTTCCAAAAGAAAAAAGCAAGGGTTATCCCCCCGCTCTCCTATTCCGATAATGATAATAAGTAATCGGCGACTGCATCAATTTCTTCCGGTTGTAGTGAAGAGCCAAATGCAGGCATGTTTCCTTGACCGTTCGTCACAATGTCAACGATTTCATCGTGAGATAATTCTCCCTCTAAATCGTTAATCGCTGGTGCACTTGCGGTACCACCTAAATCATTTGCATGGCAACTTATACATGAACTCTCAACGATACCTTGTCCATATTCAACCGGATCCCCGATGTCTACTGGTTCTTCCTCTTCTTCATCCATACTAGCACGTTGATCTACGCCAATTGCAGACATCGCAACCATAAGTACGATCCCAAGTAGTGCGATAATAGCGAACGGGATTAACGGACGACCTTTCATATAGGTGCTCTCCTTTCTCGTTAGAACGAACCCTTAATTTATGTATAAAAAGCACGAATCTACTATAGTTTACTCCAAATTCACCATTATGAAAAGGCTTCATCTTACTTTTCCCAAAAATAGCGAAAAAAATTCAAGTTAATTTATAAGAAAATTCTCAACAACGATTTGCAATCCGTTTTAAGAAGAAGTAAAATAGAAATAAGGAAGGCACACGAACCCAGTTAAGCTGAATCCGTGTGCACACCAATTGTTAATCTAAGAAATCCTTTAATCGTTTACTTCTACTTGGATGGCGTAATTTGCGTAAGGCTTTCGCTTCAATTTGTCTGATCCGCTCACGCGTTACACCAAACACTTTACCAACTTCTTCGAGCGTGCGCGTACGACCATCATCAAGGCCAAAGCGAAGGCGAAGTACATTTTCTTCTCGATCCGTGAGGGTATCCAACACGTCTTCTAGTTGTTCTTTTAATAGTTCATACGCAGCTGCATCTGACGGCGCTAAAGCTTCTTGGTCTTCAATGAAGTCACCTAAGTGAGAATCATCTTCTTCACCAATTGGCGTTTCTAATGAAACAGGCTCTTGAGCAATCTTAAGGATTTCTCGAACTTTTTCTGGCGTTAATTCCATTTCTTTTCCAACTTCTTCTGGCGTCGGTTCTCTACCAAAGTCTTGAAGAAGCTGACGTTGTACACGAATTAATTTGTTAATGGTTTCAACCATATGCACTGGAATACGAATGGTTCTCGCTTGGTCCGCAATGGCACGAGTAATTGCTTGACGAATCCACCACGTTGCATACGTACTAAATTTAAAGCCTTTGTCATAATCAAACTTTTCAACCGCTTTAATCAGACCCATGTTGCCTTCTTGAATAAGATCAAGAAACAGCATGCCTCTTCCTACATAACGCTTCGCAATGGAAACAACAAGACGCAAGTTCGCTTCTGCTAAACGCTTCTTCGCTTCTTCATCACCTTGCTCGATTCGTTTTGCTAAATTGATTTCCTCTTCAGCAGAAAGAAGCGGCACACGACCAATTTCTTTAAGGTACATACGAACTGGATCGTTTATTTTAATACCAGGAGGGACACTAAGATCATTTAAATCGAATTCATCTTCATTTTTTTCGACTTGTTGCATGGATGGTACTTCATCGTCCGTTTCATTTAAGAGTTCCACACCTTGCTCTCCAAGGTATTCATAAAATTCATCCATTTGGTCAGCATCTTGTTCAAACGAAGCCATTTTCTCTGTAATTTCGGCATACGTTAATGTACCACGCTTTTTACCAACCTCTACTAATTGTTCTTTTACTTGATCGATGGATAGATCACCTTCAGTTACTGGACGTAACGGTTTATCAGCCACTCGATCCCCTCCTTCCAAAATTAACGACGAATTACTTTCCTAGCAATTCCCTTTTTTCGCGTATGAGTTCCATTTGCTTTTGCGCGGCAAGAATTGGATCTTGCTCTAAACGCGCCGCTTGTTGCTTTTCTTTAATTTGTAATAGTTTCGGATATTGTTCAATCTTCTTAATGTAATCGTGTAGTTCATCATCTGTACAGTCGATTTTTATATCTTGCATAAGCAGGTAAGCAGCTAACTTCGCAAGATTTTGATCTTCAAGACTCTCTATAAAATCATTTATTCCCTTTTCTGGATGTTGCGAAACAAAGGATAACAAATATGCATAAAGAGCTCCATGTTCGTCTATATTGAAACCACTCTCTAGACGCTCCGTAACTCTCCAAATCATCTCTTCATCTTGTAGCATATGGGCAAGGAGCATCCGTTCTGCCTTAATATGCGCAGCCATAGGCCTAGATGTTTGGAAATGATGATGTGGTTTAATCGTTTCTTTCCGATGTTCGGCAGGTTGATCTTGTTTTGAACGCCCCTGTTTTTTTTCCTTCCGCTCCATTTCTTGTTGCAAAACGTGCAAAGACAGGTTAAATTCGTTTGATAACTGCCTTAAATAGTGCTCTTGCTCAATCGATTGCTCTAAGCCTGCGATTTCCTCAAGCATGTCTTCAATATACTTAAGACGTTCTCCTTCATTTTCTAAGTTTTTTGTTTGCTTGGCATCATGCATCTTAAAAGCCATAACAGACAAAAGTTCTTCTTCTAAATGAAGTTTGAACGCATCTGAACCAAATTCTTTCACAAAGTCATCTGGATCATACCCATCTGGTAACAAACAAACTTGAATCCGGCAGCCCACTTTTTCTAAATAAGGAATTGTTTTTCGGATTGCCTCTCGACCCGCTTTATCACCATCAAAACAGACAACAATCTCTTCTGCGTTTCGGCGAAGAAGCTTCGCATGATCGGGGCTTAAAGCCGTTCCGAGGGTTGCAACCGCATTTTCAATTCCTGACTTCCATGCCGCCATCACATCGAATGCACCTTCAAAAAGGTAAGCACGGTCTTTCTTTCGAATGATTGGTCGCGCTTCATACATGTGAAATAACGTTTTTGCTTTTTGATAAATAGGTGTCTCTGGACTATTTAAATATTTTGGTTGACCTTCACCAATAATTCTTCCACCAAAACCAACAATGTCTCCATTATTATCTGAAATTGGAAAAATTAAACGATTGCGGAATAAATCGTAAAATCCGCTTGTTTTACGCTTCGCAACTAATCCAGCTTCTTCCATGATCTCTAAGTCGAAATCATTTTGTTCAAGGACCTTTGAAATGGTTTCCCATTCGTCTAGTGCATAGCCAATTTTAAAATGATCAATTTGAGCTTGAGAAAACCAACGTTCCTCTGCATATACACGACCTGGAGATCCCTCTTCCGTAAACATAAAAATACTATGATACGTAGAAGCAGCTAGCTGATGAGCTTTCTTCATTGCTTCTATTTTAGATGTATCTACTTGCGAAACATCCTCTGAAAGCTGCGTGATTTGAGGTAAAGAAATCTTATTTTTATCAGCTAGATGGGTGACCGTTTTTGTAAACGACCAGCCTTCTAATTCTTGCAGGAACGTAAACACATTCCCGCCAGCTCCACAACCAAAACAATGGTAAACCTGTTTTTCTTCTGAGACAGAAAAAGACGGCGTTTTTTCATCATGAAAAGGACATAACCCGCCGTATTGGCGCCCATTCTTCTTAAGTTGAACATACTCACCGATGACATCAACGATATCGCTCGCATTCCTTATTTCTGATAGTTTCTCATCAGGAATTTTCACGGACATAACGCCATCACCTATTCTTTTTCATTCCTATCGTTGTCACGTTTTAATGCGTATTCAAGCGACTGTGCAAATTGCTCACGATCTTCTGTCGTAAATTTCCGAGGACCTTTTGTCTTCTTTCCAGCTCTTCTAGCTTTTTGAGAAGCATAGCGAGACTGTAACATGCTCGACATTTCCTCTTCTTTATATACATGACCGCGTGGAGAAAGCACAATCGTCCCTTTTATAATCAATAATGAAGCTAAGGCATGATCTTGAGATATGCATATGTCGCCTCGTCTTACCGTTTGGAGTAAATAAAGATCCGCTGCTTCTTTATCTACATCTACTTGTACGGTTTTGACTTGTTGGGGCAAGACCATATTATGTGCATACGAAAAAACAAAGACCAATTCTTTTTGATATTGATCACAAAGGGTAATAATTTCTTCTTTAACAGGACAAGAATCTGCATCAACATATACCGTTGAACTCATACGTAACCATTCAACATTTATGGCTTGATCTCCTTCTTATTTGACGAAAAAAACAAGAACCTGTCGAAAACCCTAATTTATTTCGTCTTCTTTACTATCATTACCAAAAAAACAAGAAAAAGTCTTGACTTTTTAAATTTATTTGATCTCTAGCCTTTTTATACATCAAATCAGCAAATTTAGAGTCCCAATTGGCAATTATACTTTAAAACAAGCTTTTTGAACAGTAAACAGTTTCCAATTAATGCTTTTGGAACATATTGGAGATTAAATTCGCTGTTTCTTCTACCGCTTTATTTGACACATCAATCACTGGACAGTTTACCCGCTCCATCACTTCTTGCGCATAATCCAATTCTTGTTTAATGCGGTTTATATTTGCGTAGTTCGCTTCAGACTTCAATCCTAATGCTTTCAAACGCTCAGTTCGTATGCTATTTAGCTTTTCTGGGCTAATACGTAAGCCAATACATTTTTTAGATGAGATTTTGAATAGTTCTTCCGGCGGTTCCACTTCCGGCACAAGGGGGACGTTCGCCACTTTTAATCGTTTGTGAGCTAAATATTGAGAAAGAGGCGTCTTTGACGTTCTTGATACGCCAATCAAGACAACATCTGCCAAAATAATTCCTCTAGGGTCTCGGCCATCATCATATTTAACAGCAAATTCGATCGCTTCAACTTTTCTGAAATAATCTTCGTCCAATCGATAAATTAGACCTGGTTCATACCGTGGTTGTTCATTCGTTAATTGATTAATCTTCCCTAATACAGGACCAATAATATCAACGGTTTCAACATTTGCTTCTTTTGCTGTTTGCAGTAAATAATCTTTAATCTCTGGAACAACAAGCGTAAATGCAATTAACGCCTTCGCTTTTTTCGCGATTTGTACGACTTCTTGAATCGTTCCTTTATCCTCTACATAAGGAATGCGGCGAATTTCTACATTCGATCCATTAAATTGACTAACTGCCGCTTTCACAACTAGTTCAGCAGTTTCACCAACTGAATCTGACACAATGTAAACAATTAAGCGTTCCGTTTGACTCATGAAGAACAGCCCTCCTTATGTTCCTTCATTCTTAGCTAAATCTACTAACAAAGAAGTCATATTTGTTTTTGTGATTCGCCCAATGACTTCAAATCCAGAGCCGACATCAACTTTTTTCACAATCGGAATTCCATCAATTTGCCTTGAAATGAGTTTATGAGCGACTTCAATTATTGAGTCCTCTTTTTCACAGACTGTAATATTCGGCATTCGCGTCATAATAATACTAACTGGAATGGTTTCAATTGCTTGTCCACCCATGCTTGCTCGGAGCAAATCTTTTCGAGAGACAACCCCTACTAACGTTGTGTGCTTATCAACGATAAACAATGTCCCGCAGTCTTCAAGGAACATCGTACAAATCGCTTCATAAACAGAAGTTGATTGTTCTACAATAACGGGTCTTGATTGATAATGATGGACTTTAATTTTTTGGATTTCATCTGAAAGAACAGGAGAATCCGTTTTCCCTGTATAAAAATAACCAACTCGTGGTCTAGCATCAAGAAAGCCAGACATCGTTAGAATAGCTAAATCAGGGCGGAGTGTTGCCCTTGTTAAAGACAAACGCTCCGCAATGTGCTCTCCTGTAATCGGTCCATTTTCTTTGACAATATCAATGATTTGTTGCTGTCTATTTGAAAGTTCGATTGGGACTCACCTCTCTAACCTGAACACTAGTTACGAAGAAAAGACAATTTGCTGAAAATCAGCATATGAATGAATCGAACGAGCTAACCTTTTTAATAATGCTAGACGATTCGATCGAATTGCTGGATCGTCTACCATAACCATTGTGTGTTCAAAGAATGCATGAATCGGCTCTTGGCAAGCCGCTAAAAGGTGATAAGCTGCAAACGCGTCATGTCGTGTCCACGCTTGCGCTAAACTCATTTCCACTTCAACGATTGCTGCCAACAACTTTGCTTCAACATCATTTTCAAACAGCGCTTCATCAATGATTGTATCTGTTTCCGCCTTTTGAGCAAGGTTTGTTACTCGACTCAATGCTTCGACAGCTTTTTTAAACTCAGGTTGATTAAGCTGTTGTCCAATCGCTTCTGCTTTTGCAAACATTGAATATACATCGACTAGAGGTGCAGCTAACACTGCATCTACAACATCATACCGGTAGCCAGCCTCATTCATTAAATGTTTAAAGCGGCTTAAAAAGAATTGTACTGCTTCTTCTTTTGTAGATTCGACATTAGCCGTCATAAATCCTTTTTGACTCAATGTATTTACCCAATAATCAATGATCGTATCTATTGAAGTGGCTGATTTTCGATCAAGTAAAATTTGAACGACCCCGTTCGCTTGCCTTCTTAACGCATATGGATCTTGGGAACCTGTAGGAATGAGACCAATCGCAAAGCACGATAACACAGTGTCAATTTTATCTGCTAAAGACAAAATGCCACCGATTGTTGAACTTGGCAACGTATCGTGCGAAAAACGCGGTAAATATTGCTCACGAATCGCAAGCGCTACACGATTGTCTTCGTTTGCTTTTTCCGCATAATCTTGACCCATTCGACCTTGCAACTCTGGAAATTCCCCTACCATGTTCGTAACAAGATCAAATTTAGAAATGGTTGCTGCTCGCTTCACAAACTCTATTTGTTCTACTGGTACTTGTTCTTTTTCTGCTAGCCAAATAGCCAGTTCTTGTGTCCGACTAACTTTTTCCGCAATCGTACCAATTGACTCATGAAACACAACATTTTTCAGCTTTTGGTTCCACTGATCAATTGATAGCTTTTGATCTTCTTCGTAGAAAAATGCAGCATCTGCTAGACGACCACGTAACACTTTTTCATTCCCTTTAGAAACATTTTCAAGATGTTCTTCATTTCCGTTCCGCACTGTGACGAAATGAGGTAATAATTCACCTGTTTTTGATTCGACCGGAAAATAGCGCTGATGTTCGCGCATGGTTGTAATCAACACTTCTTTCGGTAACGTTAAATACGTTTCTTCAAATCCACCACTTAGGGCAGTCGGGTATTCAATTAAATTATTGACTTCTTCCAAAAGATCTTCATTTACTGGAATAACCCACTCATTCGTCGCTTCCAATTCCGCTAACTGTGAGCGAATGGCGCTTTTTCTTTTTTCAGCATCTACCACGACATAGTGCTCAAGCATTTGATTTTCATAGTTGTTAGGAGATGAAATGTCAATACTAGATTCACCTAGAAAACGGTGTCCTCTTGTTGTACGACCTGACGTCACGTCTGTTAGTGCAATTGGAACAACCGCTTCTCCAAACAACGCTACAATCCATCGTATTGGACGAGCATATCGTAAATCGTACGTATGCCATTTCATTCTTTTCGGGAAGTTAAGACTTGTTATTAACGACTCCATTTGTGGGAGAATGTCAACGGTATGCTTTCCTTCTGAAAAAGATGTTGCATATACATATTCAACACCGTTATACGCTTCGATCGTTAACGCATCTGGCTCAATTTTTTGCGACTTAGCGAAGCCAAGTGCTGCCTTTGTCCAGTTCCCTTCTTCATCTTGCGCAATTTTTTTTGCAGGGCCTTTTGCTTTTACGACAGAATCCTCTTGCTTATCAGCCAAACCGTGAACCAAAATGGCTAATCGTCGAGGGGTTGAGAAACGTTCCGTTCGCTCGTAAGTAAGTTTTTGATCAGCTAACCAATGCTGCACCTTCTCTTCAAGTTGAACAATGGCTTCTGTCACGAACCTTGCTGGCAATTCTTCTAATCCTATTTCCAGGAGAAATGGTGTTGTCGCCATTAGTTTGCCTCCTTTTTCTTCAACATTGGAAATCCAAGTTTTTCACGTTCTTCGTAATACTGTTTTGCAGCTTTTCTCGCTAGCGTACGCACGCGTCCAATATAACCCGTTCGTTCCGTTACAGAAATCGCACCACGAGCATCTAATAAATTAAACACGTGGGAACACTTCAAAATATAATCATACGAAGGAAACACTAAGTTACGGTCTAAAGCTCTCGTTGCTTCTTTCTCATACGTATTGAACAAGTTAAATAACATCTCACTATCTGACACTTCAAACGTGTATGTGGAGTGTTCGAATTCTGGTTGTAAGAAAATATCACCATATGTGAAGCCTTCTACCCATTCAAGATCAAACACGTTTTCTTTTTCCTGAATATACGTAGCTAAACGTTCGATTCCATACGTGATTTCTGCAGACACGGGAGAAGCTTCCATTCCGCCAACTTGCTGGAAGTACGTAAATTGTGTAATTTCCATTCCGTCTAGCCAAACTTCCCATCCAAGTCCAGCACATCCTAGTGTCGGATTTTCCCAATTATCTTCTACAAAACGAATATCATGTTCAAGCGGGTTAATTCCAAGCGCTTTTAGACTTTCGAGATATAATTCTTGAATGTTATTCGGCGATGGTTTCATAATGACTTGGAACTGATGGTGTTGATATAGACGGTTCGGGTTTTCTCCATAGCGTCCATCAGCTGGTCGTCTCGATGGCTCTACATAAGCAACGTTCCATGGCTCAGGTCCAATGGTTCTTAATAACGTATGCGGACTCATCGTTCCAGCACCTTTTTCCGTGTCGTAAGCGTTCATAATAATACAATTTTGCTTCGCCCAATATGATTGCAATGTTAAGATCATATTTTGAATATTCATACTATACCTCCTATTTTTCAAAAAACAAAAAACCCTCAATCCACATGCCATTACGGCATAGGGACGAGAGTTACCCGCGGTTCCACCCTACTTATTAAACACAATCGTGTTTAATCACTTTATACGGTCTTATGCTAAAGAGTGCCTTGCACGTTCTTGGTTCTTCAGCTCACACCATTCTGAAGTCGCTAGAAACCAATAACTGAACATACTTTTTCTCTTATCACTGCATTTTAGTCATGTTCCATTATTTTACCTTTATTCCTTCGCATCGTCAACCTTAAAATGATCGGGATCTACTTTCTTTAATTGATCAATAAACCGCTGCGACTTTAATGTGACGCCGACATATTCTTGGTAGTAGGAAGAAATGATTTGAGCTAAACGCGCTTTTGTTTCTCGCTTAATTGAAATCGCCCCTACTTTATTTAAGTCCACATAATAAAGGGTTCGAATCAATTTTACCATTGACAACGTAAGGGGAAACGCACGTTCATCACGAGGAGCGCAAACTCCACATAAGAAACCAGCAAATGTTAAAGAAAATACGACTGGGTCTCTTTCAACTGATCGACAACTTGCACAGCCGTCTATATTCGGCTTTGCACCTGCTATTGAGAGCATTTTTAAATCAATAATTCTCGCAATGATTTCTGGATCTTGCCCTTTGTCAACCTGTTCGATTGAGAGATAGAGCCAATCAAATAAAAATAAATAAGGTTTGCGTTCTTCCGTTAATTTATCAATTAACTCTGTTATATAAGCAGCATAGGAAGCTTTAAATAGATCAAAATGCACATGCTTAAACGATTTTATAATCTCACCTTGACTAATGGTCGGTAACCCATTGCCTTTAAAATAGACAAATGAACCATGAACAAATGGTTGCATAACGGCAGCATAACGACTATTTGGCTTTTTCGCCCCTTTAGCCATAAGTGTTATTTTGCCATGATCTTTCGTAAGTACGGTTGCAATTTTGTTCGATTCACCATAATCAATTGTTTTTAAAATAATTCCTTCTTCTTTTATTAGCATATTAAATCCTTACAGCAAGTCTCTGCTATTAAGAAAGAGTAGGGTCCACCTGGTCATCTGAGGGTACTACTTCTCCCTCGTCCATGTCATTATCTCTCTCCAATTCCTTGTGGAGTAAATAAGTTTCAATGTTTCCCGTCTGTGAAAAAACTTTCCAAGATAGAACAAGCACTGTTTTACAACTCCTCTCAATCGTTCTTATGAAGTATGATGACCTAAACTTACTATACTCATCCGATGGAAATATTGTTAATTAGCAGAGCTTGACTTTTTATTTTTTTACGATTCTCATCTGTCATTATCATATCTTTTTGTATAACAAAAAACAATGGTCCAACACCCAGTTTGAACCATTGTTTCCATTTAATATTCTAATATTCGTCTTCGTTAAATCCGTAATCTCGAAGCTGCGAGGGACGATTGCGCCAGTCTTTTTGAACTTTAACCCATAGCTCTAAAAAGACGCCTGAGCCGAGTAACGCCTCGATATCCACCCTTGCTTTTTGGCCAATATCTTTCAACATTGAGCCATGTTTGCCAATAATGATCCCTTTTTGTGAAGACCGCTCCACAATAATGGTTGCGCCAACGTAAACTTTCCCATTGTCTCTTCTCTTCATTTGTTCAATGACGACCGCCAGGGAATGCGGGATTTCTTCCTTCGTTACGTGTAATGCTTTTTCCCGAATAAGCTCCGCAACAATAAAGCGTTCTGGATGATCGGTTACTTGATCGCTCGGGTAATATTGCGGCCCCTCTTCAAGATGACCCATAATTTGATTCATCATTGTCCCTACATTGTCACCTTCTAATGCAGAAACCGGCACAACTTCTTCAAAGTCATAACGATCACGATAGGCATCAATAATTTCGAGAAGAGCGTCTTTCGTTACTTTATCAATTTTATTAACGATCAAAAAGACAGGTGTTTTTGTATCTTTTAAGCGATCAATAATATATTGTTCTCCAGGTCCAAACTTAGCATCAGCATCAATAACATATAAGATTAAATCTACTTCTCGTAATGTGTTTGTCGCAACTTTCATCATAAAATCGCCAAGGCGATGTTTCGGCTTGTGAATGCCTGGTGTATCGATAAAGACGACTTGTGCGTCATTTGTTGTAAGAACACCTTGAACTTTATTTCTTGTTGTTTGAGGCTTGTCCGACATAATGGCAATTTTTTGCCCAATGACTCTGTTTAACAACGTCGATTTCCCAACGTTCGGTCTGCCGATAATAGAGACAAAACCTGATTTAAATGTTTCTTTTTGATTCATTCATATCCTCCGCTTTAAAAAAACCTGGTAATAATGCTTCAATTGTTGTTTCTTGCCAATCCCCATTAAGATTACTTAAATATACAGGCATTGTTGGTTCACATAATTCAGCCAATACTTGTCTACATGCACCGCACGGCGATACAGGATTCGGTGTATCTGCCGCAACTGCTAATGCTTGAAATGGAGCATGACCTGGCTCATATGCTTTAAATAGCGCCGTTCTTTCTGCACAATTCGCTAAACTATAGGCTGCATTTTCAATATTTGCGCCTTTTACGACTGTGCCATCGGCTAATAATAAGGCTGCTCCTACTTTAAATGAGGAGTAAGGAACATATGCTTGTTCTCTTGCTTCAACTGCTTGTTCAATAAGTGCTGCTTTTTCCATTTAAACTCCTCCTTAACGAAACATTGATAGTAAATAGGGTACAAAGATAATTAACCCTATTATAACCGCTATCACACAAAAGATAAAAACACTTGCTGCACCAATATCTTTCGCTCGTTTTGCAAAAGGATGGTACTCTTCTGTCACTAGATCTACCGTTCGTTCAATCGCCGTATTTAACGTTTCCGCAGTTAATACGCCTCCCATGACCAGTAATAATACCACCCACTCCATGGCAGTCACGGAAAAAAACCAAGCAAGTCCGCAAATGACTATTGTGCTTATTAAGTGAATCTGCATGTTTTGTTCATTTTTTATTACATACCCAAGACCCGAAATTGCAAAGTTGAATGAACGAATTAAACGTTTGACCCCTCTACGGTTTCGATCTTCCAATGCCATAGGATTCTAAAATCTCCTCTTGTTTAGTAAACATTTCCCTTTCTTCATCTGACGATTGATGATCATAGCCGAGCAGATGCAAAAAGCCATGTACAACTAAAAATGCGAGCTCACGTTCAAATGAATGGTTATATTCTTCGGCTTGGCGCTGAATATGGGAGATCGAAACGATAATATCTCCTAACAAATTCGGCATACCTTCCATTTGTTCATACTCTTGTTCGCCATCGTTTAACGCAAATGACAGTACATCTGTTGATCGGTCAATGCCACGATGTTCCAAATTCAATTCATGAATCGCCGCCTCCGTTACGAACGTAACGGATAGTTCCGAATCTGCTTGGACATGTTCTGTGTCCCCGGCTGCCAAAAGAATCTCGTGAACAAGCTTTGTTTGCTCTTCTGTTAATGTTTCTGTCTCATCGACTATGTCAATCTCAATCATCACTTTACTCCTTTTTAGTCATCATCAGGATATTCAATACGCTGATGAAATGTGCCATTTAATGTCTCGCACATGGATAATTTAATCTGATTTAACTCTTTTAACGTTAAATCTGACTCGTCAAATTGCCCATCCTCTAACTTATCTTTAATAATCTTATCAACTAATTGCTCCACTTTATCCGGTGTCGGCTTTTGCATTGAACGAACTGCCGCTTCGACACTATCTGCAATGGAAATAATCGACGTCACCTTCGTTTGCGGTTTTGGCCCTGGGTATCGGAACTGTATTTCCGGAATATGCTGCTTATCATCGTCTTGCTTTGCTTTGTAATAGAAAAACTTCAACAAGCTTGTACCATGATGTTGCTCAGCAATATCAACAATTTCTCGTGGCATTTTATGTTGTTTTAACAAATTTGCACCATCATAAGGGTGAGAGATAATAATGGTTTTGCTTAACTGAGGTGAAATTTTATCATGAGGGTTATCGCCTTTTAATTGATTTTCAATAAAAAATCGCGGTCTTCGCGTTTTTCCAAGATCATGATAATAGGCGCCAACCCTTGCAAGCAATCCGTTTTCACCTAATGTTTCGCACGCTGCTTCTGCTAGATTTCCTACAATTACGCTATGGTGATAGGTTCCTGGTGCTTCTGTTAAAATTTTTCGCAATAACGGATGATTTGGATTAGACAATTCAATTAAACGAGCCGTTGACAATACGCCAAAACCCGTTTCAATAAACGGTAATAACCCAATTGTTAAAACAGATGCAACAAATGCAGCTAAAAATGCAGCTAAAAAGTAAAAGCCTAATTCAACCCAGTTTAAGTAAATACTTTTCATCAAAAGCAAAGCGACAACAGTCAAACTGTTTGCACATAAAACAAAAAAGCCAGCTTTTAAGATGCGCGTTGCTTTATTTGATTGATTTAAGAAATAAATCCCTGTCAGCGATCCCACTAAAATATAGAAGCCGTAAACGAAAGCAAATGTACTTGATGAATCATGATTATAGAAGACACTACCTATGATCGCAAATAAAAAGCTGGTCACAATCGCTATTTTTGGATGAAGCAAAAGCGTTAACAGCATCGCTCCTGCTGCGGCTGGAACGGCATAGCCAATTCCCGGAACCGATATAACGGTTTCAAGATAACTATACAGTTTCATTAGCACCAAAATAACGGTAAACACAATTGAAAACATTAGTAAATGCGAATTGTTTGTTGCAACAGACGTATTTGAATCATTTAAGAAAAACGTCAACATACCGACTAAAAGCACAACAAACAAAGCAAGTCCAATGTACGGGAAAATAATTGTGGCTTCGTCAAGTAAACCGACTAAACGAAGTTGTTCATACATTTCATATGTAACTAAGTCGCCTTCTTTAACAATTAGCTCCCCTTCACGTATTAAAACAGGATCAACTGAATCAGCCGCTTCTTGCCTTAACCGTTGCGTGGCTTCCGAATCATACGTCACATTAAATACAATCGCTAAATCAACCACGTCAATAATGGAATCACGAACTTCTTGCGAGAGGCTTGTGACTTCTAGAATTTGCTCTTCAGCTTCTTGCTTCGCTTCTTGTAAATCGCCAACTTTTATCGGCTGGCTCATTATTTCATGCACGGTGTTAACCGCTGCTTCGTGGGCAGACTGAAACTGAAAATCAGACGCCGTGATTAAAACTTCCAGCGCTTCATCTGGTAAATCTGCGTTTGTGGAAGCCGACAAATCGGCACGTATGTCGTCAATTTGATCAGAGACTGATGCAGCTTCATCCTCTTCATCCGAAGCTTCCTGTTCACGTACGAGACGAATTATCGTAAAAATATCATTCACTTGCTGAACGCGATCTTCTTCATAATGTTGATTATGACGCATCTGGCTTTCAACAGAACTTACAGCCTCTGTTCGCCTTTGTTCTGTTGCCACTCGGTTCTCAACAGTCATCGGGGCTCGAATATCTTGTTCAGCAGGCTCAGACAAGTTTACTTCTAACTGCTCAGGTATGATGTTGTCCAACATTAAGCCGTACATAATAAAGCCAAGTATTGTAAAAATGACTGTACGTATATACGGCTGTTGTTTTATTTTTTGCCACCACTTTCTCGGGGCCGATACTTTAGGCTTATCCTCTTCCACATATAGTCACCTCACTAGGCTCTACACACTCACTTTTCGTCAGCTTGCTCTTCCTTTTCATACGCATAAAGAATGCGCTGAACAAGCACATGACGAACGACATCAGAAGCTTGAAGGTATACAAATCCAATACCCTTTACTGATTTCAATTTGCGAAGCGCCACTTGTAATCCGGATCTTTTTCCTTTAGGTAAATCAATTTGTGTAATATCTCCATTAATAACCATTTTTGAACCGAATCCTAGTCTAGTAATAAACATTTTAATTTGCTCTTCCGTTGTGTTTTGCGCTTCATCGAGAATAACAAATGAATCATCGAGTGTTCTACCACGCATATAAGCTAAAGGAGCAACTTCGATCGTTCCTCTTTCCATTAGTCTAGTCGTATGTTCGACTCCTAAAACATCGTGGAGGGCATCATAAATCGGTCGTAAATACGGGTCAACTTTTTCTTTAAGGTCTCCTGGTAAAAACCCTAAACTTTCTCCTGCTTCTACAGCCGGTCGAGTTAAAACAATCCGGTTCACTTTGCCATCCTTTAATGCTGAAACCGCCGAAACAACGGCTAAATACGTTTTTCCTGTTCCCGCAGGACCTACACCAAACACCATATCATGTTTTTTTATCATGGAAACATAATGTCGCTGGCCTAATGTCTTTGCACGGATGGCTTTTCCTTTTACAGTCGTAGCAATATTCTCGTCATACAAGTCATTTAATTCATCTAGCTTTCCTTCTTTTTCAAGTTGGATCGCATAAAACACATCTTGTTCTGACAACTTCGTATACTGTTCTACAATTGTAATAAGCGTTTCAATAATTGCCGCTGCTCGTTCAATTTGTTTTTTCTCACCTGTAATGAGAATATCTTCACCCCGAGTAACAAGCTCAATGGATAATTCTTCTTCAATTCTTTTTAAATGTAAATCATTCGGTCCATATAGTGCTTGTGCTAATTGGGCATCTTTTAAGTTTAGTTGAATCAATGATGTTTCTGACAATCGCCTCAGTCTCCTTGAATAATTGGTTTTTCTTGAGTGATCTCTTCTAGAACTTGGTAATGAATCGTTAATGAAACTTTATCACTTTCAACTGTTTCATGCAAAACTTGTTCGCCAATAATTTGTGCATCATCAGGCAAGTCCTGTTTTAAATCAAATTTGGCTTGGTTTTTCAAGACTTCAATCGCTTCTGCTTTTTCATAAGTTCTTTCAAATAGTAGCGTTTCGCGCTGTTCATCAACCGTAATTTGAAGTGGCAGTCGATACCCAAAAATAGAATAATCACTTTCTCTTCTAAACGTTTGATGTGCATCATACTTTGGTGCCGTAAAATTCCAAAATGGAATCGAAACATCTCCTACCGTTAAATGGTATTTGTTTTTTTGATCTCCTGTTAATGAGCGATACGTTTGCGTTAAAGGCATACTTACAGTTGAAGTATACCATATTTCACCTTTTACTGATGCCTTTGCAGGAATTGTTTGTTCATTCCCTTCAACACCAATAAAACCTGAAACAAGCAAGTCCCCTTTTTCCACTACATCATTCGTATGTTTTAGTGCTGTACCATCTTCTACAAACATGGATCGAATAACAGCTTTTTTTGAGGCAACAAGATGTCTCGGACTTAAAATTTCTGGCTCTAATTGGCGCACTTGTTCCACGACTTCAAACTCATAGTTCGTCCCTTTTCGACGCACACCAATCCAAGTTGCTTCATCCACTCGATCTGTCACGTACGCTTGAATAACGTTCGGCTTTGGTAGCTGAAAAATGAACTCCCCTCGTTTCACTCCTAATTCTTCAATGGCTTCTTCCAGCTTTTGTTCTACTTGAGGGGAAGCCCCTTCAATGGAGTACCCCCAAACGATGTTTGAAAGAAGTATAAACCCAACTATAAAGGCGACAATACCAGTGACAAATCCTGCACGCACACGCATTTTTTTAACCAAAAAAGGCAGCCCTTCTCGTTCTTTAAAACATAAAGTAAGATCGGTTTTTCTGAGAAATTTCCGCATGCGATGAACATGTTTTAACTGCATTTTAAATTGAACACTACCCACTTCCGATACTGTCACATCCCAAATATGAATCCCCTGTTTAATACAACGATTTAGCATTTGTTCGGGATAAGGTCCTGATAATTCTGCTGTTACAACACCACCTATAAGATTGACAAACCCATTACGCATTCCTTTTCACTCCTTTTTACTCCTCTTTCTGAATGAACGTCACTTTATCAATTCGTCCTTCTAACAGTAGCTCTTCAGGTAAAATCGTTTTCAAAACAAATTGATCCCCTGTCACAAGCAGTTGACCTTCTTTTAAAAGCAACCGTAATTCGGTCGTTGAAAATTGCAAAACACCACGGTGGTTTTCGATATATATATGTAGCTGTCCGATCATCGTAATTCGAGGTAAGTCCATCATGACGTCAGCCGGAAGCTGCATTTGTTCAGTTACCCATTTTTTTATACGGTTCGTTAAACGATTCATAAAGCAGCCCTCCTCCTATAAATTGTATGAGCATAACCCTTGCCTTAGCACAAAAAATGAAGCGAATCGCCTGTTAAAACGTGCTTCTTCTAAATAAAAAAAGCGTAGCACCATCGAAGGTACTACGCTTAACATACTTATATAAATTGTCTTTTACTTAACGAGACATGCGCCCTCTCGGACCACGGTTCCTACTTTTAGGAGGACCGAGCACCTCAGACCAGACAACAGCTTCCATCATTTTCTTTCTAGAGACGTTTTTGAAATCCATATTCAAATCGCCATTTGATTGTGACTGATTGGTTTCTGTTGCAATGGCAACGACTGGAGCAGCTTGGTCTTTAAGCTCTTTCACCTTACGACGCGCTTCACGATGCCGTTCATACAATTCATGCTGCGAACGGGATGAGCTAGACTCATCCGTTTGGCTTTGTGTTTCACGAACAGGCTCATACGCTTGCTCAGGAGGTGCAGATTCATTAGGGAAATAATCCTCCCACCGAACTTCTTTTTGTCGTCGCTCAACTGGTTGTTGCCTTTGAGGTTGCGATTGGGGTTGCTGTCTCTGCTGAGGGTGTTGGCCCTGCTGACGCTCGCTCCCTTGACGCTCCTCTTGTTGCTGACTTGATTGCCCTAATTTCGATAAGGAACTAACCAATATACCAACAATAATAATTAAGATAAGAGGATTCGCCAAAATAAATTGAATAAACTCTGACATCCAGTATCCCCTCCTTTTAAATGGTCAAGCCAAAAATCATATGCTAAGAGGTTCTCTTAATTATTCTTGTTTCTTGGATCGTTTTCCGGGAACATATCGCTGTCACCTTTAGAAGATTTACTGATAGAGTCTCTCATATCCGTGTCAGCCATAACATTTTGGTAGTTCATGTAGTCCATGACACCCATATGTCCATTTCGTAAAGCTTCAGAAAGCGCCATTGGAACTTCTGCTTCTGCTTCCACAACTTTCGCGCGCATTTCTTCAACACGAGCTCTCATTTCTTGCTCTTGCGCTACTGCCATTGCACGACGTTCTTCCGCTTTTGCTTGAGCGATTTTCTTATCTGCTTCAGCTTGGTCGGTTTGTAGTTCTGCACCGATGTTTTTGCCGATATCAATGTCTGCGATATCAATCGATAAGATTTCAAAAGCAGTACCTGAATCTAAACCTTTTGTTAAAACAGTTTGTGAAATCATATCTGGATTTTCAAGAACTTTTTTGTGATCTTGTTGAGAACCGATTGTAGAAACAATCCCTTCACCGACACGAGCAATAATTGTATCTTCACCAGCACCACCGACTAACCGGTCAATGTTTGCACGAACAGTAATTCTTGCTTTTGCTTTCACTTCAATCCCGTCCATCGCTACACCAGCAATAAACGGCGTTTCAATTACCTTAGGGTTTACACTCATTTGAACGGCTTCAAGCACGTCACGACCAGCAAGGTCGATCGCTGCCGCTCTTTCAAATGAAAGTTCAATATTCGCTCGCTGTGCTGCGATTAACGCATTTACAACTCGGTCAACATTACCACCTGCTAAGTAATGTCCTTCTAATCTTGAAGAATCAAGATCAATTCCTGCTTTTACCGCTTTAATGAGCGGGTTTACAACGCGAGCAGGAACGACTCGTCTTAACCTCATCCCTACTAGCTCAAAAATACCAATTTTAACCCCTGCTGCAATTGCTGAAATCCATAGTGCTACTGGCACAAATGTGAATAAAATTGCCAATAGGATAATGGCAGCCGCAACAATAATGAGTGTGATAATCATTCCGTCATCCATTTGTTATTTCCTCCCTTTTCCTTTAATCATTTTGCTCAATTTCTCTAACAACAATTCTTGCGCCTGATGTATAGACAACCTTGAGCTTACTCCCTCGTCCAATATAGCTTCCTTCAGACACAACGTCAAGGCGCTCATCGTTAATTAGCGCAATTCCTGCTGGCCGCAAATCACTTAACGCTTTTCCGGTTGAACCTACAAGGTCGTGATTCGTTTCCTTAGACAAATACCCTTCTTCCGTTTTCGTCTGTGCTTGAAGGACGAGTTTTTTCCAAGGTCCTCGATCACCAAAGAACACAAATAAAATGATGGCCGCAGCAATCGAAATGAAGAGCGCAATTGCTATAGAAATAACCATAACAGTTGTTGAGAATGAAGCCATAAACAAACCACCAATGACCAAACCGATACCGAGTATTCCAAATATACCAAAGCCTGGCGCAAGCATTTCAACACCAATAAGTACCGCTCCAATAATAACTAGAATCAGTGATTCCCAGCCTGCAAAACCTGCTACCATATGACCAAAAAAGAATAAGAGTAGCGATGAACCCCCCATAATACCAGGTATACCAAACCCTGGCGAAAACAACTCCATAATTAATCCAAGGCTACCAATTGTTAATAGAATTGGAATAACGACCGGGTTTGTCACGAAGCGAGCAATTTGTTCAGCGAAACTAACTTCTGAATAAACCAATTCGACATCATCTGAGTCGTAGCCAAGAAAGTCTACAACACCTTCTAGATTTTGTTCAATCGCGTCTGCATATCCGACCTCTAGCGCCTGGTCAGCATTTAAAGTCAAATATCCAGAGGGGAACCCTTCAACATCAAAATCAGCATTTGACATCGCTTCAGCATAAGCAGGATCGCGCCCACCATCTGGTCCATTCTCTTCAGCTGCGGTTTTCATTCTACTGACCCATAAGGATTGTGCTTTTTCATTCGCTGCATTTCCAGATCCATCGATCACTCCGGCTGAACCAATTTGGCCATTTGGAACCATCACAATCTGATCTGCGTTTAGCGCAATATAAGCACCAGCCGAAATCGCCTCACTATTGATATAAGCGGTTACGGGAATATCTGTACTGTTGATGATATTCGCAATGTGACCAGCTGCATCAACTGCGCCACCCGGTGTATCAATATCGAGGATAATATGATCTGCATTTTCTTCCTCAGCTTCTTCAAATGAACGCTCTAAAAATGCTTCAAGTCCTCTTTCAACAGTTTGTTCAACTGGAATGACGTATAGTTTTGTATCACTAGCGGTATCAGCTTCGACAATCATTTGTAACGGCATCAGCAAAAAAGCAAGCAAATACGCAACAAATGCGACCTTTAACCACTTGTTCACGTTAGAATCATCCCTCCATCCCCTTCTACACGCTTCTACGATCTAAGAGCGTAAAAAGTTTCATCTTTATTAAATTTTATCACGTGTATTTTCCAAATCCAAATTAAACGCTAAAAAACCTCTGTTTTTTTAAAAAACAGAGGTTTATCAAACAAAAGTTAAGTTAACCGCTTTGCTACAAGACGATTGACAGAACCACCGTCAGCTTTCCCTTTTACTTTTGGCATAATGGCACTCATCACTCTGCCCATATCGGCTTTGGAAGAAGCACCTACCTCAGTAATCGTTTCGCTCACAATCGTTTCCAATTCTTCATCTGATAATTGTTTAGGCATATATCGTTGGAGCAAAGCAAGTTCTTCTTCTTGCTTCAACGCTAAATCTTCACGATTCGCTTGTTTAAATTCATGGAGGGATTCTTTACGCTGCTTCACTTCTCGATTAAGCACAGTCATGCTTTCATCGTCAGTAAGCTCACGTCCGAGCTTAATTTGCTCATTTTGCAACGAGGACTTCACCATGCGAATGACGGAAAGTGTTTCTTTTTCCTTATTTTTCATCGCTGTCTTCATGTCCAGGTTTAACCTCTCAAGAAGAGTCAAGTGAAATCATCCTCTCCTAATAAAAACTAGAACTTACGTTTTCTAGCTGCTTCTGATTTCTTTTTACGCTTCACACTTGGCTTTTCGAAGTGTTTACGTTTCTTAACCTCAGCTAACGTTCCTTCTTTAGAGAGCGATCTCTTAAAGCGACGAAGTGCAGCATCAATCGATTCGTTTTTGCGAACACGAGTTTCTGCCATTCTATTTCCCTCCCTCCGAAAACAACCAAACTCAATACGTGCTTATGACACGTCTCCTATAAGTATAATACAGTCGGTGTTTTCGGTCAACTAAAAAGTCACAATATCCATTGCTGCCTATAGAAAATAGACATGCTCCTAACCTTGAACCCATATAGTGTTAAAGACAAGGTGGTGACAAGCTTGGTAAAGGAATTCCTCTCATTATTAATCGTGTTTATCGCTTTATTTTTGTTTGGCATCTACATCTTACGTTCTGGACTTTTACAAGTAGGAACAACAAAGATAAAGACCATACTATTAAAAACTACTGATTCACCTTTTAAAGGGCTTATTGTCGGCATTCTCATCACAATGCTCTTTCAAAGTAGTTCTGTTGTGACCGTTTTACTAGTTGGCCTTGTTGCCGCAAGCCTAATGAAATTTACACATTCCATTGGCGTCATCCTCGGAGCAAATATCGGTTCGTGCTTCACGTTAGAATTAATCGCGTTTAATGTAACCGACTTTGCGCTTCCCCTTATTGCAATAGGGTTTATTTGCTTACTTTTCACTCGATCTTCTCTTTACATAATTGGGTGCGTCACATTTGGGATCGGTTGTATTTTTTTATCGATGAATGGATTAGAGACACTTGCGGAACCATTGCGAACGCTTCCTGTAACAGAGTACTTTTTTCAGTGGACGAATGATCATTATTTAGCGGGCATTTCTGTCGGTGCTATTGTGACGACAATTATTCAATCAAGCACAGCCACGATTGGCATTGCAATGAGTTTTATTGAAGGATTAAGCTTAACGAGTGAATCAGGTGTTGCAATTATGCTAGGTGCAAATATTGGCA
The DNA here is from genome assembly GCF_041949915.1 of Shouchella sp. JSM 1781072. Classification (NCBI taxonomy): domain Bacteria; kingdom Bacillati; phylum Bacillota; class Bacilli; order Caryophanales; family Bacillaceae; genus Shouchella; species Shouchella sp. JSM 1781072. The sequence goes on from NZ_JBHFQE010000001.1 coordinate 1,522,675, forward strand.
CATGCTTCACTGCCTACATCGCAAGCATCGGCGCTGGTAAAACAGCTAGGCTTGTTGCTCATGCACATATATGGTTAAATCTGCTCGGGGCTGTGCTTTTTTATCCTTTTATAGAATTTCTCGCCCACTTCTCTTCTTTATTAAGCGAGAGTCCTAGTGTACAACTAGCCCATGCAAGTACGATTTATAATGTTGTTTGTTCGCTTCTCGTTCTTCCTTTTGCTGGATCGTTTGCACGTTTTGTTCAATTTTTTGCACGATTAGAAAAAGACCGTTAAACTAAAAGAGTACGCACTAGATCTATAAGGAGGAAATGCAAAATGAGTACACAAGAATTAGGAAACTCAGGGATAAAGGTATTCCCTATTGGTTTAGGTGCAAATGCAGTTGGTGGCCATAATTTATATCCGGATCTTGACGAAGAAAAAGGAAAAGATCTTGTACGCCAAGGAATTAAAAATGGGGTTAATTTCATTGATACCGCATTCATTTACGGCGAAGGGCGCTCAGAAGAGCTTATCGGTGAAGTACTCCAAGAATTTAAGCGTGAAGATGTTGTGATTGCTACAAAAGCAGCTCACAAAAAAAGCGGAGACGACTACGTATTTGATAATTCTCCAGCGTTTCTTAACGAGTCGGTAAATTCAGCACTAAAACGCTTAAACACGTCTTATATTGATTTGTTTTACATTCACTTTCCGGATGATAACACTTCAAAACGTGATGCTGTAGCAGCATTGCAAGAATTAAAGCAAGCAGGAAAAATTCGCTCAATTGGTGTTTCTAACTTTTCGATTGAACAACTGAAAGATGCAAATGCTGATGGCTATGTTGATGTATTTCAAGGTGAATACAATTTATTGAATCGTGAAGCAGAAAAAGATTTGTTCCCTTATATGAGAGACCACAATATATCTTTCATTCCATATTTCCCCCTTGTATCAGGTTTATTAGCCGGCAAGTATACGGTTGATACGGTATTTCCAGAAGGTGATTTACGAAACCATCAAGGCCATTTCCAAGGAACCAAATTTAAACAAAACATTGAAAAAGTAAACCAGCTAAAACCAATCGCTAAAAAACATAATGTTGACACCGCACACGTCGTGCTTGCATGGTATTTGGCAAGACCGGAAATTGACATCATTATACCGGGAGCAAAACGAGCTGAACAGTTGTTGGATAATGCTAAAAGTGTCGAAGTATCATTATCCGAAGACGAAAAGAAGTTTATTGACACGTTATTTTAAAACAAAAAAAGCTGGGGATCCCCAGCTTTTTTAATAGCTTGCTTGTCCTTCCAAGCCTTTAACAATCTCAACGCCTGAACTTGCACCAATACGCGTAGCCCCTGCTTCAACCATCGCTTCTAAATCTTTAAGATTTCTTACGCCTCCAGAAGCTTTGACACCGACTTGATCGCCAACGGTTTGACGCATAAGCTTCACGTCTTCAATTGTTGCACCACCAGTTGAAAAACCAGTTGATGTTTTAACAAAATCTGCTCCAGCTTTTACAGAACGCTCACATGCCACCGTTTTTTCTTCATCTGTCAGTAGACACGTCTCGATAATCACTTTTACGAGTGCTTTTCCTTTTGCCGCTGCAACAACAGCTTCAATATCTTTTTGGACAACTTCATAGTCCCCATCTTTTAAAGCGCCGATGTTTATGACCATGTCAATTTCTTCAGCACCATGTTTAATCGCCATTTCTGTTTCAAATTTCTTAGTTTCGGTCGCTGACTGCCCTAGTGGAAATCCAATTACTGTACAAACTTTTACATTCTCTTCTGCTTGTAACGCTTTCGCAGCTTCCTGCACCCAATATGGATTGATGCAAACAGACGCAAATTGATATTCCTTTGCTTCTTGACAAAGTTGATAAATTTGCTCCCGTTTTACATCTGCTTTCAATAAAGTATGGTCAATGTAGCGTGCTATATCTTTAGCCATGTTCATTCATCCTTTCTCGTTCATTATCATAACATGAAATGCGCATATCTTTCATTCAGAAAAAAGAGGACGCTAATGATTAATAGCTCCCCTCCTTTTCAAATGTTCGTTAGTTCGCTTGCGATATCAGTTGCTCTTCTTCCGTTACTACACGTACAAACTGACCTTTGTTGTAAGGATAACCAGCTTCTGTCATTTTCACCCGAACAATTTCACCGACCATTTTTTCATCAACTGGAACTTTTACTTTTAAGTAATTGTCCGTATAACCTATGAACAAACCACTCTCTGGATTGTCTTTATCACGCTCTTCTGGAATGACTTCGAGCACTTCGTTTTCAAATGACGAAGCATACTCTTTTGCCAACTGATTTGAAAGCTCAATTAAGCGATGAACACGGTCATTTTTTACGCCTTCTTCAACCTGATCGGTCATACGAGCAGCTGGCGTGCCGGTTCTCATTGAATAAGGGAATACATGAAGTTCGCTAAACTTATGCTCAGCGATAAAATTATAGGTTTCTTGGAATTCTTCTTCTGTTTCACCAGGGAACCCTACAATGACGTCAGAAGTAATCGCTAGTCGTGGCAAAACCGCTTTTAATTTCGTAATACGTTCTGCAAATGCCGCCATTGTATATTTACGACGCATACGTTTTAATACCGTGTCAGAACCTGATTGAAGCGGAACATGCATATGACGTACAATTTTATTGGACTTGCCAATCACCGCAATCACTTCATCTGTTAACTGACTTGCTTCAATCGACGAAATTCGAATGCGTTTAAGACCTTTTACGGTTTCTAAATCTTCCAACAGACGTGCAAGACTATAATCTTTTAAATCTTCGCCATATCCACCTGTGTGAATACCCGTTAAAACAATTTCCTTATATCCAGCATCAACAAGCTGCTGCGCTTGACGTACCACTTCTTCCGGGTCACGAGATCGCATTAAGCCTCTTGCCCAAGGAATAATACAAAATGTGCAGAAATTGTTACAGCCTTCTTGAATTTTCAAGGAAGCTCGCGTGCGATCAGTAAATGAAGGGACATCTAACTCTTCATACACTCTCGTTTTCATGATATTGCCAACTCCGTTAATTGGCTGCCGTTCTTTTTTAAATTGCTCGATGTAGCCAAGCATTTTAGGGCGATCTTGTGTACCGACAACAACATCCACACCCGGAATGGCCATAATTTCCGCTGGCGATGTTTGTGCATAACATCCCGTTACACAAATAACCGCGTCAGGGTTTTTTCGAATAGCTCGACGAATGACTTGTCGGCTTTTTTTATCACCTGTATTTGTAACCGTACATGTATTAATGACATAGACATCTGCGGTTTCTTCATACTCTACTTTTTCGTATCCATCTTGTTTAAACAGCTGCCAAATAGCTTCTGTTTCATAATGATTTACTTTACAACCTAATGTATGAAAGGCAACGGTTGACATTTGTTTCACCTCATATTTCTACTTGATAAGAAAGTGCAGCTAAAACATACAAGCTTGCTGTTTCAGTTCTCAAAATTCTCGGACCTAAGCTACACGTTCGTGCTTGAGCATTTGTTAATTTCGTGACTTCAGAGCGAGATAACCCGCCCTCTGGGCCAACGATAATTAATAAACGTGAACCTGGTTTTAACGTTTCAAACATTTGCTTTAGCTGACTTTTTTCGCCTTGCTTTGCTTCTTCTTCATCACAAACGAGACAAGCATCGTACAGATTGACACGGCTGACGAGCGCTTGTCCATCTAATGGCGCTTCAATTTGCGGAATGGAAGAGCGATGCGATTGCTCAGCGGCTTCTTTTGCAATTTTTTCAAAGCGAGTGAGCTTTTTTTGCATTTTTTTCTCATCCCATTTTACAATAGACCGTTCCGCAAGAAAAGGGATGATTGTGTACACACCTAATTCCGTTGCTTTTTGAATAATGTATTCAAATTTATCACCTTTTGGCAAGCCTTGCGCGAGAGTCACTTGAACAGGCATATCCGTTCGGTTTTCTTCATCGTAAAGAATTTCTCCATCTACGCTCGCTTCTGAAACTGCCGTCAGCTTAACGACCACTGAGCGACTGCGGGTGTTCACACATACGATGTGATCGCCTACAGACATACGCATGACTTTTCTAATATGCTGGGCATCTTCACCAATTACTGTTACAGCCGTATCGCTCATTTGCTCATCTGCTATAAAATAGCGCTGCATACGTCACCTCATTCACTAGGCTTTTTCGCTATGATGGCAACCCAACCTTCTTGACGTTGAATGGAGTCAATCATAAAGCCAGCTTGTTCAATCGATTCTTTTACTAGTTGTTCTTTGCGCTCAATAATGCCAGACGTAATAAACGTTCCGCCAGGTTTCACAACATGAAATGCGTCTTCTGTAAATGTCACAATCACTTCCGCTAAAATATTTGCAACAACGAGATCAGCCGTATGTTCCTGAATCCCTGTCAATAAATCATTTTGCGATATTTCTATCGAATGTTCAGCGTTATTCAGCTTAAAGTTCTCTCGAGCACTTGTTACAGCAACATCATCTAAGTCATACGCATGGATCGTGCGTGCACCAAGCTTCCATGCTGCAAGAGCTAAAACGCCAGAACCAGTGCCGACATCAATAACTGCATCGCCTATTTTTACGATCTTTTCAATCGCTTGTAAAGAGAGAATGGTTGTTGGATGCGTACCCGTTCCAAAAGCCATCCCAGGATCAAGTTCGATAATCATTTCATGTTCTTTCTTTTCATAGTCTTCCCAAGTCGGCACAATGACAATCTGATCGGTGACGTTTACCGGGTGATAATACTTTTTCCACGCGTTTGCCCAGTCATCATCGTTGACTTCTACATAACCAGTTGTTCCATTACCAATATTAATGTCGAACGTGACGAGGCCTTGAATTTTATCTTCTACTTCAGCAATCGTCTTATGGAATTGATCATTCATTGGAAAATAGGCTTTGACCATTACACCCTCTTCCGGATAATCATCCGGATTCAATTCATAGACTTCACCGAACTTAACGCTCCATTCCGTTACTAAATCTTTTGGATCTTCAATTGCAACGCCTGCTGCACCTGCTTCATGAAGAATATTTGATACTGGTTCGACTGCTTCTTGTGTTGTATGTACGAAGAATTCTGCCCATTTCATTATTTTGTCCACCTTTTCCTATGCACTCGTAAAAGAAGTGAAGAAAAGGAATTGCTCCTTCACTTCACTACTCATCTCATTAATCACCTTTAAAAGCTCGACGCAACTTATCAAAAAAGCCATCATTTTGCTCTTCTGGTCGCCCACCACTCATGCCAGCGAATTCTCTCATTAATTCTTTTTCATTTTCGTTTAGGTTTTTCGGTGTAACAACGCGTACTTGAACGTGTTGGTCTCCTTGACCACGGCCATGAACATTTGGCACACCTTTTCCTTTTAACCTAAAGTTTGTTCCAGTTTGTGTTCCAGCTGGGATTTTTAATTTAATCTTGCCCGTTAACGTTGGTACTTCAATCTCATCCCCTAATGCAACTTGAGGGAATGTTAGAGGGACTTCACAATATACATCCTCTCCATCTCGTTCAAAGAACTCGTGCTCTCTCACTTGGAAAACCACATAAAGGTCGCCTGCTGGACCACCGTTCGTGCCTGCTTCTCCTTGACCAGATACACGAAGTTGTTGACCATTATCAATCCCTGCAGGTACTTTTACATTTATTGTTTTCTTCTTACGAACTTTTCCTTTACCGTGACACGTATTACATTTATCTTTAATAATTTTTCCTGAACCTTCACAATGGTTACATACGCGACGGTTCACAACACGGCCAAATGGCGTGTTTTGTTCAACATTTAATTGACCTGAGCCTTTACAGTGTGAACATGTCTCTGGTTTCGTTCCCGGCTTTGCTCCGGACCCATCACAAGTTTCACAATTTTCGTCTCTCGGAATCTCAATTTCCGTTTCTTTTCCGAAGACAGCCTCTTTAAAGTCCAACGTCATCGTATATTGGAGATCGTTCCCTTGTCTTGGTGCGTTTGGATTTCTTCTCCCGCCACCTTGACCACCAAAGAACATGTCAAAAATATCGCTAAAGCCACCAAAATCACCAGCACCTGCTCCACCAAAGCCTTGGTTTGGATCAGTGTGCCCAAATTGATCATAATGTGCTTTCTTTTGTGGGTCGCTTAACGTATCATACGCTTCTTTCACTTCTTTAAATTTTGACTCGGCACCCTCTTCTTTATTTACATCAGGGTGGTATTTGCGAGCTAATTTTCGATATGCTTTTTTCACTTCGTCTTCAGAAGCATTCTCACTAACACCTAATACTTCATAAAAATCTCGTTTACTCACGGTTTTCCTCCCGACTACAAAGCAACCATGCTGCTTTTACCTATTCTCACATAACGTTCATCTTATCATCTGTCAATCCGATTGCGCAACTTGGATAGAGACGTTCTTAAAAAAAAGTCAAAGCCCTTGAAACTGACTTTGACTTTTCCATAAAGCTTATTTCTTTTCGTCGTCGTTTACTTCTTCATAATCCGCATCGACAACATTCTCATCTTGCTGACTACCTTCGCCTTCAGCACCTTGTTGTGCTTGCGCAGCTTGAGCCGCTTGCTCATACATTTTCGTCGTTAACGCTGTAACGATTTCTTGTAGCTCATCTTTAGCAGTCTTGATTTCTTCCTCGTTATCTGTTTCAAGCGCTGCTTTTAACTTGTCTTTCGCAGCTTCTGCTTTATCTTTTTCTTCTTGTTCAACGTTGTCACCAAGGTCAGTTAGTGTTTTTTCAGTTGTGAACACAAGCTGGTCAGCTTCGTTGCGAAGTTCGACTTGCTCACGACGCTTTTTGTCTGCTTCTGCATTTTCTTCCGCGTCTTGAACCATTTTTTCGATTTCTTCGTCAGAAAGACCAGAAGAAGATGTAATCGTGATGGATTGTTCTTTGTTTGTGCCTAAGTCTTTTGCTTTAACATTTACGATACCATTTGCATCAATATCAAAGGTTACTTCAATTTGCGGAACCCCACGTGGTGCTGGTGGAATATCGTTCAATTGGAAACGGCCAAGCGTTTTGTTATCTGCTGCCATTTCACGCTCACCTTGTAAAACATGGATATCAACAGAAGGCTGATTATCTGCAGCTGTTGAGAACGTCTGAGATTTAGATGTTGGGATCGTTGTATTACGCTCAATTAACTTTGTGAACACAGCGCCCATTGTTTCAATACCAAGTGATAGAGGTGTCACATCTAGTAATACAACATCTTTCACATCACCAGTTAAAACACCCGCTTGAATTGCAGCACCTAGCGCTACTACTTCGTCTGGGTTTACGCCTTTATGAGAATCTTTGCCTGTTAAACGCTTGATCGCTTCTTGTACAGCTGGGATACGTGTAGAACCACCTACAAGAACTACTTTATCGATTTCAGACGCAGAAAGACCTGAGTCAGAAAGCGCACGGCGAGTTGGCGCTAGTGTACGCTCAACTAAATCAGTCGTTAACTCATCAAATTTCGCACGAGTTAAGTTCATTTCTAAGTGCTTCGGTCCTGTAGAATCTGCTGTAATAAATGGTAAAGAGATTTGCGTTTGCATAACTCCAGAAAGATCTTTTTTCGCTTTTTCAGCTGCATCTTTTAAACGCTGCATCGCCATTTTATCTTGAGATAAATCAATGCCGTTTTCCTTTTTAAACTCTGCTACTAGGTGATCCATGATTACATCATCAAAGTCATCTCCACCTAATTTGTTATCGCCAGAAGTCGCTTTAACTTCAAAGAAGCCATCGCCAAGCTCAAGAATCGACACGTCAAAAGTACCGCCACCAAGGTCATAAACAAGGATGGTTTGATCTTCTTCTTTTTCTAAACCATAAGCAAGTGCTGCTGCTGTAGGTTCGTTTACAATACGGTCTACTTCAAGTCCCGCGATTTTACCAGCATCTTTTGTTGCTTGACGTTGAGAGTCATTAAAGTATGCAGGAACGGTAATAACAGCTTTCGTTACCGTTTCACCTAAGTACGCTTCTGCATCAGATTTAAGTTTTTGAAGGATAATCGCAGAAATTTCTTGAGGAGAATAGCTTTTTCCCTCTACTTCTACTTTATAGTCTGTACCGATGTGACGCTTAATCGAAATAACAGTGTTTGGGTTTGTAATGGCTTGACGTTTTGCTACTTCACCTACTAAGCGCTCTCCATCTTTAAATGCAACAACTGACGGAGTTGTACGGTTGCCTTCCGGATTAGGAATAACCGTTGCTTCTCCACCTTCCATTACTGCTACACATGAATTCGTTGTACCTAAATCAATTCCAATAATTTTACTCATTTTTTCTTCCTCCTAAGCCTATGAATTCACTTTAACCATTGAATGGCGAATAACTCGATCTTTTAACTGGTACCCTTTTTGCAGTTCATCAACAATTTGATTGCTTTCAAAGCCATCTTCTTCAACCTGCATAACAGCTTGATGGTAATGAGGATCAAACATTTCTCCCTTTGTCGGGATAACCGTCACACCCTCATTTTGAAGCGCATCTTCAATTTGACGATACACCATTTCCATTCCTTGAAGAAGCTGCTTCGCTTCCTCACTTTCTGGATTTACGGCTAGTGCACGCTCAAAGTTATCAAGAGCAGGTAGTAACGTTTCAATCAATGTTTGTGATTTATATTTAAGCTGAGCTTCTCGCTCTTCTTTCGTTCTTCTTCTGAAGTTATCATAGTCAGCTCTTGTTCGCGCTAAACGATCATTTGCTTCTTTTAATTCTGCTTCAAGAGGATGAACGACTTCAGCTTCTTCTTGAACCGTTTCGTCAACATCCGTCTGTTCTTCTGAACGATTGTCCACTACTTCTTCTTCAGTGCCATGCTCGTGCTGTTCTGCATCATTTTTCTTTTCCTCTGGCATTTTGTTCACCTCCTGCTATAATCAATCCATTTCACATTTTTGTTATACCTTCGTCAGGATAGCAAAAAATCTTTACAAGACGCAAACAATTTTGCTCTTGATTTTTATGTATGTAAAGCAGCAGTCAAATAAACCGCCACCCACATCAATTCTTTAGTGGTCCGTTAGTAGCTTTGACATATTTTTCGATAACGAATCAACGACTTTTATCATTCGCCGATATTCCATCCGAGTTGGACCAATGACACCTAGCGTACCAACATGCTGACCATTAATTGCAAATGAGGCTGTAACAATGCTGCACTCATCAAAAGCCGCTAGTTGATTCTCATTACCAATGGAGACATTTAATCCATTAAAATGCTGGGTCTTCAACCAATCATAAAGAACAGATTCTTCTTCAAGGGTTCGGTAAACCATTCGCATTTTTTCCATGTCTTGAAATTCAGGTTGTTCCATTAAATTTGATCGTCCTGAGAAAAATAACTTCTCAGCAATATCAGGCGATAACGTCGGCTGAAGCATCGCTAATACGTGCTTGTAATTTTTAATATGCGCTTTAAACAAGTGATTCAACTCAAATTGAATCTTTTGCTGTAGCTGAGAAAACGGCACCCCTCTTAAACGTTCGTTTAATAGATTAACCGTTCGTTCTAAATCTTCTGCTGTCACGTGTTCATCAAGCTGCACAATATGATTCTCAATATGCCCTGTTTCACTAATAAGAATGACAATCGCTTTCATGCCTTCCAGTGGAACGATCTGAATCTTTTGCAGTCGCTCATTGAGTAACTCCGGCCCGAGAACAATCGACACATAGCTTGTCATTTCTGACAGAATCCGAGCCGATTCTTGAAATACTTCTTCAATCGCTTGCAGTTTAGCAGAAGCAAGCGTCGATAACCTCGACCGTTCCGCAACGGTTAACCGATGTGGAGACAATAAATGGTCAACATAATAGCGATACCCTTTTTGGGAAGGAACACGACCAGCAGAGCTATGAGGCTTATCAAGAAAACCAAGCTCTTCCAAATCAGCCATCTCGTTCCGAATCGTCGCTGAGCTAAATTGAACATCAGCACGCTTAGAGATGCTTCTTGAACCAACTGGCTCAGCGGAACGAACATAATCGTCAACGATTGCGTGTAAAATCAAGAGTTGTCTTTCAGTCAACATTCCAAGCACCCCCTGTTAGCACTCGCTATCGTTGAGTGCTAATGCTATAGTTACACTATCAAAAGGCATCCTTTTTGTCAATTAAAAAAACAGGTTCTAATTTCTAATAGGAATAAGCTGATTCATCTAAAGCCGCCACAAACAATTCAAATGCTTCGTTAGCGAGCAACAACCCTTCTTTCGTTAACGAAAGGGATTCGTCGCTATTATGAAGCAAGCCTTTGCGAACTCCGGTAGCTATCTCTTCTTTAAATAACTCGTCAAGCTTATACCCATACGTATCATAAAACGATTGTTTCTGAACACCTTCTCGTTTCCTCAATCCTAAAAACACGGCTTCTTCAAGACACTCCGCTTTCGAAACGTCGTGTTTTTTATACGTTGCTTCCCCTCGCTCCATAATCGCATCAATGTATTTTTGGATTGGGTTGATATTTTGATAACGACAGCGGTCTTCATAGCCAGAGGCCCCTGCTCCAAATCCCGCATAATAACGGTTATCCCAATAGACTAGGTTGTGTTTACTCTCATAACCGGGCTTCCCAAAATTACTCAACTCATATTGCCTGAGGCCGTGCGCCTTTGTTCGTTCGGTTAAGATGTCATACATGGCTACATCATCTTCTTCAGGAGGCAAGGTCAGGGTGCCTTTCTTTTTGCGATTATAGAAGACAGTCTGCTTTTCAACTTTTAACATATACGCAGAAATATGTTCGACGCCTAAACGTAGCGCTTCGTCTAAGGATTGTTCAAAATCAGCTACTGATTGATTTGGAAGACCTAGCATTAAATCAACCGATAGATTCGTAAACCCTGCATCTCTCGCCTTTTTAATCGCATCGTGTACGCCTTCAGGTGAATGGGTCCGACCAATCTCTGTTAATATCGGCTGAGAAAACGTCTGCACCCCTAAGCTTAAGCGGGTGACACCGTACTTCTTCATGACGTTCAACCGGTCCGTAGTTCCACTGTCAGGATTCACTTCAACCGACCATTCTTTCAGCTCAGATAGGTACAACAAGCGGTGTATCGATTGAAACAAACGTTCCAACTGAATCGCCGTAAGCGAAGTCGGTGTGCCTCCACCAATGTAAATGGTTTCAATTGGAATTTGATTACGCGCTTGTTGCGATCCTTCTATCTCTTTAATCAATGCATCGATATACGCTTCCACTGGCTGATTTTCTAAAAAGACCTTATTAAAATCGCAGTAATGGCAAATATGTTCACAAAATGGGATGTGTATATAAATGGATTGCCCCATTGCTTCTTCCTCCTTACAAAGAAAAAAAGCCAACTTAAACGTAGCCGGCTTTTTTCATTCTTAATCTTCGTCCATTCGCAGTACAGCCATAAACGCTTCTTGGGGAACTTCTACATTCCCAACTGCTTTCATTCGTTTCTTACCTTCTTTTTGTTTTTCCAGAAGCTTACGTTTACGCGAAATATCTCCACCATAACATTTGGAAAGAACGTTTTTACGCATCGCTTTAATCGTCGAGCGCGCAATGACTTTTGTACCAATGCTCGCCTGTATAGGCACTTCAAATTGCTGTCTTGGAATGAGTTGCTTAAGCTTCTCAACAATAATTTTTCCTCGATCATAGGCAGAATCTCTATGCACAATAACAGATAACGCATCGACTTTTTCGCCATTTAGCAAGATATCCATTTTTACAAGCTTTGACTCACGGTAGCCTACAAGCTCATAATCAAAGGATGCATATCCTTTTGTATTAGACTTAAGTTGGTCAAAGAAATCATAGACAATTTCTGAAAGCGGGATCTCATAGACAATCTGAACTCGAACCTCATCCAAGTACTGCATGTCCATAAACACGCCGCGCTTTCCTTGACACAACTCCATAACGGCGCCAACAAAATCATTCGGGACCATAATGGTTGCTTTTACATAAGGCTCTTCAACATGATCTACTTTTTGTGCATCAGGCATATTGGATGGATTATCAATGTTGATCACTTCTTGGTCCGTCATGGTTACAGTATAAATAACAGATGGTGCTGTTGTAATTAACGTAATACCAAATTCTCGTTCAATTCGCTCTTGGATAATTTCCATGTGGAGCAAACCTAAAAATCCACAACGAAACCCGAACCCTAAAGCTTGAGACGTTTCTGCTTCATATTGAAGCGAAGAGTCATTTAACTCAAGTCGTTCTAATGCTTCACGAAGATCATTGTATTCACCAGTATCGATTGGGTATAAACCACAATATACCATTGGATTCATCCGACGATAACCTGGAAGTGCCTTTTCTGCAGGTGTAACAGCACTCGTAATTGTATCCCCTACACGGGAGTCGCCTACGTTTTTAATAGCCGCTGTTAAGAATCCTACATCTCCAACAGTAAGCTCATCGCACTTCACCGTTTTCGGTGTAAAGACACCTACTTCGTTCACTTCAAATTCTTTCCCTGTTTGCATCATCCGAATCTTTTGTCCTGGCTTTACCGTTCCTTCTACAATTCGAATATATGCAATAACACCTCGGTAAGGGTCATAGAGAGAATCAAAGATCAATGCTTTTAATGGCGCATCAGGATCTCCAGCAGGTGCTGGTACTTTCTCAACCACTTGCTCCAGTATTTCTTCAATACCAATTCCATTTTTTGCAGATGCAAGAACGGCGTCAGAAGCATCCAATCCAATAACATCTTCTACTTCTTTTTTCACTCGGTCCGGCTCTGCACTTGGTAAGTCAATTTTATTAATGACTGGGAGTATTTCTAGGTCGTTATCCAGTGCTAAATAAACATTCGCTAACGTCTGCGCTTCAATCCCTTGCGCACTATCGACAATTAACAGGGCGCCTTCACAAGCTGCCAAGCTTCGCGATACTTCATATGTAAAATCGACATGACCTGGCGTGTCAATTAAATGAAAAATGTATTCTTCTCCATCTTTTGCTGTATATTTTAACTGCACTGCATTTAATTTAATGGTAATGCCACGTTCTCTTTCAAGATCCATTGCATCTAGCGTTTGAGCTTTCATTTCTCTATCAGTTAATGCGCCGGTGCGTTCTAAAATCCGGTCAGCCAACGTTGATTTACCGTGGTCAATGTGAGCGATAATCGAGAAATTACGTATTCTAGATTGGCGCTCTAGTTTTTGATCCTTCTTCATTCGTCTGCCTTCACCCCTAAAAAAACCTACATTTACACTATCCCTTATTATAGCAAGGTTAAGGCACACCAGCAATAAAAGCTTTTTATTCCCTCTCTTCTTTGTTTACATTGTCTTGTACAAGAGAGACAACTTTTTCAAGCCCAGAGCGTGTCGCGCCCTCTGTTTGATTGGCTAACGTCGAGCCTAAATCAGAAAATAAGTTTGAAAGACCCTTTTCTTCACGATTTGTTGTAATTGGCTGACGCTTCTCTTCCTTTTCTTCTGGTGGTACGCTCACTGCTTGCATGGATTCAGCGCCTTCATCTTCTATCGTTGTTTCTATATTTAACGGTTTTGGTTCATTTAAACCTGCGTATTCACTCATCATTTGTACACCCATCATTAAGCCAAACAGCACGCTAAAAAACAATAAGAAAAATCGACGTTTTGCCGTCTTCATTTTCCTCATCCTTTCTACCAAGCTTGGAGAGCTTGTCCTTTTTTACACTATATGTATCAAAGAAAAAAAAAGACCAAGTTTTTTTCGTGAACCAAACCGTATCGAAAAAGCGCCCTAAAAGGACGCCTTTACGTGCTAGTTCGGGTGCACTTATTTTCTTACAAAACGTTGTGCTTTATTTTGTATAAGCACCAACGTTTTCTTGATTCACTCTACCATGCAAGGCAGCGTTTAGACCTCCAGCAATGACGTGAGCCATATCTTCAATAAACACATCAATTTCTTTTGGGGTTACCATTAAATTATGACCTAACGGGGCAAGAACTTCTTGAATTAAGCTTCGTTTTTCTTCCATTTCCAAACCTCCGACCATGCCTAATATCGCTTTTCTTCCAGCTTCGTCAGGTAAATCCTTTTCCGTCAATTCTCGCCGTTCTCCAAACGTCATTCCAGCTGGTGCTAATCGTTTTGATGGTTTGTCGCCTTCTCTCATTTCTTTCCCCATATGCTTTAACACAAAATCAATTGCATCGGAAGTAATCGTGACTGCATCAACAACAGTAGGAATCCCAATGGCAATAACAGGGATACCTAACGTTTCTTGATTCATTGCTTTACGGTTATTCCCTACACCACTACCAGGATGAATCCCCGTATCGGCAATTTGAATCGTCGTGTTCACACGTTCGATAGAACGAGAGGCTAACGCATCAATGACAATCAGAAAATCTGGCTTCGTTTTCTCAACAACACCAAATACAACGTCACTTGTCTCAATTCCTGTTACCCCCATAACCCCAGGTGTAATGGCACTAACAGAGCGATAGCCATCTTGAATTTCCTCCGGCGCTAGTTTAAACAAGTGCTTGGTGACTAAAATTTCTTCTACCGTTAATGGACCTAAGGCATCTGGGGTAACATTCCAATTTCCTAAACCAACAATTAAACATGTGGCGTCTTCTTTAATGTTCGATCGCTTTAAGAAAGCAGAAAATTCTTTTGCAAAAACTCGCTCAAGGTCTGCTTGTAAATCTGTATCCTTTTGTCTAATTCCTTGGGCTTCAAAGGTTAAGTAATTTCCTGCTTTTTTTCCTAATCGTTCGGCTCCCTCTTTACCAATTTTCACTTTCGTCACTTTTACATTTGAGACCGTTTCTTCTACAACGAGCACATCGTCAACTTTAGTTGGCTCTTTTACATTTTGTTGCTCTTGTTCTTCCACGACCATTTCATGCGCTTCAAGAGCCAGATCCGTTCGAATCACAAATGGTTCCATGTTCAATTTACCCATAACGTTATCTCTTCTCCTTCGTCAATGTGATACAATTAATATGACCGAGTCGAAAAGAAAACATTCAGAAGATAGAAGACTTCAACACTTTGTATTGCAATCATTGAGTATGTTTGATAAAATGCAGAGTGTTGTACTGCTGAAACAGTGATCTAGAGAGGCCTTCGCATAGGCCATTTTATGACGGAGGTGAAATAAATGCCAAATATTAAATCTGCTATTAAACGTGTTAAAACAAACGATAAACGCCGCGCGCAAAACGCAGCGCAAAAATCTGCTTTACGTTCTGCAGTAAAGAACTTTGATACTGCTGCTTCTAACGGCAATGCAGAAGAAGCAAAAGTTGCTTTTGCTGAAGCGACGAAGAAGATTGATAAAGCTGCAACAAAAGGACTTATCCATAAAAATGCTGCAGCACGTCAAAAATCTCGTCTTGCAAAAAGATTAAACGGACTTTCTGCATAAGACAAGCCGTTTAGACGACAAAAAACGATTCACCTTGTGTGAATCGTTTTTTTTATGTTCGTGTACTTAATTTCAGTAATAGCAATTCTACCGAGCGTTCTTTTTCCCCTTTTCCCGTTTTAATCGCATAATCAGTGTCTGCACATGCGATTATCGCTTTTCGAAGATCGCTTTTTGCATGACGATTTGTCTGTTGCATTGTAAGTTTTATTACATACGGATGTAGATTAAGCTGGCCAGCAATTTCTTTTTGATTGTATCCTTTTTCTTGTCGAATCTTTACATAAAGCAGGTTGCGAAATTGTCGTGTTAATAGAGCAAGCATGGCCAAAGGTTCTTCTTTTTGTCGTAATAACTTGTGATACGTTCTGAGCGCTTGCTCCGTTTTCCCACTTGCCACACTTTCGACAACTGAAAAAATACTCTCATCCACCGTCTCTGCAACAAGCGTTTCCACATCCTGCTCTACGATATGCTTTTTATCTGCCGTAAACAGCATACACTTCTCGAGTTCTTTTTCTATTAACATTAAATTAGAACCAACGCGGGCAAACAACAGCTGTGCAGCAGTCTTATCAATTGTAAAGCCTTGTTCGCCAACAGCATTAACCATCCACTGTTTTACTTGTTCTTCATTCAGTGGATTTGATTCAAGCGCTGCCGTTTGTTTTTTTAATTGTTTCGTTAGCTTTTTACGCTCGTCCACTTTTTCATATGGCGCAATGATGATAAAAACGGTTGAATCCGACGGCGATTGGATATACTGTTCAAGCGCAGAAAGATCGTGCTCTACCTTCGCTTTTACTTTTTGAGTGGAGACAAAATAAAAATCTTGAATGACGACTAGTTTTCGATTCGAAAAAAACGGAATTGTTGCAGCTTCCTGAACGATCTCTTGAATCGGCGTGTCTACAACTTGAAATCGGCTATCATTCATTGAATCATCTGCTTCGGTAAATAATAAAGACCGTACTTTATTTACAAAAGCATCTATTAAATACGTTTCAGACCCGTATAAAAAATATACATGCTGCAACGAGTCTCCCTTTAGTTTTTGGATGGTTCCTAAAATGCTCATATGTATAACTCCTCACTCATGCTCATTTTTATAGTGTATTCATTTTTACATGAATGAGCAAGAGGGGAAATCTCTTCCCCCTCAATCTATAATGAACGCTTTTAACGAAGACCCTAGGACTTCCCGTTAAAAGCGGGCCACCACTGTATACAACAACATATGCAAGCAATGAAAGTTCGGTGCTGTATTCAAGATGGTTTTCTTTAATGTTCAGTAAAAAGCAATGTCGCATAGTTGAACAAATCTTTTCATTTTCAAAAAAATCACGTATACTTACGGAAGAGGAGGTGCATAAAATGAATCACTTTGAAAAAGATGTCCAAGATAAAGCAAATGATATTGTCCCATCGATTGTTGGCTTTGTTGCCTCTTTTGGGTTTTTTGCATTAATATTTATCATCGCGAATATTGTGGATGTGGCTACATTCTAGAAACAAAAAAACAGCTCTCATTTTTATCGACTAAAAAGAAACCGTTTCCGTCAAAGATGGTCGTTTGCACCTCATGCTACATACGTAAACACCTATCCATCTTTTATTGAAAAATTTTTCAGTCATAATGTGGGCTGTTTTTTATTGTGACTGTGTTGGAAAAACGTCGATCCTGTTCTCATTAATCACAATTTCGACTGTGGCATGAAGATTTGTTTGATAGACATCAACACCTGAAGCATGTAAACGATCTAATACATCAGGATGAGGATGACCGAAGCGGTTGTTCACACCTGCTGATATAAAAGCAAGCTGCGGCGATAATTGCTCTAGAAAATGCGGTTGCGTTGAGGTCTGGCTTCCGTGATGCCCTACTTTTAACAAATCCACACTCATTTGCGGATAACGCTGTTTTAAATCATCTTCTCCTTCCTTTTCTAAATCACCGGTTAATAAAAGAGACGTATCATAAAATGAAGTATAGAGAACGATTGATTTATCATTTCCACTCCACGATTTATCCGCCGTTGGATGAAGAACGTAAAATTGATCGGAAATGGTATCCCCCGCTTGCACAAACGTTAATTTCGCATCATCAATAATCTCCACTAAGTGATAGTCAATCTCTTTTTCTAGTTCGCCGTATGGAAGATACACTTGTTCTACTTGCAGTTCATTTAATACCGCCTCCGCTCCACCTACATGATCATAATCACCGTGAGTCAATATGAGCCCATCGATTTTCTTAATTCCTTTCGCCTTCATATAGGGCACAACGATATCTTTTCCAGTATCAAAGGTTTTCTTTTTTTGCTGCCAGTCTTCTGTCGCAAACGACACAACTCCACCTGTATCAATAATATAAACTTCCTTCCGGTAAGGCGTTTCAATAATCATACTATCTCCCTGTCCGACATCGAGCATGGTAACGACCGCTTGTTCATTCCATTTCGGCAGTTGCGATGGAAGCATTAAGCATACAGAAAACAAACCTAGCGATAGATACAGCCAACGTGAGCGCCTTTCCCATAATAGGCCACTTAAAATGAGTAAACTATATAAACAAAGAACGATTAGCACATGGGGACGACCAATAACAAATACATAGACATAGTCTGCTAACGCCACAATCCATTTATGAAGCCACTCCATCACAATGGCTGGAAAAAATGAGAATAGTTGTACAGCATGAATAGAAAAGCCGTTTATGAAGACAAGTAAAAAGCTATATGGAAGCAAAAACAACGAGACAAACGGAATATAGATTAAATTAATAATAAGGCTAAATGGAGACCATTCATAAAAATGAAATGCAATTAAAGGCAAACCTATCAGCTGCGCAATCGTTGTCACATAGAATAAACGCCCCATATAGGAATGAACCCGGTTCATAATTGTGTTTTGAACTAAGAGAAGCGTAAATGACACAAGAAAGGATAGTTGAAATCCGAGTTGAAAGAGAGCATAAGGTTGGAAAAATAAGTAGAGAAGAAAAATTGCCGAAAATCCGTAGAATGGATGAATGGGAACACGTAAGAAAAGAAGTAAAAAGTAAATCATCGTCATAACGGCTGCTCGAACAACAGGAGGAGAAGCGCCCGTCAAGAAAATAAAAAAAGGGAGAAGAACGAAGATACTAAGAATGACGAGTTCTCTCGGAACACCGATTCGAATCATTACATAAAAATAGGTCCCTGTAACAATGCCAACATGCAAACCAGATATGGCGAGTAAATGAATCACTCCTAATTTTGAATAGGCATCACTTACAAGAGGGTCCATATAATAGCGCTCACCTAATGTCAAAGCAATAACGATCCCGCTAATGGATGGAGGGAGCCGTTCTCGCAAAAGTGACATCACATGATGGCGATATTGATTTAACTGATAAAGAAAAGAGATGCCTGTATTTGTTGTGCATTCTATGAACTGGAGTTGTTTGACGTCAAATAAATAGTGAATACGCTGATAATATAAAAACTGTTGGTAATCAAATGCATAATGATTTCTTGCTTCCATCGGCCTTTTTAAATCGCCTTTCGCCTGACAAATATCCCCAGCTTTAGCTGTCCAATTGGTTAACGCCTCTTCAGTTTGGCTGTAAGCAGTTAACATTAGTTTTTCATGATCTGCTGTTTGAATCGTTGTTTTCAATTGATTTCCATCAATATACACTCCATCAAGTAACTGGAATGTAAGCTCAGTAGGCCCTGGCGTCAATGTTGAAGCATTTTTTTGGTGAATATATGAGGTGGATAAGAAATAAAGAATGAACGGAATGAGGAGGTACCAAATGGTTGTCCTTTCCCCTTTTAAAAAGTGAAAAGAAGAAAGAACGAAACCACTGATAAAAAAAACAAAAGCGAGGATCAAACTGCTTTGTAAGACAAACAAGATTGCAGACATAACAGCTAGAAAAGAAATGAATGCTTTATTCACTTGTTTTAGAGAAATAAATGGATTGTGTTTTAGTGGCTAATTCTTCAAGTCGCTCATCTGAAACACCTAGCTGTTCAACTTCTTGCAATAGCTCTGTTGTTAATGCTAGTTTATCGTGAAAAAATTCATCAAGTACGGATGGATCTAATTCAACTTCTATACAATCAATTCCGGCTTCAGCAAAAAGCTGCTCGGCATATGGTTGATTTTTATAGTCTTTGGCATAGTGAACTTTGGAGATGCCTGCTTGAATTAATGACTTCGCACAATGTACACACGGAAAATGCGTAATATAGATTTCCGCACCCTTCGTTGGGACGCCGAATTTAGCACATTGCAACAGCGCATTTACTTCGGCGTGAACGGTACGTATACAATGACCATCTACGACATAGCAACCCTGATCAAGACAGTGATCTGAACCTGATACAGACCCGTTATAGCCCCCTGCAATAATTCGTTTTTCTCGTACAATCGTAGCGCCTACCTTCAATCTCGGACACGTACTCCGCAAAGATAGCAATTGACTTTGTGACATAAAATATAAATCCCATGAGATGCGTTCCATGATCGTGCTCCTTTTTTCATGCATAGTAAGAGTTTAAAGTGATTTGCAGCTTCCGTCAATCTATGCTCACTTAACACTAATAGCGTCTTTTAATGATTCATACGATTTTTCGCCAATTCCACTTACATTTTTAATGTCTTCAACGGTTTGAAACAACCCATTCTCCTCTCGATACTGTACAATTGTAGCTGCTTTCGAAGGGCCAATTCCTGGTAATGCCTGAAGTTCCTCCACAGAGGCTGTATTAAGATTGACTTTCCCTACTTCATCCTGCCCCCCACTTCCTCCTGCACCAATCGCTACCTGAATAGGCTCTTCTCCGATTTCTGGAACGTATATCACTTGTTCATCGATTAATTTTTGCGCTAAATTCACTTGGTTAACCTCAGCCGTTTCTGTAAATCCCCCGGCCCGCTCAATCGCATCATCTACTCGGTCTCCTTCTATAAATGAATAGACCCCAGGTTGTTCAATTGCGCCTTTCACATCGACGATAATCGGTAAAGCCGTGTGATTATCGGCTTCTTCTTCAACCGCATCGCTTGTTAAAAATGCAGGTTCAGAAAACACGCTATCGTCAGCCTCTTCCCCGTTAAGTCCCTGTACGAACAAAAAAAGAAGGATCAATACACTTAGCCCCAATGCCCCGGTTGCTGTATAGCCATTTTTAACAAATTCTATGATACGGTTTTTCACACTCTACCTCCTCATCAATCTTGGAATGATAACCAAGCAGTCTTGCATAACATGAGTAAAGCTACGTCTTAAGGGAGGTTTTTACATGAAAGTCGGATTTATTGGAGTAGGCAGTATGGGTAGTATGTTAATAGATACATTATTAGAAGCGAAGTCGATAGAAGAAAAAGACATTGTCATTATTAATCGAACGGTTTTAAAAGCAAAAGCCGTTCAAGAAAAGTATCCTGGTGTCATGATTGCTCCTTCTATTAAAGAATTAGCGGAAACGTGTAAATGGATTTTTCTTTGCGTAAAACCAAAAGATATACCAGTACTTACACCAACTATCACACCTTTTCTTACAAACGAACATGTAATGATTTCGATTACTAGCCCAGTTTCAGTTGAACATTTAGAGGAGCTGTTTCCATGTAAGGTGGGAAGGATTATTCCTAGCATACTAAATCGCGCACAGTCTGGCTCCACTCTTGTAAGCTTTAGTAATCGCTGCACCCAAGAAGATGAACAGGAAATCCTTGCGTTCATTTCAACCATTTCAAGTCCTTTGTTTATTGACGAAAATGTAACGCGAGTATCATCTGATATCGTTAGTTGTGGACCAGCGTTTTTTGCGTTTATGGCACAGCGATTTATTGAAGGAGCAGTCTCGGAAACACCATTAGGAGAAAAAGAAGCAACTGAATTAACAACATCGATGTTGATCGGTTTAGGAAAGCTACTAGAGGAAGGGTATTACACATTACCAACGTTACAAGAACGTGTATGTGTGCCTGGAGGTATCACAGGTGTTGGAATTGCACATTTGGATCAATTAGTAGGGGATGGATTCGGATCGTTGTTTCGATTAACCGAAGAAAAATTTTCATCAGAAAAACAAAAGCTCGTACAAGAGTTCCAGTTAAAATAAGTTAGGACTTCCTAACTTATTTTAACTTATTCGCTCTTTCTTACGATGTTCCTGCTTCTTTTATTGCGGAAAAGAAAAATCTCTCTGTTTTAGCATGTGGGGGTTCGTCACAAAAGTCACTAGTAACTTGAATAGCTTTGAACCCAGATTCTTCCAACCACTTCGTGTATGTTTTTTCATTAAATGTTCGTTCTTGATGAAGCTCTTCTACACGTTCATAAAGTCCATTCTCTTGCTCAATAAAAAACGTTAGTTCGTGCTCAACACTATTCGGTGCGTCTCCTGTAAAGGAATGCCAAATATACGCTACCCCATCGCCATCATCTGCATATGTCGCTTGATCAAACTGACTCATTTTAAAAGGAGAATGGACATCAAATAACAATAAACCTCCATTATTTAATGCATCGTAGCAGCGTAAAAACACTTGTTTAAAAGCCTCTTCTTCTTTTATATAGTTTAACGAATCGCAAAAAATCGTAATAACATCGTAACGACCTAGTCCTGAAAACTGACTCATATCTTCATGAAAAACTTGAGCAGGATAACCAGCACTTTGTAATTTTTGGTGCGCGACCGTTAACATATCTTCAGACAAATCCAGACCAGCAACCGTATAGCCAGCCTGATTCATTCGCATCATGAATTCTCCTGTACCACAACCAATATCTAAAATGGTCGTCGCTCGAATGCCCCTTTCTTTTAAGGCTTTCTCCATATACGTTAGCCAGCGATCATAATCAACGTGCTCCATAAGGTCATCATAGATATTAGCAAACTGTAAATAAGGTTTCATCTCATTCAACTCCGATCACTTTACCTTGTGTGTAAACCCATCTTGTTGAACGATCAGCTTTTGCTTCAATAACTTTCCTAAAGCCCGTTTAAAGGCTGCTTTGCTCATACCTAGAGCACGCTCAATATCTTCAGGGGTCGATTTATCCGTTAAAGGCATCGCATGATTTTGGCGTGCTTCCAGATACGTTAACACTTTTTTAGCATCGATATCTTGCTGATCTGTCCGTTTTAACCGCTGGGATACATTCACGCGACCATCTTCACGTACAAATTGAACCCTTGCAGTAATGGTTTGTCCGAGCCTAGGTATTCCATCCGCTTCATCTTGATGTAAGAAGGCAATGGGGCCGTCTTTAATTCGTATCGCAGCCCCTTCATCTAGAAAGTGATAGATGATTCCCGACACATCGCGATTAAGCCAGTCTTGATCCGCTTTAATCGCTGCATCCGTAATGGGTCCACCCTTTACGAGCCGTCCCATTAATCGCCCTTTTTTATCCCACGTTAACGAACAACATAAGTGATCCCCTTTTTGCGGCCACTCCATGCGATCTTGAGGCAGTTCGTCCATTGATATAAATAAATCACGTGAAATGCCGTTGTACACAAACACCCCATGAGTCGGACGTACCTGTACGACTTCAAGCCAGCCAATTTCATCGTTTTTTATAATAGGTTGTTTCATGGTGGCACTTAAGCGGTTTTGGTGATCATGATAAAGAAACACATCTAAGCGGTCATCAATTGAAACCGACTCTGTTAAGTCATTTTTGTGAAGCAATACATCTTCGTTGCCATCCGTGAGAAAAAAGCCAAAAGAAGCTTCTCTTATCACGGTAAGAGTAGCTAATTCTCCTGGTTTCATCATTGGCTAATAACCTCTTGTAAAGGGACGGTAGGCGCGTCTCCCCATAGCTTTTCTAAATTGTAATAAACTCGCTCTTCTTTGTGAAAAATATGAATAACGACATCGCCAATATCAAGCAACACCCAGCGTGCTTTATCATATCCTTCAAGCCTTTTAATATCTTGTCCTTGTTCTTGAAAGACTTTTTTAAGCTCGTGGGCAATCGCTTGAACTTGTTTTTCAGAATTACCATGGCAAATAACAAAGTAATCAGCAATTGGTGAAATTCCTTTCATATCCAAGGCGGTAATATTATGACCTCGCTTATCGTCAATCGTATGAACGGCTAATTTTAAAAATGGATTCAATCTCTTGTTCCCCTTTCAACGTATAATAATTGTATGCTTCAATTGTGTACGGATGAATCGGCAAATCTTTTGATAGAAGGTAATTCATCGTATTATTTAAACTAAACTGACAGGCTCGATCTAAATGAATGTCTGCTAGCTCCCGAGCTTTTTCCACACCCTGAAATGAACGATTTGGTTCAATATAGTCTGCCACAAAGAGTACTTGCTCTAACCTAGACATGTTAGCGCGTCCTGTAGTATGGGATCGAACAGCTTGCAAAATGTCGCCATCTTCAATGTGTAGCTCATTTTTACTATACAGTGCACCATAAGGAGCATGAAGCAACTCTCGACCAAATACGGCCCAATGTGTTTCGCCTTTAGCAGCTAAATGGTTCGCCATCTCATCTGTATCATGGTACTTACATATGTCATGAACAATCGCCGCTAATTCCGCTTTCTCCTCATCTACATGATACTGTCTAGCCAATCGAACTGCAGTCTCAGCCACACCGATTGTATGCTGAAATCGCTTTTCAGTGAGGTGATGGCGAACAATTTCCCAAGCCCCTTTAGCTGTAATTGCCATATAAAGAACGCTCCTTTATGAGTTCCCGCACTGATTCTGGTACAAAATAACGAATCGGTTTGCCTTCCTGGACTCGTTTTCGGATGAGCGAAGATGAAATCTCTACTTCTAAAAACGGAATATGTTCGACTTCTTTATGAGCAGAAATGTGCGAACCAGGGCGATCAAACGCCGCAAACGTCACCATCTTTTTTAGTTGATCAATTT
This sequence comes from Shouchella sp. JSM 1781072, assembly GCF_041949915.1. Lineage (NCBI taxonomy): Bacteria > Bacillati > Bacillota > Bacilli > Caryophanales > Bacillaceae > Shouchella > Shouchella sp. JSM 1781072. The sequence goes on from NZ_JBHFQE010000001.1 coordinate 1,547,003, forward strand.
TGTACCATTTCTCCAATTGCTCGACCATATCTGCGCCGATGAGAAAGTAGAAATGGTCTTCTGGAAATTGATTTGTCAACTGTTCTACTGTATCAAACGTATACGATTTACCTTTTCGTTCGATTTCCAGATCCAGTACTTTAAACGTAGATTGCGAAGCCACTGCCGCTTGTGTTAATGCCAAGCGATCCGCACCTGATGTTAATTCGTTACGTACTTTATGTGGGGGATCTGACACTGGAATAAACCAAACTTCATCAAGTTGTAATGCTAGCTGGGCTTCTTGGGCAATTAATAAATGCCCGTGATGCGGTGGATCAAACGTCCCACCAAACAAGCCGATTCGTCGCATTGTCTTCCTCCTGACTAATTCGGCAATTGCAAGGTAGGATTGTTTACCGATTTTTTGTAAAGAATGATTGTGCTCCCAATTAATTGCACCACATCCGCACCAGTTCCGTTAACAATTTCAGTTGCAACTGAATCATTCTCTTCCATGTTGTTTTGCAAGATGGAAACCTTTATTAGTTCTCTTACCTCAAGGGCCTCGTTGATTTGTGTGATCATATTCTCATTCACGCCAGCTTTACCAACTTGAAAGATTGGCTGAATGGTGTGTGACTTTCCTCGTAAAAAACGCTTTTGTTTATTTGTTAACATGTTGTTCCTCCGTTATCCCTTTACTTCAGTTAATAATGTTTTTTCCATAATGGCTCGATTTGGCTTTTCTCCTGTCCATAGCTCGATTGCTAACGCAGCTTGGTTAACGAGCATCCCGACACCATTCAACGTTTTATTGCCCTTCAGCCTCGCTTCTTTTAACAACACCGTTTCTAATGGGTTATAAATGAGGTCACAGACTAACGTCTCACGGTGTAAGAAAGTCAGCTGAAGCGGCAATTCTTGTTTTGCTAAAGACATCCCGACAGATGTTGTATTAATTACGATATCGAATTGTTCCAACGTCTTCTCCGCATCAGCTTTCGTTATTACATTGACGTCAAAAGGGGACATCGCAGCTAACGTTTCTGCTTTCTGATGGGTACGGTTGGTCAGTGAAAGGAGCGCACCGTCTTTTGCAAGAACATGCACAATTGCTCGCGCAGCCCCACCTGCTCCAATCACCAGTATTTTCTTTTGCTTAACAGAAGTCGTCTTTAATTTATCAAGTAACGATTCTTTAAAGCCCTCTGCATCTGTATTATACCCAATTACACGGTCGCCGACTTTCTTGATGGTATTGACGGCTCCAATCGCTTTGGCGTCTTCATCAATTTCATCTAAAAACGCCATGACCGCAACCTTATGAGGAATCGTTACGTTAAGACCAGAAATTTCATCAGCTCGAATACGATCAATGATTTCTTTCACTTGATCCTCGGCTGTTTCCAATGACTGATAACTTGCTTGTATATCCATCTGTTCATATGCAGCTTGATGAATATTTGCGCTTTTGCTATGACCAAGTGGTTTCCCTATTAAAGCAAACTTCTTCACTTCACGACCCTCCTAAACGTTTTTACGACAAAATGGATGTGCGCTTTGAAATCGCTACTTCTTGTGGGGCATGTGCATTAACGGTAACGCCTGCCCCTTTTACTGTTATCCAGCCTAGACCAGAAAAAACAATATCCGTTTCTTCTTCATGTAATTTAAACGTTTGGCTCTTTAAATTAAATACCGCTTCATCATCTTCACTAGTAGGCGGCTGTAATAAATCGCCAACATGTGTATCGTATAGCTGGTCCGCCTTTTCCAACTTTGTGCGGTGGATCGATAATTGATTTGACACATAAACGACAAATGATGTGCGCTCACCCTTAATAAAATCTAATCGCGCCAATGCCCCAATAAATAAGGTTTGTCCTGGATTTAACTGAAACACCATCGGTTTAATTTCTTTAGTCGGCGTAATTTGTTTTAAACTTTTTGGACTTAAATAATGAGACAACTGGTGTCGGTTAATAATCCCAGGCGTATCGTATAAAGCTTTTTGTTCATCAAATGGAATTTGAATCATATTGAGTGTTGTACCCGGGAAGTGAGAGGTTGTAATAAATGGATCACTTTCATGCCCATGTCGCTTTAATAGTTGATTAATGAAAGAGGACTTTCCGACATTTGCACTTCCTACAACATAAACATCTTTGCCGTTTCTTACTTCATCGATAACAGAAATCGTTTCATCAATGCCTTCCCCTGTCACTGTACTAATAATCATGGTTTCCACAGGTTTTAAGCTTTGATCACTTGCTTCTTTTTTCAACCAGTGATGCAATTTTTTTCGATTCATTGACTTAGGCATTAAATCAATTTTATTGGCGACAAGAAGAAGTTTATTTTTGCCTATTAAGCGGCTTATACTTGAGAGCCAACTACCATATAAATCAACAACATCGACAATTTTCACAATCAACGCATCTTTGTTACTAAGGGTATGAAGCAAGTCTAAAAACTCTTGATCGGAAATACCGCTTGGCTGTATTTCATTGTAGTGAGTGAGTCGAAAGCATCTTTTGCATACAACCTGTTCCCTTGATAATGCAGAAGCAGGCGCGTAGCCGGCCTTTTTCGGTTCGGTTGTTTGGATTTTCACACCACACCCAGAACAAAAAAATTCTTCTTCGTAATTACTCATTGCTTTTGTTATCCTCCCACTCAATAAGCCCTCTTTTTTTCATATTTCTTAGGACATAGCGTTCCATTTTTCGATTTGCTTTTGTCATCCAATCGTCTGTCTGTGTGACAGGTACTACGAGAATTGTATGAATACCAGCACGATTTCCACCAAGAACATCTGTGAAAATTTGATCGCCTATCACAACAGTTTCTTCCGTTTTCACTTCCATTCGCTCACAAGCCTGTCTAAAAGCTTTTCGTCTAGGCTTTTTCGCACTATGAATAAACACACGTTTTTCAGGATCACAAAACGCCCGAACTCTTCTCTCATTATTATTAGAGACAATGGTCACCTTCAACCCGAATTCATCTAACCGTTTAAACCACTCTTGTACTTCAGGTGTCGCTTCAGCGCGGTTCCATTCTACTAACGTATTATCTAAGTCTGTAATGACGGCTTTTATTCCTTTATCTTTTAAAAGTGAGAAATCTATTTCATAAATACTTTTCACGTATTGATCTGGCGTTAGGCGATTAAGCACACGCACACCTCTTTTCTCTTTCAATCAAAAAACTATTAGTCAAACATCAACTATACCTGCTACACACGTTTATTTCAAATAAAACATTGCTTCTAACGTGGAATGGAGAAAAATCGATAAAATCTTTCGACAAAAATATACAATTACTCAACCTGTGGATAACGTTATACACGTTATAAACATTAGTACATTAAGATTATTCAAACATTGCCCACAATTAACCCACAAGTTATTCACGTCCGATTGTGGATAAAACGAACGGTTGTTCTGCACGATTGATCATGGTAGGATACAAGAAATCAAACAAATTTATGGTCGTATGTATGTATGCACAGGAGGTGAACCTGCTTGGGAGCAGGGACTGAAAATGGAAAACTTGTCAGACGAATTGCTGATTGAAACCTATCGAAAAGCATTGGAACTGAAATTAAATCAAGATTTTATTGACTTGATTTATAAAGAGTTGTACAAGCGTTCATTGCACGATCGAGTCAAGTTAACATCTTAACTGTCTGTCATTTCTACCTACGACCTACTTCACATACAAAACCAAAATAAAGAGGAAGCATCTACCTTGCCTCCTCTCCTTCTAACCGTTCTTTTTTAGGGATTAATTTAATGTATTGTCGCGGTGCAAACAACTCATCATCTTGCTGTAATGATTGAATTCCTTCACGATCTGTAACTGTCTTCGAGTATAGATCATTTGTATCGCAAACATACCAACTTGCGCTGAACATACAGAGGAATATTGCCGATGACACATATACTTTCGTCCGTGTGCGAATAATAAAACGCCTCCTTTTTTATAAAGGTGGCGTTTTTATTAAGATCTTATACATTTTTTCTTGTTTTTGTTGAGTTTCATCCTATTTAAATGGAATGGTTGATCACAAAAAAGTCAAGGATAAAAATGTGCAAGTTTAAATTTTTTACGCTATAATGGCTGAGATTCATGTAATTTTGCTCATTACTTAAAGGAGGTTAAACATGTCAAGCCTACATCTTGCTATCCTGCTGCCATTTATTGCAGCAATTGTCATCCCATTGATTTATCCACTTACCAAACGTCTACATACCGGTTGGATTACGATGCTTATTCCAGCAGCTTTGTTTGCGTACTTTGTGTCAAGACTTCAAGACACGGCTAACGGTGGGTCAGTCTTAGAGGAAATGGCTTGGGTTCCATCTTTAGACATTAACTTCGATGCATATCTTGATGGGCTGGGCCTGCTGTTTGCCTTGTTAATAACAGGTATAGGTGTTTTGGTTGTCCTTTATTCCATTTTCTACCTTGATAAAACAAAAGAACAGCTTGCTAATTTTTACGTGTATCTTCTCATGTTTATGGGGGCCATGCTTGGTATTGTCTTATCGGACAATCTAATGGTGCTTTATATTTTTTGGGAAATTACGAGTCTTTCTTCAGCGTTACTAATTAGTTATTGGTTTACAAACAAAGGTTCGATTTTTGGTGCTAGAAAGTCTATGCTGATTACCGTATTTGGTGGCTTTGCGATGATGGCCGGCTTTATTCTTCTTTATATGGAGACAGGTACATTTAGTATTCAAGCATTAATTGATCAACGCGATATTATTATGGCAAGTCCATACTTCATCCCCGCTATGATCTTAGTCTTACTAGGTGCATTCACAAAATCAGCACAATTCCCATTTCACTTTTGGTTACCAGATGCAATGGAAGCCCCTACTCCTGTTAGTGCATATCTCCACTCTGCCACAATGGTTAAAGCAGGAATTTACTTAGTTGCACGGATGACACCTATATTTGCAGGTGCACCTGAGTGGTTTTGGATAATTGTCATAACTGGACTGGTGACGTTAACCTGGGGTTCGATCTCCGCGGTTCGACAAAAAGATTTAAAAGGCATTCTTGCGTTTTCAACGATTAGCCAATTAGGACTTCTCATGATTTTATTAGGACTTGGGTCCGCATCTTTTACAGGAGATACAATTGATGAAAACCTCGTGTACTCTGCTGCAATTTTCACCGCAGTTCTTCACTTATTTAATCACGCAACCTTTAAAGGTAGCTTGTTTATGGCTGTTGGGATCATTGACCATGAATCAGGTACGAGAAACATCGAGAAACTTGGTGGTCTAATGACTATCATGCCTGTAACGTTTACGATCTCGCTAGTGGGACTAGCCTCAATGGCAGGAATTCCACCGTTTAATGGCTTTATTAGTAAAGAGATGTTTTTCACTGAGCTTCTACAAATAACGTCGATGAATTTTTCTGGTGTTGAAACGTGGGGATTTGTCATCTTAGTAGTTGCTTGGATTGCAAGTATCTTTACATTTTTATACTGCGCCATTTTATTCTTTAAAACGTTCTTTGGTAAATTTGAGAAAGCAAACTTTTCAAAAGACGTACACGAAGCACCTCTTGGCATGCTTATTAGCCCTGTTATATTAGGTGGCCTTGTGATCGTTCTAGGATTATTTCCAAATTTATTAATTCCTACAGTGATTGAGCCAGCCGTTGCCAGCATTTTGCCACATTTGCCAGCTGATCAGCTAGCTTTAGACTTAAGTCTATGGCATGGAGTGAATACTGAATTGCTTATGTCACTCGGAGTTATTGGGTTTGGTGCAACGCTTTATATGACCTACCCAAAATGGAAAAAACTTTCGATTATGCAACAGGATCGTGATCCGTTTAACAGCGTTTATGACAAAACACTTTCCGGTCTTTCAACTGGATCCGAATGGATAACGAATGTGCAAATGACAGGACGGCTAAAAGATTATTTCACTTACATGCTCCTGTTTATTGTCTCCATTCTCACTTATAGCTTTGTTCGGTCAGATAGTTTCACCTTATCCTTTACACCAACTGAAGAAGCCCCTGTATTCGTATACGGAATTATCTTCTTACTTGTTATCAGTACGCTTTCTCTTTTCTTTATAAAAGAACGAGTGAAACTAATTATTACCGTTGGTGTTGTTGGTTTTTTAATGGCCCTACTCTTTGCGGTATTTAGTGCACAAGATTTGGCTATGACACAGCTACTCATCGAAACCGTGACCGTTGTTTTATTGCTTCTAGCATTCAGACATTTACCAGAAGTCACGCAAGAAACTGGCTCAAGGGTTCGAAAATCATTACATGTGGTGCTTTCAGTTGGGGTTGGCTTACTCGTTTTCTTAATTGGTACAGCATCTTTTGCATTACGAAACGATGCGAATTTCACACCAATAGCTGAATACTTTATCGAGAATTCTTACGATAAAGCAGGCGGAGAAAACATGGTTAACGTTATTCTTGTTGACTTCCGTGGACTTGATACCATTTTAGAAGTACTCGTCCTTGCCATCGTAGCCCTAGCGATTCTTATGATGGTGAAATTACGATTTAAAGGAGGCGAAGACGTGTGAAGTATTCAAAATCCCATGACGTCATGCAACGGATTTTAATTACCATTACCATTTATTTTCTCGTTGCGTTTTCCTTCTATTTGTTTTTTGCTGGACATAACAACCCTGGTGGCGGTTTTATTGGGGGACTAATGACAGCAAGTGCGTTTATTTTAATTTATGTCATTTTTGACAGACGGGTAGCAAACCGAATCATCCGCTTTTCATACCCTGGAATTTTGGCAACAGGCTTGTTCGTTTCCCTTTTTGTTGGTTTAATTGGTCCGGTGTTTGGCGATGCAATGTTCACTCAATACTTTGATTACTTTGACCTCCCCTTCTTTGGGGAAGTTGAGTTAACAACCGCGGTCCCGTTTGATTTTGGCATCTACCTCGTCGTTGTAGGTATGGCAATGGCGGCAACAGTAACAATTGCGGAGGATGAATAACTATGGAACTTTTAATGTTTATTGCCATCGGCGTTCTTTTTGCAGTTGGAACCTACTTTATCCTTTGCAGAAGTTTACTAAAGGTTATTATCGGCATCATGCTTATTTCACATGGCGCTCATATGCTTCTCTTAACAATGGCTGGTTTAAGACAAGGTGTACCACCACTTGTCGATATTTCAGGTAGCGAGGCAACAGATCCTTTGCCACAGGCCATGATTCTGACGGCGATTGTTATTAGTTTTGGTATTACAGCATTTCTTGTTGTTCTTGCCTATCGAACCTATAAAGTCAACAAAACGGAAGATCTTGATAAGTTGAGGGGTTCTGAAGATGAATAATATTGTGATGCTGCCGATTATTGTCCCTTTTATAATGGGAACGTTGTTAATTTTATTAGCGAAGAAACACCTTCTTCAACGAGTGATTAGCTCGATTACAGCTATTTCGCTCGTTGGGATATCTTTGTACATTGCTTGGCTTGTTTATACAGATGGTCCACTTTCCATTGGATTAGGTGGCTGGGAGGCTCCATTTGGAATCGCCATTGTTGCGGACAATTTAGCAGCCTTCATGGTCGTATTAACAAGTATTGTAGGCGCAACCTGCTTATTCTTTGCCTTTACAACCATTGATAAGAGAAGAGAACGCTATTTCTTTTATCCGTTATTCTTTTTCTTACTAACTGGTGTAAATGGCGCGTTCTTAACTGGAGACTTATTTAACCTATTTGTCTTCTTTGAAGTCATGCTACTCGCTTCTTATGCTTTAATGGTAACAGGGAGCACGAAGTTTCAACTTAGAGAAACGTTTAAATATGCCGTTATTAACGCATTTTCATCTATGTTGTTTCTTGTCGCAATTGCTTATGTTTATGGCGTTTTAGGAACGGTAAATTTCGCACATATGGCAGAGCGTGTAGCGGAAGTGGAACAAACTGGCGCACTTCAAGTGATCGCCGTTCTTCTTTTCTTAGTTTTTGCTACAAAAGGAGCCCTATTCCCGCTTTACTTCTGGTTGCCACATTCTTATGTCGGCCCTCCAACAGCCGTTACAGCTTTATTTGGTGGACTGCTTACAAAAGTAGGCGTGTACTGTATTATCCGGATGTATACACTTGTCTTTACATTCGATGTTGGCTTCACCCACCAAACGATTATGTTAGTCCTTGGTGGTTTAACGATGTTGCTCGGCGTATTAGGCGCCGTCGCACAATTTGATTACAAACGAATTTTATCGTTTCATATCATTAGTCAGATTGGCTATATGATTATGGGAATTGGCTTAAATACGGCCCTCGCACTCGCAGGAGCTGTTTACTTCCTGGCCCATAACATGATTGTTAAAACCGGCCTAATCTTAATGTCAGGAGCGACTCAAAAGGTTACAGGAACAACGGATCTTAAGAAGATGGGTGGCTTATTGAAAACACACCCTACCCTTGCGTGGTCGTTTTTAATACTTGGTTTATCCATCGCTGGAATTCCTCCGCTTAGTGGCTTTTTCGGTAAATTCCCGTTAATTGTAGCTGCTGCAGAAGAATCAAGTTATTTCTTAGTCTTTCTTTCACTATTTGTTGGGATGCTGACGCTGTTTTCCATGATTAAGATTTTCATGAATGTCTACTGGGGTGCACCACAGCATACGAAAGAACAAGCGAATACATCGATCGCACCAACATTATTAGCCATTTCACCACTTGTTCTTTTAACGATTATTCTAGGTATTTTTGCAGAACCATTTTTTGCATATACAGAAATAATTGCGAATGAACTTCTTGATCCAGCAGTATATATCGAATCGGTTCTGAAGGAGTAGATACAGTATGGCTTTTCAATTACTAATTAACGTCGTTCTTGCCATTGTTTGGATGCTGTTTCAGAATAGCTTCACCATCGTCGATTTTGTCGTAGGGTATACGATTGGTTTTTTCGTTGTTCTTGTACTGATTCGGTTTAAAGGATACGAATTTTACTTTGCTCGCGTATGGTCACTTATTAAATTAATGTTGATCTTCATGAAAGAGCTAGCCATCGCAAATGTGAGTGTAATGAAAACGGCATTAAGTCCGAAAATGGACGTTGCACCGGGAATCGTCGCGGTCCCTACTCGACTGGAAACAGAAACAGAAAAAACGATGTTCGCTGTCATGATGACATTGACACCAGGAACACTATCGATTGAATTCTCACTAGATTCCAATGTTATTTTTGTTCATGCACTAGATGCGCGTAATAGAGACGAAATCATCCATTCCGTTCAGAATACATTTGAACGTGGAATACTGGAGGTGACACGGAGATAATGTTTGAAACAATCCTCTCCTGGCTCTTATTAATAAAATGTGGAGCAGCTTTATTGTGCATCATCCGTGTTTTTATTGGGCCAACACATTCAGATCGAATCGCCGCTCTTGATACACTAGGTTTAATGTTAATTGGCTTTGTTGGGATTTTAATGATTCTTCAAGATACAATGGCTTATACAGAAGTTGTGCTTGTCGTTGCAATCCTTGCATTTATTGGCTCTGTTGCGCTTGCCAAGTTTCTAGAAAGGGGGAATTTATTTGACCGCGACTGAATGGATCATCATCATTTTGTTATCTGTAGGAACGTTTTTTAGTCTCTCTGCGGGTATAGGTCTCATTCGCTTTCCGGATGTCTATTCTCGCCTTCATGCAACTGGAAAAAATGCAACAGCTAGCGTTATTTTAATCATGACGTCAACATTTGTTTATTTTCTGTATGAACATAATCTGTTTATCGGCAAATTACTCCTCACGATTTTATTCGTCTTTTTAACGACTCCTGTTGCGGCACTACTGATTTCTAGATCCGCTTACCGAATAGGAATCCCTATGTCGAAAAAGTCGGTGAGAGACGAAATGAAGCCCTATTATGATAATGAGAAAGCATCACCTGCAAAAAATGAATAGTACAGCGTAGAGTAACGGACATAAATTATGATTTATGTCCGTTTTTTTATAAACATCGGCTCAGTTCGATAAAAAAAGCTTCATGAATGAAGGAAACTCACTCATAAAGCTTAAAGAACATTTGTTTTTACGAGAGGTTGGCTACTTTTTGCTTGCAAAGTACCAATCTTTTCGCCTACTTTTACATTTTTATCATGCAACGCTAGTGAAAATACATCTTTCTCAAACAATAAAATAACCGTAGAACCAAACGAAAAATAACCGACTTCTTCACCCTTCTCCCATAAACTCCCTGCTTTTGTTCGAACAATCGAGTTAATGTTCATTGCGCCTACTTCAATCATCGCACATTGAATGGTACCTTGATACAAGTCGTTGACAATTCGATAATTGTGCGAAAGAGGTTTTCTTCCATACTTCAATCCAGGCTCATTCACCGGGTAGGAGCGGCTTCCTAACGTTTTAGATGCAGACAGGCGACAATTCAAAGGACTGTGAATTCGATGATAGTCACTTGGGCTTAGGTAGAGAATGACATACGTACCGCCCTCAAATTTCTCCGCTTGATCTTTAGACTGCAGCATATCTTCTAAGCGATAGTGTTGCCCCTTCACAATAAATGTGGCATCTTGTTTAATTTCTCCTGTCTCTTCACATCTTCCATCAACTGGTGAAACAACACTCTTTTCTTCTTGATTAATAGGTCGATTTTTCATTTCAATTTGTCTCGTAAAAAACGAATGTAAACTTCCATGCTCTTTATATGGCAACAATGCTTCTTCATGATTAATCTTATAAGTTTTAATAAACATTGGAATAAACGGCTTACTAAGCTTTGATTTCGTAAATTGTTTTAACAGTTTTGAGCTCCATTGACGATTTGTTAGTTCTATACTCATTTGAAAAAATTTCCTTTTCATCTCATCACCTTTAATGCTTTTTGCATCATTGCCCGCTTTTTTATGGTATACTTTGGTATTATAGCACGTAAATAAACTCGAAAAGAGGTGAAATGTACGTGTTCTTATTAAATCAATTAGTCTCGACTCGAAAAAAAATTAAAGGTCAAATTGCGAATGGATTAACGCTTATTAATTTAGGCCTTGGGATAACCGCAATTATGTTTATTTTACAAGGAAGTATTTGGTACGGATTTTTATTTATCGCTCTTGCAGCTTTATTTGATCGCTTTGATGGAATGGTAGCTAGGCGATTAAAAATTGAGTCAGAACTCGGAAAGCAACTTGATTCCTTAAGTGACCTCGTATCATTTGGTGTGGCCCCTGCTCTACTAGTCCAACAAGCCACATTAATGCCGTTAAGTTTTGTAGGCGGACTTGCCGTTGTTCTCTTTATTTTATGTGGTGCTTTAAGACTTGCACGCTTTAACATTACAGATTCTCCTAATGAATTTATTGGATTACCAATTACAGGCGCAGGGTGTATCTTGGCCTTTTCAACACTTTTTAATGATCAATTACCCGAAACATTTTTTGTTATTTTTATGATTTGTTTATCTGGTTTAATGATTAGCAACATTAGGGTAAAGAAAGTGTAACGCCTCATTTCAACATGAATCGTCAAAAATTGATTCATAAGTCTATTTTTATTGCTTAACTGGCTAAAATTACTGCTTTTAGCTTGACAGTAGCAGGATTCATGAGTAAATTAAGGGCAGGCAGTAACGTCTGCCCGCTTTAAAAGCGGATTTTAAGTATACATATTATTCTCGTGTAAAAGAATAATACGTTATTCTATGTAAAGAAAAGGAGTTTTTACAGATGAACAAAACAGATCTGATTAATGCAGTTTCCGAGCAAGCAGAAATCTCTAAAAAGGACGCGTCAAAAGCAGTTGACGCTGTATTTGAAGGTATTACTGATTCTCTAGTAAACGGAGGGAAAGTTCAACTTGTTGGATTTGGTAGCTTCGAAGTTAGAGAGCGTTCAGCAAGAAAAGGACGCAACCCGCAAACAGGAGAAGAAATCGAAATTCCAGCAACTAAAAACCCTGCGTTCAAGCCTGGTAAGCAATTAAAAGACGCAGTCAACTCATAAGATTTGCACAAACTGTATAAAATAAATTCCACTAGGGGTGCATGAATGCTGAGAAAAGGGAAACCTTTAACTCTTCAACCTGATCTAGGTAAAACTAGCGTAGGGAAGTGGAAAGCAATGACTATTGCTCAAAAAACGGCCGCCTCTTTCTGTGCGGTCGTTTTTTTGTTGAAAGGATGATTATATAATGGAATCAATTCGTCGTGCACTCACAATAGCTGGTACAGACCCAACAGGTGGAGCGGGAATCCAAGCTGATATTAAAACGTTTCAAGAACTAGAGGTTTATGGCATGTCCGTCTTAACATCCATCGTGGCACAAAACACAACGGGTGTCAGAGGCATTCATCACCTTCCAATTGAAATGATTGAATTGCAGTTAGATGCAGTGCTGGACGACATTTATCCTCATGCCATTAAAACAGGCATGATTGCGCAAAAAGACATGATGGCTCTTTTAAGTCATAAACTCGATAAACTTACGAACGTTCCATACATTTGTGATCCAGTCATGATGGCTAAGAATGGCGATGCCCTACTTGAAAAAGATGTACGATCGTTTTTGCGAGATACACTCGTTCCTCTAGCCACTATCGCTACACCAAATATTGCGGAAGCAGAAGACTTAATTGAAATGAAAATCGAATCCGTTGATGATATGAAAAAAGCAGCTAAACGAATTGTTCATGAACTTGGCGCGACGTACACAGTTGTCAAAGGTGGCAGCCTCCAAGGAGATGCTATAGACGTATTCTATAGTGCAGATGATGGCTATCATACTCTTGACGCACCACGAACGGATACAAACCATACACACGGTACAGGATGTACGTTTTCTGCCGCGATTAGCGCAGAATTAGCAAAAGGTGTTCCTGTTTTTGCTGCTGTGCAAAAAGCAAAGCACTATACATCGGCTGCCATCGCACATTCATTAAATATCGGACATGGGTATGGGCCAACAAATCACTGGGCACATCGCCTTCACTCCAATTCAACCCCCCTTTAAAACACCTTTAATAAGTAGAAAAAAGCCTACCACTTGTTTCGGTAAGCCTTTTTCTACCATTATGCGATTCTTACAATTCTTAGTGCTGCACCTTGACCATCTACTAATACAGCAGCGCCTAATAATCCAAATAATTCTAGCTCAATTATATCACCAGCCGCCAAATCTGCTACAACATTTCCTGGAATATTTGTAACAGCTACACCTGGAGATACTTCCGAAGAAGCAAGTGGTGTACCGTTAACAGTAAGTCGTAACCCTAGCAACAGTCCAGCTGTCAGATTCACATTATAAGAAATACTATACGTTCCCGCAGTGTCAATTGTAAATCCATCTCCTGTTGCCGTTATTCCAGCCGCTAACTGATTATCAGGAACTGGAACCGTCGTACCGCCAAGAACAACTGCAATTGTTGATCCGCCATTCGTACCAAATGCATACGTAGACGTTAGCGCTTCTCCTGTAGGGCTTGCTGGACCGGTTGGACCCGTCGGACCTGCTGGGCCAGTTACACCAAGACTAGGAAGGACTAATTCAAAATCAGCTGACTCACCTGGTGTTCCTGTTGGAGCGTCTACTAAGACGCGATAAACAGAACCTTCAAATGATACCAATTCACCTGCAGTTAATGCTGGAGCGGTAGCAGGATCAAAAAGCGTAACACCATCAAGTCCAACACCTGTTACCCCTGTTGGACCTGCTGGGCCAGTTGGACCGGTTGCTCCATCTAATCCTGTTGGACCAATTGGACCGGTTGGGCCCGTGATTCCGTCTAATCCTGTTGGACCTGCTGGGCCAGTTGGACCGGTTGCTCCGTCTAATCCTGTTGGACCTGTTGGGCCAGTTGGACCGGTTGCTCCGTCTAATCCTGTTGGACCTGTTGGGCCAGTTGGACCGGTTGCTCCATCTAATCCTGTTGGACCTGCTGGGCCAGTTGGACCGGTTGCTCCGTCTAATCCTGTTGGACCTGCTGGGCCGGTTGGACCAGTTGCTCCGTCTAATCCTGTTGGACCTGCTGGGCCAGTTGGACCTGTAATTCCTGTAATTCCTGTCGCTCCTCCATCACCAATGATGAGTTCATATTCAGGTGATGTTCCTGGAACACCTGCAGGTGCGTTGACTAGCACTCGATAGACGCTTCCGTTAAATGAGGTAAACTGACCTGCTACTAAACTAGGTCGTACCAGTTCATTAAATGGAATAATATCATCTAGTCCAATACCTGTAGCACCAGGCGATCCTGTTGGACCTGGCGGGCCGGTTGGGCCGGTAATAGCCGTAATCCCTGTTCCTCCACCTGGGGGACCTGTTGGACCCGTCGGACCTGCTGGACCGGTTGGACCGGTTGGACCTGCGTCAGGTAGAAAACTTCCTCCATTACGAGGAGTTCTTGAAAAACGTTGAATGTTATCGCAATTAAAATAATCCATTTTATAGCTCCTCCTATTTTATTGCTGTATATGAACAGCTTATAAATCGTATGCTCGATGCACATACTTTGATTGTGTGGACGACATGCATAGAGCTGAAAGGAGTAACCCAATTTTCGTGGTGCATGATTTTTTTTTTAAGCAAATAACCCTACATGAATCCAACTTCCTTTCACAACGGCTAATTTTACAATCGGCAACGATCTTAAAAATGTTCGTAGTAATATAAAAATTGGTGAGCGAAAATGCGAAGGAGTGAGAATGAGTCTAGTTTCTGTACTTGTAGAAAAATTGTCCGCTATTCTAAATGAATGATCGTCTTTTTTGAAGCCCTTACCAGTGATGACCTTCATTTCTAAGCATGTCGACCACTACAAAACCAACCTGCCATTCACAAAATAATACGTCTTTTCATTTTTTTGTATAGAATCTCTATTAAAATTAGACATACAAGCAATTGATCTTTATAATCTGCTTATGCCCATTTAATACATATTTAGGTAAGGAGACATTTCATTGGAGAATAAACCTGTCGGTAAACTGACAAATGTTTTTTATTGGACACTGGGAATTTTAATCATCTTTGTTGCAATTGGTATTATTTTTCCTTCTCAGCTCGAATCTGTAACCGCAACAGTCCGAAATTTTATCGCTGATGTTTTTGGTTGGTACTATTTGATTGTCGTTACGATCTTTTTATTAGTTTGTTTGTTTTTTGTTGTAAGTCCTTTTGGAAAACTGCGCTTAGGAAAAGAAGATGATCGGCCTGAGTACGGCTATTTAACTTGGTTCGCCTTTTTGTTTAGTGCTGGTCTCGGAGTTGGACTATTGTTTTTCGGTGCAGCGGAACCAATTGCCCATTATGCAATTGAAGCACCTACAGCAGATGAAAACACAGGTCAAGCGGCATTAGAATCGCTAAAATATGTCTTCTTGCATTGGGGATTTCATGGTTGGGCAATTTATGCGATTGTAGCAATCTGCCTCGCTTATTTTAACTTTCGAAAAGATATGCCAGGCTTAATAAGTGCCACTCTTTCTCCGCTCATTAACCCTAAAGGATTTTGGGGACAGATGATTGATGTTATTGCCATCGTTGCGACTTTATCAGGAATTGCAACAACATTAGGCTTTGGTGCTGCACAAATGAACGGCGGGATTTCGTTTTTAACAGAGTTCCCAAACAGTTTTGGTTTGCAGCTCGTCATAATTATCGTTATCACTGTATTGTTTTTAATTTCTGCGAGTACCGGTTTAGATAAGGGAATTCGAATATTAAGTAGCATGAATATGGTTTTAGTTATGCTTATGTTATTATTCTTTATGATTTTCGGTGCTTCCCTTTACTCACTCAATTTGTTTACAAATACGCTCGGGCAGTACATACAATCGTTACCTGAGTTAAGTTTTAATATTGCGCCAAATAGCTCTGAGCATCGTGAATGGATTAACGCCTGGACACTTTTCTATTGGGCATGGTGGATGGCTTGGTCTCCATATGTCGGCACGTTTATTGCTCGTGTATCACGAGGGCGAACGTTAAGAGAGTTTGTGATTGGTGTTTTACTCGTTCCTCCTATCGTAGGCTTTGTCTGGTTCTCATTTTTAGGGGGCACAGCAATCTCGATTGAATCACAAGGATTAGCTGCGATTTCATCCTTAGCAGAGGAAGAAGCCCTTTTCGGTGTTTTAGAAACGATGCCGTTTAGTACCATTTCTTCTTATATAACGATTTTCTTAATTGCTGTCTTTTTTATTACTTCTGCCGATTCGGCAACTCATGTTTTAGGAAGCCAGTCTACTAACGGCTCCCTCAATCCGCCAACGAAAATTAAGATTCTGTGGGGCATTCTGATGTCAACAACGGCAGCAGTATTGCTATACAGTGGCGGTTTACAAGGATTACAAAATACAATGATTGTCGTTGCATTTCCTTTTTCGATTATTATGTTGCTAATGGTCATTTCCCTATTTAAGGCGTTGAGACATGAACATTTGAAAAAGGAAGTCAATCAGAGACGCTTACTACGAGAAATTGCTGAACTACGCCAGTTCAAAAGTAAGCAAGAACGTGCGGAAAAAAAGCGGTTAAAAGAAGAACGGAAACAGAAGAAAAATGAAGAACGCCCAAAGAAATTAAATGAGAAAAAAGCGAGAAAGAAAACATACAAAACAAATAAACCACCAAAAGAAGATTAAAAAAAGCTTGTTGTCTAAATAGACAACAAGCTTTTTATCTATATTGCTCCATATACTTCCCTAAATGAATGATCATAGCCCCCATTCGTTCCTTTTCAGGAAAGACAACTCTTATAACGCCGGACTCGGTTAGTGCTTCTGCGGTTACTTTGCCAACTGCCGTTGCGATAACATCCGTTTCAAAACAGCTCTTTAAATCCTCTTCACGCCCATGTTTCTTCGCATATTTAAACAGCGCTTTCACTTGTAAAGCAGAAGTAAAACAAATTGCATGATAGACTTTCTTAACCATTAGCTCATTTAAAAGATGATCCACTACGCTACCGTCAGGCGCATAATGGTGATACGGCAACCAGGTTGTAAGTATTGCCCCTTTTCTTTCAAAAAATGCTTCCATTTCTGGTGAAGCAATTCCATACAGTTGAACAATCACTTTTTGGTCGTTGAAATCGATAAAATCTAGTTTATGTAGTAAGCCCTTTGTTGTACCATCCTCTGACGCAACCTCATAAGGAATTTGTTCTTTCTTCAAAGCGGCGATGGCTTTATACCCTCTTACAGCTATGCGTGCTTGTCTCAACTTATCTATAAAAGCTTCTTTAACACCTAACTGCTCAGCATGAGTTAAAAAGGTTTGCAGTCCAATTCCAGTAGTGAAGACAAACCAATCATGATGAGTGTGCAAACTGCTAAGTATCATCTCCTTGATAATCGCTTCATCCTCCGTTACTGTTCCTTGCATCGATCGAACCTCGCTCGTCCCCCCTTGTTTTCTTATTAATTCCTGCATTTCCTCTACTTTACGAGAAGCTGTTAAAGCGATATGACAATGAGATAATAACTCCATTGACTTTCCCCCCACCCATTTATTTGTCTAAAAATCATCGCATCATTGTTTCATTGTTCCAAAAAAAGATTCACTCATCCAACCTACCAAATTTAAACGCAGGAAGCAATTGTGACTCTTCCTTATTAGCAGATGCTTCACTTGAGTCGTGTATTTTTTATGTACAGACACAAACATGCCTAAGGCTGCATAGGTATATGGAGGAGGTGAACATATGTCGGGAATTTTAGCCGCCATTTCTTTTTTTATGAAAGAAGTCGTCGTTTTTGTATCTTATGTTAAAAACAATGCTTTTCCTCAACCTTTGAACAAAGATGATGAAAAAAAATACTTACAACTTGCTGCTCAAGGAGATCAAGACGCAAGAAACCTTCTAATCGAGCATAATTTACGACTCGTCGCTCATATCGTCAAGAAATTTGAAAATACACGGGAAGATTCAGAAGACCTTATTTCCATTGGGACGATTGGCTTAATTAAAGCAATTGAAAGCTACTCTGATGGTAAAGGCACAAAATTAGCTACGTACGCGGCGCGATGTATAGAAAACGAGATTCTCATGCACTTAAGAGCTCTTAAGAAAGTGAAAAAAGATGTATCCCTTCACGATCCAATTGGTACCGATAAGGAAGGAAATGAAATTAGTCTTATCGATATTTTACAAGAAGATGCTGACGATATCGTCGACATTTTACAAGCTGAGATGGAAAAAAAGCAGATCTATGAGTACATTCATGTTCTTGATGAGCGTGAAAAGGAAGTGGTCATTGGCCGGTTCGGCTTAAATATGGAAGAAGAGCGGACCCAGCGAGAAATAGCAAAAGAACTAAACATTTCACGAAGTTATGTATCACGGATTGAGAAACGCGCATTAATGAAGCTGTTTCATGAATTTTATAAGCACAGTCGTGGCAAAGGGAATTAAATTTCCTTTGTCTTTTTTGAATTTATTCAGTGAAGCGAGTTGCCACCTAATAACTAAAACCGAATTACTCGATTTACCCTTTTAAAATGAGTATACTAAGAGATGTACAAGTATTGAAAGGAGTTTCTAGAAATGAAGTTTATCGACAATGCCAATATTACCGATCCACGAATTAATTTAGCCATTGAGGAATGGGCCTTAAAAAACCTCGATGCCAATGAAACGTACCTACTGTTTTATATTAATGAACCCTCGATTATTATCGGGAAAAATCAAAATACATTTGAAGAAATCAATCTCGATTATGTGAACGACAACAATCTTCACGTCGTTCGTCGTCTCTCTGGCGGTGGTGCCGTTTATCATGATTTAGGAAATTTGAATTTTAGCTTTATAACAAAAGATGACGGTGATTCCTTTCATAATTTCAAAAAGTTCACAGAGCCTGTTGTACAAGCGTTAAAACAACTTGGTGTTGATGCTGAGCTAAGTGGACGTAATGATCTTCAAGTTGGGGAAAGAAAAATTTCCGGCAATGCTCAATTTACTACAAAAGGGAGAATGTTTTCCCACGGGACCTTAATGCTTCAATCTGAAATTGAAAATGTAGTCTCTGCTCTTCGCGTTAAGGATGAAAAAATAAAATCAAAAGGCATTAAATCCATTCGTAGCCGTGTCGCAAACATAGCTGAATTTCTTGAACATCCTGTTACAATGGACGAGTTCAAAAAGCTGCTAATTCAACATATTTTTGACACAGAAGACGAAGTACCTGAGCATAAGCTAACAGAAGCTGAGTGGAAAGAAATTGATGCTTTATCAGCGGAGCGCTATCGTAATTGGGATTGGAACTATGGAAAGTCTCCTTCTTTCGATATACAGCGATCTAAGCGATTCCCAATCGGCACGATTGATTTACGCTTGAACGTAAAAAAAGGCGTCATTAGCGACTGTAAAATCTTTGGTGATTTCTTTGGGGTTGCGGATGTTAGTAGTTTAGAAGCGAAATTGATCGGAAAACGTTATGATGCTACTGAACTAAGTAACGTTCTTGATGCTGACGATTTAAAAGCGTATTTTGGATCAATTAGTAAAGATGAATTCCTCTCATTAATCTACTAAAAAAATGGCGACCATGATCATCATGGTCGCCCGATTGGGGAGAGAGACAAGAAAGAACAATTAGAAAGCAAGGGTTATATCCTTTCCTTACTTCATACTATAAGGCATGTTCCTTTTCGTTTCAGTAAGATTGTAATATGATCTAACAGTATTTTTAATGGAGGCGTTTATACGTGAATTTAGAGGAAATTAAACAAAAGCTGCACACGCCAAATAGCAGAAAAGTAGCTCGAGATGCGGCGGTTTTACTGCCTCTTGTGTCAATAAATAGCGAGATTCATGTTCTATTTCAAGTTCGTGCCCTTACGTTAAACGCTCAACCTGGTGAAACTTGTTTTCCAGGTGGGAGAATTGACCAGAGTGACGAAAATCCGCAAGAGGCGGCTCTCAGAGAATTCTATGAAGAATTTGGCATACCTGAAAAAGATGTGAACGTCCTTGCTCCTATGAGTAAGATTGAGTCGCCAAGGCGCGGGCTTATTCATCCTTTTATTGCGTACGTACACTCGATTGATCACATCCAGCCAAATAAAGATGAAGTTGAGGACTGGTTTACGATTCCTGTTTCCTATTTGCTTTCCCACGAACCTGAAGTGGGCTATGTCGATGTGACCATCTCGCCTGGCGCAAATTTTCCAATCGATCGAATTGCAAATCCACGTGCTTATCGCGAAAAACAATACAGCACTGCCGAATATTTTTATCGCTATGAGAACCATATGGTTTGGGGTCTAACCGCACGCATTTTGCAGGAGTTTATTAGTCACATGAAACGATAAAAACGACCTTCCTCCAAGTTGGTAAGGCCGTTTTTTTATTACTCATTATTTAATCGTTGCAACTTCACATTGGCTAACCAAGATAAGCCATAACAACAGCTTGAAGAAAGCAAGCATACGCCTAAAATAATCGCAAGAGGAACCGATGTTTCTACACGATGTGGCTCGGGAAGCCATAAACCAATGGTTAAAAAGAAACCAATTCCTAAAAAGACGAGACAAAAGGCATGATAGTCTTTTTGCGCATATTGAAGTTTATCTTTTTGATCCACACCGTTTCCCCCTTTTTGTTTATCATACCAGATAAGCAAAAGAAACGATCGTCAAAATCATTCCCTCCATTGGCAAGAACTGTTAACTTAACGCATCGATCATAAACAGAACTTGTTTAGCAGAGTTCACAGCTGATTTCTCCAAGAAGGTATCGTATGACATTTTTGCATCTTGCCCAGCCACATCGGATAACGCACGAATAATCACAAAAGGCGTTTGATATTGATGGCACACTTGAGCAATGGCAGCCGCTTCCATTTCTGCACAAAAGGCTGTAGGAAATAGCGCTTTAACTGCATTCACTCTTTCTTCGTCATCCATAAAAGAATCGCCTGTTACAACTAATCCCTCTTCCGAATGAAACCCAACTTTTTCAGCTGCTTTTTTAGCCACCGCGATTAGCGCTGGGTCTGGTAAATAAGCGGGCACCATACCTGGAACTTGACCATGTTCATAACCAAAAACAGTTGCATCAACATCATGATGGCGCACTTCTGTTGAAATCACTAAGTCTCCTACAGACATTGAAGCGTTCAATCCGCCAGCAACACCTGTATTAATGACATAATCAGGCTGATAACGATCGTTTAATAGAGACGTCGCTAGAGCCGCATTCACTTTACCAATGCCACATTTTGTTAAAATGACGTTTGTCCCATTTATGATGCCGTCTGTAAATTCACAGTTCGCGACAACGGTTACGGTAGCTTGCATCATTTGTTTACGTAAATGCTCAACCTCTTCTTCCATTGCACCAATAATTCCGATTTTCATTCTGTTCATCCTTTCTACAACAAATAGCTTCCTCAACTAGTATACACATTGCATCAGCGTGTTTCATTAAAAATGTATGCACATAACAAAAAAACCTAGCGACGTCAGTAACGATGCGCCACTAGGCTTTCACAATTATTAGGTTGGATTGTTTTCAAATTGCTCAACCGATTCAATTTGCCACCCTTGTTCTGGTTCTTCTACCCACTGCAATCGAACTTGGTGATAGAGCCCTGTACCCTTATCGAGTAGCGTGACGACAGCACTTGATGTCGAACCACCGTTTCCAATCCAAATTGTGTCGCTGGTACTGCTAGTCAAGCCGGTTGCATTGAAAGCAGCTTGTTCCATTTCATTCCAGTTTTGACCACCGAAGTTATTTGGTGTTGGATTTGTTTGTTCAGTTGGTAATACATCTCCAACATTTTCGGCTTGTTCACTTTCATCTTCTTCAGTTGCCTCATCATCTTCTGTAGCGTCATCTTCCTCTGTGCCCTCTTCTTCATTGGCACTATCTGCTGTTTCATTTTCATCTTCTTCTGGATTTGCTTCTTCGTCGTTGCTTTCATCGCTTGTGTCTGAGTCTGGCTCTACACTTTCACTGCTCTCTTCAGTAGCAGTCTCAGGTTGATTCATCATATTAAACACTAGTGTGCCTCCAAAAAAGAGGATAAGGACGACAACAATGGTAATCGCAACATTCAGTATGCGGTTTTTGCGTTTATCTTTTCGGTTTTCATAACGTTGTCCCATGGCTCTACATTCCTCCTAACTCTAACTCCATTATAGCTCGTTCTTATTAAACCGCAACATGAATCATACATCAAGTGAAAAAAGTCTCCTTCTAGACACAAAAAGGAGACTTTTTTACTATTAGCGAATTTCTAGAATTTCAACTTCCATTTCGCCCGCTGGTGTATTAACCGTGACTTTGTCCTTCACCGTTTTACCAATTAAACTTTGTGCCATAGGTGAGTCGTTCGAGATCCTTCCTTCAATTGGATCTGATTCAGCAGAGCCTACAATCGTATACTCTTCTTCATCGCCATCTGGTAATTCAATCAGGCGAACAGTCTTTCCTAATGAAACGACATTACTATCTGTTTTTTCATTTTCGATCATAACAGCATTACGAATCATTTTTTCTAGTTGTGCAATGCGGCCTTCAACAAATGCTTGATCTTCTTTGGCTGAATCGTACTCAGAGTTCTCGGATAAATCTCCAAAACTACGTGCCACTTTTATACGCTCTACCACTTCTTTTCGGCGTGTTGTAATTAAATGTTGTAGCTCATCTTCTAGTTTCTTTTTTCCCTCTTCTGTCATATAATGCTTTTTCTCTTCTGCCATTGTTTGTTCACTCCTCATAGTTAATAAAAGATAACGTTATTGAATCGGGTCTTGTTTCTGTTGTATGACGGTTCTAATTTTTGTCGCCATTAAATCAATCGCGACTTTGTTTTCCCCACCTTCAGGAATAATGACATCCGCATAACGCTTTGTTGGTTCAATGAACTGCAAATGCATAGGTCGTACAACAGTTGTGTACTGATCAATGACTGATTCAATGGTACGACCTCTCTCTTTTGTATCGCGCAAAAGTCGTCTCATGATTCGAATGTCCGCATCTGTGTCTACGAATACTTTTATATCCATCATGCTACGCAAGCGTTCATCTTCAAGGATCAAAATTCCTTCCAGAATAATAACGTCTTTCGGCTCAATTTTCACTACTTCTTGCGCACGGGTATGCTGAGCATAATCATAAGAAGGTTTAAAAATTGGTGAACGATCCACAAGCTGCATCAAGTGGGCATAAAGCAACTCATTGTCAAACGCAAATGGATGATCATAGTTGGTTTGGAGACGTTCCTCAAACTCTAAATGATCTTGGTTTTTATAGTAAGCGTCTTGTTCGATTAACACAATGGACGATTGGTTAAATTGACTAAAAATTTCTTTGGCAACGGTCGTTTTCCCAGACCCTGTTCCACCAGCTACCCCAATAATAACGGGCCTATTTTGATTGAGTGTCATGTTCTTCCCTCTTTATTCTCGTACTACATGCTATGCCGTCCCCGACTGGTACAATAGACGTATGAAAATTCGGATGATGGCTAAGCCATTCATTGTATCGTTTTATTTTCTCAACTAGCTTTTGAATTCGCTTTGGTTCCTTCGTAATGTCTGCTCTTGCTACGAGACCTCTGAATAAAATATTATCACTAATCATTACCCCATCTTCACTCAAAAAAGGCTCATATTGCTCAAAAAACAATTGATATTTTCCTTTTGCTGCATCAATAAACATGCTATCAAACGAACCATGCTTAGAAACAAGGTCCACTGCATGCTCTGCATCAACTAGATAAGGAATAATTCGCTCTGTTAAATTAGCTCGTTCAATAAACCTTTTTGCCTGTTCATAGCGATACTCATCACGCTCCAGCGTCACAATCGTCGTAGAGGGAAGCGCTTCCGCTAATCGAATAGCAGAATATCCAATCGCGGTGCCGATTTCAAGTATTTGCTTCGGCTGCTTAACACGTAAGATAGCAAGCATTGTATTTAAAGACAGTCCATCCATAATCGGTACGTGCTCACGTATCGCTAGTTGTTCCATTTCTAGTAATAGTGAATGTTTTGGAGGGGCTAATGATTCTACATATGCGCTAATTTCTTCATTTATCATTTAATTTCATAACATCCTTTTATGAAAAAAGCATGGGAGCAAGATACTCCCTATGCTCACTTTATTCAGTATCTTCAACTGCTTCTTGCCATTCATGACGATACGTATCTCTCGCTTCCAAGTGATCATCATAGTCTTCATTATAAATAATCTCGCCGTTATAACGAGCATAGAAATAAAGATAATCTGTACTATTTGGATCCGCTGAAGCAACAAGTGATTCTTCACGAACCGTAGAAATTGGACCTGGCGGCAAACCTGTATGCTGATACGTGTTATAAGGTGAATCTACCTCTAAATCATCATAAGTGGTCATATAAATATGTTCCCCTTGCGCGTAGGCAACCGTAGGATCTACTTGTAGCATCATACCTTCATTTAAGCGATTATGCAAGACTCCAGCAATTGTAAAACGATCTTCTCTTTCTCGAGCTTCACGTTCGACAATGGAACCCATCGTTAAGAGTTCATGAAATGTATAGTCACTCCCATTCACGATCCCTTGTCGTTGATCATACACAACCTGCATTTGATCAAGCATCGTTCGAACAACTTTTTCAATACTGGGCTGTTCTTCTTCAAACTGATAGCTTGCTGGAAAAAGATAGCCTTCTAATGGATGATGAATATCTTCATCCAGTATTTCGTCTGTTAGCATCTCGTACTCATCGATTAACGATTGGACAAACGCTTCATCATCAATAAAGGCAAAAATATCATCTTGGCTTTCTCCGGTAAATTCACTTAACCGTTCCGTAAGTGTGTTTAACGTTAACCCTTCCGGAATCACAATGGTAGAAGCAGCCTCCGCGACAACGTGACCGTCTTTTAATTCCTCAATAATTTCATCTGTATCCATCGCTGTATGTAGCGAATATGTTCCAGCTTGAAACCCTGATTCGTTTTTGTATCTTGTATAGTAGCGGAAGAACGTTGCGTTGCGGATAACCCCTTCATCCTCAAGAATCTCTGCAATTTGTGAAGTCGATGTATTCACTGGTATGTTCACATCAATTTCACGACCTTCATCTTCTGAGTCAACAGGCTTAAGCGCATTCGCAACATACGTATATCCGCCTATTATAACGGCAATCAGAACGACAAAAAAAGCCGATAAGCTAATTAAGACAATTTTCCGAACTGTCTTTGCTTGCGATGCACGTTCTTGATATTCGTCATTTGCGTTATGGTTCTTATCTTTTGCCATTAATTGCCTCCTCACCTGTCCCATTATACAATAAGTGCTTTATTTGTTGTATAAAAAAATGGGCAATGTTCAGCATAACATACATAGTAACCCGTGCAGATCATTGCACGGGTTATCAGCCATTTACTCTTCTTCTTCTTCTTCAGTAAATGTATTTAGCATTTCTTCGATCATTTCCCATTCTTCATCTGTTTCAACTGGGAAAAAAGCAATATCATTTTCTTCGTCTTCACGATCTTCGTAGCGGAAAGCAAAGACTTCAATTTCATCCTCATCTTCCTCTTCTTCTCCGACAGGTACTAATACCATATATGATTTATTTGTTTCATCTACACTAAAACGAAAGAGTTCGTCAAATAAATGCTCTGTACCTTCTTCGTCTGGAATAACAAAACGCTCTTTTTCTTCTTGTGCCATTCTAAATCCCTACCTTTTTAATTTAAATGCGAGCGACGATCCAAATAGCCTTGCAAGATTAAACTTGCAGCCATTTGATCAATCACTTTTTTTCGCTTCTTACGGCTTACGTCAGCATCAACTAAAACACGCTCTGCCGCCATTGTTGTTAAACGTTCATCCCAAAGATCAATCTTTATTGAGACATGTTGTGATAGTTGTTCAACAAACTGTTCGCTTCGTTCTCCACTAGCGCCAATTGTGCCGTCCATATTTTTAGGATAGCCAACAACAACTGTTTCCACCGCATGATCTTCTATTAAAGAAGTAATTTGCTTAAAATCGTCTACTTCGTTCGTCTCGCTTCTTCGTATCGTTTTTAAACCTTGGGCTGTCCAACCAAAGGCATCGCTAATCGCTACGCCTATCGTTTTTGTGCCAACATCGAGTCCAAGTATTTTCATTTGATCGCTTTTCCTTGCTCCTTAAGATAAGACTTTACTAATGTCTCGATTAGCTCATCTCGTTCAAGTTTACGAATTAACGTACGCGCATCTTTGTGTCGCGGAATATATGCTGGATCACCAGATAAGAGGTACCCGACAATTTGGTTAATTGGATTATAGCCTTTTTCCTCTAGTGCATCATAAACAGATAAGAGCACCTCTCGCACATCTTTATCAAAGGAGTCGTCATTAAAGTTAAACTGCATTGTATTATCCATTGAACTCAATTGCTCTCACCCCTTTTAATTATTCATAGAAGGTTTTATTAAAAACGTTAACGCCTTTATTGTACAACAGATTGGTTCAATTAGGAAATTAAATTCACATGTTCCGTTACATATGCAAGAGCTTCGTTCAATTTTGCTGGATCTTTCCCTCCTGCTTGGGCCATATCAGGGCGACCGCCACCACCGCCACCGGTGCGACTCGCCACTTCCTTAATAAGCTTTCCAGCGTGTAACCCTTCGTTCATCGCTAATTTTGTTACGCCCGCTACAAAAGATAGTTTATCTCCTGTTTTTGCACCTAAAACAATCACTGCTTTTTGATCTTCTTTTTTCAGTGAGTCAACCATCGCGCGAAGAGATTCCATATCTTTTGCTTGTACAGCTTCTGCTAGAACTTGAATACCATTTACATCTACAGCCTTATCCATCAGTTGACCAGCTTCTTTTTGCGCTAGTTTAGCTGTTAATGATTCATTTTCTCGATTTGCTTCACGAAGTTCTTGCTGAAGTGTTTCAATTCGTGCAGGCACATCTCGCAGTTGCTTTACTTTTAAATGTTCTTGTGATTGAGATAGAAGCGCAAGTTGATTGTTAATAAACTCATACGCGCCTTTTGACGTTACCGCTTCAATTCGGCGAACGCCGGCACCAATACCAGATTCACTCATAATCTTAAACAGTCCGATTTCGGCTGAATTACTCACATGGATACCACCACATAGCTCAAGACTGTAATCACCAATCTGAACAACACGGACTTCATCACCATATTTTTCACCAAAGAGGGCCATTGCACCCATTTCTTTCGCTTGCGCCAATGATTTTAACGAGATCTCGACAGGAAGTGCTTGCCAAATTTTTTCATTCACAAGCTGCTCAATTTGAACGAGTTCGTTCGGTGTTACTTGTCCAAAGTGTGAGAAATCAAAGCGAAGCCGTTCACGATTTACAAGTGAGCCTGCTTGATTAACGTGTTCTCCTAAAACATCTTTTAACGCTTGGTGAAGAAGGTGCGTTGCTGTATGATTTTTTACGATGTCTAGACGTTCACGCACTTCAATTCTTGCTTGAACTTGATCGCCTACTTGTAACGTCCCTGATTCAATTTCAACCGTATGCAGGTGTTGACCATTAGGAGCTTTTTTCACATCTTGAACACGCCCTTGACCGTTTTCGGTATAAATCACCCCTTGATCGGCAACTTGTCCACCACTTTCAGCGTAGAACGGTGTTTCCGCAAGAATAATGGAAACCGTATCCCCTTCTTTAGCCTGATCAACAGAATCTTTTTCTTTTACAATGACGCTAATGGTTGCACTTGTTTCTGTATGCTCATAGCCAACAAACATACTTGGCGTTTTTAAATCACCGAATATGTCTTCTTGCACACCCATAGAAGCTGTTTCTTGTCTAGCTGCGCGAGCACGATTTCGTTGAGCTTCCATCTCTTTTTCAAATTCTTCCCGGTGGATCGTTAAGCCTTCTTCTTCTACATATTCTTCCGTCAAATCAACCGGAAAGCCATATGTATCATAAAGACGAAACACATCTGAACCAGCGATTACTTGCTCATTGTTTGCTTTTGCTTTTTTCATGATGTCGTTTAAAATCGTTAAGCCTTCATGTAGCGTCTCATGAAAACGTTCTTCTTCTGTGCGAATCACTCGCTGAATAAAGTCTTTTTTCTGGGTAACCTCTGGGTAAAAGTCTTCCATTATCTGACCGACAACAGGAACGAGATTAAACATAAATGGCTTTTCAATCCCAATCGTTTTCGCAAATCGCACTGCTCGTCTTAATAAACGACGTAAGACATATCCTCTTCCTTCATTTGAAGGAAGCGCCCCATCTCCAATGGCAAATGCAACTGTGCGGATATGGTCAACAACGACTTTGAAGGCTGTATCTGCCGCTTCATTTCCCGTATTGTACGTTGCATTAGCAAGTTTTTCCGTTTCTTTTATGATTGGTAAAAAGAGATCTGTATCAAAATTTGTTTTTGCATCTTGAATAACGGATACCATCCGCTCTAAGCCCATTCCTGTATCAATATTTTTCTTTGGAAGGGGCGTATAGGTGTCGTCTGCGTTGTGATTAAATTGAGAGAAAACCAAGTTCCAAATTTCTAAATAACGTTCATTCTCGCCACCTGGATACAATTCAGGGTCCTTAGGATCATTGCCATAATCAGGACCACGATCATAGAAGATTTCAGAGTTTGGACCACTCGGCCCTTCTCCGATGTCCCAGAAATTCCCTTCTAAACGAATAATGCGTTCTTCCGGTACGCCCACTTTTTCAATCCATAAATCGTACGCTTCATGATCCTCTGGATGGACCGTAACAGATAGCTTTTCTTCATCAAAGCCAATCCATTTTTCGCTTGTTAGAAACTCCCAGCTCCATACAATCGCATCTTCTTTAAAATATTCGCCAATTGAAAAATTCCCAAGCATTTCAAAAAATGTGTGGTGACGAGCCGTTTTCCCAACGATTTCAATATCATTTGTCCGAATCGATTTTTGCGCAATGACAATCCGAGGATTATCCGGGATCACACGACCATCAAAGTATTTTTTTAACGTTGCCACGCCACTGTTAATCCATAATAAACTTGGATCTTCAAACGGGACTAGAGATGCACTTGGCTCAACAGAATGGCCTTTCTCTTTAAAGAAATCAATAAACATTTGTCGAACTTCAGCCGATGTTAAGTGCTTCATTAGACTCATCCTCCTTATGTATAGAAAACAAATAAAAAAACCCCTTCCCAATAAAGGGACGAGATTGTCTTTTTCACGCGGTACCACCCTTAATTATAACAAACGTAACTGTTATCACTTAAGCCCCTTAACGCAGGATACGGCGATTAGCTCGCTACTCCAGAATAGCATTCCGCATCTCTTCGTTAATGCTTTTCTCAGCCTAGAAAGCATCTCTCTAAAAACGGGCTTATGCGTACTCGTTCTTTCATTGTATTTCATCATGTACATATACGTTTCTTTATTCACGAAAATTATAGCGCGCAAGCCTTTAAAAGTCAATTCATCTCCACTTCACCTTTAAGGTAATTTCGGATATGAAGGATGGTTACTTTCGCAATCGCTGTAATGGGTACAGCGACTAAAAGTCCTATGACGCCCCCTACTTCAACCCCGACTAATAGAGCTAAAATAATCAAGATCGGATGCAAGTGAACCGTTTTGCCAACAATTAAAGGTGATAACACATTGCCTTCGATTTGTTGAATCACGAAGATACTAATTACGGTAAACAAAGCTAGTTGAGGCGAATCAAGTAAGGCTGAACCTACAGCCGGCACCGCGCCAATGAATGCGCCAAAATATGGGATTAAATCGGTCGCACCAATAAACAATCCTAACAGTAGCGCATAAGGAACACCTAAAATCCAAAGTGCAATGGTCGCTAGTCCACCAACACAAACCGCGACGAGCAACTGCCCTCGCAAATATGAGCCAAATGTTTTATCGACATCTTTAAGGTAAAGCCGCACCTTTTCGCGGCTTTTTTTGGGTGTGATGTAAAAACCGACACGCTGCAAAAGCGCAAAATCTTTTAATAAGTAAAAAACAAGAAACGGTACAACAACCCATAAAATGCTCATTTGAATGACTTTAACAATTACACTTTCTACTTGATCCAAACTTGACTCAACAAACTGTTCCATCTTTGAAGACCAGTCCGTAACATGATCTTGCAACGGATCTGGTAACCGTTCTGTTTGTTCTTGAAATTCAAATACCATCCCTTTTATAGAGGCCAAATGTTCTGGCAACACTTGAACAGCTTCTTGAACTTGTCGTGACATAATCGGGATGCCGATAAATAATAAGGTAGTCATCATAACAAGAAAGACTAAAAACAATAATACCGTAGCCAACGTTCGATTAACGCCCAAGTGAACAGCTTTCTCAACTACAGGGTGTAATAAATAAGCGAGCAATATCGCAACAAGTATGGGCCAAATCAACGGTTGAATGATTTGAAATAGCGGAGCCAGATGACTGAGCGCATACAAAAGCAATAAAACAAACACTAATATGACGAGCCATTTTGACCACTTCACTAAATCCGTTATGTACATCTCTCGCTTCATCTTTTATCACACCCCTTTGAATAGCGTGTGCAAATAATCCGAAATTAACCAAAAAAAACATGGATGTCGTTCATCCATGTTAACGTTGCGCATGTTGGCGTTTTCCACAGCCTTCGAAGGTGAAGATATTAATGAAACATCTTCTTTACTTTTTTCTTTGTTTTTTTCCACGTTTTCGCGTTCATTATTTTTTTATCGGCTTCCATAAGCGGTTCAAAGAAATTGTAGACTTTCTTTTTGGTTTTTTTGTCATTCATTGTTGAGTACCAAGCAGCTCCAAGACCAATCACCATTAATGGTGCAATGGATTTACGCATGATCGATTCACCTCGATTCTTTATAAATCTATTCGTCTTTCTTCTTCTTCAAACAAATCATCAAGTGAGCTTAATGATCCATCTTCCTCTACTTGGTGAAGCATTAATGTTCCTTTAACGAGACTCATTTCAATGAAGCAATTCCAGCAATAATACTGGTTGGTTCCAATTTTTCCTATGTCTTTTAAATTACAATTTGGACAATGCAAGATAGGTGCCTCCTCTACAGAGACAAGATCGCCCTTTCCTTACAAAGAAGAAGATCGTGGCCCTTCACCACTTTGCGTCCTTCTTTAATGTCGGATAACCAGCCATCTGTCACTTCGTACCCTACGATGGTGCCCACTTCCATAGAAAAATATACATCTTCTGCCAAACCAAGCATTTCGCCTTCAGTAGATAACAAAGGTTTACCTCTAAATTTTTTTCGACTTGTCCAAATTGGATCATAGTGTTTGTGTTCTTCTAGAAGCTTCTCTACTTTTGAAATGTCTTGTACCATGATCGCCTGCTCACCGATATGCTGAATCGACTCAAATGGCAGAAATCCATGATGATGTAAAAGTGCGTGGTTTTTTTTCACCATAAACCCAACCATTCGACCGTTCTTCATGTATCCATCACTAATTTGACCGATTTCATAACCAGTCTCTACGGACACAAGCGGGAGTCCAATCATTGCCTGCATCGTTCGCAAAAGCTGCACCACCTCTCCGAACAGTTATAATGTATGTATATCCCACTATCCTATCCGCGGAGATGGTTACCAGCTAGTGCATGCGTTCCTGCAGACGTTCTTTTAACTTCGATTGTCGACCATCATTATGCTTATGAATCGCGTGTTCAAATGTTTTTAAATCCCCACATAAAAGTAAAAACTGCTTTGCTCTTGTAATGCCTGTATAAAGTAAATTTCTTCTTAACATGCGTTGATAATTCCCTACAACTGGCATAACAACGATTGGAAATTCACTACCTTGCGCTTTGTGAATCGATGAACAATATGCATGTGTTAACTGGCCAAAATCTTTTTTCTCATAGACCACTTCTAAACCGTCAAAAGACACAACAAGCTGATCCTTTTTCT
The DNA here is from genome assembly GCF_041949915.1 of Shouchella sp. JSM 1781072. Lineage (NCBI taxonomy): Bacteria > Bacillati > Bacillota > Bacilli > Caryophanales > Bacillaceae > Shouchella > Shouchella sp. JSM 1781072. The sequence continues at coordinate 1,578,890 of NZ_JBHFQE010000001.1, forward strand.
CTGTCGTCTCTTTTGCATAAAGGATTGCGACAATCTCTCCTCTGTCCCCATTAAACACATTTTCTTCCGTGTTATTAACGAGCTGAAGCACCATATCTCCTTTTCGAAAAATAACGTCTCCAAATGGAATTTCACGACGTTCTTCTTTTGCAGGATTAAATAACGTCTGAAGCATCGTATTTAGTTCAATAATTCCAGCACCACCACGGTAGATCGGTGCTAAAACCTGTATTTCTCGAGAGCTATATCCTTTGTTTACTGCATTTTCGCAAATTTGCCAAACAGCTTGCTTTACTTGGTTCGTATGACAAGAAAAAAATCGCAAGTCAGGCTTTTTGGCTGTAAGATCGTTAGGAAGATGGCCATCTTTCATGGAATGAGCTAGCTCAATGATGGAGGATCCTTCCGCTTGTCGATAAATTTCATTCAGTTGAACAGTCGGGATGACGTTTGCATCCAGTAAGTCTTTTAACACTTGACCAGGTCCTACAGATGGCAATTGGTTTTCATCTCCAACGAGAATAACTTGCATGCCTTTAGGAATCGCTTTAAACAGCTGATTGGCCACCCACGCGTCCACCATTGACATTTCATCGACTATCAAAAGTTCGCCTTCTAATTGATCGTGGTCGCCTTTTTCAAAACCCGTGGCATTTCCTTTCCAACCAAGCAAACTGTGAATCGTACCAGCAGGTAACTCAGTCGCTTCTGCCATACGCTTAGCGGCGCGACCAGTTGGAGCAGCCAACTTAAGCGGAGCCGTACGCGCATCTTTGTCTGCACCTGTTTGTTGATCGAGATTCACTCCATGCAAGCGGGCATAGGCTCCCACAATTCCTTTTATAACAGTCGTTTTCCCTGTACCCGGACCACCTGTTAACAGCATAATAGGTGAATGTAAAGCGGTCTCAATCGCTTCTTTTTGCAAAACAGAATACGTTACGTTGTGATCTTCTTCCAGCTGTCCTAACGTTTTTTCCATATCAGCTTGTGTGAACTCTGATTTCAGTTCATACGATTTGATCCTCATTATATTTTGCGCAATACCACGCTCTGCATAAAAAAGTGACTTCATATAAACTCGATCTTGTTCTGTAATAACAAAGCCTTCTTCATCCATTTGAATGAGACCCTCGTGAACAGCTTCAGGGCTAACAGGGTCATTTGGAGTTGTTAACAGCTTACTTACTTCTTCAACAAATGGGGCATGATATAAATATAGATGCCCGTCTTGAACACTTAGTTCATTTATAAGATAGAGGATACCCGCTCGTATTCTTTCCGGGTGGTCGCCTTTTAAACCAATGGCTGCTCCTAATTGGTCTGCGCGTCTGAAACCTACACCTTCTACATCTTTAATGAGTAAATATGGATTGGTTCGAATAATATCTAAAGCTTGAAGCTTGTAGGCACGGTAAACATTCATGGATAACTCTGTTCCAAATCCATATTGCGACAATTGGATAATGACTTGTTCTGCACCTTGATGTTCAAGTAAGCGTTGATGCAGAATTTCAGCGTGGTCTTTTTTCAGCTTAGGCACTTGCTCTAAAACGTTACGATCGTTAATAATTAATGAGATTGCCCGCTCCCCTAGTTGATTTACAATTGACTCTGCCGTCTTTACACCAATCCCAGGAAAACGATCACTTGATAAAAATTTAATAATACCATTTTTCGTTTTCGGCATTTCTCTTTTAAATGTTTCCACTTTATATTGTGTGCCAAATCGAGGGTGTTCAGTAACTTGACCGAAGAATGAATACGTTTCTTCTAACTCCAGCTCTGGTAAATGTCCGACAATGGTTGTTTTTTTCGCTTCAATTTGTTCATTTGTCTTCTCAATTTTCACCGTTGCTACGGTATAGTCGTTTTCTTCATTTCGAAACAAGACATGAGTGACTTGTCCTTTCATGTATCTTTCGGTTTCTTCAACATCCATAAACGCACACTCACCCTCTGTTTAATGCATCTTCAATGACTCGTTTTGCATTTCCCGCTAATAAGTGATCTTCTTGATTGTTAAGCGCTAAATCAAAACATTTTAGTGCTTCATCAATCGCTTCATTTGAAACATAAATCACACCTAAATTATAATACGCATCGGCATGTGTAGCATCTTGCTTAATCACGTCAATAAATAATTGTTGTGCCGCCTCTAGTTGCTCTTGTTGCGCCAAACAAAGTCCGTATTGAAAAGCAATCTCAACGTCTTCTTTGTTTAATTCATGGGCATAGCTTAAGTTCGCCTGTGCGTGGGCAAATGATTGAAGCTGATAGTGGCTCATGCCTAGCATATAGAATAGATCTGCATCATGTAACCCCTTTTGTTGAGCCGTTAAAAACCATTCAATTGCTTTTTGAAATTGATCTTCTTGATATGCAAGAACACCTAACCCGTAGTATGGGGCACTTGAATCTGGATCAAGTTCGATTGCACGCTCATTAAATAAAATCGCGCGGTCACGATCTCCCAAAATACTAAGCAAGTTCGCCATATTGATATAGCCTTCTGGCTCTGATGGGTTGCTTTCAATGTAACCAGAGAATACTTTCGCTGCGTCCTCATAATTCGATTCTTTCATTAAGCTAATACCTGTTTTTAAATCCATATTATAACCTCCTAGAAAAAAGGAAAACGCCTTTAGACGTTTTCCCGTATGACTTCATCAATTGTACCCCCACCAAGGCAACGGTCTTGATCATATAAAACGACCGCTTGTCCAGGTGTAACCGCTCGTTGTTTTTCATGAAATTGAATTTCTGCTCGGCCATTTTCTTTTGGCGTAACAGTAACCAACTGATCGTCTTGTCGATAGCGGAATTTTGCTTTACACGTAAACGCAGAATCAAACGGTTGATTAAGTATCCAGTTCATTCCTTCAGCTTTCAAACCTGAAGAATAAAGCCCTTCATGATGAAACCCTTGTCCAACAATAAGCACGTTTCGCTCTAAATCTTTATCAACAACAAACCAAGGCTCTCCTGCACCACCAATGCCAAGACCTTGTCTTTGACCTAGTGTATAATACATTAGCCCATCATGATTTCCTTTCACTTCTCCGTCAACGGTTTCCATTTTTCCCGGTTGAGCTGGAATAAAGGTTTGAAGAAATTCTTTAAAGTCACGTTCCCCGATAAAACAAATGCCCGTACTGTCTTTTTTCTTAGCCGTAGCAAGTCCAGCTTCTTCCGCTTTCTTCCGCACTTCCGCTTTCTGCATATGACCAAGTGGAAACATTACTTTTGACAACTGCTTTTGACTTAACGCATTTAAAAAATACGTTTGGTCTTTGTTTGTATCTACACCTTTTATCAGTTGATATTCATCATCTTTATAAAGGATTTGCGCGTAATGTCCCGTTGCAACATAGTCTGCGCCTAACGAAACAGCATGGTTTAAAAATGCTTTAAACTTAATTTCCTTGTTGCACATTACATCAGGATTTGGTGTTCGACCGGACTTGTACTCATCTAAAAAGTACGTGAACACTTTGTCCCAATATTCTTTTTCAAAATTCACCGAGTAATAAGGGATACCGAGTTGTTCTGCAACACGCTCCACATCCTCATAATCTTCTGTTGCCGAGCAAAAGCCCGAGTCATTCGTATCATCCCAATTTTTCATAAAGATTCCGATGACATCATAGCCCTGCTCTTTTAATACAAGTGCCGTTACAGAAGAATCAACGCCACCTGACATGCCAACGACAACGCGGGTCTCTTCTGGTTTTTTCATACATTTCCCTCACTATCTATTCTATTCAATAAATTGCTCACGTTTTTGCTCTGCTAGAACAATCCGAGCGATTTCTTTAAAAGCTTCAGTAGTCTCTGATTCTACGTTGGTGAAACCAAAGCTAAATCGAATGGCCTCTGACACTCTCCGACTCTCAACACCATACATGGCTTCAATAACATGTGATGGGACGAGGGTTCCAGCTGTGCAAGCTGATCCACCTGAGGCCACAATTCCAATTAAGTCCAGTTTCATTAAAAGCGTCTCTGTCTTTACACCTTTAAAACTAACGTTAAGAATATGTGGTAGACCATCATCTGATCCATTTATAACATACTCTACACCATGCACATCCATGATTTCTATAAAAGTGTCTCGGAAATATTTGTATTTCTTCCGATTTTCCGACCGCTGCTCATTTGCCAGTTCCATTGCTTTGGCAAACCCGACAATTCCTGCGACATTCTCCGTACCAGCACGGCGTTTTCTTTCTTGTTCTCCTCCATAGGTTAAAGGAGCAATCGTCACATTTTTAGATACAAATAAACAACCTACTCCTTTTGGTCCATTTACTTTATGGCTAGCTAACGAAAACAGGTCCACACCTAGGTTCGCGCAATCAATGGTTTCTAACCCTGCAGCTTGGACGGCGTCCGTGTGAAAAGCAGCTTGATGGTTTTGCAGAAGAGCTCCAATTTCTTTAATTGGTTGCAACGTGCCTACCTCATTATTTCCATACATAATGGAAACCAAGATCGTTTCATCCGTTAACGCTGATCGAACCGCTTCCGTCGAAACTTTACCGGCTTGGTCTACATCAAGATAGGTAACAGAAAACCCTTCTGCTTCTAATTGTTTAACGGTATGCAAAACGGCATGGTGCTCTATTTTCGAAGTAATAAGATGCGTGCCCTTAAAACGATTTGCGCGAGCATAGCCCATTAGTGCGAGGTTATTTGCTTCTGTGCCTCCACTCGTAAAAATAAATTCGTCTGCAGACGCATGAAATTGCATAGCTAAGCGCTCTCTAGCACTTCTAAGCGCGGCTTTTGCCCTACGTCCATACCGATGAGTGCTAGAAGGGTTTCCATACACTTCTGTAAAATAAGGAATCATCGCATCAAGCACGTGGGGATGAACTGATGATGTCGCTGCATGGTCAAAATAATGTTCGTTCATTTCCTTCACCTTTTCTTAAATGTAGAACATGTAATAGTCCTGTTCGCCTTCTTCTTTAAAATTCGCTAAATCCGCTAATGTCGTTGTATCCAAAACACCCTTTACAGCGTCTCTAATTTTTATCCAAAGATCACGCTTTGCAGGTTCTTCATCATCTAACACTTCTACTGGACTAATTGGTCCCTCTAAAACACGAATTATATCGCCAGCTGTGATTTCTTCTGGCTGCTTGGCTAATTTATACCCACCATAAGCACCGCGGACACTTTTAACAAGCGTCGCATTCCGAAGTGGCGCAATGAGTTGCTCTAAATAATGTTCAGAAAGATTATATTCCTGCGCAATGGACTTTAACGAAGTCGGACCTTCGCCTTCTTTTTTTGCGAGTGCCATCATAATTGTTAGTCCATAACGCCCTTTTGTCGATATTTTCATAATGAATAGCTCCTTTAATTCGTATCCTATCTCGTTCCTATTTTTTAACCGTTCATATCTACGTCTTCCTTCGTTATTATAGCATGATTTCCTATTTGATTAATAGGACAAGTCCTTTCCTATTTGCTCTGGAAATCACACATACGCTACACTATGAAAAGACAAACATCATTCAGGAGGTTATGTATGAAAAAAAAACCACTAGCTTTTCGAATGAGGCCAACATCCATTGATGAAGTAATCGGTCAAGAGCGTTTACTTGGTCAAGGAAAGCTACTTAGACGGATGGTTGAAGCGGATCAATTGTCTTCCATGGTCTTATATGGTCCTCCCGGAACTGGAAAAACGTCCATTGCTAGCGCAATTGCTGGATCGAGTGGACAACATTATCGCATTCTTAACGCTACAGTTCATAATAAGAAAGATATGGAAACCGTTGTTGCTGAAGCAAAAATGTACGGTTCACTTATCTTAATTCTTGACGAAGTTCATCGCCTCGATAAAGCCAAACAAGACTTCTTACTCCCTCATTTAGAAAGTGGACTGATTCTTTTAATTGGTGCAACGACGGCAAACCCGTATCACTCCATTAATCCTGCCATTCGTAGTCGCTGTCATATTTTTGAATTGGAGCAACTTGCACCAGCTGAAATTGAACAAGCCCTTTACCGTGCGTTAGAAGATAAAGAAAATGGGTTAGGTGAAGAAGAGATCGAGATTGATTCAAAAGCGATTGCACACTTGTCACTTGCATGTGGAGGAGATGTTCGTTCAGGCTTAAACGCCCTCGAACTTGCGGTTCTATCTACCGCTAAAGACGAAAAAGGAATTCGTCATATAAAACTTGAAACTGCAGAACAGAGCATCCAGAAAAAAAGTATTCAACATGATAAAGATGGAGACGGGCATTACGATGTTTTATCGGCGTTTCAAAAATCAATCCGAGGCAGCGACGTTCACGCTAGTCTTCACTACCTTGCACGTTTACTTGAAGCTGGGGACTTAATAAGCATCAACCGGAGACTTCTAGTCATTGCTTATGAAGATATCGGACTTGCCAACCCGCAAGCAGGCTCCAGAACGCTAACTGCTATTGAGGCTGCGGAACGCATCGGCTTACCTGAAGCAAGAATCCCGCTGGCAAATGCAGTAGTCGAACTCGCCCTTTCACCTAAAAGCAACAGTGCGTATAAAGGAATCGACGCGGCTCTGGCTGCTATTCGTGAAGGAGGCAATGCCACCATTCCATTACATCTAAAAGACGCTCATTATCAAGGTGCCAAAAACCTTGGTCGCGGTACAGAATATAAGTATCCGCATGATTATGAAGGTGGATGGGTGAAGCAACAATATTTACCTGATGCTTTTAAAGCTCATTCTTATTATGAACCAAATCGTGACAACAAATTTGAAAATGCCCTTGCTTCTCTTTACGATAAGCGTAAATAACCGTCTGTTGAATCTGCTAGAATCTTTTTCTCTCTTGTTTATTACTAGCCTAGTATAAAAAAAGCCCTGCATGGCTAAAGTAATAGCAAAGACATTAGGCAGGAGTTGAAAAGATGAAAGTGAGACAAGATGCATGGTCGCATGAAGATGACGTTTTATTAGCCGATACCGTGCTTAATCATATAAAAGAAGGCAGCACTCAATTAAAAGCATTCGATGAAGTAGGAGATGCTCTAAATCGAACATCAGCAGCATGCGGCTTTCGGTGGAATGCAGTCGTACGCCAAAAACATTTACGTACAATTGAAGAAGCAAAACGTGAGCGGAAAATGCGCAAACGAATGGTATCGACTCAATTTTTTCCAAGCTATCAAAAGCCTGTTCAATCTAAAGTTGAACCTGTTTTTTCATACGTTGACGAAGATGAAGAAGCTGAACCATCGATTGAAGCGATTATTTCCCAATTAAAAAAATTTGACTCCAACGCTTCTTCTGCATTAAAAGAAGAAAATGCGGCGTTACGTCAACAACTTCAGCTTGCAAAAGCTCAAATAGCAGAGATGGAAAAGCAACTTTCCCGTAATAAACAGGAACATAGTATGATTGAAGAAGACTATCAATCCCTCATTTCCATTATGAATCGCGCACGAAGAATGGCGATTTTAGAAGAAGATGCTGAAGAACACCCTATGTTTCGAATGGAATCAAACGGAAACCTTGAAAAAATTGATTAACACAAAAAACGGATTCGGAAACCTCCGAGATCCGTTTTTTTGTTCACCTACTATTATTTCCAGTCAAGTCCACACTTCTGTATAAAAATCACGATGCACTGCTTTTATCATTTGATTAGACATGTCTAAAAGGGGTCATCTTTTCTCCAAAAATGGGAACGTTCAATTGAATTTTTCGGACTGTCACTTTTCACGCTGGAGTCGCCATCAGCGATAACAAATATGACATGGGAGAAAAATAAGATTTACATACACCTTAATTCCATGCAATATATTTCCTAGTAGAACTAAGCCAGCTTTAACGTTACGCAAATAGGCTTAGTCTTGGCGATTGATTTCAATCCCATCCAGCAGTTTTGTAATCACATGTCCAGCCATAATTAAACCAGACACAGATGGAACAAACGCATTCGAAGATGGTGGAAGCTTTGCTTTACGAATTTTCCCTTGTTCCGCACTTTCTGGAACGATTTCTTGACGAATATCCTCACGAATTTGAATCGGTTTTTCATCAGAAAAGACAACCGTAACACCTTTATGAATTCCATCTTTTCTTAATCGAGTCCGAATCACTTTTGCAATTGGATCGTAGCTTGTTTTAGAGATATCTTCAATACGAAGACGGGTTGGATCTAGTTTATTTGCAACACCCATACTTGAGATTAACGGAATATTTCTATTTCGACACTCTTTAATTAAGTGGATTTTATATGAAATTGTATCACTTGCGTCAATCACAAAATCTAATTTATGAGAAAAGAAATCTTCATATGTCTCTTCTGTATAAAACATTTTAAGCGCAACCACTTCGCATTCTGGATTAATGTCTTTTATTCTCTCCGCCATTAAATCGACTTTAGGCTGGCCAACGGTTGATAGCAACGCGTGGATTTGCCTATTTACATTTGTAATATCAACGTCATCTTTATCAACAAGGACGATTTTACCGACTCCCGAGCGGGCAAGTGCTTCTGCTGAGAATGAGCCTACCCCACCAATACCTAGTACTGCAACTGTACTTCCTTTTAATCGATCTAATCCGTCATGACCAATGGCCAGTTCATTTCTTGAAAACTGGTGTAACACGTTCATCAAACTCCTTTATCCATTGCATTTTGCTGATGTGATCATATCATACTCTCTTCTAAAAGCACACTACAAAAAGCATTTCCTTTTCAGAAAATGCTTCGTGTCATCCCGATCTTGCCGTAGGAAGTCGATGCTTTGAACCTGCCAGGCAGGTGGGTGCTTTGTACCATTTATTTTAAGTCCTCAGCTACCGAGGCATGTAAGCAAAACAGCAACAGCAAGCTCCCTTTTTTAAAGTGTTGGCTCAAAGAATAAAGCCCTTACGAACAGATCAGGATATGTGATTACCGTTATCATATCAGGTTTTTCATTAATAGGCAATCATTTTTCAAAAAATTGCGACTTAAGGCATATACTTGTTGTTTGTCTTTTAAATACCCAACATTTTTTACACGCAAACCTTGCATATTAATCGAGTTTTCACGAAAAATATGGTACATTCTCTTTAAAAGGAGGCAACGATGATGAGCGCCATTGTAATACAGCGATGCATTGAAGTAACGCAGGAAATTGCTATACTAGAAAAAAGAGTCGTTGAAAGTTCCTTCGAATTAGCTTTGTATAGCGATCGCATTGAAACAAGTACGGATCACTTTCCACTTGATAGTGTCTTTGATATCTCGTATCGATTTCCGAGCGATACGCCACATTCATTAGGATTTTTATACTTACACACTAGTAAAGGCGTAACGACGTACAAAATTAAAACGTCTCCAGAGACTTTTATTAAAGAATTCAAAAAACTCGTTCCTGAAACGAAATACCATTTATAATTTGCTTTCCACTGTTGTAAGTTCTTGGTCTACTTCTGTCAGCAGTGGGAATGTAAAGAATGGCGTTACTGATGAAAGCGGAGTCACAATAAACACTTTTCCTCCTTCTATGTCTTTTTCCTTCCACACTTTTGTTTTCTCTAAATAAGGTTCCACTTCACCAAGCTGTTCATTTTTACAAAACCATACTTCTTGCGCTGTTAATTTTTCCGATATGCCTTCCTCGATTTTCGTTAAACGATACGTAAAACGAGGCAATACGTCTCGCTGTTGTTCATGAAAAATAAAATCTTCTACGACGCTGTTTGCTGTTGTTTCTTTTCCGGCACCGGGGCCAGCAAAAATAAGTCGCTCCATATCTTTCCCTTCAAGAGTAACAGCATTTAAAACGCCACGAATTGGTGCTAAAGAATGTTCTTGATCAATTAAAACAGGCTTGACGAACCCTTTTAGGGACGTTGAATCTACTTCTAATTTCGCAATTAATTTAAAGGATAAGCGTAGCGCTTTTGCGGCTTGAATGTGCCATTGATCAATATGACTAATGCCAACACGTTCAATCTCATTTGGCGAAATCCATTGATCATAACATTGTCTTGCCAATAAACAGAGCTTATAAACAGCATCCCACCCTTCAACATCAGAAGTAGGATCCTCTTCTGCATAACCTAATGATTGAGCTTGTTCCAACGCATCTTCATAGGTTCTTCCTTCGCCCATTTTTGTGAGAATATAATTACTTGTCCCGTTGAGGATACCTGCAATCGACTGGATATTCGTTGTAAGTAACACACTTTTGAAAACATTCACGATAGGGATCGCCCCACATACTGCCGCATCCCAACCGTAGTAAGCACCGTGATCATAAGCAAGTTGCTCAAGCTCTTCTCCATGTAGCGCTACAAGCTTTTTGTTAGCCGAAATAACAGAGGTGCCTTGCTTTAATAATGATTCCGTAAATGCTTTCGGAAGATCTGTTCCGTTTATTGCTTCAAATACAAGATCGTATCGCTCCTGTTCAAAAAAAGACTCCCATGATGATGTAAGAAGATTTCGGTGAACGTCCTCATGTTTCTTCACATCTTTGACTAAAATACGAATGATTTCGAATTTTCCTCCGATAATGGTTTCAATCTGTTCTCTTGAACGAATTAACCGTTCATAAACACCACTTCCAACCGTTCCGTATCCAATTAGGCCAATTTTCATCTCTGTCACCCTCTCGTCTATTGAAAGAAGCCCCTATTCTTGGATAAGAAAAGGGGCTTTTTGCCTTTGCTTATCTCTCAGAACCATCGTTCTGCTGAATGTAGCACCTTGACCTTAAATAGGTTGGTTGCCGGGCTTCATCGGGTCAGTCCCTCCGCCACTCTCGATAAGATAGTATGTTTTTTTCATTTGATCGTATCCGTAATTATAGAGGGATGCGTTTCTTCTGTCAACCACGCTTCCCGAGAACAGACAGGTTTAAATCAATTAACTGTTCCACACTGACTGCACCTGGTGCATGTGTCATTAAATCACTAGCACTTGCCGTTTTCGGAAAGGCAATGACTTCTCGTAAATTTGTTTTTTGTGCTAGTAACATGACAATCCTGTCTAAGCCTAGCGCAATTCCACCATGTGGAGGTGTACCATATTCAAATGCTTCAAGCAAAAAGCCAAACTCTTCATTCGCTTGTTCTTTTGTAAATCCAAGCGTCTGGAACATTTTTTCTTGTAGCTCACGCTCATAAATCCGTTGAGAGCCGCCACCAAGCTCATAGCCGTTCAAGACGAGGTCATAAGCTTCTGCTCGCACATCATCAGGATTCGATTCAAGTAGATGTTCATCTTCTTTTTTCGGACGTGTGAATGGGTGGTGTAGGGCTACATAACGTCTTGCCTGCTCATCGTACTCAACGAGTGGAAAGTCAACAACCCAAAGGAAATTGAATTTACTTGTATCAATTAGATCGAAATCTTTTCCGAATTTTAAACGTAGTGCACCTAATGAATCAAAGACAATTTGTTTCTTATCTGCACCAAAGAACAACAAGTCACCTGGTTTTGCTTGCATGCTTTCAAGCAACGCTTCTGTTTGTTCAGGATTGAAGAATTTTGCAATTGGTCCTTTTAACCCTTCTTCTTCAACCTTTAGCCACGCTAAACCTTTTGCACCATATGGCTTAACAAAATCGGTAAGTGCATCAATCTCTTTACGAGAAAGTTTATTTGCACCTCCACTAAGGTTGATTCCTTTTACAATCCCGTTTGAATCAATTGCCTGTCTAAATACTTTAAACTCCGTATCTGCTAAAACCGTTGTCAAATCAACAAGTTCCATTCCAAAACGGGTGTCAGGTTTATCAGAGCCATAGCGATTCATCGCATCTTCATATGTCATCCGCTCAAAGGACCCTTCAAATTCAAGACCGTGGGTTTCAAGCATCAACTTCTTCATTAGAGTTTCCGTCATACCAAGAATATCTTCTGTTTCAAGAAAACTTGCTTCAATATCAATTTGTGTAAACTCAGGCTGGCGGTCTGCTCGTAAATCTTCATCTCTAAAACATCGCACAATCTGAAAATATTTTTCAAAACCAGATACCATCAGCAATTGTTTAAAAATTTGCGGTGATTGCGGAAGGGCATAAAATTCACCATGATGCACACGGCTTGGCACTAAGTAGTCCCTTGCTCCTTCAGGTGTACTTTTTGTTAACATCGGTGTTTCAATTTCTAAAAATCCATCTTCATCAAGAAAGTCACGAACGGTTTTCGTTACTTTATGTCTTAATTTAAATGCTTCTTGCATGTCAGGACGACGCAAGTCTAAGTAACGATATTTCAAGCGAACATCTTCAGAAGCATCCGTATTTGCTTCAATTTGAAACGGAAGTGGTTTTGAAGCATTTAACAGCTCGAATGAATGAACATGAATTTCAATTTCGCCTGTTGTAATTTTCTTATTAACCGCTTTTTCATCACGTTCAACAACAATTCCTTTAACAGAAATCATATATTCATTTCGTACACGGTCCGCTATTTTTAACGCTTCTTCGTTTATGTCTGGACTACATACAACTTGAATAACACCTGAACGGTCCCGGACATCTAAGAAAATGACTTGTCCTAAATCTCTTCTTCGTTGAACCCAGCCAACTAAACTTACCTCTTCCCCTGTCTGATGCTTGGAAAGATCTCCACAATGATGCGTTCGTTTACTCACAATCCTGCTCCTCCTTTAATACTCTCTCTTAATTCGACTGCAACAGAATGAAGGGAGACGGTTTTTTGTTCGCCTGAATCCATATGGCGAATAACCGCCTGTTCATTCGCCAGCTCATCTTCACCAATAATAATTGTGCATGTTGCGCCGTTTCGATCTGCCGTTTTAAATTGAGCTTTCATTTTCTTCCCCATATAATCTTTGTCAACACGATACCCATCTTTACGCAATTCATGCAGAAGCACAGCTGCTCGTTGGTTCGCTTCTTCTCCTAAAGCAACAATATAGGCGTCCAGCTGTGGCCGTTCAGGTAACGCAACACCTTCCGCTTTCATCGCTAAAATAAAACGCTCAATACTGAAGGCAAAGCCAATCCCAGGCGTTTCCGGCCCACCAAATTCTTGGACAAGACCGTTGTAGCGTCCACCTCCACATAACGTTGTGATGGCTCCAAAACCTGGTGCTGTACTCATCAATTCAAACGCCGTATGGTTATAATAATCCAAGCCTCTTACTAACGTCGCATCGACTTCATAAGAAATGCCTAGTTGATCTAACGTTTGTTTCAGATTTTCAAAATATGTCCTAGATTCTTCGTTTAGAAAATCTAAAATGGCAGGAGCTGTCTCCATTAACAGGTGTTCGCGATCTTTTTTGCAATCAAGAATACGTAATGGGTTTTTATCCAGCCGCGTTTGGCAATCAGAGCAGAATTCATTTATTGATGGTGCAAAATGATCAATCAATGCTTGACGGTGACGATCACGACTTTCCTTGTCCCCTAATGAATTAATAACAAGCTTCAAGTTGACTAAGCCAAGTCGATTGCAAATATCAATTAATAGTGCGAGTACTTCTGCATCTAAATGGGGATTCGCACTTCCTAATGCTTCTACCCCGAACTGAACAAATTGCCGCATTCTACCTGCCTGCGGACGTTCATAACGAAACATCGGTCCAGTATAAAATAATTTCGTTAGCGCATTCGCTTCTCCATAAAGCTTATGTTCAACGTAAGAACGCACAACGGATGCGGTCCCCTCAGGTCGTAAAGTTAGACTTCGATCGCCTCGATCTTTAAACGTATACATCTCTTTTTGGACGATATCCGTTGTATCTCCTACACCTCTTGTAAAGACTTCTGTATGTTCAAAAATTGGCGTTCGAATCTCTTCGAAGTGATAGGATTGACATACGTCTTTCGCAACTTTTTCAATATGTTGCCAAACAACTGCATCTTCAGGTAATATGTCTTGCGTTCCTCTTGGTAAACGAATGGACATCAGCTTTCTCTCCTTTTTAAAACAAAAAAACTCTCGCCTCAGATGAATAATCATCTGGGACGAGAGTTGAACCCGTGGTGCCACCCAAATTTGAGACTGCGTCTCCTCTTTGATCTGTTAACGCCAGCTACGTTTCTCCCTACTTTTGTGTTCAGAAGAAAATCCTCAAAGGTGTTCATTCGCTTCGGTAGATGAGGCTACTCCCAGCCAATGGCAGCCTTCTCTTTGCATCTATACTCCTCAACTACTATTCCTCGTCAATGGTTCATTTTGCCGTTTTTAATTAGTTGCTTCTTACTATACGAAATGATTGCACACACGTCAATAGTTAATTTCGCGAGAGCGCTTTCTTAATAAAAATAATATCATTAGGCGCTGTGCCGCATTCTAACCTTGAAAAAATGGTATTCGCATCATTTAATTGGATTCGATCAATTGAGTCCTGTAGCGCTTTTTGGTGCTCTTGTTTCCCATGGACACGCATTGGCAATCGCTCCTATAATCGACTTCTCTATAGGATAGCCAACCTTAACGATTTATAAACCTTTATTTAGCAAAAAGCTTGTTTTTGGGGGAACTTTTATTAGCTCACTTACTCGCTTTGTAAATATGTTCAATAACATCAGTTACTTTTTGCGCTTCTTTCGCTTTCACAAGCGGGTCTTCTTTACCTAAACAAGCTTGAACAAAGTTTTGCGCTTGAGCAAACCCTTCATCGCTTTCCCCTGCTACCCAATCTGCATGAGTGGTTGTCATCATTCCAGCAGATGCTTTATTAACCGATAAAGGAAACACATTTATTCCACCAGCCGTTCCTGAAATGCTTATGGCTTCTTTATCACTTGGAATATTTGCTGCCCAAGAAGTTTCAAAAAGCATCGTTGCCCCATTTTTAAACGTTATATACGCAGTAGCGTGATCCTCGACATTAATTGTTGTAGCATCATAAATGCCCCACTCATTTACTTGATCTTCATGACGACTAATCATTTCGTACGTTTGCCCCGTGACACGTTCAATTTCTGGAAAATCGACGAGCCAAAGTGCCAAATCTAGAAGATGGCAGCCATAATCCATTAAACATCCGCCACCTTGGAGTTCTTTGTTCGTAAACACACCCCAACCAGGAACTTTTCTACGTCGCATGCCTTCTACACGAATGACAAGGGGATCACCAATCTCACCAGCCTGAATCAGCTTTTTAGCAGCAAGGGCTTCTTTTTTAAATCGATAATGGTAGCCAATTTGCAAAATTTTGTTCGCTTTTTTAGCTGCACGCTCCATTTCTTCCGCCTCTGAGCTTGTAATCGCCATTGGTTTCTCACAAAAAACATGCTTTCCTGCATCAAGCGCGCGAACGACCGATTCATGGTGAAATTTATTGGGTGTACAAATAATGACTGCATCTACATTTTCATGTAGCTCGTGCTCAGTATTCGCGATAAACGGAATTGAAAACGTAGCTGCCACTTCAGTTGCTCGTACTTGGTTGACATCAAAAACACCATAAATTTCAACGTCTGTCAGTTTCTGTAGAGCTGGAATATGTCGATTAGTCGCTATTCCACCTACACCTATAATTCCAACTTTCATATGCTTACTCCGACTGCCCTGGAACAGGCTCTAACGATTGAGCATTTCCGTAAGTTGGATAGGAACGCTTTGTAGGAGCTGCCCACTTCACTGCATTTTTTATAACTGTTTGCACATTTTTGTTTTCGTAAGTTGGGAACGTCTCATGTCCTGGTCGGAAATAAAAGATCTTACCGTTGCCTCGACTAAACGTACACCCGCTACGGAATACCTCCCCGCCCTGGAACCAGCTCATAAAGACCACTTCATCAGGATTTGGAATATCAAAATGTTCTCCATACATTTCTTCTTTTTCTAATTCAAAATATTCATCAATACCATCAGCTATCGGATGACTTGGACTAACAACCCATAGTCTTTCTTTTTCGTCCGCTTCACGCCATTTTAAATCGCAGCTCGTTCCCATCAACGTTTTAAAGATTTTGGAAAAGTGACCTGAGTGAAGGACAATTAAACCCATCCCTTCTAACACACGTTTTTGTACGCGAGCCACTACCTCATCACTTACTTCATCATGCGCAATATGTCCCCACCAAAGCAGCACATCTGTTTCGTCAAGTACTTCTTGCGTTAACCCGTGTTCATTTTCATCTAAAGTAGCTGTTTTTACAGAATGATCATCCGATAAGAATGATGCAATCGCTCCATGAATGCCATCAGGATAGAGGTTTGCTACTTTTTCGTTTTGTTTTTCATGGCGAAATTCATTCCAAATCGTTACGTTTGTCATCGTCGTCTCTCCTCTTTTTTATGTAGACTCTCTTATTTGCAAAGGTGCTTGTAAGTAAACAGTATACGCTTGCATTTCAGCTGGATTTGCAAGGACACTCATCATCATTTCCATCGTCGTTTTCCCCATTTCAAATGTAGGTTGATGAATGGTTGTTAATTGCGGCTCCAGTAAAGTGGCTGCAGGTTGGTTATCAAAACCGACGATTGCTAAGTCGCTAGGAATACCAATGTTGAGACGTTTTGCTTCGGCGATCATGCCAGCGGCAATTTCGTCACTACCCGTAATTACTGCATCAGGTCGTTTATCTAGACGAAGGATATCTTGCAAGATTCGTTTTCCATCTTCAACAGAGTGACCTGAAAAACGCCAATCTGAGTGAACCAATTTTCCAGCCTTCTTCATCGTCTCAACATACCCCATATATCGATCCTCGGCTAACGGAGAGTGAATTCCTTCTGGCATCCGACTGACATCATAGACATTGCAGTAAGCAATGGACGAGTAGCCTTTTTCAAGCAAATGTTCTGTGATCGTCACCATGGCCTCTTTTTGGTTAATCGTTACGTTAGGTGCTCCTGTAAGGTATCTGGGGTACTCATTACATAATACAATCGGTCCGAACTGCAAGTAGGGCTGAATGGTCTCCCATTCGTTTACAATTGATGCAAGAATGACACCATCTACTTGTTTTGTACGGAGCAATTCTAAAAAGTGAAGTTCTTGATCTGCTCTTCCTCTCGTATTACATAAAATCATTCGATAAGAATGAGCAGCGGCTACTTCATCCATGGCATCAACAATGGCACTAAAAAAAGGGTTAACGATCCTTGATACAAGGACTGCAATCGTCTTTGTTTCTGTTCCACGCAAACGCTGTGCTGATGAATTAGGGCTATACCCTAGTTCTGTAATTGCCGCTTGTACAGCTTTTCGTTTCTTCTCATCAACATATGGATGATCATTTAAGACACGAGAAACAGTCGACCTTGATACCCCCGCTTTTAATGCCACATCTTTAATTGTTGGCATCATTCGATCTCCTTTTTATGAAATCGATCTCATAAATCTATTTTACCGAAATTCATTTGAAAGTCAACCTATAATTAAAACGGTTTCATTTCCTTGTAATTTCTTACGATTGAGAATCGGAGCTCTATATCAACATCATTAACGCCAAAAAAGACATAAAGGGTAGTCTTTATGTCTTCTCTCCTACTAACATGAATCGAAATAAAGCGAGGCGCAAGCGTACTACTCGTTTCCCTCATTGCACATGCCTACTCATTCATGAAAGTGACTTACTTATGATGGATTTTCAATGATTAACGTGACAGGCCCGTCGTTTAATAGTTGAACATTCATATGTTCCCCGAATTGACCGGTTGCAACGTGCAGCCCAGCGTCTCGTAGCTGTTCATTAAACTGATTGTAGATCGTTTCTGCTTGATCAGGTTTCGCCGCTGCCATAAAGTTCGGCCTACGTCCTTTTTTAGTTTCGCCATAAAGCGTAAATTGAGAAACGGATAAAATCGCTCCGCCCACGTCTTTAACAGAGAGGTTCATTTTCCCTTCCTCATTACTGAAAATACGCAAGTTGGCAATTTTATCAACACAGTAAGAAATATCTTTTTCTTGATCTTCATGCGTCACACCTACAAGCAAAAGAAGACCATGATCAATTGAACCGACCATGTCTTCATTCACAGTAACGGAGGCATGCTTGACTCTTTGTAGCACAATACGCATGTCTCTCACCTCAATCTAATGCGTGACTCTTCGTACAGAGTAAATATCTTTTAATTGTTTAATACGCTCGACAATTTTCTGCAAATGTTGTTTGTTTGTGATGGAGATACTCATTTCAACTGTTGCAATCTTATGCTTATGATCCGATCGACCAGAAACTGAGTTAATTTGCGTTCTTGTTTCGGTCATCGTGTGCAGCACTTCATTTAAAAAGCCATTGCGATCAAATGCTGTAATTTCAATATCGACATTGTACGACTTAGAGGAATGGCGATCCCCTTCCCATTCAACTTCTAACAATCGTGAGCTAGAACTCTCGTCATTAACGACGTTTGGACAGTCGGTGCGATGAATCGAAACCCCTCGGCCTTTTGTAATATAGCCAACAATATCATCGCCAGGAACAGGCGTACAGCAACGAGCTAAACGAATGAGCAAGTTATCGACACCTTTTACAAGCACGCCAATTGAATTTGATTTTTTCTTCATCGTAAACGATTGAATGTCATTTAAAGCATCGTCTAACGATTGATTGTCTTGTTCTTGCTCTTTCGCTTTGCGCTGTTTTTCCGTCATGCGGTTAACGATTTGTTTCGGGCTAATCCCACCGTAGCCAACCGCTGCGTACATGTCTTCGTCACCTGCAAAACTAAATTTCGTTGTCGCTTCTGTTAAATTTTCATGAGTAAGAATAACCTTTGGATCAAAATCCAATGCTTTAATTTCTTTCTCGATTAATTCTTTCCCTTTAGCAACATTTTCTTCACGTTTTTCTTTTTTAAACCATTGCTTAATTTTATTTTTTGCATGGGAAGATTTCGTTAACTTTAGCCAATCTTGACTCGGTCCATAAGAGTGCTTTGAAGTCATCACTTCAACGATGTCGCCTGTTTTCAATTCATGATCAAGCGGAACCATTTTGCTATTTACCTTTGCACCAATACAACGATTTCCGATTTCACTATGAATCCGATATGCAAAATCAAGCGGGACGGACCCTCGAGGTAGCTCCACGACATCGCCTTTTGGTGTGAATACAAAGACCATGTCTGAAAACAAATCCATTTTCATTGATTCCATAAATTCTTGTGCATCATTTGTATCTGTCTGAGATTCAATGACATCTCTTAGCCAGCTAAGCTTGTCCTCAAACGAATATCGCTTGCTTGATAACGTTTTGCCTTCTTTGTAAGCCCAATGAGCCGCTACACCATATTCAGCTACACGATGCATGTCGTCCGTACGAATTTGCACCTCAAGAGGATCTCCATTAGGCCCTACTACTGTTGTATGCAAAGATTGATACATATTTGCTTTTGGCATGGCAATATAATCTTTAAAACGACCTGGCATTGGACGCCAGCACGTATGAATAATACCTAGAACGGCATAGCAATCTTTAATATTTTTAACAATAATTCGAACTGCTAATAAATCATAGATCTCATTAAATTGCTTTTTTTGGATGACCATTTTTCGATAAATGCTATAAATATGTTTTGGTCGACCAGACAATTCTGCGCTCACGTTCACATCTTCAAGCTGATCATTAATTGTTTCAATTACATCAGACAAGTAGTTTTCGCGCTCAGCCCGCTTACGTTTCATTAAATTTACAATGCGATAGTACTGTTGTGGATCTAAGTAGCGCAATGCCGTATCTTCTAGTTCCCATTTAATTGTAGAAATCCCTAGACGATGCGCTAAAGGTGCAAAAATCTCAAGCGTTTCGTTAGAGGTCACTCGCTGCTTATGAGGCGGCATAAATTTAAGTGTCCGCATATTGTGAAGGCGGTCAGCCAATTTTATTAGAAGTACACGAATGTCTTTCGCCATCGCCATTAACATTTTCCGATGATTTTCGGCTTGCTGTTCTTCTTTTGATTTATACTTAAATTTCTTTAGCTTTGTCACACCGTCTACGAGCATCGCTACTTCTTTATTAAAGTGTTCTTGTAACTCTTCCACAGTTGCGTCTGTATCTTCAACAACATCATGAAGAAATGCTGCTGCAATGGTGTTTGGGTCAAGCTCTAATCCGACAATAATATCCGCAACTTGGACAGGATGAAGAATATAGGGCTCACCAGATTTACGATACTGTCCACTGTGGGCTTGCTCAGCGAACGTATATGCTTTCGTCAAAAAATCAATATCATCTGGTTGCAAATAGGCGCTTGCTTTTTCTAGCACCTGATCGATCGTCATGGAATCACCTTACTCATTCGACAAGTTTTCTTTCTATTATCCTTTACTCCAACACTCTTGTAAAGAGGCGTTCACTTTTCGCTTTCGAAAAAAACGGCTGTATCGTGAACAGCCGCTTCCAATCTTCATTATTCGTACGTTGTTAATGAGAAAATATCGTACGTTTCTAACTTTTTTCTTCCATCAATGTAAGCGAGTTCTATAAGAAAAGCAAGGCCAACAACTTCTCCACCAAGTTGCTCCACTAGTTTTGTCGTTGCTTCAATGGTTCCACCAGTTGCGAGCAGATCGTCTGTGATCACAACACGTTGACCTGGTTGGATACTATCTTTGTGAATGGTCAAGCAATCTTTTCCATATTCTAAGCCGTAATCACATTCAATTACTTCTCGAGGAAGCTTTCCTTTTTTTCGAACTGGTACAAAACCAAGCTCTAGCTCTGTAGCAACCGGACAGCCAACTACAAACCCTCTCGCTTCTGGTCCAACAATAACATCTGCTTGTTGTTTTTTCGCATATTCTGTAAGCTCCATAATTGCTTTTTTATAAGCAGGGCCATTCTGCATTAAAGTCGTAATATCTTTAAAGCGAATCCCTTCTTGCGGCCAATCCTCAACAATTGTAATATGCTTTTTATAATCCATGTACCATCGTCTCCTTCTTTTCTGAAGCATCGCTTCCAATTCGTTTTGTAAATAATTCTCTTAGCTGTCCATAGGAAGCATATACAAGTTCGTTTTCTAACCAAGCTTGTTCTTGTTTTGCTTGATAAGCTTCTGATTCATCTAATGCTTTCTTTTCCGGGCTTTTCACAATCGTTATACGCTCGTTATCAATCTCAATAAACCCTAATTCAGCAAACACTTGATTCATGAATGACGTAGTGTCAGATGACCAACCTTTATGTGCCTCTAATTTCTTTAAATCATTAATTGGAAAATGTTCGCGTTTTTTTAGAAACGCATAATACCACTTAAATTGATCTCGATTAGGATTTGTCTTAAAAAATGACTCCTCTTCCTCCGAAAAGACGACATAAATTCTGTTGGGCTTCTCGTTCTCCGAAAACATTCCATAAAGATCTTCGCGATGAGAAGGGACGTCCAGTATAACAATGAATTTTCCTGCAAAAGAAGGTAAAGGATCATGGACATGATGCGCAATGATATTGAGGTCTTTACAGCGTTTAACCGTCTTTTCTTGAAAAGCGACGACAATGGTTTCATCTGCTGGCAGTTCATTTAATCTAGATGCCAACCGATTTAACTGTAAACTCCGCCAATCAAACAATTGCCAGTCTTTAATCGCAACATCATCAACAATTAGCTGCGGCTTCACTCTTCCGTTCCATTCGTTAATCGAAAGTGTCCCAACAGCTGAGACATTTGCTTGCGGAGTAATTTGTTCGTACAAATCCCCTTTTCGAAATGCAATGCCGTCCAACGTCGTTTCTTCCCCTGCAAATTGAAATTTCAAGTGACTGGAATCACTACCGATTCGCTTAATATCTGCAAGTTTCACTTCGTCTATTAACACTTTTGGCTTTGTATTTTCAACTCCAAAAGGAGCGAGTGTTTCAATTTCTTTTAGCACCTTTACCGATACGTCATCAATGGCAACTGCTAAATCAATGGTGGTAACTGGCTTAAACGCTTCAGGCGCCAATCCTGTTTTAGCTTGCTCAATTAAACGTTCTTGTAAAAGCGAAATATTGTCTGCTTCTAGCGTCATACCAGCCGCCATTGGATGCCCGCCAAAGTGCGGCAGAATGTCTCGACTTTTTGAAAGTTCCGCAAACATATCAAACCCTTCAATACTGCGTGCTGATCCTTTAGCTAGACCTGTTTCAGGATCGATAGTCATCACAATCGTTGGCCGATAAAATTTTTCAACGAGTCTTGATGCAACGATTCCAATGACGCCAGCGTTCCAGCCTTCTTTGGCAACGATGAGTGCTTCAGGAATTTGCTCGAGCTGTTGAACCGACTCAATCGCTTCTTTGGACATATCGGTTACAATCTTTTGTCGCTCTTTATTTAAACCGTCAATTTCTAACGCCAGCGCCTTTGCTTCGTCCTCGTCTTTTGCTAATAACAGTTCAACTGCAGGGACTGCAGAATCAAGCCGACCAGCAGCATTCAGTCTAGGTCCAACCGCAAAACCAATGTGGTCTGCCTCTACTTCAGCAGCTGTCATTCCGCACACATCTTTTAATGCTTGGATGCCTTTTTTGTCCGATGTTTGAAACGCACGAAGTCCCTTTTTCGCCAGTAAACGATTCTCCCCAACGAGTGGGACAAGGTCAGCAATGGTGCCAATCACGGCATAATCCAGGAGCTCGTGAGGAACTCGATCTAGTAACGCATGCGCAACTTTAAAGGCAACGCCAACCCCAGCTAATTCTTTGAAAGGATAGTCACAGCCTGGTTGCTTCGGATTGATCGTTGCGTAGCTGTTCGGCAAAACAGGCGGTGGTTCATGGTGATCTGTAATAATAAAATCTAGCCCAATGTTTTTTGCATAATCCGCTTGCTCCACAGCGGAGATTCCTGTATCCACTGTAATGACAAGAGTAAATCCTTGCTCCTTCGCCCACTCAAGCGCTGGATTATTCGGACCATAGCCTTCCGTGAACCGATTTGGAATATAGTAGTCGCAATCCGCTCCTTGTAGTTTTAATGCGGTCAGAAGGACAGAAGTAGAACTCACACCATCCGCATCATAATCTCCAAAGACTAAAATACGTTCGTTTGCTTCTATCGCAACTTTTATTCGTGAAACAGCTGCTTCCATCCCTTTCATTAAAAATGGGTCGATAAACGCAGGCTCTTCTGTCATTAAAAATTCGCTTGCCGTAGTAGAATCGGTAAAGCCTCTATTAACCAAAAGCCTTGCGGCGACTTGGGAAAGGTTTAATTCATTTGCTAATTCATTTACGATCGTTGTATCTTGCTCTAAAATGCGCCACCTTGCATGTGGTTGCAACATATGTAAAACACCCCTCGACCATCCTATTATACAGGACGATGCGAGGGGTAGCAATGATAGGAATTTAGTCTTTTTTATGTTCTTTTTTCATGCGGTTAGGTTGCGTATTGACTTCTTCACTTTCATCTACTTGAGCGTTTTTCTGCTCTTTCAGCTTTTTCATTTCAAGCTTAAGCTGGTGCATTCTAATACCTGAAAGCGCAAATGCAACAATGGCTCCAAGTAAAACCGAGAATAAAATAATTAGAATAAGTGGCCAGTCTGTTTGCACGAATAACAAGTTTACCGGAACACTTTCAACATTTAACACGGAAAAAACCGCAATTAGGATTGCTGCAATGACACCAACTATAAAAAACGTTTGGCCTTTCATTCCATTCACCGACCTATTCTTTTATACGTAGTCTTCTTCAACTTTTTTCGGTTTATTCTTTAAGCGCACCAATCGTTTCCATTCCCACACAAGCCACATTTGCGCACACAAGAACATTGATGAATACGTTCCTGCTGCGAGACCAATGACGAGTGCAAGCGAGAATGAGCGAATTGCTTCTCCGCCGAAGATGAATAAAGCAAGTGCTGCAAACATCACGGTAAGAACCGTGTTAATCGATCGCGTGATTACTTGAAGCAAGCTTTTATTTACTACTTGCGCCAAATGCTGAAAACTTTCGATTTCCTTTTCTTTCTTGACATTTTCCCGCATCCGGTCAAATGTCACAATCGTATCATTGATTGAATAACCGACCACCGTTAAGATAGCGGCAATAAACGGAACGTTAATCTCTACTTGCAACAAGCTGAAAAGCGCAATTACGATAAACGCATCATGCAATAACCCAATAATCGCCGATACGCCATATAAGAAATGAAAGCGAAGTGCAATGTAAATAACAATCCCAACGGAAGCAATGAGGACTGAAATGACTGCATTTCTCGCTAATTCTTCCCCAACTAAAGGCGATACCGTACTAATATTTGGGGTATTGCCGTACTCTTCATTAAAATAGTTTTGAATTGTCGCGATCTCTTGCTGATTGAATTCATCTACAAATCGCGCACTTGCATTTTGATTTTGATCCCCGCCTAGCGTCACGCTTGGCACGTAATCATTATTAAGATCAATCGCTTCAAAATCAGCAAGGATTTGCTCTTCCGTTAAGCTCTCTTCTGTCTGAATTTCTACATTTGAACCACTTTCAAAATCAACACCTAAGTTAAACCCCATTGTAAATAAGAGAATGACGCCAATAATAATCGTTATCCCAGATGCAACAAAAAACTTATTCCGATGTTTCGTTAAGTCAACATTCCAATTTTCAGGACTAAACCTCATCAATCTCACCTCGCTTAACTCCAAACCAACCTGGGCGTTTATTTAAAAACTTACTGTTCACCCATAAACCTAGCAATAAGCGAGACCCCCATACTGCCGTTAAGAAACTCACGAGAATACTAATAATAAGCATGACGGCAAATCCTTGAACAGAACTTGTCCCGAAATAAAACATGACGCCAGCAGCAATAAGAGTCGTGATATTCGCATCAAAGATTGTTGCAAATGACCGTCTCCCCCCTACGCGAAACGCCGACATAATTGATTTACCTGATTTAATTTCTTCTCGCACCCGTTCGTACGTAATAATATTGGCATCAACAGCCATACCAATTCCTAAAATTAACGCCGCAATCCCTGGCAACGTTAAAACAGCATTTAACGCGTTAAACACAATTAATACTAAAAATGTATACACGCTCAATGTAATAATCGCAATGACACCTGGAAAACGATAATACAGCATCATGTAGGCAAAAATAAGCGCCACTCCGATTAAACCAGCGTTGATTGTTTGGTTCATTGATTGCTCACCTAAAGAAGCACCAACCGATGTTGAATAAATTTCATTTAACTCTACAGGTAAAGCGCCAGCATTTAAAATTTCTGCTAAAAAGCGCGTTTCTTCTGTTGTAAACTGCCCTTCAATCTGCACATTTCTTGTTTGCAGCGTTTGGTTGACAGAGGCAGCAGACAAGAATTTAGGATCAGCTTTCATCGCTTCTTCTTCGTAGCTATCGCCTTCTTCAAAGTCAAGCCACATAACAAGCAAGTTCTCACCTTGAGGTTGTTGTGCAAGTTCTCGTGTAATATCGCCAAATTGATCTGCGTCTTCTAACGTTAACGTGACGATTGGCTGATTCGTATCTGCGTTAAGCGTTGCATTTGCGCCATTTTGCGTTAAGTCACTACCGTCTAAAAGAATATTGTCTTCTACATCACGAATCGTTAATTCGCCACCAGTTGACAAAATATCACGGGCAGATTCTTGATCATCAACACCTGCAAGCTGAACACGAATTCGGTTATCCCCTTCAATCTGAATCGTCGGTTCGGACACACCAATTGTATTTACACGTTCATTAATGGCTGTTGTTGTTGACAAAAGGGCCTCTTCATCAATAACGTCCCCTTCATGCATCGCCTCAACTTCATACAGGACTTCAAAACCTCCCTGTAAATCAAGGCCTAAATTCACATCTTGAAGTACAGGTCGCGCAAAATAACTAATCCCTGCTGCTAACACAGCAACAATTGCAAAAAAAAGCGCGATCCGGCCTTTTTTAATTTTCATTAGGTAGTTCCTCCATTCTAGCTGCCTGTCCCTTTTGTATCTGTTGCTGCTTCAAATTCTTTAAACCAATCAATGGGTTCTTTATATGTATTTACCGTGAGCCAAGTCATATAATCTTGAGGTTTAATTGACAATAACGCATCAACAAAGGCGTAAAAAGGCATAAACGTTTTGCGCTTTTTTTGCTTATCAATAACATACATCCACAAATCTTCTTTCGTAACACGGTTATAGCCAAGCTCATGAAACTCATCTTTTTTTATAGACAAAATAGGTGCGATATCCTCTCGCCACACGTCAAATTGCTGTTTTTCCCCCATGCTTTACCCTCATTTCTTAGAAAAAACTGTCGTCATACATATACTAACAAAATTCAAGAATTCCTGCTATTACTATTCATTTCCCAAGTTGGGTTTTATCCTCTTCTATAAGCTTGTCATGTCCTGTCCTTCTCTGCATAGAAATAACAGTAGGAGACGTATAAAAAAGGCAGGAACGCTATGACTAAACAATCATTTCTAAAAGGAACCATTATTTTAATTGTGGCTGGATTTTTCACAAAATTGCTTGGTTTTGTAAATCGAATCGTCATGGCACGGATTCTTGGTCCTGAAGGGGTTGGCCTTTATATGATGGCGATCCCAACCATGTTGCTTCTGTTAACATTAACACAAATGGGCCTACCTGTTGCGATTGCAAAACTAGTAGCCGAAGCAGAAGCACGAAATGAATCTTACCGAATAAAAAAGATTCTCGCTGTTTCGCTCGCAATGACCGCAGTTCTCTCGGTTATCTTCACGGTCTCTCTAGTGCTACTAGCACCTATAATCGCCACAACATTACTAACAGATACACGAGCCATTTATGCACTTTATGCGGTTATCCCAATCGTACCGATTATTGCGGTTTCTTCCGTTTTACGCGGCTATTTTCAAGGGTTGCAAAACATGAAACCAACTGCCTACGGTCAAGTAATCGAGCAAATTGTTCGCATCACCTTAGTTGCCGTTTTAAGCCTTGCTTTCTTACCTCTAGGCATTGAATATGCAGCTGCCGGTGCAATGCTGTCTGCGATTTGTGGTGAATTGGCTTCCTTACTTTATTTAGTTTTTTTGTTTAAATCAAAAAAATCATTCCGCTTTCGTAAAAACTTTTTTTCAACGATTAAAGGAGAAAAGAAGACCTTTTCAGATTTACTTACCATTGCGTTACCAACAACAGGTAGTCGCTTAATTGGCACAACCGCTTTGTTCTTTGAACCGATAGTTGTTGCACAAAGTCTTGCTCTTGCTGGCACGGCTACGGTAATTGCCACCCAGCAATACGGTCTCTTGGTTGGCTATGTTGTGCCTTTACTAACGTTACCAACCTTTATTACGTACTCTTTATCCGTCTCCTTGCTTCCAAATCTAAGTGAAGCAGTGGCTCAGCAAAAACACACACTCGTTCACCATAGGCTTGAACAAGCGATTCGCATTAGCCTCTTATCAGGGGGAATCTGTGTTGTTGTTCTTTATGTATTCGCGAGCGAATTAATGACGATTATGTACCATGCACCAGAAGCAGCTGCTATGCTTAAAATTATGGCACCTTTTGCGCTATTTTTGTATTTACAAGGCCCGTTACAAGCCGCATTACAAGCGTTGAATTATGCCCGAGTTTCTATGATGAATAGTTTAATTGGGGCGATTATCAAAACGGGGGCGATTTTTGCTCTCGCTTCCAATCCTAGCTTCGGTATTATTGGAGCCGCGCTTGCGATTGTGGTTGGTTTTGTACTTGTCACAATGCTTCATTTTGCCTCAATTGCCAAAACAACTGGTTTCTTTTTTCATATACGTCCTATATTTAAACTCTTTTTGCTCATCGTTCTTACGTGTTTGTCAGCTCAATTTTTTAATGATTCCCTCTTCCACTCATTATCGTACACCATTCGCACCGGTTTAAACATTTCTTTATCCGCTTGTGTGTACATTGCTGGCATGTTCGCTTTGCGTTTGTTCACAAAAGAAGAGCTACGCTTATTCATGCGAAAAAAATAAAGAGGTTGCTCAACAGCAACCTCTTCTTATTTACGAACTTGCATTTTACCAGAAAAATAATCCAGCTAATGCAATCCCGGCAATAGCACCAAGAGCGATTGGATATCCAATTCCATATCCCCAGCCATAGCCAAATCCGTAGCCAAATCCTCTATTTCCTAAAGGTTGAATAAAAACGTTGTTTTGATCGACTTTCGTAATTCTGCCGTAGTGACGTTTGCCGCAGCGCTCAGTAATATACACACATTTACCCATGTGATCTTGACACATTCTGTAGTTGTCGTTCAACGGTAACCCTCCTCCCATAGTTATACACCATATCCTATGTAAATAAAGAGGAGCCCGTCTCGTCACTTACCCTCATCCATACACCCAATCTTTAATAAGGGTCAATAAAGAAACGATCTTTTGCTTTAATCGAGCAGTAAGAGATTTGTTTAATATCTTTAAAGCCAAATGAACGCATACGCTGTCGCAACCATAACTCTGTCTTTTCAAGTTGAATTAAACCTTTATCGTAAATTTCACCGTCTACGATCAGTGGGATCGCGACTCTTTGTTTAAACTCCTCGCACTTTTCATGTTTAGAAAGAGCGTCCGGATAAAGGATTCGTCGATTTATCTGCTCGACCACTGTCAATTGTTGAATGATCTCTTTACGACGAGATACACACCTTTTAAAAAAACGACTAACTTTCGTAATCACCCTACACACATAAGCAGTCACACCAATCCCTCCCGTCTTTTTGCTACTATGCCCTGCTAAGAAAGTTTTATCCTTGAGAGCATGTTCTCCTTGTACAAACATATATTTAAAATAAGATCAACAAATTAAGGAAGGTGATGAAATGGCTCATCGTTTTTTTCCAGCCGTTTTTATTGGCTTAAGCTTCGCATTGGGGATTGCGTTAGTAGCAGCGGCCATTATTGCAACGCTTCTTTCCATGACCACGCTTACCGAGCAATCCATTGGCTGGGTCATGATTGCGATTGCATTTTTGGCGCTTTTCATTGGAGGCTTTGTTGCTGGAGGTAAAGCAAAAACAAAAGGCTGGCTAGCAGGTTGTTTATGCGCTGCGATGTTTTGCTTACTCGCTTCCGCTATTAGTTATTTAGGCTATAACGAAGCGTTAACACTTAAGCAAGTAATCCTTTTTGCTTCTTATGGAGGTATTGCAGCATTAGGTGGCGTAATCGGAGTAAACTTATCGAGCGAGACATAAAAAAAGCAAGGAGGGTTACATCGCCTCCTTGCTTTTCCTATTAATCTGATTGAACAACTTCACGAATCGCAGAACGATCGTAAGTTAGTTTACGGTTGTCATTTACTAAAAGTACGACAACAGTTTCATCAATTGAGTCAATTACCCCGTGCAAACCACCGATTGTGATGATTTTATCTCCACGTTGTAAAGCGGCATGCATTTCACGAATTTTCTTCTGTTGCTTTTGCTGTGGACGAATAAGCAAGAAGTAAAATAATACGATAATCCCGATAAACGGTAGCATCGTTAGCAATAAACTAGCGCCTTCATTCATTTAGAACTCCTCCTTCCTTGATAAAGAAAACGATTCATTAAAAGTTCTTAGCATTTTCTTTATTAAATCCATAGCTCTCAAAAAATTCATCACGAAAATCTTGAAGGCGATCTTCCATAATAGCTTGTCTCACTTTTTTCATAAGCTGTAGCAAGAAATAAAGATTGTGATACGTGGTGAGTCGGAAACCAAATGTCTCTTCACATTTTATCAAGTGCCTAATATATGCGCGACTATAGGTGCGACAAACATGGCAATCACAATTCTCATCAAGCGGTCGAAAATCTCGAGCAAACTTTGCGTTACGGACGACTAATCTTCCTTCACTTGTCATACAAGTACCATTTCGTGCAATACGGGTAGGCAAGACACAATCAAACATGTCAATTCCTCTTATAACCCCGTCAATTAGTGAATCAGGTGATCCAACCCCCATTAAATACCGTGGTTTATCTTCAGGCATTAGGGGTGTTGTAAATTCCAGCACACGATTCATGACGTCTTTCGGCTCTCCGACAGACAATCCACCTACAGCATAACCGGGGAAATCCAGTGATGTCAAATCTTTCGCGCTCTGTTTACGAAGTTCTTCATATTCGCCACCTTGAATGATCCCAAACAATCCTTGAAGCGAAGATTTTCCAGAATTATGATGTTCCGTTAAACAACGTTCCGCCCAGCGACTTGTCCGTTCTACCGACTGCCTCATATAGCTATAATCCGCTGGATACGGCGGACATTCATCAAACGCCATCATAATATCTGAACCGAGAGCATGTTGAATTTGCATCGCTTTCTCAGGTGACAAAAAGAGCTTTTCACCACTTAAATGGTTGCGAAAATGAACCCCTTCTTCTTCAATTTTACGCAAATCACTTAAACTAAATACCTGAAATCCACCAGAATCCGTTAAAATTGGCTTATCCCAGTTCATAAACTGGTGCAAACCACCAGCTTCTTGGATAATATCTTCTCCAGGTCGTAGCCATAAATGATACGTGTTGCTCAAAATAATCTGCGCATCCATTGCTTTAAGATCTTCAGGACTCATGGTTTTTACTGTAGCCATCGTTCCTACAGGCATGAACATTGGCGTTTCAAATGTTCCATGCGGTGTATGCACCCTTCCTAACCTAGCTCCGGTTTGCTTACATGTTTTAATGTGTTCATACGTAATCGGCACTGTCAATTTCTAGATTCTCCTTTATTTATGAGGGCGAACAAACATTGCGTCCCCAAAGCTAAAAAACCGATAATGGTTCTTTACAGCGTGCGAGTATGCATGTAGTAAGAACTCTCTGCCTGTCATTGCGCTAACAAGCATGACGAGCGTCGACTTCGGCAAGTGAAAATTCGTCAGCAGTCCATCAATCCCTTTAAACGTGTAGCCGGGATAAATAAAAATCGACGTCCAACCAGTTTCAGCAATGAATTCACCATTCTTTTCCACAATCGTTTCGAGCGTCCGCGCTGACGTCGTTCCTACAGCTATAATGTTGTTCCCATTTGTTTTTGTTTGTTGCAAAATCGTCGCCGCTTCTTCCGACAGCTCATAATATTCCGCATGCATCTTATGATCCAATACATCATCTGCACTTACTGGGCGAAATGTTCCTAATCCAACATGCAAGGTTAAATAAACAATCGAAACCCCTTTAGCTTTGATTGCATCAAGTAACTCCGTTGTAAAGTGAAGCCCTGCAGTCGGTGCAGCAGCTGACCCGAGTTGCTTTGCGTAGACCGTTTGATAACGATCGCGATCTTCCAATCTTTCCTTTATATACGGTGGGAGAGGCATCGATCCTAATTGATCCAGCAGTTCATAGAACACTCCCTCATATGAGAATTCAACAATTCTACCACCGTCTGCTTTTTCTTCAATACACATTGCTTTTAACTGTCCGTCCCCAAAAGTAACGACGGTGCCCACTTTCACTCTTTTCGCGGGTTTTACAAGCGTTTCCCAGCAATCACCAACCGTTTGCTTTAATAGCAGAAACTCAATTACGGCTCCGGTTTCTTGTTTTTCCCCGATTAATCGAGCAGGTAATACCTTTGTATCATTCAGCACCAAACAATCACCAGCAGAAAACTCATTTACGATATCCGCAAAAGTTTGATCGAACAGACGATCATGATCACGATCAAGCACGAGAAGCCTTGATTGACTTCGTGATTCTAGTGGTGTCTGCGCAATAAGCTCTTCAGGTAAATAAAAATCAAATTCGTTTACGTTCAACCCAATCACCTTTTTATTTGTACTCTAACTTTAGTCAAAACTTCTACTAGCATACCGTTGTATGCGTAAAACTGCAACCTTCTTATCTTCGAATCAATGAAAGAATAAGAGAAAGCACAATACTTATTATGATGCATGTCACAATCGGGAAGTAAATGGTCATATTTCCGTTTTTAAAAAGGAAGTCCCCTGGCAATCGTCCAAGCGGTATAAAGCGTCCTGCGACTTCCCAGATTAGCCCAATAACTAAGATAATGCCGCCAACGATCATAAGCGTTCTACCCATCACTCGGCTCCAATCCAAAGTGTGTATAGCTACTTGGTGTCGCAATTCGTCCCCGAGGGGTCCGCTGAATAAATCCAATTTGCAACAAATATGGCTCGTACACTTCTTCGAGCGTGTCAGCTTCTTCACCAATGGAAGCGGCAATCGTTTCGATCCCTACAGGACCACCATTAAAGCGATGGATAATCCCTTTTATTAATTTTTCATCAATATGATCGAGTCCGAGCGGATCAACCTGCAAACGCTCTAGTGCGTGTTGCGCAATATCTAAAGAAATGTTGTCTAATCCTTCTACTTGAGCAAAATCTCTTACTCGCTTTAATAGTCGATTGGCAATTCGAGGCGTGCCTCTTGATCTTCTTGCAATTTCAACTTCAGCCTCTTGCGTTAATTCAACATCAAATACAGTGGCAGACCGATTAATAATCTTTGCTAAATCGTCAGGCTTATAATAATCCAACCTCGAAAGAACACCAAAGCGATCCCGCAAAGGTGCGGAAATCATTCCTGCTTTTGTTGTTGCTCCCACTAATGTAAATGGCGGTAAATCGAGACGTACCGATCTCGCAGTTGGCCCTTTTCCTATAACAATATCAATACAAAAGTCTTCCATTGCAGGATACAAGATCTCTTCAATTACACGATTTAAGCGATGAATTTCATCGATAAATAACACGTCCCCTGGTTCCAAAGACGTAAGAATAGCCGCTAAGTCACCAGCTCTTTCAATAGCTGGTCCTGCCGTCGTTTTGATTTGTCCACCCATTTCATGAGCAATAATGGCAGCAAGCGTTGTTTTTCCAAGCCCAGGCGGTCCATATAAAAGAACATGGTCTAGCGCTTCTTGCCTTAACTTTGCTGCTTTCATAAAGATAGATAGATTGTCTTTCACTTCATCTTGACCAATATACTCTTCTAAAAGAGCTGGCCGAAGCTGTTGCTCTGTTTGTTCTTCTAACTCTGTTGTTTCCGCCGAAACGACTCGCTCATCCATACCCGTTCCCCCAATCTATGTACGAAGCATTAATGCAAGCGCGCGTTTAATGTATTCATCTGTCTCGAGGTCTTCTTCCACAAGCTTTTTCTTCACTTTATTTAGCTCTTTATCCACATAACCAAGTGCTTTTAACGCTTCCAAGGCATCAGCCAGATTGTCGGATTCCTGTTTGACTGCTTTGACATCAACTTCGAACAACGATGTAGACGTAAAATCATCTAACTTTCCTTTTAAGTCTAGAATAATTTGGCGTGCAGTCTTCTTCCCAATTCCAGGAAAACGCGTTAACAGCGCCTCGTCCTCTCGTTCAATTGCCTCAACAATTTGATCGGTTTGACCAGCTGCTAAAACCGCTAACGCCCCTTTTGGCCCAATTCCAGATACACTTAACAATTTTTCAAATAGACTACGCTCTTTTTTATCTTTGAATCCATACAATCGTTCAAAATCTTCACGAACATAATGATGTGTGACAACTTTAATTGTCTGGTCTTTTTCAACTGAAAAACGGTATGGATTTGCACACAGTAATTGATAGCCAATTCCATTTGTTTCTACGACTAAATGTGAAGGTTCAATTTCTACCAACACACCTTTAACATAATCAATCATTTATTCTCCTCCAAAAAAACCGAACATTTATTTCTATAGTAGCACACTCATTTTAAGACATAAAGACGGATATCCCGCAACATTCATTGAACGCCATGTCAATCTTGAACTAAACGTGAGGGAGTGGAAAAAAGCTTATCGTTAAGTCGATAAGCTTTACTACTAAATCTTTATTCCTAATAACGAGTCTGGCTACGAACCAATAACAGCTTGCAGTGCTTCTACAGACGACACTTTCAATCCAGTCGTTAAAGCGGCTCTTTCTGACTCCGTTAATTCATACGTACCCATTTGATTATAGGTTTGCACAATTTCTTTCGCTTCCGGTTGACCTGTATATAAGATTAGCTCATTCTCTTCTGAAATACCTAAGTACCCATTTTGCTTAACTTCAGGAGACAAATCTACAATTTCTTGCTTAAAATGAACAAATCCTTTTTTCTGATCAACCATTTGCCAATCACCATATTCATACCAAAAGTCACTCATTGAATCAACGGTTTCTTTCTTTATTACTTCACGGCTAACACCATCAGCAAAAACCGTCTCGAGTAAAAGTTCAACCTCGTTCTCGATTTGTTCTGATGCCACATTCGGTGGCTGTTGCACAGGTTTACTCTCATTCCAAATAATAAATGTACTATAAAACAAAATGACTGAAAAAGCTCCTAGCGTAAAGGGAATCCAGTGCTTGGTAATGATGTGTTTATACATATGTGTTGTGCTCCTATCTTTTCCTGATGCCATCCATTCTTACCATTCTTCTTTATTTCTATTCGAAGAAAACGACACAAGGTTTTCATATTTCTACCAGAAACTAAGAAAAGAACCATGTAAAATGGAACTATAGAAACGAGGAGTGATAGGATGAAAAAAATCAGTTTGCACTTATTGACTTTATTATTCATTGTTGTACTTGCCGCATGTGGAAGTGACAACACAACAGAACCTGAAAATGAAAGCGCAACAACAGACGAAACATTGACGATCCAAGCGTTAAACTGGCGGTTTGACCAAGAGGAATATGTTGTACCTTCAGGAGAAACGACCATTGAATTAGTAAACGCAAGTGGGAATCACGGAATTATTATTCAGGAGGCAGATAGTGGAGAAGATGTCGTTTTAAATCGAGCTGGCACAACTGTCGCTTCCCTAGAGCCTGGTGAATATCAAATTATTTGTTCCATTCCATGCGGAAGCGGTCATACAGAAATGGTCGCTTCATTAGTTGTAACCTAAAAAAAAGAAGGCAGCTGCCTTCTTCTTTTTTTAACGGCTTTTCTCAAATGGACGTTTTGCCGCGTGACCTAAATCTTTCATCATTGCCGCAAACGTACTTTCCACTTCCTTAAAAGCGGAACCTGTACGTAATTGATCATCCATTTTAGACATAGATTCATGCATGTCATGATCGGCAGTAATGGTTACATGTTTCCCTTTTCCCATCACCTTTTGAACATGACGATTCATTTTACTTTCAACGTCATGAGGTTTCCCATCCGCTTGGTACCCAATAACAACATCGTTATCTTTTACCATAACACGTGGCTCTTTCACACCATCAATTTTTTCAAGCTCAGTCGTCAACATCCCAACGTGCTTTCCATCATAATCTTTATGATAATGAGCTTTTGTTGATTTCGTTTGCATGGATGATTGCTTTGAAGAATGTTTGAATTGCATTCCTCTTCCACTCATCGTGTCGTTCGTACGATTAAGCATACCGTTTTCGTCTACCATCCCAGGTCGTCCGTTCCCAGTCATGCCACGTCCGTGAGACATTTTGCGGTTTTGATTGTAATGCGCTTTCGGATTATTCATGCGATCGTTCTTTTGCGAGAATCGATTGTTTTGATAATATTCTTTACCACCAACACCATTTCCATAATAAGGATAGTTGGCTGTATAATCATCGCCATTGTTATCATAACCCATTTGCGCTTCGCTTCCACGGTACATATTCCCATGTGTCTGAGATTGATCTGCACCATTACAAGCTGTTAATCCAGTGGCAACAATGGTTGCACATAAAAAAGAAGTTACGGTTTTTCTCATATTTAAAATCCCCCTTCTAGTGATAGTGTCCACTAAAAGAGGGATTCTAATCTGTTAGTTGTTGGATGGTAAATTAGCTTTCTTGATCGTCTGTTTCATCATAATTATTGAGTTGTTCTTTTGGCTCATAAGGTGCATATGAAGAAGGCGATGCATGCATCGTCTCCCACTGTGGCGCTTGATTGTGCGGGACTGCTTGTCGGTATCCATTATGATTTTCGTATTGAGGTTGAGGCTGGTACTGTTGCTCCATTTGCGGATAAAACCAACTTGTATTCGCTGTATTCCATTGTCCATCTTTCTTTACAAATGTTGGTTGTTCTTGTTCATTATTCATTCCTTGCATTGGTGCGTGATGATTTCCGTTCATTCCGCCCATTCCTTGCATCGGTGCGTGATGATTTCCGTTCATTCCGCCCATTCCTTGCATGGGCGCATGATGATTTCCATTCATTCCGCCCATTCCTTGCATCGGCGCGTGATGATTTCCATTCATTCCACCCATTCCTTGCATTGGCGCATGCTGGTTCCCGTTCATTCCGCCCATTCCTTGCATCGGCGCATGATGATTTCCATTCATTCCACCCATTCCTTGCATCGGGGCGTGATGATTTCCATTCATTCCACCCATTCCTTGCATCGGCGCATGATGATTTCCATTCATTCCACCCATTCCTTGCATCGGGGCGTGATGATTTCCATTCATTCCACCCATTCCTTGCATTGGCGCATGCTGATTTCCGTTCATTCCGCCCATTCCTTGCATCGGCGCATGATGATTTCCATTCATTCCACCCATTCCTTGCATCGGCATGTGCTGATTGCCATTCATCCCTTGCATCGGTGCGTGATGATTGCCATTCATTCCGCCCATTCCTTGCATTGGTGCGTGATGGTTTCCATTCATTCCGCCCATTTCTTGCATCGGTGCGTGATGGTTTCCATTCATGCTCTCTGTTT
This sequence comes from Shouchella sp. JSM 1781072, assembly GCF_041949915.1. Lineage (NCBI taxonomy): Bacteria > Bacillati > Bacillota > Bacilli > Caryophanales > Bacillaceae > Shouchella > Shouchella sp. JSM 1781072. The sequence goes on from NZ_JBHFQE010000001.1 coordinate 1,615,410, forward strand.
GGGGAGCATAAGTATTTTGCATTGAACCTTGAGAAGAGTTCCATTGATTCATCATATGCTCTACGTTATTATTTTGAGGCTGTGTGGACGGATTGCTCTGGTTTTGTGTCGGCATATACTGACTGGATTGATTTCCACATGAAGAACATGGAGGCTTTGGCGGAAGTGGTTTCGGTTCTGATTGGTATTTTTTCTCCGTTTTTGGTGGCGCCTCTAGTGTTTTTGGTACATCAAACGTTTGGATTTCACTCGCGTTTGTTTTAGGATTTTTTAAAGGTTGAATTTTTTCTTTTTTGCTTGTTACAGGTTTTTCCTCTTTTTTCACTGTCTTTTCTTTACGGACAGCAACCGTTGGCGAAGGGATTTTCACTTTCATTCCAGGCATCAACATCTCGGGATTTGTGATCGTATGGTTTGCTTGCTTAATTTGCTTAGCTGATAAATCATATTTATCCGCTAATTTCCCTACAGTTTCTCCCTTTTGTACAATATGAATTCTCATCGGGTCATTCCCCCTGTTATAGGCATTCGTACACTATATGCGTACAATCTCCATAATGTTCTCTTAAAAAAATCATATGAACATGAAGGATCGCATATGCCGAAGAGGTTGTAATTTTTTATTTCACTGAAATTAACATTCGATCTAGCGCAATCATTGCATACTTGGAAATGTCAGGTGGTACACTAATTTGGAATTGATACGTTCCATTTTTTAAAGAATCAAGTGACCAGCAAAGGTGCTCTATATCAATTCGATTCATCGTTAAACAAGGACACATATAAGGATTTAATGACTTGATTGTCTTATCAGTATGCTTCATTGCCAAACGATTTACTAAATTCATTTCCGTTCCTACTGCCCATTTACTTCCTGATTCAGCTTTTTCAATGATCTGAATAATGTGATGGGTACTCCCTGCTTCATCAGCCGCTTGAACGACCTCATGGCTACACTCTGGATGAACGATTATATTGATTTGTGGATCTTTGTTTCGTAATTCTTGTATGTGGTTAACGGTAAATTTTTCATGAACGGAACAATGACCTTTCCAAAGAATGACTTGCACATTCTCTCTATTCGCTTCATCTGTAAACTCCAGTTCATTTTTTATTGGACACCAAACGGCCATCTCCGAAAGCGGAATTCCTAAGTCATATGCAGTATTTCGCCCTAAGTGTTGATCTGGCAAAAATAAAATCCGTTGCTTTTTAGTCAATGCCCATTGAACCATTTCTTTAGCATTTGAAGAAGTTAAACAAGCGCCCTCGTTTTCACCACAAAATGCTTTAATTTCTGCCGTAGAATTTACGTAGGTAAGAGGCACGATTGAATCTCCATACATATCCGTTAGTGTGTTCCAAGCCCTCTTCGTTTGTGAGAGCGTTGCCATATCCGCCATTGAACAGCCTGCTGCTAAATCTGGTAGTAACACTCGTTGCGTGGAATTTGTTAAAATGTCTGCCGTTTCTGCCATAAAATGGACCCCACAAAACACAATAAATTCTGCATTACTTTCGCCACATTTTTTTGCAAGCTGCAGTGAATCTCCTGTAAAATCAGCAAATTGAATCACATCTTCTCTCTGATAATGATGCCCTGGAATGAACAAACGTTCTCCGAAAAATGCTTTCGCAGCTTTGATTCTGTTTATTTTTTCTTCCATCGATAGAGCGCGATACTCATCGGGAAGAGAGACGGTTTTTGTTATCGCCACGTCTTTCATCCTTTCTCAAGTGAGTCACTTTTCCAATGACATACGTTTTTGTGTGATGACATTCATTTAAGTAACAAGCTTAAATCCAATGCTTTTACAGAATGTGTCAAAAACCCTAAAGAAATATAATGAACACCTGTACCAGCAAATGTATGGATATTGTTCAAATCAATATTCCCTGAAGCTTCCGTTATCGTTGTTTCAGGCACCAACTGCTGATAAAGTCTGACTTGATCAGCCGTAGCGTGGTCAAACATGATCACATCTACTCCAGACGCAACGGCCTCTTCTACTTCAGATTGATTTGTTGTTTCAACTTCAATTTTTGCCATTGGTCCTAGAATGCTTTTAACCCGCTGAACAGCTTCTTTAATCGATCCGCATGCAGCAATATGATTTTCTTTTAACATCACCCCGTCATCAAGTCCAAAACGATGGTTGTACCCCCCACCAGCTCGGCACGCAGCTTTATCAAACATTCTCAACCCTGGCAACGTTTTTCTAGTATCACAAATACGAATGCTTGAATCGTTTAAACATTCGTTTGCCCGATAAACAATTGAAGCAATTCCACACATTCGTTGTATGATATTTAATAACACGCGTTCCCCTTGAAGTATGGTTCTTGCATCACCTGTAAATTCTGCGATGACATCGCCCTTTTTAACGATTTCTCCCTCTTTCTTTTTACAACTCGTTTCAATCGACTCGTTTAACTGGTTATAAAAAAGATGAATCACTTCACTTCCAGAAAAAACACCATGATCTTTTGCAATCATCTGAGCTGTTACAATCGGTATAGAATTATCAAATATGGATTCTGCCGTTTTATCACCATAGCCAATATCTTCAACTAAAAAATCCCGAATTGATTGTTGTAGTTTAATAGAATTCACGTTAACCTCCCCGTTTGCAAACCGACATGATTCCACGTTGGAATGTAATAGCTTGATTTCTCCATTTTACTGATTCATTTGGAAAATCTTTTCTCCGATGTGTACCTCTTGACTCTTCTCTTTCTATCGCTGCATATGTGATGATACTTGCTAGTTCAAACATCGCTTTATCCTCTAGTGGAACACTTTGTAAAGTAGGGAACTGGCGATAAGACTCTAACCACGTCTTCATTTCAACTAAACTTTTTGCTGTTCGTTCAATGCCTACATGACTCATCATTCTTTGCTGTAGTTCTTGACGGGAAGGCAGCGCATGGGCTTGACTAGGTTGTTGTTCCAAGTCATATCCATGTTCCTTCTGTTCAACGTTAGACAAAATATCTGTTGCACACTTTTTCGCGAAATAAACAGCTTCAAGTAACGAATTACTCGCTAATCGATTCGATCCGTGAATGCCTGTGCAAGCAACCTCACCGATTGCGTATAATCGCTCAACAGCTGTTTTTCCATGTTTATCTACTTCAACCCCTCCACAAACAAAATGAGCTCCCGGCATTACAGGAAGAGGATCTTTCATTGGATCAAAGCCTTCCTCTTTACACGCTCGATCGATAAACGGAAATCGTTCGCTAAACGTTTTTAGTTTGCGTACGTCTAAGTAAATTTGTTCACCATTTCGTAACGCCTTATGAAGAACAGCTGCCACTACATCTCTTCCTTCTAAGTCCATCTTTGGATAATGACGCAAGACTCTCTCACCTTGGCTATTAATTAACTGTCCTCCCTCGCCTCGAACAGCTTCGCTTATTAATACAGCTCGTGCGCTTTTTAAGATAGTCGGATGGAATTGGATGTATTCCATATCTTTTAAAACAGCACCTGCGCAATAGGCTAAATACATTCCTTCTCCGGTTGCGGTAGGTGCATTTGAATTAAATGCGTACAGCTGCCCAATTCCACCAGTCGCTAAAACAACCGCATCTGCTGCCCATACTCCATAAGGAGTTTGCACCCCTGTTACCTCTTTCCCATTTACACTCAACGCTGTTACATTCGTATGTTCATAGACGTTGACACGATTCTTGACTTGATTCCAGAGAGCCGTCACGATCGCGTTACCTGTTTGATCATTATTTGCAAAAAGAATTCGGTGATGTTGATGGGCACCTTCTTGACCAAGTGCATATTCACCGTTTATTTTCTCAAATGCAACACCTGCATTTTCTAGTTCATGAATAAAATCTGCCGCTTCTTTTGTCACCATTTCAACAAGGGCCTCATCGTTAACGCCTTTCCCTGCTTGCATCGTATCCTCAAAATGGCTTCTTGGATAATCGTGAGAGGCCACGGCAGCGGCTATCCCCCCTTGCGCACGAGCGGAATTGCTATCTCTATAATTCGATTTTGTGAAAATAATCACATTACACTCGTCAGCAAGATGATGAGCTGCCATTAAACCAGCTATACCCGAACCTATAATAATGACTGTTTTCAAACCTTCCCTCCTTTCATGTAATTTACACTTGTCTTGTCACCTATATTTACATAGAATAAAAGAAAACACAACTACATTTTTTTAAGGAGCAGATATGCGTTATTTTGATTACAGTTCTACTTCACCTATGTCAGAAGAAGCACTTATAGCCTATACAACGTGTGCAAAAGAGTACTATGCAAACCCTCTTAGCGTACATAGACTAGGGGTTCAAGCTGATTGGCATTTAAACGATTACCGACATCGTATAGCGTCACAACTGGGTGTAAAAGATGATGAAATTTTTTTTACTGGATCTGGCTCAGAAGCAAACTTTCTAGCAATCGTTTCACTAGCAAATGCTCTTTCTCATAAAGGCACTCACTTATTAACGATTAAAACAGAGCATCCGTCCATTTTGTCCACTTATCAATATTTGAAATCGCAAGGGTTTGAAGTTGATTATGTTGATGTTGACCAACAAGGCTGCGTTTGCCTAACGTCTTTGTTGTCTCAAATTAGAAAAGACACGATAATTTGTTCCATCGGCATGGCTTCCAGTGAAATTGGCACTTTGCAAAACATCGACATTCTTAGTGAGATTTTACATCGACATGGTATACTATTTCATAGCGACTGTGTACAAGCACTAGGAAAAATCCCAATCGATTTAACACAAGTTGACGCAGCTAGTTTTTCTGCCCACAAACTTTATGCACCAAAAGGATTAGGGATTATGTATGTTTCTGGGGAGCATCATTTTAAACCCTTCTTATCTCATGTTCGTCATGAATATGGCATGCGTCCTGGCACCGTTGATACCCCTGCCGTTGCTGCTTTTACCGTCGCTTTAGAGCATGCGATGATCGTCCAAGGGAAATTGATGAATCGACATCAACGCTTTCAGACTCAGCTTCTATCTGAACTGACTGACCGTGTTACTCTTGTAGGATGTGGTGTTCAAGAGCGCTTACCGTTTCACTTAGGATTGTTTATCAATGGCTGGAGTGGTCAGCAATTTATGCTAGAGTGTGATCGAATTGGCGCATGCATTGCAGTCGGTTCTGCTTGTCGAGCTGGACAATCTGGACCGCCCGAATCTTTACGCGCACTAGGGTATTCAAAAGACTTCGCCGAACAATATGTAAGGGTTACTTTTGGTGAGCCCACAACAGAAGAAGACATTTCTTTTTTAATCAATACATTTAAGACTCTCTTAATAAGGTGATAGCATTGAAAAATCAATCAAAAAAACTAATTTCAACAGAAAGACGTTCCGCTATTCTAGATTGGTTAATCGAAGAAGGAAAACCGATAACTGGTAGTGATTTAGCGAGGCGTTCAGGTGTTAGTCGACAAGTTATTGTACAAGACATGTCGATTTTGAAAGCAAAAGGAGAGCCAATTTTTTCTACAGCTCAAGGGTATTTATACTTGCAACAAAAACAAGAAAAACGAATTCAACGATTAGTCCCTGTTCAACATTCTCCTAGCGATACGAAAGAAGAGCTGAATATCTTTGTTGATTGCGGATTAACCGTTGTAGATGTAACGATTGAACACGCGATTTACGGAGAAATTACCGGTACGCTACGGTTATCGAGTCGACAAGACGTTTCTGATTTTTGCGAGCGCTTAGAAACACACAAAGCGAATTTATTATCACAACTGACGAACGGGGTTCATTTACATCTTGTCGAAGCAAAAACGGAGGCACAGATTGAGATTGCCTTAAAACAACTTGAAGAAAAAGGGTTTTTACTTAAAGAAGATTAAGCAGGGGCAAAAAAAGTCTTTCGTTAAAAAACGAAAGACTTTTTGCTATCAACCTTTTCCAGCCTGGACGAGCTGATCGCTATACGCACAATAGCTTCCAAGTACATCAACTTTACAACCTAGCGCACTTAATTCAGCAATAGCTCCAGGTAAGAGAACATCATCCATTAATTGTTCTACATCAATAATAAAGAAATAGTTTCCTAAACCGGTTTTTGTAGGCCTCGATTCAATTTTAGAAAGGTTTAACTTTCGCCAAGCGAATGCGGACAATACTTGATGAAGTGCGCCGGTAAAATCTAACGGCAACGTAATCATTAAAGTTGTTACTTCACCAGTCTGCGCACTTGGAGGTACGATTGGTGTCGCATCGGCATGTGCAGATACAACAAGAAAGCGGGTTTGATTTTCACGGTAATCATGAATATCTTCAGCAGCAATTTTTAATCCGTAAAGATTCGCCGCTTCCCGGTTTGCAATGACACATACATCCTCATCCTGATTTTTGGCGAGAGCTGCGGCTGCTTGGGCAGTTGAATCCGCATGCTCAATTGTCACATCAGGAAAGTGTTGTTGAATAAAACGATGACACTGTGCCAAAGCTTGCGGGTGTGAAATGATCTTCTTAGGCGCTAGTGACGCAAAGTCTTTTCTTGAAGCTGTTAACAAATGATGCGCGATACCAATTGATACAGACGCAACAATAGGCATTGGTTTTTGATGAATTAAATAATCTAAAGTGACATTTACTGTTCCTTCAATGGCATTTTCAATTGGGACAACTGCATAATCTGTTCCTTTGTTAAAAGCGAGATCAATTGTTTTCGGTATCGTTTTTAACGGAATTCTTTCATCTTGCGGAAACATAAATTTTGCCGCCATTTCAGTAAATGTTCCTCTCGGTCCTAAGAAACCAATTTTCTTCATCAAATCTCCACTCCTTTTCTCTCTATGAGCCAGAACCAACCATTTCTACGCGTTCGACTGCTTCAAGCGATTTCATTTTTGCGAATAATTCATGCAGCCCCATTGTGATAGGGGCTGTGTCGACTGATAAGGTAATACTAGCTCGACCTTGAAGCGGAATCGTTTGATTTATGGTTAAAATATTTGCACCTGTACTCGCCACAATTTGCAACAAATCCGATAACGTACCAGATCGATCCTCAAGGTTAATCATTAGCGTAATAATTCTCTCTTTGTTCACGGAATGGAATGGGAAAATACCATCCTTATATTTGTAAAATGCACTCCTACTAAGGCCTACAAGTTGAACGGCTTCGTTGATTTTTGCTGCTTTTCCAGTAGAAAGCAAGGCTTTCGCTTCTAACGTACGCTGCATCGCATCCGTTAACATGTCTTCTCTAACAAGAAAAAACTGGTTCTCACTCACCTTTGGTATCCCCCTATTCACATTCACTGTCTACGTCTATTCAATAAATTCAAATTCAAATTTCATAATTCGGACCATATCTCCGTCTTTTGCTCCTTTTTCTCGTAAAGAAGCATCGACGCCCATTCTTCTCAACTTACGAGCAAAGCGACGGACGGACTCATCTCGAGCGAAGTCTGTCATTTTAAATACTCGTTCTAGCTCGGCACCAGCAACTTCAAACACACCATCATCTGCACGTGTAATAATAAACGGTTCAATAGGTGTTTCGTGGCGATAGACCACTCTCGCCTCTTCATCTGTTTCTTTATCGTGTAGCGGAAACTCCGGCGCATGTTCAAGTTCATCAGCTATCGTTAAAAGAAGTTCTCGGACCCCTTCTCTCGTAATTGCCGACATAGAATGAACTTTAACATCATCACCCATCTCCTGCTTAAATCGTTCTAGGTTTTCAGCTGCACCAGGCATGTCCATTTTATTGGCAACAACAATTTGTGGTCGCTCTGTTAAGCGATAATTGTACTGCTCAAGTTCTGTTGTGATTTTCTTGTAATCATCAATGGGATCTCTCCCCTCTAGGGCTGACATATCAATTAAATGAACAATAACGCGCGTTCGTTCAATATGTCTCAAGAACTGATGACCGAGGCCTACACCTTCATGTGCCCCTTCAATTAATCCTGGTAAATCAGCCATAACAAAACTACGATTGTCCGCTGTATCAACAACACCTAAGTTAGGCGTGATCGTTGTAAAATGATAGTCTGCAATTTTAGGCTTTGCCGCTGAAACAATTGAAAGTAATGTTGATTTTCCTACAGAAGGAAATCCTACGAGACCAACATCTGCAAGCACTTTAAGTTCAAGAATAATATCTCGTTCAATTCCAGGTTCACCATTTTCAGCGTGATCTGGAGCCGGATTAACAGGTGTGGCAAAACGAATATTTCCACGACCGCCACGGCCTCCTTTTGCGACAATAGCCGTTTGACCATGTTCAGTTAAATCCGCAATTAGCGCACCTGTTGCCTCATCTGTCACAGTGGTACCGGGTGGCACAGAAACAATTAAATCCTTTGCATTTTTCCCGTGCATACTTTTAGACATCCCGTGTTCACCACGTTTTGCTTTAAAATGTCGGTTATATCGAAAATCCATTAGTGTCCGTAGGCCTTCATCCACTTTTAAGACCACATTAGCGCCACGGCCGCCATCGCCACCTGCAGGCCCACCATCTGGCACATATTTTTCACGACGATAAGCGGCCATGCCGTTTCCACCGTCGCCACCTTTTGCATATACTTTCACTTTATCTATAAACATATTCTTTTCCACCTCTAAAACGCTCTGGACAGCTACACATTAATAAGTACTGTCACGCCGAACGTATCACTATTTACAGTTTCTATTTTAAACCAATCGTTTAACGGTTCTAAACTCCTATATAACACTTCTTCATTATTAAAATCATGGTCAGAGCTGATTTCAATTAAACAAGAAGAATCAAAAAAAGTGAAGACAATGTGCAGTTGACTTGTGTCATTTTCCAGTAACGTCTCATATGATAAAAAGAACTGCGAAAATGCGTGCGCTAGCTGTTCATCATATTTAGCTAACGAAAAAAGAACACCATCAACTTCAATATCCAAAACGTGGTTCATTTGCGAATATTTTTTCTCTAAGATTGTTACTGCGGTTTTCGGTAGGTCGAGACTACACAACCGACTCTCATTAGCAGTTTGAAAAACAGCGTCAGCGATAATCGTATCCACACGGTCATAATGCCCTAATGCAACATTTCCTTTAATGAGCTGCATGACATTCAACCAATCATGACGGATTGAACTTAGAACTTTGATTATCTCTTTATCGCTTTTCATCGTCAACTCCCCTTTGGATGGACTCAAAATCGGAATCCAGCACATCTTTCCTATTATAGCACAAACAAATTAAGACAAACAGAGACGAAATCATCGGGGAAATTTAAAAATAATTGAAAGATTTCATTAAAAAAATATTTACAAATTTGTGAACATCGTTTATGATTTACTTTATATTAACGAAAAGGAGATGAACAAGATGATGATCACATTAAAACGTCCAACAACAATTCAATATGACTCGTTTTGTTCACGCGATTTACGTTAATTACTATTCTCATTAAATCGGATACGTATGTGAGCAGGTAAACGATGGGCAAAAAATTGCCTTTTCAATGAACCTGTATTTTTTATGCCTATTTAATGGAAAATTCTAGAAAAGGAGTGTCGGAAATGACAATTATGCACTACCCACAGCAAACGTATTTATTAATGATGATCGATGAGGTGCCAGGCTTTACCTAAAGCAGCACCTCCTTTGAAAGGAGGTAAATAAACGTATGACTTTTTCCATTTTGTTCTTTTCCATTCAAATTAAAAAACGAACGTATTCAAAGAAAGAGCTTGAAACCATCGTCTATAACAATAAGGCGATCGAGCGTCTCGAAGAAATTCGTTCCTCTTATTATATGCATTAATTGTTTTCATAAGGTCGTTCCATTTTATAACGATATCATTTCTTTCGACCTTTCATTTATCGACCGAAAAAAGTGACGTGAGAAGCTCACGTCACTTTACGGTTTCAGCTATTTTCTTGGCAACTTCATTTCCTTGTCTGACACAATCAGGAACACCTACACCATCAAATGCCGCACCCGCCAAATACAAACCTTGCATCGTTTCTGCAACATACTGTCGCAACTTTGCAACACGTTCAACGTGACCAAGCTTATATTGCGGCATTGCTTCATTCCAACGAGTAATGTTGACAATCTCTGGATCAGCCTTCACATTCATAATTGTTTTTAAATCAGCAATAACCGTTCGTAGTATGGTTTCGTCATTCTCTTGAACAATCTCTGGTTGGTCAGGCTTTCCGACATATGCTCTCATTAAAGTTTTTCCTTGCTTTCCTGTATGAGGCCACTTAACATCCGTCCATGTACAAGCTGTAATAGACTCTTCCCCATCTCTGGCAACAACAAAGCCTGTTCCTTCATAAGGGTTATCAATTGCTTCCTCAGGAAATGTTAGTGCAACCGTTGCACAACTTGTCGCGTTTAAACCTTCAAGGTGTTGACGTAAATTTGTATCGCGTATAAAAGAGGTCGCTTTTTTGGGAGGAACCGTAACCAAAACAGCTGCATACGGACCTTTTTGCTCACCATCCGCTAGTTGAATCATATGGCTACCATTTTCTAGTTTAACGAGTTCTTCAACTTCTTTTTGAAAATGAACGCTGTCTTCGCGTAATTCTTTTACAGCCGCTTCAAACACCGATTGAAGACCTGTTTTAACGGTTAAAAACATTCCCTGTTTCTTTGTATCCGTATTTGGCTGTTGTTTCTGCGCTAACGCGCGCAACAAACTACCCTCTTCTTCTTCCATTTTAAGAAAATGTGGAAATGTCGCCTTCATGCTAAGTTGATAGATGTTCCCACCGTATATTCCGCCTAATAGAGGCTCGATCAGGGAACGTACCATTTCTTTTCCTAATCGAAATTCGAAAAAATCCCCTAGTGAAATGTCTCCATTTGTTCTTGGCGCTTGCGGTTTTTCATATTCTTTCAGAACTTCTTCCTTTCCCTCAGGTGAAAGCAGATCCGTTTTCATAAACTCTTCAATATCTGTTGGTATACCTAAAACGGTTCTTTTCGGATTAGGATATAACGTACCATTTTTTAAAATGAACGCTTGTCCGACTTCATTGCGAATCAATTCGTCTTGTAAACCAACTCGTTCAATGAGCTTCGTCATCGCCGTTTTTCGTTCCAAATAAGAATCAGCGCCACCTTCCATAATAAATCCATCTTTAATCGAGGTTACGACTTTTCCACCAGCCGCCTGCTTTTGTTCAAAGATGTCATACGTAAGAGAAGTATGGTCTTCCAACCATAGCGCTGCGGATAAACCTGTTGCGCCAGCTCCGATGATGGCTACATCACGACTCATATTGATCCGCCGTAACAAATTGTTTTTCAATCGCATCTGCCATTGCGTCTAAAAACTGTGGATGATCATTTGGCATTGGTGGTCTAAGATACGTAGCACCGAGTTCATCTGTGACAACTTTACATTCATAATCATTATCATAGAGTACTTCTAAATGCTCAGCTACAAACCCTACAGGACAATACATAAATGCTTTGTATCCATGCTCAGCATGCAAATGGCGCGTCAAGTCTTGCACATCTGGACCTAACCATGGATCAGGCGTATTCCCTTCACTCTGCCAACCGATTTCGTAATGAGGAATGTTTGCAGCTTCTGCTAGCAGTGTTGCCGTTTCTTCAAGCTGCTGTGGATACGGGTCTCCTGCTGCAATGATTTTTTCCGGTAAACTATGTGCAGAGAAAATGACACAGAGATCCTCTTTTGATTGAACCTTCTTCATTTCTTCTTGAATTTTTTCCGTCCAATAGGCTAAAAATTTAGGTTCTGTGTACCAGCTTTCAACCGATTTAATCGTCAGTCCGCCTAACGTTTCTGCTTCCTTTTGTGCCCGGCCATTATAGGACTTCACGCTAAATGTAGAAAAATGAGGAGCGAGTACAATAGAAACCGCTTCTTCAATTCCATCTTGATGCATTTGCTGCACAGCATCCTCAATAAATGGTGCGATATGCTTTAATCCTAAATAAGGAATAAATTCAAATTGATCATAGCGCTTGTTAAGTGTGTCCGCTAAGCCATTTGCTTGTTGCTCCGTAATATGCGCAAGTGGACTAATCCCACCAATTGCTTCATAGCGATCGGTTAAATCTTGTAACGCTTCCTCAGAAGGCGGGCGCCCGTGGCGTATATGCGTATAATAAGGCTCAATCTCCTCTTTTTTACGAGGCGTACCGTAAGCCATCACAAGTAAGCCAATTTTCTTCTTCATTCTTACTACCCCTTTTGCTTGAATTCTGCTGAGTATTCATGAATAAATGCAGTCAACCGTCGTAACGTATCTGGAGAAACTTCCGGAAATACACCTTGACCTAAATTAAAAATAAAATGATTGCTTTTTAAGCCTTGATCTAATATTGCTTTTGTTTCTTGTTCAATGACATGCCAAGGCGCAAGTAAAATAGACGGGTCTAAATTTCCTTGAACCGTTTTGTTTATCCCTAGCTCTCTTGCTTCATCAATCGTTGTTCGCCAGTCTAAACCAATAACATCAGCAGGCATATCTTTCCACGTTTTCATTAAATGCGGCGTCCCTACACCGTGTAAAATAAGTGGAATGCCATCCATTTTCACTTCCGTCAAAATTCGATCCATGACTGGTTTAATAAACCGATTATAATCACTCACACTTAAAGCGCCGACCCAAGAATCAAATAACTGAATGGCTTGTGAACCAGCTGCTACTTGGGCTTTCACATAGGCGATCGTCATAGAACCAAGTTTGTCCATTAAAAGATGCCATGCTTTTGGATCAGAATGCATGAACGCTTTTGTTTTATGATAGTTTTTGGAAGGTCCCCCTTCAATCATATAGCTCGCCAAGGTAAAAGGAGCACCTGCAAAACTTATCAAAGGAACGCTCAGTTGTGTTCGCAAAATTTTAATGGTTTCTAGTACGTGAGCGACATCTTTATCAGGGTTTAATTCCCCTAGCTGCTCCACGTCTTTTTCTGATGTAATAGGGTTATAAATCACCGGACCTACGCCAGACTTAATCTCTACATCTACCCCGATAAAAGGTAGCGGTGTCATAATGTCTTTATAAAGAATGGCTGCATCATTGTTATATTGATCAACAGGTAGCTTTGTCACATAAGCACAAAGTTCTGGATCATGTGTAATCTCAAACAAACCATGCGTTTCTTTAATTTTTCTGTATTCAGGCTGCGAACGTCCTGCTTGTCTCATATACCAAACAGGTACATGATCGTGGGCTTCCCCTCTACATGCTTTCAAAAATGTGTCATTAAACGCCATACTCAATGTAATCCACCTCTCTAAAACGAACAAATCTCACAATGTCTATCTTACTTGAAAAAAAACAGAAAATCATCGTTTCTGCTTACTTCGTTCAATCTTTTATCTCCTTAACTATAATAACCTTCTAAAGACTTGTATACACACTCAAATCAATTGTCATGATTTTGATGGATTTTGTCAAAATAAGATGTATAATTTTGAGATTTTAATGGCATTTGATTAATTGACATCGTGGATTCGAATGATTTAGACGGTTTCGTCATGTTAGCTATAATATGTAGTATGCCCATATTGGTAAACTTTAATAATACGATAAAAAAAGAGACTCGTTCCAAAAAGGCGATATCAACAACCTTTGGAACAGTCCCCTTTTATTGACTTAAGGATAAAGAAAATTCGAAGCTTGGTTTTTGAATAGCCGATTCCGACCCTTCTACCTCTGTAATCGGGTCGTACGCAACAACTTGATAGCTTGGAATATTAAACGGGTTGTAGCGCCCCTCGGTGTAAATTGGTTCCTTTAAATTGGAGGCTACTTTGCTTCGTTCATCACCATGGATTTCATAGACGTGATATTCCATTCGATCATCTTGAAAATCATCCCATGATAATTGAACGCTTAAGAGTCCATCCCCTCCAAGCGAATAGCTAGCTTCAAAGCCATTAATCTCTTCCATAGCTATGGGTGGCTCTAAATCTTTTACCCCTTCTGGCTTGGCAAAAGCCGTTGCCTGGCTTGAAGCTGGTAATTCATTCACCATCGCTTGAAATAAACGGGTCGGATGTTGACTTCCACCAGTAAAATACTGCTCGTCCGTTGTTGTATCATACCCCATCCAAACCGAACCAACCACTTCAGGCGTATAGCCAACAAACCACGCATCCTGAACAGCGCCTTCTACATTCGGATAGCCTTGAGTACCAGTTTTACCAGCTATAGGCGAAGTCATTTGCGCACCTGTTGCTCCTGTACCTTCGTTCATTACTTGTTCCAGCATCCGCGTCATCGACCAAGCCGTTTGTTCGGAAATCACTTCCGTCTCCACTTGATTTGCCCCGCCAACACGTTTTCCGTTTCGATCGTATAGATCCTTAATCACATGAGGCTCAATTAACTGCCCTTCATGTGCAAATGGGCGATACGAACGAGTCATTTCATAAGGAGAAACCCCTTCATATAACCCACCAAGAGCAAGCGACAGCTGTCGATCTGGCACTTGTAAGCCAAATTTCCGCAGTTGATTTACAGAATCGCTAACGCCCATTTCATTTAATAACCAAACAGCAGGGGCATTTGCAGACTCTACAAGGGAATCATACAATGTTAATTCCCCCTTGTATTCTCCTGTAACATTCCTCGGTGTGTAGCCATTTTCCGTTTCGTCTTCATAAAGAAGCAGTTCATCTTTTAACATTGAATACGGATGATACACACCACTTTCTAAAGCAGGTGCATAAACAGCTAATGGCTTAAATGTAGAGGCTGGAGACCGATTAACATGCAGACGGTTTAATCCCTTCCGCACATAATCTTTTCCTCCTTGAGCCGCTAAAACGCCACCCGTATTGACATCCATAAACATCATCGCGCCTTGTGCATCTGAACTTCCTTCTGGATAGTATTGTTCATCATGTAAGGCGTCGTACGTTTGATGCTGGAACTCAAGATTAATCGGACTAACAATTCGATAGCCACCTGTTAGTAGCTCATTATTGCTAATATTGTAGCGTTCACTCGCCTCGTCCATCACCATATCAATATACGTAAATAGCGCTTCATCTAGCTCATGGTCTTGACGATCCGTTTCAATCGGCACTTCCTGATATGTCTCCGCCTCTTCACTTGATAGATATGATTGCTGCGCCATTACTGTTAACACTAAATCACGACGTTCTTTGTTACGGTCCGGCTCATTAAAAAGAGAAAACGTACTTGGCGCGTTGACGACTGCTACTAAAGAAGCACCTTCATTTACGGTTAATTCAGAAGCTGGTTTATTAAAATAAAGATTCGATGCTGCCTCGATCCCGTATGCACCATGCCCAAAATAAATTTGATTTAAGTACATTTCTAGAATTTCTTCTTTGCTATATTGACGTTCCAAATTCATTGCAATTAAAACTTCATTCGTTTTTCTTAACCAAGCCTTCTCATTTGACAGAAATAAATTTTTTGCCAGCTGCTGAGTGATCGTACTTCCACCCTCGACTTTTGCGCCTGCCAAAATATCTCGGTATAACGCTCGTCCAATTGCTCTAAAATCAATTCCTTGATGCTCGTAAAACCGTGAATCTTCCATCGCAACAAACCCGTGCTGAACATGCTCAGGTATCTGGTCAATCGTAACGAATTCACGATTTTCCATATATAAATTTGTAATCACATCTCCATTTGTATCAACAAGAACACTGGAGCGATTCATCATTAACTTTTCTTCATCTAGCTGAAAAGAGCCTGCTAGCATAAAGCCAACAAAAATTATAAATGATAGTGCCATCATTCCAATAACAGCACTGACAACAATACTCCATTTTTTTAACACATGCTCGACCCCCCTATAGGTCTTCTGAACAAAAAAACAGACTCACTACAAGTCTATCTTACTTATCATACAAAAAAAAGACAGGATTCGCAGGGATTTCCGCTTAATTTACAAGGTATTTAGGCGTTCTTTGACAATTCTCACGTAATGTTCAAAAAAGCCATACAATCGCATTCGCTTTCATTTGTTTAAACATGTTACACTTAGAAAGGTCATAGACTAGTACATAACATTTTATCTTTGTTTTAAGGGGCTGATTTAAATGGAAGTTACGTTAAGCATTGCTTTCTTCGCAGGCTTAGTTTCTTTCTTTTCACCTTGTATCTTTCCATTAATGCCTGCTTACTTGTCACAATTAACAGGCACGACTGTTACAAACGGAGCAATTGCTGCGCCGAGAAGAGTAATTTTATCAAGAAGTTTTGGCTTTATTGCTGGCTTTACCCTTGTGTTTATGCTCTTTGGCTTAGCTAGTACGATGCTTGGACAACTCTTTATTAGCAACCAATTATTATTAGAACGTCTAGGTGGAATCGTCATTATTTTGTTCGGACTACAGATGACGGGATTGATATCTATACGCGCATTGTTCACAGACAAACGTATGGAACCTTCACAAAATTCTGCGGCGAGTTTCTCTAAATCTCTTTTATTTGGTTTTTTATTTGCAGCTGGCTGGACTCCATGTATTGGCCTTGTTTTGGCAGCCATTTTAACGTTGGCTAGTACCTCGGCAACCATTTGGAACGGCGTTTTTTTACTACTCGTTTATTCAATCGGGTTAGGGATTCCCTTTTTACTCATTGGGCTACTATGGGCGCGTTCGCTACATAAAATCAAACGAATCAATCGCTATTTACCGATTATCCAGAAAACAAGCGGCGTTGTCATGATTATTCTCGGTATTCTACTATTTACTGGGTTTTTCTCAACTTTAGCCGCAATGATGGCGCAATACACGCCAAACTGGATGCAATAAAAAAGAGCGTGCACATTTTATGTACACGCCCCCGCTTATCGACTTTACGTCGTTAAGCTTTTTTTATCCAATCGTTAGGGCCTTTTTATATTCCGTTAACCATCGAAGTCGGCAAATCTGAATCGTATTTTCCTCAAGTTTTGTAAGCAAATAATAATTTGCCGTTCCTCCAAAAAAAGCGCCAACAACAGGAAAAAGCTGTAGTGTTTTAGGTAAATCGATTGTATCTCGGTATTGAAGTTGAAACTTCTCCCAGTCCGTTTGTTGAATATCTTCACCTTGAACATAGGCTTCTATTTGCGCCAACACCTTTAATCGTTCTTCCCGATCTCCATAATTGAATTGGAATAACAATAAAATAAACATGCGATCATGAATTGTCTTAGTTGAAAATCCATAAGCATGGGCACTATCGAATAGCGCTTTTAGCTTTAACGACAACAAGAGCGGAAAGTCCATTGCTCCAGCAATAAAACCACCCGCTCCTGTGCCAATTCCTTCAGCCAAAGCCATTCTTCGATAAAAACGAAAAACGTCAGAGGCTTTTTTGTCTGCTTCTTCTAATGTATAAGAATCTACTTTCTTTTTTAGCAATTGATTGTTTTTATTAATGCCATAAATGATCGCTTCCGCCGTTATTTTTACGCATTGTGTCGCGATTTGATGGTAGACTTTTGGCATTTTCGTATTCCATGTACTTTGCCAGTGACTCACTTTTTTCTTCAAAAATGAGTCAGGTTTAAGTTGCTTTCGCTTCCAGATAATCAGTTCTTCCTCGACACTGTTTACATTCATCACAAAAGCCCCCTTCGCTACATTGTATTAGCGGACTCTGCGATACTTTCCTCTTTTTCGATGGACAAGGGTTTGACTCCCATAAACGCCTAGCAGTGCACTCGCCATTAGCACGATCACTCCATAAAAAATATCGCTTGTCACTAAGGCGATTCCACCATAGATGATCGAAAGCAAGAATAACAGGCGCATGGTTAGATACGTAAGTGCCTGCCTCTTTTCTTCAGGCTTTAAAGGGTATAAATCGAGCCAAATACTTGCCGAATGATGGAAGGATAATGTCGATAGCTGCATCATTGTAATATGCGTAAAAAGCAATGCCATTGCCAGCTTCATCCAGCCGAGTGGCAAGAAATAAATAAATAGACCGCCTACAACAGCCAGACGTACATACGTTCCTAAATAATCATTCGCCCGAATAAATGTACGAGCATAAAGATAATGATAAACGGCATTCTTTTTTCCACCTAAAGCTCCCACAGCCCACTGTAAATACGCACGCTCTCGAACTTTATTGCGTAATTGTGGCACATCCGCAAAGGCATTGGCAATACGGTAAAAGAACATGACCATATGGTTTTCAACTTCAATTAATCGATCCCATTTTAAACTGTGCTTTTTCGCAAATCCTTTCCAATAACTTGCATACAGAACAATCATAAGGATTAACACAGCGAACGTTAACCAAATTGGCGCTTGAGAGAACAGTAAATAAGCGGCTACTCCGTTCACAAGCAAACGCAGAAGCACGTTTGAATATCGTTCTCCTTTAGCGACTAGCCTCTGCTCTTCCCACACGCATAGCAAGTTCCACACTTTAATCAAAAGCAGGAAAATGAGCGTCAACCAAAAGACGATGCCTGTGCCAATTCGCTCTGTAAACATTGGTCCAACAGCCATAAATAAAAGCAAAATATAGCTAGACTGCCATAAAGCGGAGTACTTAATCGCTTGTTTAAAATATGGCGCCAATTTTGATTCATAAGGAAGTAAGAAAACGATGTCTGCTGGCTTAACAAAGGTTCGAATTGAACCAGCTGTTAGTCGCCATGTAAACAATACCGTTAGTAGTGTTACTAGAGGAAAATCTGCTGGCATCTGTTCGACAAACTGCTGGTAATAGACCGTCAGAAAAATAAAAAGAAAATAGACGGAAATGACGAATCCGCTGTTAAGAATTAATTTTAAATACCCTCTCGCTTCTGACCAATATTGATGACGCCTTGATTCCCATAATTGATTGGCCTGTCTCATTCTTGGTCGTCCTTTGTCATTTCGATGTAAATGTCATCTAACGTTGCATCATTCTTTCCAATCGCGTTTCGCATCTCATCAAGGGTTCCATTCAACACGACTTGACCTTGATGTAAAATAACAAAACGATCACAGTACCGTTCTGCAGTGGCAAGAATATGTGTTGACATTAAAATACCAGCACCTTGCTTCTTCATTTCAGAAATCCAATTTAAAAATGACTGTATGCCTACAGGATCGAGTCCAACGATCGGTTCGTCTACAACATATAATTCAGGCTCTGCCAAAAACGCACTCATAATCATAACCTTTTGCCTCATACCTTTGGAGAAATGATTCGGATACCATTTCTTCATTTTCATCATATTAAATTCTTTAAGCAACGTATCGGCACGTTTTTCAAATTCCTTTTTTTCAATTCCGTAAGCAACGCTCGTTAATTCAAGATGTTCCCATAACGTGAGCTCGTCATAAAGCAACGGTGTCTCAGGTATGTATGCAAACGATTTTCGATATTGATCAGCATCATCAGAAAACTTCAGATTATTAATTTTCACTTCACCAGACTGCGGGTCCATTAAACCAAGTACATGTTTAATCGTCGTACTTTTCCCTGCCCCATTCAATCCAATGAGTCCTACAATTTCTTGTTTTTTCACGCCAAACGAAACATTATGTAAAACAGGTTTTTTCGGTGTATAGCCACCTGTTAGCTCTTTAATTTCTAACATATCAGGCATCGTGTCATCACTCCCTCTTGTAGTTTAGCAAAAAAAAAACAGAAAAGCACTTCCTGGAGCTCTTTATCTATTCACCAAAGACATCAGAAATTCCTGTTCTCATCTTGATTGCTTCTTCTAGAAATAATGAGTACACTTTTAGTAGAAGACGAATTAGAGGAGGTTTTTTTATGACAGATTGTATTTTCTGTGCGATAAAAGATGGAAAAATGCCCGCAACAAAACTTTATGAGGATGAACACATTTTAGCGTTTTACAACATTCAACAAGTGACAAAAGGTCACACATTGATTATTCCTAAACACCATCATGAAGCGGTTTACGACTTGCCTTCCAAAACTGCCGCTCACTTGTTCTCCGTTGTTCCTAAGCTTGCCACAGCGTTAAAAGAAGCGTTCTCATGTCAGGGGATTAATGTTTTAAATAATAACGGCCAAGCTGCTGGGCAAAGTGTCTTTCACTACCATTTACACCTTCTTCCCCGCTACGGTGAGGAAGACATCTATAGCGATCTTTGGAAAAAAGATGCAAGTCCAGAAAATCTTAAAGGCTTAGAATCCTTTACAAAGCGCTTTACAGAGCTTCTTAACGACTAATTTTGACAACAGTCGCCTTTAGGCGACTTTTTTTGCCATTTATTATTCTCAAATAAAAATAATTTCATATTTTACCGCCCAAAAAGTCAAAATTATGATATCATTTCTAAAAACACACGTTAAAGGGATAAAGGGAGTCATGTGAAATGAAAAAAATCCATAATTTTAGTGCTGGGCCTGCCGCTTTGCCTCAAGAAGTACTAAAAAAAGCACAAGCAGATTTACTCAATTTTGATGGTTCTAATGTATCTATTATGGAAATGAGTCATCGATCAAAAGCGTATGAAAAGGTTCACTTTAGTGCAGTTTCAAGACTGAAGTCGTTAATGAATTTAGGTGAGGATACACATGTTTTGTTTTTTCAAGGGGGAGCAAATCTTCAATTTTCAATGATCCCGATGAATTTTCTAAATAATCAATCCAGTTACGTTTTAACAGGGGTCTGGTCAGAAAAAGCAGCGAAAGAAGCGCAACGCTTCGGGACTATAGACATACAATCTCAAGCTAAAGAAACGAGCTATTCAACCATTCCTTCACCAGATGAACTATCGTACAATGAGGAAAATTCCTATTTACATATAACATCAAACAATACGATATACGGGACGCAGTGGAAAACGTTTCCATATCAAAAACTTCCGCTTGTTTGTGATATGTCAAGCGACATTCTTTCTCGTTCCATTGACTATCGTGCATTTGATTTAATCTATGCCGGAGCGCAGAAAAACCTTGGGCCAGCAGGTGTAACCATTGCCATTGTTAAAGATTCTTTCTTGAAGCGAGCTCATGGAGACCTTTCGCCTATGTTGTCTTATCAAACTTTTGCCGATAGTCAATCGATGTATAACACACCTCCTGTCTTCTCGATTTATATGCTCAACCTCGTACTTGAATGGATTGAAAACGAAGGTGGATTATCTGTTATTGAAGCACGCAATCAAGCGAAAGCTTCCATCCTTTACGATGCCATTGACCACAGCGACGAATTTTATAGCGGACATGCTCAACCGGAGGCGCGCTCAAACATGAATGTCACGTTTAATCTTGCCAATTCGGAGTTAGAAAAAATCTTTTTACAAGAAGCTGAACAAGCCGGGTTTATCGGTCTGGCTGGTCATCGTTTAGTTGGCGGCATTCGTGCATCCACCTATAATGCAGTACCGCTAGAATCATGCAACGCGCTTGCAGCATTTATGGATTCCTTCAGAAAACAACATATGTAACACCTATTTATACTCTTACACTATTAATCAATGGAGGAATGGATATGAACCCTCATGCTAAACATTCAATGTATTATAGCTACAAGCTTGCAGTATTGAGTAAAGCAATGTGGAAATCAGTTGAAAAAGACTGGCAAAATTGGATTAAACCATTTCATTTAAATTTAAATGAACATCATATCTTATGGATCGCCGATCAGTTTGACGGTGCTTCCATATCAGATATTGCCTCCTACGGTGCGATGCATGTATCAACCGCTTTTAACTTTTCCAAAAAGTTAGAAAAACGGGGCCTCCTCTCGTTTTCTAAAAAACAAGAGGATAAACGCAATACCTATGTTTGTTTAACAAAAGAAGGCCAAGTGTTGTTATATGAAACGATGCGTGCCTTTAATGAACAAACGTTTAATGTCTATCAAGGCTCTTTACCAATTAAAGAGATTTACGGTCGATTCCCAGAATTTTCAGAGCTGGTGTCCATCGTACGCCATTTGTATGATGATGACTTTATTCGTCAATTTCATGAAGAGTCAGGCTACAACAAACAGTTAGAATCGACCAAATGAAAACGAACCCTTATCAATCTAAAAAACCTTTATGAAAGAGGTACCTCTTTCATAAAGGTTTTTATCATTTTCCGTCTTTATTGGCGTACGAGCGAGACATCAATTTCGCCAGCTGTTAAGTTAAGTTCATTAAACCGTAAGCCGAATGGCTCTAACTCTTCAATTTCTCGTAAATCAATGATGACGTGCTCTTCTTCCGGGTAAAGATAAATCCAGTTTGGTAAATCAGCTAATTGATTAAACATCCGTAATGCGTTTTCCGGTGAAACGGAAAGGAATCCGGCTGAAAGACTATTCGCTTCAAGCAAAAGGCTGCCATCCTCTTGCACACTTGGATCAAATCGCATCGATAGATCAATTGTTGAGAGTACAGCATCAACTTCCCCCTCTAAATATACACCGTCTTCAGCAAGATAAAAATCAAATGGCACATCATCATCCGCAAGCATGTCGTTCAGCAACACATTCGCTTGTTCAATATCCATTTGAAAACTGACAATTTCATTGCTTGCGCTGTCTATGCCTGCTCGTTCTGGTGATTGTCTGTCTACATCTCCAAATAGCCTCACCGCACCAAAAATAAGCAATCCAATTAAGGCTAGGAGTAGACCAAGTACAAGAAAGAACCCTATTTTATAAAAACGTCTATTTTTTGTTAAACGACTCATGGAACTCCACCCACTTCTATGTATAAATTTACTCCTCTTTCTATACCCAGTTTCCTATCTTTTCAACTGTTTCTACTTTTATTTTCTCAAAAAAATTTTCCAGATACAAATTGAAAAAGCTTACCGACATAGTCGGCAAGCTAAGGTCCGATGAATCGGACCATTTCTTCACTTGTGATTGGCTGCACCTCTAGTGATTAGCAGATCCAAGAAGCCCCGATAATCACCAATAAAATGAATAAAACCACAATTAATGCAAACCCACTATTGTATCCTCCGCCTGCGTAACTCATGTAACGTTTCCTCCTTTGAAGATTTCACATTTTTTTATAGAAAGCACATCAAGTGTGGCATCCTTCTTATTTCAGGACCTCGAAGTCATACTCACAACTCGCTCAACCCTTACACCCTAAGGCTTCAGAGCTTTCTTTGTGCTTTGTTACCATATCCTATGCAAAAACCAATTATGGGTACTGGGCGGATGACCTAATTTCCTTAGAAATCATGCAATTGTTGTGTGTTTTTTTTTATGATATAGTAAGTTTTGTGCAAGAAAAAACTGGGTAATATAACTGGTTGACCTTGTGTATAAGATATGCTAATGACAATAGATCTCTTCAAGGAGTGTTAAAATGAAAAAATATTTACTCGCTGGGTTTGGAGCTATCGCGCTGACTACACTAGCAGCGTGCAATAACGATGATGGAAATGGAACGACCATTGCATCAATCGAAGGCGGAGAAAACATTACGCAAGAAGAGTTATTTGATGATCTGAAAATGAACCAGCAAGCTTCAGGCGCTTTACAAAACGCGTTCTTCTCAAACTTAACGGAGCAATTATTAGCGATGGCGGGAGAAGACATGGAGTTTTCAGAAGAACAAATTGACACAATGATTGCGACCCTGCAAGATGAATTTGGCGTCAACTCTGAAGAAGAGCTTGTAGAATTAGTAACAACAAACCTTGGTCTTGAGGATCGCGATGATATGGTTGATAATTTAATCATTCCAGAACTCACGCTTATTGAACTTCAATCACAAGATCTTGACTACAACGAAGAAGATCTAGTTGCTTATTTTGAAGACAATCGCGAAACCTACGAGCAAGTAGAAGCACGGCATATCATTGTAGAAGAAGAAGACCTTGCAAATGAGATTATTGATGAATTAAATGATGGCACTGACTTCGCCGAACTAGCTGAAGAACATGGTACAGATGGAACAGCTGCTACAGGTGGTGACCTTGGATTCTTTACACGCGCAGATATGGATGAAGCATTCGCAGAAGCCGCATTTGAATTAGAGGTTGGCGAAACAACGAGTGAGCCTGTTGAATCTGGTTTTGGCTACCATATCATTGAAAAAACGGATGAAGCAATGGAATATGAAGAGCTACCAGAAGCTGCGAACATGGCTGTAGAGCGTGCCTATATCGAAGAAAATGGACGAGACTTCTTAACGGTTATTGTTGATCTTCTTGATGAATATGACATTACGATAGAAGATGAATTCTTCCAAGACTTTATTGAGCAAATTCGAGCTCAAGCCAATCAACCTGCACCAGAAGAACAGCCTGTTGAAGAAGATGGACAAGAGACTGACGAAGAAACAGATGAACCTGCAGATTCAGAAGAAGAAACAACCGACGAAGAAAGCAACGAATAACAAAGAAAAAGACAGCTAACATAACGTTAGCTGTCTTTTTACTTTTAAAAATGAAAATCCAGTCCTTTTGCTCGAAAACGCTCCGTAAATCCTACTTTTTGCGCAAGTTTAATAGAGGCAATATTATCGTTATCTGTTGTCCAACGTGGTTGAACGCCTTTAATTAGGCATTCTCGTAAATGCGCTCTAGTAACAATCGTTGCCAAGTTTTGCTTTCTCTTCTTTTCATCATAAGTAACAACTGAAAGCTCATGCTCGTTTTGCCAAACTGAACAAGAGTAGCAAACACTATAGACTTGGCTTCCTTCAGAAATCGCATAGCCAAAACCACTTATTAGAAAAGAGTCAATTGAACCCCAATATTCTTGGATTTCATCTTTTAAATCCTTATAATGAAACAGAATCGATGTTGTTAGTTTTTCTAGTCTATAATTAGACGGGATTTTGAGTAGATGATCATTATCTCTAGTAAGCTCAAAATAAATTTTTTCTCCTTGGAAAAGTTCTCGCCCTCTATTCTTTTCTACCAGAGTATCTTCCCAATGTGGTTGGAAAAATGTTGAACAAAACCATGTGCCTCCACATAAGTGAAGGCTCTCTTCTTTTAAATGATTCATAAATGACGGTGTTAGTTGTTTTAAGAAAAGTTGATTGTTTGGGTCTCCAACCAGATAATAGCTTAGCCCAACAGCATAGACCAGTGCCGAACGCGGATTTGTTTGGTTTTCAACGTAAACAACACCCCTCGTATTACCTGTCAGAACCGCATTAAGAACAACGTCATAACGTTCGTTTCCTTTTAATAGTTTATACACTTTAGAATAATCTTCTGTTTTTAATGTAAACATACACATTACCCCTATTATGACGTATGCTCGTCATTTTGTTTAAAAAGGACTAAAAAACCCTTCAGAACGTTCCTCGCGCCTCTCTGAAGGGTCTGCCATCACCTTTATTTAGCTATCTTTTTGTTCTTTTAATTTCTTTGCTTCTTGAATGCGTTCCATGTATACATTCCCCTCTTGCTCAATCCACTCTTCATCCATCACTTTATCTTCTCTCATCGTCTTAACCCATTGATAGCCACTAAATACAATCCCAAGCATAAGCAGATACGTCCACCATGGGCTTGCTACAATCAGTTCACCCACAGAGGTTTGTGTTAAAAGAAAGGCAAGGACTAGTACAGCTACGGCTCCAAGTGCAAGATATTGGCTTGTCTCTTTTGATTTCATTAGATAAATTCACCCTTTCTACTTTCTACTAAGCGTTCTTTTTCTAATGATATGCACAGCCAAATCGATGTAGAACATGTTTATAAATCTAACGGCTTTTTATGGAAGCTTGGTTTATAGAAACTTCGATTTTCTAAAGGCATTACCCGTTCAGAAAATTCGCCTGGCTCTACTCGTTCAAGTGCTCGATCCATCATATTAATCTTTGCATCAACATTATCAATCATGTGGAGCACTTCGGCTTCACGAATATAAGGAGGTTTAGGGCTGCCCCATTCGCCTTTTCCATGATGACTAAGCATTAAATGCTGAAGAATAATCAGTTCTTCTCCTTCAATATTTAGCTCATGTGCAGCTTCGTGAATTTCCATTGCGCCAATTGAAATGTGTCCTAGTAGTTTCCCTTCAAGCGTATACGTTGTATCAATGGCACCGGAAAGCTCCTTCACTTTCCCGATATCATGAAGAATCACGCCCGCATAAAGGAGATCTGTATCTAAATTCGTGTATTGTGCAGCAATGTTTTTGGCTAGTCGAAGCATAGATACAACATGAAAAGCTAACCCGCCCATGAATTCGTGATGGTTTTTCGTTGCAGCTGGGGATTCAACAAATGCCGCTTGATGTTTTTTTACAATAAAGCGCGTAATACGTTGGATGTTTGGATTTTGGATGTCAAAAATAAACTGATTCACTTCATCAAGCATATCTTCAGCAGATAATGGCGCTGATCGCACAAAATCGTTAATCTCAACACCATCCATCGGGCTTGTTGGTCGTATGCTCGCAATTTTCAGCTGTGTGCGTCCTCTATAATCAATCACATCACCTTGTATGTGAACAATCGTTTTATTGACAAATGTCCCTTCATCTTCTGGTGAAACGCCCCATAATTTCGCTTCAATTTCCCCTGTATGATCACCTAAAATTAATGTTAAGAAAGGTTTTGAATTACTTGCTATTTGTTTTGTTGCAGTCTTTATTAACAAGTAACGATTTACCGCTTCTCCCACTTGGTGATATTTAATTCCTTTTTCCACAACCGTCACCTCAATCTACTGTTTTATCTATTTTCAGTATAGCACAGACAGCTTCCAACGTATTAGCGCTTATTTCCTATCAATAAAAAAAGCTTAATCCTCTCAACAGGATTAAGCGAAGTGAGGCTCAAAACCATCACTTATGACGACGGTGGGCGTTTCTTGTCTTTTTTCTTTGGCTTCGCATCTAAAGCTTCTGCTTGATGCGGTTTTGGTAAACCAATCGTAAACCGAACACCTTTATCAATGTTTTCTACTTTCGCAAAACCGTGATGCAATTCAGCAATTTGTTTGACAATCGCTAGTCCGAGACCGAATTTACCTTTGTTTCCTTTATAAAATGGACTGAACAATTTACTTAAATCTGCATCGATGGGGTCGCCTTCATTTTCTACAATTACATAGGAGTAACGTTCGTCTTCCTCCGCTTTAATTGTTAATTCACGCTGCGCATACCTTAGTCCATTTTCAACTAAGTTTTCTAGAAGAACCTCACACTGTTCAATATCGGCTTTCATGACTTTTTCGGCACCCTGTACAAGTATGGTCACATCATCTCGTTGATAGCGAAACCGTTCTTCAATTTGATAAGCTAACTTTCCAAAAGGAAACGCTTCTACTTTTAACTGTTCCTTCTGCATTTGATCAAGTTTTGTATAATAAAGCATATCAATCACGCGGCGTTCCATTCGATTGGCTTCTTCTGTTATGACATCCATTGTTTTCCCGAGATTTTCTTTTGGTAAAATGCCGTCTTTCACAGACTGGGCATAGCTTTTTATGACCATAATCGGCGTTTTTAATTCATGAGAAGCGTGTTGAATAAACGTTTTTTGCGCACGATCGTAACTATTTAAATTCTGTCTCATTCGTTCAAATTGATACGATAGCCGCTCAAAATCTTCGTCACCTTCCCACCTGAGTGGTTCTTGCCAGTTGCGATTTGCAATTTGCTCTAAATGATTCTCTAATATCGCCAGTGGTTGACGTAGATAGTGCTTTAACCAAATGGCTGGCAATAAACTTAACGCACTTGTCAACAAGAGCAAATAAAGCAATCGTTCCCATAAATTTTGAACCATTTCATCTCGATATGTATCCCACATATACGTAATCAAGTACAAGTCCGACCCTTCTGCTGGACTGGCCAAATCGTTAATCGTATAAAATAAGGTCTGTCCACCAAATGTTGTTTCATATCTACCTGTCTGATTATCTTGTTCGATGGCATTGTAGCGCATCTCTTCATGTACAGGTGGGTCGGGCACGACATCAATTGGCGTATTATAAATGGCGTATGTCGAACCAGTAATTTCAATTAAAAAAGAAACGGTGGCTCGTTGTTCTTGTCTAGATTGGTAAAATCCAGGTTGTTGACTCAAAAACGTTTCCCAATTAGCATCTTCTTGCATTAACTGGTCGCGAACGCTATTATCAATAATTTGATAGGTTTCTTCTGTTAATGCGCCTCGAATAGAAATAGGATACACGATAATGATTGAAAGCGCCACGAGCACAATTAACGAAACGAATGCAAGCCAAATTCGTCTCGTTAAATTTATTTTTATCATGAGGATAGAATCCGATAGCCGTAGCCATATAGCGTTTCTAGATGGATGCGCGGCATTTTCTTACGTACACGGCGGACCACGTCATCAACTGCTCTCTCTGAGCCAAAATAGTTGTCTCCCCACACATGTTCAATAATTTTCTCTCGTGAAAAGGCTTTTCCAATTTCTGCGGATAATAACAACATTAAATCCATTTCCTTTGTCGTTAAATCGACTGCTTCATTATTTTCTTCAGTGTCAATAATAGTCCGACCAATCGGATCAATAGTATACGCATTTAATTCTACTTTTTGTACATCAGATGTGTTTGAGCCGTATACACGATTTAAGATTTTTTTCACGCGAATAATTAATTCTTGTGGCAAGAACGGCTTTGACAAATAGTCATCACTACCCATTTCCAACCCTAGTACACGATCGAGATCTTGATCTCGTGCAGAAATAAAAATAACTGGCGTATCTTCTTCATTTTTTATCGCTTTTAATACTTGATAGCCATCCGTTCCAGGCAACATAATATCTAATACCCAAAGGTGTGGCTTGTCCGATACCGCTTCAACAGCTGCATCTCCATTATCAAAAACGGTCACATTCCAACCTTCTTTTTGCATATATGCTTTCAAAACTTCTGATAAATTTTCTTCATCTTCAACTAAGTAGATATCATACATTTCCATTATTAACATCCTCTCTTCCGGTTCACGGTTCACTTGTAGTTACATTTTACATAATTTCGAGGGGAAACGCCATTTATGTCCTTAAATTACGTAATCTCACGCATTTTTTCGTTGATTTTTCCACGATTATGTAATAAAAGGCTAACTCAATAGAGTAGCCTAAAGTAACGCAACGGCTGCAAGTGCAGTTAACGGTAACACCCAGCGTCTCCATCCATAAGGTCGAAAACCTCCATATCCGTATGGTGGGTATCCGTATGGTTGGTACCCGTAACCATAGCGGTGTGCTTCATTTTCATTCATTGATTGAAATCCTTCTAATTGCGTAATTTGCATCGGATATTCATTTTGGTCAACTGGATAAAGAACATGAAGATTTTCCTGGTCCACATATTCAATAACTGATTCAAACTCTTCACCGTTCGCTAAGGATACTTTGACAGGATAATTCGTATAGCGCTGACAAAGCGACATCATGTTTTCATTACTCATGTTGTATTCCCCCTTTTGCTTTAGTCTATTCATCTCATAAAAATAGGTGAATACACATGTTATTCATGATAAACTAAATGAAAACGCTAACAGGAGGACATGATGACTTACTTTTTAACGGCTTTTAATAAAGATAGCTCCGTTGTGTTAAATGAACGAATTGAAGCAGACACAGAAGAACACGCCATTTCTGAAGCGAAGACAAAACTGCAAGAGGTCCATGCAGAAGGGTTAACGCACCGTTTAACGTTGAACGGCAAAATGATCTTATTTGCTCGATGAAGCAGTCATATGAATATGGACACAGCCAAAAACCCAGCTGGAATCATACCGGCTGGGTTTCGCTTTATTCTTTCATTTGTATGTTTAATTGTTTTCGAAATACTTCGTGAACCATATATGCTAAACCATCTTGTTCGGTCGTTCTTGTCACCCAATTCGCTTTTTCTTGGACTGTTTGCGGGGCATCGCCCATTGCTACACCGAGACCTGCCATTGCCACCATTTCTGCATCTTCATGCCCGGCTCCAACCACAACAATTTGATCAAGCGACAATTGATCTTTGTTGACTAGCCATTGTAGCGCTCTTTCTTTTTCAGCCCCTGCGCCAACGACAAAACATTCGCCTTTATTCGTATACGTAACAGTCAAGTCAGGGATTTCTTCCTTTAATGTCTCACAAATATAGGCTAAATCTTTTTCTTCTTCACATTTTAAACCTACGTTTAGCGGCCCTTTCCCTTCTTTAAGCACATGTTCATAGAGCGAATCTACGTAGGTAAGTGGATAAAGGATTTGTTCTCCTGGCGAATTGAACGACATTCTCGCTAACAACGTTTGTTTATGTTGCGGACGAATGGAAGCACAGTAGTCTCCGTACTGTAGTTTCACTTCACAATCAAAACGCTCCAGTACATGACATAGATCAAGCGTCGATTCCAAACTCAATGGTCGATTGTACCATTCATTTTGATTCGTATCTGATATAAGAGCGCCGCCATGCGCAATCATCATGCTATCTACCTTTAAATTGCGAGCGATTTTCTTTGCATATGAAAAAGACTGGTTTGTCACTAAGACGACTGATACTTGCTTCTTTGCTAAATAGGACATTGCTGACTTTGTCTTTTTGCTTGCTTTCATATCCCCTTCTAGAAACATTTTATCAATGTTCATAACTAACAAATTATAGGTTTTCAAGCGTGTTCCTCCTCCGAGAAATTCATGTTGTAAAACAAGACCCATCTTGTTTAAGACTTATGCGAATATAGCCGAAGTAGAACTTGAAACCATAGAAAAAACCACCACATTCAATGAAAGTGGTGGTTTGATACTTACTGTTCTTGAGAAGGATCGCCGTAAATCTTCTCTAATGGTTCCGTGATGATTTTGTTTAACTCTGTAATAATCACGCTAAGCTGTTGCTCTGCTTCCATTAGTTTTGAAATAAGCTCATGCTGTTGAACAAGTTCAAATTGCTGTTGCGCTTGTTGCGCTTCTTCTTCAGAAATTTGAATGCCTTGCATTTGCTTTTGTTGAAGATCTAGTTGAAGCTTACGAAAGTTTTCAAGCATTTTTTTTGCAATCTCATCCGCTTCAATTTGTTCATGTAGCTCATGAAGGGACTTGAACTCTTCACTTTGCTCAAGTGCATCCTTTAATTCATGTGCTTTATCATATGTCATACTCATGTTTATCACTCCCTACCAACCGACTATAACACGTCAGTCTATAGAATTCACGTCATATGATGGATCCTAATAAAAAAAGTGGACAATGACCGCTTGGATTAAACCGACAATACCTCCAATTAATCCTCCTAGCAACGTAATTAAACGTAGCTCCTTTCGCGTGATCGTCATGATGAGATCTTCTAAAGTAGCCATTGAAAACGAAGCAACTTGCTGCTCAATCACTTCATTTAAACGTAAGCTTGCCAAAATTGACGCTAAATGTACTTGAATATAGCCTGTAGTTACTTTTACTACTTGCGGTGCCCAATTTTCTACAATACGTTCCATGTAAGGCGTGGTCCATGTATGCAGTGGTGCATCATACCAATTTAGAAGTGGAATTTTATCTTCAATTCCATCTGTAGCTTTATCAATTACATCATCAATATAAGTCTCTGCATTGAATGAAGACAACGGCTTCTCTAACAGCTGGTTCCATTCTCGAGCGAGCAGCCCATGCAGCATATCTTTCGTTTTTTCATCGTTAAGAAACTTAATAATCTCTGGATAAAGCATATCAACAACTTTTTCACTTGATAAAAACATTGATAGCATTCCGCCGAGCTTTCCTTTTGAAGACAAAAAGTTCGAAGCCATAGCGACCATCTTTTCTTGACCATCTGCACTTTCTACATAGGATTTTGCTTTTTCAATCATTTTTTCTGACAGTTTCGGCAGATAAGTTAGTACGGTTGTCTGCACTTCTAACGGAACAAACTGCTTTGCTGAAACATCTTGATTGTTTTCGATATATCGTTTTATTCGTTCTTTTATCCACGATTTCGATTTTACAACAAACGCTTCTTTCCCATCTTCCACCGTTAAGATTGACTTTAATAAGGATTCAACTGTTTGTTCACTCATTAACCATTTCTTTAGGCGTTCACTTACCCAAGTTGTTAATTCGTTCGAGAAAACGTCACTACTAATTTTTTTTCCGAGTCCTTCAGCTGTAAGCAAATGATTTGAGACGATGTTCCCCATTTGCTTTGCGAGTTCTTGTTGCCTTCTTGGTAATAAACCAGGTGTAAATGGCAGTTGCCACTTTCCTAAATGATAAGCGCGATGAGGTCGAAACAACATCCGAATAGCTAACGCATTTGTCGCCGCTCCAACGATCGCACCAACAACTGCGAGAACGAAAACTAATAAAACCCATTGCACATTAAACGCTTACTGCTTATCTGCAGCAAACTGCCTCCCTTGTATCTAAATTCATCTTGTTCATTACAAGTATAGCTTATTTTTCTCCACACAGAAAACGAACATTATGATAGACTAATTCATGTAACCCTTTTCATTATGATAAAGGAGTGATTCTGATGCTTGTTCACTTTCAGTATAAGCCATTACAGCATAAACAACGAAATCAAAGTTGGCTCTTTTCATTTTATTTTCAAGGACAGTTTACATCAGGTACGTATTACTATGATGGGACGATTGAATGGGACAGCCCACCAAAACAATTGGACAAGGAAGAAGAATTGAAACATGCTGTTCATGATTTGATGCTTTATCATGTTTATGAGGATGAACATCAGCCGCAAGAATAAAAGATGAGCAATTTGCCATTCTAAATAGTAGGAGGGATGGCAAATGGATGAACGTAAGGACATTGACAGCCGTAAGGAATATGAACTCGATATTGATCGCTATGTGAATGAAGGATTAAATGGAGGTCGCGTTGACCCGGATTCTGGCGGCAAAATTGAAGAAGACATTCCCCTTTCAAAAGAAAAACAATGAGAAAGGAGCTCAATTTTGAGCTTCTTTTTTGTTATACTACAAACAAGTTCTACATATAGAAAGGTTTGTTCTTTCATGAATGCAATTATAAAAGAAACATTTTCGCATGCTTTATGGCAACCAACAGATGAGTTAGCACACCGTTTAGCCTTTCAATCCCAACAAGAAATGATTTATATGCATCGTCTGAAATTAACTGAACGGGAAAAAACGTTGTTGTCTTTGTTGCTATCAGAGCCGGATGATATCCCAAAACCACTAACCAAACATGAACAAGAATGGTATACCTACATTTATCGAGATGGGCCACAGCCCCAATTGGATCGCTCCCTTACCGGGCTTCATTTTTATGTAGAACAACCGATCGTAGAAATTGAAGCATTTAGAGAAGCCGTTCTTTCTTTCTTTCCATCTCAGACTCTGTTGCTATGGGAAAGTGAACGAACCGGGGTTCTGTTATTTCCTTCCGATTACCACGATTATGATTTAGACGCGATTATTGAACTAATTGAATCTGATTTTTATACAACCATCCGCACGTTTCTAGGCGTTCCTTTAAGAGCGAGTCATATGCGCTCTTCTCTATCGTTTGAAAGAGACTTGTTTACGAAGCGGATTGAACTTAAAAAGGGACCACATACATTCGATGTCGCTACCTCAAGTCTGATTGAGATTAAGAATCATATTGATCCTGATCGTTTTCAGCAACTGCGTTTTCACTTTTTCTCAAATGAACTACTGCAAGATCGCGAATTAATTCATACGGTGACGACTTTTCTTAAACAGAATCTTAATACGTCACAAACCGCAAAGGAACTCCACCTTCATCGCAATAGCCTTCAATACCGACTAGATAAATTTAGCGCACAAACAGGTTTAGATTTAAGATTATTTACACACGCTACACTAACCTTTCTTCTTTTAAAACAGCCACACTAATGTACAGATTGCACAAAGACTCACATTTAATCTTTGTGCAACCTGTACATAGCTTTCTTTTTATGTAAGGGGTTACAATAAAAGCAGTTAATGATTATAAGGGGGAAGAAAAATGGCTTCTATTCAATTAAACAATGTATACAAAGTATATGATGGGGATGTTACAGCGGTTTCCGATTTTAATCTTGATATTCAGGATAAAGAGTTTATCGTATTTGTTGGACCTTCTGGTTGTGGAAAATCAACAACACTACGAATGATTGCAGGTCTTGAAGAGATTTCTAAAGGAGACTTAGTTATCGGTGACAAACGGATGAACGACGTCGCGCCTAAAGATCGTGACATTGCCATGGTTTTCCAAAACTATGCTCTTTATCCGCATATGAATGTTTATGACAATATGGCGTTTGGTTTAAAACTAAGAAAGTTTAAAAAGGAAGAAATAAAAAAACGTGTAGATAATGCTGCGAAAATTTTAGGATTAGAAGAGATGCTTGATCGTAAACCGAAAGCGATGTCAGGCGGTCAGCGTCAGCGTGTTGCACTCGGTCGTGCAATTGTACGTGACCCTCAAGTTTTCTTGATGGATGAACCTCTTTCAAACTTAGATGCGAAACTTCGTGTACAGATGCGTGCAGAAATAACAAAACTTCATAAACGTCTACAAACGACAACGATTTATGTCACACATGACCAAACAGAAGCTATGACAATGGCAACAAGAATTGTCATTATGAAAGATGGTTTAATTCAACAAATTGGTACACCGAAAGATGTGTACGATAACCCAGAGAATGTTTTTGTTGGTGGCTTTATTGGTTCTCCATCAATGAACTTCTTATCTGGTAAGTTAGATGGCAATGAATTCGTTATTAATAATCAGCGCATTCAAGTGCCAGAAGGAAAACTTTCCATTCTGCGTGAACAAGGCTTTGCCAATAAAGAGCTTATTTTAGGCATCCGTCCTGAAGATATCCATGATGAGCCTGTCTTTATTTCTTCATCTGAAGGTTCTAAAATTGATGCATTAATTGATGTTGCCGAGTTAACTGGTGCAGAAACGGTTCTCTACTCTTCAATTGAAGGCCAAGAATTTGTTGCGCGCGTCGACTCTCGTACAACAGCACAAAGTGGCGACACCATTGAACTTGCCCTTAACATGAATAAAGCTCATTTCTTCAATCCAGAAGATGAACAGCGCATCCGCTAATAAAAAAGAGACGAGTCACTCGTCTCTTTTTCTAATTCCATTTTATTTAATTATTTTTGGTAACCGCCACTCATTTGTTGTTCAGCCATTTGAACTAAACGTTTAGTGATTTCCCCACCAACTGAACCGTTTGCACGAGCCGTTGTATCAGGACCAAGGTTAACACCAAATTCTGAAGCAATCTCGTACTTCATTTGATCAAGTGCTTGTTGTACACCTGGTACAACTAGGTTGTTTGAACTTCTGTTATCTGCCATTATTGTTTCACCTCCCTGTGTAACTATAGAATGTCTCCTTGTCTCTTTTTCTATGTATGCTTTTATAAAAAAATTTTTTAGGAAAAGTTATCCAACACGCTACCTCTAAACGACAAAGAGCCTTCCCAAAATGGATCCTCTCCACTTCGGTAGGCTCTTTCCTATCCTCTTCACATGCACATTAAACTGGATAAACTGGGTGTTTTCGATCCGTAAAGACGACATCTTTTGTTTCATAAAGCGCAAATCGTTTTGTTAGCTCATTGCGCAAGTCATTTCCGTTCACAACCCCATCTATTACGAGTTCAGATGCCAAGCGATACACATCAATGTTCTGTTTATATTCATCTCTTTTTTCAGCTATAAACGCATTACGTTCCTCTGGCTCTAGCTCAGCAATTTTATTTGCATAAACGGCATTTACCGCAGCTTCTGGACCCATCACTGCAATTTGCGCTTGTGGTAGCGCTAAACAACAATCCGGATCAAATGCAGGCCCTGCCATTGCATAAAGACCAGCACCGTACGCTTTACGCACGACAACAGAAATCTTTGGTACGGTTGCTTCCGCCATCGCCGAAATCATTTTTGCGCCATGGCGAATAATTCCAGCACGTTCCACTTTTGTTCCAATCATAAAGCCCGGAATATCTGCGAGGAATAATAGCGGAATATGATAGGCATCACATAAGGTGATAAATCGAGCAGCTTTATCAGCCGAATCATGGAACAAGACGCCACCTTTTGCCTTAGGTTGATTGGCAATAATACCGATTGTTCTTCCATTTAATCGCGCAAAACCTGTAATCAATTCTGGCGCAAACAATTTTTTTATTTCAAAAAAACTATTGTCGTCAATGAGTCGATCCAACAAGTCATACATATTAAACGGTGTGTTTTGATTTTCAGGAATAATATCTTCAATGGTTTTCGGTAAATCCTTTGGCAATACCGGCTCAGTCATTGCTACTTTTTCTTTATAACTCCGTGGTACGTACGAGATGTACTCTCTTGCATGGTCGATTGCTTCAAGCTCATCTTTTGCGAGAATGTCACCACAACCCGAAACACTGCAGTGCATGGAAGCCCCACCCATCTCTTCTAGGCTAACATTTTCTCCGATAACCATTTGAGCCATTCGTGGAGAGCCCAAATACATAGAAGCGTTTCCTTCCACCATAATAACGAGATCGCAAAATGCGGGAATATACGCACCACCAGCTGCTGAAGGACCGAATAAAATACATACTTGAGGAATTTTCCCTGACAGCTTAACTTGGTTATGAAAAATTCTCCCAGCTCCTCTTCGACCTGGAAACATTTCGACTTGATCCGTTATACGAGCCCCTGCTGAGTCAACTAAATATAGCATCGGAACAGCTAATTTCTCCGCAGTTTCTTGTATACGAATAATTTTTTCTACCGTTCTTGCTCCCCAAGAACCAGCCTTTACTGTTGAATCGTTCGCCATGACACACACTGTTTTCCCATTTATCTTGCCTGTTCCGCAAACGACACCATCTGCCGGTAACCCTTCCGCCTCTGAATTGGCAAATAACCCATCCTCGGTTTCAAGCCCATCATCTAGTAACAAAGATAAACGCTGTCGTACGAATCGTTTTCCTTTTGCTTCATTTTGGTCATGGTATTTCTCTTGACCACCTTGATAGATGGTATCGATTTTTTCCTTAAATCGCTGTTCAATCGTCATCGTTTCACCTCTAGCGCCCTTGGTAGTCGGGTTTTCTTTTTTCTTTAAAAGCCTTCAAACCTTCCATTCGATCATCTGTGCGTATTGTTTTCTGATAGGCGTCGTTTTCGATTTTTAACCCTTCCTCAATCGAAAGGTGTGTTCCTGAATCAATCGCATGCTTAGCTGCCTGAATCGCAATTGGACCATTATTGGCAATTTGAGCTGCCAGTTCATTTGCTTTATTTTCAACCTCTTCAAATGGTACTGCATATTCACATAAGCCAATGGCTTGCGCTTCTTTCCCAGTAATTCGTTGCGCTGTGAAAATTAACTCTTTCGCTTTTCCTACACCGACAATGCTCGGTAATCGCTGTGTGCCTCCTGCACCAGGAATAATAGCAAGTGATGTTTCGGTTAGCCCATAAAGCGCGTCTTCAGAAAAGACTCGCAAGTCACTTGCTAACGCAAGTTCAAGACCTCCACCTAGTGCTAATCCGTTAGCTGCGCATATAACAGGTTGAGGAAGCTTAGATACTTCATGGATCGTCTCGCCTATTAAAAGAACCGCTTCCTGCACCTCTTCTTCATTCATCGTTATTCGCTCTTTTAAGTCTGCCCCTGCGCAAAAAGCTTTTTCCCCAGCAGAAGTCAAAATAATGACTCTTACATCTTTGTCATTTTGAAGTTTCTCCATATGAGCCTTAAGTTCTTTTAATAGTTGTGTCGACAAAGCATTCGCAGCCTGTGGTCGATTCAGCGTTAGCGTTACAACTTGTGTACCTTCTTTTGAAATCAGTTCACTAGTCAAGTTCAATTAAATGATCCCCTTCGTTTACAAATTCTCCTTCAGGCTTAACGATCGCTTTTACGGTTCCTTCAACTTCAGCTTCAATCGGAATTTCCATCTTCATGGATTCTAAAATCGCAACCTCTTGTCCTTTTTCAATTTTATCGCCTACTGCTACCACTATTTTCCACACATTCCCTGCCATTGATGCTTGAATATAACTCATGATAGAACCTCCTGAATTCGTTTTGTTAACTCGTCGTGATGCTGCTCCATAAAAGCAGTAGTTGCTTCTCCAGCTTGAAAAACTTGGTGACCTACGATCGCTTTAATAGTCGGGATATTCGTTTTAATTCCTGTGAGCGAATACGAATGAATTGCCTCGCCTAGACGACGAATGGCTTCTTCTCGATCACGGCCAACCACAATCAATTTCGCAATCATTGGGTCATAAAAATGACTAACAACACTACCAGCTTCTATTGGGCACTCATGGCGAATATGTTCCGCAGTTGGCAATGACAATTCTTGGATAGTCCCAGGTGATGGAAAAAAGCGAATAGGGTCTTCCGCATAGATTCTTGCTTCGATTGCGTGGCCCGAAAAATGGATATCTTCTTGCTTCCAAGGCAATGCTTCTCCAGATGCGATTCGAATTTGCCACTCAACGAGATCAATGTTGAAGATTTCTTCCGTTACCGGGTGCTCCACTTGAAGTCGCGTATTCATTTCTAAGAAATAGAACATTCCGTCTTCATCAACTAAGCACTCAATTGTACCTGCATTTTTATAATTGATCGCTTTTCCAGCTTGATTTGCCATTTCGACCATCGCTTTTCGAAGAGTTTCAGTTAAAAATGGTGATGGCGCTTCTTCAATAATTTTTTGATGGCGTCGCTGTATGGAGCACTCTCTTTCTCCAAAAACAAGAATATTTCCCGCTTCGTCCGCGAGCAATTGCAGCTCAATATGCCTTGGGTTGGCAATGTACTTCTCCACATAGAGAGAACCGTCTCCAAAAAACATTGAAGCCTGCTTCTTATTTTTTTCAAATGCCTTCTCACAATCTTGATCATTTCGGCAAATCGTTATGCCGATCCCTCCACCTCCGGAAGCCGCCTTCAACATAACTGGATAACCAATTTTGTTTGCCTCTTTAAGTGTATCTTCAATATTTTCGACCGCATCCGTACCTGGAATAACAGGGACTCCAGCAGCAATCATTGTTTTTCGTGCTTGTAATTTATCACCCATTAAAGAAATCGCTTTAGCGTCCGGTCCGATAAAAATAAAGCCATGATCTCGACAATTCGTTGCAAAGGAAGCTTGCTCGGATAATAATCCATAGCCAGGGTGAATCGCGTCCACTTTTGCTTCTGTTGCAATAGTTAAAATACGGTTTTGATTTAAATAACTTTCCTGAACGTTTGATTTACCAACGTAATAGGCTTCGTCCGCTAATTTTGTGTGCTGTGCCTGTTCGTCGGCTTCTGAATAAATTGCAACTGTGCGAATGCCCATCTTTTTACACGTTCGGATAATACGAGATGCAATTTCACCTCGGTTAGCGATTAAAATAGATGTAATCAAACCGCTCTCCCCTCCTTTATTTGCCTAGGCCTAAGTGTCTAGCAATGACGAGGCGTTGGATTTCTGACGTGCCTTCTCCAATTTCAAGTAATTTAGCATCTCGCAACATCCGCTCGACTTCATACTCGCGCATATAGCCATAACCACCATGAATTTGTATCGCTTCATTACATGTGCGTGTAGCCATTTCTGAAGCAAAAAGTTTTGCATAAGCCGCTTCTTTCCCAAACGGCTTACCACTATCTTTTAGCTTTGCCGCTGTATGCACCATATTCCTTGCAAGTTCAATTTCCATCGCCATATCAGCGAGCTTAAATTGAATGGCTTGAAACGAACTAATTGACTTCCCGAACTGCTTTCGTTCTTTAGAATAGGCTAACGCGCGGTCAAATGCTGCTTGTGCAATGCCTACTGCAAGAGCGGCTATCGAAATTCGTCCCCCATCAAGCGTATAAAGAAATTGACTAAAGCCCTTTTCCGGGTCTCCTAATAAGTTCTCTTTTGGCACTCGAACATCCTCTAAAACAAGCTCGCACGTATTCGAAGCGCGCACACCCATCTTGTCGTAATTGGATGAAATTTTAAATCCTGGTGAATCCGTTGGCACAATAAACGCAGAGATCATTTTTTTCCCATTTTCTTTTTGACCGACTACGGCTGTGACAATCACCGTTCGCGAATATTCCGCATTTGTTATCCAGCACTTTTCTCCATTGATGATGTATTCGTCACCTTCTAAGCGTGCTTTCGTTTGTGTTCCTCCTGCATCCGAACCTGCATTAGGCTCTGTTAAACCAAACGCTCCTAGCGATTGCCCAGATGCTAAAGGTGTAAGATGAGCTTTTTTTTGTTCTTCTGTTCCATAATAATAAATCGGGCTTGCCCCAAGAGAAACAGCTGCGGCGTAGCTTAATCCTGTTCCTCCGCACGCATACCCAATTTCTTCAACTGCTAATGCATACGAAACTGTATCACCGCCTGAACCGCCATACTCTTCCGGGAAAGGAATACCTAAAACACCTAATTCACCTAACTTTTTGAAAATATCATTTGCAAAACGTGATTCTTTATCAAGCTGAATAGCTAATGGAGCAATTTCTTTTCGAGCAAATTGTCTTACCATGTCACGAATCATAAGTTGATCTTTTGTTAATGTCATGTGTGTGATCTCCTCTACGTTCTTAATAGTGAGCGGTCGTTCAGAATCTCGGCAATCAGATGCTTTCAAATGTAAGCGCTATCAAAATCCTAACGCACTCTTTTATGGAAGTCAAATCATTTCTCTTTACTCTATGGCAAAATGATTGACTCATGCCTTTTCTTTTTGTTTCCTTAATTTTGTGATAGTATTTTTTTAGAAGTGAAGAAACCTATTCGTATACACTTACGTAAAGGAAGAAACGGATAATAGGAGGTACGAGCGTGACGATCATTATACTTATTGGCATCGTAGCGATAATTGCACTTGTGTGGATCGTTAGTTACAATTCACTTGTGAAACACCGCAATTGGGTTGAAGAGTCCTGGGCTCAAATTGATGTGCAGTTAAAACGCCGCTATGATTTAATTCCAAACTTAGTGGAAACGGTAAAAGGTTATGCAAAACACGAACAAGAAACACTTACGCAAGTTATTGAAAAACGAAACAAAATAGCAGAGCCTAACGCTAGTCGAAATGAACGGATTGAAGAAGATGCAGAATTAAACGGTCTATTACGTCAACTTTTTGCACTTAGTGAATCTTACCCAGAATTAAAAGCGAACGAAAATTTCTTGCATTTACAAGAAGAGTTAAGTGGCACGGAAAACAAAATTGCCTACGCAAGACAGGCATACAATTCTATGGTCATGCGCTATAACACAAAGATTGAATCCTTTCCGCAGAATATCATCGCGTCGATTCACTCCTTTACAAGAAATGACATGCTTGATATCCCTGATGAGGAAAAAGAGCCTGTTCAAGTTCGTTTTTAAAGGGGGAATAAGCGATTGTTTTACTCTCAAATTGCTCGAAACAAACGGAATACAGTATTTTTAGTCGTTTTATTCATTGTTATCGTACTTGGAATTGGCTCGGCAATTACGTACGTTCGTGCAGGTGATTTTATAAGTGGTGCTGTATTTGCTGCTATCATTGCAACGGTATATACCATATTTATGATTTCTACAAGCACGAATGTTGTAATGCGAATGAACCACGCTCGTGAAATCACGTCTTCAAAAGATCAAGCTTTTCTTTGGCACACAGTGGAAGGCCTTTCCATAGCAGCTCGTATTCCAATGCCACGTGTGTTCATCATTGATGACCCAAGTCCTAATGCTTTTGCAACTGGGATCTCTCCAAAGTCCGGAGCTGTCGCAGTAACCACGGGATTAATGAACAGGCTTAATCGAGAGGAAGTAGAAGGCGTTTTAGCACATGAAGTTGCCCATGTACGTAACTATGATATTCGACTTTCCACTATCGCAGTAGCACTCGTTTCTGCCATAGCAATATTAAGTGACTTAGGAATGCGCTTTTTCATTTTTTCTGGAGGCCGAAACAACAATAATAAAAATCCGCTTATTATGATTATTGCGCTTGTCCTTATTTTATTGGCACCAATTATTGCGCTCGTCATGCAGCTTGCTATTTCCCGTAATCGCGAATATTTAGCCGACGCTAGTGCAGTGGAGCTTACT
This sequence comes from Shouchella sp. JSM 1781072, assembly GCF_041949915.1. NCBI lineage: Bacteria > Bacillati > Bacillota > Bacilli > Caryophanales > Bacillaceae > Shouchella > Shouchella sp. JSM 1781072. The sequence goes on from NZ_JBHFQE010000001.1 coordinate 1,657,323, forward strand.
CGAAATCCTGAAGCACTTGCAAAAGCTTTAGAAGCGATTACCGACACCGATACACCAGTGGAAGAAGCTTCAACTTCAACAGCATCCCTATACTTTGCTGACCCACTAAAAAAGAAAGCAGCAAACTTATTTTCCACTCACCCGCCAGCTGAAGAGCGTATTAGTCGGCTGAGACAAATGTAAAGATGCTCCCTTGTGATAGCCTGATTGTTCTTAATCTACCTATCCTAGGGAGCATTTTTTTATAAACTTTTTAATTGTGCACGCTCGACATCCACTTCTTCAAGCATACGAATAAGAATATCCATTCCTATTTTGATCTGATCATCTGTAGCATGTGTAAAATTTAAGCGTAACGTATTTGATTTCGGTGCCTCAGCATAAAAAGGTGCTCCAGGCACATACGCCATCCCTTTTTCCACAGCACGGGGGAGCAGCGCTTCAGCGTTTACTTGTTCTTGTAACTCTAGCCATAAGAACATCCCGCCTTTAGGCTCGACAAACTTTATTAATCCTTCCTGCTGTGCTTTTTGCAAATGATGGACCATTACATCTTTTCGTCCCCCGTATACGCTGCTAATCGTCTTAATATGGGCGTCTAGATCAAAATTCTTACACAGCTCATACAGCGCTTGATGAGCTAGAGAATTTGAGTGTAAATCATTCGCTTGTTTTGCTTGCGCCATCATTCGAATAATTTGATACGGGCCTACAATCCATCCTGTTCGGAGAGCCGGAACTGCTGTCTTTGAAAACGTGCTCGTATAAAGCACGTGCGAACCATTGTCTAAGGCCGCAATCGGTGTATACGATTCATTCGTAAATTGAATATCCCCATAAGGGTCGTCTTCAAATACTAGAACATTCTGTTTTTTAACAATCCGTATAAGTTCTTTTCTTCTCTCTAAGCTCCATACTCTCCCTGAAGGGTTTGAGAACGTCGGCACAACATAAAGCATCTTCGGGTGATATTGTTTAATTTTCTCTTTAAGGTCATCCATAATCATTCCATTTTCATCACATTTAACAGGAATGATTTGTGCTTCATAGGATTGAAAAACTTGAAGGGCAGCCAAATAAGTCGGTTCTTCTGTTAATAAGACATCGCCTGGGCTAATCATGATCCGGGCTAATAAATCAATTGCCTGTTGAGATCCCGTTGTAAGCAAAACATTATCGGCATCGTATCCTTGAATGCCTTTGTGACCCATTCGCTCCAAAATCACCTCTCGAAGCGGCCGATAGCCTTCCGTTTCTCCATACTGGAATGCTTTGTTTCCTTTTTCAAAAGCGCTCGTAAACGCATCCTTAATGGCTTCGGTTGGAAATAAACCGTCATCTGGAAGACCACCTGCAAAAGAGATTACGTTTCCTTGATTAACGATCTTTAAGATATCTCGTACCACTGACGACTGTAAATGTCGAACCCTTTTTGCAAATGCGTATTTCATCTCTACTCCCTCGATTCTATATCTATTTTTTATAAAAGAGTGCTTCTATTTTACCCCATTTAACTAAAAAGTCAATCAATTCAAGTGCAACTTCCGGCTCTTTTCTTATTCATCCACTAAAAGTATTGCCCCTATGTTCTACATAAAGGTCTCTCACGAGAAAAATCTCCATCGATACAGAGTATCATGGAGATTTTATTAACCATCGGATTACTCTTTAATGGCTGCATATTGTGATTTTACAAGATTGTAGTAAATTCCTTTTTCTGTCATTAAATGAGTATGCGTTCCTTGCTCCATTACGTTTCCTTGTTCAAGTACAATGATGTTATCAGAATCGCGAATTGTAGACAATCTGTGTGCAATCATAATTGCTGTACGACCAGCTAGTAACGTCTTTAGTCCGTCTTGAATTTTCAACTCTGTTTCCGTATCAATGCTCGCTGTTGCTTCATCAAGTATTAAAATTTTCGGGTCAGCTAGTAACGCACGGGCAAAAGAGAGTAGCTGCCTTTCTCCAACAGATAATACATTTCCTTGTTCTTCTACCTCTGTCTCATAGCCTTTTTCAAGCTTATCAATAAAGGTATGGGCGCCGATCGCTTTTGCAGCATGGATAACTTGTTCATCCGTCGCTCGAGGGTTTCCGAAGCGAATATTTTCCATAATGGTCCCGGCAAAAATAAACGTATCTTGAAGGACATAGCTTACATGGCTTCGTAAGTCGTCTAACTTAATATCTTTTAAGTTGACATCATCAAGAAACACATTTCCTTTCGTCGGATCATAAAAACGACTCATTAAATTAACGATCGTTGATTTTCCTGAACCAGTATGACCAACAAGCGCCACGGTTGTACCAGCTTCAAATGTTAAGTTAATGCCTTTTAACGCCATTCTTTTATCATCATAAGAGAATTCCACATTCTCAAAAACCATTTTTCCTTTTACATCGGTAAGTGGTTTGGCATCTTCCTTGCTTTCAACATTCGGTTTTTCATCTAAGAATTCAAAAATTCTTTCGCTCGATGCCATTCCTACTAGCAATTGGTTGTAGACTTGACCTAACCTTGAAATAGGTTCCCAAAACATGCCGATATAAAAAGCAAATGAAACAAAGACGCCTAATGTTAAGCTACTAAAGTCACTTTGAATTAAAAATGCTCCATACCATATGAGAATCGCGCCACCAATCGCACTTGCCATCTCTACGAAAGGACGGAACATGGCATTTTGCTTTGTCGCTTCCCGCCAGCTTTCATAATTTTGCGTGTTTACATCATCAAAAAACTCCATATTTTCATGCTCTTGCGCATAGGCTTGGGTTACACGAACACCTTGAATGCTCTCATTCAAATGAGAATTAAGTCTTGATTGCCGTAAGCGAACCGTCTGCCAAGCACGACGAATTTTTCTACGTAGTTTCGTTGAAATAAAGAACATGATTGGTAAAATGATTAAAATGACAACTGCTAGTTCTGGACTTAAATAAAACAAGATCGCCACAATTCCTAATAACATGACGATATCCATCAAAAGGTTAATGACACCATTTGTAAACAAATCTTGTAGAGAGTTTACGTCATTAATGACGCGTACGAGAATCGAACCAGCTGATCGCTTATCAAAAAATCGATGCGATAAATGCTGAATATGATCAAAGAGCTTTTTTCGTATATCAAAAATGACGTACTGACCTAGTTGATTCATCCAGCGAATTCTAAAATAGTTCGCAACGTAGGACACTACATAAAGCCCTAAGACGATGGCTGCGTAAATGAACATATCTTGCGTTGTTGCAACCCCTTGTTCTAACTGACCGACCGCAAAGACACCAATAAAGATTGGAACTGCCAAGCGAACGGCTGTAGCAAAAAGCATCATTAAGATTGTCTTTGGTAGTAGCGTTTTTGCATAAGGTTTTAAGAAATTAAATAACCGCATCATTTGTTTCCAGTTGAACGGCTTTTCAATAATTTGTTCAACAGGGTAATGAAACCTCGTTTTTTTCTTAACTTCTTCCATTTACAATCACTTCCTTAAGCCTGTTGAAGCACGTATTGTTGATCTTGATTTTGGATATCGTAAATTCTTCGATAAATGCCTTTTTCCTGAAGTAGTTCTTCGTGAGTCCCACGTTCAGTAATTTCACCTTCGTCTAAAACAAAAATTTGATCGCAATGTTTTACAGAAGAAATCCTATGGGCAATAATAAATGTTGTTCTCCCTTGCATGATCTCTCGCATAGCTTTTTGTATTTTCACTTCAGTCTGCATATCTACTGCACTTGTTGAATCATCGAGTATAAGAATACTTGGATTCATAATCATTGCCCGGGCAATAGCGATACGCTGTTTTTGTCCACCAGATAAACCAAGACCTCGCTCGCCTAAAATCGTATCGTACCCTTCAGGTAATTGTTCAATAAACTCATGGGCATCCGCACGCTTAGCTGCTGCGATAATCTCTTCCATCGAAGCTTCTGGATTTCCATAAGCTAAATTATCGCGAATGGACGAAGAAAATAAAAAGGTTTGTTGTAAAACTATTCCTACATTTTGCCTTAATTCTTTTACATCATAGTCTTCGATTGGTTTCCCATCGATAAGTAATTCACCTGCTGTCTTTTCATAAAAGCGCATAAGCAATTGAATAATACTCGATTTTCCAGAGCCCGTTGCGCCAACTAAGCCAATCGTTGAACCTTTAGGAGCAGCAAAGGTTAAGTTCGATAGCGCATTTTTCGCTTTATTTTGGTAACGTAAACTTACGTTGTTAAAGCTCACTTCACCTTGTAACTTCGCATAAGGTAACGATTTCTCTGGACCATTGTGTCGCTCTTCTTCATCTAAAATTTCTAGCAATCTTTCGCCTGATGCCTTTGACTGAGAAAATTGGTTAATGACAAATCCAAGATTCATGATTGGACCGATAATAAACCAGACAAGGCTAAAAAATGCCGTTAATTCTCCTGCTGTTAACTGGTTTTGAACAGCTAAATACCCACCGAAACCTAACAATAATACTGCCGAAATATTGCCGATAAACTCCATTAACGGAAAATATGTACTCCATACATTTGAGATCGCAATGTTTTTTGTACGGTAATCGTCATTAGTATCGCCAAAACGATTTTTTTCCGTCGTTTCTTGAGAAAGTGCTTTCACCGTATGCATGCCACTTACATTCTCTTGAACTTTCGTATTTAAACGAGCGAGAGAACGACGCACTTTACGAAAACCAGGATGGACTCGTTTATCAAATTTATATACAGCGACTGCTAGAAATGGGAGCGTAACCATTGTTACTAAAGTAAGAGGAACGGAATAATAAAACATGACAATCATTGCGAAACCAACGAGTAAGACGAAGTTTACTAATTGTGCAAATCCAAATGAGAGGAAAAATCGAAATGCCTCTACATCAGCTGTAAGTCGAGACATTAAATCACCAGTTTTAGCATTGTCATAGTAACGGAAAGGAAGAAATTGCAGTTTCTTGTAGAGATCTTTTCTTAAACGATAAACGGATCGAACGCCGAATAGATCACCAAAATATTGATTAACATAAGTTGCGATCCCTTTGATGGTCATAATCGCAATTAACCCGATTGCTAGATAAGGAATAATCTCATACTGACCCCCTGTTATCCCAACATCAATCGCGACTTGTAAAAAAACTGGATAGATGACCGTTATACCTGTAACAAACACCAGTGCAATAAGGGACCAAATAAAATATTTTTTATCTGGTAAATAAAACTTCGCTAGACGTTTAAATGTCTCCATGACACACCACCTCTTTAAACCTAATTCCTTAGACTACCGAAATATAATTTTAGTCACAAAATTTATCTTACTCTGAAAACATAACTTCGTCAATAAATTTGACGGTTTTTTTTGAAAATTTATTCATTCGAATGAATCCCTTACATTTAGCTCATAATGATTGATTTTCCATTATAGTTAAGAGACATAAGACTTTCTAAGTAAACATGTAAACACGCTTAATTGTCTGTTCAAATGATGACAAATGCTCCAATGTCTTCAGTCACAAGCTGTTCCCTTAGCAGTTGTCGCCATTTAATAAGATGACTATGACAAACGAGATTCCTTTATCATCCATAAAAATGACGACCACATAGCATTATGAAGTTCATTCATCCGTTTAAAAAATGTCCGCAGCTTGTTCAAGCAACCGAGTAAACGGAAAAAGCACTACAGACCGGTGCTCATGAGTCTAAACACCTGCCTATAGTACAAAAATCTGCTCTTTTATACATACTTGCGATGAACTTTATTTCCATCAAAAATAAATGTCACTGCTTTCCCGTTGACATTTGTCTCTAGGTGAACCGTACGGCCCCATAGTTCGTATAGATAGGGGACCACCTTTTCTAAGTAACTGACATCAAGTTCTGTTCCTTCAAACGCATGCTTAATATAAAGCTCACCATTTTTTAAATAATCTCCGTCTGCGACAACGAGATAAGGAAATCCTCCATTCACGCGAGAATGAGTCAATTGATCTCGTACACCTTCCCACGCTTTTTCGGTTATTTTATAATCGCTGCCTTGCTTTTGAAATAAATAAAGGTCTTCCTCTTCAACAAATTCTCTTGTCAAATAGTTTCTAAGAAACGATGTATCGGATTCTATTTCTCGAACTTCAAAGATCTTCTCTCTCCCGCTTCCTTTTTTCACCCCTTGTAAACGGACCATCTCTTCGCTAGGATGATCGTAGCGTCGTTCAATGTCTTCAAATAATTTAATCCCTAAATAATATGGATTAATGGATGTTTGCGACGGCTGCACAACACCTGCATTTAACTTTGCAAATTCAATCACTTCATCACTCGTTAAATCCATCTCTCTTAAAATTTTGGCATGCCAATACGACGCCCATCCTTCATTCATAATTTTCGTTTCTAATTGAGGCCAGAAATAAAGCATCTCTTCTCTCATCATTGTTAGGATGTCTCGTTGCCACGGTTCAAGATGGCGGCTGTTTTCTTCTATGAATAAAAGGATGTCTTTTTCTGGCTGCAAGGGGAATGATCGTTTAATCACATTGTCTACTTGTGGCTCTTTTTCTTCAAGCGCCCATAGATCATCATATTCTGTAACTTTTTGAGCGACTGTTTCAGACGTTTCCTTTTTCCGCGGTTTCACGAGTGTGGGGTCGACATGCTCTTGAATAGCAAGGACCGCATCAAGAAAGCTTTCCACCGCATCTTTCCCGTGTTCATGTTCATATTTTGCAATTCGTTCTGCTGTAGCACTCATGCTCTCAACCATATCTTTTCTCGTGTTTGAGAAACGAATATTGTTTTTAAAGAAATCACAATGGGCTAGAACGTGGGCCACGATCAGTTTGTTTTGAATCAGTGTATTGCTATCTAGCAAAAAAGCGTAACAAGGATCAGAATTAATTACAAGCTCATAAATTTTACTCAATCCAAGATCATATTGTAATTTCATTCGGTGGTATTGTTTCCCGTAAGACCAATGATTATAGCGAGTTGGCATTCCGTACGCGCCAAACGTATAGATAATATCTGCAGGACAAATTTCATAACGCATTTCATAAAAATCTAGTCCAAAGCCGGTGGCAATCTCCGTAATTTCAGCAATCGATCGCTCGAGCTCACTCCAATTAGTTGACACTGTCGTCCCCCCTCTTTTCATTCATTCTATGAAGGGTGGCTTCAGAAAATGAACCAAAAAGACAGGGCGCCATCTTCTCAAAGTTATGAATGACTTAAAGCTGTTCTCTCATTTAATAAGGCATACTCAACGTTGACCGATAAAACCTTTTGGTAAAACAATCGCAAAAAACCTTCATAAATGATGGTTATTCACTCATGAAGGTTTTGATTTATCGTGGTGACGCTGTCTTTCTTTCTTCTCGCTATTCGTTTGTATATTGCTTCATATAAGACATGACCGCCTCTTTTAACTGTCGAAGCGATTCTGCACTATCCGCTGAAGATTCTTCTTTAACACCAAAGTAAAACTTCACTTTTGGCTCCGTTCCAGAAGGTCTTACACAGAACCAAGCCCCGCCTTGCAAGAAATACTTTAAGACATTTGATGACGGAAGATCAATCGCTGTTTCTTTTTGTTCCATTGGAGCTAAACGCTTTCCGGACTGATAGTCTTCAATACTCTCTACCATTCTTCCGGCAATATCAGTTGGCGGATTGTTTCGCAAAGAAGTCATAATCGAAGCGATTTTTTCTACACCTGCTTTTCCTTTAAGCGTTAACGATTCTAAATCTTCTTTGTAATACCCGTATTTTTCAAATACTTGTTGAAGCGCTTCATAAACCGATAGCCCTTTTTGTTTGTAGTGCAACGCGAGTTCTGCTGCAAATAGACAAGCTTGAACGGCATCTTTATCACGGACAAAATCTCCAACTAAATAGCCGTAGCTTTCTTCATAGCCAAACAAAAATTGGTGCTCACCTGTCCGCTCATACTCACCAATTTTTTCGCCAATAAATTTGAAGCCTGTTAACGTATCTAACGATGTTAATTGATAACGTTCTGCGATAGCTCGTCCAATTTCGGAAGTAACAATCGTTTTCAATACAATTCCGTTCTCCGGCAACGTTCCTTGTTCTTGTTTAACAGAAATCAAGTAATCAAGCATTAGTGCCCCTGTTTGGTTCCCTGTTAACACAACATAATCACCAGAATCATCTTTCACAGCAAGACCCACTCGGTCCGCATCTGGATCAGTTGCCAATAAGATATCTGCGTCTTCTTCCTCACCGTAGCGAATAGCTTCTTTAAATGCGGCATGTTCTTCTGGATTTGGTGATTGTACAGTTGAAAAGTTTGGATCAGGTAATTCTTGCTCTTGTACGACTGTTACTTGACTAAAACCTACGTCCTCTAAAACTTTGCGTACTGGAATGTTTGCTGTTCCGTGTAAAGGTGTGAACACAATCTTTAACTGATCGCCAGCTTCTTTAATAAGATCTTGCTGCAACAAAATGCTTTTGAGTTCTTCATTATACGCATCATCTACTTCTGAGGAGATTACTTCATACAATTGTGTCGCCTTCAACTGGCTCTCATCACCAACTTCAATTGTTAGCTCATCTTCTATCTCGTTCACACAGTCTACAAGTTCATCAGCCAGAGCAGGTGGGAACTGGCCACCATCTGAACCGTAAACTTTAAATCCGTTGTATTCTGGCGGATTGTGAGAAGCGGTAATGACGATTCCCGCCTCAGCTTGCAAATAGCGGACTGCATATGAAAGCTCTGGTGTCGGACGCAAATCATGAAAGACATATGCTTTTATTCCTTGTGCACCAAGGGTTAAAGCAGCTTCATGAGCAAACTTTGCAGATTTGTGTCTCGAATCATATGCAATGACAACACCTCTTGACTTTGCCCCTTCTCCTCGCTTCGCAATAAATTCCGCTAAACCTCTCGTAGCTTTTCGAACCGTATACGTGTTCATTCGATTGGGACCAGGACCAATCATCCCCCTCATGCCACCAGTTCCAAATGCTAATGTCGTGTAAAACGCGTCCTCTAAAGCTTTTTCATCATCTCGAATTTCATTCAGCGCTTCTCTTAAATCGGGTTCTAGGGCTGAAAAGCTCTCCCATTTCGTCGCAATCTCTTTATAATTCATACGTTCTCCTCCAAAATACGTCTTTTCTAAACGTTGTATACTTGAGTCATTTCAACCATTAATTTTTCTCGAAATCGTTCTTCTTGTTCTTCCGTCCAATTTAGTCGATCTCGCATATATCGAAAAATTGGTTCTTTCATTGCGCTTACAAAATCTTTATTAACTACAAGGTAACCTGTTCGCTGAATAAAAAAGTCAACTGGGCTAAGAATGCCTTCTTCTTCTATACAATAAACAAGTTCTGCAAAAAGAGCAGGACTCATACCAAACATTTTTGCTTGTTTTCCATTCATGCGGATTCGCGCATAAATCTGACCGATGTTTGATCCATAGCGATCAATTAATTCATTTGCTTGCTCGACCGTTAACCCGTACTGATTTCCTTCTTCGGCACGCTTCTTTTTGTACAATTGAAAATCGTCCATTCCCCCAACATACCCGCCTGAAATCGTGACCGTATCCGTTTCACAAACTTTTTTTACGTTTGGCTGCAGTTTTTTACACACTCGATTCACAATTTGCTCAGCAATTGAACGATAAAATGTATGTTGGCTACAAATTACAGATAAAAGTCCTGATGAGGATTCAATGCATTCAGATCGTTTAAACTCATGATATTTTTTCTTATTATCAATTGGAAAAGGACGTTTAACGACCCAGCTTCCTTCCAACTGCTCTTTTGACATATGAACATTTTCAAACGTACGATTCACTGCATCGATGAGAAAAGGGATAATGGATTGTCGATCCTCTTTTTTTACTGAAGTTCCGATGATTACCGTTCCTCGGTACGGAACAAAACTGATTAATTGGTTTCCGTCTGTTTCAACATAGATCGCGTGATGAATCGGTAAAAAGTCTCGTTTGACGCTAATAAAATGATCTTCGACGTAATCAATTGCGAGATGATTCAATGAACGATCTTGCACGCGAAGTCTGTCAACTGATGAACCTGTTGCATTAACCACTTGCTTTGTTATCACTTTATGTACAACATGTTTATTTTGATCAACAATGAGAGCCCCGCTTATTTTATCATTCTCATAGATAAAACTCTCCACTTTCATATAGTTAAGTGCGAGAAGCCCTCTTTTTACAGCTTCTTTTACGAGGTCAATCGTTAATCGCGACTCATCTAAGAGAAATTCTTTATAAAGTAACGCGTGTTTCCCTTGTTTAAAAGAGAGCATTGGCTCCCGTTTGATTAATTCTTTCTTTGTGAGGTGCTTACGCTTTTCTTTGAATGCCATTTCGGTTAGACGATCCAACATTTTTGTTCGAAACGATTTTGTAAAAAGCCCTGTTTTATATGTAGGTAGAATAAGTTCAGTTTGTTTCACCAAATGAGGGGCGTTTTCTTTTAAAATCGCTCTCTGTTTAAACATATCGTTGTATGCCTTCATGTCTAAATGGTTCATATGTTGGATTTCAGTATGGAAAAGATTTGACCAATTTCTTGATGCGCCTGACGCGAAATCCTCCTGATCAACTAAAAGCGTTTTTAGTCCACGAATAGAGGCATCAAGCGCAATACCCGCTCCTGTAATTCCGCCACCAATAACGAGTAAATCAAACGGCCCTTCCGTCATTTTCATTACATTCTCATGTCTATATTCATTAGAAAAAGTACGAATCATCTGCCCTCTCCATTCGTTGCTACTCCTATGCTTCACTATACCATTCTTCAAAAAATAAATCAGATGAAAAAGGGAATTTCTTTCTGAATTAAAATTTCAGTTGTTGAAATCAACGTGTTTACGGCGACGATCTTCACACCTTCTTCGTGCGCTTTTTCTAATGCGTGGTTAAAAGCAGGATCAATCACTTTCTCGCTCGAGATGGACGTGATAGCCTCTCTTTGTGCAACAAACAAAATTCCTGTTTGATACGTACCTGTTTGAACAAGCTCCGTTAATTCATGAACATGTTTGGTCCCTCGTGAAGTTGGCGCATCAGGAAAAAGCCCTTTCCCATCTCTTGCCAAAGTTACACTCTTCACTTCAAGCAAAAGCTGTTCTTTGGTCGAATTTTCGAGTAAAAAATCAAAGCGCGAGGAACCAACTTGATATTCTCTTCTTACTAGTTCCCATTCACTAAGTGAATCAATCGCTTTCGTTTGAATAGCCGATTCAACGAGCCTATTGGCAACGGTTGTTTGAAGTGAAACGTATAACCCTTCTTCTGATTCACATAAAACAGCTGTCCACTTTGTTTTTCGGGTGCTTTTATCACTATACGTAACCCAAACCGTCGCATCTTTCACGAGAAGTTCCTTTAACCTCCCAGGGTCGGGCAAATGTGCACGAATCAATTCTTTTGTATCTTGACGTTCTAAGACCAAAATAAACCGATTTGGCCGTTCAATAAATTTCGCTTTTATTAATGGGGGAAAAACGACCAATACACTCTCTCCTTATACACTCTCTCTATGGTTTTACGTCTATTATCATATCAATTTTTGCTTCGGTTGAGAATGTTTTTGCTTCAATTTCACCACTCCATTGTCCAGGGATAACAAACAAGCCTTCTCCCTCATACAAGCCGTTATCGATATGGTGAAAAAGGACATCGACTTCTTGTTCCTGTAAAAAATAATGACCGACCACATTCGCTGTTGTGACCGCTTCCCCATTATAATCTTGAACAAATACTTGTAAATCCGCCGTCTTTTCTGCCTGAACTGTGAGAGGAATTTCTTCTATGAACAATTGCTGAACCCCATCATAGGAACGAATGGAGTAAATGAAATAAACAGCAGAGGCAATGAGAATAAGCAAACTAATTTGTTTCATTACAACAGGTGCAAAAGAGGTATTCAATGTGTATCAACTCCTTTTAGCACCTATTGTTGCCATTGTTCCAAATCATAAACGAAGACGCCCATAAGTTTTTGGGCGCCTTCTACTCATTATTGTTTATACACAACGTGATAAATATCATCCCGGCGATCACGCAATTGATTCACACTGCCTGAACGACGATTTCTTCTAAGAATTTCTAAGTCCACATCTCCGACCACAACGGTTTCCACATTCGGACTACATTCTCCGACAATACCATCTCGCGGAAACTCAAAGTCAGATGGTGTGAAGATACCCGATTGCGCGTACTGAATGTCCATGTTCGCTACGTCAGACAAGTTTCCAACGGTCCCGGAAATCACAGTATACACTTGATTTTCAATCGCTCTTGCTTGAGAGCAATAGCGAACACGTAAATACCCTTGACGATCATCTGTACAGAATGGAGAAAAAATAATGTTCGCCCCTTTATCTGTTGCGATGCGCCCAATTTCAGGGAACTCAACGTCGTAGCAAATTTGAATGGCAATTTTTCCACAGTCTGTATCAAATACCTTTACTTCATCGCCACCAGAAATTCCCCAGAATACGCGCTCATTCGGTGTAACATGAAGCTTATATTGCTTTTCAATTGTTCCATCGCGACGGAAGAGGTAGCTAATGTTATAAATTTTCCCTTCTTCTTCTACATAATGGGAACCGCCAATAATATTGACATTGTATTTCACTGCTAAATTCGTAAATAACTCAATATAGTCTTCAGTAAACTCCGTTAGGCGTCTTATCGCGCGACTAGGACTCTTTTCAGGTAGAAATGATAAGAGTTGTAGCGTAAAGATCTCAGGGAATACTGCAAAGTCTGATTTATAACTTGCGGCGACATCTGTGTAGTACTCACATTGAATCGCAAAGTCATCGAAAGAAGAAATTTTCTTCATTTCATATTGAATTGTCGTGATTCGAACAGGAAAGGATGTCTTAAACCTTCTTTTCGGTGTTGAAGGTTGATAATCAATATTATTCCATTCCATCAGCGTCGCATAGCGCATACTCGCTCGATCATCATCAAGATAGTTGGCATTTACACGTTTTAACGAAAAGCCATTAATTACTTGGAATGTTAATACTGGATCGTAAATGTTGTGCATCATCACTTCGTCCACATATTCTCGTGGTGTAAATCGATCCGCATATTTATAGTAATTAGGAATGCGTCCGCCGATGATAATGCTCTTTAGATTCAATTCACGACATAGCTCTTTCCGTGCTTCATATAGACGTCTTCCAATCTTCATTCGACGAAAATCTGGATGAACCATTACTTCAATACCATAAAGGTTAAACCCGTCTGAATCATGGTTCGTGATATAGCCTTCGTCTGTAATTTCATCCCACGTATGTTGATCGTCATACTCATCAAAATTTATAATTAAACTTGAACATGAACCAATAATTTCACCATCATATTCAACACAGAACTGGCCCTCAGGGAAAACGGAAATATGACTCTTTAATTCATCGTAACGCCACGGTTCCATATTTTTAAAACATTGCTTGGATAACTTAATAATGTCATCGAAATCTTTTTCTTCGATGTTACGAATAATAATTTTCTTTTCAAATCTAGAAACATCAATTTCTTTCATATGGCTCTTCACCCCTTTGAAAAACGTCACTCTTCAATCCATTACGTAGTGTACCTTTTTTTCGGTAAGTTGAATAGTACTTTACCCTATTTTACCATTTCCATTCATTTGCTTAAGACAGCGAATACGTAAGGAACGGATCAAGTATACTCTTATCTCTAGAGGAAGAAAAGAAAACCGTTTTAAATGATCGGGTGAACATCAGATAATCTTTAACGACTTACCGTAAATGAACCTTTTTCTTCACCATTGAAGAAAAGGTTAAACTCATCACTCACATTTAACTGACCGACGCCCTTTGGCGTGCCTGTGAAAAGCAAATCACCTTTTTTCAGCCCGAACTCTTGTTGAACTTCAGCAAAAAGGTCACTTAAACTGAAAATCATGTCTTTTGTATATCCTTTTTGCATAACGTCTCCATTTTTTCGTAATTCAAATGGGATCGTTTTACAGCTCTCCTCATCAACGAAAGAAAAGAAAGGAGTGAGAATTGCAGCATTGGGAAACCCTTTTGCTCTAAGCCAAGGATGGCCTTTTTGCTTAAGTTTTGATTGAACGTCCCTTAACGTCAAATCCAAACCTAAAGCCACTTCCTGAACCACATCTTCTAATTGATCTCCACTTGATACATCCTTGCCAATTTTTAAGACAAGCTCAATTTCATAATGAATACTTCCTTTAGTAGTAGGAAAAGAAAGCGCACTTCCATTAGCTAGCGCAAGGGAACTCCTCGGTTTAGTAAATAGTAAAGGTTCTTCGGGCACTTCATTTCCAAGTTCATGTGCATGTTCCGCATAATTTCGGCCTACACAATAAATATCTCCAATGTCCGCAAATCGTGAAGTCATCTCTTAGTCTTCCTCCTTCATCGCCTGTAAAAATCCCTTTTCTTGAAGGAACTCGTCCATATGCGCACGCTTGCGCACACTCGTATAGCTTGCCATTAGTTCCGTCCACGACGAACTTCGTTTCCCCTTTGTGCGCTCTGTATAGTACTCACTCATAAGTTGATCGTAAGCATCAATCGCATTGTTTTGATTTTGGTTATACGTTTCTTGATGAACAACAGCCTCTTCAGGAAGCCGTGGCTTTTGCGCCACCTCTTGGCCAGGTGCACCGATCGCCAAGCCCATTATTGGAACAACGTATGTAGGGAGCTGAAGAAGGGCACTCACTTCACGAGGTTGATTGCGAATTCCGCCAATCATCACGCCACCTAATCCGAGTGATTCAGCTGCAAGTAGCATATTCTGTGCAACTAGCGCTACATCAACAGCACTAACTAACAATTGCTCAGCGCCACCTACGTCAAATGAGGTATTATGCTTCTCACTTGCATACTTTTGCCTTGTGTAGTCTGCACAGACAACAAAAAATACTGGACAAGCTTGTACCCAGCGCTGGCCACCTGTTAATTCAGCTAAGCTTTCCTTTGTTTGTTCGTTTTGAATAGTAATAATTGAATAAGCTTGAACATGATTAGAAGTGGACGCCCATCTAGCTGCGTTAGTAATCGCCGTTAGTTGTTCTTGCGATACATGTTGATCTTCATAAGCACGAACGGAACGGTGCGCGCTCATTTGTTTGATGATTTCATTCATTGTTAACACTCCTCTACGATCTTCTCATCCCTAGTCTACTTTAAAATAACGAAAATACAAATAAATCGAATTCACTTTTCAATTCAGCAGGAACATGGGATAATCAAAACGTTCAATTAATCGTACTTGTACGTAGAATGGAGGAATAATGATTAAGAATAGCGGCTCAATTCAACAAAATGAACGAATACTTTCGCTTGATGTCATTCGAGGCTTTGCATTATTAGGTATTTTGATTGCCAATAGCATCGTTTTTCAATTTGGCATGCTAGGTAGTATCACGACTGTCCAAGGCATGTATCAAAACGGTGCACTCGATGAATGGACCCATTTCTTTATTCGTTTGCTCGTAGACGGAAGTTTTATTACGTTATTTTCATTTTTATTTGGTTATGGAACGGCATTACAACGCTCGAGATTTCTTGCAAAACAAGCATCTTTTACACCTGTTTTCTGGCGCCGCACCGGTTTATTACTTATTTTCGGCTTTTTACATATTATCTTTTTATGGCGCGGAGATATTCTTCTGACATACTCCCTTACAGCAATGCTTTTACTAGCTTTTCTTCCATTAAAAAAACGCGGCTTGTTCATTAGTGCCGTAATCTGGTTTACTCTTATGGCTTCAAGCGCCCTTCTTCCAGATATGGGTGCTACACCTGCGCCTGCGTATTACGAAAACGAGCAAGCAATTATTGCAAACGGCACTTATGCCGATCACGTGCAGTTTCGTGGGAGCACGGATATGATTGGTTTAACATCAGGTGGCAGCCCAATCGCCTTTCTTTTTGGAGAAATCTTCTTTCAACTGTCAGCTGTTTTAACCGTAATGCCGATGTTTTTATTTGGTGCTTTCGTGGCGAAAAGTAAATGGCTAGAGACGTTTCATCTTTATCGAAAAAAAGCCTTTCTATTTTTACCAGTCTTTTTACTTGTCGGTCTAACCGCCAAGCTACCAAATGCTCTGGCAGGTGGAGCCAATACACAGTATGAACTCTTATCCGTCTATGTTGGCGCTCCATTTTTAGCCTTGTTCTACGGAACATCAGTGGCTCTTATCGTGTCGTATCGAGCTAAATGGATGACCCCATTTGCTACAGTCGGAAAGATGGCTTTCACAAATTACATCTTGCAGTCCGTGATTTTCACTTTTCTCTTCTACGGCTACGGACTTGGGCTGTACGGACAGTTAGGCATTTTTTACGGCGTGTTGCTTTGTTTTGTTGTGTACGTACTCCAAGTAATCTTCAGTATCGTCTGGCTGAAATTTTTCAGGATCGGACCATTAGAGTATATTTGGCGTAGCGGTACTTATTTAAGAATGCAAACGTTAACGAGAACGAAAAGAGATACGGATTAGTGCGTCCGTATCTCTTTTCTATGCGCCGTTTGCCTCTATATGTTGAGAATAATCTCCAGCTGCATCTGCATCAACAATCACTGTTACATTTGGATGATCTGTTAAAATAGATGCTGGAAAATCGGGATCTCGGTCCCCTTCCAGTAATGTTGAAAAAGCTCGCTTCTTATCTTCTCCCGAGATCAATAGCAAAATCGTTTTTGCCGCCATAATCGTTGCAAGCCCCATTGTGATCGCTTGTTTCGGAACATCATCCTTTGAGTTGAAATACCGCGCATTTGCAGCTCTTGTTTCGTCGGCTAACTCAATAATGTGCGTTGTTTCTTGAAAATCCGTGCCAGGTTCATTGAAACCAATATGTCCGTTGCTCCCTATTCCGAGTAGTTGAACATCTATTCCACCCTCAGCTGCAATGCGCTTCTCGTATTGGTCAGCTTCCTCTCGTAAAGAGAGTGCTAAACCATTTGGTATAAATGTATGCTCATGCTTAATATCAATAGCATGGAAAAGCTGACTTCTCATATATTCATGGTAGCTATTTTTATTATCATGAGAAAGGCCTACATATTCATCCAGATTAAATGTTTTTACCTGCGCAAATGAAAACTGAGCTTCCTTTGCTTTATGAATGAGCTTGCTATAGGTCCCCTTAGGCGTTCCACCAGTGGCGAGTCCCATGTTCATAGATGGCTTAGCCTGTAAGTGTTCCAGTAAAAAAGATGAGGCCATGTCACTTAGCTCCTCATAATTTCTTACATAAATAATATTCATCGAATCCTTCCTTTCTTATAAACATTCATGCCCTTTACAAAAAGTTTGTATAACCTTTCCGTCTTCCCAAATAACAAAGTCGGCATCTTTCCCAACTTCAATCGAACCTTTGCGCTTTAAAACATTGAGCTTTTTGGCAGGGTTATATGTTGCCATTTGGACCGCTTCTGCAAACGTACAGCCTGAAAAACGCATCATGTTCACAATCGCGTCATTCATCGGCAAAATCGAGCCAGCTAAACTACCATCCGCTAACGTCGCTTGCCCATCTTTTACTTCAACATCTTGACCACCTAAATCATACGTCCCCTCTGCTAGCCCTTTTGCTCGCATTGAATCAGTAATTAATAAGCAACGATTGGTTCCTTTTACTTTCCATGCAAACTGCACCATTTGGGGGTGGATGTGGATCCCATCAGCAATTAATTCAACATCTATGCCGTCCATTAACAATGCCGTACCAACTACACCCGGTTCTCGGTGATGCAATGGGCGCATTCCATTAAATAAGTGCGTTGCTTGACTTAACCCTTTTTCAAGTGCCGCTTCAATTTCTGCAAAAGTGGCGTCTGAATGACCAATTGAAGGGGTGATGTTATGTTTGGATAAGTAATCTGTTAGTGCCAACCCATTAGGTCTTTCTGGCGCATACGTTACTTGCTTAATCGTTCCTTTTGAAAGTCGATTCCAACGCTCCATTTGGTTTACCGAAGGATCTAAAATATAAGTAGCTGGCTGCGCCCCCTTACGTACCTCATTGATAAAGGGACCTTCTATATGCAAGCCGAGAATCTCTGATCCGTTATAATTTGAATAATTTGCTACTTGTGTTATTACTTGTTCAATCGATTCTGTAGACTGCGTAATCGTCGTTGCGAGGAAGGATGTTGTCCCTTCTTTTGGTAAGGACGTTTTTAAATGGTGTAAGCCTTTATCTGAATGGTCCATAACATCTACTCCATACCCACCGTGAATATGGATATCGATAAAGCCAGGAATGAGCTGCTGACTCTTCTCGAGCGTGACAACTTTTGTCTTCCCCGTTTGAAGATGCGATGGAATCGTGTGACCTACTTCTGTTATCTTTCCTTGATTGACCGCTACATAAAACGAGTCATCGCTTGTTTGATTTGGAAGACCTGATAGCATTCGAGTTCCTTTTAAAATGAGTTCAGTCATATTTCTCTTCACTCCCTTTGTCTTTTCATTATATTCTCTAGATGTTTAGTTGTCTATACCAATTTAAAGAAGCTAACTTGTGCTATACTGATTGTTAAGATCACGTAGCGCGGAGGAACGATAATGATTGATAAATATTCTCCAATTCCTATTTATTATCAGATAGAAGAATTGATCCAAAAACAAATTAAAACAGGTGTATTAAAACCAGGCGACGCCCTTCCCTCTGAAAGAGAATTCGCTGACAAATATCAAATTAGTCGAATGACCGTTAGGCAAGGAATGAACAATCTTGTTCAAAAAAGACAACTTATTCGTGAAAAGGGTAAAGGTACGTTCGTTGCATCAACACAAAACATCGAACAGTTTTTAACAAAAACGACAAGCTTTAGCGAAGACATGCTTAATCGAAACATGGTACCCGAGTCAAGACTGCTGTCTTTTAAGCGCGAACAAGTAGATGAAAAAACAGCTCAACTGCTTCAAGTTGAAAATGGAACAGACGTTTTCCATGTAAATCGTGTTCGCTTGGCAAACCAGAGTCCCATCGCTTTAGAACAAGCATTTATTGCTGTTGATTTAGCTCCTGACCTTACCGAAAGCGTCTTGCGCTCCTCTTTGTATACGTACTTTGAAGAAGAACTAGGCCATCGTATCGATCATTCCGAGCAAACCATACGATCTGTATTGGCAAACGAAGAAGATGCCACGTTACTTGAGATTCAAACAGGAGATCCGCTCTTAGCGATACGTCGACAAGCGTTTACAACGGAAAGACGTGTATTAGAACTTGTTTATACTCGTTATCGAGGGGACCGCTATCATTTTGCGACAAGAATGTCGCGCTAACATACGGCTTAAAAAATAAAAAGAATCTTTATGAATGATCGTTTCTCATCCATAAAGATTCTTTTTTTATTAGCGTGCTGATCATTATATTTATGAGCTAATGTAGTCGCCACCATTAATATGAATCGCTTGTCCTGTCATATAAGAAGAATCTTCTGAAGCAAGCAAGACATACGCTCCTACAAGTTCACTCGGTTGACCAGGTCTACCCATTAATGTGTTTTGACCAAACTGTGACACCTTCTCTTCATCAAATGAAGCTGGAATTAACGGTGTCCAAATCGGACCAGGCGCAATGCTGTTTACACGAATTTTCTTCTCGGCAAGAGATTGTGCCATTGAGCGTGTAAACGCAGTAATGGCTCCTTTAGTGCTTGTATAGTCAATTAACGAGATATTACCTCGGTATGCGTTAATGGATGAAGTGTTAATAATCGCACTTCCCTCTTGTAAGTAATCAAGGGCTGCCTTAGTGAAATAGACGTACGAGTAAAAATTCGTCGCAAATGTACGTTTTAGCTGTTCGTCACTGAGCTCACGAAGATCATTAACTGGGTGTTGCTCGGCAGCATTGTTCACGAGTATATCTAAGCCACCTAATTCTGCTACACAACGTTCAACAGAAGAAATGCAAAAGGCTTCATCTGTAATATCGCCTGAAATGGTAATGCAATTTACGCCATAAGCTTCAACTTTTTCTTTTGTAAACTCCGCGTCTTCATGTTCATCTAAATAGACAATTGCAATATGAGCTCCTTCTTTTGCATAACCAACTGCAACAGCTCGTCCTATACCAGAGTCACCTCCAGTAATTAACGCAACTTTGCCTTTTAATTTATCGGAACCTTTATACCCATCACTTTCAAAAATCGGCTCAGGATTCATTTCTGATTCAATCCCAGGTTGCTTTTGCTGCATTTGTTTTGGAATACCATTGGAAAGATCTTGATTCTTGTCCATTGTTATCGCCTCCTCTTTATCTCACTTTCTTTTTTTCCTTAAATGGCGATCAGTAAACATCGTTTAAAGAAGAAACCGTAAATTTTTATTATGTATAATGAAAAGCTCTTGGACAGTATTTGGAAAAGCAGGTATACTAAAAGGCAGATTCGAGGTGGAAATTGTGAAGAAAATCCATGTTTCACGTAAATTGCTATCGAAATATAAAACGATTAGACAGGCGCTGTTAGATGCTCATGATGGCGACACAATTGAAATTGAACCCGGTCTCTATCATGAATCCGTTCAACTATCAAAATCCGTTACATTAATTGGTCTATCGGATGAGCCTGAAGATGTTCGCATAGCCGGAAGATTTAAAGTGACAAATCATGCTTCTGTACACATTAAAAATCTATCTTTTTTTAAAACGGATAAAGGGTTATTGATTGAACAAGGACATGCTAATGTCATTCACTGTCAATTCCATGAAATAAAAAAATATGCCATTCAAATAAAAGAGCAAGGCCATTTATCCTTGACGGATACCACGATTCGCCATAATGCAATTGGAATTCACAATCGTGGTCGCGCAAGAATTGAATATTGTGCGCTTTATGAACAACAAGGAAGCCAAGTGTATACAGGATCAAATGGTCGCTTAATTATGAAGCATTCGCATATCTATAATGGCGATACGACGGCTTTTTATTTTGACCAAGACAGTCGATCATACGTTGAAAATTGCCAAATCTATGGGCATCATTCAGAGCAACGGCAAATAAAAGCGCAAGAACAGAGTGAAGCAGTCATTCAAGATTGTCAGATTTATGAAAGTCAATCCGGCGGCATCCTCCTACAAGATCAAGCAAAACTAACGTTGCGCTCTAGTAAGCTCACAGAAAATGCACCTACACAAATTGAAGCGCAAGGCGGCGAACTCTTCTTAAAAAACAGCTTGGTCGAAAACGGACAATCTGGAATTCACCTAAGCCAAGGGAGTAAAGCGGAGATTGAACAATGTACAATAAAAAACCATTCACTTGATCAACTCTCCATTCAAGAAGCATCGGCTTACATTTTTCATTGTAAAATTCATGCTGGCGAACGCGCAGGTATTACCCAATCGGCAAAGAGCTACGTCTATATTGAAGCAACGGATATTTTTGATCACCACATGCCACAAATCGCGCTTAGTGAAGACGCTCGCTTAAGCATGAACCACAGTTCTGTCTTCGAAGGTTCTCACTATGGCGTCTGGTTAACGGAACGGTCCAGTGCTACCATTGCTCATAGTCGTTTTTTTGACAATGACTTAAATCAACTTATCATAGCTGATTTTAGTGAAGCGACCTTAGATGATGTCGATGTTTTTGATGGTCGTCAAAGTGGTCTTTATATTACTGATCATAGCCATGTTCAATTAACAAATAGCTCATTTTATCATCATCATGACTTATATCCGCAAGTCTATGTGTTAAATCAGTCTAGCGTCACGATGAAAGAAACGCGTATTATTGATAGTTATGAAAGTGGTATTCGCTTTGAAAATCAATCAACTGGACTCATTGAGCACTGTCAGATCAATGGTCATTTTGAGGCTCAGATTGACGTACGAGATAGCCAACCAACGATCCGAGAAACATTCATTCAAGATGGGGGTACTTGTGCAATCCGACTCCTCCACGCCGGTGGTTTAATTGAAAATTGCTTTTTTACTGGGCATGAACATAACATTGCGATTGGCGGTACGTGTGAGACTGATATTATCGGTCAAGAAGCTGATGCGCTCCGTCAATATGAAGAAGCGGTAAGCCAAACAAAAGAAATGGAAACAGGACTTTCGCAGCACGATATCCAACAAGCACTTAAGAAAGCACAAGAAGAAGCTGACCGAGAGGCTCGAACTGCAGAAATCGTAGGTTTAGTTGAACAATTAGAAGAAAGACTAGGAAAGAAGTAGTTGGGGCTAGCTACCACTGCTTCTTTTCATTTGTAGAAAGGAATGATGAATGTTGAGAGACTTTATCTATATGGCGATTGGAACCTTCCTCTTCAGCCTATCGATTACACTGTTTGCGATGCCGAACAACCTTGCTGAAGGCGGCATTGTCGGGTTATCGCTCTTGCTATATTTCCAATTTGATTTATCACCAGCTCTCGTCACGTTTGTGTTTAATGCTGTTCTTTTATTAGTTGGATTTAAATTATTACCGAGACATATGGTTTATAAGTCGATTATTAATGTTCCGCTCTTATCATTATTTATTTTTTTCACTGAACGACTTGGACAACCAATTGAAGATACGTTACTCGCTGCGGTTTTCGCAGGTATTATAACGGGAGTTGGTTTTGGCTTTATCTTTCGTGCAGGTTCCTCCACTGGTGGAACGTCCATTATTGCGAGAATGCTTAACCACCGTTTCGGTTGGGAATTAACCGGTACGAACTTTGTTTTAGATGCCGTTATCGTGATCTCCGGCGTGTTTATCATCGGACCCATTTATACGATGTATACCATTATTGCGCTATATATAGGAAAAAAAGTAACGGATTATGTGCTTGAAGGATTCGATGCGAAAAAAGCAGTCAATATCATTTCACCAGAAGCACAAGCTATTTCTGAGAAAGTGTTAAAACAAATGGCATCGAGCGCGACCATTTTTAACGGGTATGGCGGCTATTCAAAAAAAGAACGCGAAGTCATTTACATTGTTGTTCGTTCTTACCGCCTCTTCTATTTAAAAAAGCTTATCCATGAAGTCGACCCTAACGCATTTATCGTTGTTCATAATGTAAAAGATGTGTCAGGTGGTACCTTTTTCGCTGCTACACACGATCATCCACTTGATCCGACAACTATGCCAGATTTTGAAGAAACCCAGCCACAACCTGAACTTGGAAAATAAAACAAACGTACTTGCTAAACGCTCATATCAGCAAGTACGTTTTTATTTACACGGTCAACGTCGCCTAATTTTTACAAGTGTTTGACAATCCATTGATACTGTTGCGTTAAAACGGCTTTAAACTGTTTTGGTTTTGTAGGTATGTGACCCATGCCATTATAGCGAATAAATTCAACGTCAGCTTGTTTAAATTTCAGACCATAATAAAGTTCATGAGCGTTGGCAATTGGAACACGCTGGTCGTTGCTACCATGTTGAATAAGAATTGGGGCAATTGTTTTGTTCGTATTTAGATACGTTATTGGTGAAGCAATTTGATAAGAAGTCAATTTTTCAAACGGAGATCCGCCAAAATATGCCTCTCCAAAAGAGGGAATATCCGTATTAAAGAAATAAGACTCCCAATTACTAATGCCTGCACCAACACATGCAACCTTAAATCGATCACATGCTAAGGCTGCAAACGCTGCAATAAATCCGCCTTGACTCCATCCAATAATGCCAATACGATTAGAATCAACAATGCCCCTCCCCTCTAGAAAAGCGATTCCCGCTAACACATCCTCCAGGTCACCTGTCCCTAAACTACAATAGTTGGCTTTACGAAAAGACTCTCCATATCCTGAACTACCTCGATAATTCGGTTCAAGTACAAGAAATCCTTTTTCTATAAATGCTTCAACAGGCTCAATTCTTTTCTCATAAGGTACTGGAATTGATGCACTTTGCGGTCCACCGTGTATGACAAGCAAAAGAGGGTATTTCTTATTTGGATTAAATGATGTCGGTTTCGATAAAACCCCTTCAATTGCCATTCCTACCTCATTGGTCCATGTTACAATCTCTTTTTCACTTCTTTGCTTCTTATAATAATAAGGTTCTTTAGAATCTATAATTTGTTCATTCCAATAGAGAGTGGTTGCGTTATCTTTTCTTTGTAAACAATATGCAAGACTGCTTCCCTCTTGATTAGTCGTTGCCAGTGAGATCACTTCATCTTTAGCTCTGTCATATCTATTTACTTCACCTTCCTCGCAAACAAAACCTAAGCGAAAAGCCGTCCGGTCTTGCCATGTAAACAAAATACCTTGTTCTGTCCAACGAATTGGTGTGACCCACTCATCAATTCCAGTGCTGACTAATTTCCTTTTTTTCGTCTCAAGGCTAAAGATTTCCAATGATGTATTTGCAAATCGAGATCGCTCCCCTTGAAAAACGCGATAGCAAATTGATTTTCCATCTGGTGAAAACAAAACATGCCCGTATTGAAGATCAGAAAGCGGAAGCGGGATTGGCTCTTGTTGTTCAACTGTCGTTATAAAAATTTGTTGATTCATTGCATCATTCATATGAGGTGTTTTTGCAGCATTACATACAAGGTGGTTACTAACTGGACTCACATCAAAATCAATTATGTGAATAGGTTCTTTAAAAAGTTTTAGAGGTTTTTCCTTTTCAACTAGCGCCACATAATAAAGTTCCTTGTATGTAAATTCTTTATCTACTTTCTCAAAGCCTTCTCCAGAAGTTTTCCTTGCTTCAATGATACTTTCTGCTTTATTTTTTTTAAGAATATATAATCCATCATCATCAAAACGCCATTTCATATTCTCAATGGAGACATCCTCATCTGTCACTTGAATGGTTTTGTTCGTATCAAAATGATGAACAAATACTTGCTCTGTGTTCTTTCCATTTTTCTGAACAACACTTAAAAAAGCGATTTTAAGCGAATCTTTTGACCACACTGGCTGGCTACTTGTTATCGGCCCAATGGTTAAAGGAAACATTATCGCCCCTTTACTCTTTACAATCCATACCTGACTTACAAATGCATCTCTTTTCCAATCAGTTGATTTTTTCTCATAGGCGAGCATCTGCCCATCTTCACTTACAGACAACTTTTTAAACTCTGGCATCGCAACCATTTCTTCAATAGATAAATACATGATCCGCCTCCTTTGTTTAGTTTAGCATTTATAATCAGAAAATATAAATAATTAGTTGCATGCATGCTTCCTCATTAGCGCCGATGGTGACTCCGACGGGAAAAGCAACAGTCCGAAAATCCAAGAGTGATGTTAATGTATCGTAATTTTACACAGTGATTTGGACTTGACTATCTAAATATCTCTCACCAACCAGTTGAAATTGATTCATCTCTTTTAACAGTCCTTCCACCTCTAACTTCCATACAAAAAAGACAAGTTTCTTCACTTGTCTTCTCGTTTTCACTTGATTTGCCCAGTACCTTTAACGGTATATTTGTAGGTCGTAAGGGCTTGTAACCCCATCGGTCCTCTTGCATGCAATTTTTGCGTACTAATGCCAATTTCTGCGCCAAAACCAAATTCGAACCCATCTGTAAATCGCGTTGAAGCATTATGATAGACGACTGCAGCATCGACAGCCTGGAAGAAGTAATCTCTTTCTGAATCCTTTTCCGTGACAATGGCTTCTGAATGTTTTGTTCCATACTCATTAATGTGGTCAATCGCTTCTTCCAAATTTGCGACACATCGAATGGCGAGGGTTAAATCTAAATACTCGGTGCGCCAGTCTTGTTCATCCGCTTGTAACATATGTGGAAAAATCGCTCGGGCTTTTTCGTCACCTTTTAACGTGACGCCTTCTTCTATTAAGGTTTCCGCAATCTTTTGCAAGTGACGGTCCGCAAACGCTTGATCAATTAGCAACGTTTCGCTTGCGTTGCAAACAGAAGGTCGTTGGGTTTTCGCATTGACGATAATCGATGTAGCTAGCTCTAAATCTGCGTGCTTCGATAAATATACATGACAATTTCCTACGCCAGTTTCAATGACGGGTATCGTGGCTTCGTTCACCACTGTTTGGATGAGCGATGCGCCACCTCTTGGAATCAAAACATCAATATCGCCTTTTAATTTCATAAAACGGTTCGCTTCTTCGCGTGATGGATCGTCAATCAACTGAATACAAGCCGTATTAATCGTGCTATTCGTCAACGCTTGTTTTAATACAGTGACAATGGCTTTATTTGAGTTCATTGCACTGGCACTGCCTCGCAGCACAACTGCATTTCCAGTTTTGATAGCAAGGGCGCAAGCATCAACCGTTACATTTGGGCGTGCCTCATAGATCATGCCAAAAACACCAAATGGAACAACTCGTTTTTCCATAATTAATCCGTTTGGACGTTCAATCGTTTCAAGGGTTTGATTAATTGGATCTGGTAATTGAACAAGCTGTCGCATCCCTTCCGCCATGTCTGCAATTCGCTCTTCTGTTAATAACAATCGATCAATTAATGGTTTTGGTGTTCCCTTTTGTTCCGCCTCGTCAATATCTTTTTGATTTTCCGTAAGCAAAAAGCGTTTTTCATCTAGCAGTGCGTCAGCCATTTTGGTTAACGCTTCATTTCGTGCAGTTATCGTCGCAAGGGCAATACTTGGCGCTGCTTTCTTTGCTTTTTTAGCGATTTGTTCGACCTTTTCCATCCTTCTATCCCCTTTACATTGCCACCCAAAAATTACGATGAATGACAGCTTTTTTCGACCGACTTGTTGCTTTTATTACTTCAGCACTATTTTTGCCTTTTAATAAATCAAGCTCTTCGTTTGTAAAATTCACTTTGCCTTTTCCTATAACCTCGTTATTCTCTCTACGCACATCAACAATTTCACCGATGTTAAATGAGCCGTTCACATCAACAATTCCTGCGGGAAGTAAACTGCGGTGCTGCTTTAACAATGCATTTGCCGCGCCATCATCAATAAAAATCGTTCCCCTCGGGCTACTATGATATAAAATGTATTGTTTGGTCATCGACATTGCATTTTTCGCAAAAGAGCCAAGATACGTGCCATCTCCTTTGCCTACTAACACATCGGCAAACTTCTCTTCCCCTTCTCCGGTTCCAATAAAAACGTTTGCTCCAAGTTCGATGGCTATTTTTGCTGCTGACAGTTTCGAGAACATTCCACCTGTACCAACATCAGATGTGGTTTGATCCATCGCTTCTAAAAGGGTTTCAGGTACTTCTGAGAGATAATGATATTTTTTTGCGTTCGGATAGGAAAATGGATTCTGATCATAAACGCCATTCACATCAGTAAACAAGCAAAGCATATCCGCATGCACAATCCCACTAACAAGAGCAGATAAACGATCGTTGTCCCCAAAGGTTAACTCTTCTATTGATGTCGAGTCATTCTCATTAATAATGGGGATCGCTCCTCGTTTGACTAATTCTCCAATCGTTTGAGAGATATTAGAAAATCGTTGTTGATCAGCAAAATCAGCTCGTGTGATTAACAGCTGTGCTGCAATATAGTCATGCTGTTTAAAGGCATCCATATATGCTTGCATGAGTAAGCTTTGTCCAACTGCTGCTGAGGCTTGTTTTTGCGCAATCCCTTTTGGCTTTCGTTTAAATCCTAAGCTTGAGAACCCTGCTGCTACTGCGCCTGATGTCACAAGCACAATGCGGTACCCTTGTTTCATTAAAAATACCATTGCCTCAACATGACTGTTAAGCTGTTGTTCATCTAACTGTCCCGTAGCGGTTGTTAAGCTACTGCTTCCAATTTTTATGACAATCGTTCCCTGCATTTTTTCTCCCCCTTCACGAAAAAAGAGCCCTTCCATCCTTAAATAAGGACGGAAGAGCTCCGCGGTACCACCTTTGTTAGCATCCTACGATGCCCACTTAACATTGATAACGTCAATGAGACGATTGGTTTTGCCAATTGCTCCTGGAATAGGGTTCAACAAAAGAAGGAATGGTTGGTTCTTTCAGCCGATGAAACCAACTCTCTTTACATATTCTTTCGCCTACTTGTTCCGATCTACGCATTACGAACAAATGAAGTTAGAGGTGATTATACACGAGTCCTCTCACAGAAGTCAATTGTTTTTTTGTGACAATGATCACCGTCCACTTATCAATGTTTTCTGACTAAAAACAAGAGTCAATTATGCGTTTACTTGCTGATCCTCTTTTTGAAAGAAATGCTTAAGGGCATGATAAACGTCCCCTTTTTCTTTAAGAATGTAGTGCATGAACCGTGGATCGTTTACATTTTTGTAAGCGCCCATTAATGTCGAGTTACGAGAGTATTGATTGATTTCGCCATAGCCAAATAAATTGGAGCGGTCCATCAGCTGTTTGACTAATTTTAAACAACGTGCATTATCCGACGTTAAATTATCGCCATCTGAGAAGTGAAACGGATAAATGTTGTAAGCGGATGGATTGTATTTTTCATCAATGAGTTCAAGAGCTTTCCGATAGGCAGAAGAACATATCGTCCCCCCGCTTTCACCTTTTGAGAAGAAGTCTTCTTCGTTTACTACTTTTGCTTCTGTATGATGGGCAATAAATTCAATTTCTACTTTTTCGTATTTGGTTCTTAAAAAGCGAGTCATCCAAAAAAAGAAGCTACGGGCAACATATTTTTCAAACCGTCCCATGGAACCGCTTGTGTCCATCATTGCAATTACAACCGCTTTGGATTCAGGTTTAATCGTTTCATTCCACGTCTTAAAACGAAGATCTTCATTATAAATTGGCATGATTCCTGCTTTTCCAGCGAGTGAGTTCCGCTTGATTGCTGCAAGGATCGTTCGCCTTTTATCTACATTACCCATCAGGCCTTTTTTACGTATATCGTTAAACTCGATATTTTCAATAACGATTTCTTGCTCTTCTTTTTTCTGAAGATGTGGCAATTCCATCTCTGCAAACATCATTTCTTCTAGTTCAGCAATGGAAACTTCTGCTTCATTGTAGTCTTCCCCTGCTTGATCTCCAGCGCCTTGACCTTTACCAGCTCCGGCTTGTTTATCACCATTTGGATCACGAGCAACAACATCGCCAACTTTACTATCGCCTTTTCCTTGGCCAACATGTTTATTCTTATCATAATTATAGCGGATCTTATATTCATCAAGGGAACGGATTGGAATGCGAATTACGTCTTTCCCGTTTGAAAGAACAATATTTTCCTCACTGACTAGGTCAGGTAAATTTTTCTTTATGGCATCTTGAACTTTTTCTTGGTGACGACGTTGGTCCTGAAATCCTTTGCGATGGAGGGACCAGTTTTCCTCAGAGACAATGTACTGGTGCTTATCGTTTTTTTCCATTCTTGCCCTCCTACCATTAACGTTTTTGCACACGATGATACTCTTGCACATAGTATAGGATTGGATTGATTTCTTTGCCTTAACTTATCCTATGTTTCACTTGCACAAGAGTTGCTAATTAATTGTAAGAGGACAAGCTAAACCTTTCAGTCACACACTTAGATTTTCACTTACTTAGCTTGAATTAACTCGACTCGATTCCCAAAAGGATCACGGAATTCAAACCGATCAAATCCCGGAATCGGTATGCCTTCTAAAATTTCAATTCCTGTTTGAGTGAGTTTTCGTCTCCAATCTTGCAGATCCTCTACTTGATAGGCAAGGTGTGCTTTTGTTTGCAAACGATCAACGTCCTTTTCTGTTCCTACATGAACATCAACATCTCCAAGCGTTAGCCAAAACCCTCCTCTACCAGCCAGGCTTGCAGGTTTATCAATTTGTTTTAATCCTAAAAAGGTATGATAGAATGCGAATGCCCTTTTCTCTTCTCCCGTTGGAATGGTTATTTGTACATGATGCAAACCGATGATCATCAGAACGCCTCCTCGCGTGATACGTCTATTATATGGAAAAATCAAAATGATTCATAATACATAAATGCTTTCATGAATGATTCATTTTTCAAATCAATTTTTCGCATTTACTGCTACCAAAACAAAAAAAGCGCTCTATGAGCACTTTTTACTTCCATTTCAATTATTCCATAAAACCGAATTCCGATAGCGGCCAAAAACGCAAGCCTACTCTACCAATGATTTCGTCTTCATGAACTGCACCAAAAACACGACTATCATGACTATTTGGGCGATTGTCGCCTACTACAAACACGTGATCTTCTGGAACAACCTCATCATATTCAAAGTCATTTGTATATTGTTGTCCACTGTAAGCTGCTTGGATTTCGTCTAAGAACGGCTCATCCACCTGCTCGTCGTTAATAAATAGTTGATCCTCTTCAAAACGAATCGTATCCCCAGGTAACCCAATGATACGTTTAATATAGCTATCTTCTTCCGTTGCATGGAACACAATTAAATCAAATCGATCAGGATCACCGAATTGATACGCTAGTCGATTCACAATGAATCGTTCGCCGTCTTCGGCAGTTGGTACCATGGACTCACCACGAACTTCAAAGCTTGTAACAATAAACGTCCGGACTACAAATGCGATAATTAATGCAATTGCAATCGCCTTTACCCATCCCCAAGCCTCTGATTTCACACTATTTTCAGCCAAAAACGCTCCTCACTTTCTTAAATGCCAACATTCTATTCATAAATTACCACTAAATGCAAAAAAGAACAAGAAGACCCTCTTGACATAGTGAGGGCCTTTTTGTTCTATTATCGGTTTAAAAGAGAGCCGACATACCTTAATAATTCGTTTGCCGAAACCGAGTTATAGCCATGTTCATCAATCAGTCGCGCGATTACATCATTCATCTTTTTCAACTGAGATTCGTCTGGTGTTTTCACGGATGTTGTTATTTTTACAATATCTTTTAAATCCGCAAATAGCTTTTTCTGAATCGCTTCACGAAGGCGTTCATGAGAATTATATTCAAAACGTTTTCCTTTACGCGCATAAGCAGAGATGCGAATTAAAATTTCCTCTCGAAATGCTTTTTTCGCATTTTCAGAAATGCCAATTTGTTCTTCAATCGAGCGCATTAATTTTTCGTCAGGTGACATTTCATCACCAGTAAGCGGATCTCTTAACTTATTTTTATTGCAAAACGCTTCTACATTATCCAAATAATTATCCATCAGCGTTTTCGCCGATTCTTCATACGAATACACAAACGCTTTTTGAACTTCTTCTTTGGCAATGAGATCATACTCTTTACGTGCAATGGTAATGTAATCGGTGTAACGTTCTTTGTCTTCTTTTGAAATGGACGCATGTTGATCCAATCCTTCTTTGATTGAACGCAAGACGTCCAGTGCTGAAATGGACGTTAGCTGTTTCCGAATAATCGCTGAAGAGATGCGGTTGATAACATACCTCGGATCAATCCCGCTCATGCCCTCGTCATTAAATTCCGACTGTAGTTCTTTTACATCTTGTTGATTAAATCCTTCTACTGATTCTCCGTCATAAAGCTTCATCTTTTTAACGAGGTCAATCCCCGCTTTATGCGACGCTTTTAAACGAGTCAAAATCGTAAAAATAGACGCAACTTTGAGTGCATGCGGCGCAATATGGACATGTGAAAGATCACTATCCGCAATCATTTTTTTGTATATTCTTTCTTCTTCAGACACTTTTAAGTTATATGGAATTTTCATGACAATGATTCGGGAATGGAGCGCCTCATTTTTCTTATTCGAAATAAACGATTTGTACTCTGATTCGTTCGTGTGGGCCAATATGAGTTCATCGGCTGAAATGAGCGCAAATCTTCCTGCTTTAAAGTTCCCCTCTTGCGTCAAGGATAGTAGATGCCATAGGAATTTTTCATCACATTTGAGCATCTCTTGAAACTCCATCATGCCACGGTTTGCTTTATTTAGTTCGCCGTCAAATCGATAGGCGCGGGGGTCGGATTCAGATCCATATTCTGCAATCGTCGAAAAGTCAATGCTACCTGTTAAATCGGCAATGTCTTGGGATTTTGGATCGGATGGTGAGAACGTTCCAATGCCCGTTCGTTTATCTTCGGAAAAGAAGACACGTTCAACGACTACATCTTCAATCCGTCCCTCATACTCTTGTTCCAATCGCATCATATTTAAAGGAGACAGATTCCCTTCAATTTTAATGCCAAATTCTTTTTGGAAGTCTTCTCGTAGATGGAGCGGAATAAGGTGGAGCGGATCTTCATTCATCGGGCACCCTTTTATCGCATATACAGCACCATTTTCTGTTCGGGAATAGTCTTCCAATCCTCTTTTTAAGAGCGTAACGAGGGTAGATTTCCCTCCACTCACAGGACCCATAAGTAATAAAATTCGCTTTCGTACATCCAATCGTTTCGCAGCAGAATGAAAGTATTCTTCTACTAACTTTTCTAACGATTCTTCTAGTCCATAAATGGAGTCTTTAAAAAATGAGTATTCTTTTTTTCCATCTTTCTCTTCCACGCCAGCGTCTTTTATCATATTGTACACACGAGAGTGAGCGGTCTGTGCAACCCACGGCTTTTCTTTGATTAGGTCTAAGTATTCAGCAAACGTTCCTTCCCAGCGTAAGCGTTCCTCATTGTCACGGTACTGTTCAATTTTGTTTAAGATATTCAACTCGTATACCTCCATCCTCGTGTAAGCGAGATTAATTAACGATATGCATTGAATCAAATGAACATGCTTCTTTTTCTGAAAAGGCGAGACTGTCCGCGCCACGAAAAGAATGATATACTTACTTATACGTTGGATAGAAAGTGAGTATGGCAATGAAAACTTTTTTTGGCTGGTTTTTTATTGGATTGTTTGCTCTAAGTAGTGTATTTTTTTTCCGCTCCACTTCTGCAGAGGTAGGCAGCGTCCAAACGATTGGTCAAGTTGTTGGCACACATATTGATGATGAGATTCTTTATCTTTCTTCAAATAGCTCCATCGTTGCAAGCAACGGACAAATTGTCGCAGAAATGGCTTCAGAAGGCGGTGTTAACCGAAACTATTTACCTTATGAACACATGCCTGAGTTTGCACTTCAATCTTTTGTAGCGACAGAAGATCGACGCTTTTTTCAGCATCCGGGATTTGATGCGTCTGGTATTGCTCGTGCAGTTATTACCAATGTAAGCAGTGGTGAAATTGATCAAGGGGCTAGCACGATTACCCAGCAAATGGTTCGCAATATTTTCTTAGATCATTCGCAAACGTACGAACGAAAAGTAAGTGAAATCCTCTATGCCCATGAACTTGAGCAACGCTATTCAAAAGAAGAAATATTAGAATTATATTTGAATTCTATTTATTTCGGTAACCACGCTTACGGCATTGAAGCTGCAAGTCAACTATACTTCAGCGAAAACGCTGAACAACTTTCTTTAGCACAAATAGCATTCTTAACGGCGATTCCTAATAATCCGACGATCTATGACCCTTTTAACGCGATTGATAATACGAACAAGCGAAAAGAATGGGTCTTGCTTAAAATGAAAGAGGAACAATTTATTAGCGATGAGGAGTATGAGGAAGCAAAAGCGGAGACAATCGAACTTCGACGTTCAAATCTACGAAACTTGTATCCCGATTATACCGATTATGTTGAGAAAGAACTTGTCGCTTTAATTCAAGCTGTAGATGGCTTAGGCGAAGAGGAAGCGAAAGACCGACGAGCTGACTTGCTTAAACAAGGCATAAAAATTGAAACAGCACTTGAACCTGATCGACAAACTACATTAAAAGAGAGTTTCTATCATGAACTTCCGTCTGATGTAGAAGGTGCTGGCATGGTGATTCGAAACGATGATCAGTCGATCGTCGCCATGAGCCACGGTCGTGATTATGAAAAAGGCAATTTTATGCTTGCGCTAGATTCCTATCGCTCACACGGTTCCGCATTCAAACCTTTAATCGTCTTTGCTCCCTACTTTGAAGAAACGCATGATTCCATTGATAAAGTCGTCAACGGAAACCCTAGAGAAAATTGTACGGAACAAGAAAAAACAAACCGCTCGTTAGGCTGTATTTCAAATTACAATGATGTAAAGCCAGGCAACGTCACGTTACGAGAAGCATTTAAACATTCCTACAACATCCCTGCACAATACTTATTAGATTCAATTGGGATTCAAACAGGTATAAGTTATCTTGAACCGTTTCAATTTAAACAATTAAATGCAGAAGAACGAGACATTTCGATTGCGCTAGGAACTGTTGATGTGTCTGTATATGAAATGGTCCAAGCATACCAAACCTTTGCTCACGACGGCGCATTCACTCCTGCAAAGGCGATAAAAGGGGTGTATGACGAGCATAATGACATCATCTATGAATGGCCAACGCAAGAGCCACAACAAATTTGGAGCAATGAAACAAATGATAAGCTTCGCACGTTAATGAGCGAAGTGGTGCAGTCTGGAACAGGTCGAGATATCACGCTTGCAACGAATGGCTATGTGGGTGGGAAGACAGGAACATCCAATGAGTATCGAGATTTAACTTTCTCTGGGCTCACAGATGCTTATACAGCTTCTGTTTGGGTTGGTAGAGATCGTGGTCATGTAGAGGATTTGTCGCCAAATCGACCAGCAATGAAGATATGGGAAGCAGCAGTTCGGTAAAATTAAAAAAACCGGTTTCCCGGTTTTCTTGGTCTTTATCGTTTGTGAGGGTTTTCCTCATAACCTCCAGCAAAAATGGAGACTAAAAAGACGACACAGACACTCATCATTAGAAACGTTCTCATAAAAAGTCCTCCTTGCAAGGGGCGTAAACGCTCTCTTTTATTATAGCCAAGTTCTATCAGATTGAAAAGTCATTCTCTTACAAAAAACACGAAATCTTGATAAAAAAAGGAGCAAATCAAACATGTACATCGTTATGAACGAACTCAACGTTACACCTGAAAAGAAAAAAATGCTGCAGGAGCGCTTTGGAAAGGCATCCGACAATATGGCAAAAGTAGACGGTTGCTTAGAATTTATGTTTTTATCAAATCAAGACGATGAAAAAAAAGAAGTCGTTTTCACAAAATGGGCTTCAAAGCAAGACTATGAAAATTGGCTAGCAAGTGAATCTTTTGCAAAAGCCCACAAAAATACCGACAAATCTACTGATCAAAAGCCAGCTGCCAGCGCAAATGAACTTCACGCCTATGAAGTGATCCACCATTATAAAGGTGAATAAACAAGTTAGCGCTTGTCCTATTGTTTTGGACAAGCGCTTCAATGATTTGTTATTCGTACATATAGGAGATTAATATGAACCGATACTTAACTGGACATCTACCTTTAATAAGCATTTTTTTATTTAGTTTGTCGTTTGCCTTATACGGCCAACGACTTGCAATCGATTGGCTTGAACAAAATGGAATTTTAGACGGCATGGCAGATCTTCTCTCCATAAACGAAATTCGAATCGGCCTTATTCTCATGCTGATGTTGCTGTTTTTCATGATCTTTTCAGCACTAAAATTAATTGCGGATACCGTCAATTCTCTTTCGTTTTTATTCTTTTCCAGCAAAGCTGACGAAAGCAATAGTGGGAGCAAGACAGAAGGAGGCCAATGGATTTATTTTATCGGCAGCATCGTTGCTCTCGTTCTACATCCCTTCATCATCGTCGTTCTATTAGCATTTCTAGTTGCTTCGTTTGCCTACATTGTGTTTGTTGTTTATCGTATTGCTGAATCGTTAACAATCCCAGGCTTAATTGGATTTATTTGCTTTCATTTATTTTTTTGGGCGGCATTTTTGTTTACGATTTTATTTGTGGTATTTCGGTTATACAATACATTTATTGCAAGTCTACCTCTTTAAAAAAATTACTTCAGCGTCGGGAAACCTTGTTGTCTTAACGCTTCATAAATGACAATTGCAGCTGTATTTGATAAATTGAGCGAGCGGATCACATCAGTTTGCGGAATGCGAAAGCACCGCTCTTTCCGCTCTTCTACTAATTTTTGCGGCAATCCTGTCGTTTCTTTACCGAATACAAAAAAGTACTCCGCCTCTGTGTTGGTATAATCGAAATCACTATAATGATGTTGCCCTATCGTTTCAATAAAAAAGAACTCTCCTTGACGATAGCGTTGGAACAATTCGTCAATTGAATCATAGTAATGAATCTTTACATTTGGCCAGTAATCACAACCTGCACGTTTTAACATCTTGTCATCTGTTGAAAAGCCCAGTGGTCGAATCAAGTGTAGCGTTGTGTTTGTGCCAGCACATGTGCGTGCAATATTTCCCGTGTTCGCAGGTATTTCTGGTTGATAAAGTACAATATGCAAT
This sequence comes from Shouchella sp. JSM 1781072, assembly GCF_041949915.1. Lineage (NCBI taxonomy): Bacteria > Bacillati > Bacillota > Bacilli > Caryophanales > Bacillaceae > Shouchella > Shouchella sp. JSM 1781072. Next base: position 1,693,512 of record NZ_JBHFQE010000001.1, read on the forward strand.
CCCATTTTTCGTGCACCTCTATTTATTTTTTGCTTTTTATATAAAAAATTGTGGAACCTAATACGCAGGCAATAATTCCTATTAGGAACATACCATTTCGATCGACAAAAACTGCAGCAAAAGCTAAAAATAGCGCGATTATCCATAGAGCTTGTGCGTACATTCTCCATTTCACATGCGTTCACCCTTTATGAATGGCTTACGTTCCCTCTCTATATTACACATGAAACGGGATGCTGACAAACATTGAAAAAACAGAATCGTCAGACCCTGTTTAAACGGTGATATGAAAAAATTTATACTGAATTTGTTCTGTATAAGCGGGTGAATTTTGATACGTCCAATAGCGATAGCGACTGTTGATCGTTTGGGCATTAACAAGCGGTTCATTATTCGCATCTTTCGCAATCACAATCGCACAATGGTTCCATTTTCCATTTCCATTAAAGTCGTAGCAAATTACATCACCTGGAAGAAGATCGCGGGCCATCTTTTTTTCTTCGCCTCTTAACCCTGTTGTTGCCCCGCTTAAATGCCATCTAAACGAATGTGCAACAGACCAGCTTAAACTCATTCTTTTTTCATTTTCGTACCACCAGCCTCGTTGTTTTGCCGTTTTACTAGTCATCGGCGCACCACCTGCATATAAGCATTGTGAAACGTAGTTTGTGCAGTTGTCTTCAAAGCGCACGAAAGCAGGATTGTAATCATCCCACCATTGCTCTGCATAACGAACTGCATTTCTACGATTGTAGCTAGACTGTTCATCTCGAACAATGTTGCCGGTCCGTCGCTCGCCACGTTCTTGCAAAGATAATGGATAAATCGTTTGACATTGATCCTCTACAAGAACGCTTCCTTCGAAAAAGGCGCGCCTTCGCATTGTTCGTTCTTCCATATACGTCCGCTCTCCTTGTTTAATTAAACGGTCAAGCACGATAAAATAATCGACTTGGGTTAATGAATCAAAGGTCACAGCATTTAAGACGTCACCTTTTATTTTTGCACTAACGACTTCCGCGCCTCGTTCATTTAATTCTTCTGCATCTTTTACAAACGCAACTCGGTCTTTTTCGGGCAAATCTTTTCCTTGGTTTCCATTTAAATAAGCGGTATTTAGTTGTTTTACTCTAGCATGTAGAGGGACTAGCCATTTTTTCTTCATTTTAACAATCACCTCAAAAAAGATTTGAATAAAAATTAATACAGATGTATAATTATGATTACCTTATATTGAAATGGAGCGAATGATCTTGATACGCAAAGCCGTTATGACTGATTGTCAACCAATTCATCACTTAATTCAAACGTCTTTTCAAATCTACAGACATGATCCTGTTACTGCATCTGCGTTGCATGAAACGAGACTTTCCATCGCTTTACGTCTTTCAAGGCATGAAGAAGCATTTGTCTGTATGAAAGACAATCGAATTGTTGGGTGCATCTTTTACGCGCAAAATCAGCATGTTTGTACGTTTTTTCGCTTAAGCGTTGATCCTGCGTATCAAGGTCAAGGTATTAGTAAGCTTCTGCTAAAAACAGTGGAGCAAGAAGCATTAAATCGTTCATGTCACGAACTTATGTGTGAAACAAGAGCTACAAACATTCCGTTTTATGCAAAGCAAGGCTATGAGGAAGTGTCCTTTAATACTAGCTCTTCCTTATATGTATTTAAAAAGTCTTTGAACATGTCAAAAAAAACATGGCAGTGCGCGTGACTGCCATGTTTTTTTATGAAATTTTCATCTTTGATTCTAATGATAACAACCGTTCTTTATTTGTTAAACCCCCACCATAGCCAACCATGGCTCCGTTTGAACCAATTACTCTATGACATGGAATGATAATTGGAAGGGGATTTTGATTGTTCGCACCGCCTACTGCGCGAACAGCTTTTGGGGCTCCAATCATCTCCGCAATCTCTTTATAGCTTTTTGTTTCACCATAAGTAATTGTATTTAATGCAGACCACACTTTTTTCTGAAAAGGGGTCCCAATTAAGTCGATTGATACATCAAATTCCTGTCGCTCGCCGTTAAAGTATTCCATTAATTGTTCAGCTGCTAGCAACGATTCATTTTCTCCTAATTCTAACCATTCGGGCTTCATTCCAAATCGAGCTAATCGAGCTGCCAAATTCGCTTTATTTAAAGGACCAAAACTAAGATGCGTTAATCCTTTATCTGAGGAAACAATCGTCAAAAGCCCTATCGGAGTATGAACCTCTTTCACATAAAACCTTGTCATGACGTGCATGTCACTCCCCCGTTTCTCTATTCGCCTTTCTGCTTTAAAAACGCAAGACCCTTTTCGATTTCATTTTTCACATCTTCATCCTGTTCATTCAATTTCGCATCCTCTAATGCCTTCTTCTCGTGTTCACTTTCACTTATTTTTCCAATTGCCCATGCAGACGTTCCCCGAATGACAGGTCTTGGATCTTCAGTTAATAGGTGAAGCAACGTAGGAAGCGCGGATTTTTCTTTATAGTGTGCTAAAGCAATAATTGCATTCCGCTGGATGGGTTTCTTTCCTCGCCAAGACCCTGCCATATGACCGAATTCTTTTTTAAATGCCTTATTACTCATCGTCAGTAGAGGAATAAGCAAAGGCTTTATCTTCTCTGGATCGGGTTCCATTTCAACGTGCTGATGATGGTCCTGATCTCTATTATATGGGCATACAAGCTGACAGGTGTCCCATCCATACAAGTAATTTCCGATTTTTGAACGATACTCGTCAGGCATAAACCCTTTTGTCTGAGTTTGATAAGATAAACAGGCTTGAGCATTTAAAACACCAGGCTCTACAAGTGCACCAGTTGGACAAGCATCAATGCATTTTTGACAGGAACCACATAAATCTTCTATCGGTTCATCAACAGGAAAAGGGATTGTCGTTAGTAAGTTCCCTAGAAAAACATAGCTGCCTAGCTCTGGCGCAATAATAAATGTATTTTTTGCACTCCAGCCGATACCAGCTCTTTCTGCGACTGCTCGATCAGATAAAGCGCCTGTATCAACCATTCGGACCGTTTCAATTGATCCGCACTCTTGCATTAGAAAATCTTCAATTTTTTTTAGTCGATCATTCAAAACATCATGATAGTCTATACCCCAAGACGAGCGGGAGAAAAACCCCCTTCTTTCACCTTTTACACTTTTTGGTGAATGTGAAAGTTTGGACGGATATGCTACGGCAATTGAAATAATCGTTCGAACTTCTTTTAAACTTAGGCTAGGGTCTATCCGTTCTTCAAGATGAGGGTGTTCAAATCCCGATGCATAGCCTTTTTCTTGATGGGTGATGAGGCGATCTTTTAACGACAAAAAAGGATCTGCTGTCGTGATCCTTACTTTATCAATACCGATCGTTTTACTGTATTCGAGTAATTTATGCTTTAGTAACTCAACATTCATTTGATTTCTTCCTTTTTCACCAAAACGTTTGATTTCTTCTAGCATACAGAATCATAATAGGAAAGTAAATGTCAATGGAGAATTTGGAGGAACAACCGTGGAAATAGGAATTATTCATTATCATCAGATACAAATAAGTGAGTCATCAACGATGTTAAAAGGAAGACTGCAATTCCATCAAGAGCTTCTTCATATGGAGCTCGTCGATAAAGAATTAACGAAAAACCCTCCCTTTTCCCATCACGAAAAAATTTTTCAAGCCGTAAAAGAAGCTAAATTTTTCACACCAGAACAGTCGGGCATTGATTTAAATCGCTTTTTTATGATGGAGTATCAATTACCTATTACGTTGCACGATACACATTCATTAACTAAACCAATTTATAAACAAGGACATTCGCTTTATGATCAAAATAAAGAAGTCGCTTCACCTTTCTATGTTGATGCGACCACAACTACACATACACATACAACAGAAGCTGTTCAGTGTTTTTACTTCTCCCACTCATCCATTGCACATAACGCAGAGGAACTTCTACAAGCTGCAGGGACAATGTTTACCCACATACATGGCGGGACATTTCGTTATGAATTGCTTTAGCGTTTGTTTAGAAATTTGTACAGGGGGAATAGTATCTGTACACAACGTTAGTAGGAGGATTTTATAATGGCACAAGAGAAAATTCAATCTGTTTTAAACAAACAAGTAGCAAACTGGAGTGTTCTTTATGTGAAACTCCACAATTATCATTGGTATGTGAAAGGCCCTCACTTTTTCACACTACATGAGAAATTTGAAGAGCTTTACAATGAAGCAGGCGCTACGGTTGATGAGTTAGCTGAGCGATTACTCGCTATTAAAGGCTACCCTGTTGCAACAATGGAAGAATACTTAAAGCTGTCGTCTATTGACGAAGGAAATAAAAACTTACATGCAGATGATATGGTCGCAGACTTAGTTAGTGACTATGAGAAGCTAGCAGATGAGTTGAAATCAGGAATCGATGTATGTGGTTCTTTAGATGATGATGCTACAGAAGATATGTTAATTGGATTAAAAGAAACTATTGAAAAACATGCTTGGATGTTACGTGCATATACAAAACAAACATCGGATGTTCGTTCATAAGAAAAGCTGCCCAAGTGGGCAGCTTTTTTAATGATTCATTGAAGTTGTCATGTACGCATATAAAAGATTGAACGTCGCTTCAAGTGATTGTTCGTGGGTTCGCTCCATTGAATGAGAGCCTTCAATACCTGGTCCAATGAGTCCATGAACAATATCATGACCCGAACGAATGGCAGCCGATGCATCTGACCCATAATAAGGATAAATGTCTAACTTGTACGGGATCTCATTATCCTTACATAGCTGTACAAAGTGATTTCTTAAGCCATAATGGTAAGGACCACTCGAATCTTTCACGCATATAGAAACGGTATACTCATCAGACTGCTGACCATCACCAATTGCGCCCATATCCACCGCTACATACTCTACAACTTCAGGTGGAATTGACGCATTTCCCCCGTAGCCAATTTCCTCATTATTTGAAATGAGGACATGCGTTGTATAAGGTAGCTTCATTTGACTTGCTTTTAACTCTTTCATCAGCATTAATACTAAGCTTACACTTGCTTTATCATCCAAATGCCTTGATTTAATAAACCCTGTTTCAGTTTGTTCAAATCGCGGTGCAAAACTAACAAAATCTCCGACGTCAACGCCAAGCTGACGTAAACCTTCTATATCCTCCACTTTCGCATCGACGCGAATTTCCATATTTTTTTGCGTTCGCTCAATCGTTCGCGCATCTTTATAAACGTGAACAGAGGACTGGTGCACAACAACCGTTCCAGAAACCGTCGTTCCGTCGCTTTTATGAATCGTCACATATTCGCCTTCGATAGACTGATACGCAAATCCACCAACTAAATCTAACCTTAAACGTCCATTCGGCTTTAACTCTTTAACGATCGCTCCTAACGTATCAACATGAGCCGTTAGCATTCGGTGAGAAGTCGTGTCTTCTCCTTCGATCGTCGCAATTAAAGCACCTTTGTTTGATTTCCGATAAGAGATTTCGTGCGTTTTTAAAAACGCTTCAACAAACGCTATCGCATCTTCAGTGTAGCCAGACGGACTTGGAATGTGAACTAACTCTTCTAATAGCTTAATCGTTTCTGCTTTCTTAAACTTCATTACACATACACTTCACTTTCAACGTTAGATCCTTTTATTCTATCGGTATGACTGCATCATTTCAATCTTTTACAGCTCTATTTTCTTTTTAAGGAACAATACAATAAGTGCATAGAGAAGAATGAGCAAGCCAAGGTCCCACACCATTTGTGCAGAAGATACAGATTCAAAAGCAGCCATAGTAAGAGATACTGATTCGTCTACCGTTTCACTCAGTTTAAATGTTAGATAGGGATAGAGCAGGATAGCCATTAATCCATATGGAATAAGGACGATATATTTCGCCCAAGTCTTCACACCAAAAAAAATAAATGCTGGAAAAAGCACCGAAACGAGCGAAAGAAACTGAACGATAAAAGCCATCCAAAATGCTTGTAGTGGATACTTTACGATCGATCCAAAATCTTGAAAGAATTCTCCAATCATGCCATCTGTTGCCGCAAATTGAATAAACGTTAGTAATACAATTGCCACAAACAAAAACTGAACGTTCAACCAAACATAAGTGGATAGCATTTTGGAAAATAATTTCACATGAACAGATCCAGGTGCAAGATACCACTGTATTTGCGTCCCTTTCCGCCATTCTCTCCAGACAGACTCAGCAATAATTAATATTGAGGCTAAGAAAAAATAATAAACTAAAAGGACAAACACTAACGTCATATCTACTGCATCAAACGGTTGTCCAAAACGCACACGAATGACACTCGCTGCTACCATCATGACAAAAAAAATGATCGCTGCTATTACATTAACTGGCAAAAGCAAGCGCAAATCTCTTTTTAGAAAAAAAACAAATGCCTTCATTCTCTCCCCACCCTTGCAAATAAATCTCGGAGTGAAGCGCTGTACTCAGTCCGCCACTCCTCTAGATCTGGAATGGTTCTAACACCGTTCCCCTCTATAAAAATGGCTCCATCAGCAAGCATCTCCACATCTTCATACGCATGCGTAGCCATCACAATGGTACGACCGCCTTCAAGCAAGAAATCTGTTAACATTTGTTGCATCGCTTCTTTTTTGGTGGTGTCTAGATTCGCAAGCAGCTCATCAATAAATAAAAACGGCTTTTGTGTTGAAATGGCTATAATTAAAGATAGAAGATGACGTTGCCCCGTAGAAAGTGAAGCCCAGTTGGTTTGAATTGGAACATTCATGTCTTCACAATAACGTAGCGCTTGATCTTTATTGAAATCAGAATACAGCTTTTGTTGTTGATCAATGATCACTTCCGCCGATTGATGGATCGGGAAACCTGCTTGTTCTGCTACATAACTAGCTTGTTGCGCTCGATCGATCCGTTCCTTTTGATCATTTAATTGAATCGTTCCTTTTGAAAATGGCGCTAATCCTGCACACATCTTAAGCAATGTTGATTTACCGGAGCCGTTTGCGCCTAACAAAACGATAAAATGATTATGATCAAAACGAAAAGATAAATCATTAAATACCTGTTTACGTCCATAGTTTTTATGTACATTTTTGACTTCAACTCTCATCAACTTCTCACCTCCTTTACTGTTTTCGTAAGAGCCTCTATCATGGTTTCATCGTCATAGCCCAGTTTGCGCATATACTTCACAAGCTCATTTAATTGTTTTTGCGCAAGCGCTTCTTTTAATGATCGGATTCTTGCTAAATCTTCTGTTACAAATGTCCCTTGTCCACGTTTTGAAAATGTTACTTCTTCCCGATCCATCTCTTGATAAGCTCGAGACACCGTATTAGGATTTACTTTTAAATTTTGTGCTGTTTCGCGGACAGAAGGTAGTTTATTACCAGGCGCTAGCTCAGCGCTACAAATCTGTTGGTAAAAGGAATCAACAATCTGGGCATAAATGGCTTTGTTCGGATCAAACTGTATTGACAAACGCCATCGCCCCCTTTCTAAAGCAATAAGCCAGGCGTCTAAAAACGCCTGACTCTTCCATTAAAGCACATCTCGTTTTTTAAATACAAGATGAGCTACCAGTAAAATGATTACGATGTGTGCAAATAAGAATGCTAGCGAAGCCCACATACTTTCAAAAGGTGGTGTCCCAAACGCCATGTCCGCTGAATAATAATTCCCGAAAAATTCAACATGCGATACGATGATCCACTTTGACCAGTCATACTGCGAGATAAATAGCTGGACTAAACTGCTAAAGAACATCGGAGCGAACGTAATAATGATGGTTAACGCGGTACTTTTTGTCAGAACAGCAATGAGTGTCGCTAGCGCAATATAAAATACAACAGTCGGCAACTGATAAAGCGCCATTTCAAAAACGTTAGAAAACATCTCTGTAATCGATAACCCTTCGGTACTGAAAATAAATAAGCCTGTCACAACGGAAACGATGACAATCGCAAAAAACATAAAGAGAGAGAAAAGTAAGTTCCCAAACCATTTGCCAAACAGTAAGGCATGCCGTGAAGTCGGTCTAATTAGCAATTGTTTAATTGTGCCATTTGCAAATTCTCCTGCAATTGCACCTGCAATCAAGACGACACCGAACAACATGACAAACATAGGAAACAAAGACACGCTTATTTCTGCAAATACTCCGGCATTCATGGGTTCTCCCATGTTAGCCTGTGTTAAAAGGGAAAGCCCCACAGCACCTGCAAGAAATACGCCCATGACGATGATAAATACCCAGACTTTTCGTCCGTACCAAGACTTCAGCCATTCATTGTATAAAATGCCTATCATGATACTTCCTCCTCTCGCTCTTCGGTGAGCGTAAAGTACGCATCCTCTAAACGATTTTGATACGTTACGCCGTAAACGTGAACCTGTTCATTAATAAGTGCTGCTACAATGTTTGGGATCTCTTCATACGATTGTTTTTCTAATTCAACCGCCGTTCCATTTTGTTTAACCGCCCCATACGTTGATAAAATTTCAAACGCTTTTGTGGCTGGTTTTGCTTCAATTTTCACCGTTAAGGTTTGCTCGGTGCGTTCATCGTCACTCATTGAAATCTCGTCTACTACTTCACCTTTTTTAATAACAATCGCACGGTCACATAGCGTTTCAATTTCACTTAGTTGATGACTAGAAACGAGTAGTGTCACCCCGTCTTCCTTGGCTAACCGTTGTAAATACGACCTGAGATCTCGAATGCCTTTCGGATCTAAACCATTGGTTGGTTCATCCAAGATCAACACAGAAGGACGATGCAAAAGCGACACCGCAATTCCTAACCGTTGCTTCATTCCCAATGAGTAAGACTTTACTTTCTTCTTCATTGCCCCTTCAAGCTCGACTAAAGAAACCACTTCTTTTATACGCTCTTTTGAAATGACCTGGTTACTCAATCGAGCGAAGTGCTCAAGGTTTTGCTGCCCTGTTAAATAACCATATAAGTCTGGGTCTTCAACAATTGCACCGATTTTCGACAATGCTTGTTTTCGATTTGTCCGAATATTGTTCCCCTCAATAATGACATCCCCTGAATCTGGGGCGATAAGCGACACAATCATTCGAATCGTCGTTGTCTTTCCAGAGCCATTCGGACCTAAAAAACCATAAATTTGCCCTCGTTTTAACTGAAAACTCATGTCCTTAATAATATGATTTTTTCCGAATGACTTATTAAGACCTTTAATTTGTAACGGAAAATCTGTCATGTTTGTTTGTTCCCCCTATCCCTGCATTAGTGTTCTACTTAAATAGTACACTAATACTTTTTAATGCACAACCTTAATTTCATAAAAAACACACCTAGGATTTAATTCCCTAGGTGTGTGTTTGCTACATCTTAAACGATACGTATTTGGTTTCTAGGTACTCATCCATACCTTGTCGACCACCTTCACGTCCAATTCCACTTTGCTTAAAGCCACCAAACGGCGCTTGTGCAGCCGATGGACCACCATCGTTAAGTCCAACAATTCCATATTCTAGCGCTTCTGTAACACGAATCGCTTGATTGATATCTTTCGTGAATACATAAGCGGCTAAGCCGAAAATGGTATCATTTGCTCGCTCAATTGCTTCCTCTTCTTGTTTAAATGTCGTAATTGGCGCGACTGGGCCGAATGTTTCCTCAATCATACACGCCATGTCATCTGTCACATTTGCGAGCACGGTAGGCTCCATGAAAAGCCCCTCCGTATTCGTGCCGCCTGTAACGACGGTAGCGCCTTTTTCTTTCGCATCTGCTATATGAGACAAGACTTTATCAACAGCATCTTGATCAACAAGTGGACCTATATCAGTATGTTCATCTAATCCGTCTCCTACTGTTAATTTCTCCACTTCTGCCTTCGTTTTGTTCGTAAACTCATCAGCAATGGACTCTTCGACATAGATACGATTTGCACACACGCACGTTTGTCCACCGTTACGAAATTTAGATGCAATCGTATCTTCAACTGCTCGATCAAGGTCGGCATCCTTAAAAACAATCACCGGTGCGTGGCCACCTAACTCTAATGAAATTTTCTTCATCGTTTCTGCTGAATCTTTCATCAGTGTTTTTCCTACTTCGGTTGAGCCTGTAAACGTAAGCTTTCGAACACGTTGATCTTCTTGCCATACTTTCGAAATATCACTTGATGAACCTACAACAACATTCACTACGCCAGCAGGGATTCCTGCTTTTTCAGCAAGCTCTGCTAGCTTTAATGCCGTTAACGGGGTTTGCGAAGCAGGCTTGATTACAGCTGTACAGCCCACTGCTAATGCAGGTGCAATTTTTCTCGTAATCATTGCTGCTGGAAAATTCCACGGGGTAATGGCTGCTACGACACCGACTGGCTGCTTAATCGCAAACAATCGCTTATCGTCTGTGGAAGCAGGAATCGTTTCTCCATAGTTTCGCTTTCCTTCTTCTGCATACCATTTAATAAAAGAATTCGCATAACCAATCTCACCACGAGACTCTTTAATGGCTTTCCCCTGCTCTTTTGTCATTAATGTTGCTAACTCTTCGGTGTGTTCTTCAATGTATTGGTGCCACAATTCTAATTTCTCACTACGTTCATACGTGGAAAGCTTTGACCATGTTTTAAATGCTTCAGCAGCTGCATCTGCCGCCGACTTCGCTTCCTCTGTGCCACCTTTTGGTACTTGGTCAACCACTTCTCCATTAGCTGGGTTTGTAATATCAACTTGCTCTAAGTTTTCGCCAACCCATTCACCATTAATATATAATTTCATTAGAATTCCCCTTTCATAAATCATTTTCTAGTTCTGTTCCCTACTAACTTTTTTTAAAACTTTTGCAATGTTAATCGATGACGTGAATTATTCAGCATTAAATTAACAGAAAGTATTGAACTTTTAATAGATCGTCCTTATAATAAGAATCATTCACTTATAATCAAGTTTTAGTAGGAGGTGTTAATTACGAAGGCGGAACGGTTTATAAATCAACTAGAAAATACGCTAAAACATCAATTTGACGTTTATGCAAATGACAAGCTAGAAAACCTTCCACTGCGGTTTAGCGCTCATTATTACCGAAGAGACGATCGGTATATGTTTACAAAAAACGTAACCGTATGGAGTGTTGAAAACAATCAACACATTTTTTTATATGAAGCAAACGAAGGTACCATCGAAGAATTCGAACAATTCAAACAAGAATTAGATTGTTATATCCACCAACATAAAAGCGACCGTACGAGTCATATGTCTTCCATTTATATTGGCATCTTCTTGTTGAAAACAACGCCAAGTATGACGTTAGAGAAAAAAGCAAAGAGAACGAGAAAAGTTTCGTTTATTCAATGGGGAAAATCAGGCTGGTATGAACGTTATCTTGGCGTCCTCTCCATACCTGAACAGAGATTAATTATAAACAAGAAAGGCAATCCGTTTATTCAGCCATTTATTGAGGCAATATCGGAATAATGAGAAGGCGAGGGTAACAATATGAATTTTGTCACGCTTATGTTAATTTGTGGTGCTATCTTAATAGTCGCTTATTTTACATACGGAAAATATTTAGAAAAACGATTAAAAATAGACAGTAGTCGTAAAACACCTGCGCATATGTTATACGACGGGAAAGAATACATCCCAACTAAAACTCCTGTATTAATCGGTCACCATTTTACCACGATTGCTGGGGGAGGGCCTATTACTGGTCCAATTGCCGCGATCGTGTTTGGTTGGTTACCTGCTGTAATCTGGATTATGATTGGAAGTATTTTCGTTGGTGGAACTCATGATTATGCATCGCTCCAAGCGTCTGTTCGTCATAAAGCAAAATCAATCGGGGAAGTCATTAAAGAATACATGGGACGACGAGGACAACTCATGTTTCTCTCTTTCGCCATCGCGACACTGATTTTAATTGTGGGCGTGTTTGTCATATTAGTTGCCAATACCTTTGTTTCATTTCCAGGTGCTGCAACGGCTTCATTACTCTTTATCGCGGTTGCTATGGTGTTTGGTGTGCTTGTTAACCAGGTAAGAATGAATCTCATAACAGCAACGATTCTTGGGACGATTGCCATGGTTGGAGCCATTTGGGTGGGTCTTACCTTCCCACTTGAATTAAGCGCAACAGCATGGTCTTTTATTTTAATTATCTATGCGTATTTCGCATCTGTTTTACCTGTTTGGCTCTTGCTTCAGCCACGTGATTATTTGAATTCTTACATGCTATATTTCTTAATTGGTGGTGCTTTTTTAGGACTATTAATCGCTAGACCGACGATTCAAATGCCTGCATTTACTGGGTTTTATAACGACCAACTTGGATTTTTATTTCCAATTTTATTTATTACCATTGCTTGCGGGGCCATCTCGGGCTTCCACTCCCTCGTTTCTTCTGGGACGACTTCTAAACAATTGGACAATGAGAAAAATGGACGCTTTGTTACGTATGGTTCGATGCTTTTAGAGGCGTTCGTGGCTATTATTGCCATTGGTTCGGTTGCTTACTTAACGATGGGGGAATTCTCAGCGCTTATGGCTCAATACAATGATCCAATTAGTGTGTTTTCTTTAGGAATTGGTGAGTTTATGAGCACATGGGGCTTGCCTGTTCAAGCTGGTATTACGTTTACTGCACTAGCAGCGTCCGCATTTCTAATGACCACACTTGACTCTGCTACACGGCTAATGCGGTACACGGTTTCTGAATTAGGCGATAGCATCAATGTTAAACTTTTATCGAATAAGCATTTTGCGACAATTACTGGTTTAATCGGGGCAACCGCCCTTGCATTATCTGGAACATGGCAAACGGTTTGGCCGTTATTCGGAGCCGCAAACCAGATGCTTGGAGCTTTAGCTCTTTTAGCTGTCACGATGTGGCTTGTTAAAACAAAGTCAAAAGCCTTGTTCGTCATCATTCCCATGATTTTCATGTTTATCGTTACAACGAGCGCTCTTCTCGTTATGCTTTACTCGAACTTCATGGCGCAAAACTACTTGCTTTCTGTGATCTGTTTTATCCTTTTCGTAATGTGTGTGTTTCTCGGAATTGAAGGGGCAAGAAGCGCTGGTAAGAAAGATAAGCCAACTGATTCAACAAACTTAAATGCATAAAAAAGATGTACGCTTGCGATCAAGAAGACCTCGAGCGTACATCTCACGCTTATCATTAAATTGATAAGCTTTTTCTTTGTGCGTTACTGAACGAGTTGAGACCGTTTCGCTTTCGCTGCTTTCACCATCGCTTTAAGTGCTTCCACGGTTTCAGCTTCTTTTCTTGTTTTTAAGCCACAGTCTGGATTAACCCAGAAAATGCGTTGATCAAGAACTTGCAGGGCGCGATTAATACTTGTTTCCATTTCTTCTTCTGTTGGTACACGTGGACTATGAATATCATAGACCCCTAGCCCAATCCCTTTGCTATACGTATAGTCTTCAAACGCTGTAATGAGCTCTCCATGACTTCGTGACATCTCGATTGAAATAACGTCTGCATCAAGTCCGTCTATCGCTTGAATAATATCTTGAAAGTCGGAGTAGCACATATGCGTATGAATTTGCGTTTGCGGCTCAACCGATTTTACAGAGAGCTGAAATGCTTTAACAGATTGATTTAAATAGGCTTTCCACTTCTCTCTCTTTAAAGGTAACCCTTCTCTTAATGCAGGTTCATCTACTTGAATGACCGTAATTCCTGCTCTCTCTAAAGCGAGCACTTCTTTTTCCAATGCAAGGGCAATTTGATTCACCACATCTTCTGCTTGTAGGTCAGTCCGTGGAAACGACCAGTTGTAAATCGTGACAGGACCTGTTAACATCCCTTTGACCGGTTTCGATGTTTTCGATTGTGCGACTAATGTTTCTTTGACAGTCATATCGTTTTGGAAAAAGACGTCCCCGAATATAACAGGCGGTTTCACGCATCTTGAACCGTATGATTGAACCCATCCATTTGATGTAAATTCAAAACCACCTAGCTTCTCGCCAAAAAATTCGACCATATCGGTACGCTCAAACTCTCCGTGCACAAGGACATCTAAACCAATCTCTTCTTGAATCTCAATCCAACGCTCAATTTCAGCATTAATAAAGGACTCATAGGCTTCATTCGTAATTTCCCCTTTTCGCCATTGCAACCTCGTTTTTCGAACGTCTGCTGATTGCGGAAAACTACCAATTGTTGTAGTCGGTAATGGCGGGAGTTGAAAGACTTCTTGTTGAAGTTCCATACGTTTATCCGCAGGAACCGCTCTTTTAGAATCTTCCGTTTTGCTGAGATCTAAAGCGGTACGGACTTCTTGGTTTGTGCGACTTGCCGATTGGTTTAACGTATCAATCGCCCGCTTTCCAACTTGTAGCTGTTTCACGTCTTGCTGCTGATTTAAGACTGCTTTAAGTTCATTCAACTCTGCTAATTTTTCTTCAGCAAATGATAAGGCAGCTTTTAAATCTTCAGGCAGCTTTTGTTCATGTTTTAGTGACACTGGCACATGAAGCAAACTACAAGAAGGTTGAAGAATTAATTGTTCTTGCCCAACTATTTTTGAAAGTTCTTCTACCATGGCGTGTGTCTTCGTTAAGTCTGTACGCCAGATGTTTCGACCATCAATTAGCCCAACTGCTAATGTTTTTTCTTTCGGGAATCCATGTTGCTTTAGTTTTTGTAAACTATCACTATAAACAAAATCTAATCCTATACCAGCAACAGGTAGCTTCGTCAAACGACTAAAATCATCAACTCCTTCAAAGTAGGTTTGTAGTAGAAGGTTCGCTTTTGGTGCTGACTCTGAGAACCATGTATAGACTTCTTCAGTAATCGACCATTCTTCCTCACTCATATCCCCAACTAAAATAGGCTCATCTACTTGAATCCACGCTACCCCAGCCTCTGCCAGCTGATTTAAAACGGTTGTATATAAAGGCAATAAGCTTCGAACATGATCAACAAATGAACGACTGCCGTATTGTTTTGATAGCTTAACAAATGTTACAGGGCCCAAGATTACTGGCTTTCCGGTTACCCCTAGTTCTTGCTTCGCTTCTTCAATTAAATCTAACCAGCGATTGTTTACGAGCTCCGGCTCTCTACCATCAAGTTCAGGTACGATATAGTGATAATTTGTGTCGAACCATTTTGTCATTTCAGCAGCAACCGCATGCTCACTGCCTCTAGCAATCGCAAAATACGTATCTAAATCAACGCTTCCACCTTCATAGTCAAAGCGATCAGGTACTAAGCCAAATGCTGTTGCTGTATCAAGTACCTGGTCATAGTGAGAAAAATCGCCGACAGGTATATAGTCAAGCCCTGCATCCTTTTGTTTTTGTAAATGATTCAAACGTAACTCTTTCTGTTTTTTTACGTAGTCGTCTTGCGCTAGTTTTTGATTCCAATAGGCTTCTAAATTTTTTTTCCACTCACGTTGCTCCCCAATTCTTGGAAAACCTAAGCTTGAACTTCTAACTCCACTCATTTTTTCTGCCTCCTCAAATAGTTGTACTCACCATAAAAAAATCCCTTTCAAGAGAAAGGGATAGGAAATATACCAAAAGATCACTAGCGAAAAAATGACAACTAGTTTAAAAGGCATGATTTCCACTCTTCTCTAGATCCGCGTAGAGCTAAGCAGAACGATTCGGCAGGCAATCTGACTTCGCACATACGTGCGTCACAGTGGCGGGACCGTCTTGGATTTTCACCAAGTTCCCCTATTAAGTAGTTGGACACTACACCGTTTCGTTTCACATATGAAATTAAAAAACCCTTTTCAATGAAAAGGGTTTATGCGATCGTATCGCATCCCCCTTATCTGCCAAAGTTCCCTTTGCTGGAATTAGCACCTTTTCCAATCGGAAAGGTTGCTGAAGCTTCGTCGGGCCAGTCCCTCCACTTCTCAATATAAAGAGTGTTTTCTTATGTATGAGTATTCAATTAATTTAGCATAAAGACTGAAAACTGTCAAAACATAATTCATACAAAAGATCCATTTTCATTTACTTAACGACTCAACAACAAAATTAACGGCTGTAAACCCTGCTTTTATGGCGCAAATCTGTTAAACTAAGAAAGTTGACGTAAGGAGGAACATCTATGATAAAGAGAAACGATCCTTGTCTATGTGGCAGTGGGAAAAAATATAAAAAATGTTGCATGCAAAAAGCAGAATCAAAAGCAATTGTCTCTCAAGAGCTTCATCAGTTAGAAACGGAAATGCTTTATACTGCATTTACCCGCTACCAAAAGGAATTAACAAACTGGGTGCAAAGTTACCACCATGTTTACCCAGACGTTGAAGAAAGTGTTACCGAGACCCTTTCAAGTATGCTGCTTGTATGGCTTATTTTCCACAAGCCTATTGAAGCAGACGGGCAAACCATATACGATACATTTCTTGAAAGCAAGTTAAGAAAAATTAAACGTCCACAAACAGCTACTATTATAGAAAGCTGGAAAGGAACAAAACCTGCTGTTCTTGAAGTAGTATCCGTAAATGAAGATCAATGTGAAAGCCTCCATTTATTCACGAATGAACGCTTAACTCACATCATTCCTGACGAACATAAAGACACAGTCGAGCCTGGCTCAACAATTATTGGTTTTCCGGCCAATGGGGAACATGCTATGAGCTTTGTCGGCCCAGTCATTAGCCATGTGCCTGCTAAAACAACGGACATTAAAAACAAAATTGATGCATTCCGTTCAGCTTCTGAAGGAGACAGCTTTACCTCTAAATGGCCCCAGCTTCTTTCGTCGTTACTTGCGGAGAATACGCCTGTCGTGAAAGTTGCCGACGATTTTGAATGGTCATCTGAACAAGTAAAAGAAACGGCCGATATTCTTTTAAGTGGCTTGAAAAAAGACCAACATCCACCGGAAATTGAACAACTCGCTTTAGAAAAATGGCATGCGTTTACTTCAGCTAAAAAAGTAAATATTCGTAAGCCTGAAGCATTTGCAGCTGCAATGGAATATGCGCTACAAGAATTTGCACCGCTTTCCGTTACACAAAAAGCATTAGCTGAAAAATATAACGTTAGTGCGTCAACCATTTCGAGTCGTTCGATTGAAATTACGAACGAATTGCGTCTAGCAGAATAATCTTTGAACAAAAGAAGGTCTGATTTATGCGGAAACCATCCCTTCAAACAGTGATAGGAATTGCTTTGCTCCTAATTGTTGTACTCGGATTTATATTTGTCCTGTACTATTTTGGCATGATTAGTCTGTTTTACCTTTTGGGAATAGAATATCGGTCGCTTTGGTCTTTAGCCTGGTTCGTCATTCTATTTCTTGTAAGTGGTGTAATCATCGAAATGATAACGAAGAGCCTCATTTATACCGTTGTGCCTAAGGTAAAACGCTATTCGCTACAAAAAGTATGCGAAATTACAATCCAGTTTGTGTTTATTTTTCCGCTTATTCATTTCCTTGAACGATTGTTTACATCGATAACGATTCCCGTTGTTACACAAGCGGCACTGGCATTTCTTATTGTTACGATTGAAACACTCATAGAAAATAAAGATTATACAAAACGAAATAAACCCATTTGAGTATCCTCAAATGGGTTTTTCGTTACGCAACGTTTTCTATTTTTTGATCGACCTCTACAGTTACCTTCTTTGATTCTCGATATCCAATGTAAACAAAGAAAAGACCGATTAACAGATAGCCGATTGTATAATCAAACGCAGCATTTACTGCTAACGAAGGGGCGTGCATAAAACCAAAGAAGGAGAGAAGCGCACCAATCGCTGAAAAGATCCCTGCTTTATAGAAGTCTTTGTCAATTAAAAAGACGGTGATAGCGCCTAAAATAATCGCTGTAAACATGGCACCTTGTCCAAGTGGGACAATTCCTTCAGAAATGCCTGCGACAACATCAGGTGCTTGATTGTTAAAGCGTGTCATCATATAGTTCGCAATATAAGGAAGCATCGCTAAAGCAATGGCTGGATAGTAACGCTTTGCATTGTTTGCAAACGTACTTCCGATCATTGACATCCCTACAAAGACTAGAATTGGGGCAACCGCAGCCATTGGAATTAATGCCGAAAAGGCACCAATCAAACCAGTAATGGAAGCAAGGGCGAAAACCCCAGCATTTAAAAGACTATAGCCACGACCAGCACCTAGCTGTTTGGCTCCCACAGTTGCAATATAAACCGTTGTCGGGAACATGCCGCCAAAACAAGCACCAAGCATAGCACCTATTCCATCTACTGCTTGACACTCTCGAACATCATAAGAATCCCCAGCAGCTGACATCGCATCCACATTATTCATTGTTTCAATCGCATTATAAATCGTAATCGGAATTAAAATCCCTAATAACCCGATCAGTGCACCAAAGAGATACGTCATCCCTTCAAAAGCGGCAAGGGTTGGTAAAAATGGATAAAAGCCGACGTTGCTTAACGCTTCTGTTACATCACTACTAGTTTGGTAACCAAGGACAAAGGCCAAAGCGACACCAACAATAATGGCAAATAAAGAGGCTGGAATGTTAAACGGCAACGCAACTTTCGCCACAAACCCTAGTAAAATTACCGCCATGGCTACAAGACCAATAATCGGAATTTCAAAAACAGAAAACAACATTTCTCCAGCAACAAAGGTAAACGCAACACCGGCCAAAGCTCCTAATAGCGCAGGTCTTGGCGTATGTTTTCGAACCCAGTTTCCAAAGAATGCGACAAGTGCCTCTACAAGACCTGATAAAAATGCAGCAGCGACCGCAATTTTCCATGCTAATTCATGATCGTTTGTTAACGCTAAAGCTGGCGCTGTCACACCAAACAAAAAGACAAACATAACAGGTGTGGATACACCATAGGATAAGGCTGTCACATCTGTACGATTTTCCTTCTGCGCTAACCGCTTTGCCATATGGGCGTAATAGACATTTCCTGCAATGACAGCGACTGCAACACCAGGTATGATTCGACCGAAGACAAGATCGGTTGAAAAGCCCATCGCTAAAAGCGACACGGTGATGACAACAAAATTTGCTAAATTGTTCTGAAAGAGTGCAAAAAACGCATCGATATCTTGTCTTTTAAATAATGGATAATGTACTTGATTCACGTTGTCTCTCACCCTTCGTTAGTTGTTTTGTGCAACTGGCTCTTCTACGAACGTCACAGTAGACTGTTCAAGTGAAGCAATACGTGCGAGAGATTCAATCCGTAGTCCTCTTTCTTCAAGCTTTTTTCGTCCATTTTGGAACGATTTTTCTATCACAATACCGACACCTACGACTGAAGCACCAGCTTGTTCAACAATATTGATTAGGCCTGACGCCGCTTCTCCATTTGCGAGAAAATCGTCAATCAGTAAAACCCGATCCCCTTCTTCAATTAAATCTTTAGAAACCGTCACCTCGGAATATTCCTGTTTGGTAAAGGAATAGACGCGACTGGAATAGACATTGGCTTGATTCATTGTGACCGATTTTTTCTTACGTGCGAAAATTAACGGCGTTTGTAATTGATGCGCACACATAAAACTAGGCGCAATTCCGGAAGACTCAATCGTAATAACCTTTGTTACCTGTTCATCTTGAAATAAACGAGCAAATTCTAACCCAATTTCAGTCATTAACTGAGTGTCGACTTGATGATTAAGAAATTGATCTACTTTAAGGACTCCTGTAGATAGTACGGTTCCTCGTTCAATAATGGCATCTTGTAATTGTTTCATGTTTCACCCTCCTAAAATATAAAAAAGCCGAAAGATAAACGGTTTAACCGAGTGATCTTTCGGCTTCTCAACATTAAAAAAAGCGCGCAAAAAATGATCACCCGTAGTCAGACCGTTAAATGGCAGTCTGGTAGAGACTCGCGGACCGTATTACCGCTATTATACGAGTAGCATATATTATTCGTATTTCCTAATTCCTAATGGGTACATTATAAAGAAGAACTCCGTAAATAGAAAGGCTTTTTTTGCAGAAAATGTTTCTAAAAAAAGAAAAACCGGTTACATACACCGATTTTTCATTTCTTCCATTTAATTGCAGTTGGTTTTAAACAACGGCGACACTCAAAATCGATTGTTAATGTATGGATCGTTGACGTCGCTTCACAATGTGGACAAGTAACCGTTTGAACACGTAATAAGGAAATTCCTAAGCTCAATATTGAGACCATTAAGATTAAGAACGCTTGTACCATACTTCCAGATTGTGTGGCTGCAACCATAATTCCAATAACAACACCAGTTAAACCGAGGAGGGCCATCACTATTTTTCCTAACCGTAGAAAAACAGGCAATTTTTTTCGTTGGATAACCATATCTGTATGTTCCATGTTTTCTCCTACTTTCTAAAAAATAAAGCGATTTCTTCTACTACTAGCATAGCACAACAGTAAGTTTTTCCAAACCACTAATCTGCAAGCGTATTTCATTGTGAAATGAATCGCTAAAGTGTATAGTCTACATTGGACTGCTTGTCGGTCTGTTCGTTGGAGGTGAACACTATACAAACCCTTAAGTTTTGGTTAAAAGCTGCTAGAGCACGCGTACTACCTGTTATGATTTTACCTGTCGTAATTGGTTCTGTTGCGGCATTCGCTTGGGAGCAAACCTTTTATCCTTTCTATTTTATCCTTACATTAGTCGGCGCACTCGCTGCGCATTTATTTTCAAATATGATTAATGACCTTTGGGATTTCCGTAATGGCGTTGATGAGAAAGCAGAGCAATCAGAAGAGTCCATCTCTACAAATTCTCGCTTGCTCGCAAACAAGAAAGTTTCTATTTCGACATTCGCATTTGTCACATGGAGCTTGTTCGCAATCGCTTTTGCTGCTGGTATCCTTTTAGCCCTATTTCGTGGGTGGGAGTTGCTTTTATTTGCCTTAGCTGGCGGATTAATTGCCTATTTCTATGTTGCTCCTCCTTTAAAATTTGGTTATCGCGGAAAAGGCTACAGCGAAATCGCCATTTTTCTCGCTTTTGGTGTGTTACCCATAACAGGAAGTTATTTTGTTATGACGCAATCTTTACCCATTGATGCGTTTCTACTCTCCATTCCAATTGGGCTATTAACAACACTTATTTTATTTAACCATCATTTTCTACACTGGCGCGCAGATCAAGCGGCTGGTAAGAAAACGTTAGTCGTCGTATGGGGAGAGCAAGGCGGACTTCGCTTTTCAAAAACGTTGGCCGTTCTCGCATTTACATCAATTCCGATTTTGAGTCTTATTGGTGTACTGCCTTGGTATGCAAACCTTGCCTTAATCGCAGCCATTCCATTCGCAAAAACGTATCAATCGTTAGCAGAAACAAACCCTAGTCCTGTGTACGGTCAATTAATGGGTGCTTCCTTGAAAGCAACGATTCGTACTGGCTTAATCATTATTGTATCTCTATTACTTAACGGATTTATTTAACGATATAGGAGTGTGACACGAAATGAAAAAAATATTAGGTAACTTCGACACCATTTTATCAAGCGAAGAAACATGGAAAATTGGCGGGTTCCCACTTCCGGACGGCTCATTTTGGAGCTATAGAGAACCTGAAGCAGTCGTCATTGTTCGCAACGGAATTCTTTACGTGCGTGCACCTTTATCAAACCAGCATGACTCAATTCAAATTTTAGATAATGCCAAGCATATGTATTACTCTGCTGAACCTGTTGTAGTCCCAGAGGAAGGTCAAATTGAAATAGAGCTCGACATTAAAGCTCGTACAAAGGACACAACGCCAGGAGATCTTTATGATGGCTATGTTTCGTTTAATCTTCTTGATTTCACAACTGGAGCTGCACTAGATTTCTTTGCTACAGACGATCAATATTCATCTGTTTATGGAATTCTACCTTTCCCAGGCGTTAATGTTCCAGATACCGGTAAAACGAAATACTTTTGCTTATTTAAAGAAGCGCAGGAACACTTTAAACCACAGGACTTCAATCGTTATAAAATTATCTATGACCGAAAAAATGATGAAGCGATTTTCTATGTAAATGGCCATGAAGTGAGAAGAGAAACACAAATCCCTGTTAAATTAAATCAGTTTACCATTGCATTAGGAATTATGACGGAAAAAGACCTTACGAATGAAGGAAGTGTTTCCGTTCATGGTCAAACCGTTATTGGCGAATACTCTCCAGTAACTGTCACGTACCACGATGGAAATTCATCACAAAGCGAATCATAATTCGAAACAAACGTTGAGATTGCTTTAGTCCCCTGCTTATTAAAAAAGACGATTGATCTTTTATAGAATCAATCGTCTTTTCCTATTAGTATCGAGCTCTACATATCATCTGTTTCATCAATGTTAAAGTCACCAAATTCTTCCCCAAGATCAACGGAATTCTCGATAACTTCATCAGGAATATCAATGGAATCAATTTCATTATACATGGAATAGGTCCCGTCTATATCCATTGTGAAACTCATCGATTCGCCATCTTCCTCCATCATCATGTCTACATTCATAACTACTGATTGTTGACGGAAAGTCTCTTGGTCGATAACAAGAGAATAACTCATATTTTCAATCTCCATGTTTTCCATCATCATCTCAAGCTCTTCTTGAGGGAGAGCCATTTCATTTTGACCTCCCATATCCATATACCAATAAATAAGCTCTTGAACCTCTTCGTTATTTCCTTCCATTGAAATCACGTAGGTGTTGTCTTCTTCCGTCATCTCAATTTGGTCCATCATGTCGCGCAACATTTGTAGTTGCTCTTGCTCATCAACTTGAAGCTCCTCTTCCATTTCCATTTCGTCGCTAATGTCCATACTCATCCATTCTCCACCTAATGGACTTTGCATATAAAAGTTTCCATCGACAAAATACTGATCCATTCCTATATCAACGCCAAGCTCTGAGGCAGATATCGTTGTACTCATTTCAAATGCAAGGGGATCGGCGATTGCATCAATCATCGTATTTAATCCAACCTGCATCGATTCATTTCCATCTTCACCGTCAGCCTCTACATCGTAGGTCATGTCCATTTCAGTTCTAAAACTATTAACGTCATTCATTGCATCCTCAGTCCGTTGCAACACTTCTTCAATTGAAAGGGATTCGTTTTCTTGAACCTCTTCATTCGTATTCGCGTCTTCCGTTCCAGCTTCTCCACCAGTTTCGTCTCCGCCACATGCCACAAGCATCAGTGTGCTAGCTGGCGCAACGAGTAACCACGTCATTTTTTTCAATGTATAGCCCTCCACAACATACTTTTGTCTATAGTACTTCCTACCCGGACTTTGGTTGTTTTAAACGAACGCCCCTCCTTTATCAAGCGCTTTAATTGTGACTGAAACGTGCTCATAACGTAAACATCTTTTTATTTGTCTAGTTTTTGTTAAATGATACACAACTAATCGCACACCTTCTTGGGCACATCTTTTTGCAAAACGATTGGTAAAAAAGCGATAATTTATCGTAAGCACCCCAACTTGATTTTGCTTCATTCTTGAAAAAATTGCATGTGTCGGTCGACGTTGTATATAGCCTAATTGAACGTCTGAACACAATTCTCGTACGAAATCAATTTTCTCCAGATCAAACGAAATGAGTTGTGCTTCTTTCATCATGCCTACTTTATTTAAGCTCTCTAGAACTTTTTTTTCTAAATGTTGATTAGTCGATAGGCCTTTTAATTCAATAATTGGCTTGGCTCTTCCCTTTAAGAACAAGAGCGTCTCGTGCAACGTTGGAATTTTTCCAGTTTCAAACACGCTTAATTCTTTTAATGCTTTTACACTTAAATCCTTTACATAACCAGACCCATTCGTTACTCGATTGACTTTTTCATCATGTATAACAACCGGGATATTGTCAGAACTTAAGTGCACATCGAATTCAATCGTTCGACACCCACATTTTATCGCTTCTTCAAAAGCCTTCAGCGTATTTTCAGGATAAAGGCTAGAAAACCCGCGATGTGCAATGACTCTTTCCAACTATTACACCTCCCATGCAAATCATTCGAGCTTACCCCTTCACAAATAAGAACGATTACGATATAATGCAGTGGATTACACAAAACGTAATTCTTACGGTTAGGAGCGCAAGATGAAGAAAACATTATTACTAACAGTTAGTCTATCTGTTACAGCAATGCTTGCTGCATGTGGCAACGACCAAGGAACTGATGACCATACAGAACAATTACTTATAAAAACATCTATTTTTCCTTATCAAGATTGGACGACTGCGATTGGAGGAGATTATGTTGATGTTGAAAACATCGTCCCTGCAGGAGCAGACGCTCACACATATGAACCGACCCCTCAAGAAATGATTGAAGTCGCTGATGCCGACATCTTTATTTATAACGGCGCAGAACTTGAACCTTTTGCTGATAGCATTTTATCTGCTATTGAAAACCAAGATGTTCACATTTTAGAAGGTAGTGCACAAACCCACTTAATCCCTAGTGATCATGACCACGAGCATGGCGATGAGCATGACATTTCTCCACTTGTTAATGAAGGAGATGTGCAAATAAACGGAATTCAAGACCATTACCATAGTGACGATAGTGCTACATTAACTGTCGATGATGAAGGGGATTGGTATTGGTACACAAGTACGGATAACGAAAATTGGGATCGAGTGACAGAAGAGCCTACTAATGAGTATTCTTTCACAACCAATCATAATGGTCTACATGTTCAAGCGGTCCAATATGACGAAAACGAAGAAGTGAGTGCAACAAGTGATACTGTTCAAATTATCATTGACGATCATGATGACCATGACCATAATCATGGAGATTATGATCCCCATGTCTGGTTAGACCCGATTCGTTCCATTGAAATCGCCCAAAGTATAAGAGACACACTCACTGAACTAATGCCTGAACAAGAAGACTATTTTAATGAAAATTTTCAAGCACTTGAAGCGCAATTCCATGAATTAGATGAAGCATTCGTTAATACAGTTGAAACAGCTACACACGATACATTTATTGTCTCACATGCCGGCTATGGGTATTGGGAGCAGCGCTATGGATTAAACCAAATCGGTATTGCTGGAATTTCACCAACAAGTGAACCATCGCAAACAGAGCTTATTCAAACGGTTGAAAAAGCGCAAGAACTGGGCTTACATTACGTTTTATTTGAACCAAACATTACGCCACGGGTATCTGAAATTGTTCAAGATCATTTAGACGCTGAAGCACTGCAAATCCATCCACTTGAATCGCTAACAGAAATAGATAAAGAGAACGATGAAGACTATTTCTCCTTAATGAGAAGCAATGTCGAGACATTAGAACAAGCTCTGAATGAGTAATATTTCCTAATCACAAGTACAACAACGATATTCGTTGTTGTACTTTTTTCATTTCCCTAATTCACTTATTTTTAACAAAACTTTTCCTGTATGGTGTCGACTTTTTACATACGCATACGCTTCTTGAGCATCTGCTAATAAAAAGGTTTTATCTGTCGCTAGTACTAACTCTCTCTTTTCTAGTAAATTTAGTACATCAGCGGCGATTTCTTCTACTACATTTGGTCGGTACTTACGGGTCGTTCCGAAGCTAAATCCTTTTATTGTTCGACAGCTTTTATGTACATCCACATTTGTAAATACACTTCGTTGGCCGCTCGCATTGTCAAATTGAATCAGTGTTCCAAAACGAGCGAGGACATCTAAACTATCTTGCGTAACTTGACCAGCAACACTATCAAAAACAACTGAAACACCAACATTATTTGTCACATGTAGCGTCTCTTCTTTAAACGCATTATACGTAAATACATGAGTCGCTCCTGCGTTATAAACAGCAGCTGCTTTGCTGAGATTCCCTACCGTACCAATAATCGTTTGTACGCCTAAATTTTTTGCTAATTGAATGATCGTTGTCCCTACCCCGCCTGAAGCAGCATGAACAATCATTGTATCTTCCGGGAGAAGCTTATGAATTTTTTGCGTTAAAAAATAACTAAGAAAGGTTACAATCGGTGCCGCGGCAGCCTGTTCCCACCCAATCTCAGCTGAAATCGGAAACACAAGAGCCTCCGTCGCAATCGCAAACTCTGCATGTCCACTTGTAAAAGGAAATGCCATGACGCGATCGCCTGTCTTCACTTTAGATACCTTGTCGCCAACTTTCTCAACGATCCCTACACAATCCAACCCTAATACAGCTTTCGAACCTGACCTGATTTGTTTTAAGTCAGCAAAATTCAAGCTCGACATTACGACTCTTATTCTTACTTCCCTCGCTCCAGGCTCAGGTTTTACATTCTCTGAAACAATGACTTCACCTTTCTTATCTAACGTAACAGCACGCAATCTGATCGCCTCCTATGAACTAAGTATAGCGAAAGATACGTCATAGGTAACGCTCAAAAAAATGAGTGCAATTGATTTGTTTTACTTATCATCTAAGGAATTTAGTTGTTATTTTTATTTTGGTGATGAACCATATCGAGAACAATCATTAGCGCAATACTAATCGTTTCATGCTTAGGATCTTGAACATGAAGATGATACGTATCCCCCCAACTTAACCATTGCTTCTCAACCGACATAATTTCGTTGTTTCCATCTTTGACAGCATAATGATGATCAAACAAACTTCCTTCAATCGACCAATTAAGTGGTTCAATTTGATAACGAGCTCGAAAAAAACTCATTTTTTTCGCCACCACACATAATTCTTTTTCTTCGTTCAAAATTGCATAACGAGGCATAAACGACATCACCTGTTGTTTAATCTGCAAGACTGGCGTTCCTTCTGTTGTTGTGATCGCCAATTGATTACCAATTGAAAAAAACTTCCCGTCCACTTTATAGACCGGGCTCTTTTCACCATTGAAAACCGTAAACTGATCCCGAAAAGAAAAGATTCGTTGTTTAATATAAAAGTCCATTTCAACCCCTCCGTATGTTCTATTTTACGAAACGGCTTAAAAAAAGATTCAAAAAAAACCCCAGATCAAGCAGGCGCTCGTCTGGGGAAGCAAGAATGTTCACGTATGGCTCAATCGCTTTGGCGAATGTGTTGTTTGTAAAATGCGAATGCTTTTATGAACGCCATCCACCATAAACGTTTCCGTTAGCAGTTGATCACCTTGCGCTGGACTAACGCCATTTACAAGTAACCCATCTGTGACCCCTGTTGCCACGAAGAAACAATCATCTGAAGCGACTAAATCATCAAGCTGTAAAAGTTGCGTCGGATTTTCAAGCCCCATTCGTTTACAACGAGCAAACTCCTCGTTATTCTCCGGTAGTAAACGCCCTTGAAAGTCTCCTTCTAAAGAGCGAATGGCAGCTGCCGCAACGACGCCTTCGGGTGCACCACCTGTACCAATAAACAAGTCTACATGTAATCGCGGTAAACATGGCGCTAAAGCAGCCGTCACATCGACTTCTTGAAACAATTTGACTTTTGCACCTATTGCTCGTGCTCGCTCAACCAAGTCAGTATGCCGATGTCGATCCTGTACAATAACGGTTACATCATGGAGTGACTTCTGTTTGGCTTTGGCAACGGCTCTAATGTTGTCTTCAATTGGAGCATCTAAATGAATTTGTCCTTTTGCTTCAGGACCAACGGCAATTTTTTTCATGTACATATCAGGCGCATGAAGCAGTTTTCCGCTTGGGGCTCCAGCCAGTACCGCTATACAGTCGCCTTGCCCTTTTGAAAAAGGAGTCGTGCCATCTAATGGATCAACAGCAAGATCAATGCATTCCCCTTGACCGGTTCCTACTTTTTCGCCAATAAATAACATCGGCGCTTGATCCATTTCCCCTTCTCCGATCGCGATACGCCCATTAAAGGAGATTTTGTTCAACGCTTGACGCATTGCTTCCGTGCTGGCTCGATCAGCCTCTATCTTATTCCCTTTCCCAATCCAAGGATACGACGATACAGCAGCCACTTCTGTTACATTGGCCATCGAAAAAACAAGGTCTCTCATTTCATCACACCTTTATACTTTTTCTAGTGCACGAATTGACTCACAGAACGTCTCGAATAAAAAGAATGCAGAAGCAGCACCAGGATCAATTGCCCCAACTGAACGATCACCTAAACGGCTAGAACGACCTACGTTTGAATGCATCTGCTTCGTCAACTCCATTCCTTCTCTTGCCGCAGCAAGCGCACCATCCATATCAAAGTCTTTCTCCGAATCCCGTAAAAATGCTGCTAGGGGTGCTAACGTATCCACCATCGTTTTATCGCCAATTTTTGCACCACCACGATATTCAATCCCTTCTGAGAAAGCAATCCAGAACGATTTTACATCTGTTAGGGAGAGCTCCTCTACTCCCTTCAACCCTTTTCCAGCCTGTAAGAATCCCGTTGCGTACAAAGGTCCAACAGATGAACCAACTGCATTAAGGAATGTCATCGCCACTTCTTTACAAATAACGCTAATGTCAGTCTCATTAGTTAGTTCCACCACTTGCTTTCCAATCGCCTTCCAACCAATGACCATTGTGACACCGTGGTCACCATCGCCTAATTGACGGTCAAGTTCACATAGATAATCGCGTTCTTGTACCATTCGTTCTTGCATGGCGATGAGCGCATTTTTAAAATCAATCGCTTTCATTTTTCATCACTCCTCTAGTTAAACTTGAGCATACATTGGGCAATTTGCTGGTGCCTGCATACATTCTTTTAACTCTTCATCTACTTTCATAATCGTAATGGAACTTCCACCCATTTCAAGTGACGTACTATAATTCCCGACATAACTTTTAAAGATGTGAATCCCACGTTCACTTAAACGTTGCTCCACACGACGGAACATAATATACAATTCCATATGCGTCGTTGAACCTAACCCGTTTATTAAGACCGCTACTTCGTCGTTTTTCTTTAATTCCACATCCGCTAAAATATCGTTGACAAGACGGTCAGTCACTTCATCAGCTGTCGCTAAAGGCCCTTTTTCAATCCCCGGTTCACCGTGATGACCTAAGCCAATCTCCATCTCATTGTCTTCTAAATGAAAACTAGGTTGCCCAGTCTGTGGCAATGAACATGGAGATAAACCAACGCCCATACTTCGAACCCATTCATTTGCTTTTGTTGTTTTGCGAACGACTTCTTCTACAGAGTCTCCCTTTGCAGAAGCAGCGCCAGCTACTTTTGTAATAAAAAATTCACCCGCAATTCCTCTGCGCTTATGCTTTTCACTTGCTGGAGCGGAGGCCACATCGTCGCGCACAACAATAGAGTGTACATGAATATCATGCTCAAGGTCGGCTAAATCAGATGCCATTCCAAAGTTCATAATATCTCCAGCATAATTCCCATAGATGTAAATCATTCCAGCATCTTTATTTATCGCTTCTGTTGCTTCCAAAATTGGTTGTGGCGGCGGAGAAGCAAAAATATTCCCAACGGCTACACCGTCAGCCATCCCTTCACCAATATAGCCCATAAAAGCAGGCTCATGACCTGAACCCCCTCCTATAACGACGCCAACTTTCCCTTCCGTATCTAACGCTGCTTTTGATACGAGCGCTCTGCCGCTTTTTCCTACACGGGCAATCTGCTGTGGGAATGCTTTTACATAGCCTTCTATCATTTCGTCGACAACATAATCTGGATCGTTTACGAGTTTTTTCATATCTATGACCTGCTTTCTTGCTGAATATAGATGTCTTCTTGATCGGTAATCTGTTGAATTTTTCGAGCTGACGCGCCACCTTCAAACTGAACGTTTAAATATACCTCTAACACTTTTTTTGCTACCTCAGGTCCAATAATTTTTGCGCCCATGGTAATAATTTGCGCATTATTACTTAATTGTGCTCTTTCTGCAGAGTAAGTATCATGGCACAAAGCAGCTCGAATTCCTGGGACTTTTCCTGCTGCGATTGCGACACCAATCCCTGTACCACATACAAGCACACCTCTATCGACCTTCCCGCTTTTAATATCATCAGCAACTCGAAAAGAAACATCTGGATAATCAACCGCTTCACATGAATAACAGCCATAATCCTCAACATTAAACCCGTTATTTATCATAAATTGTTTTAATTCTTCTTTTAATTCGAACGCATTGTGGTCTGAGCCAATTGCAATCTTCATACATTGTAACCCCTTTCAAATTCTTGGGTTCATTTTCACACAATTGCGTTCAGTTTGTCAATCGTTTACTTTTGTTTATTATCGTTTATGATCATTTAACATTGATAATGTCTACCTTTTCGCGTTCTAAAACCGTTTTTAATTCACCTGTAATGTCTTTATTTGTGATGATTGAAGAGATATTCCTTATCTCTGCAAACGTTGAGATGGATGTTTTCCCTATTTTTGTTGCATCGATAAGCGCAACGACTTTGTGAACTTTTTCGACCATTTTCTTTTTCAGCTCTACTTCATACACATTAAAGTCCGTTAATCCAGCATGTAGTGAGAATCCATTTGCTGATGTGAAAAAGTAATCCACATTGATTTGGTCCAAGATAGATATACCAAGAACGCCTTCTAATGAACTTGAATTTTTTCTTAGAACACCGCCTAATAAGATTACCGTTATGGAATCATGATCTCGAAGTTCTAAAGCCGTGTAAATACCGCTCGTAACAACCGTTAATCGTAACGACATGTTGTTTAAGATCTTTGCAAGTTCTAGTGCGGTTGAGCTTGCGTCTAGCAAAATACAGTCGCCATCGCTTAAAAATTTGCTCGCTTCTTGTGCAAGGAGCGTTTTTTCTACTGTGTTTTGTGCTTGACGATACGTAAAGCTTGTCTCCACTTCACTTACTGGAGGTAGATCTTCTAATAAGATTGCCCCTCCATGCGTACGCTCTAACTTCCCTAGCTTTTCTAATTCATTCAAATCCGCTCGTAACGTTGCTTCAGATACTTTTAGTTCGGTAGATAATTCTTTCACTGTGATTCGTTTTTTATCTTTTAATGCAGTCATTATTGAATCTCTTCGTTCCGTCATAAACATTTTATTCATCATGTGACCCACCTTTATCTACATTGCACGCCTTACATTAGTTTACTATATTTGCGAAACCTATGCTTATTGTATATGAAAAAGTCATAATATGAAAATAATCAAAAGTAAACAATAAAAATTATTGACATCCATTGTAATGGTGTTATGATTTAAGGAACAAATGAATGAAAACGCTTACTGTATTTTTTGCTTTACTTTCATTTGTTATTATTCTGAGTTTTTAACAAAATGCGATTTACATATACATGCTTTTTGTTATAAAGACATTCTCACTTAAAATGGAGGAATGCAATTATGTGTAACCAAATTGCAGAAAAAATGAAAGCCGTTGTTGCTTACGGTCCAAAAGACTATCGCTTAGAAGAAGTCGATGTTCCGACCTTAGAAAACGATAAAGAAATTATTGTGAAAGTCGAAGCAACCGGAATTTGTGCAGGTGATATTAAAGCATTTGAAGGAGCTCCAAGTTTTTGGGGAGATGAGACGCAGCCTGCTTATATAAAAGCACCGATGATACCCGGACATGAGTTTATTGGACATGTTGTAGCCAAAGGAGACGCTGTCACAGATTACGAAATTGGTGATCGAATTATCTCTGAGCAAATTGTTCCTTGTTGGGCATGTCGGTTCTGCAATCGCGGACAATACTGGATGTGCGAAAAACACGATTTATATGGCTTCCAAAACAATGTAAACGGTTCAATGGCTGAATATATGAAGTTTACAAAAGAAGCGATCAACTACAAAGTACCTGATAAACTTCCTATTGAAAAAGCAATCTTAATTGAGCCTTATGCATGCAGTATGCACGCTGTTAACCGCGGTAGAATTGAGCTTGGTGACACCGTTGTCCTTTCAGGAGCAGGAACATTAGGCCTTGGAATGATTGGTGCAGCTAAAAAATCTGGTGCAAAAACACTAGTAGTTCTTGACTTGATCGACGAGAGGCTTGAACTGGCGAAGAAATTTGGGGCTGATATCGTTCTTAACCCTGCCAAAGATGATGTGGTTAGCATTATTAAAGAGATGACAGAAGGATATGGATGTGACGTTTACATTGAAGCAACCGGGCATCCTAAGTCTGTTGAACAAGGATTGAGTATGATTCGTAAACTCGGTCGCTTTGTGGAATTCAGCGTGTTTAAAGACCCCGTAACCGTTGATTGGAGTATTATTAGTGATCGTAAAGAACTGGATGTTCTTGGTTCGCACTTGGGACCGTATTGTTACCCACTAGTCATTGACGGTATTTCAAATGGAGATTTGCCTACAGAAGGCGTAGTGACGCATCAACTAGCTTTGGATGATTTTGCAGAAGGCTTTGAACTTATGAAGAACGGTTCTAAATCTTTAAAGATTATTTTAAAACCTTAACGCACAAATCCACTCCAAAGGAGGAGCACACATGTCAAATTTCGTAAACAAAATCGGCTTACCTTCCCACCTTGTGTGGGGGTATGTCGGTGTTATGTTATTTATGGTTGGAGACGGATTAGAAATTGGCTGGCTTAGTCCCTATCTTGTTGAACAAGGATTGACTGTCCAACAATCAGCCTACCTCTTTACAGCCTATGGAGTGACCATTGCCATCTCCTCATGGTTTTCTGGCACCCTTTTTGAAGCACTAGGTGCAAAGAAGACGATGTTTCTCGGTGTATTATTATATGTCATCGGTACAATTGGCTTTGTAGGATTCGCAATCGAAAATTTAAACTATCCGTTAATGCTCATTACATACGCCCTGCGCGGTTTTGGTTATCCATTATTCGCATATGGATTTCTCGTCTGGATTGCTTACCGGACACCACAAAAACAACTTGGTGCAGCTGTAGGCTGGTTTTGGTTTGTCTTTACAGGCGGACTAAATGTCATTGGCGCATATTACTCCATTTGGGCGATTGAAAACCTCGGTCACATTAATACACTATGGAGTGCATTACTCTTTATTGCACTAGGTGCTTTCTTTGCTCTTGTCATTAACCGAGACAAGATTATACGTCCTGAGAAAAAAGAAAATGAGTCAAAGTTAAAGGAACTTTTGAAAGGGATTACAATTATAAAGAAAGAACCGAAAGTGGGGATTGCTGGGATTGTTCGTATTATCAATCAAACAGGTCAATATGCCTTTCCAGTCTTTATTCCTACATACTTTGCGATCGAATATGGCATTAGTACGTCTGCATGGCTTAGTCTATGGGGAACAATTTTTCTTTCAAACATTGCTGTAAACTTATTATCTGGAATGATCGGAGACCGGTTTGGCTGGCGGAACACCGTCATCTGGTTCGGTGGAGTCGGTTGTGCTGTGTTTACCGTCTTATTCTTTTATACACCTGCTCTAACTGGCGGTAATTTAGTCGCCATGCAAATCGTTGGGATCTTATGGGGCGCTTGTATCGCAGGCTATGTCCCACTTTCTGCCCTAGTCCCATCACTCGTAAAAGAAGACAAAGGCGCAGCTATGGCGATCCTAAACTTAGGAGCAGGACTATGTGTGTTCGTTGGTCCCCTTCTTGTTGGCATCTTTTTCGATGTAATAGGCGTTGCTGGTTTAATTTGGTTAATCGCTGGACTTCACTTAGTAGGAGCATTCTTGACCAAATTTATCACCTTGCCAAATAATGCAAAGACATCGACAGTCGATGAAGATGTTGCTGCATCATAAAACAAAGCATAATCTGACTAGCGCAGATTATGCTTTTTCTCTTAAAAGTGTTCTTCGTTATACGCTTCTACTTCTGAGGGGGTTAATAAGCGAGTCGCTTCACCAACTGTTCCTCCCCATAACTTCCAAATAAAATTATGGTCTTCTACCGCATGGCTAAAGTCGCCTTCGTTCCACCTACTTAATAGTTCTACGTACCGATCTCCGTGCGTGAATTCAGACTCTCTCTCTCTGTTGCTAGATTATATAACCATTCAATTCGTTCTTCCGTCAGCTGAACCTTCCCCCACTTTTTCTCGGCTTCCACAAGTCCATGGGTCATAAAATGAATCGCTTCCTGCATATCACGCTCTGACATCGTTTCGGGAAACAAATCATGTAATTCCTCATCAACGGAAGCTGTCAGCACAATTTCATCGGAATCATCGTCTTCACCGTTCATTTCAGACAACGCCGATGTACTTGCTTCCTCTCCTCCAGCTTCATCCGTTCCCGAAAAACGTTCTAGAGCACTTTGTCCAAAATAAAATTCTGCAACACCTACGATACCTATTATTACAAAGATAGATAGAATAATCATACCTTTTCTCACTAAATATCCCCCTAAACAGCTTGCTTTACTAACGTGTATAATTTCCTACAATTAGCAGTCTATCATAGTTCATTCGTCATATGTAAGCGGATTGTTTAAATTTTTCGTTATATTTGAACAAAATTTCTTTTTTAACGTTTGAAAGCTCTTCTGTCGGGTAGGTATTCTTAGAGGTGAAGACATGAAAATGAAAAACCCATTTGTTTACGGACTCCTTTACGCCCTTGGACCAACATGTGCACTTATTCTTCTCTTTTTAATTTTTGACGACATAACAACAGGCTGTCCATTAGTCGTGGCGATTGCAGCTGCTACCTTCCTAGCGGCAACGATGCGTGCTATTTACAAGCGTGATAAAAGCAAAGAAGATTCATCCTAACGAGCCCACTTTGTTGGCTGCACTCGATAAACCCCCCTGCAAAATTCAGAACCCCTAGGCTTTAGCGCAATCAATACAGAATTAAAAAGATCAGACGCCGACACGATTGCATTAAACCAGCTTATAAATAGAAAAATTCCCCTCAGATCTGAAGGTACAAAAAAAGATAAAATAAGAGGTAAGACCGTTAACAGAATAAAAGGCAACGTCATGAACCACCAAAACCTAGACTTTGAAAGTGTAGCATTCGTATGCAGCCAGAAAAAGAATTGACTAAATGTAAGACTAATATCACCTTTCTTATACACAACAAGGATATGAATGATTTCATGGACAATAAAAACGCTGATAGCAATCAATACGAGGTAAACAGTTGGAATGGAAAGACTAAGGAAATAGCTACTAAGCAAAAAAAGAACCTGAAGCGTATAAACAAACTTCATAAAATGTGTACGAAACCAACTATTTGTTATAACTGGTTTCCACTCAGCGGTATCCATGCTTATTTCAGGCAAATGTTTGAACCAAACGATCATCTTGTTCCCTACTTTCTATGTAGCGATCAGTTATCTTAACGACTTAATAATTCGAAAGGACTTACTTTCCACGTTTCATACGGTACAAAATTTGTAGCATTCATACAGTCAATGGTCCGAGACCGCATATGTGGTCGCGTTATAAATTGATGAATTGTATCATTCGTGAGCGTAACAAACGCTGCTTCCTTAATTTCCTCTGGCTGAATACGTATATCGCCGCTAACAAAACGAGCTTTAAACACGACTGATAAAAGCGCATCCGTTGCATTATAATAAATCCCTGTAATTCCAATTGGCGCAATAATAATCCCAGTCTCCTCTAGCACTTCTCTACACAAAACCTCATCTAACGGTTCGCCAATTTCTACTTGACCACCTGGCGCTTCCCAAGTAGTGGAATTATCTTGATCTCTGAAGCCTCTGCTTTTTTCATTTTTAATCAAATAATAGTTCCTACACATAAATAGAGCGTGGTTTTAACCACCCTCTTGTTTCTTATTATGTGTCAAGATATCTTTGCACTTTAAAAACGTAACGAACACTGGAACCACTAATAAAATTGATACGTAGACCAATAGTATAGTAGGAACGAACTGAACGAATGAGCTGTTTACGACATATAAACCTATAGTCAAAACGTAAAAAGTAAGATGTATGAAATCCAAAGCTTTATTCTTAAAGAGAGAAACTCCCTTTTCTTTAATAGAAATTATTAAAAATACACCAATCATGAGGATAAGAAACGCCACACCGGACACTCCCTTTTTAATAGTTTTATGTGAAATACATCTGTTGAGACGCCGGCTACATACGTTAGACTAGTAAACCTTAACGTGACCAAATTTCTTCTATTACTGAGTCACCAAACGTCTGTAAACTTTTATAAAGCATTTAGCTTTTATCTACTCTGAAGTAGAAATCGTAATCCTCTCTGTATCTAACAACGCTACTTTCATTAAATGTCTAGCCGATCCCGTACTCTTTTACTGAACAACGCTCTTCTATTGTTATTCAAGCCTAACACATTAATTTTCTTTTAATCAACAATTTTCCGAGTTCTCGTAAAATTCGTTGCTTGAAAAAATGTCCATGAATACAAAAAAACTGCTTCTCCATAAAGGAAAAACAGCTTTAAGTACTACAATATCAACATTTCACGATACCGGTGGCCGGGGTCGAACCGGCACTCCAGAGGAACACGATTTTGAGTCGTGCGCGTCTGCCAATTCCGCCACACCGGCATAAACAACTTATCGACAAATAATAATATACCATTCATAGTTCACTTCGTCAATAGCTTTTCAAAAGTTTTGTGTTTATAAAGTAAGGGTATTGCAAAAGAAATTACCTTAATTTTACCATTACATAGAAAGGGTGGCTTTTATGAAAAGATTTATTTTTACATGTTCATTAACGTTAAGTTTTTTATTTATATCTGGATGCAGTAATCATGTACAAGATGACCTTATTCAATACCTTAATTCTGATGAGATGGATGCGCTTTACCAAACTGAATTAGACATTATGGCAAACTTTGACGAGGTTCAAGGGGGTTTAGAGGATACCGAAGCAATAAACTTTTTAAACGAGAATATTATTGCACCTTATCGCGATTTTATAACGGACCTGGAAGCTGTTGACCCAGATACCACTGAGGTAACAAATTTGCATAATCAATATATTGAGGGTGCTATGATTCGATTAGACGGTTATGAACAGACAGCTCAATTTATAGAGTCAGGAGAATTTGCTGATATGGAACAAGCAAATAAACTATTAGATGAGGCTAGCTCAATCGTTCTTCAGTATAGAGAAGAACTGGGTTTATTAGCTGAGGAACATAATGTTGAAATTGAATAAACCATTTACCAAAAAGGAGATGCTTCTCGGCCTGTTCTTCTAATTTTTATCTATATTTTGTAAAGTCCACTATAGGCTCATATCTTTAACTGTTTCAGTAAGGCTTAGTAATTTTCATCACAGTTAGTGTAACAAAACTAGATCCATCAGCATGATTACCCCCGTCTTTGCTAGTTCATTTATTATCTAACTAAATCTCTTCATTAATTCTTATATGTGCTTGTCCTGTTAAACAAAGACATTCTTTTCTTGCTGTAGGGTTTTCTATCGATAGTAACAGCACTTCTTCTTTATAGCTTGGTAATGAGGATCATAGAACTATGCGCCAAAACCCTTTTTCAAGTAACGTCCTCTTCATTAGAATGAAGCTTCTCCTAATAATGTTTTTATCCCTTTTAAGATGCAATATTATAGAGAAGCAATAATTAAAAAAACAAAAAACCAGCTTAATGTAAGCTGGTTTTTAAAAGCGCGCCCGAGAGGAGTCGAACCCCTAACCTTCTGATCCGTAGTCAGACGCTCTATCCAATTGAGCTACGGGCGCTTGTACAAAGAAATGGTGCCGAGGGCCGGACTTGAACCGGCACGATTGTCACCAATCGCAGGATTTTAAGTCCTGTGTGTCTGCCAATTCCACCACCCCGGCATGTATGTAAGGACCATCTCATTCTATGAAACTATTGGAGGCGGTAACCGGATTTGAACCGGTGATAAGGGTTTTGCAGACCCCTGCCTTACCACTTGGCTATACCGCCTTGGCAAAATAAAGAGCGGAAGACGAGATTCGAACTCGCGACCCCCACCTTGGCAAGGTGGTGTTCTACCACTGAACTACTTCCGCATATAAATGGCTGGGCTACCTGGGATCGAACCAGGGAATGACGGAATCAAAATCCGTTGCCTTACCGCTTGGCTATAGCCCAATAATGGGGCGACCGATGGGAATCGAACCCACGAATGCCGGAACCACAATCCGGTGCGTTAACCACTTCGCCACGATCGCCATATTTTTAAAAATTGGCAGGGGTAGTAGGAATCGAACCCACATCAAAGGTTTTGGAGACCTTCGTTTTACCATTAAACTATACCCCTTAAAAATGGTGGAGGGGGACGGATTCGAACCGCCGAACCCGGAGGGAGCGGATTTACAGTCCGCCGCGTTTAGCCACTTCGCTACCCCTCCACTTTGAAAAGACAATACTTATCTTACCTAAAACCGTTGGTTTTGTCAACAACTTTTTCAGTGGTGCCGGCCAGAGGACTTGAACCCCCAACCTACTGATTACAAGTCAGTTGCTCTACCAATTGAGCTAGACCGGCAAAAGTAAGTGGTGGCTCAGGACGGAATCGAACCGCCGACACACGGATTTTCAGTCCGTTGCTCTACCAACTGAGCTACTGAGCCATAAACATATGTATGGCTTTTTAAAAAAATGGCGGTCCGGACGGGACTCGAACCCGCGACCTCCTGCGTGACAGGCAGGCATTCTAACCAACTGAACTACCGGACCATTTTTTGGTTGCGGGGGGCGGATTTGAACCACCGACCTTCGGGTTATGAGCCCGACGAGCTACCAGACTGCTCCACCCCGCGTCGTTACAAAGGATTTAGATAATGTACATTAGTAATGAAACACATCTTCCTGATTGGAAAAACTTAATGGTGGAGGATGACGGGATCGAACCGCCGACCCCCTGCTTGTAAGGCAGGTGCTCTCCCAGCTGAGCTAATCCTCCAATATAATATGCAAGTTCATTAAAGATGGTGACCCGTACGGGATTCGAACCCGTGTTACCGCCGTGAAAGGGCGGTGTCTTAACCGCTTGACCAACGGGCCAGTGAAAATGTAGTACGTGTATGTATTCATAAGAATAAGATCTGGCGGAGAGCGAGGGATTCGAACCCTCGAGACGGTTTTACACCGCCTACACGATTTCCAATCGTGCTCCTTCGGCCAGCTCGGACAGCTCTCCAGCTATGGCTCCACAGGCAGGATTCGAACCTGCGACCGATCGGTTAACAGCCGATAGCTCTACCACTGAGCTACTGTGGAAAATTTAGTTAAGTAAGCCTGGCAACGTCCTACTCTCACAGGGGGAAGCCCCCAACTACCATCGGCGCAAAAGAGCTTAACGACCGTGTTCGGCATGGGAACGGGTGTGACCTCTTTGCTATTGCCACCAGACTA
Source organism: Shouchella sp. JSM 1781072 (assembly GCF_041949915.1). Classification (NCBI taxonomy): domain Bacteria; kingdom Bacillati; phylum Bacillota; class Bacilli; order Caryophanales; family Bacillaceae; genus Shouchella; species Shouchella sp. JSM 1781072. The sequence continues at coordinate 1,732,679 of NZ_JBHFQE010000001.1, forward strand.
TGAAAAGAATCATCGATTCTTTCAAAACTAAATCTAGAAATCAAACTCACGTCAAGAAAAATTAGGATAAGCCCTCGACCGATTAGTATCAGTCCGCTCCATGTGTCGCCACACTTCCACTTCTGACCTATCAACCTCATCATCTCTAAGGGGTCTTACTGGCTTACGCCATGGGAAATCTCATCTTG